>NZ_JBSWWO010000002.1:0-542500 GCF_056160125.1 Thalassospira sp. ABD4_177 | reverse complement strand
ATGAGGACTTGCAGGCTCAGGCAAATGTTCTGATGTCGCTGAAAGGTATCGGGATGAGAACCGCTTGCTTCCTGCTGGCTGGATTGCCTGAACTCGGACGGTTGGACAAAGGCCAGATTGCCAAACTGGTTGGTGTGGCACCGCTCAATCGTGATAGCGGCCTCATGCGGGGCAAAAGAACGATTGCCGGCGGCAGACAACAGGTGCGCGACGTTCTCTATGTCGCCGCACTACCTGCTATTCGCTTCGATCCGGAGATGAAAGCCTTCTACCAACGCCTCAAACAAAAGGGAAAACCCGGAAAGGTCGCGCTTGTCGCCGTCATGCGCAAAATCATTGTAAGGGCAAACGCAAGGATGCGCATATATCATGCAGCGGTCCTTGACACTTAACACCGCTGCTTTTTTAATGTTCGTTTGTCGGGTGTATGCGGATTGGAAGAACGCAAACAGGCCAATGCCTGTTTGCAGGTTCTTTGCGAAGGCCACAGGCCGGAGCTGGCGGAGCCCGAAGGGCGGAGACTAATCCTGCCCCCGCAATTCTCGCCTAATCCTCGTTCGCAGTCATAAACATCGGCCCGCCCTTATGTCTTGGGAAGCCATAGCCATTGATCATCACCACATCAATGGCATCTGCGTTGTTGGCGATGCCCTCAGCAAGGATCTTGTCACCTTCGCTGCGCATTGCCCCAAGGATCACATCCATGATTTCGGCTTTGGTGAAGTCACGGCGTGTGATGCCCTTCTTTTCTGACTCGGCGATCACCAGCGCATCGACTTCCGGGTCCGGCTGAGCCTTGCCATTTTCATCATAGCGATACCAGCCAAGGCCGTTCTTTTTGCCAAAGCGGCCCATTTCACAGAGACAATCGCCAAGTGCCACGTAGCGTTCGGACGGATCGCGGAAGGGGGCGAGACGTTTGCGGGTGGCCCAGGAAATTTCGAGGCCTGCCATATCCTGCATGGCAAACAGGCCCATTGGGAAGCCGAATTCGACCATGGCGGCATCGATCTGATGGGGGAGCGCGCCGTCTTCGAGCATGTATTCGCAATGCTTGCGGTAGGCCGACATGATCCGGTTGCCGATAAAGCCATCACAGACGCCGCAGGGGACAGCGATCTTGCCAAGGTCGCGTGCGAAGGCAAACGCGGTTGCGAGGCTTTTGGCGTCCGCCTTCTCGGTGCGCACGACTTCCAACAGCTTCATGATATGGGCGGGCGAGAAGAAATGCAGCCCAATCACGCGGTTTGGATGTGCGCAGTTTGCCGCGATTTCGTTGATATCGAGATAGGACGTGTTGGAGGCCAGGACTGCATCGGGCTTGCAATGCTTTGCGAGTTTGCCAAACACGTCATGTTTGACGGCCATGTCTTCAAACACAGCCTCGACCACCAGATCTGCATCGGCCAAGGCGGCGTAGTCGGTGCTGGTCGAAAGGGCAGTCATGAGCGCATCGAAGCACTCGTGGCTGATCAGGCCGCGCTTAAGGCTGCCTGACAGGTGCTTTTCGACGGTGGCGCGGCCATTGGCACAGGCATCTTCATCGCGTTCAATGATGGTGACGTCATAGCCGGCAAGCAGGGAGGCTGTTGCGATACCCGCCCCCATGATGCCGCCGCCGATGACGCCGATCTGATGGAGTGGGTTGGGGGAGACGCCCTTGAGTTCGGGCAGTTTGGCAACTGAGCGTTCAGCGAAGAAGATATGGCGGAGCGCCTTTGACTGATCGCTGTCGCGCAGCTCAACGAATTTTTTTCGCTCATAGGCAAGCCCGGCATCAGGGCCTTGCTCAATCCCGGTGCGAATGGCCGAAATGGCGGCAAGCGGGGCGATTTGACCGCGTGCTTTCTTTTTCGTGCTAGCAGTAATGTCATCCCATTCGGTGGCACTGGGCGCATTTACGGGACCGTGCAGTAAAAGCGGCTTGGGTATTTCGCGATCCAGTATGGTCTTGGCGAAATCGCGGGCAGCGTCGCGGAGCGCGCCATGGGTAATGGCATCAAACAGGCCGATTTGGTTGGCCTTGGTAGCCGTTACGGGTTTGCCGCTGGTGATCATGGTAACAGCTTCTGTGGCCGGGACCAGGCGAGGCAAGCGGATCGTGCCGCCGGCACCCGGGATCAGGCCGAGATTGACTTCCGGCAGGCCGAGTTTGGCTTTGCTGTCAGCAATCCGGTAATGACAGCCGAGGGCAACTTCCAATCCGCCGCCAAGGGCGTGGCCGTGAATGGCGGCGATGATTGGTTTGGTGGTGGCCTCAAGACGTTTGATCACGTCGGGCAGGATAGGGGCTTTCGGCGGTTGGCCGAATTCACTGACATCGGCACCGGCGATAAAGGTTTTACCGTCGCAGATCAGGATCGCGGCCCGGATGTCATTATTACTGTCAATCTGATCAAGCGCATTGACGAGGCCGCTACGCACCGAATGGCTGGTAGCGTTGATCGGCGGATTGTTGACCGTAATAAAGGCAATGGCGTTTTCGAATGTGAGGGTGACGGTCGACATATTATACGTCCTCAGCACGGATCGGGGTGAGCAGGCAGGCGACAAGGTCTGAGTCGGGATCGGCAAGATCGGCAATGACATTGAAATGATGTTTGTCGGGCGCATGCACGGCGCGCGTGCTGGCACCAAGGCCGGTCCAGATATTGGCAAGCAGATCATTCTGACGGACGAATTCCGGGCGTTCATCCGCCCCGACCCAGCAGGTGATCGAGCACGGCAAGGCGGGCTTTAGCAGGGCGGTACTTTCACGCGCGGCCTCATCCCCATCAAGCTGCAGGGTTTCATTCATCGTGGTCTTGAGAAGCGGGCGCAGATCATGCAAGCCGCTGATCGAGACGGTGTTTTCAATCCGCGCCTGAACCTGGGCGGAAAGGGGGGATGTGTCAGATACCATACGGCTGACAAGATGCCCGCCGGCAGAATGACCGGTGATATGGATCGGGCCATCGATCTGATCGGCTGCGTGCGTTATGGCCGCCGCGATCTGCGCGGTGATCTTTGGCAGACGCGCATCGGGGGCAAGCGTGTAGCTTGGCATGCAAACAGCCCAGCCCCTGGCAACCGCACCGTTGGCAAGATGCGACCAGCTTGATTTATCAAACGCCTTCCAATAGCCGCCATGCACGAACACCACGAGGCCCTTGGCCGTTCCGGTCGGCAGGAACAGATCATATTTTTCGCGCGGCGCATCGCCATAGGCAATGTCGAGCCGGGCGCGATCATCGTTCGTTAAAGCATCGCGAAACGTTGCCGATTGGGTCGCCCAAAGTTCCGGATAGGTTGCGGCATCGGCAATGTAATCGCCATTGGCATAAGCATCGTCCCAGTCGGTAATCATGGTCGGTTCCCTGAAATTCTGAGTGGTGCGCCACGTTACGGTGCAGGGCGCATTGTGATTATGGGGGAAATTCTAGGCAAATCTGAAAATATTTCAAACCTAAAATATTTGTGCTTGAAATAAATGAAATCGAGGCGTACCGT
The DNA here is from genome assembly GCF_056160125.1 of Thalassospira sp. ABD4_177. Classification (NCBI taxonomy): domain Bacteria; kingdom Pseudomonadati; phylum Pseudomonadota; class Alphaproteobacteria; order Rhodospirillales; family Thalassospiraceae; genus Thalassospira; species Thalassospira sp. ABD4_177. The sequence goes on along the minus strand of NZ_JBSWWO010000002.1, from coordinate 539,011 downwards.
TTTATCAGTTTCCCGAAACAACCAAACAAATCAGGAAGGGAAAAGCTGGTGAGAGTAGCTTGTCTGGGTGGCGGTCCTGCGGGACTTTATTTTGCAATCTCGATGAAATTGCGCGACCCCGCGCATGAGGTTGTTGTGATTGAACGCAACAAGCCCGATGACACATTTGGCTGGGGCGTGGTGCTGTCTGACGAGACGCTGGACAATCTGGCCGAGAATGATGGCAAAAGTGCCGAGGCCATTCGCGCCAGCTTTTCCTATTGGGATGATGTTGCGGTTCAGTATCGCGGCGAAAAGACGATCTCTACCGGTCATGGTTTCTGTGGCATTGGCCGTAAAAAGCTTCTGATCCTGTTGCAAGAACGTGCACGCGAACTGGGGGTTGAGCTTCGTTTTGAGACCGAAGCCGAAAGTGCTGCGCATTACGCCAAGGAATTTGATCTGGTCGTTGCCAGTGATGGTCTGAATTCCAAAACCCGCACCGAATTGGCAGACCACTTCCAGCCCGATATCGATACCCGCAAATGCAAATTTGTCTGGCTGGGTACGCATCAGAAATTTGATGACGCCTTTACCTTTATCTTTGAAGAAACCGACAAGGGCTGGGTCTGGGCGCACGCCTATCAGTTTGATGACGAGACCGCGACCTTCATTGTCGAATGCACGCAAGGTACATGGGATGCCTATGGTTTCGGCGAGATGAGCAAGGAAGAGTCGGTTGCGACCTGCGAAGCCATCTTCAAGGATCATCTTGGCGGTCATCCATTGATGAGCAATGCGCACCACATTCGCGGATCAGCTTGGCTGAGCTTCCCGCGGGTCCTTTGCAAGACCTGGTCGCATGAAAACATCGTTCTGATGGGCGATGCGGCGGCAACCGCGCATTTTTCCATCGGATCGGGCAGCAAGCTTGCACTTGAAAGCGCAATTGCGCTGGCCAATTACCTGCATTCAGAGCCCGACATGACGTCGGCCTTTGACAAATACGAGGACGAACGCCGTCTTGAGGTTCTGCGTCTGCAGTCTGCTGCGCGCAACTCGATGGAGTGGTTTGAAGAAATCGAACGTTATTTCGATTTTGATCCGACCCAGTTTACCTATTCGCTTCTGACCAGATCGCAGCGCATCAGCCATGAAAACCTGCGCCTGCGCGATGCCAAGTGGCTTGAGGGGGCAGAGAAATGGTTCCAGACACAGGCAGGTTTGCCTGCGTCCGAGCCGGTGCGCCATCCGATGTTTGTGCCATATCAGTTGCGCGAGATGTCGCTTAAGAACCGTATCGTTGTCTCGCCAATGGCGCAGTACAAGGCGGTTAATGGCTGCCCGACCGACTGGCATCTGGTGCATTACGCCGAGCGTGCCAAAGGTGGTGCCGGGCTGGTTTATACCGAGATGACCTGTGTCTCGCCAGAAGGGCGGATCACGCCGGGCTGCCCGGGCGCCTATGACGCCAGCCACGAGCAGGCCTGGAAACGCATCACCGATTTTGTTCACGCCGAAACCGATGCCAAGCTTTGTATGCAGATAGGGCATTCCGGGCGCAAGGGTTCCACCCAGCTGGGCTGGGAGGAAATAGACGCACCGCTTAAGGATGGTAACTGGCCGCTGATGTCAGCATCGGCCATCGCATGGTCGGATCGCAATGCGGTGCCAAAGGCCATGACCCGCGAAGACATGGATATGGTCCGTGACCAGTTTGTCGCATCGGCCGAAATGGCAGAGCGTGCAGGCTTTGACATGATCGAGGTTCATGCCGCGCACGGGTATCTTTTGTCATCCTTCATCAGTCCGGTCAGCAATATCCGCGATGATGAATATGGCGGATCGCTTGAAAACCGGATGCGTTATCCGCTTGAAGTCATCAACGCGGTTCGTGCGGCTTGGCCCAAAGCCAAGCCGATGTCGGTACGTATTTCCGCAAATGACTGGGTCGGAGAAGCCGGTATTACGCCAGAAGAAGCGGTCGAGATCGCCAAAATGCTGAAAGCCAATGACGTCGATATCTGTGACGTTTCGGCCGGCCAGACGACGACCGATGCCAAGCCGGTCTATGGCCGCATGTTCCAGACGCCGTTCTCGGATCGTATCCGCAACGAGGCCGAAATTCCGACCATGGCGGTTGGCAATATCTACGAGGCCGATCACGTCAACTCGATCCTGATGGCCGGTCGTGCCGACCTTGTTTGTCTGGCACGCCCGCATCTGGCCAATCCGTATTGGACGCTGCATCAAGGGGCCGCCCTTGGCAACCGCACGGAAAACTGGCCAGCGCCATATTACGCCGGGCGCGATCAGATGTGCCGTTTGGCTGAGCGGGCTGAAACCATGACCGGAAAGGTATAAGCACCGATGACCGATCTTGCCGTTCATAACGCATTGATCACTGGCGGCGGGTCCGGTGTCGGGGCCGTGATGGCCCGGATGCTGGCCGATGCCGGTGTGAAGGTTGTTGTTTCCGGACGGCGATCAGATGTGCTGGCCGAGGTTGCCGAACATGAGAACATCACCGCCATCGTGGCGGACGTGACCGATAAAACATCGGTGCGCGACATGTTTACAACCATGGTCGATGTGGTCGGTACGCCGGATCTGGTGATTGCCAATGCCGGTATGGCCGAAAGTGCGCCACTTGGCAAAACGTCGGTTGATCTGTGGCAACGCACCATGGATGTCAATCTGACCGGGACGTTTTTGACGTTTCGCGAAGGGCTGGCTGTCATGGACAAGGCCAAGCCGGGGCGGTTGCTTTCGATCGCCTCGACCGCTGGTCTGAAAGGCTATGCCTATGTCACGGCGTATTGCGCGGCAAAGCACGGTGTGGTCGGCATGGTCAAGGGCATGGCGGCTGAGTTGGCCAACAGCCCGATCACGATCAATGCCGTTTGCCCGGGCTTCATGGAAACGCCGATGCTGGCGAAATCGGTGGAAAACATCGTGGCCAAGACCGGCATGACCGATGAGGCCGCGCGCGCAAGCCTTGCCAAAATCAATCCGCAAAACCGGTTCATTCAGCCCGAAGAAGTGGCTGACACCGTCATGTGGCTATGCAGCCCGAACGCGGCATCGATAACGGGACAGACGATTTCCGTTTCGGGAGGAGAAGTATGAACATGAACAAGTCCGAAGGGCTTTCCGAACAGGCGGGAAACGAAACGTCTGATCTGTCCAAGGCACGTCTGCGGGCCTGGCTGCAGATCCTTAAGGTGTCGCGCCAGATCGAAGGCGAGCTGCGCGAAAAGATGCGCACGGAATTCAATACCACCCTGCCGCGCTTTGATGTTTTGGCTGCCCTTTACCGGGAACGCGATGGCATGCGCATGAGCGAGCTTTCAAAATCGCTCATGGTCTCAAACAGCAATGTGACCGGGATCGTTGATCGTCTGGTGGCCGAGGGTCTTGTCGTCCGCCTGCCGGTCGAGAATGATCGCCGGGCATCGATTGTCCGCCTGACCCCGGCCGGTGAAAAGGATTTCGCCGAACGTGCGCTGGTGCATGAAGGTTGGGTTTCGGATTTGTTTGATGATTTGTCATCGGGCGATGCCGATGCCCTGATCCGTATCCTTCGCAACATTTCCCACCCTAACGAGGCGCCCCACAATGACTAAGATGGCAAACATCACGCCCAAGCATTTCAACTGGCGCATGGAAGGCGACGTTGCGGTCATTTCCCTTGATCGTCCGGACCGCAAGAACCCGCTGACCTTTGATAGCTATGCGGAGCTTCGCGATACTTTCCGCGATCTGGTCTATGCCGATGACGTCAAGGCGGTCGTGTTTGGGGCGAACGGGGGCAATTTCTGCTCTGGCGGGGATGTGCATGACATTATCGGTCCGCTGATCGACAAGGACATGAAGGGCCTTCTGGAATTCACCCGCATGACCGGTGATCTGGTCAAGGCCATCATCGGCTGTGGCAAGCCGGTCATTGCGGCCGTGGATGGTGTTTGTGTGGGCGCCGGGGCCATCATTGCCATGGCATCTGATTTGCGCTTGGCGACAGCGGCATCGAAAACGGCCTTCCTGTTTACCCGTGTTGGGCTTGCCGGATGTGACATGGGGGCATGCGCCATCCTGCCGCGCATTATCGGTCAGGGCCGGGCGGCAGAACTTCTTTATACCGGCCGATCGATGTCGGCAGAGGAAGGCGAACGCTGGGGCTTTTATAACCGCCTTGTCGACGCAGACGTTCTTGAGGCAGAGGCCATCGAACTGGCAACCCGCATTTCCAAGGGCCCGAACTTTGGTCACATGATGACCAAAACCATGCTGGCCCAGGAATGGAACATGTCCATCGAACAGGCGATTGAGGCCGAAGCCCAGGCGCAGGCGATCTGTATGCAGACCGAGGATTTTAATCGCGCCTACAAGGCATTCGTTGCCAAGGAAAAACCGGTGTTCGAGGGCGACTGATGGCAGATACGACCTATCTTGATTGGCCATTCTTTGAAGACCGCCATCGTGAACTGGCGGCAAAGCTTGATGACTGGGCCACGGCCAACATCAAGGGCATCAATCATGAAGATGTCGATGCTGCCTGTCGTGATCTTGTCGCGCGTCTGGCCAGTGGTGACTGGCTGCGTCATGCGGCGATTGATCCGGAGAATGCTGGATCAAAGCTTGATGTCAGATCGCTTTGCCTGATCCGCGAAACACTGGCCCGCCATGACGCGCTTGCTGATTTCTCCTTTGCGATGCAGGGGTTGGGGAGTGGCGCAATCTCCTTGTTCGGAACCAAAGACCAGAAAGATACCTGGTTGCCCAAAGTCCGTTCCGGCAAGGCGATTGCCGCCTTTGCCCTGACCGAACCGCAATCGGGGTCTGATGTTGCCAATATCGCGCTTGAGGCCAAACGCGATGGCGATGACTTTATCCTGAATGGCGAGAAAACCTGGATATCGAACGGTGGGATTGCCGATTTCTATTGCCTGTTTGCCCGTACGGGTGAGGCGCCTGGTGCCAAGGGTCTTTCGGCCTTTGTCGTCCCGGCAGGCATTCCGGGCTTTGAAATTGCGGAACGTCTGCACACCATTGCCCCGCATCCGTTGGCACGCTTGAAGTTTACCGATTGCCGTATCCCGGCCGCAGCCCTGATGGGTAATGGTGGCGACGGGTTTAAAATTGCGATGTCGGTCCTCGATGTTTTCCGCTCCACCGTGGCGGCGGCGGCCCTTGGCTTTGCCAGACGTGCATTGGATGAAACCGTCAACCGTGTTCAGGAACGCGAACTGTTTGGCGCACCGCTTTTTGATCTGCAGATGGTGCAGGGGCATGTGGCTGACATGGCGCTTGATATCGATGCCTCCGCCCTTCTGGTGTATCGCGCCGCCTGGCTTAAGGACAGTGGCGCACCACGGGTCAGTCGCGAGGCGGCAATGGCCAAACTTTATTCAACCGATCATGCACAAACCGTCATTGATAAGGCGGTGCAAATTCATGGCGGCGATGGTGTGCGCAGCGGCCACATCGTTGAAACGCTGTACCGGGAAATCCGCGCTCTTCGTATTTATGAAGGCGCATCCGACGTCCAGAAAATAATCATCGCACGGCAAACGCTGGCGTAATAATGGCTGTATCAGGGACTTCACAATGCTCGGACCAACCGCACATACCGATAGCTTCACACGGGATAAATTACCCCCGTTTGCAGAATGGCCGGAAATCAATCTGGATGGGTTTGACTATCCCGAATATCTGAATGCCGGGGTCGAACTGACCGACAAGATGGTCGAACAGGGGTTTGGGGATAACACAGCCCTGATCGGCAATGGTCGACAGCGTACCTATAAGGAATTGTCCGACTGGACCAACCGGATCGCCCATGCCCTGGTCGAGGATTACGGTGTTAAGCCGGGCAACCGTATTCTGATCCGTTCGGCCAATAACCCGGCGATGGTGGCTTGCTGGCTGGCAGCGACCAAGGCTGGTGCGGTTGTGGTCAATACCATGCCGATGCTGCGTGCGGGCGAATTGGGTCAGATCGTTGATAAGGCCGAGATCGAATTTGCCCTGTGTGACACGCGCCTGATGGATGAACTGGTGGCGTGCGCCAAGGATAGCAAGTTTCTTAAAAAGGTCATTGGGTTTGACGGTACGGCCAACCACGATGCGGAACTGGATCGCATTGCACTGACCAAATCGGTCAAGTTTGACGCGGTCAATACCGGGCGTGATGATGTTGCCTTGCTTGGCTTTACATCGGGCACCACGGGAAGCCCCAAGGCGACCATGCATTTCCACCGGGATCTTCTGATCATTGCTGATGGCTATGCCAAGGAAGTGCTGAACGTGACGCCCGATGACGTGTTTGTCGGATCGCCGCCGCTGGCCTTTACCTTTGGCCTTGGCGGGCTTGCGATCTTCCCGCTGCGGTTCGGGGCGACGGCGACCTTGCTTGAAAAGGCATCCCCGCCCAACATGATTGAAATCATCGAAACCTATAAGGCCACGGTCTGCTTTACTGCACCGACCGCCTATCGCGTGATGTTGTCCGCGATGGAAGAGGGGGCTGATCTTTCGTCGCTCCGCGCCGCGGTTTCGGCGGGTGAAACCCTGCCTGCGCCGGTCTATGAAGCCTGGATGGAGAAAACCGGTAAACCGATGCTTGATGGCATTGGCGCGACCGAGATGCTTCATATCTTTATCTCCAACCGTTTTGGCGACAGCCACCCGGCCTGCACCGGCCGCCCGGTCACGGGATATGAAGCCAAAATTGTCGATGACAAGATGAATGAAATGCCGGTTGGAACCGTTGGCCGGCTTGCGGTGCGTGGTCCGACCGGGTGCCGGTATCTGGATGATGTGCGCCAGCATGTTTATGTCCGCGATGGCTGGAACCTGACCGGGGATGCGTTTTATGTCGATGAAGATGGCTACTATCACTTTGCTGCACGCAACGACGATATGATTGTCTCCTCGGGATACAACATCGCCGGGCCAGAGGTCGAGGCAGCCCTTCTTGCCCATGCCGCTGTTGCCGAATGTGCAGTGATTGGTGCGCCCGATGAAGAACGTGGCACCATTGTTCAGGCCCATATCGTTCTTGCGGCCGAATTCAAACCAACGCCCGAGATGGCCAACGCGCTCCAGGATCATGTAAAAGCGACGATCGCGCCGTTTAAATATCCGCGCTCCGTCGTCTTTATCGAGGCGCTCCCAAAAACCGCGACTGGAAAAATCCAGCGCTTCAGACTGAAACAGGAACCGTCTGCATGACCGACTTTGCCGCCACCAAATCCCTGTTCCATATTCCAAAAGGTGTGATTTACCTTGATGGGAATTCGCTTGGCATGCTGCCAAAAACCGCCGCCAACCGTGCCAAGGAGATGATCGAACAGGAATGGGGGGAAATGCTCATCCGTGGCTGGAACGATGCCAAATGGATGGCGCAGCCCGAACGAGTCGGCAATCTTGTCGCGCGTTTGATCGGGGCGGCACCCGGGACTGTCGTGATGGGTGATACCCTGTCGATCAAGGTTTATCAGGCCTTGGCAAGCGCGCTTGAAATGCGCCCGGATCGCAAGGTGGTTGTTTCAGACAACGGCAACTTTCCGACCGATCTTTACATGGCCGATGGCCTGATCAAATCGCTTGATCGCGGGTATGTGCTTAAAACACCGAACCCCGAAGACGTCGAAAGCCTCATCAACGAAGATCTGGCGGTTCTGATGTTGACCCAGGTCGATTATCGCACCGGACGCATGCATGACATGAAACGTATCACCGATCTGGCTCATGCCGCCGGTGCGCTGGTGATTTGGGATCTGGCGCATTCGGCCGGGGCAGTGCCGGTTGATCTGACCGGATGCAATGCCAATTTCGCAGTTGGTTGCACCTATAAATATCTGAATGGTGGTCCAGGCGCGCCGGCCTTTATCTATGTCCGGCCGGACCATGCCAAGGTCGCTCGCCCCGCACTTTCGGGCTGGCTTGGTCATGCGGCACCCTTTGCCTTTGATCCCGATTATACCCCGGCACCGGATGTTTCGCGCATGCGCGTTGGTACGCCGCCGGTCATTCAGATGACCGTGTTGGAAGAGGCCATGAAGGCGTGGGACGGCGTTGAAATGGCCGATATCCGCAAACGCAGCATCGAGCTGTGCGAACAGTTCATCGCGGGGGTTGAGGCAAGCTGTCCGATGTTGGAGCTGGCAAGCCCGCGCAATCCTGACGAACGCGGATCGCAGGTATCGTTCAAGTTCGATCAGGGCTATGCCGTCATGCAGGCCTTGATTGCGCGCGGTGTGATTGGCGATTTCCGCGCACCCGATATTATCCGCTTTGGCTTTACCCCGCTTTATATCGACAACGCTGATGTCGACGGTGCGGTCAAAATCCTTGCTGACATCATGGAAACGAAGGCTTGGGACAAGCCGGAATTCCACAAACGCAATGCGGTGACCTGACATGGCAAAACCGACCACGCCATATGATCCAAGCTCCGAGGGTGCGCGCACGGATTTCTCCGATCAGATGTCCTATGGCGATTATCTGTCGCTTGATGCGATCCTGACCGCCCAACACCCGCAATCGGACGCCCATGATGAAATGCTGTTTATCATTCAGCATCAGACGTCCGAGCTTTGGATGAAGCTTGCCATTCGTGAAATCACTGCCGCCCGTCAGGCGATCCATGGCGGCGATGTCCGCCCGGCATTCAAGATGCTGGCACGCGTATCGCGCATTTTCGAGCAGCTGAATAATGCCTGGGATGTTCTGCGCACCATGACGCCAAGCGATTACACGACGTTTCGTGATGCGCTTGGGCCGTCTTCGGGGTTCCAGTCCTATCAGTATCGGTTGATTGAATTCATGCTGGGCAATCGCAATCATGCCATGTTGCGCCCGCACGCGCATCGCGAAGACATTACCGCAATGCTGAAGGCTGAATTGGAAACACCCAGCCTCTATGACGAAGCATTGCGGTTATTGAGTGCCGAGGGGATCGAGGTCCCGGCAGAAGTTTTGAACCGCGATGTGTCGGCACCCTATGCGCCCGATGATGCGGTCATAGCGGCTTGGCAGACGGTTTATAGCGACCCGGGCAAGTACTGGTCGCTTTATGAGTTGGCGGAAAAGCTGGTCGATTTCGAAGACTATTTCCGTCGCTGGCGCTTTAACCATGTCACGACGGTCGAACGCGTGATCGGGTTCAAGCGTGGAACTGGCGGCACGGGAGGCGTCAGTTATCTAAAGAAAATGTTGGAAGTAGAACTGTTTCCGGAACTCTGGCGGGTGCGAACTGCGCTTTGAGGATGGACGGACCGGATGCAAATACTGCAAAATCAGGGGCAGGCATCAGGTTCACAAAAACCGCGACGCACAAAGACATAAATGTCGCGGGATCAACGTGTTGCTGAACGAAAAATTTTATAAACACGGAGGCTTTAATGAAGGGTATTAAGACAACCATCGCAGCAGCCGCTGCTTTGCTTGCAGCCGGTGCTGCGCAGGCGGAGCCGGTCAAGGTTGGTATGATCACCACGCTTTCTGGCGGTGGCGCAGGTCTTGGGATTGATGCACGTGACGGCTTCATGCTTGCTGTTAAACAGGCAAACAATCCGGATATCGAAGTCGTTATCGAGGATGATCAGCGTAAACCGGATGTCGCGGTTCAGCTTGCTGACAAAATGATCCAGCAGGAAAAGGTTGATGTTCTGACCGGTATCATCTGGTCGAACCTTGCCATGGCGGTTGTGCCGTCAGCAGTCGCACAGGACAAAATTTACATGTCGGTCAATGCGGCACCGTCGCAACTGGCGGGTCGTGGCTGCAACAAGAACTATTTCTCGGTTTCCTATCAGAACGACAACCTGCATGAAGCAGCAGGTGGCTACGCAGCCAGCGCGGGCTATGAAAAGGCATTCATCCTTGCGCCGAACTATCCGGCGGGTAAAGATTCCCTGACCGGTTTCAAACGCTTCTTCTTTGGGGACATCACCAACGAAGTTTATACCAAGCTTGGTCAGACCGACTATGCAGCCGAAATCGCGGAAATTCGGGCGTCGGATGCGGATCATGTCTTCTTCTTCCTGCCGGGCGGCATGGGCATCGCGTTCATGAAGCAGTACGCCCAGTCGGGCGTGGATAAGCCGCTGATTGGTCCGGCCTTCTCAATGGATCAGGGCATTCTTGGTGCGGTTGGTGAAGCTGCTCTTGGTGTGAAAAATACCTCGAACTGGTCGAAAGACATCGACAATCCGACCAACGCAGCCTTCGTTGAAAGCTTCAAGGCGGAATATGATCGTCTGCCGTCGCTTTATGCATCGTTCGGCTTCGATACCGCCAACCTCTTGCTGTCGGCAATGGATAAGGCAAGCATTTCCGACAAGGATGCCTTCCGTGAAGCCCTGCGTGCGGCGGACTTTGATTCCGTGCGTGGCAAGTTCACTTTCGGTCCGAACCAGCACCCGATCCAGGATCTGTATGTCCGTGAAGTCGTCAAAGAGGGCGATATCCTGACGAACAAGATCGTTGGCACCGCACTGACGGATCACTCTGACGCTTATGCGTCGGAATGCTCGATGTAATAAAGAGCTGACAAGAGGCCGGGGGCCGGTTTCGATTTTGTAATCGGCCCCTGACCACCTTGTGACGGAGTTTCCAATAATGTTTTCTCTTTTTCTGGAGCAGCTGTTAAACGGCCTTCAGTCCGGGGTGATGCTGTTTTTGATGGCATCGGGGCTGACGCTGGTTTTCGGTGTGATGGGGCTGATTAACCTTGCCCATGGCTCGCTCTATATGGTCGGTGCGTTTGCCTGTGCGGCTGTGGCTGCATGGACCGGTTCTTTCTGGCTGGGGCTTGTTGCCAGCCTGATGGCGGCTGCCATCGCCGGTGCGCTGGTCGAAATGTTGATTATTCGCCGTCTTTATAACCGCGATCATCTCGATCAGGTTCTGGCGACTTTTGCACTTATTTTGATTTTTTCCGAAGGTACCCGCTGGATTTTTGGATCCTTCCCGCTGTTTTTAAGCGTGCCTGATTTCCTGACCGGGACGGTGGTTCTGGGCGGATCGTTTGAATATCCGCTGTTCCGTCTGGCCATCATCATTGCCGGGCTTGCGGTGGCAGTCGGTCTGTTCCTGTTGATTGGCAAAACCCGCCTTGGCATCCGCATCCGTGCGGGCGAGGCTGACCGTGGCATGATCGCGGCGCTTGGGGTTGATATTGATCGTCTTTATACGGTGGTCTTTGCCCTTGGTGCGGCCCTGGCCGGACTGGCAGGCGCCTTTGTCGGCACGACCCAGTCGGTCCAGGTCGGGATGGGCGAACCGGTTTTGATTTTGGCCTTTGTCGTGATCGTCATTGGCGGAATCGGATCGATCAAGGGGGCGCTTGTCGGCTCCTTGCTGGTCGGTTTTACCGATACGATGGGACGTTTCCTGTTGCCGCATGCTTTTGCGACCTTCCTTGATCCGTCCAGTGCCACGGCGATTGGCTCCGCACTGGCATCCATGTTGATTTATATCGTGATGGCGCTGGTTCTGTTCCTGCGACCAAGCGGTCTGTTCGGGGCGACTTCCTGATGACCATGAACCGCGAGTTTCTTATCAATTCCATTCTTGCCATTGCGCTGGTCGCAGTCCCGCTGATCGCGCTTGGTATGGATGAACCTTTCATCATCACCCTTGCCACCAAAGTTGCGATCTTTGCCATGGCCGGTGTGGGGCTTAACCTTGTGCTCGGTTATGGCGGGCTTGTTTCGTTCGGCCATGCGGCGTTCTTTGGGATTGGCGGTTATGCTGCCGGTATCCTTGCCAGCCATGCGCTGAACTATGAACCGATCATGGAAAGCCCGTTTCTGATCGAAGGCACGACCCAGATGATCGTGATTTGGATTGTCGCCCTTATCGCATCGGCACTGATCGCGCTTTTGATCGGGTCGATCACGCTGCGTACAAGCGGGGTCTATTTCATCATGATCACGCTGGCCTTTGCGCAGATGATCTATTACTTCGCGATTTCCTGGCCGGCTTATGGCGGCGAAGATGGTCTGTCGATCTATGTGCGCAACGGCTTCCCGGGGCTTAATACTCTGGACCCGATCAGCTTCTTTGCCCTGTGTGCGGTGATGCTGGCGATTGCCATGGCGTTTTCCGCAGTTTTGATCCGCTCGCGCTTTGGGCTTGCGCTTCAGGGCGCACGTCAGAACCCGCAACGTATGACTGCGGTTGGTATTGCACCGTTTCGTATTCGTCTGGTGGCCTTCGTCATTTCGGCTATGATTACGGCGCTTGCCGGCGCGCTTTATGCCGATCTCAACCGCTTTGTCAGCCCGACGATGCTGTCCTGGCACATGTCAGGTGAAATCATGGTGTTTGTCATTCTGGGCGGGGTGGGGCGTTTGTTCGGCCCGCTTGCCGGTGCGGCCCTTTACATCATTCTGGAACATCTTTTGGGCGGTGTTTGGGAATTCTGGCAATTACCGCTTGGTGTTCTGTTGCTGCTGGTCGTGCTGTTTGCGCGCGGTGGTCTTGTCGGTGTTCTGGCGGGGGAGCGTAAACATGTCTGATGCCATTCTTTCGCTTTCCAATGTCACCAAGCAATTCGGATCGCTTCTGGCCAGTGACAGTGTCACACTTGATCTGCGTCCCGGTGAAATCCATGCGCTCATCGGGCCGAACGGGGCGGGTAAATCCACCCTGATCAAACAGATCGCCGGTGAAATCAAATCCGACAGTGGCGAGATCCATTTCGATGGTCAGCACATCAACGAGTTTGATGCGGTAACGCGCTCGCGCATGGGGCTGGCCCGCACGTTTCAGGTGTCTTCGCTGATGCCGGAATTCTCGGTCCTGCAGAACGTCATGCTGGCGCGCCAATCGGTCAGCCGCAAGGTGTTCCGCTTCTTCAAACCCGTGCTGAGCGACAAGTCGCTTGTCGATCCGGCGATGGCCCAGCTTGAACGGGTCGGCTTGGCGGATCGGGCGCAAATGCGTGCTGCCGATATTTCGCACGGCGAACGTCGCCAGCTTGAAATGGCCGTCGCCCTGGCACTGGAACCCAAGGCATTCCTGCTTGATGAGCCGATGGCCGGCATGGGGCCAGAGGGCTCCAAACGTCTGACCGGTTTCCTTGATGGTTTGCGCGGTCAGGCCCCGATCCTTCTGGTCGAACATGACATGGATGCGGTCTTTGCCTTGGCCGACCGGATTTCGGTACTGGTTTATGGGCGGATTATTGCCACCGGCACGGTCGATGAAATCCGCGGCAATGACGATGTCAAACGTGCCTATCTCGGGGAGGACGCCTGATATGACTGCACTTCTCGAACTCATTGGGGTAACCGCGTTTTATGGCGCGTCACAGGCCTTGTTTGGCATTGATTTATCCCTGAACGAAGGCGAGGCCGTCGCCCTTATGGGCCGGAACGGCATGGGTAAGACCACAACCATCAAGACCATCTGTCGCATGATGGAACATCGTGATGGTTCGATCCGTTTTGCCGGTCAGGATCTGGCAAAACTGCCTTCGCACAAGGCAGCCCGCCTTGGCCTTGGTCTGGTGCCAGAAGGGCGTCGGTGCTTTGCGCAATTAAGTGTGACGGAAAACCTGATTGCTGCCGCCCGCCCGGGCGAATGGGATTTTGATCGTGTTGCCGGTCTTTTCCCGCGTCTGGCCGAACGGCGCGATCAAAAGGCATCGACGCTTTCAGGCGGCGAACAGCAGATGCTGGCCATTGGTCGCGCGCTTATGACCAACCCGCGTTTGCTGATCCTTGATGAAGCAACCGAAGGATTGGCACCGGTCGTGCGTCAGGAAATCTGGTCGGCGATCAATCAGCTCAAACAATCGGGGCTCACGATCCTTGTCGTCGACAAATCGCTTAAGGAACTGTCGGGCGTGGCAGACCGCTATGTAATCGTCGAAAAGGGCATCACGGCCTGGACCGGGGCGGTGAACGAGCTGACCGACGATCTTGCAGATCGGTATCTGGGGGTCTGATATGACGGCATTCACCTATCAGCAGAAAGTTCTGTTCCAGCATTGCGATCCGGCGGGGATTGTCTTTTATCCGCGCTATTTCGAGATGGTGAATGCCACGGTCGAGGAATGGTTTGATCAGGTCATCGGCTGTGGGTTCCCGACCATGCACGGCCCGATGCAGGTCGCCGTTCCGACCGCAGCACTCAGTGTTGCCTTCACGGCACCCAGCAAGCTTGGCGATGTTTTGGAATTCTGCCTGATCCCCGCACGGATTGGGCGTTCCAGTCTTGAGCTGGAAATCACCGCACAATCAGGTGGCGAGCAACGCCTGAAAACAACGGTTACCCTCGTCTTTACACGGCATGGGGCCGGAAAGTCAGTGGCATGGCCCGATGATTTGCGTGCCAAAATCGAAAAAGAAATCAATCAAGTGGTAGAAAACAATGCATAAAATCATTCAGCCGGACGGATGGAAACAGCCAAAGGGATATGCCAACGGTGTCTTGGCCGACGGTGCAAGACTGTATATCGGCGGCCAGATTGGCTGGAACGAAGATCAGGTCTTTGTCGCCAAGGATTTCGTCGGCCAGATGGAACAGGCGCTGAAAAACATTGTCGCCGTTCTTGAAGCAGCCGGTGGCAAGCCCGAACATCTCGCACGCCTGACCTGGTATGTCACCGACAAGAAGGAATATCTCGCCAATCAGCGCGAAGTTGGCCAAGCCTATCAGCGCATTCTTGGCAAGCACTTCCCGGCCATGACCATGGTCGTGGTCAAGGAACTGGTCGAAGACGAAGCCGTGGTCGAGATCGAGGCAACCGCAGCCATCCCGTCCTGACACGAAAACACGATGTCATGAACGAAGAAGGGCAGCACATGATGTGCTGCCCTTTTTGTTGGCTGGTTGGGATGACTTGAAGGTCTGTTGGCTTACTGGCCTTCCGGTGCACCTGTTCCAAGGTTCTCGGGTGAGAAGATGTTGTTGCCAAACGGACTTGGTGCCGAAGCACCGCCTTCGTCCCCGCCGAGCGGACCAAGATTTGGCGTGGTCGGTGCCGGGACAGTCTGTTCCGGCGTGTTGAGCGACTGTTCTTCCATCAGTTTCTGTTGAAGCGCACGCTTTTCTTCAAGGACCTGCGCGGTGCAGGCATTTGAATCGTGGTTCTGGATGAACACAACAGCCGCCAGCGCCAGAAGACCCAGAATTGCGGCAACCGTGCCCGGATGGGTTGCGACCTTCAGAACCGGGCGTTCTGCAATCACATGGGCCCAGCCCTTGGTGTTATAGCGGTTGCGGCTTTCATAAATGATCGCCCCGATCAGGGTGATGGCGATAATGATCACCGCCACAGCCGAGATCGAAGGATCCAGACCATAACGCACCTTCGATGACAGAACGGTGGTAAAGGTGCTGCTTGAAACAATCGTGAACACCGTGGTGTTGTAGTTTTCAAGCGATGCCAGGAACGCCAGAACCGTAGCCGAACCGATTGCCGGTGCCATGAACGGCAAAAGTACTTTGACGAATGCCTGCGTGGGCGTCGCCCCCATATCAAGGGCGGCCTCGGTCAGGGTGGTGTCAAAGCGCTGAATACGCGACAGGAACACAAGCATCGAATAGGCCGCGATGAATGTCACCTGGCCAAAGATGGTCAGGAACGTCCCGTCATAAAAGAAGCTCTCATACGGGGCATTGAACATCGTGCCGATCCGGTCCCAGAAGATCAGGGTCGAAAGACCGATAACGACGCCCGGGACCAGAATGGGGGCAATAAAGATCGTGTAAAGCGTTGCCCGAAGCTTGGGTCCCACCTGTGAAAGTGTGATCGCTGCCGCCAGACCGATCGGAATGGCAACACAGACCACACCAACCCCGATCAGAAGCGAGTTGCCCAGACCAGCCAAAAGCTTGTCATCAGCCGCAAGCTTGCCAAACCAGTCGGTGGTGAAACATTCCCAGGGCGAAACACGCGGGAAGGTGGATGAGTTAAACGCGGTGATCACCATGATGATGAGCGGCCCGAAAAGATAGGCAAAGAACAGGGTCAGATACAAACCCGGGATCATTGCAATCGGGGATTTCAGTTTCATTGTTTGATCTCCCCGATCGATACCTTGAACAGGCGCATCACAAGCAAGACAAGTGCGATACAGACAATCAGAAGGACCATCGCATAGGCTGATCCGCGCGGCCAGTTACCGCCCGAGTTAAACCATTGATAGACCAGCTGCGTGAACCACAGGTTTGATGGGCCACCCAAAATCTGCGGTGCGGCAAGCGCACCCGATGTCAGCATGAAGACCATGGTCATGCCCGATGCGATGCCCGGCTTGGCATAGGGGATGACAACCTTGGCATGGACCTGCCACCAGTTGGCCCCCATGTCGCGCGCCGCTTCGATCTGGTTGCGATCAAGGCTTTCAATCGCGTTATAAAGCGGGAAGATCATCAAAAGGATATAGGCGTATGCCAACCCGGCATAGAGCGCGACATCCTCGCGGATGAAGTCGATCGGCGTATCCCAAAGACCAATCCCCATGCCGGTTTCGTTGATCACACCCGTGGCGCCAAACAGAATGCGAAACGCAAAGGCGCGCAGGATTTCATTGATCCAGTAAGGGACAATCAGCGCAAGCACCAGCAACCGTGCCTTGGCACCGGCCGATGATTTCGCCAGAACAAACGCCACCGGATAGCAGATGATCAGATCAAAGATCGTCACAAACACAGCCGCGAACAGCGTTTTGAACAGGATACCGATATCAAGGGTATTGATCCCGTCCGACGCACCACTGCCCTGGAAGAAATAGCGATATTGTTCCAGGGTATAGACGTCTTCCGGGCCGCCGATTTTGGCGGGTGGCAGGTTAAAGCGGAACGAATAGTCCAGCATGGTCAGCTGCGGCAGGATAATCAGCAGGAACACCCAAATGCTTACCGCAAGCATCAGATAGATCGAGACTGCCATCCCGTTGCGTCTGACGAGGTCGTAAAATAGATCACGCATGATACTGGCCCCCCCGTTACGCGCTGGCCAATTCGCCCGGTTTGAGCGCAATGCCCAGTTCCGGTGCGAAGTCGAGTTTGACCGGGGCATTGGCATCAATCGCATTGCTGCCGTCATTGATCAGCGAAAGCTTCAAGTCCTTGCCATTCGCGTTCATCACGATGTGGCGCATGTTGCCTTCGAATTCTTCGGTGACGAAGTTGGTTTCGAACTGGTTGACGGCACCATCCCCCTGCGACACCCGAAGCGCTTCCGGGCGCACGAAAAGATGGCAGGCATCACCAGGGGCCAAAGCCGGGCCACCGGCAGGGTGGTTTTCGACTGTCAGTGGTGTGCCAAGACCGGCATCAACCTGCATCTTTTGGCCGTCATTGGAGATCACCGTGCCATCAAACACATTGTTTTCGCCCACAAAAGAAGCCACGAAGCTTGTAGTCGGATGATCGTAAATCGATCTGCCATCACCGATCTGTTCGATCTTGCCCTTGTTCATCACGGCAATGCGGTCCGACATGGTCAGCGCTTCGCCCTGATCGTGGGTAATGTAAATGAAGGTCAGGCCGACCTGCTTTTGGATGGCGCGAAGCTCGGTGCGCATATGCTGACGCAGTTTCAGATCAAGTGCTGAAAGCGGCTCATCAAGCAGCAGGATATCGGGTTCAACCGCAAGCGCACGCGCAATGGCGACACGCTGTTTCTGACCGCCGGAAAGTTCGCTGACTTTCTTGTCGCCCTGGCCGGGCAGGGCAATCAGTTCAAGCAGCTCGTCTGCGCGTTTGCGCCGGGTTTTCTTGTCAACGCCGCGCACTTCAAGCGGAAAGGCGATGTTATCTGCAATCGAACGCAGCGGGAAAAGGGCAAGGTTCTGGAAAATAAGGGCGGTGGGGCGCTTGTTCGGGCCGACACCTTTCATGTCATCGCCACCAATTTTCACCTTGCCGCGTGTCGGTTCCTGAAAACCGGAAATACAGCGCAAAAGCGTCGTCTTGCCGCAACCCGACGGGCCGAGGAATGAAAAGAACTCGCCACCTGCGATGTTCAGATTTGCCTTGTGGACGGCGGTGAATTCACCGAACTCGACCCACACATGCTCAAGCGAAATTTCTTTGGTCATAGAACTGACAACCCCCGAAAACCTCAAAGTCCTGTTCGCCCCGACATATGGACGACGACGGAATTATTGTTGTTTGAAAAAATAGATCCGACCCTGAAAACCCAAAAAGGGCGGCACGCATAAAATCGTGCCGCCCCATGGACCGAAATCAGGCGCTTTCGAAGCGGTTTACATACTCGGTACGCATGTCCGCATACCACTGCGGTTCGGACGGCCACGGGTTAAGGTTGGCCAGCGCTTCACCCGGATAGGCATCGGCAAAGTTCTTGGCATAGGCTTCGCCTGCGAACTTGTCTGCACCCAGAACAGGGGAGTTGTAACCGTGATGGTCAATTGCCTCACCTGCCAGTTCCGGCGTGTAGGCGTATTTGATGAACTCGTAGACCTGTTCAATGTTCTCTGCACCGGTCGGCAGTGCAAGGCCGTCAACCCATGCCAGTGCACCTTCTTTCGGTGCACGATACATGACCGGCTCACCAGCGGTTTTAAGGGCAAGCGGCGGGCCATCCCAGGTCTGACCAACGATCACACCTTCGTTCAGAAGACCGTTCTTCTGGGTGTCAGCATCGTTCCAGATCAGTTTGATGTTGCCTTTGCGCGCGATGCACCATTCGGTGATCTTGTCCCAAACAGGGCGCATTTCTTCTTCGGAGGTGTAGGCTTTCCAGACCGAGCCCGGTGCCAGTTCGCCGATGGTTTCCATGTAAAGACCTGCACCCAGCATCATGGAATGTGCACGGCCCATGGTTTTGCCAGCGTTTTCTTCGGCCCAGACATCACCATAGGACGGGAAGGTGCCGTCCGGCTGGAACTGGTCGGTACGCCATGCCATGCCTTCGGTGCCCCAGATGTGCGGCAGCCAGTAGGTGGTGCCAGCCTCGAACGCCCAGTCGGTGCTGCCGATTTTGGCCATCGCCGGGTTTACGGCGTCAATGGCGACTTTGGACATGTCGAACGGCTGAAGAAGTTCCAGTGCCTTCCACTGAAGGGCACGGTTGTTGGTCGGCGATACGATGTCGAAGCCGCGACCTTTGGAGGCTTTCATCTTGTTGATGATTTCCTCGTTCGAGCCGATACCGGTGTAGTTGACCGTGATGCCCGTGGCATCGGTAAATGACTTGAGGAAGGTTTCCGGCAGGTAGTCGGACCACATCAAAATGTTGATCTCGCCCGAAGAGGCGAGTGCTTTTTTGCTGATGATCGCGGGCATTGCCAATGCAGAGCCGGCAGCAAGCGAGCCCTTGAGAAGTGTGCGCCGGTTAAATTTGGGGCCGGAATTGAGCTTGGTCATCCGTATGTCTCCTGATAGCCGGGATTTTCCCTTTATGTGCGGCGCACCATGCGCCTCCCTGGTGGACATAACTTCCCTGAACCGACCGCATTATGATCGCGGTTCTTGTTCCTGCTTTATCGCATTGACAAAATGGTATATCTGCCGGTTACTCTAGTAATAGAGCCACAAGACAAAAACTATGGTACCAGGCACGTTAGCGTGCTGCAGTGCCGAAGTAAAACGGAACTTCGCCATGCTCGACATTCGACTTGAAGACCCGGCAGTTGCCGGTCAGACCTTGCAGCAGCAACTGCATCAGGGGCTTGTCGATGCGATTCTCGAAGGGCGTTTGCCATCCCACGAACCATTGCCATCGACCCGTGATCTGGCCTCGGCGCTCAAGGTGTCGCGCAACACGGTTGTCCTTGTTTATCAACGGCTTCTTGATGATGGCTACCTGACAGCGGTCTGGCGCCGCGGGCATTTTGTGAACGAACAATATATCCGCCAGCAACTGCGTCTGAGTGTGGACACACGCACGGCATCCTTGTTTTCCAAGGAACGCGATCCCGACCTGTGGCAACGCCATTTGCAGTTCCGCCCGACCGAGGCGCGCAATATCGTGAAACCGGCAAACTGGCGCGATTTTCCCTATCCGTTCATTTACGGTCAGGTCGCACCGGACAAAACCACCATTTCGCGCTGGCGCGATTCCATGCGCCTTGCCGGGTCACTGGCCCATTCGCAAAGTTGGGTCGGGGATCAGGTTGATATGGATGATCCCCAGCTGCTTGAGCAGATCATCACCCGTATTCTGCCCCATCGCGGCTTGCGCGCGCATCCTGAACAGTTGCTGATCACCATTGGTGCGCAAAACGCCTTGTTCCTCGTCGGGCAATTACTGGCCGGGCGGGGGCGCACCGTCGGCATGGAAGACCCGGGTTATGTTGATGCGCGCAACATCTTTGCCGCGACCGGGGCCGATATCTGCCCGCTTCCGATCGACAGCGAAGGGCTTGCCAACTCGCCACTTCTTGCGGATTGCGACACGGTTTACACCACCCCGTCGCATCAATGCCCGACCAGTGTGACCATGTCGCTTGATCGCCGCCTGCAGCTTGTAGAACGGGCGCGCAAGGATGACTTCATTCTGGTCGAGGACGATTACGAGCACGAGCTGAACTATCTTGGTCATCAACGTGCTGCACTGAAAAGCTATGATAATGCCGGGCATATCATCTATATCGGCAGCCTGACGAAGCTGATGTTCCCGGGCCTTCGGATCGGCTACATCCTTGCCGACAGTGAATTGATCAAGGAATTGCGTGCGCTCAGGCGGCTGAATTACCGTCATCCATCGGCACAGGATCAGCGCGCCATGGCCCTGTTTATCGGCGAAGGGCATCTGGACGCACATTTGCGCCGGACACGTGATCGCCTGTCGGAAAAATGGCAATTGATGCAAAACGAAATTGCCCGCCAATTGCCCGAATTGCATGTAACCCCGACCACCGGTGGATCGGCCGTCTGGGTCAAGCTGCCCGGTGACATGGATGCCTGGGCGGTGCATCGCGAAGCGGCCAAACGCGGTGTTCTGGTCGAACCTGGTGATGTGCATTATTGCGATGCCGAAGCGGCGCCGCGCAACCGCCTGCGGATGGGGTTTGCCGTGATCGAACGCGATCAGATTGCACCGGGCATTAGCCAGTTGCGCGATGCCATCATGACGGTCATGGCTGAAAACAGGAAAGGGACCGCCGCACAGTAAAAAGAAAACTGCATGGCGATCCCCCCATCCCGACCCCACTCCCCTGAGATCGGTATCTGTCCCCTGCAGGCAGATTACATTGGTGTGCCAAGAACCTTCTGCAGGATGGCAACCATATCGTCGATGTCCTGTTCGGTGCTGACGAGCGCCGGCGCGAAGATGATCGCATCCCCCGTCGCCTTGACATGCAGGCCTTCGTCAAACAGGGCGCGTTGTGCCCAGCTTCCCTTTGCACCCGGCGCATCGCCCGGTGTCAGCTGAATGCCCGAGATCATGCCATAGCCGCGCAGATCACTGACATGCGGTAGGTTGCGCAAACCAAACACACCATCCAGGAAATGCGAAGACAGGGCATTTCCACGTTCGAACAGTTTGTCTTTGGCATAGATATCAAGGGTTGCAACACCCGCAGCACAGGCCACCGGATGGGCGGAATAGGTATAGCCATGGAAGAATTCCGGGCGATCCGCATCGGCAGCGGCGTCAAAGACGGCGCCCTGAATTTCGGCACTGGTGGCAACCGCACTCATTGGAATGGCGCCGTTGGTCAGTGCCTTGGCCATGGTGATCAGGTCCGGCTTGACTGCGAATGCCTGGGAGGCGAAAGCAGAACCTGTTCGGCCAAAACCGGTAATCACTTCATCAAATACCAGCAGGATGCCGTATTTGTCGCAAATCGCGCGAAGCTTCTCGAGATAGCCTTTCGGCGGCACGATGGTGCCAATCGAACCGGCAATCGGTTCGACAAAGACCGCAGCGATGGTGTCACCGCCATAGGTCTTGCAGATTTCTTCCAGATCATCGGCCAGATCCGCATCGGTTTCCGGCTGACCACGGGTGAATTTCTGTTCTTCGGTCCAGGTGTGGCGCATATGCACAACGTCACAGGTGATCCCCGAAAAATCGCGACGGTTATTAACCATCCCGGCAAGCGACGTCCCGCCAAGGTTCACACCATGATAGCCCCAGGAACGCGACACAAACCGGGTGCGCTGCGCATTGCCCGTCGCCCGGTGGTAGGCCAGGCACATCTTCATTGCGGTATCAACCGCCTCGGATCCGGATCCGGCAAAGAACACGCGATCAAGACCATCGGGCAGGATGCCGGCCAGCTTTTCGGCGAACTCGAACGAAACCGGGGCGGCGCGCTGGAAATGTGGCGAATAGTCCAGCGTGCTCAGCTGCTTGTAGACCGCGTCTGCAATTTCCGGGCGTCCGTGACCGGCCGCGCAGCAAAACAGACCCGATGAACCATCGAGAATTTCACGGCCTTCCGGTGTCCAGTATTTAACGCCTTCTGCCTTGGCAAACATCTGCGGTTCTTCGTGAAACAGACGGTTGTTGGTGAAAGGCATCCAATGATTGGTCATGTTCGGCTTGACGGACACGTTCATGCTGGCTCCTGATCTGCAAGAGTGTGGGGCGGAAATCTTATGCTGCTAGCTAAACCGGTCACCTGACGCAGCGTTAGTGCCAGAACTCGACAATATTTAGGTCCAGATCGCTATGTGGCTCCATTAAAAGGGGTATCGTGGCTCTATTGTCCGGTCAGCTGGTGGCGTAATTCAGGTCTGTAACAACGAGGAATTCCATGGAACTGATCCTGTCTGGCATGGTTGTCGCGGTTGCTGCGCTGTTTCGTGGCGTAACCGGTTTCGGCTTTGCCTTGCTCGCCGCCCTTGGACTGTCGACGGTGCTTGCCCCGGCAACCGCCACGCCGGTTATTCTGGTCATTGATATCGTCCTGACGGGATTGATCCTGCGCGACTTTGACCGATCCAAGGTCGATTGGCGGGCGTGCACGATCTTGCTGACCTTTGGCTTGTTCGGTGCGGTGCTTGGCCCATATGTCGCCTTTGCACTCGATGATCAGACCATTCGGATCGCGACCAATCTGGCGATTGCTGTGGCAGCCCTGGTGGCCATGCTGCATCATCCGCCAAAATGGATGGGCCATTTTGTCATTGGTGCTTTGCTGGCCTGCTCGGTCGGTATTCTGATGTCGGGCTTTGCTGTGGGTGGGCCGCTGGTTGCAGCCTGGCTTCTGGCCGGTGGGACACAGGACGTCCGGGTGCGCAACACGCTTGCGATCTATTTCGGCTCGGTCGATATCCTTGGATTTATCACCCGGGCGGCGTCGGGCATGTTGCCTGACGGGTTCATCACACTTGTCTTGCCATTGCTGGTGATCGCCATAATTGCCTATTTCCCGGGGGAGATGATCTATCGCCGTTTGACGCCAACAATGTGGCGCCGGGTTTGTGCCATCAGCCTCGTTATCATTGCCATTATCGGTTTCGTTCAGACCATCGCGATTGGTCTGTGACCCCTTAACTCAAATTGCTTGCACCAGCGGAGATTCCCATGACCAAAACAGCACTCATTACCGGCGCAACTTCTGGCTTTGGCGCGGCGACGGCCCGCCGTTTTGTCAAGGAAGGGTGGAAAGTCATTGTCACCGGTCGCCGCGCCGAACGCCTTGATGCCCTTGTCGATGAATTCGGTGGGGCCAAGGTCGCCCATGCGCTGTGCTTTGATATTCAGGACTCTGATGCCATCCAGAAGGCGGTTGATAGCCTGCCGGCTGATTTTGCGGATGTCGATTTGCTGGTAAACAATGCCGGTTTGGCGCTTGGCACCGGCCCGGCACAGGAATGCAATCTATCGGACTGGATGACGATGATTGATACCAACAACAAGGGGTTGGTCGCGATCACGCATGTGATGCTCAACAAGCTGATCGAACGCAAAGGGGCGATTGTCAATCTGGCCTCCATCGCATCGAACTGGCCCTATCCGGGCGGTAATGTTTACGGTGCGACCAAGGCCTTTGTGCAGCAATTCTCGCTTGGCATTCGCTGCGATCTTGCCGGTACGGGGGTGCGCGTCACCTCGATCGAGCCGGGGCTTTGCGAAAGCGAATTCACGCTGGTGCGCACGGGGGGGAACAAGGAAGCCTATGACAAGCTTTACAAGGGTGCCGACCCGATCCAGCCCGAAGACATTGCCGAAAGCATCTTCTGGGTGGCGAATTTGCCAGCCCATGTAAACGTCAACTCGCTTGAAGTCATGCCGACAAGCCAAAGCTGGTCGCCCTTTGCCATTCATCGTAAAGAAGCCTGATCATTGGCATGACGATCGCGTTGGTGGTGGTCAAATTCGACGTCGGAATGGCATAACTACCACCAACGGTTTTGCTTTTCTTCTTCCGCTGAACTAAGCTTTCAAAAAATAAAAAAGCATGTTTCAGCGGAGGAACATCATGAGATCGACCGTTCTGGGCGCGTCCGAAGGGGCAGCGCCGCCAGTTGGTAATGACGCAGGCTATAACGGGCCGGGCCCGGAATTCGGCCCGTGGCTTGAAAAGGCATCCATCCTGATCGTCGATGACGAGCCGGGCATGCGCAACTTCCTTGTTCGTACCCTTGGTCCGCGGGCCAAACAGGTCGAAGAAGCCGCCGACTGCGAAGAAGCCACCGCCCTTTTGGATCAGCACCATTTTGATGTCGTCATACTTGATAACATCATGCCCGGCAAAAGCGGGGTGGAATGGCTGACCGAGCAGCGCGAGATCGGCTTCTTCTCCGACGCCATTCTGATGACGGCCTATGCCGATCTTGATACCGCCATCAAGGCGTTGCGCGCCGGTGCCGTGGACTTTGTTCTCAAACCATTTCGCTCCAACCAGATTTTGAACGCAGTGGCGCGCTGTCTGGATCGGATGCGGTTGCGGCGCGAAAACCATGTGTTACGCCACGAATTGCGCGCGACATCCGATCATGTGTTGTTGCGCGACAAGCTGATTGGTTATTCGCCGCAAATTCAGGAAATCCGCGAAACCATTGCGCGCGTGGCCCCATTGCCGACCTCCATCCTGATTTCCGGGGAAAGCGGGACCGGCAAGGAAGTCACCGCACGTTCGCTGCATGCGCTGTCGGATCGGGCCGAAAAGCCGTTTGTCCCGATCAACTGTGCCGCCATTCCATCCGAGATGATCGAGGCGGAATTGTTTGGCCATGTCAAAGGCGCCTTTACCGGGGCGCAGACCGCACGCGATGGCCTGTTCATGCATGCGCAGGGCGGCACCCTGTTTCTCGATGAAGTCGGTGAATTGTCACTCGCGACCCAAAGCAAACTTTTGCGCGCGATTGAAAGTCGTCGTGTCCGCCCGGTGGGGTCGGAACGTGAAGCCCCTGTCGATCTGCGCTTTGTCTTCGCCACCAACGCCGATCTTGAGGCCGAAGTCGAAGCTGGGCGTTTCCGTGCCGATCTCTTTTACCGCATCAATGTCATGCATATCGAAATGCCGCCACTTTCCCAACGCGGCGATGATGTGCTGGAACTAGCTGAATTGTTCATGAACAAGCTGTCCAAGCAGCTTGGCGTGCGCGAAGTGCCAATGGATGCTTCTGTGCGGGCCGGCCTGACGCGCTATGAATGGCCGGGCAACGTGCGTGAATTGCGCAACCTGATTGAACGCACGCTTATTCTGGGCAAGTTCCCCGACGAGTTCCGCGAAGAACGTGCTGATCAGGGGGCACAGCCTGAGTCTGATGAAACCCTGGACGAGATGGAGCGCCGTCACATTCTGGCGATGCTGCACAAGACCAACGGCAATCGCAACGAAGCCGCCAGACGGTTGGGGGTCTCGCGCAAGACCATTGATCGCAAATGCGCAAGCTGGGAACAGGAATGACCGACGCGTCATCGCCGGGCGCCACCAGCGCCACAACGCCCCCTGCCAAAAGAACACGGTCTGTTCGTTTCAAGCTGTTGGCGATTGCGCTTTTGCCGACACTTGTCATCCTGCCCTTGTTATTGGGCGTGATGATGGTGCGCTGGAACACCAAGTTCGATGCGCTTCTGACATCAAAGGTCAGTGGCGATCTGACAATTGCCCATCAGTATTTCACTCATATCCTGGAAAATACCGGCGAACAGATCGAGGCCCTTGGTCAATCGGTGGCGGTCCGTGATGTGCTGGCAACGGGGAACGAGGACGCAATTGCCCGTTTGCTTGCCATGCACAAGCAGGAGCTTGGTCTGGATTTCCTTTATCTGTCAACCGGGCGGGATAACGAGGTCGGCGATCGACGTGATGGCGACTGGCCAGTGATTAGAAGTGCCAATAACGGCCATTCCTCCACCAGCATCGATATTTTCAGCAACCGTGACCTTGCCGCCATTTCCCCGGATCTGGCCGAACGCGCACGCCTTGATCTGATTGAAACACCCAATGCCGTGCCGTCGACCCGCGATGCGGAAACGCGCGGCATGGTGGTGCATTCGGCAAGTCACGTTGAACTGCCAACGGGCGGCAGTGCGGCCTTGGTCGGTGGTATTTTGCTTAACCAGAACCTCGCCTTCATCGATACGATCAACGACCTTGTTTACCGCCCAAGCAGCCTGCCCGAAGGAAGCCAGGGCACCGCGACGCTGTTTCTTGATGACGTGCGCGTTAGCACCAATGTACGTCTGTTTGCCGATCGCCGTGCGCTGGGCACGCGGGTGTCGGGTGTCGTGCGCAAGACCGTGCTAGAGGATGGCAATGTTTGGTTGGACCGGGCCTTTGTGGTCAATGACTGGTACATTTCGGCCTATGAGCCGATCAAGGACAGCTACGGTAAACGGGTCGGCATGCTTTATGTCGGCTTCCTCGAGGCGCCCTTTGCCCAAACCAAATATGAAAGCCTTCTGATCCTGATCGGGGCGTTTCTGTTTGTTGCGGCCTTGTCAGTGCCGATCTTCCTGCGCTGGGCACGGGGTATTTTCAAGCCGTTGGAACGCATGGCCAATACCATCGGCCGGGTTGAAAATGGCGATCTGTCGGCGCGAACAAATCTTGATCAGGTGCAGGATGAGATCGCCCTTGTCGCTGAGCATCTTGATGATCTGCTTGATCAGGTGCAGGAACGCGACAAACGCCTGCGCGCCTGGAATGATCAGCTCAATGCCCGCGTTGATGCCCGCACCAGCGAGTTGCGCGAAGCCAACCGTGCGCTTGAAGCCACCACAAGGCAGCTGATCATGTCCGAAAAGCTTGCCGCGATCGGTGAAATTACCGCTGGTGTGGCGCATGAAATCAACAATCCCGTGGCTGTCCTTCAGGGGAACCTGGATGTCCTGCGCGATCTTCTGGGCGAACATGCGCGGCTGGGCGATACGGAATTCCGCCTGATTGATGAACAGGTCAATCGCATCAATCTGATCGTCACCAAGCTTCTGCAATTTGCCAAACCCGAAGAATATGCGGGCTTCGTCGAACGCCACAGTGTCGCCGAGGTGATTGACGATTGCATGCCACTTGTCGCCCATCTTCTCAGCCGGGCTGATATCAAGGTCGTCCGTGAACATCAATCAACCCGACTGGTTCTGATGAACCGGACCGAGTTGCAGCAGGTACTGGTCAATCTGATGGTCAATGCCCTGCATGCTATGCCGGAAAGTGGGACATTGACCCTGATTGATGCCAATGTTGATCAGGGCGGGAAACCCGGTATTCAGATCACGGTACGCGATACTGGCACCGGCATGAATGCCGACGTTCTCAATCGCATTTTCGATCCGTTCTACACCACCAAACGGCGCGAAGGCACAGGGCTTGGTCTGTCGATCACCCGCACCCTGATTGATCGTCAGGGTGGGGCGCTTGATGTTGAAAGTGAACCGGGCAAAGGCACGGTCTTTACCATCTGGTTGCCCGAGGCGGACTGAACTCAGACCTCGCGATCAAAACAGTAAACCCCTCCAAAATGCTGCAAATGCGAGTGGACATTTTGTCTATCTGCACGTTATGCGCGCATTAAGCTTGTGGACATTTTGTCCATGCGCGTGCGCTGCAGCAACCCATTCCAGTTTGGAAAAGTGACAGAAAGTGGTGCTTGGCGCTGTATGGCACGCCGATTGCCAAGTTGAGAATTCCGGATTTAACCGTGTTTGCCCTGCACCATGACCAATTGTGCGACGGGGAAGGGCAAGGAAAAATCAAAAGACCGGGAGGAAAACAACGTCATGTTTGACAAGCTCAAGAAAGAACACATCGTCGCTGGCGACGATTTCAACCGCTGGAAAGTTCCGCCAGCATCCATCGCCATTCATTTGTGCATCGGCTCCGTCTATGCCTGGAGTATCTTTAACCCGCCACTGATCAAGGAATTTGGGGTGGTCAGTGCAAGCTCCGGTGACTGGGGTCTGCAATCTGTTGTCTGGATTTTCTCTGTTGCCATCGTCTTTCTTGGCCTTGCAGCTGCCTTTGGCGGCAAGTGGCTTGAAGAAGTCGGCCCGCGTATGGTCGGCGTTGTCGCGGCCTTCTGCTGGGGTGGTGGTTTCATCATCGGCGGCCTTGGCATCATGACCCACCAGCTGTGGCTGGTGTATCTGGGCTATGGCGCGCTTGGTGGCTGTGGTCTTGGGCTTGGCTATGTTTCGCCGGTCTCGACCCTTATCCGCTGGTTCCCGGACCGGCGCGGCATGGCGACCGGTATGGCCATCATGGGCTTTGGCGGTGGTGCGATGATCGCAACCCCGATCAAGGAAGCCCTGCTTGCCACGTTCTACAAGGTGCCTGACTATCTTGGTCCGGAAAGTGCCGTGAACCTCGTGACCGAGGGCGGCAAACGTATGGCCGAAGTTGGTGGCCAGATGGTCGAGGTCGTTGTTGCCGGTGCCGCACAGGTTGCCGCAGCGCCGGTCCCGATCGAAGAAGGCGTTTATGTTGCCGGAACCGGTAATACCGGTGCGGCTGCGACCTTCTTTACGCTTGGTGTCGCATACTTCATCGTCATGATCATTGCATCCTTCTCCTATCGCGTGCCGCGCGAAGGCTGGCTTCCGGCTGGCTGGACGCCGCCGACTGCGGATGCCGCGTCCAAACGCATGATCACGCATGCCAACGTACACATTGATCAGGCGCTTAAGACCCCGCAGTTCTATCTGCTGTGGATTGTTCTGTGCTTTAACGTGACCGCCGGTATCGGGGTGATTGGCGTTGCCAAGACCATGATGACGGAAATCTTTGGTACGACCTTGCCGTTTATCGTCAACTCCGCCTTTGCGGCGACCTATGTGTTCATGATTTCGGTCTTTAACATGTGCGGTCGTTTCTTCTGGGCCTCGATGTCTGACTATATCGGGCGCAAGAACACCTATTACTGCTTCTTCATTCTGGGCATCGTTCTCTATATGTCGATCCCGTTTGCCGCAGAACAGGTCAGCATCAATCCGGCTGTGACATGGCTTGTCATGTTCTATGCCGCAACCATGATCATCTTCACGATGTATGGCGGTGGTTTTGCAACCATTCCGGCTTATCTCGCCGATATCTTCGGCACCAAATATGTCGGCGGTATCCATGGCCGTCTTCTGACCGCCTGGAGTACCGCTGGTGTTCTGGGTCCGCTTGCCATCACCCAGTTGCGTCAGGCCTCGGTCACAAATTCGATCAAGGATCTGGCAGCAAAGGTTGATCCGGCAGCCTTCCAGGAGAAGTTCGGTGCCGGCATCGGTCAGCTTGATCAGCTGGTTGCTGCCAAAACGGTGACCATCGGGCGTCTGATGGAAATCGCACCGGCAGGAACGGTCGACCCGACCTCAAGCCTGTATAACACCACCATGTATGCCATGGCGGCGTTGCTTGCGATTGCGCTGATTGCCAACAAGCTGGTCAGCCCGATCCATGAAAAGCATCACATGGAAACGCAGGAAACGGCCGGCGGCGAAGCAACGTCCAAGGCTTAACCTGATCAATAGGCGCCAGCCACCGCACCCTTGGCTGGCGCCGGTTTTACTGGTTCTGTCCACTGACTGGTAGAACAGGGCATGAGTGGGACATCATGCCAGGATCAGGGACCAGATCCGGGCTTCGTTCATCCGGTTCGGGTCTGGGTTCTGTTGCAGGAATAACCTTTATGCCCGTAGGGGTAATCGGTTATCCTGCAATCAGGACAATGTTCTTTTTGGTGTTCATTCTGAACCGCGCATCCTTTTTACGTGATGCCAGACCCCATGCCGGATATGCGATGATTGATAAACTCGAAATGTTTATGGTGCTAGCCCGCGAGCAGCATTTTGGCCACGCCGCAGAGGAATGCGGCGTAACCCAGCCAACGCTGTCAAGCGCGCTTCGTCAGCTTGAAGACCATCTTGGCGTTGTGCTGGTCAAACGCGGATCGCGTTATCAGGGCCTGACATCAGAAGGTGAACGGGTGCTGGAATGGGCGCGTCACATTGTTGGCAGCACGCGATCCATGCGTGATGAAGTCCGTGCTATGCGGTTTGGCCTGACTGGTCAGGTGCAGATTGCGGTCATCCCGACGGCACTTTCGATGGTGCATGAACTGACAACCCCGTTTCGGGAAAAACATCCCGATGTGACATTTGCCATCTTGTCGCGGACCTCGACTGAAATTCAGGCCTTGCTTGATAACCTGCAGATTGATGTTGGCATTACCTATCTTGATAACGAGCCGCTCGGGCGGGTGACATCCATTCCGCTGTATCGCGAACGCTATCATCTGGTGACGTCAAACATCGATGATCTGGCCGGGCGCGACAGCATTACATGGCGCGAAGCCGCAAAATTGCCGCTGTGCCTGTTGACGCCAGATATGCAAAACCGCCGCATCATTGATCAGCATCTTGATGCGGTGGGGGCCAAGGTCAGTGCGACGCTTGAAAGTGATTCGATGATTGCGCTGTTTACCCATGTGCAAACCGGCAACTGGGCCAGCATCATGCCCGAAAAAATGGTCGAAAGTTTCGGCATGCGCGACAGGGTGAAATCGATCCCGATCACCGAACCCGAAGCGACCCACACCGTTGGCCTGATTGCCGCACGGCGCGAACCGGCAACACCGGTTGTGTCGGCTTTGATCAAGGAGGCAGCCCGCATTTCAGAGCTGCAAACCGCTTGATAGGTTTTCGCTATCGCGTAACGGGATGGCTTTATTGAACGCGCAGGCGCAATGCCTGACAATGCTTAGAATAATCAAGAATTTGACAACATGCTTGAGAGAGAGGCTTGCATGTCGGAAACGACCGAGGACCAGAATGTCCGCGTCGCTGCCATTTGTGATCAGATGGCAGCCCTTGAGGGACCGCTTTTGCCGATCCTGCATGAAGTGCAGGAAGAGTTTGGCTTTATCCCCGATGGCGCGCTTCAGACCATTGCCAAGAAGTTGAACCTTAGCCGGGCGGAAGTCCACGGGGTGGCAAGCTTCTATCATGACTTCCGCGAAGAAAAGGCGGGCAAGCATGTCATCAAGATCTGCCGGGCCGAAGCCTGTCAGGCGATGGGGGCCGATGCCCTTGGTGATCAGATCCGTCGTCATTTGAAAGTCGACTGGTCGCAGACCACCGCCGATCACAAGATCACGCTTGAACCTGTCTTCTGCCTTGGCCTGTGCGCTTGCGCGCCAGCCGCGATGATTGATGGCAAGGTCGTTGGCCGTGTCAGTGCGGATCGTATTCTGGAAAAGGTGGGGTCATGAGCATCAAGGTCTATGTTCCACTTGATTCCGGTTCTGTTGCGCTGGGGGCGGATGATGTCGCATCCGCGATTTCCGCCAAGGCAACCAAAACCGGTGCCGATGTCAAAGTCGTGCGCAACGGCTCGTTTGGCATGTATTGGCTGGAGCCGATGGTTGAGGTCGAAACACCCCGCGGGCGTGTTGCCTATGGCCCGGTCAGTACCGACGATATCGATGCGTTGTTTGACGCCGATTTCCTGACTGGCGGGGCACACAAACTGTTCCTCGGGCGGACGCAGGATATCCCGTTCCTGAAAAGCCAGTCTCGCCTGACCTTCCAGCGCTGCGGCATCATTGATCCGGTATCGCTTGATGATTACCGCGCCAATGAAGGGCTGAGCGGTCTTGAAAACGCGCTGAAGATGACGGACGAAGAAATCGTCAAGGCCGTCACCGAAAGTGGCCTTCGTGGTCGCGGTGGTGCCGGTTTCCCGACGGGCATCAAATGGAATACCGTCCGCGAAGCGCCAGCTGATCAGAAATACATCGTCTGTAACGCCGATGAAGGCGATAGCGGCACCTTCGCTGATCGCATGATCATGGAAGGCGAGCCGTTTGTCCTGATCGAAGGCATGATTATTGCCGGTCTCGCCACCGGGGCGACCAAGGGCTATGTCTATACCCGTTCGGAATACCCGACCGCGATTGACGTGATGAACGAGGCGATCGAAGTTGCCCGTGCTGCCGGTGTTCTCGGCGATAACATCCTTGGTTCCGGTAAGGCCTTTGACATGGAAGTCCGCATGGGGGCGGGTGCCTATGTCTGCGGCGAAGAAACGTCGCTTCTCAACAGCATGGAAGGCAAGCGCGGTGTTGTTCGTGCCAAGCCGCCGCTGCCCGCCCTTGAAGGTTTCCTTGGCCGCCCGACGGTGGTCAATAACGTGATTTCGCTGTGCTCTGTTCCGGTCATTCTGGAAAAGGGCCCGGAATATTACCGTGATTACGGCATGGGCCGGTCGCGCGGTACCATCCCGATCCAGATTGCCGGTAACGTCAAGCATGGCGGGCTTTATGAAGTCGGCTTTGGCCTGACCCTGGGTGAGATTGTCGAGCAGATCGGCGGTGGCACCGCATCGGGCCGCCCGATCAAGGCGGTTCAGGTTGGCGGGCCTTTGGGGGCCTATTTCCCCAAGGAGCTGTTTGATACGCCGTTTGACTACGAAGAATTCATGAAGCGCGATGGCCTGATCGGTCATGCCGGCATTGTCGTGTTTGACGACACGGTCGACATGATGAAGCAGGCCCGCTTTGCCATGGAATTCTGCGCGATTGAATCGTGCGGCAAATGCACGCCGTGCCGAATTGGCTCTGTACGCGGGACCGAAGTGGTCGACAAGCTTGAACGTGGTGAAGAGCCTGACTTGCAGATCGAACTACTGCGCGATCTGTGTGAGACCATGAAGTTCGGGTCGCTGTGCGCGCTCGGGGGCTTTACGCCGTATCCGGTCTTAAGCGCCCTGACCCATTTCCCTGATGACTTCAAGCCACGCGCGCTTGATATAGCTGCGGAGTGAAACGATGTCCTTGATCAAAGAAGTTGACTACGGAACCCCGGCGAAGAATTCCGAAAAGACCGTTACCCTGACCATCGATGGCAAGGATGTCACCGTGCCCGAAGGCACCTCTGTCATGCGTGCGTCGATGGAGGCCGGCATTCAGGTCCCGAAACTGTGTGCGACAGATATGGTCGATGCGTTCGGGTCGTGCCGCCTGTGTCTGGTTGAGGTCGAAGGCCGCAACGGCACCCCGGCATCCTGCACGACGCCAGCGTCTGACGGCATGGTTGTCCATACCCAGACCGACCGGCTCAAGAAAATCCGCAAAGGCGTGATGGAGCTTTATATCTCTGACCATCCGCTTGATTGCCTGACCTGTGCCGCCAACGGCGATTGCGAATTGCAGGACATGGCCGGTGCGGTTGGCCTGCGCGATGTGCGCTATGGCTATGAGGGTGAAAACCACGTCGAGGTTCGCCAGAACGGGGAAGAAAACCCGCGCTACATGGCCAAGGATGAAACCAACCCGTATTTCACCTATGACCCGTCGAAATGCATTGTCTGTTCGCGCTGTGTGCGTGCCTGTGAAGAAGTGCAGGGCACCTTTGCCCTGACCATCGAAGGTCGCGGCTTTGAATCCCGCGTCTCACCGGGCATGCACGAAGACTTCCTGGATTCCGAATGCGTATCGTGCGGCGCCTGTGTACAGGCCTGCCCGACGGCAACGCTTCAGGAAAAGTCGGTCATTGAAATCGGCCAGCCGGAACATTCGGTTGTCACCACCTGCGCCTATTGCGGGGTGGGCTGTTCGTTCAAGGCGGAAATGCGCGGCGAGGAACTGGTCCGCATGGTGCCCTATAAGGATGGCAAGGCCAACCGTGGCCATTCCTGTGTGAAGGGGCGTTTTGCCTATGGCTATGCCAATCACAAGGACCGCATCCTTAACCCGATGATCCGCGAAAGCGTTGATGATCCCTGGCAGGAAGTCAGCTGGGAAGAAGCCCTTCGCTTTACCGCAGACAAGTTCAAGGGCATTCAGGCCAAATACGGCAAGGGTGCCCTGGGTGGGATTACCTCATCACGTTGCACGAACGAGGAAACCTTCCTTGTTCAGAAACTGATCCGTGCCGGTTTTGGCAATAACAACGTTGATACCTGTGCGCGTGTTTGCCACTCGCCGACCGGGTATGGTTTGAAAACCACGTTTGGCACCTCGGCCGGGACGCAGGATTTTGATTCTGTCGAACATACCGATGTTGTGATCCTGATCGGGGCCAACCCGACCGATGGCCATCCAGTCTTTGCATCGCGTCTGAAAAAGCGTCTGCGTGAAGGGGCGAAACTGATCGTGATCGATCCACGCCGGATTGATCTGGTCCGTTCCCCGCATATTGAAGCAGTCGCCCATGTCGCCCTGCGTCCGGGCACGAACGTCGCCGTTCTGACATCGCTTGCGCATGTCATCGTGACCGAAGGCCTGTTTGACGAGGCGTTCGTGCGTGAACGTTGTGACTGGGATGAGTTCCAGGATTGGGCGAGCTTTGTGTCCGATCCGAAACACAGCCCCGAAGCCATTGCCGATATGACCGGTGTTGACGCCGAAACCATGCGCAAGGCCGCCCGTGCCTTTGCCACCGGCGGGAATGGCGCGATCTATTACGGTCTTGGCGTAACGGAACATTCCCAGGGCTCCACCACCGTGATGGCGATTGCCAACCTTGCCATGGCGACCGGTAATATCGGCCGTCCGGGTGTTGGTGTGAACCCGCTGCGTGGTCAGAATAACGTGCAAGGATCGTGTGATATGGGATCCTTCCCGCACGAACTGCCGGGCTATCGCCATGTTCAGGACAGTGCCACCCGCGATATCTTTGAAGATATCTGGGGTGTTAAGATCAACGAGGAACCTGGTCTTCGTATCCCCAACATGCTTGATGCGGCTGTCGAAGGCACGTTCAAGGGCATCTATATTCAGGGTGAAGATATTCTTCAGTCTGATCCGGATACCAAACATGTTGCCGCCGGCCTTGCGGCGATGGAATGCGTGGTTGTCCATGACCTGTTCCTTAATGAAACAGCGAACTACGCGCATGTCTTCCTGCCCGGTTCGACCTTCCTTGAAAAGGACGGGACGTTCACCAACGCCGAGCGCCGTATCAACCGCGTGCGCAAAGTGATGACGCCCTTGAACGGCTTTGCCGATTGGGAAGTCACCCAGAACCTGGCGCGTGCGATGGGCCTGGATTGGAACTACACCCATCCGTCACAGGTCATGGCCGAAATTGCCGCAACCACGCCAAGCTTTGCCAACGTCAACTATGACCTGCTCGAAGAAAAGGGCTCGGTCCAGTGGCCGTGTAATGACAAGGCCCCGGAAGGGACCCCGGTCATGCATATCGATGGCTTTGTCCGCGGCAAGGGCAAGTTTGTTGTCACCGAATATGTGGCAACCAATGAGCGCACCGGTCCGCGCTTCCCGCTTCTGCTGACGACGGGACGTATCCTTAGTCAGTATAACGTGGGCGCACAGACCCGGCGGACGGAAAACACCGCCTGGCACAAGGAAGACCTGCTGGAAATCCACCCGCACGATGCCGAACAGCGTGGCATTCGTGAAGGTGACTGGATCCGTCTGGCATCACGGTCGGGCGAAACATCCCTTCGCGCCACCATTACCGACCGTGTCGCACCGGGCGTGGTTTACACCACCTTCCACCATCCGGGCACGCAGGCCAACGTGATTACCACCGACTATACCGACTGGGCGACCAACTGCCCGGAATACAAGGTTACCGCCGTTCAGGTCTCGCCATCCAATGGTCCGACCGAATGGCAGGTGGAATATGATCGTCAGGCCGAACAGTCGCGCCGGATCAAACCGCGCGTTGATGCTGCCGAATAGGATAACGAGCCAGACATTGTGCTATACTCCCTTGGCATGATGTCTGGCACTTCCTGCTTTTACACAAAGCTTACAGTCGAAGAGTGAACCGCAATGGCACCTGACAAACTTGTCTATATGGCCAATCAGATCGCGACCTTTTTCAAATCCCAGCCAGAGGGCGAGGGCGTTGATGGTGTCGCCAACCATATCA
The DNA here is from genome assembly GCF_056160125.1 of Thalassospira sp. ABD4_177. Lineage (NCBI taxonomy): Bacteria > Pseudomonadati > Pseudomonadota > Alphaproteobacteria > Rhodospirillales > Thalassospiraceae > Thalassospira > Thalassospira sp. ABD4_177. Next base: position 502,806 of record NZ_JBSWWO010000002.1, on the reverse strand, counting down.
GCGATTTCTGGGAACCGCGCATGCGCAAGCAGCTGTTTGACATGATCGCCGAAGGCAACACCGACTTCCATCCGCTGGTGCTGAAAGCAGCCCCGAAGATCCGGAAGGTCAAGGAAACCGCATGAAGGCCAAGCCATCGGAAAATCGCATTCTGGACGGGCGCGACGTTGATCTTGCGCGTGCCGTCTCGGGCGATGATGGTAATGATGATGCGCCCATCATGTTGCAGCCGGAAGTTCCGGCTGCTTTGACGTTTAATGGTCAATCGCACGCCGTGATGATGGTTTCCCCGCATGATCTCGAAGATTTCATGGTGGGGTTTGCCCTGTCCGAAGGCATAGCCGATGACATTTCCCAGATTACGCTCCGCGATGTGCGCAAGACCTTGCAGGGCTATGTGATCGAGGCCGATCTGCATGATGATGTGTTTGATCGCCTTGCCGATCGCCAACGCACACTCGAAGGTCGGTCGGGCTGTGGCTTGTGCGGGGTGCAGTCGCTCGAAGCCGTTGCCATGGACAAGATCGGTACGGTGACACCATCCAACATGGCGCAGGATGTTGTCCTGCGTGCGATTGATACGCTTCCGGATCATCAGACCCGCAACCGCGAAGGCGGTGGGTTGCTGCATGCCAGCGCCTTTGTTGATGGTAGCGGTAACATCGTTCTGGTCCGTGAGGATATCGGACGCCATAACGCGCTGGACAAGGTGCTTGGCGCCATCGCGCGGCAGGGGATCGATCCGGCAGGTGGTTTTGTTCTGATGACCAGTCGCTGTTCCTATGAAATTGTCACCAAAACCGTGCAGTTTGGTATCGGCGGGCTAGTGACCCTTTCGGGGCCCACTTTGACGGCGGTGAACCTCGCGCGCAAGGCCGGATTGACCATGATCTGCCGGGAACGGCGAGGCCTGTTTCGTCGTTTTGCCTGATAACTAGTTTGAGTGCAGTTGGTCTGATGCTCGATTGGTCAGGTGGACGCGCGCTCTATAATTTCAAACCCGATATCAATCGTTTTGGTCGGAAGCGGCTTGTTTTCAATGCGTGCGACCAGTGCCTCTGCAGCTTTTTGACCCAGATGCGGGCGGTCTACTTGAACGGTTGTCAAAGCAGGCAATGTAAAGGGTGAAAAATCCTGATTGCCGAAACCAAGCACGGCAATATCGTCTGGAACGCGAAGGCCTCGGGCTGATGCTTCAATCAGGATGCCATGAGCCAGAAGATCGGAACTGCACATGACAATGCCATTCCTGAACCCTTTTTCCAGTCCAGAGGTCAGGGCGTTACGCCCGCGTTCAATTGTTGCAGACGCCTCATAAATAACCTCTATCGGGGCGTTGCCGGTTGACTGGGTGAATTGCCGGGAAAATTCATTTTTACGGCGGAATGCACGCTCATCTCCCGCCGACACAATCAGGGCCTTATCATAACCTTTTCTGACAGCGTAGTGGGCCATTTCTTCGCCGGTTTTGATGTGAGAGAACCCGATACATATATCTATCGGGCTTTCTGTAACATCCCAGACTTCAATCACTGGAATGCCTGCCCTCCGAAGCATGCGTTTGCTGCTGGCGGAATGGTGGATTCCTGTCAAAAGAATACCATCAGGTCGACGGCTGAGCATGGTGGAAACGACAGCTTGTTCTTCATCTTGTGAAAAGCCGGTTTCTGCCATCAGGACGTGATAGTCTGACTCGCGAATGACATTGATAAAGTTTTGCATCATATCGGCGTAAATCACGTTCGTGATTGATGGCACAAGGGCGGCAATCAGTTTACTGCGTCTTGAGGCCAATGCGCCCGCGACCATGTTGGGCACATAGCCGGTCAGTTCGATTGCATCCTGAATGCGTCGCAGGGTCTTCGCAGAAACCTTCTCAGGGTCGTTCAAGGCACGTGAAACGGTGACCTGTGATACACCGGCAATGCGCCCGACGGTTTCCATCGTGACAGCGCCACTTTTGATCTCGGCGGAGGTGATCGGATCACTGTGTTTTGGTGCGGATACGGATGACAAGTTTGTTTGTCTCTTGCGTTAACGACGCTTGCCAGCGTGACCTAAGGCCAGGTTATGCGTCCAATAGCCAATTTTATCCCGTTTAGACATTACATTAGCAACGAAAAGTGGGCAAGAAGCGTGGGCAGGATGCTGACCGCTTGACAACAGAGAAAAGCAATCGTGGCTTCTTGCCTGATAATGCTTTGTTTCTCTGTTCGTTGCTCCGATCAATCGACTATTCGTTTTTTCTTGCGTGCAACCGAAATCGAGAATGCGATTGAAACTGCAATGAGGACCCATAGGAGCACTGCGATCCAGCTCTTGGTGAAGAAGATCGAAAATGTACCAAAGGATTCCAAGCTTTTGACAAAGTAGATTTCTGCAGACGGGCCAAGGATAAAGCCAATGATAAATGGTGCGATTTCCAGACGGGTTTTATGGGCAAGGTAGCCGAACAAACCAAAGATCAGCAGTGTCCAGACGTCAAACATCACACCGTAATTGATGGTGTATGCCCCGACAACGCACATCATCAGGATGATGGGGAATAGGATGTTTTTCGGAACTGTAACGACCTTGGCCAGATGACGAATGGCAAAGACCATGACCAGAAACATCACAATATTGGCCACCAGCATCGCAATGACCATCGCATCCCAGGTAATCGGATTGTTGCCGATGAAAAGCGGACCAACCTGAATGCCCTGAAGGGTAAAAGCACCAATCAGAATGGCAGTGGTTGAATCACCGGGGATGCCCAGTGACAGTAATGGGACAAGCGCGCCACCCGTCAGGCCGTTATTGGCACTTTCCGATGCGATCACCCCTTCCGGTGCTCCCTTGCCAAACTTCTCAGGATTTCTGGAGAAGTTCTTTTCCTGACTGTAAGCGAGAATGGAAGCTGCACTGCCGCCAACGCCGGGCAGAATGCCGACAAAAGTCCCAATGGACGATGATCGGATCAGGTTGATGATCTGACCTTTGAACACAGAAAGTTTGAAGGGGGCGCCACCGATCTTGATTTTGGACAGTTCCTTTGCATCCTTCATGCCCTGCTCGGCATCAATCAGGATGGTCGCCAGACCAAACAGGCCAATCAGAACCGGTAGGAGCGAAAAACCGCTTTCGAGATAGTATTCAAGGAATTCTGGAACTAGGCGCAATTCACCATTGCCGCCACGTGAAATGTCATAAGCGCCAATCAGGCTGATGAATATGCCGAGGAAACCACTGAAAATGCCAATCAGAAGGCTGCTGGAAAGTGCAGCCATAACGGTTAGGGCAAAGAAGATGATCAGGAACTTCTCGATATAGGAAAACTTGATAGCAAAATCGGCCAGTGCCGGGGCAAAAAGGTAAAGTGCCGCAAGGCTGATCAGGCCGCCGACCAGTGAGGACGTGATGCCGATCTTGAGAGCACGCTCACCTTCGCCATTCTGGGTCATTGGATACCCGTCCAGCGTGGTGGTGATCGATGATGGTGTGCCGGGAATGTTTAACAGGATGGCCGGAACAAGACCTCCTGAAATTCCGCCAACATAAAGACCTAGCAAAAGTGCCAAGCCATTTTCAAGTCCAAGCGAATAGGTCAGTGGCAGGCATACGGCGACCGCCATGGTTGCGGTCATACCCGGTATAGCGCCGAAAATGATACCGACCACGGTTCCCGCAGCAACCAGTCCGAAAAATAACGGGCTTAGAATGGATAGCAATTCCATAGCAAATCTCTTGGCTCAATTCGTGCCAATATGCCCCGATGCAGGGGTCAAGGCAGCGAGATGTTGAAAAGTTCGGAAAGGATGTACCAGACGACACTTGGCGCGATCAGTGCATTGCCGCCTGCGATCATAAGTGTCCGGCGGTTGCGTTCACGCAGGAAAAGAGTGCTTAGCATGAACAGATACGGGATCGAGCACAGGTAGAACCCAAGTCCGGTATTGGGGAAAAAATCCCCGACACTTGGCATTGCAAGAAAATAGATCAGGGTTAGTGCCAATGTACCAAAGAAACGAACGTGGTCGATTCCTGCTGGCCACCATGTGCCATTGGTGACAGTCGCCAGAATGGTGCTTCCGCGCGTAATTAGAATGGAAATAAACAGAACGCCCAAGATTACGGCGATAATCGTTGGGAAAATAAGATGTGACGAGCTGAAATCAACAGTCACATGAAAGGGGGAGTCAAACGACATTGGATGCCTCCGGAAAAAGCGCATTTTGCCCGATGGTGCTGATTTCCGGACGCAAAGGAAATCAACTCAGGGTCTTCTTGGCTGAATTGGGTGTTGGGGCGCATATCGCCGCCATATCAGGCAACAAAGGCCCGGCAATATTCAATGCCGGGCCATCGCAAGATTAGTTGGCTGCAATAGAGTCAATAACCTGATGGTATTGGTCGCGTTTTGCCTTGAGGTAAGCTGAAGCTTCAGCCTGCGGCTTGTAGTTCGGGATAAAGAACGAAGCCTTCTGGGTCTTCTGGATTTCTCCAGCCTCGAAGATTTCCTTGAGCGCCGTGTCAATCGCAGCAATCTGGTCTGCATCCATATCCTTGTTGAACAGGAAGAAGAATTCCTTGTCGAATGTGAAGTCAGTCGAGCCGTCGAAGGTCACGCTTACATTCGGCGTGGTGAACGCTAGAAGTTCTTCGCTAGTGGTGTTGCCCATGCCTTCTGGGTTGGCTTGTTCAATCGTTTCTTCGCGTGCGGTGAGCCAGACGAAGCGCATTGCTTTCTGGTCGCTGGAGGCAAGCTGAGTAAACTGTTCATTTGCTTGGACAGAACCGTTGATCACATCGGCCTGGCCATCAAACATCATCTGGTTTTTGTCCGCCTGTGAGCCGGTGTTGACCGGAACGATATTGGCTTCTGAACCCGGGTTCATTATCCGGGCCGCGTTTTTCATTGCCGAGAAACCGATTTCAGAAACACCACCGGCCTGAATGGCTACGCGAACCCGAACACCAGCGGCTGCAGCCGCAAAGACATCTTCCATCGATTGTATTGGGGAATTTTTTGGAACGAGATAGGCGTTGCCCGGGTTGATCGCGACGGTCGGGCCGACAACGTAGTTTTCAAAGATGTCTTCATAGCCGCGAACACCATACAAGTTCCCGAGATAGGATTGATCATGGAAAATCATGATGGTGTTGCCGCGTGAGTCGCGTTTCAGTGCCTTGAAGGCCTCGCTTGAGCCAACGGCATCAACCTTTACATTGATGTCGAGTTTTTTGGCAAGTGCATCAGCAATTATTGCGCTGTTTTGATAGGTGTCCCCGCCGGTCGATTTCGAGCCGATGACGAGGCGGATGTTATTTGGCAGATCAGCTGCAGAAGCAAGTATCGGTGATGCGACCATGGCGGTGAAGCCAACAGCGGCAGCGATGGATTTAAAGAGTCCAGTCATTAGTTTCCTCCCAAATGACGTAAGCCTGAATATAGAGCGGCGCCCGCTAAGCCCTGGGGGCGAAGCCCCTTAAGGTACTGGTGTTGCTTGTTCTTGTTATTGCCTAACTTGTAAAATTACAAGCGATATGAATGCGCATACATTTTTGATACATTTTGTTAAGAAGTCTGTCAACCTCTTATTATATAGGAATCTTGTATGATGGATGGAATGTAAAATGTGCTTGTAATGATACTTGACAACCTGTCTGTGTATGCGCATACATAAACTGTCATGTCAGGTGATCAGTGTTTGTGCCGTGTGTTGCGTGAAGGATTGGTGCGGATGCCGGTTGGTGGTCGGTCCAGGTTTGGCAAGGTTAAAAACTGATGGAAAAGTCTCGCTGGGCGTCGAAAGGTGACTTTACCTTCGTGCGGATATCTTTCGGGGTAGGTGAGTGGCGTAGATTATGTTTTGCATGGGTATGCTCGGGCGTCGGTTATGCCTGAGCCTAAATTAAAGATTCTGACAAAAACCAGGGTCGGGGGTGAATTGTTGCCTGATGATCCGCAGTATTCAGGGATATTGGTCCATGGCACTTTCAAAAACCGAATTGCGCGACGTCTTGTCGGGGATATCCGGCATTCTTGTCACGCCTTATGACGAGAATGGCGACGTTGCGCCCAAAAAGCTTGTGCCGGTGATTGACCGTGCGCTGGCAGCCGGTGTTCATTTCCCTGTCGTGAACGGTAACACCGGGGAGTTCTATGCTCTCACCACGAATGAAGCGATCACGATGGCGAAGTCGGTTGCCGAGATGCTCGATGGTCGTGCGCCGATGCTGGCCGGGATCGGTCGGGGTGTTCGCGATGCCTGCGCACTTGCACAGGCATCGGCCGACGCCGGGGCAGAGGCGCTTATGATCCATCAGCCGCCAGACCCGTTTGTCGCCCCTCGTGGTGTAGTCGATTACATCAAGCGGATTGCCGATGCATCCGGCGGTCTGCCGATGATGTTGTATCTGCGCAATGACACTATCGGCACCAAGGCGATCGCCGATCTTTGTGCGGTCGAAGGCGTTGCCGGCGTTAAATGGGCAACACCCAATCCGATGAAACTGGCCGAGGCCATCCATGCCTGTGATCCCGATATCGTCTGGGTCGGCGGGTTGGCCGAAACATGGGCGCCGGCTTTTTATGCGGTGGGCGCGCGCGGATTCACGTCGGGTCTGATCAATGTCTGGCCGGAACGCTCCATGGCCATTCATGCCGCCCTTGAGGCCAGCGACTATGCCACGGCGCGCAAACTGATTTCCGAAATGAAGGCATTTGAGGATGTCCGGGCCGAGGAAATGAACGGCACAAACGTTACCGGTGTGAAGTCTGCGTTGAAACTGCTTGGCGATGACTGCGGGCCGACCCGTCCGCCATCTGCCTGGCCGTTGACCGACGCGCAATCCGAAAAACTGGCGGCCTTCATGAAAGGAAACGGGCTGATCGACTAGCCCGCGCAGGGGATTGGCCGGACCGTTCTAGAAGAAGGACGGATGGCGTTTGCGGATGGCATCGACAGTGGCAAGGGTGCCCATCAGATGTTCGCGGACAACCGCGCAGGCCGTGTCGGCATCGCCCGCATCAATCGCTGCGAGAATGCGGGCATGACAATCAAGGATGGAGGTCGATTTTCCCGGGTCGGGCAGGTTGAGTTTGCGCAGGCGGTCAATATGGCCGGACCGGGCTTCGATGACGCCATAGAGTTGGGCGACACCGGCAGCCTCATAGAGCGCGTAATGGAAATCGCGATCGAGCTTGCCAAAGGTATCAAGATCGTTCGCCGCACTAACGGCATTTTGCTGGGCAAGAATGGAGTGCGCTTTGACAGTCAGGGCAGGGTCTTTGGCATTGGCGAGACGGCGGGTGATTTCAAGCTCGACCGACAGGCGCAGGAACTGGGTTTCAAGCGCATGTTCGACATCGATGCGCGAGACCTCTGTCTTGGATTGCGGAAAGGTATCAACGAGGCCTTCTTCTTCAAGTTTGAGCAAGGCATCACGCACCGGTGTCTGGCTCACACCATATTCCTCGGCGATTTCAACCCGCGACAGGTACTGGCCCGGTGCCAGTTCAAGATCAATGATGCGCTGGCGCAAGGAATCATGGAGCTGCGTACTGGCCGAACCCCTTTTGAGTTTCGGCAAACGTTTTTTGGCAGTCGATGCGTCTTTGATCAGGTTTTCGACCATGATGTTCCCGGAATTCTTGTCTGTCCCCGCAATTTGTATACAGGCGTCTTGTCGGATATACACTAATATATTACTATATCAAGCAGTCACAAGTGAATATCTTTCCATGTCTGATGACGGCGGCGAAAACCCTCAGGTGAGCGTGTTGACGTCCAAGATAAAAGGTCACCTTTCTGATCACCGCCCGCCGCAAACATGGTAGCGTTTTACATTCCGAGGATAAGACAATGAGTAAGAAACAGCCTCAGGACCTGAGATCGGCACGCTGGTTTTCCCCCGATGATTTGCGGTCATTCGGCCATCGGTCCCGCATGATGCAGCTTGGTTATTCCGAGGATGATTTCCGTGGAAAGCCAATCATCGGTGTTCTCAATACCTGGTCGGAGCTCAATACCTGCCACGCCCATTTCCGCGAACGGGTGGTTGATGTCAAACGCGGCGTCGCGCAGGCGGGCGGCTTTGCCGTCGAACTGCCGTCGCTGTCGGTTGATGAAAGCTTCACCAAGCCGACCTCGATGCTTTATCGCAACCTGCTTGCCATGGAGACAGAGGAAAACATTCGCTGCCATCCGCTTGATGGGGTGGTTCTGATGGGCGGCTGTGACAAATCGACACCGGGTCTGGTCATGGGCGCAATTTCAGCCGGTGTGCCGATGATATATCTGCCAGCCGGTCCGATGCTGCGCGGTAACTACGCCGGCAAGACGCTGGGTTCCGGGTCCGATGCCTGGAAATACTGGGATGAACGGCGTGCAGGCAACATCAGCGATGATGAATGGCTTGGCATTCAGGGCGGTATTGCGCGTTCTGCCGGGACCTGCATGACCATGGGTACGGCATCGACCATGACGGCAATTGCCGATTCCATGGGGCTGACACTTCCGGGTGCATCGTCAATCCCGGCGGTCGATAGTGGTCACCAGCGCATGTCGGCGGATTGTGGTCGCCGGATCGTTGATATGGTCTGGGAGGATCTGACCCCCGACAAGATCATCACCGATGCATCCTGCCGAAATGCCGCGATCGTTGCCATGGCGACCGGCTGTTCAACCAATGCCGTGGTGCATCTGATCGCGATGGCCAAACGGGCTGGCGTCGGCCTTAAGCTCGAAGACCTTGATGAGCTTGGGCGCAACACGCCACTGATCGCCAATGTCCGGCCATCGGGCAAGGATTACCTGATGGAGGACTTCTTCTATGCGGGGGGCTTGCGCGCGCTGATGAAACAGATGGAAGACCGCCTTGATACCACTTGCATCACCGTCACCGGCAAAACCTTGGGCGAGAACCTCGAAGGGGCGGTGGTTTATAATGATGATGTCATCCGCCCGATCACCAATCCGGTTTATAAGGAAGGCTCGCTTGCGGTACTCAAAGGCAATCTTTGCCCGACCGGGGCGGTGATCAAGCCGGCGGCCTGTGATCCGAAGTTCCATGTGCATGAAGGCCCGGCCATTGTGTTTGACAGCTATCCGGATATGAAAAAGGCTGTCGATGACGAGAACCTTGATATCACGCCAGACCATGTGATGGTTCTGCGCAATGCCGGGCCACAAGGCGGGCCAGGCTTCCCGGAATGGGGCATGCTGCCCATCCCGAAAGCGCTGATCAAACAGGGCCATCGTGACATGTTGCGGATTTCCGATGCGCGTATGTCGGGCACGTCTTATGGCGCCTGTGTCTTGCATGTCAGCCCGGAAAGCTTCGTCGGTGGGCCGTTAGCCCTTTTGAAAAACGGCGATACCGTGCGTCTGGATCTGCCAAACCGCTCGCTCGATATGCTCGTCCCCGAGGAGGAGCTTGAAGAACGGCGCAAGGAGCTGACCCCGCCGGAACCAAGGTTCGAGCGTGGGTATGGTTACATGTTCTCGCGCCATGTGACACAGGCCGATCAGGGCTGTGACTTTGATTTCCTTGAAACTGCTTTCGGCAAGACTGCCGGCGAACCTGATATTTTCTAAGGACCCCGAGATGACCGAATATGTACTTTCCGAGGATACCCGCGCAAAGCTGATGCGCGCCTCCACGGCATCCATTGCGACCCAGCTGTTCAAACGCGGCTTACGCAACCAGTTCATTCAGGGCGTCAAACCGGTTGCGCCCAAAAAGAAGAACATGGTCGGGCAGGCCTTTACCCTGCGCTACATCCCGGCACGCGAAGACCGCAACGCGCTTGAGGTTTTCCGCAATGCCGACCATCCGCAACGGGTCGCGGTTGAAACCTGCCCGCCCGGTCATGTGCTGGTGATGGATGGTCGCAAGGATGCGTCTGCGGCATCTGCCGGATCGATCCTTGTCACCCGTCTGGCGGTGCGTGGGGCGGCGGGCATTGTATCAGATGCCGGTTTCCGCGATGCCGAAGGCATTGGCGAGCTTGATATGCCAGCCTATTGTGCCGGTCCATCGGCGCCCACCAACCTGACCAAGCATGAAGCGCTTGATATCAACATCCCGATTGCGTGCGGCGATGTGGCGGTATTCCCCGGTGATGTGTTGGTTGGTGATACTGACGGGGTGATGGTGATCCCGGCCCATCTGGCCGTTGAAATTGCCGATGCCTGTGCCGGCATGGAAAGTTACGAGGCCTTTGTTCTTGAACAGGTCGAAAATGGGGCCTCAATCATCGGACTTTACCCCTGCACCACGGGCGAGAACCAGAAAAAGTATGAGGAATGGCTAAAAAGCCAGTAAGATCAGGAAAATGCTTGGTCAATGTGACCTGACTTTTGCCGTTTTCGATATTCACGAATTCCAGAGGATTGATTGCAATGTCTTATACCCTGACAGGAAAACATCTGATTGCCGGTGACTGGGTCGCAGGCGAGACGACCGTCCAGTCCGAACCGGCCCATGGCCCGGCCAATACCTTTCCGGTCGGAACACCCGCACTTGTTGATCAGGCGGCCAAGGCCGCCGAGGACGCGTTTTGGACCTTTGGCTATTCGACCCGCGAAGAACGCGCTAAATTCATCAATACCATTGCTGATGAAATCGACGCGCGCGGTGATGAAATCACCGAAATCGGCACACAGGAAACTGGCCTGCCCGAAGCACGTCTGCAGGGCGAACGTGGCCGTACGGTCGGCCAGCTTCGTCTGTTCGCCAGCCATATCCTAGATGGTGCTTACCTTGACCGTCGTCGTGACGAAGCCCTTCCGGATCGTGCGCCACTGCCGCGTCCGGATCTGCGTTTAATGCAGCGCCCGATTGGCCCGGTTGCAGTATTTGGCGCGTCGAATTTCCCGCTGGCCTTTTCAGTCGCGGGCGGTGACACCGCATCGGCGCTGGCAGCCGGTTGCCCGGTCGTGGTCAAGGGCCATTCCGCCCATCCGGGTACCGGTGAAATCGTTGCGCAGGCGATTGATGCGGCGATTAAGAAATGCGGTGTTCATCCGGGTGTCTTCAGCCTTATTCAGGGCGGCAAACGTGATGTGGGCCAAAGCCTTGTGCAGCATCCGCTGATCAAGGCAGTTGGCTTTACCGGATCGCTCGGCGGTGGTCGCGCGCTTTATGATCTGTGTGCGGCCCGTCCGGAACCGATCCCGTTCTTTGGCGAGCTCGGCTCGGTCAACCCGATGTTCCTGCTGCCCAGTGCTGTTAAGGCGCGCGGTGCTGAAATCGGCAAGGGCTGGGCAGGGTCACTGACCATGGGCGCTGGCCAGTTCTGCACCAATCCGGGTATCGCGGTTGTCATCGAAGGACCGGATGCGGATGCATTCGTTGCCGCGGCGAAGGACGGCCTTGCTGATGTTGGTCCGCAGACCATGCTGACTGACGGCATGGCCGAGACCTATCGCACTGGCGCAAAACGTGTTGCTGCGACATCGGGCGTGCAGGAAGTTCTGACCACGTCCTGTGATCTGCGCAATGCGACGCCATATCTGTTTGAGACCACCGGCGAGAACTGGCTGGCCAACCACGAACTCGGTGAAGAGGTCTTCGGCCCGCTGGGGCTTGTGGTTCTCGTCAAGGACGTGGCTGAAATGCGCAAGATTGCCAAATCGCTTGAAGGGCAGCTGACCTGCACGCTTCATCTTGATGCATCAGATGCGGCAGATGCCCGTTCGTTGCTGCCGATCCTGGAGCACAAGGCAGGTCGCGTTCTGGCCAACGGCTTCCCGACCGGTGTCGAAGTTTCCGACACCATGGTTCATGGCGGGCCCTATCCGGCTTCGACCAATTTCGGGGCGACTTCCGTTGGCACGATGGCAATCCGTCGCTTCCTGCGTCCGGTTTGCTATCAGAACATCCCGACCGATGTGCTGCCAGCCGATATCGCTTGATCCCGATCAGGATAGATCATTAAGAAAAGCCGCTCCATCGGGGGCGGCTTTTTGCGTTACAGCAGGCCTCTTTGCGCCAGATTGTGCATCAGCGCGCCGATGCCAAATTCCCATCTCGGGATTGTATCTGATGCGCCGACCTCATTGATCAGGCTGCCAAGTTTCGGGGTGGCGATGGTCACGATATCGCCCGGCTTGTGGGTAAAGCCCTGACCGGTGCCATCCCGATCATCGGTCGGCGCAAACATGGTGCCCAGAAACAGCATGAAGCCATCTGGATATTGGTGATGTGCGCCAATGGTCTGGGCGACAAGGCTTTCGGGTGGGCGGCTGATTTGCGACATCGAACTGACGGCTTCCAGGTGATAGCCATCCTTGCCATCCACCGACATGGCAATATCGGCCCCCTTGATGTCATCAAGGGTGAAGTGATCATCAAACAATCGGATGAACGGCCCGATGGCGCACGACCCGTTATTATCCTTTGCCTTGCCCAGCAACAGCGCAGAGCGGCCTTCAACGTCGCGCAGATTGACATCATTGCCCAATGTCGCCCCGACAATCCAGCCCCTCGATGTCACGGCCAGAACGACTTCCGGTTCCGGGTTGTTCCAGGTCGATAAGGGGTGAATACCAACAGAACTGCCATGACCCATGGCCGATAGAACCGGCGCCTTGGTGAAAATCTCGGCATCCGGGCCAATGCCGACCTCAAGATATTGCGACCATGCGCCTTTCGCGATCAAGAGATCCTTGATCTCTGCTGCCTTGGGGGAGCCGGGCTCAATATCGGAAAGACTGCCCCCCAGAACCGCCATAATTTCAGAGCGGATATTATCGGCATTGGTGGCATCTCCGCGCGCCTGTTCCTCGATCACGCGTTCGAGCAAGCTTGCGACAAACGTCACCCCGCTTGCCTTGATGACGTGTAAGTCATTGGGGGCCAGAAGGTGCATCTTCTCGGGCGTCATGACCGGCGACGAATTGGCTAGTATCGTTTCAAGATTACCGAGGACGGGAAAGACATCCGGGTTGCCAAGCTTCGCCAACAGCCCGTCGATCTCAAGGATCTGGCTGATGGTTGGCGCGATTGAGCTGATGTCATACAGGGTGCCGCCATCGCATAAAACCGGAACAGGGCCAGCAACATCAGGGTTCCAGACCCGCCCGATCAGGATTGCCTGATCATGATCGCTTGGCAAAACTGTTTCGGGCGCGGACGGCAGATGGTTTGGCATGACGTTTCCCTGATTGTGTGTTTAAGCCTGCTTGAGTGCGGCTTTAATTTAAATCATACAATAATAGGAATGCTTGCGCGGTGCCAACGCCGATGTGCGGGAGGTGGCGGAATAAAAAACGCCCCGAACCAAATCTGGTCGGGGCGTTCTTGATTGTTATTTTCCGGTGGGCTTAACCCATGCGCTCCGATGCGTAGCTTCCCGGGCTGGGCGGGAAGACGATGGTGCGGTTGCCGTTAATGAAGGAACGGTGGTGGATATGGGCATGAACCGCACGTGCCAGAACCTGGCTTTCGACATCACGACCAATCGACACATAATCGGCCGAGTTCTGGGCGTGGGTGATGCGCGCAATGTCCTGTTCGATGATCGGACCTTCATCAAGGTCGGCGGTCACATAGTGGGCAGTCGCCCCGATCAGTTTGACCCCGCGCTCATAGGCCTGACGATAAGGGTTTGCCCCCTTGAAGCTTGGCAGGAAGGAATGGTGGATGTTGATGATCTTGCCGCTCATCTTCTTGCACAGGCTGTCTGAGAGAACCTGCATGTAGCGGGCAAGAACGATCAGTTCGACATCGTAGTCGGACACCAGATCGAGAAGCTTTTTCTCGGCTTCCGGTTTGTTTTCCTTGGTCACAGAGATGTGGTGGAAGGGAATGTCGTGATTAACAACAACCTTCTGATAATCAAGGTGGTTTGACACCACACCAACGATATCAATCGGCAGTGCTCCGATCTTCCAGCGATACAGCAAGTCGTTCAGGCAATGACCAAAGCGCGACACCATCAGAAGAACTTTCATCTTCTCAGAGCTGTCACGAATTTCATATTTCATACCGAGTTCGGCTGCCGGACCCTCAAATCCCCGGGTGAGGGTTTCCTGATCAACGCCTTCTTCACTGACGAAGGCGACCCGCATGAAGAACAGACCCGTTTCAAGGTCATCGAATTGTGAGCTATCGGTAATGTTGCAACCATGCCCGGCCAAATAGGCCGAAATAGCAGCAACCACCCCGCGCTGGGAGTCGCAGGAAACGGTCAGGACGTAGCTTTTCATCGCGTCTGGCTTTCTCGTTTGCTGTAATCAAAAATTGCCCGGCCCCGTCCATCGGGGAGGAAGATGGAGCCGGGCAGAAGCATTAAATATCAAGTGTGTTCTCACGTTCCCAGCGGGAAAAGTGAGAAACATAAGAATTCCACTCGGTCTGCTTGAGTTTGAGGTAGGCACTCGAGAATTCCTTGCCCATCGCCAGTTGAAGGCCTTCGTTTGATCCCATCTCGCGCAGGGCATCCAGAAGGTTCAATGGCAGACGCGGCGCATCCTTGATCAGGTGACCTTCCTGATACATGTCGATGTCATAATGCGGTCCCGGATCGGCATTGGTCGCCATGCCATCAAGGCCCGCGGCAATAATCACTGCCTGCAGAAGATAGGGGTTGGTTGCCCCGTCTGGCAGGCGCAACTCAAAGCGGCCTGGTCCCGGAACACGCACCATGTGGGTGCGGTTGTTGCCCGTCCAGGTCACCGTGTTCGGCGCCCAGGTCGCACCGGACATGGTGCGCGGCGCGTTGATGCGCTTGTAGGAATTAACCGTCGGATTGGTGATAACGGCCATGGCCGAGGCATGCTTCATGATGCCGCCCAAGAAATGCTTGCCCTTGGCAGACAGGCCAAATGGCATGTCATCATCGGCAAAGGCATTGCCGCCGTCATTGTCCCAGACCGAAACGTGGCAGTGGCACCCATTGCCGGTCAGGCCCGGGAAAGGCTTGGGCATGAAGGTCGCGCGCAGGCCGTGTTTTTCGGCAATCGATTTGACCATGAACTTGAAGAAGGAATGCTTGTCTGCGGTTTTAAGCGCGTCATCAAATTCCCAGTTCATTTCAAACTGGCCATTGGCGTCTTCATGGTCGTTCTGATACGCACCCCAACCAAGTTCGAGCATATAATCGCAAATCTCGGCGATGACGTCATAGCGGCGCATGACGGCCTGCTGGTCATAACACGGCTTTTCCGCCGTGTCGGCCGGGTCGGAGATTTCCGAGCCATCGGTGGTGACAAGGAAGAATTCCGCCTCGACCCCGGTTTTGACATTGAGCCCAAGCTCGGCGGCCTTGGCGATCTGTGCTTTCAGGACATTACGTGGTGCCTGTTCGACCGGTGTGCCTTCCATGACGCAATCGGCCGCAACCCAGGCGACTTCCGGTTTCCAGGGAAGCTGGATGACGGAATCCGGATCAGGAATGGCAAACATGTCCGGGTGGGCCGGGCTGAGGTCAAGCCAGGTGGCAAAACCGGCAAAGCCCGCACCTTCTTCCTGCATGTCGGCAATTGCCTGGGTCGGGACAAGTTTGGCGCGCTGTCCGCCAAACAGGTCCGTAAAGCTGATCATGAAGTATTTGATGCCGCGTTCCCGGGCAAAGGCTGAAAGATCCTTGGTCATCGAAGTCCCCTGACGAATTCTTTGCGGTGCCATCGGCGTTCCGGCACGCGCAAGCACGTGCCGAGCCGACGGTTCGGTTATGGTTTAAAAGCCTCCCTGTCCGGGAACCCAGTTGGTCCCGGCGAGCGGTACACCAGCCATGGCGGCCGCTTCGATATTCAGTGCGCAGAGATCCTCGGGTTCGAGGTTGTGCACATGATTTTTGCCGCAGGCGCGGGCAATTGTTTGCGCTTCAAGGGTCATGACCTTCAGATAGTTGGCCAGTCGCCGTCCGGCGGCGATCGGATCAACCCGCTTCATCAGGTCGGCATCCTGTGTCGTGATGCCTGCGGGATCACGACCTTCATGCCAGTCGTCATAGGCACCGGTGGTGGTGCCAAGTTCATTATATTCTTCTTCCCATTTCGGGTCGTTGTCACCAATGGCAACAAGGGCTGCGGTTCCGATGGAAACTGCATCCGCGCCAAGCGCAAGCGCCTTGGCAACATCAGCACCATTGCGGATGCCGCCCGAAACGATCAGCTGTACTTTGCGATGCATGCCCATGTCTTGCAATGCTTTTACCGCCGGGCGGATGCAGGCAAGGGTCGGCTGACCGACATGCTCGATAAAGACTTCCTGGGTGGCGGCCGTGCCGCCCTGCATGCCATCAAGCACGATGACATCCGCACCGGCCTTGACCGCAAGGGCCACGTCATAATAGGGGCGTGCGCCACCAACCTTGATGAAGATCGGCTTTTCCCAGTCGGTGATTTCGCGGATTTCCTGAATTTTGATTTCAAGATCATCCGGGCCGGTCCAGTCCGGATGACGGCAGGCTGAACGCTGATCAATGCCCATCGGCAGGTTGCGCATTTCAGCAACACGATCGGAAATCTTCTGACCCAGCAGCATACCGCCGCCGCCCGGTTTTGCGCCCTGACCAATGACGATTTCAATCGCATCAGCACGTTTCAGGTCGCGCGGGTTCATGCCATAGCGTGACGGCAGATACTGATAAACAAGCTGGGTGGAATGGCCGCGCTCTTCCTCGGTCATGCCGCCATCACCTGTCGTGGTCGATGTACCAGCCGCCGATGCACCGCGCCCAAGGGCTTCCTTGGCCGGACCGGAAAGAGAGCCAAAGCTCATGCCGGCAATCGTGATCGGAATTTTAAGTTCGATCGGTTTCTTGGCAAAGCGGGTGCCGAGCGTAACAGCCGTCTCGCACTTCTCGCGATACCCTTCGAGCGGATAGCGCGACATGGACGCACCGAGGAACAGCAGGTCATCAAAATGCGGGACCTTGCGTTTGGCACCACCACCACGGATGTCATAAATGCCTGTGGCCGCTGCACGCCGGATTTCCGAAAGGGTGTAGTCATCAAAGGTTGCCGATTTACGCGGCGTCGTAACGGGATTTTTGTAAGTCATATTCTGATCCTGTCTTTGGGCTGAACTGCGCAAATTTTCGATGCTGCGCAGGTTTCAGCGTGCCGCATCAATAAGCGTCGAAATTATCGACATTGAAGTTGTAAAGCGTTCTGGCCGAGCCATAGCGGGTGAATTCCTCTGGCTTCACATCGGTAATGCCTGCATCTGCAAGAAGCTTGGTCAGAAGCTCGATATGTTCAGGGCGCATTTCCTTTTTCTCGCAATCGGCACCGAGGCTTTTGACCGTGCCGCGCACGAAAAGGCGCGCTTCATAAAGGGAATCCCCAAGTGCATCACCGGCATCGCCCAGAACAACAAGGTTGCCCGATTGCGCCATGAAGGCCGACATGTGGCCGATATTGCCTTTGACGACGATATCGACACCTTTCATCGAAATGCCGCAGCGTGAGGACGCATTGCCTTCGATCACCAGCAACCCGCCATGGGCGGTGGCCCCGGCATACTGGCTGGCATCGCCCTTGATCACGACTTTGCCCGACATCATGTTTTCCGCCACACCGGGACCGGCATTCCCATTGACCGTGATAGTGGCCTTTTCATTCATGCCCGCACAGTAATAGCCGACACTGCCATCAATCGTGACATTGACGGCTGCGTCGATGCCGACAGCAACGGCATGTGAGCCGCGCGGATTGGTAACTTCGAAATCTTCAGCAGGACCACTTTTATCAAGCGCATGCAGCGCCTGATTGAGCGCGCGCAGTTCGGTGGTTGCAAGATCAAACACTGGCATGTGTGTTCCTTCCTCATTTGACCGCGAAAAATCTTGCGGTCGGTCGGCGCGCCATCGCAGCAGCCGACAGGGTTCGTGTTAATCAGTGTTCCCAGAAATAAACGGTGGCCGGTTCCGGCTCCCACACCTTGGCGTCTTCGATGCCAGGCAGGTTGACCAGTGCGCGGTATTCGGACCCAAACGCGACATAGGCATCGGTTTCCGCCATGACGGCCGGTTTGCAGGCAATCGGATCGCGCACAACGCCAAAGCCCGACTTGGTGCCCACGACAAAGGTGAAGAAACCATCCAGGTCATCAAGCGCACTGGTCAGCGCTTCGCCCAGATTTTTGCCCTTGGCCATTTCGCCGGTCAGATAGGCAGCGGCGACCTCGGAATCGTTCTGGGTTTCAAGACGAATGCCCTCGCGCGTCAGTTCGCGCCTAAGGTTGTTATGGTTTGAAAGTGAACCATTATGGACAAGGCACTGGTCCGACCCGGTCGAGAACGGGTGCGCGCCAAGCGTTGTCACCGCACTTTCGGTTGCCATGCGGGTATGGCCAATACCGTGGGTGCCGGTCATATCCGAAATCTTGAAGCGTTCAAGCACGTCCTTGGGCAGGCCGACTTCCTTATAGATCTCCATCGCGCTGCCGGTGCCCATGACGCGGACATCGGGGCGGAGTTCTTCAAGGGCGGTACGGGTCGCATCAAGCTGGTCGCTTGAAACCGTTATGACTGCATGGGTGCTTTTGGGCAGGATCGAGGCGTTTGTGATCCCCGCCTTGCGCAGGTCTTCGGTCAGGCCGGCAAAATCTGTTTCCGGGTCCGGAGACTGGATCGTGAGTTTGGCCAGATTATTCTGGTCCGCACCATAAATTGCGATGCCCGCGCTATCGGGACCACGGTCGGTCATGGTCACCAGCATTTCGGACAGCAAAGTGCCGAGCTGCGGTTCCAGACTTTTATCTTTAAGGAATAAACCAACAATGCCGCACATGGCAGGACAGTCTCCATTCTGTTTCTGAAACGGAGACTACCTGTTCGCGAATGCGGAATCAACTAGGAAGAATAAAAATTTCTTCTGAGTGAATTGATTTTTTCACTCTGGTGAAGGTCTATCCCCGTGCCGGATAGCAGATGATGGATAGGTAACGTATTGGAAATGAAAGAAGTTCTTCCGGTCCATGGCGGGCGTCAGCATCAAAGAACAGGCTGTCGCCGGATTTCATGTAGTAAAGCTGATCGCCATGGCGGTAGCGAACTTCACCTTCAAGCAAATAGATGAATTCCATGCCTTCATGCTGGAAAGCGGGGAAGCTGCTCGACTCCTCGGTCAGGGTCAGCAAATAGGGCTCCACGACCACGCCGCTGGTGTTGTTATCTATATGACCCAGCAGGTTATATTCATGGCCTGCGCGCGTGCCGCGGCGTTCAATTGCAATCCCTTCGCCGGCTTTGACAAAGACGGCATTGCGCGGTTCTTCATAACGGCGGAAGAAATCGGTCAGCGGCACACCCAGCGCACTGGCCAGTGCCTGAAGCGAGGTCAGGGACGGCGATGTCACACCGTTTTCAATCTTGGACAGCATTCCCATCGAGATCCCGGTTGCCGAGGCAAGGTCGGAAATCGTGATGCCCAGTTTCTTGCGCAGCGCCCGGACTTCGTGGCCGATGGCGATTTCCAGATTGTTTTCCTTGGGCTCGCGGAGCGCATGCGGGTCCTGGGTGAGGGCGGCGGGTTTGCTCATCGAGTCCATGCCTGATCCTTGCTCGCTTGTGTCGGTGGTCTGCACTGCTTGGTGTGGTTTTGTCTCTGCCATGCTGGCTTGCCTTCCGTCACCGGTTGTCTCCCGGTGCGGTTCCTGCTCGTTTCTGGTTTCCTCAATCGGTCCCTTTTGCGGGGCCTGCTTTTATATCGGTCGTATGAGGCCCGGGCTTTTACCATCTCGGGTCGCAGATACGCCATAGCCATGACTTACACTGGCAGGAAATATTTATCAACTACAGGGAAAATATATTTGCCAAATCCCTATACCAATGGCGCTGGGCGAAGTTGCTGCAATGCCGCGCAAAATAGCCTTTGAGGAATAAAATTTGAATAGAATGAAAAATAATTATTGCGTTCGCGAACAAGTTGCCGCCAAAATATAGAACAAAATAAGCCAGAATTAGCGCGCTGATTGTGCGCAAAGGCAATCATATCAGGAGGCCATCACTATGACTGCGAGCTGGAGATTTTCAGCCCTTGCCGACCGGCATCGTGCGCTTGGTTCCAATCTGGAAGACTGGAGCGGGATGGGCACAGCCTGGACCTATGACAAGGACTGGGACGAGGAATATGTCGCGATCCGCACCAAAGCCGGGATCATGGATGTTTCGGGCTTGAAAAAGGTTCACATCACCGGCGCGCATGCATCCCACGTCATCGACTATGCCACCACGCGCAACGTCGAAAAGATCTATCCGGGTAAATCGGTCTATGCCTGCATGCTTAATGATCATGGCAAATTCACCGATGACTGCGTGATTTATCGCATGGGGCCGAATTCCTGGATGGTGGTTCATGGATCGGGCACCGGTCACGAGGAACTGACCAAGGCCGCAGTCGGCCGTGATGTATCGGTTCGTTTTGATGATAACCTGCATGATCTGTCTTTGCAGGGGCCGCTTGCGGTGGATTATCTGGCGGAATATGTGCCGGGCATTCGTGATCTGCCTTACTTCCATCATATGCAGACTCAGCTGTTTGGCCTGCCGGTGATGATTTCGCGCACCGGCTATACCGGGGAGCGCGGTTATGAGATTTTCTGTCGTGGTCAGGATACCGGGGTGATCTGGGATCGTATCGTTGCCGAAGGCAAGGATATGGGCATCATCCCGACCCGCTTTACCACGCTTGATATGCTGCGTGTCGAAAGCTACCTGCTGTTTTACCCTTATGATAACTCGCAGATGTATCCGTTCGAAAATGAAGGTCCGGGCGATACGCTTTGGGAGCTTGGCCTTGATTTCACCGTCAGCCCCGGCAAAACCGGCTTCCGCGGTGCCGAGGAACATTATCGTCTGAAGGGCAAGGAACGCTTCAAGATCTTTGGCATCCTGTTTGATGGCAAGGAAGTCCCGGCCGAAGGGGCCGAAGTGTTCAAGGACGGTAGCAAGGTCGGTGTCGTGACCTGTGCGATGTATTCCCCGCTCAAGGATCAGACCATGGCGATTGCCCGTCTGGCGGTGGATTGCGCCGAACAGGGTGTGCGCCTTGAGGTTGCTGGCGAAAAAGGCATGCTCGGCGGAATGGCCCATACCATGCCATTTGACGACCCCACCAAATCGAAAAGAACAGCCAAGGGTTAAGCCAGATGACCGGGGGCTGCCAGAGCGGCCCCCGGATCACGCACCTTGATCCTTGTGGTTTCTGACAGAATGGGACCCCGCTACCATGTCTGAGAGTATCATCGAAGAAAGCATTCTTTCCCGTCCGACCTATGGCACGCTTAAAATCGTGCCCGGTTTGGCGCATTATTTTCTGGCCGATGCATCCGGTGCCGAATGTGTTATTCGCGTTGTGCAGGAACTGCCGCGCGACATGATGGAAAAGGTGCATATCCTGTATGTGCCGACCCCGGGTGAGGCCGCCCTGATTACATCGCTTTATGCGCTCGGCGCGAACCGGTTCGAGCATTTCCCGACCGTTGAAGAGGCTGTCGCCAAACTGGGTGAATGGCTGTCTGACGCCAAGATGGGCACACAGCTTTATCTTGCCGGGACCGAAGGTCTGGTCGGGCAGGGTGTCGCCAAGGGCGAGGAATGCGGCCTTGATCATACAGCCGTGCAGTGTGAACACCGCGGCAGTCTGGCGCGGCGTGTTCAGTGTGTTCACTGCAAAACCATGATCGAGGATGTCACCACCCAGCCGGTCAAATGCCCGTCCTGCGAATTGCTGTTGTTTGTGCGCGATCACTATTCGCGGCGACTGGCAGCATTCCAGGGGGTCTGCATCAATGCCGAAGACCCGACTGAGGAAATCGAAATCAAGGAGGTGTTCAAATGAGTGCATCCGATCATTTGATTCCGGTTGTCGTCAGCAACGTGGTCGAGGTCAACCCGATCATCAAACGGTTCGAGTTCAAGCACGTGAATGGCGATGAACTGCCGGCGTTTTCAGGCGGGGCGCATATCGTTGTCGAGATGCTGGATGATGGCACAAAACGCAAAAATCCCTACTCGCTGATGAGCTCGCCGTTTGAGCGCGATCAGTATGCGATTTCGGTGCGTCGCGACGATACCGGGCGCGGTGGATCGAAATTCATGCATGAACAGGTACGACCTGGCATGGAGATGAAAATCTCCGCCCCGGTCAATTTGTTCTCACTCGATCTTCGTGCCAAAAAACACCTGATGATTGCGGGTGGCATTGGCATCACGCCGTTCATCGCCCAGATGGCCCAGGCCGACAAACTCGGTGTGCCGTTTGAGCTGCATTATGCCGCGCGCTCAGTGTCGCAGGCGGCATATATGGACAGCCTTGCCGATCGGTTTGGTGATCATGTGTCGTGTTATTGCGATGATCAGGGCGAAGGCGTTGATTTCGAAGCGCTTCTGTCCAGTCAGCCCTTGGGCACGCATGTATATGTGTGTGGCCCCAAAGGGATGATCGAACGGGTGGTGGAAACCGCCACGCATTTGGGGTGGCCAGCAGCCCATGTTCATTTTGAACACTTCCTCGCACCACCGGTTGGCGAACCCTTTGAAGTGCATTTGGCCAAGGCCGGCATTGATATCACTGTCGGGGCCGAGCAAAGCCTGCTTGAAGCGGTCGAAGCATCGGGCACCCCGATCAATTGCATGTGCCGTGGCGGCGCCTGTGGTCAGTGTGAAACCGCTGTCGTCGCCTGCGACGGCGAGATCATGCACAACGACCATTGGCTTGATGAAGAACAGCGTGCATCCAAGAAATTGATGATGCCGTGTGTTTCGCGCTTCCGTGGCAAACGCCTTGAACTTGATCTGTAAGGGGGATTTCAGTCATGACAATCCAGTTTAAAGACGAAAGCTTCCGCGGCGATTTTTCCTACGCCAACAGCCCGTCAAACATCCCGCGTTTTCCGTTCCCGTTCCCGGAAGACGAATATATGTACTCGACCAATATCGAACCGCATCACGCGGCCCGTGCGGGCAGTCCGTTTGAAAATGCGTTTGATGTCGATGAACATTATGTCGCGGAAATGAAGGACCGTGCGCTTGTTCTGGCTGAGGATCCCGGTCGTTGTCAGGCGTTGCCGCATATGGAAACGGCGGGTTGGGATTTCCTTGAGCTCGTGATGGTTTCCAAGGCGCGCGATTATCCCGATCTGTTCAAACTGACCATGGATGGTGATCGTTGGCACTGGATCAACAAGCCGCTTCAGATCGACGATACTTTTACCTTTGGCGACAGTTCGACGCTGCCCTGCCACCCGATGGAATATATCGGCCGTCAGGTGCAGGGCGATCACGCCATTCTTGATCAGCGCGATGGCAATCTTTGGCTGGATGCCGGGATCATCACGGCACAGGCAGACTGGTCGCTTGATTTTGATGTCGGCATGAACTTCTTTGAATGGCATGCGCCGGTTCCACTGGCCCATGAATTGGGCGTTTTCCAGCGGGCGCTGAAATTCCTTCTGACCTTGCCGCAAGGGCAGCCGTCGCGGCGTCTCAACTGGACGCTCACGGTCAATCCGCGGCTCGATACCAGTCCGGAAAACTATCCCAAATGGGGCCCGGATCGTATGACTGTGACGCCGGAAAATATTGGCGAAAAGGTTCATCTGCGCGTCGAGCTTCAGACCTTCTGGCGTCTGCCGCGGTCCAACGCGATCCTGTTTCCCATTCGCACCTATTTGATGGCCATGAACGAAGTGGTGACCCAGCCGAAATGGGCACGCCGCATTCATCGTGTCATGCGCGATCTGCGCCCCGAGCTTGTCGATTACAAGGGGCTGTCACGCTACCACCCGATCCTGGTCGAGTGGCTTTCACAATTTGACGACGGCGCGCCGACGTCACCGGGGATTTTCCCCGACTAAGCAAGAACGAACCGGCAGAAAGCCGGACGGAGGAGACGCATAACGCTTTTATTGGGGATTTGAGGCTATGACACTTCGTGTTGCGATTATTGGCGCCGGCCCATCAGGCATGGCGCAGATGCGTGCATTTCAATCTGCCGCAGCCAAAGGGGCCGAAATCCCCGAAATTGTGTGTTTTGAACGTCAGGAAGACTGGGGTGGTTTGTGGAACTACACCTGGCGCACCGGTCTTGATGAATATGGCGAACCGATCCACGGGTCGATGTATCGCTATCTGTGGTCGAACGGCCCGAAAGAATGCCTGGAATTTGCCGATTACACCTTCGAGGAGCATTTCGGTAAACCCATCGCATCCTATCCGCCGCGTGCCGTGATCTGGGATTATATCAAGGGCCGCGTCGAAAAGGCCAATGTCCGCTCGTGGGTGCGTTTCAGAACACCTGTGCGCACCGTCGAGTTCGATGAAGACAGCCAGACCTTTGCGGTAACATCGCATGATCTGAAAAATGATGTGGTTTCGACCGAGGAATTTGATCATGTCATTGTTGCCAATGGTCACTTCTCGACCCCGAATGTGCCGGAATTCCCGGGCTTTGATACCTTTGGCGGGCGCGTTCTACATGCCCATGATTTCCGCGATGCGCTGGAATTCAAGGATAAGGACATCCTGATCATCGGGACCTCCTATTCGGCCGAGGATATCGGATCGCAATGCTATAAATATGGTTGCAAGTCCGTCACGGTTAGTCACCGGACAAACCCGATCGGCTTTGACTGGCCCGATAACTGGGCCGAGGTGCCGCTTCTGACCAAGGTTGATGGCAACACCGCCTATTTCAAGGATGGTTCATCGCGCGACGTTGATGCGATCATTCTGTGTACTGGCTATCAGCATTACTTCCCGTTCCTGACCGATGACCTGCGTCTTAAGACCGATAACCGTTTGTGGCCACTGGGTCTTTATAAAGGTGTCGTCTGGGAAGAAAATCCGAAGATGATGTATCTTGGCATGCAGGACCAGTTCTTTACCTTCAACA
Organism: Thalassospira sp. ABD4_177; assembly: GCF_056160125.1. NCBI lineage: Bacteria > Pseudomonadati > Pseudomonadota > Alphaproteobacteria > Rhodospirillales > Thalassospiraceae > Thalassospira > Thalassospira sp. ABD4_177. Next base: position 477,970 of record NZ_JBSWWO010000002.1, on the reverse strand, counting down.
TGTTTGATGCGCAGGCATGGTTTGCCCGCGATGTCATCATGGGCCGCATTCCCCTGCCATCCAGGGACGAGATGAAGGCTGATAGCCAAGCCTGGCGTGATCGGGAAGAAGGCCTCAAGGACGATCACGACATGATCTGGTTCCAGGGCGATTACACCGCCCATCTCATCGAAATGACGGATTACCCGATGTTTGACATTGAAGGGGTGAACAAGACCTTCGAGGAATGGGAACATGACAAGGCTGACGACATCATGGGCTACCGCAACAAGTCCTATCGCTCGCTCATGACGGGCAATATGTCACCGGCCCATCACACGCCCTGGCTTGAAGAACTTGATGACAGCCTGGAAGCCTATTTGCAGATCGAAAAGAAAACGGCTGCCGAATAGGCAGCCGACTTTCGGGATTTTCAAAGAAGCGGGCGCAAGCCCGCCGTCTCCCTTAATCAAACTCGCAGTCACCCCCACAGCCTTACTGGCTGCGGGGTTTCTTTTCGGGCTTGAACGCCACGGCCATCAGGACCGTGGCTTTTCCTTTTTGGGGTCATAGTGCGGGAAGGCGGTGATGGTCGCAGGCAGGCGGACCATATGACCATCGAGCTTGCCAATTTCGACCTCGGTCCCGATATCGGCATGTACGATGTCGACCCGGGCAAGGGCGATGTTTTTGCCCAAAATGGGCGATCGCACCGCACTGGTGATGACGCCGATCTGTGCACGTCCGATATGGACGCAATCGCCATGACCGACCATGACATTGCCATCAATCTCGATCCCGACCAGCTTGTGTGATGGGTGTTCCTTGCGCCGGATCAGGGCATCACGGCCGATAAAATCATCTTCTTTGGATTTTAGCGGTACGGTAAAGCCGATCCCGGCTTCAAACGGGTCGGTCTGATCGGAAAACTCGTAATCGGCAAAGATCAAACCGGCCTCGATCCGGACCATATCAAGGGCCGCCAGCCCCATCGGGGTCAGGTCGTGTGGCTTGCCCGCGTCCCAGACGGCGTCAAAGACGGTGCTGGCGTCTTTGGGGTGGCACCAGACTTCATAGCCGAGTTCGCCGGTATAGCCCGTGCGTGAGACCACAACAGGCGCACCTTTGGCATCCCCAATCCGCCCGATGGTGAATTTGAACCACTCGACTTCATCAAGCTTGGGCTGATGCGGTGGGGTCCAGATCACTTCGCGCAGGATGTCGCGGCTTTTGGGGCCCTGTACGGCGATATTGTGCATCTGATCGGTCGATGATCTGATCAGGACTTGCAGGCCAAGTTTATCAGCCTGTTCGCGCAGCCACACACCGCTATAGTCATCGCCGCAAATCCAGCGGAAGTTATCCTGCCCCAGACGCAGCAGCGTGCCGTCATCAATCATGCCGCCATGGGGATAGCACATCGCGGAATAGACGACCTGTCCGATGCCAAGCTTTTTGACATTGCGCGTCAGGCAATATTGCATAAGCGTTTCGCTGTCCGGGCCGGTGATCTCGAACTTACGCAGGGCAGAAAGATCAATCACCACGGCCTTTTCGCGGCAGGCATAATATTCTTCGATCATGCCATGGCCGGTATATTCATGGGCCAGCCAGAAGCCTTTGTATTCGACGAAGTTGCGGGTCAGTTCACTCAGACGCGGGTGGAAGGCAGTTTCTTTGGTCATTTTTGCTTCGGCCTCTGCAGTCGGGCGCCAGGCAACGGCGTGAGAAAACTTCTCGTTGCCGTCATAGCTTCGGATATGGATGTCGGTCGGTTTCCAGGCGTTTGCGGCTGATGTGTCATCCGGACAGGCCGACGAGACACAGACCAGATCGGTCATTGCGCGCAACAGCACATAATCGCCCGGACGCGACCAGGGCTGATCGGCAAACATCACCCCATGATCATCAATGCCGGTATTGAAAAAGAAATTGATCGCCATCCAGCCGGGGCGCGGATCAACACCGTAGCCCGACAGCGCGCCATTGAAATTATCCGTGCAGTTCACATGGCCGGGATAGCCGATGTCGTCATAATATTTCGCCGCACAAGCCATGGCAAAGGCGTCATGGCGCCCGCAGGTGTCCTGAATGACCTCGACCAGTGGATCCATATCCTGATCAAAGTATTTTCCATGCAGACCGGGCATTGGATAAGCATGGCCCATCAAGGTGCGTGTGGTGGTGACATCAAGCGGGTTCTGAATGCCGCGATCAAGCTTGCGCGCATCAAAGCACTGAAAATCCGTACATTGCCGCCCGTCGATATCGAGAATCTGGATGTAATCCCCCGCCTTGATCTCATAGGCCTCGGCGGTCGATGAATTGACCCGCAAATCGACAACCGGATCGGCCAATGGATCGGGCAGGGCGAAGCTGTAGCTGTCATGATGATGGGCGCGTTTGATCAGGGCGGTGATCGGTGTTGCGGTATTATGCGCATCAATCTGCATCAGCGGTGCCGGGGTGGCGATGATGACATATCCATCAAGCTGGATCGTCAGCTCAACCGTATCGCCCGGCGGGCTGGCATAGCCAAAAAGACGGTGGGCAAGGCAGGCTTCAAGTTTGATGTCACGCTTACGCAAGGTCTGGGCAAAGCGCGCAAGGCTGTCATCAAACGGATCGGACAAAAGATCCATCAGGCCTTTGGGCGCGCCGTGGGCCAGGGGTTCAAAAATCTCGGGGCGTGGGGCACCGCCCGGTGTCAGACCGATTAATTCAACCGTTTGCATGCCTTCACAATTGCGGAGTGCCAGCTGGTCGCCTTCGCGCACGGAAATCATGATCGCACCGCGGCCCGGTACTTCATAGCGTTCGCGGTTGCGGTCCATCGCGGTACGTCCGGCACTGATAATGCGACTGGGCCGGGCAGCGCGGACAGAATGGGGATAAGGCACGTCAGTTCGGGAAAAGTCGATCATTGTGGCCTCGTGCAGTGAATGATCTTGGTGCGGGCGGCGGTGGCGTTTGCCTTTGGGTGCCGTCACGGGTGACGTGTGATCGCGTTTCTGATCATGGCGATCTTGTCGTGTCCGGGTGGTTTCGCCCGGTGTCAATTCGGGCAAGAAATGCAGAAAGGCCAGTTTTGAAGCTGGCCTTTCGCATCATGGTGGCAGGATGTGATGCCGCTTGGGTTCAGGGCGCATCGGCAACACATCCCGACAATCCAAAGATTACATGTCTTTGTATGCTTTGTTCTCGTGGCGGGCCATCGAGGTGATGGTCCAGACACACACGGCAATACCAACCAGTGTGAAAAGAACAAGCAGTGCCGGCTTGTCAGCGAAGGTGAAGTAAGCTTCTGCACCTTCCCAGGTTGTAAGCGGAGCTGTATTCATTTCTCAGTTTCCTTGTTTCGAAAGATTCAGATCGCGATTACTCAGCCGGGGTCGGCGAAGTCGGATCGTTGGTGAACGCAGCCGGAACAGAGCTTTCCGGATATGCGCTTGCCGGAACTTCAGCCTTGTCCAGGCCAGCCAGCTCTGCGTTTTCAGAAACGCGCAGCAGACCAACAACCTTCAGAACCAGGGACAGAACGTAACCCGGTGCAAAGCCAAGGATCATGAAGACAACAGCACTCGAAAGCTGGCCAACGAACGAGATCTCCGGACCGGCAACGTTCGGGTAACCCGAAGCGAAGATACCAGCCATGATAAGACCCCAGACACCGCCAAAGCCGTGAACAGCAACTGCACCAACCGCATCGTCGATTTTGAATCTCTCGACGAGGATGTCGTTGAGTTTCGGCATGACGCAACCGCCGCCGAAGCTGATCAGGAAGGCAAGACCCGGATAGTACAGGTCAAGTGCCGGCGCAGAGGAAATCACACCGATCAGGGCGCCGGACATCATCCAGAACGGATCACGGGTGACCAGATACGCACCGATCATGCCGCCTGCAACGCCCATCAGGGTGTTGAATGCGAATGCCGACAGGGTTGCCGGGGTGTTGTAGATGGTCATCCAGGTGTCGCCGGTATAGATGATGCAGCCGCCAAGGAAGCCGAAGAAGCCCATCACGATGAGCATCAGGCCAATCAGCGACATCGGCATGTTGTGACCGTTGATGTTGTTGACCGAACCATCGGCGTTGAAGCGACCGATACGCGGGCCGAGGTTGATCAGAACACCAAGGGTGAAGAAGCCGGCCACGGTGTGAACGGCACCCGCCGCACCAACGTCATGCAGGCCCCACTCGGTGGTGAGCCAGCCATCCGGGTGCCAGCCCCAGGATGCACCAAGGATCCAGACAACCGAGCCCAGGAAGATCGCAAGGATCGTAAAGCCGGAAATACGGATACGTTCGATCACCGAGCCCGACATGATCGAGGCGGTGGTTGCCGCAAACAGCGTGAAGGCCGCATAGAAAATGCCCGATGCGTTATCGGTCAGGTTCGGACCCATATATTCGCTCCAGGGCAGGCCTGCCTCGGAACCGTCGGAAATGGTGAAGCCTGTCGGAAACGCAAGATAGATCCACCAACCAACGTAATAGAAGGTCGGGACCAGGAATGCGAATGCGATCAGGTTTTTCATGCCGGATGCCAGCGCGTTCTTTGCACGCGATGCACCCATTTCGTAAGCAAGGAAGCCTGCGTGAATTGCAAGCATCAGTGCAGTACACCACCAATAGAATACTTCGGAATTGATGGTCGTTGCCATGCTGAGCGATGCTTCAAGGCTGTCCAGCCTTGCCATCAACTCTGGTACGGATTGTTCCATTTTAGTCTCTCCATCACATAATGCCCCCCGATGGACATTCCTTTTATTAAAAATCAATTCCCTATAGTGAACAAGTTCTAATGTGTTTTTTGTTGTGCGACGCAGTAAAGTTAATAAAAACAATGACTTATAAATTTGCTAAATCAAATGCGCCCAAATTTGAGTAAAAATTAGACGTCAAAATTCACTGCGTATCAAATATGCAGATTCGCGGAGTTGTGCCGATTCTGTCGAATTCGCGTCTCGGGAATACATCCCTCGGTTGGATAGGTTCCGGGGATTTTGAGTCGGGCTAGCTGCCGCGTGCCTCGCTTGGCTTGATGCCGTAAACCGATTTGTAGCTGCGCGAAAAATGGCTGCTGTTGGAAAAGCCGGTGGCAAAGGCGATTTCGGAAATGGTCAGCGCACTTTGAGTCAGAAGCTTGCGCGCATGTTCAAGCCGCACCTGGCGATAGGTTTCCAGAAACGATTTGCCCAGGTGCTGATCAAACAGACGATCAAGCTGACGGGTTGAAAGCCGGGCAAAGCGTGCCATCTCGTCACGGGTTTTGGGATCCTCGATGGTGGTTTCCATCTTTTCAAGAACCCGAAGCAATCCCGGATGATGCAGGTTATAGCGTTCGGCAAGCGATGCGCGCTGCGGGCTGCCCGATTGTCCGACCTGGGTATGCAGATACCAGTCCGATACGCGGGTGGCGAAATCCGATCCAAGGGTTTCGGCAATCATGGCATGCATCATGTCAAGCGGGGCGACCCCGCCGCCACACGTGATGCGATCCCCGTCAATGACAAAGCGGGCGCGTTCGGGTTCCAGATCAGGAAAGGCTTCGATCAGGGTCGGGGCATGTTCCCAGTGAATGGTGAATTGCCGCTGCGCCAAAAGCCCGGCGGCAGCCAGAACATAAGCCCCGCTTGAAATGCCCCCCATGCGTACACCCCAACGGGCCAGCTTGCGCAAATTGCCAAGCATGCCCGGCGCCTGCCACTGGGATGGATGGCCGCCTGCACAGACAAACAGGGTATGCAGGTTGGTTGGGGCCTGCGAAAGCGGGGAGGTCGGCACCATGGTGCCGGATGAGGACAGAACATTTCCGCCGGCTGCCGAGTAATTCAGGATCTTGTAGATCGGCTGGCCAGCCAGAAGGTTTGCCGCACGCAGCGGCTCAATCGCCGAGGCATAGGACATCAAGGCAAAATCAGGCAGCAGCATGAAGCCGATATGCTGGGTCGCGGGAAGCGGTTTGGTGCCGAGCTGCCCGGCGCGCGCGGCGGACGTGGCCGATGGTTGGGTGTCTGATGTCATGATGGCCAATGCCCCGCGATGCGCGACAATATTAAGCAAATGTCGCATTTGTGTTATCCGATGTCCTATATAGACAAGCTGTAATTCGCGCCTCTGTCAAGATTGCTTGGACCCCAGAACGGGCAACAGCGAAAGATCGATGATGCGTTATTCAGCCCTGTCATTGCTTGGCAATGCGTTTTCCAAGAACAAGAACTGGAAGCCGGCATGGCGTAATCCGGACCCGAAACCCCATTACGATGTGATCATCATCGGCGGTGGCGGGCATGGATTGGCAACCGCCTATTACCTGTCAAAAGTGTTTGGCGTGCGCAATGTCGCCGTGCTTGAAAAGGGCTATCTCGGATCGGGCAATATCGGGCGGAACACGACGATCATTCGATCCAACTACCTACTGGAAGGCAACAACCCGTTCTACGAACTTTCGATGAAGCTGTGGGAAGGCCTTGAGCAGGACTTCAATTTCAACGCCATGGTGTCCCAGCGCGGCGTGATTAATCTGTTTCATTCCGATGCCCAGCGAGATGCCTATACACGGCGTGGCAATGCCATGCGCCTGCACGGGGTGGATGCGGAACTTCTGGGCCGCGATCAGCTGCGCGAAAAGCTGCCATTCCTGGATTATGAAAATGCCCGCTTCCCGATCATGGGCGGCCTGATGCAGGCCCGTGGTGGCACGGTGCGCCATGATGCGGTGGCATGGGGCTTTGCCCGCGGGGCCGATCAGAACGGCGTTGATATCATCCAGAATTGCGAAGTCACTGGCATCGACCGCGTTGGCGATCAGATCGCCGGGGTTCAAACCACGCGCGGTGCGATCAAGTGCAACAAGCTCGCCATGGCGGTGGCGGGCAGTTCAAGTCATGTCGCGAAAATGGTCGACATGCGCCTGCCGATCGAAAGCCATGCCTTGCAGGCCTTCGTTTCCGAAGGATTGAAGCCGTTCATTGATACTGTGGTGACCTTTGGCGCCGGACATTTTTATGTTTCGCAATCCGATAAGGGCGGCCTTGTGTTCGGTGGGGATATCGAAGGTTATAACTCCTACGCCCAGCGCGGAAATCTTGCCTGTGTCGAACATGTGGCCGAGGCCGGCATGGCGATGATCCCAGCACTTTCGCGGGTGCGCATTTTGCGCAGCTGGGGCGGGATCATGGATATGAGCATGGATGGATCGCCGATCATGGATCGCACACATCTGTCGAACCTCTATTTCAACGGTGGCTGGTGCTATGGCGGGTTCAAGGCAACCCCGGCATCGGGATATTGCTATGCCCATCTGCTTGCGACCGATACGCCGCATGAAACCGCAGCCGCGTTTCGCATGGACCGCTTTGCGCGCGGTTATCTTCTGGATGAAAAGGGCGTTGGCGCCCAGGCCAACCTGCATTGAGGAAATTTGGAAATGAGTAGTCTTGTCAAATGTCCTCATTGCGGTCTGCGCCCGAAAGAGGAATTCTCCGTTCGCGGCGAAGTCGCAACTCCGCGCCCAGACGCCGATGCCGAGGAAGCCGTATGGTTCGATCATGTTTATCTGCGCGATAATCCGCTTGGGGAGCATCGCGAATATTGGCACCATTCCGCCGGGTGTCGGCGCTGGCTGGTGCTCAGCCGCAATACCCTGACCCATGAAACATCCGAGGTGGTTGACGCCAGTACGCTTAAAACGGAGGGCGGGGTATGACCAGTTTCCGGATTGATGGCGGTACGCTGATTGACCGCAACGATGTGCGCCGCTTTAGCTTTAATGGCGAAGCGCTTAGTGGCTTTGGCGGGGATACCGTTGCATCCGCCCTTTTGGCCAATGGCCGACAACTGGTCGGGCGCAGCTTCAAATATCACCGTCCGCGCGGCATCCTGACCGCAGGGGCGGCTGAACCCAATGCGCTTTTGACCATCGGGCGGGACGGGCGGCGTGATCCCAATACCCGTGCGACCATGGCGGAGCTGTTTGACGGGCTGGAAGCCCGGTCGCAGAACTGCTGGCCAAATGTCAAATTTGATATCGGGGCCGCCAATGGGTTGCTTGGCCCGCTTTTGGGGGCCGGGTTCTATTACAAGACATTCATGTGGCCAGCCGCCTTTTGGGAAAAGGTCTATGAACCGCTGATCCGCAAGGCCGCGGGGCTGGGCCGGGCCAGCTATGATCCCGATCCGGGCCACTACGAAAAGTGCTGGGCGCATTGTGATCTTCTGGTGATCGGGGCGGGGCCCGCCGGTTTGGCAGCAGCCTTGACTGCGGGGCGCGCCGGGGCGCGCGTGATCATTGCCGATGAGGGCGCGCAACTTGGCGGTGGTCTGCTTGCCGAAGGCAGCCCGATTGGCGGCAAACCGGCCGATGCCGTGCTTGCCGATATCGTCGGCGAATTGCATGCGCTGCCCAATGTCGAGATCAAGAAACGCACCACCGTTTTTGCCGCCTATGATGATCAGGTGTTTGCCGCGGTCGAGAGAGTGCAAAAGCATCTGCCCGAAGGCGAGATCAATCCCCATCGTGCGATGGAACGCCTGTGGCGCATTGTCGCGCGTCAGGTGGTGCTGGCGACCGGCGCAGAAGAGCGGCCCATTGTCTTTGGCGGTAATGATCGCCCGGGTGTCATGATGGCCGGTGCCATGCGCACCTACCTTAATGCCTATGGCGTTGCGCCGGGCAAACGCGTGGCGCTGTTTGCCAATAACAATCAGGCCTACCAGACGGCAATGGATCTTGAGGCGCGCGGCATTGATGTTGCCGCGATCATTGATCCGCGCACCTGCCCGAATATCCGTTATGACGGTAAGGCGCGCATGATCGCCGGGGCGATGGTGCGTGATACCGCAGGTCGCAAGGCGATCAAATCGATCACGGTGCGCCATGATGATGGCCGCGATGAAGTCATTGCGGTGGATGCCCTTGGCGTATCAGGCGGCTATAGCCCGATTGTCCATCTGGCCTGCCATCGTGGGGGCAAGCCTGTCTGGTCGGATGAACATGTCGGGTTCATGCCGCCGGAAAATGATGGTATGACGCCGTGCGGCGCCGTTGCCGGGAAAACCGGCATTGTCGATTGCTTTGCTGCCGGTAGCACTGCTGCCGTTAAGGCCTTGGCGGAGCTTGGCGTGATGGGGGAGGCGGCAACGCTTCAGGGTGTGACGCAAGGCGATGAAACCGTCGATCATGTCCAGCCGGTCTGGTCGGTCGCATCGACCAAGGGCAAGGCCTTTGTCGATTTCCAGAACGATGTCGCGGCATCTGACATCACGCTTGCCATGCGCGAGGGGTATGATCATGTCGAACTTGCCAAGCGCTACACCACGAATGGCATGGCAACCGATCAGGGCAAGACATCAAATGTAAACGCGATTGGCATTCTGGCCGAAAACAAGGGTGTGTCGCCGGGCGAAATCGGCACCACGACCTTCCGGCCGTTCTATACGCCGGTGTCGTTTGGCGCGCTTGTTGGCGCATCCAAGGGCATGGAATTCCAGCCCGTCCGCAAATCCCCGCTGCATGGCTGGGCAGAACACAATGGGGCCAAGTTTGTTGAAACCGGGCTTTGGTATCGCTCCAGCTGGTTCCCGAAAGACGGCGAGACCTTCTGGCGTGACAGCGTTGATCGCGAAGTAAACACCGTGCGAACCAAGGTTGGCATCTGTGATGTGTCGACCCTTGGCAAGATCGAGATTTTTGGCGCCGATGCGGCAGAGTTCCTGAACCGCGTTTATTGCAATGCCTTCCTGAAGCTGCCGGTGGGCAAGGCGCGCTATGGCATCATGCTGCGCGAGGATGGCTTTGTGTATGATGACGGCACGACAAGTTGTCTCGGCGAAAATCATTACTTCATGACCACGACGACGGCCCTTGCTGCCGGGGTTCTGACCCATCTTGAATTCTGTGCGCAGGTACTGTGGCCGGAGCTCGATGTCCGTATGGCTTCAGTTACCGATCAATGGGCACAGATGGCCATTGCCGGGCCAAAATCGCGCGATGTGCTGAGCAAGATCATCGATGAGGATATTTCGAACGAGGCATTTCCGTTCCTGGCCGCACGCGATGTGTCGATGTTTGGCGGGCGCCTGAAGGGGCGGTTGTTCAGGATTTCGTTCTCTGGCGAGTTGGCCTACGAAATCGCGGTACCGGCCGGATATGGCGACAGCGTTGCCGATGCAATCATGGCGGTCGGTGAGGAATTTGGCATCGCGCCCTATGGCACCGAGGCGCTTGGCGTCATGCGGATTGAAAAGGGCCATGTCACCCACGCGGAAATCAACGGCACGGTGACGCCGGCGGATCTTGGCATGGGCAAGATGGTCTCCGTCAAGAAGGATGATTTCATCGGTCGGGTCATGAACCTGCGCGAAGGGTTGGTGGACCCAAGCCGCCCGGCGCTTGTCGGGATCAAGCCGAAATCAGCATCAAACAAGTTCGCCACCGGATCGCATATCCTTAATCCCGGTGGTGACGTCAGCCTTGCCAATGATCAGGGCTATGTCACCTCGATGTGTCATTCGCCGACACTGGGCCATGCAATCGGCTTGGCGCTGGTGAAAAACGGCCCGAGCCGCGTTGGGGAAGAAGTTGTTATCTGGAATGGATTGGCCGGAGCAACTGTAACCGGCATCCTGTGCAATCCTGCCTTTGTCGACCCGGAAAATGAGAAGCTCCATGCGTGATTATCCATTAAACAACCGTTGCGCATTCCCGCCTCATGACGCCGCGGGCGAGGGGGAGTCGATCAATATCGCCTCTGTCCGGGACGGGTTTGTCTTTCATGTCCTGGGCGATGCCAGGACAGATGAAAGTGCCTTGAGACAGGCTATTTCAACCATCGCCCCGGAGCTTGGCACGGATCTGCGCAAATCGTCGCCAAATCAGTGGTTCTGGGTGGGCAGCGTTGGCGTTTCCGATGACAGGCTGGCCGAAATTCAGGCGGCGCTTGCGGGGCAATGCGTTCTGGTGGATCAGACACACGGGCGCTTGCGCATCGTATTGTCAGGTCCGTCATCGCGCATGGTTCTGGCCAAGGGAACCATGGTCGATCTGTCAGTTGATCAATATGCCATCGGTCAGTCGGCCATGACCCAGATCGGGCATATTGGCGCGATGATCACCCGCGTTAGTGATGACAGCTTCGAGCTGATTGTTCTGCGCAGCTTCGCCGAAAGCCTATGGGGTGAATTGCAGCATATGGCCGCCGAGTTTCGCTAACCGGGCGATGTGCCCGGTTACTTGACCAACACGCCCAGCAGTTTGTCGAGGAACACTTCGCAGCGCCCCAGCTGATCCAGTTCGATGAACTCGTCAGGTTTGTGGGCCTGTTCGATATTGCCCGGGCCGCAGACGACCGTCGGGATATCACCAAGGGCTGAGAACGCGCCGGCTTCTGTGCCGAAGCTGACCTTGCCGGTGGTATTGGCACCCGTGAGCGCCATGACAAGCTTGGTGACTTCCTCGTCATCGCCAGTGGCAAGGCCCGGCATGTCGGAAACGACTTCGATCTCGATCCCGACATCCTCATAGATTTCGCGCATTTCGGGCTGCAGGGTGTTTTCGATGTAATCGTAAATCTGCGCCTTGAGCGCTTCGCGGTCGTCATTGGGCAGATTGCGGAATTCGAAATCGACAAAGCAGTTCTGCGGAATGATGTTGAGCTGCGTGCCGCCCTTGATCACCCCGGTATGGAAGGTGGTGTGGTTTGGCACGAATTCATCATCATGCGGGCCTTCTTCGCGACATTTGCGGCCAAACTGGCGCAGGAAGACGACGAATTCGGATGCGAATTCAACCGCATTAACGCCTTCGCGCGGCAGGGATGAATGGCCCGAACGGCCGGTGAAGTGGGCACGCGCGGAAAACTTGCCCTTGTGCTGGGTGATGACCTTCATCTCGGTCGGTTCACCAACAATGCACATGGCCGGTTTGTGCGGCAGATTATTGATCGCCTCAACCAGGCTGGGTACGCCAAGGCAGCCGACTTCCTCGTCATAGGTAAACGCCAGATGGATCGGCACGCGCAGATCGGTGTTTTTAAAGGTTTCTGCCTTGGCCAGAAGGCAGGCCAGAAAACCCTTCATGTCGCACGCGCCGCGGCCAAACATCTTGTCGTCGCGGATATCAATTTCGTACGGATCAGATGCCCAATTCTGGCCTTCGGTCGGGACCACATCGCTATGGCCGGACAGGATCACGCCGCCATCCACCTTCGGACCGATGGTGGCATAGAGGTTGGCCTTGGTCTCGGACGGGTCGTGGACCACCAGCGTGTCATAGCCGAGCGCGTCAAGGAATGCCTTCACCTCGTCAATCAGCGCCAGATTTGGCGTCATGCTGACAGATTGGTGACGGATGAGTTTGCGGCACCATTCAACGGTATCTTTGGACGGGGCAAGGGCAGTGGTGGTCATTCGACGAATTGTTCCTTGAGGATACGTTCTTCAAGATTGTGTTCCGGATCAAACAGCAGTTTGATTTTCATGCTGCGATCTTCACGGATTTTGACACTGGCGACATCGCGCACCTCGGTATAGTCGGCAACGGCCGAAACCGGGCGCTTTTCGGGGTTCTCGATCTGAAAGACGACTTCGGCACCGTGCGGCAAAAGCGCGCCGCGCCAGCGACGCGGGCGAAACGGGCTGATCGGTGTTAGCGCTAACAACCCACTTCCCATCGGCAGGATCGGACCATGTGCCGACAGGTTATAGGCCGTGCTGCCCGCAGGCGTGCAAACAAGTGCGCCATCACAAACCAACTCTGCCAGACGTTCAACGCCATCAACCTTGATGCGAAGTTTGGCTGCCTGTCGGGTTTCACGCAGAAGCGACACTTCGTTGATCGCCAGCGCACACAGGCTTTCGCCCGAAACGGTATGGGCTTCCATCTGAAGCGGATGGAGTTCAACGGTCTGGGCCTCGGCAATGCGGTCGGTCAGATCCATTTCCCGGAATTCGTTCATCAGGAAGCCGACCGTGCCCCGGTTCATGCCGTAAATCGGCACCTTGCGGCCCATATATCGGTGCAGGGTTTCAAGCATGAACCCGTCACCACCAAGGGCTACAATCACCTCGGCCTTGTCGGGCGCGATGTGGCCGTATCGGTGTTTCAGCCGATACATCGCATCCTGTGCGATTTTGGTTTCGGCCGCAACGAAGGCGATGGAATCAAGCTGCATCTGCGATCCAACGGATGTTTTGGGCTCGGCCCGAAAGGGCATGGGCGAACAATAGAGTACGCTTTGATCTGAATTGCAAGGGGCTGCGTGATAATCGCCCCTATACAGAGGTTTCGACTGGACTGCAGTATTATTGACGTCGCGAAAAAAACAGTAGAACCTGATGTTTACGGGTTCCAACTCCTGGTTCAATCAAGAATAAAGAACGGCTCGATGTCAAAACAACCTTTCAACTTTTCTGCCGCACTTTCCCGCATTTCGCGTCCTGATGAAAATCTTGACGATGATGTTCTGGAAGTCGGTGAAAGCATGGAACTGGATGGTTCGATTGACGGTTCAGCTGAAACGGCACTCGTGCCCAAACGGGTCCGCAATCCGGACGCTACCCGACAGAAGCTTCTTGATGCGGCATTCGGTGAAATCCGTCGCGCCGGTTTTGGAGGCGCATCCATCAGCAATATCCTGGAACAAAGCGGTTGCACCAAGGGCGCGCTTTATCATCACTTTTCGGGCAAGGCCAAGCTGGTCAATGCCGTGATCGAGGAATGCCTGCCGGGCTATGTTGATGATGTCTGGCTTGATGACCTTGAAGGCGCCGATGACATTCTGCCCGTGATAATGGGGCAGGTTGATCGACTGGGTGGTGAAAATGCCCCGGACATGTTGGCGGGCGGTTGCCCGCTTGCCCGTCTGGCATCGGGGGCGGGGGAGCTTGATGAAAACCTGCGCAAGCGTATTGATGGTGTGTATCGCTATTGGCGGCGCGGGCTGGCCTCGCATCTTGGCAAGGCCCAGTTCAACAAGATGGTGCGCACGGATGTTGAACCATCTGCGGTGGCAGAATTCATCATTGCAACCCTTCACGGCTTCCTGACGCGGCCACCGGCCTTGCGCAATCTCGAAACCCAGGATTCCTTTGCCCGCGAGTTTGCGCGCTATCTGAACAATCTTCGGCCTTAGGGCGCCAAATCAGTAGCCCGACTTTCGCGGGTGAACATAACGTTTGATTCATAAATACAAAAAATAACAGTATTATATAATCTATTGACATTTATTTATGATGGATTAGGTACGTTGCACAAAATCAGAATGAAATTATCATTGGAGACAGCCCCATGCGTTCCCTTATCCTTTCTGCCGTTGCTGCGGTCGCTTTTGCCTTTGCCGGAAGTGCTGCGCAGGCCGAACGTCTTACCGAAAAGCCGCTGGTTGATGCCAACTGGGTCGCGGAAAATCTTGATAACCCGTCGCTGGTTGTCGTTGATATCCGTTCGCTGACCAAGAATGGCAGCCCGTATGAAGCCGGCCACATTCCGGGTGCGGTTTACGCGCCGTATGGCAAGTTTGGCTGGCGCGCCAAGGTCGACAATGTGGTTGGCATGCTGCCGCCGGTTGATGTGATTTCCAAACGCATCGGTGCCCTTGGCATCGACAATGACAAACAGGTTGTTGTTGTTCCGGCCGGTCAGAACAGCTCGGACTTCGGTTCTGCCACTCGTGTATATTGGACCTTCAAGGTTCTGGGTCATGATGCGGTCACCATTCTTGATGGTGGTCAGCGCGCTTGGCTGGCAGCGGGCAAAGCCGTTTCAAACGATCCGGTCGCACCGACTGCAGTCGCGTTTAACGCCGATTTCCGTCCGGAACTTCTGGCAACCGCCGATGACGTTGCCAAGGCGCGGGCCGAAGGCATTGAGCTTGTTGATGCCCGCCCGGTATCACAGTTTACCGGCAAGGCGAAAAGCGGCGTGGTCGCACGCCCTGGCGCCGTTCCGGGTGCAAAAAACATCCCGCAGTCGCAGTTCTATAGTGATCAGGACGGCGCATTTGTTGCGGCGGACGTGATTGAAAACCTTGTTACGGATGCCGGTGTCGCAACGGATGCCAAGGAAATCACCTATTGCAATACCGGTCACTGGGCATCGGTTGCATGGTTCGGTCTTTCCGAAGTGATGGGCAACAAGAACACGGCCATGTATGATGGTTCCCTGACCGAATGGGCGGCTGACCCGAACCGTGAAATGGTGATCCCGGAAACCCCGGGTTCCTGATCGGCTCCTGACAGCTTCGAACATTTTGGACGGAACCGGTGACCCGGTTCCGTTTTCATTTAAGTATCTGATTTCAGGTTATTGAGCCTCACCATGTCTGACACGACCCTAAAAGCAAATCCGGGCACACCGGGTTTCACCTTTGACAAGGGACCGGCCGTCGTCACCGCCGTCCTGTTTGTCATTGTCGGCATCGCCATTTCACAGGCGGTCGATCTTAAGCAGGCTGTTCTGTATGGCCTTGGCGGGATGCTTGGCATTGCGCTTTATCATGCCTCCTTTGGTTTTACGGGCGGCTGGCGCCGGTTTTCCGTCGAGAAACGTGGCCGTGCCTTGCGCGCGCAGCTTTTGATGATTGGTGTTGCTGCGGCGGCCTTCATCCCGATGCTCTCGCTTGGCAGTCCACTGGGCGGATCTGTTGTCGGGGCGGTGGCACCAGTTGGCATGTCGGTTCTGATCGGGGCGTTTCTGTTTGGTCTTGGCATGCAGCTTGGCGGCGGGTGTGGTTCTGGTACCTTGTTCACCGTTGGTGGTGGCAGCGCGCGCATGCTGCTCACACTTGTCTTCTTTATTATTGGTGCAGTAATCGGTACGGCCCATCTGCCGATGTGGCTGGAACTGCCATCCTTGCCGCCGATGAGCCTCGGCCGCGAATTTGGAATGGGCGGTGGCCTTGCCGTGACCTTTGGTGGTTTGGCACTGGTGGCGCTTCTAACCGTGTTTGTTGAAAAACGGGCCCATGGCGGGCTTGAAGTGGTTTCAAGTGCGCCGCGTGAAGGTCTTGCGCGCTTCTTCCATGGGCCGTGGCCGCTGATCTGGACCGGGTTGCTTCTGGCCGGGTTGAATGTCGCGACGCTTTTGATTGCCGGCCACCCGTGGTCGATCACCTTTGGCTTTGGCCTTTGGGGCGCAAAAATCGCGCAGGTGATTGGTATTCCGGTCGAAACCTGGGAATTCTGGAACTGGGGTGGGCCGGCGCGCGCACTTGGCAATTCCGTTCTGCAAGACAACACCTCGGTGATGAATTTCGGTATCGTGATCGGCGCTGCCTTTGCTGCCGCCCTTGCTGGCAAATTTGCGCCAAAGGTTTCCGTTCCGGTCGCATCCCTTCTGGCGGCGGCGATTGGCGGGCTTTTGATGGGCTATGGCGCGCGCTTGGCCTTTGGATGCAATATCGGCGCGTTCTTTAGCGGGATCGCATCGGGCAGTGTGCATGGCTGGTTGTGGTTTGCGCTGGCCTTTGCTGGCAGTTGGGTTGGCATTGCGCTGCGTCCGATCTTTGGAATGGATGGTTTCCGGAAATGAGCGAGAAAAACACACTTCTGTTTGGTGCGGTCTTCCTCGCCGCAACCGGTGCCGTTGCGCTTGACCATTACACCCACACCGCAAATATCCCGGCCGTTGCCAATCCGGCCCCGGCAAAACTCCCCGGTGCGGGCAGCAACCCGTGCGGCGCAAATCCGTGTGCTGCGAACCCATGTGCCGCTAATCCCTGTGGCGCGAACCCGTGTGGTGCCGGGTACAACCCCTGTGCGGCGAATCCATATGCCGCGAACCCATGCGGGGCGGGCTACAATCCCTGCGCTGCAAACCCGTGTTCTGCCAATCCTTGCGCCGCATTTAATCCATGCGGGGTTGAACCTGCCACAAGTCCATGTGGCGCATTCAGCACGACCGGTGTCCGTTCGGCCAATCCGTGTGCCGCGGCCCCTTGTGCTGCAAACCCGTGTGCCGGGTACAATCCTTGCGCGCCTGCACCAAGCAATCCTTGCGCAGCGGCAAATCCGGGTGCTGCGAGTAACCCTTGTGCGGCCTATAATCCGTGTGGGACCGGCAACCCGTGCGGTGCGTATTGAGCCTTTAAACAGCTTGATGGTTTCGAAATGGCAACGGCACGGCAGCGCAATTCTGCCGTGCCGTTGTGCGTAAAACGCGGGGCTGTAACAAATATCCCGTTTGACAAGGGGATAAAACTCTGCGCATGGTGGCTTCGATATTTGATCGCTCCAGAAGCGTAGAGGGAATTAAAAGTCCCTACTGTCGAGTGATTGACCTAAGAACGCATTGAAGTGTCCAGCTACGCGGGTGCTTCCAGAACTGCAAGGCGCAGACCTGATTACTTTATTTTCCCGGGCGATGTCCCAGCTGTCTGCAGCCTCTAATCCACGAGTTATCCTTATTTGACCCAGTTTTCAGAACTTGGCTTGGCCGAGCCGGTCTTGCGCGCGCTTTCACAAGAAGGCTATGACGCGCCGACCCCGATCCAGGCACAGTCCATTCCTTCGCTGCTTGAAGGCAAGGACCTGCTTGGTATCGCACAGACCGGCACCGGCAAAACGGCGGCCTTTGCGTTGCCGATCCTTGATCGTCTTTCCAAATCCGATGCCCGCACGCCCAAGGGCGCTTGCCGGGTGCTTGTTCTTGCGCCGACGCGCGAACTCGCCGCCCAGATCGGTGACAGTTTCCGTGCCTATGGCCGGTTTTTGAATGTCCGCACCGCTGTTGTGGTGGGCGGTGTTGCCCATGGCCCGCAGATCAAGGCGATTACGCCCGGTGTCGAAGTGCTTGTCGCAACGCCCGGTCGTCTGCTTGATCATGTGGATAGCGGCAAGCTGTCGCTCAAACATGTTGAAGTCGTCGTGCTTGATGAAGCCGATCATATGCTGGACCTCGGCTTCCTGCCGCCGATCAAGCGCATCATCAAGATGCTGCCGCGCGAACGTCAGAACCTGTTCTTCTCGGCCACCATGCCGGGGCAGATCGGTCAGTTGGCCGGTGATATGCTTTCTGATCCTGTGAAGGTTTCGGTGACCCCGGTTGCCACCACCCAGGAACGGGTCGATCAGTCGGTCTATATGATTGAACGCATGCGTAAACGTCAGTTGTTGGCAGAGCTTCTTGATAATCCGGCTTTCAAACGTACGCTCGTTTTCACCCGTACCAAACGCGGGGCGGATCGTGTGGCGCGCCATCTGGAAGCAAACAAGATCAGTGCAGCTGCCATTCATGGCAATAAAAGCCAGAACCAGCGTGAACGCGCCCTGAATGCCTTCAAGGATGGTCAGATTGGTGTGCTTGTTGCCACCGATATTGCCGCGCGCGGCATTGACGTTGATGGCGTGACCCACGTTGTGAACTTTGAACTGCCGAACGTTCCGGAAAGCTATGTGCACCGTATTGGCCGTACCGCCCGTGGCGGTGCCAGCGGAACCGCCATCGCATTCTGTGATGACGAAGAACGCGCCCTTCTGCGCGATATTGAAAAAACCACCCGTCAGTCGATCCCGGTAATTGACCGTCGCGATGCGAAAGCTGCTGCCGAAAAGGAAGCGCAGTCCGAAGCCGCACGCGAAGCCAACAAGGGCCGTCGCAACAATGCCGGTGGTCAGGGGCGTGGTAACGGTGGCCGTGGCAATGCCGGTGGCGCAGGCGGTAATCGTGGAAATGGTCGCGGTTCGCGCCAAGGTGATGGCCAGCGCCAGAACGCACGTGGCAACGCGTCGCTTCGTGATCGCACTGATGGCAACAAACCCAATCCGCGCCGCGAGGGCGAGGGTGGCCGTAATGGCGAAGGTGCTTCGGGCGAGCAGGCCGCAAGCAATCCGGCACTTGAGAAATCCAAAAGCCGTTACAAGGGCGGGATGAAAACCAAATCCGCCAATGGTAACGGCGCCGATGGTGGCGCGCGTTCGAATGACGGACGCAAGCGCCCGGCAAAACGGGTTTCATCCGATGGCCAACGTCGTGATCGGGCCAAGGGCGACAATTCAATTTCTTCCGGTTTGTCCTTTATGGGCAGCACCGAAGAACGCCGCGCGAATGGCAACGGGGGCAAGGGCGCCCGGAATGCCAGACCGCAAGGTAAAAGCGGCGGTGCAAACCGTAACCGCAATCACCGTGGATCCCAGTCTGGCGGGCAGCCGGGCGGCGGAGGCCACAAGACTTCCCCGGGCAATCAGAAAAGACGCGATCGCGCCTGATTTGATTGACCGGACACAGATAGGCGCACCCACGCGGGGTGTGTCACAACGCCAATCAATACTCGATAGGAGATTTTAAGATGGCATCAGGTACCGTTAAATGGTTCAACGCAACTAAAGGTTTTGGTTTCATTCAGCCGGACGAAGGCGGAAATGACGTATTCCTGCACATCAGCGCTGTTGAGCGCGCTGGCATGGGCCACCCGCAGGAAGGCGACAAAATCAACTACGAACTGCGCACCGACTCCCGTTCGGGTCGCGTTTCGGCTGACGATCTGTCGGCAGGCTAATTCGGCTTGTCCTTCCTTGTGAAGGGCGCCGCATTAACGAAGCCCCCATCCGGGAAACCGGGTGGGGGTTTTGTTTTGTCTTGTCAGTGGCGCTATGGGCGCAAGAAGGAAATCTTTGCTCTGGTCGCGGCACTGAGCACATGCAGATGCATGGCATCCCGTGCGCCCGACGGATTGCGATCGTTGATGTGGCGTAGAACGAGCTCATGTTCGGCCAAGGGGGCTGCGATAGCCTTGGCATTGGCAAAGGGCAGCATTTGGTTTTCATGGATGGTTTGTGCTGCAGGATGCATGGCGGTGGCAAACATCGGGTTGCCTGATGCATCGAGCAAAATCTCATGAAAATCGGTATCGGCACTGGCGGCAGCAATCAGGTCATCCACCTCAAGCGCTACGCGCATATCATCAATACTGCTTTGAAGGGCGATCAAATGATCGCGGGTGCGCATATGCGCGGCAAGCCCTGCGACATAAGGTTCAATCGCCAATCTGAACTGATAGACTTGTGCTGCCTGTCGGTTGCGGTCCTGATCCAGCGGTGTATGGGTCTTGCGGTCCGCAATGTATACACCTTTCCCCGCCTGCACATGAACGATCCCGAGCGCTTCAAGCGTTGCCAATGCTTCACGCAAGCTGGTGCGGCTTATGCCAAGTGTTGCGGCAAGGTTGCGCTGGGCTGGTAGCGGGTCGCCTGCCTTTAATCCCTTGTCCCCAATCAGGGTTTGGATATCCCGAGCTGCGCGCTCTGGGGTGCTTTCGCTTCGTGTCATGATTTTTCCTTTATCTGGTCTGACCAGTTAAGGAAATTTTTCTTTGGCATCATTGGCGGTTTTTCAGGGTTCTGGTTGAACTTCTCACAACAGATTAGGCCGATTGGAAAAATACTCATAGACAAAAGATCAAAAAATGTGCAGCGTTTTAATTAGTCTAAAAAACATGCATAAATCACACTGAAAACAGGTAGAGGCTTATGAAACACTTTTTCAAGACGGCGATTGCCGCAGTTGCAATGCTCGCAGCCCCGCTTGGTGCGGCCAGTGCCGGTGCTCTGGACAGCATTTCCGAGGCAGGTGTGCTGAAAGTTGCAGTTCCACAGGATTTCCCGCCATTCGGTTCGGTCGGGACCGACATGCAGCCAAAAGGGTACGACATTGATATGGCTGCCCTGATTGCCGACGATCTTGGTGTCGAGCTTGAGCTTGTCCCGGTGACCTCGTCCAACCGTATTCCGTATCTGACCACGGGCAAGGTCGATCTGGTGATTTCCAGCCTTGGCAAGAACCCGGATCGTGAGAAGGTCATCGATTTCAGCGACCCTTATGCACCGTTCTATAATGGCGTGTTCGGCCCGGCCGATTATTCGGTGGAAAAGGCTGCTGATCTTGCGGGCATGTCGGTTGGTGTTACCCGTGGCGCGATCGAGGATCTGGAACTGACGAAAATCGCCCCGTCCGATGTCGACATCAAACGCTACGAAGATAATAACGGTACGATTTCAGCATTCCTGGCAGGTCAGGTTGACCTGATTGCGACCGGTAACGTTACCGCAGCTGCGATCATTGAGCGCAACCCGCCGCGCAAGCCGGAACCAAAATTCCTGATCAAGAATTCGCCTTGCTATGTGGGTCTGAACAAGGAAGAGCCGGAATTCAAGGCGAAGGTCAACGAGATCATTGCCGCTTCGATGGCTGATGGACGTTTGAATGCGATTGCCGAAAAGTGGCTTGGCATTCCGCTTCCCGAAGAGCTTTAAGCGTCTTTTGTGACCTGACGGGATCGTTGCAGATCAATGGCATATGAATTTGACTTCGGCGCAATTGTGCCGCACTGGAAGCTGCTGTTTGACGGGGTTATCCTGACGACGGAATTAACCGTGATCGGTGCGGTCGTTGGTGTCGGTTTCGGGATCATGGGGGCGTGGGCGCGTGCGTCGCGCGCCCCGGTGATCAGCCAGATCGTTGGCATCTATGTCGAACTGATCCGCAACACCCCGTTTCTGGTCCAACTGTTTTTCATCTTCTTTGGGTTGCCGGCCCTTGGGGTGAAGCTGACCGAGTTTCAGGCTGCCCTCCTTGCCATGATTGTCAATCTTGGGGCCTACTCGACCGAAATTATTCGGGCAGGTATCCAGGCGGTCCCGCAAGGGCAGATCGAGGCTGCGCAAAGTCTTGCCATGAACAGGCTGCAGATTTTCCGCTATGTCGTGATCCTGCCTGCGCTCAAAAAAATCTGGCCAGCACTTTCAAGCCAGATTGTTATCGTGATGCTCGGTTCGTCAGTGTGTTCGCAGATTGCGGCTGAGGAGCTGACCTTTGGTGCCAACTATATCCAGGCCATCAATTTCCGCGCTTTTGAAGTCTATTTCGTCGTTACCGGTTTGTATCTGGTGATGTCGATCCTGCTTCGGATGGGGTTGAAGGTACTGGGGAATTACCTGTTCGAACGGCGGCGTCATGTCTGAATTTACCCTGTGGGATATTGTTTATAACCTTTTGCTGGCCGGACGCTGGACGGTTTTGCTGTCGCTAACGGCATTTGTTCTGGGCGGACTGGTTGGTCTTGTTCTTTTGATGATCCAGACAGCGGGAAATCCGTGGTTGGTGCGGCTGGTGCGCGGCTATGTCGAGCTGTTTCAAGGCACCCCGCTTTTGATGCAGTTGTTCATCGTGTTCTTTGGATTGCCCCTGATCGGATTGGATGTGTCGCCTTGGGTCGCAGCAACCCTCGGGTTGACACTGTTTACCAGCGCGTTTCTGGCTGAAATCTGGCGGGGATGTGTTGAATCGATCGGGCGTGGCCAATGGGAGGCATCGGCAAGCCTTGGCATGAACTTCACCCAGCAGATGCGCTATATCGTCCTGCCACAGGCCATGCGTATTGCCATTCCGCCGACGGTCGGGTTCTCGGTTCAGGTGGTCAAGGGGACGGCTGTTGCCTCCATCATCGGGTTTGTCGAGCTGACAAAAGCCGGAACGATGATCACCAATGCGACCTATGCACCCTTTACGGTCTATGGCTGCGTTGCGTTGATGTATTTCCTGATCTGCTATCCGCTATCGCTTTTTGCCCGCCATCTTGAAGGAAAGTTCCGCCATGTCGCTCGTTGAACTCCATGCTATTTACAAAAGCTTTGGCGAACTGGAAGTCCTTAAAGGTATCGACCTGACCATTGATGAAGGGCAGGTGATTGCCCTGATCGGAAAAAGCGGGTCGGGGAAAAGCACCCTTTTGCGGACCATCAACGGTCTTGAGCAGATCGACAGCGGCGTGATTATGGTTGGCGGAAACAAGATCAGTGAACGTGATGCCGACCTTCTGGCCCTGCGTCTTCAGGTCGGAATGGTGTTTCAGCAGTTCAATCTTTTTCCTCACTATACCGCCCTTGAAAATGTGATGCTTTCCCCGCAGGTCGTGAAAAAGCAATCCAAGACCGAGGCCAAGGAAATTGCCGAGGAAATGCTGACCAAGGTCGGGCTGGCCGACAAGATGATGCATTATCCCGATCAGCTTTCAGGCGGGCAACAGCAGCGTGTTGCAATTGCCCGTGCTCTTGCCATGAAACCAAAGGTGTTGCTGTGTGACGAGGTGACCTCCGCCCTTGACCCGGAGCTGGTCAATGAGGTGCTGGCTGTCGTTCGAAAACTTGCCGAGGAAGGCATGACCCTAGTGATGGTGACCCATGAAATGCGTTTTGCCCGTGAAGTCTGTGACAAGCTTGTCTTCATGCATCAGGGCCGCATCCACGAAACCGGCGACCCGGAAGAAGTCTTTTCAAATCCCAAGACATCAGAGCTTGCAAGCTTTGTTGGTGGTCTTGCGTAATCCCGACCATGTCGAATTCGTGACATCTTCATCCTGATGTCTGGAATCATTTACTGTTTTGGGACTTGCTTGTAGAACCGTTTCATCAACCCCTTGGGAAAGAAACGGTTTATGAGCCACCCCGCCCATCTCGAAAAGTCTGACGCTCAAGTTGGTTCCGCCAAGGGTGTGATTGCGCTTTTGGATCGCTATCCGTTTCTGGTGCTGGGCCTGCTTCTGATGGGGGCGTTTACCTCAAGCGGGGCGGTGCCGCTGGCCGGGCTTTACGTGGTCGAAGGCCTTGGGGAGCCGCCATGGAAACTTAGCATGGTGATGATCGTTCAGGTCAGCATCACGCTTCTGGCCAATCGGACGTTCGGGCGGGCGATTGACCGTGGGGTTCCGGTCAAGATTTTGCTGGCGACCAGTATTTTGTGTTTCACCGCAGGCATGGCGATCCTTGGGACGTTTCAGGTCTATTGGGTTTATCTGGTGATTGTCTCGGTCCTGCTTGGGGTCGGGGCCGGTGCGCTTTCGGTGATGTATAGTTTCGGGCGCTTGTTTGCCGAGCAGACCGGGCGTGATGTCGTCAAGTTCAACGGCTTTTTGCGCATGCAGACCTCGCTTGGCTGGATGGTCGGGCCGGCGGCATCGCTTTCATTCTATGGGGCGTTCGGGTTTTCGGCGACCTATTACACCATTGCCGGGTTGGCAGTGATCTGGTTTGGCTTCTGCGTGCTAACCGTGCCCAATGCTTTCAAAACCCATCATCCGGACAGTCTGGCCCACGGTGGCAAGGTGCCGTTTAATGTCGGGCTTTTGCTGGCCTGTGTGCCGGTGTTTTTCATCGGGGCGGCCAATGTGGTGTTTGTGTCGGCCATGCCGCTTTATTTCTCGACCGAGCTTGGCTTGATGGCGTCTTCGGCGGGCTTTGCGCTGACCGTGAAGTGCTTTGTCGAGGTGGTGGTGATCTATTTCTGTGCGTCGCTGATTAAGCGCACCGGGGAGCGTAAGGGCATGCTGATCGCAGCCCTTTTGGGGGCGGTGTTCTTTGGCCTGATTTATCAGGCGACCACACTTTTTGATGTGCTGGCGCTCGCCGCCCTTGATGGCATCTATTACGGCATCTTTGCCGGGATCAGCATGACATTCGTTCAGAATTTCGCCACCGATCAGCCCGGTGTCGCGACTAGTTATTATGTCAGCACGCTGTTTGTGGGCGGGCTAATCGGTAACCTTCTGACCGGGGTAGTTGCCAGTGCGTTTGACTTCCAGACGACCGTCTTGATGGCCTGTGGTTTTGCCTTTGTCGGGGCGGTGGTTCTGGCGATGATGCGCGATGCCAAAACATCTGCGACGGCACAGCAGGGTTCATGATTGCTTGACTTTGATCGCGTCCCGGCGATGATCGCGCCATGAACGAAAATACTCAAAACTCCCGCCCGCGTTTGCTGGTCGATGCCGATGCCTGCCCGGTCAAGGCAGAATGCGAACGTGTGGCCGAGCGTCACCGGATCGAGATGATCCTGGTGTCCAATGGCGGCATTCGCCCGTCGCGCAATCCGCTGATCAGGATCGTGATTGTGCCGCCGGAACCCGATGCCGCCGATGACTGGATTGCCGAGAATGCGCGCGCACGCGATGTAATTGTCACCAACGACATTCCACTGGCATCGCGCGGGATTGAGATCGGTGCGCGGGTGTTGAAAGCCAATGGGCAGGAATTTACCGAAGCCAATATCGGCAATGCGCTGGCGGGCCGCGAAATCGCCGCCCATATGCGCGAAGTGACTGGCGAGCAGGGGCGCAATGCGTCCTTTACCCAGAAAGACCGGTCGAAATTTTCAAGTGCGCTTGAAGTCTTGATACAGGCCGTTCTGCGCGGCTGATCACCCCGCCATAAAAGAGCAGGCCGCCAGATGACGCATCTGACGGCCCGCACACAGGTCCTGATTTGGTGAGGGAACAGTTCTCACGAAATCAGGCTTCCCCCCTGCGTATGCTTTGATAACGGAAAGGCCCGACGGATGTTCCGCGCGGGCCAATCGCGTCTGTCGACTTAGAACGGGTAGTGACGCTTGCCGCTCTGGATCGTGATCCAGCGCATTTCGGTGAATTCATCAATCGATGCCTGGGAACCAAAGCGCCCGTAACCCGATGATTTCACACCACCGAATGGCATTTGTGCCTCGTCCTGGACGGTCGGGCTGTTGATGTGGCAGATGCCGCTTTCGATGCGTTTGGCGACTTCCATTGCGCGCGGAATGTTGGTCGAGAAGACCGCAGAGGACAGGCCATACTCGCTGTCATTGGCGATGCGCACTGCCTCGTCCTCGTCACCGGCACGAATGACGACACAGATCGGGCCAAAGCTTTCTTCGGAATAGATCTTCATCGCTGGGGTTACGTGATCAAGAAGGATCGCGTCCATCAGGACACCTTCCTTGGCCTTGCCGGAACCGGCAACCAGTTTTGCGCCCTTGGAAACGGCATCTTCGACCAGCTCTTCGATGCGATTAACCGCCTCGATGCTGACAACACCACCGAGGATATGGTCGGCCTTGGCCGGATCACCTGCGGTCAGTGTATTGGCCTTGGTGGCCAGTTTGGCGACAAAGTCATCGGCAACCGCGTTATCAACGATCAGACGTTCGGTCGACATGCAAATCTGGCCCTGGTTCATATAGGCACCAAAGGCCGCACCATTGACCGCTTCATCCAGGTCGGCATCATCAAGCACCAGGAACGGCGCCTTGCCACCCAATTCAAGCAGAACCGGCTTGAGGTGCTCGGCACCCAGTTTGGCGATGATGCGACCCACACGGGTCGAGCCGGTAAAGTTGATGCGGCGCACGGCCGGATGGGCAATCAGGGTTTCAACGATTTCCGGGGCATCTTCCGGTGCGTTGGTGACAACATTGACGACACCTTCCGGTGCGCCGGCCTCGACCAGACAATCACCGATCAGGCGATGCAGGGCCGGGCACAGCTCGGATGCCTTGAGGACGACGGTGTTACCGCAGGCAAGCGGCATGGCGATCGCGCGTGTGCCAAGGATCACCGGTGCGTTCCACGGCGCAATGCCCAGAACCACACCAACCGGCTGACGAATGCCCATGGCCATCAGGCCCGGCGTGTCAGACGGGATCAGGTCGCCCTGAATTTGCGTCGTCATGCCACCGGCTTCACGCAGCATGTTGGCGGCAAGATGGGCGTTAAAACCACCCCACATGCGCGTGCTACCGGTTTCATCAAGCACCAGCTGACCGAATTGATCACCCTTGGCTTCCATGATGTCGGCGGCCTTAAGCAGAACCTTGCGGCGCGCGCCCGGACCCATTTTGGACCATTTCGGAAAGGCCGCGGCAGCGGCGTCAGCGGCCTTGCGCGCATCAGCGGCGTTGGCTGCGGCGGCAACGGTTGCAACTTCGCCGGTGACCGGGTTCTTGCGTTCAAAGGTACGGTTATTGGACGCGTTGACGTCCTGATTGTCGATCAACAATTTCGTGTCGTTCATGACGTTTCTCCTGACTTTCTTGTGGTTTGCTGTGTGGTAGCGAAAGGCTGCATCACGCAGCCCCAAGGCCAAGGAAGGCCTTTTGCACAGCCGGGTCGGATTGCAGGGCCTTGGCGGTATCTTGCCCGGTAATGGCCCCGTTTTCGATCAGATAACCCCGATCTGATATGGCAAGGGACTGATGGGCATTCTGTTCGACCAGAAGCACACCAACCCCGGTTTTACGAATGGCCGCAAGGGCCTTGAACAAGTCCCCGGTCATGATCGGCGACAAGCCAAGGGACGGCTCATCAAGCAGCAGAATATCCGGATTGGACATCAATGCACGGCCAATGGCCACCATCTGCTGTTCGCCGCCACTCATGGTGCGGGCCGCCTGATCAAGTCGTTCCGCCAGTTTGGGGAACAGATCAATCACGCGTTCAAGGTTTTGTTTTTCTGCCGTCCGTGCGCGTTTGGCAAAGGCGCCCAGTGCCAGATTTTCACGCACCGTCAGTTCGCCGAAAATACCGCGCCCTTCCGGCACAAGGGCAAGCCCGGTCTCGACAATCTTGTGTGCGGAAAGTTCGGTCAGCTCGCTGCCAGATAAGGTGATGCGCGTATCATCATGTGCGGTTACCAGACCGGCACAGGCCTTAAGGAGGCTGCTTTTACCGGCACCATTGGCGCCCAGCATGACAACGATTTCGCCACGATCAACAGTAACGTCGACTTCGCGAAGGGCGGCGTGCTTGCCATAGGAGACGGACAGTTTTTTGATATCAAGCATGGCTGTCTCCCAGATAGGCGCGCACGACTTCCGGATCAGAAAGAACTTCGTCTGGTGTGCCATCGGCAATCTTGGCCCCGGCATTCATCACCACACAGCGATCACACAGGCTTCGGATCGCATCCATGACATGTTCAACCATGATGATGGTAAGCCCTTCGTTCTTGAGCTTGCGCACAAGGGCAATGCCATCCTGAAGTTCAGACGGATTCAATCCGGCCAGCCATTCATCCAGCAAAAGAAGCTTGGGCTGAAGGGCAAGTGCACGCCCCAGTTCAAGGCGTTTCTGATCGATATAGGTCAGATCGCCCGCCGGGGTATGGGCCTGTTTGGCAAGACCGATACGATCAAGCAGTTCAAGGGCGGCTGCGTGCGCAGCGTCGCCCCAAAGTGGCTTGGTGCGATAGGCAAGGCCGGCTTCGATGTTTTCCACGCAATCAAGGTCGGGCAGGACACGCACCAATTGGAAGGTGCGCGCAATGCCTGAATGGCTGATCTTGTGCGCAGGCAGGTTGGTGATGTCCTTGCCGCTGATGATAACTTTGCCGTCATTGGCCTGAAGGGCGCCTGAGATCAGGTTCATCACCGTGGTCTTGCCCGATCCGTTGGGGCCAAGCAGGCCAAGGATTTCGCCCTGATGGACATCGAACTGCATCTGATTGACGGCAATCAACCCGCCAAAGGCCTTGTGCAGGCCAGAAATCGAGAGAAGGATTTCGGTATTCATGCTGCGTTCCCCCCGGGTTCGGCGTTTTGGTCGGTTGCAAGCACGCGCTTTTTCGGTGCGCGGTACTTTTCATACAAACCGACAACCCCGCCGGGCAGAAGATAGACAATCACCATGAATACGCAGCCAAGCAGGATGCTGAAATGGTTCGGGAAGCTTGCGGTCAGGACCTCAAACAGAAGGGTCAGCGGAATAACCCCCAGAAGCGGGCCGAGCAAGCGACGCGGACCCCCCAGAAGTGCCATGATGACAACCTGGAATGACAGCATCGGGTTAAAGGCAATCACCGGATCGATATAGGTCCAGCGCGGTGCCATGATGGCGCCGGTCAGTGTCATGAACAAGGCAGACAGAATAAACAACGCGACTTTCACGCGGGTGACATCAATGCCGCAATGCTTGGCAACGGTTTCGTCCTCGCCAATGATGCGCAGCGCAAAGCCAAGGCGAGATCGGCCCAGAATGAAGCCGGTCAGCAGAAGAACCGCAAACAGGGCAAGCAACTGCCAGTAAATGTCGTTCTGGGTGATATCCAGAAAGACATAACGCCCCATTTCGCGGGTAACGTTGACCTCGTACCAACTGACCACCTGACGAACCAGTTCGGTCAGGCCAAAGGTAAAGATCACGAAATACACACCCGCCAGACGCAGCGTGGAAAAGCCAACCAGAAGGGCAATCACGGTGCCAGCAAGCCCGGCACACACCAGCACCAGCGGGAAGGGCAGGACTTCGCCCAGAACTGCGACCGTATAGGCCCCGATGCCAAAGAAGACCACGGTGGCAAGCGAGATATAGCGCGTCGGGCCGGAGAACATCGACCATGCGGTTGCCAGAACGGCAAAGCTGACAATGCTGATGGCAAGGGACATGTAGTAGCTGTCAACGAGTGACGGCAGGAAGGCGAGGGCTGCAAAGATCACCGCGCCGATGCCGACAGGCTTGATGAAATCGGGTTTCAGGATGCTCATGACGCGGCCCTCCCGAACAGGCCGGATGGCTTGATCAGCAGCACCAGCAGGAAGATCACATAGGTCACGGCAATGGTCAGGCCCGGGTCGATATATGTTGCGACCAGACTTTCCGCGACACCAAGGATGAGGCCTGCAATCAGCGCGCCCAGCATATTGCCAACCCCGCCCATGATCACAACGATGAGCGCCTTCATGGTGAAGACAACGCCCATCGAGGTGGAGAAGGTCAGAAACATGCTGACCAGAACGCCCCCGACGGCCGCCATTGCACCGCCAAGGGCAAAGGCAAAGCAGGATGCGAAATTGACATCAATTGCCACGAGGCGCGCCGAGGTCGGATCAACCGCAACAGCACGGAGTGCCGTGCCCATGCGGGTGCGCGTCAGGATCAGATAGAAACCAAGTCCGATGACAACCGCAAATCCAAGGGCAACAAGCCGGTTGGCGGCAATCGTCGCGCCAAAGATATCAACAGCGTTATTGAGAAAATCGTAGCTGTAATAATTGCCACCAAACCAGACCAGCAGCACACCCTGAACGATGAACAGCAGGCCGAAGGTGGCCAGAATGCTGTCGACTTCAAGCATGCCACGGTTCTTTGCGCGTGCGACCAGCGGGGTCAGCAGGATGCGATAAATTACCCAATTCAGCGCAAAGCTTGCGGGAATGATGATCAACAGACCGACAAGCGGGTTGATCCCGATCGAGGTCATGAAAACAAAGGCAATAAAGGACGCGACAATCACCAACTCGCCATAGGCAAGGTTCATGATGCGCGAAACACCATATTGCAGGGTCAAACCCATGGCGACGAGGGCATACATCCCGCCAAGGGTAATCCCGGAAAAGACTGCGTAGCTAAACATTCACTTCATCCAAAAGGGGCGTCGGGGTTCCCGGGAGTTTGGGTGGGTGAGGAACCCCGACGTCCCTATGTGGCGCGCTTACTGCGCAGCCTTCCATTCAGGTTTCGGGAAGACGAGCTCGGCTGCGCCTTCCATGTCGGTCGGGGCAAGGCCGACAAACTTGCCATCCTGCCACTGACCAACCTGCCAGAAGGTCTGATCGCCCGGCTTGTAGGTGCCAAGGATGGTGTCAAAGCCGCCCTTGGCCAGTTCGGCATTGATGGCTTCGCGGTCGGTCGTACCTGCACGTTCGATGGCCTGCTGCAGCGACTGCAAGGTCGCCCAGTTGACGATGGATGCCCAACGGTCCGGCTCACGTTCTGCGAATTCAACGTGGCGTTTGATGTAATCGGCGATTTTCGGATCATCCTCGCTCGCACCACCAAGGCTGACGACGCCTTCGGCATTGTCACCAAACCGGTTTTTATAGAGCGGGAAGGCGGTGCCAACACCGGCGTAGAAGACCTTGGGGTTAAAGCCCAGAACGCGGGACTGTTCGGTCAGGCCAAGGGTGCCCGGCGGGTAGGAAAAGGCGACAAAGGTATCTGCACCAAGAGCCTTGATGTCATTGACGATGGTTGCCAGATCCTGCGAGCCCAGCGGATAGGTCTTGTCGTACACAAGGTCAAAGTCGCGATCTTCAAGCGCTTCGCGACCGGCCTTGGAAAGCTCGATGCCAAAGCCGTCGGCAACCGCGATCATTGCGACCTTGTCATTGATCTTGCCCTCGGCTTTCAGGCCCTCAAGGAACTTGGCCAGCTCAACGGCATATTGTTCGCCGGTGCCGAGCAGCCAGTATGAATTCGTCCAGCGCTTGGCAAGTTGTGGTGCCTTGTCGGTCACGGCCGTGCCAGCAAGATGGGCATAGCCCGCACGATCAAGGATCGGCGCCACGGCAAGGTTAAGACCCGTGCCCCAGGGCGAGAGAATGAAATCAACCTTGTCCTGGTTGATCAGGCGTTCGATTGCGCGCACCGCTTCTTCGGAGCTTGAGCGATCATCATATTCAACGACTTCGATGGGGAGTTTCTTGTCGCCGACCTGAAGGCCGCCAGCATCGTTGATTTCCTTCACCCACATTTCATAGTTGGGAATGGTGCTGGTGGCAGCACCCGGGGCGGCCGGACCGGTTTTCGAGATGGCATAACCGATACGATATGTGTCTTGGGCGTTGGCCCCAAACAGCGTCGCGGTGCTCATGACTGCGGTGGTTGCCGCGGCAATGGTCGCGAGGCGCAGTTTTGCTGAGATTTGCATACTATTCCTCCTGATCTCTTTGCAGAGACGGTTTTCCCGTTTGTGCGTAGTTTCAGGAGTTTAGGCAAAGAGATTCTGTTATTTACTTCGTGATATGAAGTAAATCTCCGGCGTAACCTCCCGCCCATTAGTTCGCATGTGCAAAATAATGGGAACGCATTCTTTATGTGTATTGTTGTTTTTGACGGTTTCTTGGACCGCCATCCTAGTAAGCGATGGAACCGTTCCAATGTAAAGACGGCGAAATTGACAATTTAAGACGAAAAATTGTACATTTATACGTATAACCATTTGGAATATATGCGCGACAAAAAGGCATGCCTGATCAACCCTCCCGACAAATTCCGGTCTCAAGCCCGGTCACGCGTTCGCAAACACTTGCCGACAATCCGTTCGAGGATCTGCTGCCCGTCACGACACAGGCGGTGATGGATCGCTTTGATCATCCGTTGTCGGTTCAGTCCTGGGTGATGAATGATCCTGGTCGCCGTGACCGGTGTTATGCGGTGCTGTTGCTTGGGGGGCGGGCCGAGATCGGTTTGCGGCAGGGCACGATTACCTGCAAGGCCCCAGCGCTTGTCTGGTTGCCGCTTGGCGAAACGCAGCGCTTTCGTGTTACGGCGGGCAGCGATGGGTATTTGCTCTCGGTTGCTGATGATCTGGTGGCACGCCATTGCGGGGATGGCAGCGGGGTTGCTGGTGGAACGCCGGCCGGGGGTGGCTTGCCGCTTCGCTTTGCGGCCGACACCGTGCATAACGTCACCCCGGCTGAGGATAGCGGAAACCTGCTGCTCCTCTCACGCAGCTTTGAAGCCATCCGGGCGGAGCTGATGCAAAATGGGCTCGGGGCCAGTCTTGTGGTGGGCGCGCATCTTCAGATCATTCTGACCATGGTTCTACGTCTGGCCGAAGGTGTGATGGCCCAGCGTGACAAACATGGCCCGGGCTCGATCACGTTTCAGCGGTTTTTACAGGTGCTTGAGCTGCATTTTCGCGAACACTGGAATGTGGCCGATTACGCAACCGCGCTCGGGGTCAGTGAACGGCGACTGGGATCAGCTGTTTTGCGGGCGACCGGCAAGCCGCCACTTACCATCATCCATGAACGGGTATTGCGCGAGGCCTGCATGCGTCTTGAACAATCACCACTTGGTGTCGCGCAGATTGCCTATGGCCTGGGCTTTCGCGATCCGGCTTATTTCAGCCGCTTTTTCAAACGCTATATGGGCGAGGCGCCTGGTGCCTACCGCCGTCTAAGACGTGCTGCGGAACGGGTGCGCGACGATACCTTTGCCGCCTGGCCTTAGGTCTGGGCTGGCCGCAATCGTTTGGTGTTACCTTCATCACCTTTTGCGGGGATGCGCGCATTCCCATGAGGATAACAGATTGCATTGCCTTTTTTTGATCCTACTTCTTTGCTTTAACCGTACTCATACTGCAATGCAAAACTGAACTGGATCGATCGTGCGTAAAGGCAAAACCCTGTTTCTTGGTCTTCTGGCCGTTCTTGTCCTGCCGTTTGGCATCAGCCTGGCAGAAGACCCGCCGGGTGAGAAAAACAAGGAACGCTATACGTGGCGCAATGCACCACGCCATTCGGCAGGGATTGCCCCCGATGCCGAAGCCAACCGCGATCAGGCGATTGTCATGGTGATGGCGGCCGACACATTTGGCTGGCGCAGCTATTTCGCGGTGCATCCGTGGATCATTTACAAACGTGCCGGTGAGACCCGCTATACCCGCTATGACGTGGTCGGCTGGGGCAGCGGCAATGTGGTGCGTCAGAATTACGCGATCCCCGATGGCCTCTGGTATGGCTCGGAGCCGAAACTCATGGCCGATCATCGCGGCGAAGCAGCTGAAAAGCTGATCCCAGAGATCGAAGAGGCGATTAAATCCTATCCGTTCCCGCGCGAATATCGCAGCTACCCGGGGCCGAACAGCAATACCTTTATTGCCCATATTGGTCGTGAAGTGCCGGGATTGAACCTTGATATGCCGGCCAATGCGATCGGCAAGGATTATCGCCCGATCACCAATCCGGTCGGGCTTTCATCCAGTGGGCAGGGTGTTCAGGCGAACCTTCTGGGGGTGCTTGGCATGTCACTTGGTCTGGAAGAAGGGATCGAGCTGAACCTGCTTGGCCTTAATTTCGGCGTCGACTTCAACCGTCCGGCCTTGCGCCTGCCGTCTATCGGTCGGCTGGGTATGGACAGTGTCACGCAGGTCAAGGCCGATGAGGTGGCAAATGATAAGGCCGCCAAAGCCGAAAGTGTAGAAGCGGGCCTTGAACCCAGCAGCTAACGACACAACACACGGATCCGATCCAGCGGTTAAAAACAGAAAACGCCACCCCGAAAGGTGGCGTTTTTGTTTTGGACACCCTGATCAGGCAGCCTGCCCCCAACGGGGGAACGGATCGGCAAGATCGGCATAGCGGGCGGGATCAAAGCGTACCGACAGGCCGTCTGTGTCGTCGTCAATCAGGCATTCCGACAGGCGGGCGCGCAGGGCGGCCTCATCCATGTCTTGTCCGATAAAGACGATTTCCTGTCGACGGTCGGCAAAGACCGGATCCCATTTTGACAAGACCATGTCGCGCCACGCCGGATTGTCGGGCCATCTTTCGCGCGGGACCGCACACCACCAGGTGCCGAGTGCCTCGGTCTTGACCGCCGCACCGGCCTGACTGATTTCACCGACCCAGTTCGGGCGGGTGGCCAGCCAGAAATGCCCCTTTGCGCGCAGGACACCCGGCCATTCGCTGTTGATAAAGGCGTGAAACCGTTCCGGGTGAAACGGCAAGGAGGTCCGGAAGGTAAAGCTTTTGATCCCGTATTCCTCGGTCTCGGGCACGTGATCTGCAAAGCCGTAAAGCTCCTTGGCCCATAGCGGATGGCTTTGGGCGCGATCAAAATCAAAGCGGCCGGTATTCAGGATCTTCTCGGGCACAACGATGCTGTTGCTGGTCTCAATCACTTCCGCATCGGTATTGAGCGCCTTGATGATGGCAAGAACCGATTTGCGTTCGTCATCGGAAATCAGATCAACTTTGTTCATGACGATGACATCGGCGAACTCGATCTGGTCGACCAGCAAATCAACGATGCTGCGATTATCTGCATCGCCCAGGCTTTCTCCCCGGTCGGTCAGCATGTCGGTGGAGCTGTAATCAGCAATCATGCGCGCGGCATCGACCACGGTGACCATGGTATCAAGCTTGGCAATGTCACCCAGCGATTGACCATCTTCATCACGGAAATCAAAGGTGGCCGCGACGGGCAGGGGTTCGGAAATGCCGGTGGATTCAATAAGCAGATAGTCAAACCGATCCTGTTCGGCGAGGCGTCGGACTTCGGCCAGAAGGTCATCGCGCAACGTGCAGCAGATGCAGCCATTGGTCATTTCGACCAGCTTTTCATCGGTCTGGGAAAGTTCCGACCCGCCGTTGCGCACAAGGTCGGCGTCGATATTGACCTCGCTCATGTCATTGACGATCACGGCGACCCGCAATCCACGGCGGTTGTTCAGGATGTGGTTCAAAAGGGTGGTCTTGCCGGCCCCCAAAAAGCCGGACAGGACAGTAACGGGAAGGCGTTTCATCAATCGACCTCGGTTGGATATCGCGATAAATGTTATGTTATAACGTAACATTTATTGATCAAGGGCGAAGAACGCAATCAAAAATTCGACTGCCCGATGAAGGCCGCGTGATCCGGCCTTACCCGTTCAGCTGCCAGATGGCGGCATTTAGAAGTGTGGCGAACCCGACCCAGGCGACATAGGGCAGTAACAGTATCCCGGCGAAGCGATCCAACCGGAAGAAGACAATCGTGTTGATCACGATCAGGATCAGCAGGGCGATGATATCAATCAGGCCAAGTAACGGTGACTGCGCGCCAAAGAACAGGAATGACCACGCCAGATTAAGCGCCAATTGCGCGCCATAAATGCCAAATGCCATTTTGGTCTCGGCAAACCCGTTGGTCAGCCAAACGCGCCAGCCGCTAAAGGCGATCATGAAATAAATGACGGTCCAGACCGGTGCGAACAGCCAGTTGGGCGGATTGAAAAACGGCTTGTGCAGCGTCGCGTACCAGTCATTGACGCTGGTGGCCGTCACCGCCCCGCCAAAGGCCGAAATGATCAGGCACAACACCATAAACGCAATCAGGGCAAAGACCCGGGTGCGATGATTGGGGCGCGGGTTTGTGGTTTGCTGTGTCGTCTCGGTCATGGGGACCCGATCCTTGGCTTAGTTGGTGACGTCGTTAATGGTATCGATCAATGCATCGAAATAGGGGTTCCAGGTCAGGCGGCTATGATATTTGCCGGGCTCGGTATAGCCCCATGCACTTCGCCAGAGTTTGCCGCGATCATCGGGTCGTTCAATCTCTTCCTGGCCATTCTCGATAAACACAAAGCTGCCATCCGTGCCGTAATAGGGATTGTTTGGCGAAAACAGCGCGCTCAGATGGGAGAAGTTGCTGATCTGTTGATCTGGAAGATTGCTGTTAAGGCTTTTGACCCGCGGATCATCACTTGGCGCGTTGGTGTCATCATACCAGACAAAGCGCGATGCCGGGTGGGTGAAATCGGTTTCAAAGCGGCGCAAGATGGCAAGCGGATCAAGCACGCTGTCATCGGCACTCATCGAAACAAGCGCAGGGCGGTCAAACGGGGCGTCATCAAGCGCATCTTCGACATCGCTCACACTGCGGTAATAGAGCACGGATGCCTTGGTCGACAGGGACTGATAATTGATGGCGTTGTCTTCGGCGTCGGCGTCAACCCAATCCCAAAGATATTGAATGACGGGTGTCAGGAACAACAGATCAGTACCCGGTTCGATGCCCGGCGAAAACAACAAAAGGCCCGAGATTTCAGGGTTTCGCGCGGCATAACTGGTCACGAGGTTCGCACCGGTCGAGAAACCACCAAGCCAGACTTCATCGACTTCGTGCTCCAGCAACTTGACCTGATGGGCGACCGCTGCGGTCCAGTCGGCATAGTCCGGGATGCTGAGATCAGCCGGACGCGTGCCATGGCCGGGCAGCAGCATGGATCTCGCAAGCCAACCGTTTTGGGCCATCTCAGCTGCGATGTCATGGAAATACCATGGGCTTGCGCCCAGGCCATGGACAAACAGCACGCCGCGCTTTGGGGTATCGCCGTTTGGCGTTGTCCGGCCCAGTTCGAACGGAACATTGCGCGCCAGTTCGGTGTCGCGGTCATCGGTGATGAAAACGCGATGCTCGGCCACCCAGTCACGGGTTTGCGCGACATACTCGGCAAAGCTGTCCTGTGTGTAGGGCGGGATATCGGGCGATTGCTGATAAAGCTCGCTCTCGGGCGGGAAGGCGCAGGAGGCGAGGATTGCGGTCGGGACCAAAACGGTCAGGATTGTGCGTGCCGTACTGGCGATCGTGCGGCGCCAATCTTTGATCTTGTCCGAAGCGGTCTGGTCTTGACGCATCTGATCCCCGTTGCGTGGTTGGTCGTCAGGCCGTGGCGACAAAAATGCGCGCAACTGTTTGAAAATATACGCCGAACTGTTCGCCAGCAGATCACTGTTGCCTGCTTTCAGGGGGATGGGCAAACTCCACCGCCCTGCATCATATCAACGCAGGGCGGTGGGGTTTGTTTCAGGCCTTGGTGCTTTTGGCGGTTTGGCCAAACAGGACTTTCTTGTCCTCTTCACTCATCTGCCATTTGCTGAGCTCTTCGCCGGCCTTGTAGGCCGCAACCGTCGCCGGGCGGGCCTTGATGGTTTCAAACCAGCGTTTGAGGTTCGGGAAATCATTAAGGTCCTGCTGTTGCTTCTCGTGACTGACGATCCACGGATAGCAGGCCATATCGGCAATGGTGTAGTCATTACCGGCAATGAAGTTGCGTCCTTCGAGACGCTTGTTGAGGACGCCATAAAGACGGTTGGTCTCATTGACATAGCGGGTGATGGCGTAGGGCAGTTTTTCCGGGGCGTAAGTGCCGAAATGATGGTTCTGACCGGCCATCGGGCCAAGACCGCCCATCTGCCAGAACAGCCATTCCATCACGGTTTTGCGTTCGCGCACACCGGTTGGCAGGAACTTCCCGGTTTTCTCGGCCAGATATTGCAAGATTGCACCAGATTCAAACACGGTGATGGCATCCCCGCCATCGGCCGGGTCATGATCAATGATCGCCGGCATACGGTTGTTGGGCGAAAAGGCAAGGAATTCCGGTTTGAACTGATCCCCGGCACCAATATTGACCGGCACGATCTTGTAATCCAGTCCGGCCTCTTCGAGGAACAGCGTGATTTTATGGCCGTTGGGGGTCGGCCAGTAATACAGATCAATCATGGACTTATCGCTCCTGGATATCTTTCTTGTGGCGTCTTCAATAATCGAAGCTTGCCAATCGGGACGTTATGGGTCAATTTAAAACGATCATTCCAAAATGCAAGAGCAGGTCACACCATTGTGTAACGGTGAAGACCTGCAAGGAGATGTTTATGATCCGGTTTTACTACCACCCGACGCCCAACCCGCAGAAAATCTCGATGATGCTCGAGGCATCCGGATTGCCTTACGAGGTCCTGCCGGTCGATACCCGCAAAGGTCAGCAGCATGACCCGGCCTTTCGGGCGATCAACCCGAATGGCAAGGTGCCAGCCATCGTCGATACCGATGGTGCGGGCGGCAAGGATGTGCGGGTGTTTGATTCAAACGCGATCCTGCTTTATCTCGCCGAAAAGTCGGGCAAGTTCCTTGGAAAGCCGGAAGACCGGGGTGAGTTCCTGTCATGGCTGATGTTCATCGCCACTGGCCTTGGTCCGTTTTCCGGGCAGGCGGTGCATTTCCAGCATGTCGCGCCCGAGGGCAGTGACTATGGCGTCAACCGCTATCGCAACGAGATCGCCCGCCATTATCAGGTGCTTGAAGATCATCTTGAAGGCCGCGAGTTCATCGTTGGCGACGAGATGACGATTGTTGATATCTCTGCCTGGGGCTGGGTCGACAAGGCACCGTTCGTGCACAAGAACCCGGATGTCTGGGACAAGTATCCCAACATCAAACGCTGGTTTGACGCGATCAACAGCCTGCCCGCCGCCATCAGCGCGCGCGAGGTTGGCAAGGATCACGCTTTCAAGACCGAAATGGACGAAGAAGCAAAACGCGCCATGTTCCCGTCGAACTACTCCTAAGGCAGCGAACCACTTTAAACGAAAACACCCCGACCTTGCGGACCGGGGTGTTTTTTGTTTCTGCATTTTGCAATTGCATCGCGACGGTGTTTCGGGTGGAATATCTCGTGGGGGAGACAACCATAATACGCAAAATTGGAATACTCGAAATGAGGTTGTCTTTATGCAGGAACTCGAGATCACGGATGGCCGGATTGTCAGAATCTGGTGGTTGCTTCTATGGCGGTCCTATGCAGGGGCTATCGTCGGTAGTGCAATCTTGGGAGGAGTGATTGGCTTTGTCATCGGTTTTGTCGGTGCTGCTTTGGGGAAACCCGATATTGAAGTCGGTTACATCACAGGTCTTGTGGGCTTCCTGTGGTCGTTCTTCTGGATGTTTGTTGTCATCAAAATGATGCTGCGCAAACGCTATAATGGCTTCAGGTTGGCGATTGTCGCAGATGAACCGTCAACGTCTGCTGAAACGGAACCATCAGCTGCCAAACCTTAATCGGCCTAAACCAAGATCGATTCGACAGGTATCAAACGAAAACACCCCGACCAATCTGGCCGGGGTGTTTTGCTTCGATATTAAGGTATCTAATGATCAGTCGCTGGTTTTGGCACCGAACTGCTTGTTGAATTGCAGGACCAGAAGGGTCACCACAGCCCCTGACAGCAGATAGGCACCGACGCCGGGCAGGCCGAACTTGTCACACAGATAAAGGGCGATCAGCGGTGCGAAACCGGCACCGAGCAACCATGCAAGGTCTGAGGTCAGGGCCGATCCCGTGTAGCGGTATTCGCGCTTGAAGTTCGATGCCAGTGTTCCGGCCGCCTGACCAAAGCACAGGCCCAGTACCGCAAAGCCACCCAGAACAATCATGCCTTCATTGATGATGTTATAGGTGTAAAGCAGCGGGGTCAGAACAGCACCCAGCAAGATGATCCCGGCGCTATAGCCCAGCAGGCGACGACGGCCGAGCTGATCGGCGATAAAGCCCGATGCGACAATCCCGAAGGCACAAAGAACTGCACCAACACCCTGGGTCAGCAGGAACTGCCCCGGATTGCCGTCGGCATACAGGAACACCCAGCTCAGCGCAAAGACAGTGACCAGATGGAACAGGGCATAGCTGACCATCGGGACCAGTGCGCCCAACATAACCGTACGCCCGTTATGTTTGAGCGTATCCATGACGCGCGCGGCTTCGAGTTCGTTCTTTTCGAGCAGATGGCCAAATTCCGAGGTTGCCACCAGACGCAGGCGGGCAAACAGCGCGACCACGTTAATGGCAAAGGCCACGAAGAACGCATAGCGCCAGCCAAAGGCCAGGAAATCATCCGGATGCAGGGTCAGCAGAAGATAGGCAAACAGGGATGCGGCCAGCATGAAACCAAGCGGTGCGCCCAATTGCGGGATCATCGCATACCAACCTTTGCGGTTGTCGGGCGCATTAAGTGCGAGAAGCGATGCCAGCCCGTCCCATGCGCCGCCCCATGCAAGCCCCTGCAGGAAGCGGAAAGCACACAGAAGATAGATCGCAAGCACCCCTGCCGAGGCAAAGCTTGGCAGAAAGGCCATGGCGGCGGTGGAGCCACCCAGCAGGAACATGGCAATCGTGAGTTTCACACCCCGTCCATATTGACGGTCCACCGTCATGAAGACGAGGGATCCGACAGGCCGGGCGACAAAGGCCAGAGAGAAGATGGCAAAGGAATACATGGTGCCGACAAGGGCTGTCTCGCCGGGAAACAGCAATTGTGGAAAGACCAGTACCGATGCGATGCAATAGACGAAGAAATCGAAAAACTCGGACGTCCGGCCGATAATCACGCCAAGCGCGATCTGGCCCGGATCATTGGTGGCGTCGGCGTTGTGATGCCGCGCATCGCGTTCCAAACCTGAAGAGGTAGCGGTCGCGTAGTTTTCTGTCGTTTGGTTCACGCCGTTCTCCCTAAATCACTGGTCGGACCATTTTGGTCCTAACTGCTTTTGATTGGATCACAAATTCGGATGAATGAACGATACGACTTTGGATCGAGTCTAAGTATAGACATGTGAATTGCAAACGTCAGTGTCAATTATCGTTCTGCACCGCACAACGTCCGGTTTACATTAGAATGATAATTGTCATTAAGACCCTGCTATGCGCCGCGGGTAGCTTGACATTGCTGCGATGCAGCTATAGCAATCTCGCCAACTTTCCGATCCGGCATTTTTTTGAAAAAAAATTGCTTTCTTTGTGCCCTTTCCGTGGATGTTTGGAATTGTAATTCCTATATGCGGTTGCGGCGGGGTACGGCGCGTAGCGGTCTTTGTTGGATCGCTTATGCGACTCATTGGCATATGGTTGTCTTTGAGAACATCTTCCAGAGACTGAGGAAGTATGAAGCACATGCTTTCAAAACTTGTACGTGGCGCAGCCTTGGCCTCGATTTTGCCGCTTGTTGCCGGTTGCAACCTTGTTGTAATCGACCCGGCAGGTGATATCGCGTCCCAGCAGTCCGACCTGATTATCGTTTCGACCATTCTGATGTTGCTGATCATCGTTCCGGTGATGGCACTGACCGTGTTCTTTGCCTGGAAATACCGCCAGGGTAACAAGAATGCCGAATACGATCCCGAATGGCACCATTCCACCAAGCTTGAAGTCGTCATCTGGGCGGCACCGCTGGTGATTATTATTGCCCTTGGCGCGATTACCTGGGTCACCACCCATACGCTTGATCCGTATCGTCCGCTTGACCGTATCGACGCCGAGCGTCCGCTTGACGATGAGGCCGAGCACATGGTGATCGAAGTTGTTTCCCTCGATTGGAAATGGCTGTTCCTTTATCCGGAACAGGGCATTGCGACCGTTAACGAGCTAGCAGCTCCGATCGACACGCCGATTGAATTCAAGATTACCTCTTCGGGTATCATGAACTCCTTCTTCATTCCGGCCCTTGCGGGGCAGATCTATTCGATGGCGGGTATGGAAACCAAACTCCATGCCGTGATCAACGAAGAGGGCGTGTTTGATGGCTTCTCGGGGAACTATAGCGGTGAGGGTTTCTCCCACATGCGCTTCAAGTTCCACGGCCTGAGCGAAGAGGGCTTTGACGCCTGGGTGAACGATGTGAAGTCTGATGAGAACTTCCTTGGCCGTTCGCAGTATCTCGAACTCGAAAAGCCGAGTGTGAAGGAACCGGTCCACTATTACAGCTCTGTGGATCCGGAACTTTATCAGGCCATTCTCAACATGTGCGTCGACCAGTCGAAGATGTGCATGAACGAGATGATGCATATCGACAAAAACGGCGGTGGCGGTCTTGCCGGTATCTATAACGTCATGTCGCTGACTTATGACGTTCCGCAGATGCGTGGCAGCCAGCCGTTGCCTGATAGCAAGTCCTTCGTCGCAACGCTTTGCACCACCCCCGAAGGTGGCTTGTCAGGCGAAATCGCGAACCTTCCGTTGTTTGACAATGAACCGGTTTCGCGTGCGATGAGTGTTGCACCCACAGGTGTTTCGGCAGGGTTTTAAATGCAGTGCCGGTTGGTGAATGCCAACCGGCCCTTCGCAGTTCTGGCATCGGTTGCGGTGCCATTCTGCATTTGAAAGAAGAGTAAT
Source organism: Thalassospira sp. ABD4_177 (assembly GCF_056160125.1). Classification (NCBI taxonomy): domain Bacteria; kingdom Pseudomonadati; phylum Pseudomonadota; class Alphaproteobacteria; order Rhodospirillales; family Thalassospiraceae; genus Thalassospira; species Thalassospira sp. ABD4_177. The sequence goes on along the minus strand of NZ_JBSWWO010000002.1, from coordinate 435,759 downwards.
CCGATGTTCTCCAATCCGGACCTTTTACATTTTATATTTGGCCGGCTGTCCCTCGACTCCTTCCCGTTTCTCCATGATCCGATCATTCTTGTGACGTTTCTTGGTGTGGTCGTGGGTGGCATCGCCGTTGTCGGTGGTCTGACCTACTTCCGTCTGTGGGGATACCTTTGGCGCGAGTGGATCACGTCGATCGATCACAAAAAGATCGGCATCATGTATATCATTCTGGCAATCATCATGCTTCTGCGTGGCTTTGCCGATGCTCTCATGATGCGTGCCCAGCAAGCCATCGCTTTCAATGGTGCCGAAGGTTTCCTTCCGCCGCACCACTATGATCAGATCTTTACCGCCCACGGCGTGATCATGATCTTCTTCGTTGCGATGCCGCTGGTGACCGGTCTGATGAACTTCGTTGTGCCGCTGCAGATCGGCGCGCGCGACGTTGCCTTCCCGTTCCTGAACAATTTCAGCTTCTGGATGACCACCTGTGGTGCCGCGCTGATCATGGCGTCGCTGTTTGTCGGCGAGTTCGCAATGACCGGTTGGCTGGCCTATCCGCCGCTGTCTGACATTGTCTACAGTCCGGGGGTCGGGGTTGATTACTATATATGGGCCTTGCAGATTGCCGGTGTGGGGACGTTGCTTTCGGGTGTGAACCTGATTGTGACCATCGTAAAGATGCGCGCACCGGGCATGTCCATGATGAAAATGCCGGTCTTTACCTGGACCTCGCTTTGCACCAACATTCTGATTGTTGCAGCCTTCCCGGTTCTGACCGCTGTTCTGGTTCTGCTTGGTCTTGACCGCTATGCGGGCACCAACTTCTTCACCAACGATCTTGGCGGTAACGCCATGATGTACATTAACCTGATCTGGATCTGGGGCCACCCGGAGGTGTACATCCTGATCCTGCCGGCGTTTGGTGTGTTCTCCGAAGTGGTATCGACCTTCTGCCGCAAGCGCCTGTTTGGTTACAGCTCGATGGTTTATGCGACGGTGGTTATTACCATCCTGTCCTACATCGTCTGGCTGCACCACTTCTTCACCATGGGCTCGGGTGCAAGTGTGAACGCCTTCTTTGGCATCACCACCATGATCATCTCGATCCCGACGGGGGCGAAGGTCTTCAACTGGTTGTTCACCATGTATAAGGGCCGCATCAAATACGATGTGCCCATGCTCTGGACCATCGGTTTCATGCTGACCTTCGTGATTGGTGGCATGTCGGGCGTGATGCTTGCTGTTCCGCCGGCCGACTTCGTCCTGCATAACAGCCTGTTCCTGATTGCTCACTTCCATAACGTGATTATCGGTGGTGTGGTCTTCGGGATGTTTGCCGGGATCGTCTACTGGTTCCCGAAAGCGTTCGGCTTCAAGCTGGATGAATTCTGGGGCAAGATGTCCTTCTGGCTGTGGACCATTGGTTTCTACTTCGCCTTCATGCCGCTTTATGTTCTTGGCCTGATGGGTGTCACCCGCCGTATGAGCCAGTTTGACGATCCGTCGCTGCAGATCTGGTTCATCATTGCGGCCTTTGGTGCGCTTCTGATTGCCGGTGGTATCGGTTCGTTCATCATGTCGATCGTTGTTGCGGTCATCAAACGCGACAAACTGCGTGATGAAACCGGTGACCCGTGGGGTGGTCGTACGCTGGAATGGTCGACCTCGTCGCCGCCGCCGGCCTACAACTTCGCCTTCACCCCGGTTGTTCATGAACTGGACGCATGGGATGACATGAAGAAACGTGGTTTCGTCCGTCCGACGTCGGGCTTCCTGGATATCCACATGCCGAAAAATACCGGTGCTGGCTTTATCCTGGCTGCGATCTCGCTCGTTCTTGGCTTTGCTCTGGTCTGGCACATCTGGTGGCTTGTTGCGGCAAGCTTCATCGTGCTGATCGTCGGGGCGATTGCCCACACCTTCAACTATGACCGCGATTATCATATCCCGGCATCCGAAGTTGTGGCGACCGAAGAAGAACGTACCGCCCTTCTGGCAAAACAGCAGGCGTAAGGGAATGACAATGGCGAATACAACTGCCTCTCAGACCGAAGCGCCGGTCTTTTACCTGAAAGAAGAGCATCACCCGGAAACGGGTACGATGCTCGGCTTCTGGATCTATCTGATGAGCGATTGCCTCATCTTTGCGATCCTGTTTGCAACCTATGCCGTTCTTGGTCAGAACTATGCAGCGGGTCCTGCACCGGCTGACCTTTTCGACCTTGAACTGGTGGCGATCAACACGTCGATGCTGTTGTTCTCGTCCATCACCTATGGCTTTGCCATGCTGGCGATGGAAAAGGGTAATGTTGCAGGAACCCAGCTTTGGCTGGCGATTACCGGCCTGTTCGGTATCGCCTTCGTGGGTTTGGAGCTTTATGAGTTCCATCACCTCTGGCACCTGGGTGCGACGCCGATGCGCAGTGGTTTCCTCTCCGCGTTCTACACGCTGGTTGCGACCCACGGTCTGCACGTGACCTTTGGCATCATCTGGCTTGTTACCCTGATGGTTCAGGTCGCCCAGCGCGGCCTGATCGTCGAGAACAAGCGTCGTCTGATGTGCCTGTCGATGTTCTGGCACTTCCTTGACGTGATCTGGATCGGTGTCTTCTCCGTTGTTTATCTGCTGGGAGTTCTGGGATGAGCGCACATTCACACGCACATGATGACCATCATGATGGCGGCGCCTCGCATGGTACCTATAAAAGCTATGTGATCGGTTTCGTCCTGTCGGTCATCCTGACCGCGATCCCGTTCTGGCTTGTCATGGACGGCGTTCTCGACAGCAAGGTGGCAACCGCCCTTTGGGTTATGGGGCTTGGGGTTATTCAGATCATTGTTCACATGGTCTATTTCCTGCACATGAACACCAAATCCGAAGGTGGCTGGAACATGCTGGCGCTGATCTTTACCCTTGTGATCGTGGCGATTGCCATCGCCGGTTCGCTGTGGGTGATGTATCACCTGAACACCAACATGATGCCGCAGATGGATCACGATATGATCCCGAGCTTCGGCTAGGCACTGCTTGATATTTAAAGGGGGCGCGATACCTGTAGGGGGATCGCGCCCTTTTTGTTTAAACACCCGCATACTGCCATTTGAAAGAACCCGGCATGTCCGACGATCATGTTTCCATCTCCGAAACCGATGCCCCGAAAAAGGGCCCCGCGACGACAACAAAGATCGTTGTCGTGCTGCTGGCGGCCATCCTGTTTTCCGGGTTTTGTGCCCTTGGCTACTGGCAGGTCGAACGTCGGGCGTGGAAGCTTGATCTGATCGCGCGGGTTGAGGCGCGCGTTCATGGTGATGCGGTGGCGGCCCCCGCACGCGATGACTGGGAAAATGTCAGCCGTGCGCGCGATGAGTACCGCAAGGTCAGTGTGACGGGCACCTATCGCAACGATCTTGAAAGTCAGGTCTATACCGCCACCGATTACGGGGCAGGTTATTGGGTGCTAACCCCGTTGGTTCGCGATGACGGCACGATCGTCATGATCAATCGTGGTTTCGTCCCGACGGAAAAGCGCGATCCTGACACGCGCCCCGAAGGCTTGGTCGAAGGCGAAGTTACCGTAACTGGCCTGCTTCGCATCAATGAGCCAGTCGGCACCTTCATGCGCGATAACGTGCCAAGCGATGACCGCTGGTATTCGCGCGATGTGCATGCGATGGCCACCAAACGTGGCCTCGATGCGTCAAATGTCGCACCCTATTTCATTGATGGGAACGGCGCGGAAAATCCGGCCAAACTGCCCCTCGGCGGCCTGACCAAAATCCGTTTCCCCAACAACCATCTCAGCTATGCGCTGACATGGTTTGGCATGGCGTTGCTGACACTGGTGGCGGCATGGATTGCCTTAGGGCGAAGCACTAAGTAGTTCAAGCAGCTACAATCTGATCTGGCTTTTGGGGCTTTCAATTGAGGTGCGAATGAATGGATTGCTGATACTGCTCAATTGAGTGGTTTCTTTTAATTTGACCCGATTTGATCATTTTAAACCAACGCAGAAAGTCAAAGTCCAATACGGATGATCGTTTATAATCACGTGTTCCATCTAGATGGAAATTGTTTAGGCTGTCACCAAAACCGAGCCATTTCGGCGGAATTCTAGGTACTATGTCTAGGTTAGATTTAACGTTGAATGTCCTATGGTTCGTAGCGGCAGCGCGTCTATCTCCAAACCTCGGCATACCGAATGTGTAGCAAGATCCCAAAGTGAGACGAGACCCCAAAAAGTCGGAAGGCCTTAACTGATACGGAAACCGAATGGGTCTGAGGTGGCTGTGCAGAATACTTGCTATTGCGCCACCAAGAGAATGGCCTGTTATATAAACCAAGACACGATCATTGCGCTCGTTCTCTTTTAGTTCGTCATTAAGTTCATGTAATTCATCTAGGAGTTGGGGCAAAATTTCCATGGTTGCGAGGTAAAAACCTCTGTGAAATTTTGCAGTAATCGGACCAATCCTCTCTGAAATTTTTAATGCCTGAAGGTTTGTTCTCCAGTCATATAAAGTTTGTGTTCCGCGAATGGAAATAAACAGTACATTTTGTATCTTTATTCCCAAGAGGATGACGAAATTGGTTTCGACAGAAAAATATCTAGGTGAGTCCAATCTGCTTGAAATTTCTTGAGTTGTTTGAATGATTCTGCGGGTATAAAGATCATTATATGATGCACATGGGATCAAATTTGCACGATCAGCTTGCGATAGCTCAAATTCTGGTATGCGATGATAAGGTATTTCTGCAATTGCGGAGCAAATATAAGATTTTTCTAGATCAAATTCATCCTTCTCCCATGCCGTTCTAGAGAAGTGTCTGTAAATGATCCTCGATATCTCACTGATATTTGTCATTTGTTTTTTCTTTCACGTCCAACGTTGTTGAATGACGCCCGTAATGGACGCGACGGTTGATCAGATATCATCGGACTGTATCACCCATCGTCGATTGCTCGGGCCATGGAATGTCCTTGCGCATGGTCGCCCCGCTCCAATTGATGATGCTGGGCGTGTGTTTGCCGGCATAATGCGCCTTGAGCGCCGCATTCAGATTGGACGGCCGATAAAGCACGCGTTCAAGTGATCCCTCAGTCGAGTTGTCATGCAGGACACCTGTGCTGATGTTCCAGCGTTCCAGGGCGCTGACATGGATGGCCTCATTGATCGTCTCTAGCCCCTCGGGAATGATGTTGCGGCAATCATAGTCGGGGCATTTCAGGCGGAGCTTGTCGAAATAGCTTTCCTCTTCGGGGATGATCTGATTGATCAGCCGCTGATAGGGATAGAAGCGCGACAGGACATATGGCGTTCCACGGCTTTCATACCCGCGCCCTTCGACGGACGGGGCCAGTTTGGTTTTAAGACCCGCCTCATCAATCTTGAGCTTGGTGTGTTTCTTGACCCGCTTGATCATCCAATCAAGCGTTATGTCAGATAGCCCGCAATCATCATAAGATCCGCCAACATTGCTATGCACGCCGGGGAACCAGACCTGCTCGACGATCTGGTCTTTAGGCAATTTGCTGCCCTTTTCCTTGACCCACAGGGTGGGCGAAAAGGCACTGCGTTTTTCGTCAATCGCCATGGCATGCAGGGCAACCCGGACATTGGCGCCAAGCTGGACATCATGAAAGTGATATTTGGCCGGGATCAGGCGGCGGCCAAGATCGCCCGGAATGCCAAGCGATCCGACCGTGTCCCAGATGCCGACACATTCAATCGGCACGTCCTGATGGGCTTCGATATCAAGGGTCGAAATCTTGGTACGTTTGGCCTCTGCCGACAGGTCGGAGCTGGCAATTTTTGCGATATTATCCTGAAGCGGATGGCCAAGATAGGGGGGCTTCAAAATGCCGCACAGCCCGATCAGTCCGGCCAGACTGCGTGCGGTAAAGGCACCGCGTGAAAAGCCGAAAATAAAGATCTCGTCGCCGGGTTGGTAGTTGTTGCCCAAAAAGCGATAGCCATCCACGACGTTTTCCAGCAAGCCGTTGCCAAACGCACCGCCGCGTAGCTTGTCGAACCAATTACCGGTACCGACGCCGCGATCATAAAACACGATCTGCGATACATCGCCCGCATTGCTGGGGACGGCGCGGAGAAGCTTGACGACATTGGTGGGTTGCGGCGTGTTGGCCGGTTCCTGCCAGGTGCCGTCGAAAAACACGATCAGTCTGCGCTTGGTCATGTGAAGTCCCCTGTGTGTGATGAGATGCACCGCGATCTTTTTTGGTCGCGTTGGTATTCACTATACAACCCAGGGGCGATTTTATTAAGGGCTATTGAATATATCGTGGTGCTGATGCGTTTGTGTAAGGCGCAGCGGTTGGCTGACATCCTCCTGCCACATAGTTGTCAAGAACCTGTGTGTGGTGCGATTTACTTTATTGGGAAACAAGGGGAAATTGCCGCTGCATAACGCACATAACAACACGCGCAAACGCAGGAGCACTCTAGATGTCATCAGATCGGAAACTGACCTTTTATCACGCGATCCCGTCACGCAGCGGTACCGTCCATTGGATGCTGCAAGAACTGGGTATTCCGTTTGATGTCAAACTTCTCGACATTCGCGGTGGGGAAGGACAAACACCAGAATTCCTTAAGCTTAATCCGCTTGGCAAGGTGCCGACCATCGTGCATGGCGACACGGTCGTGACCGAAGCTGCCGCCATTTGCTGCTATCTGGCGGATCTGTATCCCGAGGCCGGATTGGCCCCGGCATTTGATGATCCGAAACGCGGCGAATATCTGCGTTGGTTGTTCTTTTCGCCGTCCACCATCGAACCGGCCATGATCGACCGGGTGCGCCAGTACAGGGCAGAAGACAGCAGCCAGAATTCCTATCGCGATTGGGAAACGCTGGTGCCCATGTTGGTGGATTTTGTCGGCAAGGCGGACCCGTGGCTGATGGGGGAGAACTTCACGACGGTGGATGTGGTGTTTGGTTCGACCATCCGGTTTGGCTGCATGTTTGGCATTCTGCCAAAATATCCGGAGTTCGAAGCCTATATCGCGCGGATTGATGCACGGCCAGCCTATCAGCGCGCGCAGGAATTGGATGCGCCGCATTTTGCCGCAGCCATGGCGGGCTAACCCGGCAGTTGAAATCGTATGAAGAATAAAAGGGCCGGTTCCTGCGCTTTGGAACCGGCCCTTTGGCATTTTATCGGCTGTAAAAGGCGTGCTTAGGGATTGGTATGATCAATCACTTCGCCGCGTGCCGGATAGTTTTTGGCAATCACGAAATCAAGCGCGCCAAGGATCTGGTCAAAGGCCGGACGGGCAAACGGCATGGTCTGAACCGTGCCGAAATAAAGCGTGCCATCCGGGCGGACCAGAAACAGGCCGGGCTCAGAGAAGATGGCCGGTTCTTCATAGCCGCTTGAGGTCACACCGTTCGAGGTCGAGATATAAAGACCCCACTCACGGGCGTTCTCAAGTGACAGGCCATAGCCAAGATCCACATTCTCAAGGTCCCATTTCGCCTTGGCCTCGGTCGCGCGATCTTCGCCGTCAGACGACACCACCACAACATTGACGCCGCGCTTGGCGAAGTCTTCAAGCTTGGTATCGAGATCCTTAAGGTATTTGCCGCAGATCGGGCAATGCAGGCCGCGATAGAAAACGACCATGGTGAAGTTTTCCGGTTTCTGATCGGCAAGCGACCATGTGCCGCCACCAACAAGCGGCACGGAAAGGGACGGCACCTTCTGGCGCGGCATAAGCGGGGTAATTGCAGACATTTCTTTCCTCATGACTTGGGCTGTGTTTTGTTGAGTATCATTATGGAACGATCATTCCACAAATCAACAACAAAGATCCGGCATCACCGAACTGTGATGGGAAGCATATGTCGGGATGTCGGGAAAGGGGGGGCTAATCCCGTTTGGCGACGATGAAGCGCGATCCGGTGCTTGCCGGATATTCACCGGTTTCAAGCAGTTCAAACCCGGCGGCACGAATCATGTTTTCAAGCCGGTCATAGTTCAGGAAATGCACGCGCGGCGCCTTGCCCAGTTTCTGCAGGATCCAGATCAGCGGTTTCAGATAGCCAAGCTTCTCGCCAAGGCAGGGTGTCTTGGAAATCAACATCCCGCCTGGCTTGATGATCTTATGCAGGGTGGCGATTGCACCTTCGGGCTCATCAAACAGATGCAGGATGTTAAAGCCAAGCACGACGTCAAAGCGATCTGGCGCAGCGGCGATGTCCTCAATCGATTGCTTTGTAAATCTGACGTTCTCGGGGGCATCACCCTTGAGCTTGTCTTGGGCGATTTCGATCATGCGTCCGGATATATCGGTGCCGGTCAGTTGTGCGACATCGGGGGCCAGTTTCAGGGCCGTCGTGCCGGTGCCACAGCCGATTTCAAGAACCTGTTGATCATGGGAAAGATAGGAGCGCGTGCGATCAAGGGTTTGCGCATAAGCGGCTTCGTTGCCAATGCGTTTGCGGGCGTATTTATCGGCAACAGAGTCCCAGAACGTGTCGCTGCGTTTCATGATGTGTCCGGCTTGTGTGCCCGAATTGCGGGCATGGATTGCGTTGCCAGACTATCAACGATCGTAAGGCAATGCGCAACCGGAAACGGTGGTGAAAACGTGGTGGATTAGTCGAGTGCGGCCAGAATGGTGTCGGTGTAATCCTGCAGGGTTTCCTGATCGGCACCCCGGCGCGACATCAGTTGAACCCCCTGGAAAGACCCGGTCAGGAAGCGGGCAAGCGCGCGGACATTCTTGTTTTTCGAAATCGTGCCTTGGTCCATGGCGCGCTTGAGGGCGGCGGCAAAGGTATCCTCGGCCCGGCGGAATGCCTGATGGGCGATGGCGGCGGTTTCCGGATCATGCGGTGCCAGTTCCATACCGGAATTCACCATCAAACAGCCCTTGTGACGGCCTTCGGCACAGCCGGTTTTGGCGGTGTCGCGGAATGTCTTTTCAATTGCCAGGCGGCCGTCGTCAATGTTTCGCAGATCGGCAAATCGTTCAGAACTGATTTTTTGGCTGTAATGATCAAGGACACGCAGGAACAGTGCCTTCTTGTCACCGAAGCTTGCATACATGCTGGCCCGATTCAGGCCGGTCTCATCAACCAGATCCTGGATAGAGGTCGCTTCAAACCCCTTGCTCCAGAAAATGTTCATGGCGTTATCAAGAACGCTTTCTTCGTCAAACGCGCGTGGCCGTGGCATCGGCATATCCTTTGATCGGTTCCAGACTTTGGAACGAATGTTCTATAATTAAGACCAAGATGGGGCGAATGCGCCGGAAAATCAACCGGCAGCTTGCAACGCACTGACAAATCAGGATTTTACGATGCGATCGAGCGTGACAAAGCTGTAATCCGGCCCGTCAGGATTATCGATCTTCTCGCGGGCTGTTTCGCGCCATTGATCGGCGGGCAGGGGATCCAGGAAGGTATCGCCTTCGATCTCGTCATGGACTTCAGTCAGCTCGTAGCGCGTCGTGTAGGGCATGGCGAGATGATAGATCTGCGCGCCCCCACCAATGATCACTTCATTGACGCCATCCCGCAGCGCGATTTCATCGGCTAGTGCAATGGCGTCTTCCATGGTGTGGCAAACCCGGACATTTTCATGGTCATACGACCAGTCGGTGTCACGGGTGACAACAATCGATGTCCGTTTGGGAAGCGGACGGCCAATGGCCTCGAACGTTACACGCCCGATGATCATCGGCTTGCCAAGGGTCAGTGCCTTGAACCGTTTAAGGTCATCGGGCAATTCCCACGGCATCCAGCCATCCTTGCCAATTGCGCCATTGGCGGCGGCGGCAACAACGGCAACGCGTTCAATCTTGGGATCAGTCATCAGACAGCAACCTTGCCAGCAATATGCGGGTGCGGGTCATAGCCGGTCAGTTCGAAATCATCATACTTGAAATCAAAGATCGATTTGACGGCCGGATTGATCTTCATGGTCGGAAGCGGGCGGGTATCGCGCGCAAGCTGTTCTTCGACCTGATCAAGATGATTGGTGTAAAGATGCGCGTCCCCAAGCGTATGAACAAAATCACCAACCTCAAGGTCACAGACCTGCGCGATCATCATGGTCAAAAGCGCATAGGATGCGATGTTGAACGGCACACCCAGGAAGATATCTGCACTGCGCTGGTAAAGCTGACAGGACAGCTTGCCATCGGCGACATAGAACTGGAACAGGCAGTGGCACGGTGGCAGCGCCATGTTGGGCACATCTGCAACGTTCCAGGCAGACACGATCAGGCGGCGGGAATCGGGATTGTTTTTGATCTGGTCAATCAGGCCGGTGATCTGGTCAATGGTTTCGCCATTGGCACCCCGCCATGACCGCCATTGGCCGCCATATACCGGGCCAAGGTCGCCGTTTTCGTCGGCCCATTCGTTCCAGATGCGAACACCATTATCCTGCAGGTATTTGACGTTGGTATCGCCATCAAGGAACCACAGTAATTCATGAATGATCGATTTCAGATGCAGCTTTTTGGTGGTGACCAGCGGGAAGCCCTTGGCGAGGTCAAAACGCATCTGGTGACCAAAGATCGAGACAGTCCCGGTGCCGGTCCGGTCTTCCTTGCGCGTGCCGGTGTCACGCACCAGACGCATCAGATCGAGATATTGCTGCATGCTGTTCCCTGCATTTTTGGAATCGCTTTGGTCGCAGCATAGTCAGGTCGACGGGCACGGGCAAGCGACGCCATCCGATCTTTGTCATGCCCTTAAGAATGCCGCCTCTACTGACACATCCTGTCAGGACAGGTCAGGCAAAATCGCGAATGTTGGGTATAGTCAGCTTTCAGGGATTTGGGTGCATTTGCCACATGGGAGTGTTGGTTTTGCAAAAGACTGTTCAGTGGGTCGATTGGACTGGAAACGGCCTTGAATACTGTTTCTGTCAGTCTGGTCCGGACGGGATAGAGCTTGAAGGAGTCGTGGTCGGGACGCGACTGGGCCACTATGGCGGGTCTTATCTTGTGGTGACGGATGCCGCGTTCGCGACACGCGAAGTTAAGGTAAGCTATGTCGGTGGGGCAGAAATGCATGTGACGTCGGACGGCAAGGGAAACTGGTTTGATTGCATCGCAAAGCGCGGCCTGCCGTCTTTGGCGGGGTGCTTTGATGTTGATATCGGCATCACACCCGCGACAAACATGCTTCCGATCAAGCGATTGAAGTTAAGCGAGGGCGAGGCGCGCGAGATTTCAGCGGCCTATGTGCCCCTGCCAAGCCAGATCGAGGGTGATTTCCTGCCACGCAGCGCACCACAGCGTTACACCTGTTTAATGCCGGATCGTCGATATCGCTATGAAGGGCTGTTTCGCAATTTCTCGGCAGAGCTTGAGATTGATGACATCGGTCTTGTCATCGATTACCCGGACACCTTCCGCCGCGTGTGATTCCCGCCAAGACAGGGCATGACTGCTTGCGGGGATCGCGAAATGTTCCGTCGAAAATCAAAAAAAGATTTCCCGATTCCCCTTGTGAAACGGGGGTCTTTTGACCTATATAGGGGGCGTCGGGGCAACTCGACTACGGCGCTAAACTGCGTGACAGAATAGGCTTTACGGACCCGGGGGCGGTACCCGGCGGCTCCACCAAAATTTATCGGTTGTCCGACTCAGACAATCTTCGTGGGGCCGAAATAGGATCGACGTGAGCAGTAAAAGTCAATGTGGGCGCTCGGCATGGTACCACCGCATCGGGCCAATGTTTGTAAATGCAAACGACAACAATGCTCCGGTTGCTGCTGCCGCCTAAGCGGTACTAGCACCAAAGCGAAATTCCGGTTGCCGGGAGCGGTAATTTGGTGGGGGACGGGGCACCTAGCAACAGAACGCCCCACTCTTGTATTTCTTTCCCGCTTCGTTATGAATAGAGTCATTATCAAACGTGCCAAGATGTAATTGGTGCGCAAAGATGCCATATGACAATGACGGGACGCGCCGGACATCCCCGGTGGTTTCGCCAGATACAGGATTACTGATGCAAGAACCGGAAGAATTCCGCTACGATCTTATGGTCGACCAGGCGCTGCGCGGTGTGGTGAAAGACATCCTCGCGCGCGTTGCCGAAGAGGGCCTTTTCGGAGAGCATCACTATTATATCACCTTCCAGACCAACCATCCCGGTGTGGCCCTGCCTGAAAGTCAGCGCAAGGCGCATCCAGACAACATCACCGTTGTGCTGCAACACCGGTTCTGGGATCTGAAATCCGAAGATGATCACTTCTCGGTGGGGATGAGCTTCGATGGCATGCCGACCACGGTTGTCGTGCCCTATGATGCCATGCTGGCCTTTGTCGATCCGTCTGCCAACTTCATGCTGACATTCAGCGTCGAAGAAGAAATGGACGACGCAGATTTCGACTATGATGAAGATGACGATCTTGATGCCGATCTGATCGAAGACGAAGAGGGCGCACCGACACTGGTCGCCGAACCGTCCAAGGCGCGCAAGAAGCCCAAGCCGGATGCCAATGAAACCGGCGAGGTCATCGCACTTGATGCGTTCCGAAAGAAATAAGTTGTTTAAAGGGCGGGTTTAATCCGCCCTTTTTCTTTGCCCGAACCCGTTGATGTTTCCCGCGTCCGGGGCAAGGCGTATTACGCTAATGTATCGTGGCATTTTGATACAATTGGCGCTAAAACCAGCCACACAAAGAACAAACCCACCTTGTTTTTGAGAGAGACGAGAACCTTCCCATGAGTGATTTTGTCTATAAACCCATGTTTGATCAGGGTAAGGACACGACCCCTTACCGCAAGATCGGGGACGAGGGTGTTTCGACCGTTGACGTCAATGGCGAGACCTATTTGAAAGTCGATCCTGAAGCGATTGAAAAGCTGACCCTTCAGGCTTTCTTTGATTGCTCGCATTTGCTGCGTCCGGGGCATCTCGAACAGCTGCGCAAAATCCTTGATGACGAAGAAGCAACCGCCAACGACAAATTCGTGGCGATGGATCTTTTGAAAAACGCATCCATCGCATCGGGCGGCGTTTTGCCGATGTGTCAGGATACGGGGACTGCGATCATCATGGGCAAGCGTGGTGGCAAGGTCATCACCGACGGTTCCGATGAAGAAGCCCTGTCCAAGGGTGTGTGGCAGGCCTATCAGAAGCACAATCTGCGCTTCTCGCAGGTGTCGCCGAAAAACATGTTCGAGGAAAAGAACACCGGCTCGAACCTTCCGGCACAGATTGATCTTTATGCGACCAAGGGCGATGAATACAAATTCATGTTCATGGCCAAGGGCGGCGGGTCGGCCAACAAGACCTTCCTGTTCCAGCAGACCAAGGCGCTTCTGAACCCGGAAAGCCTGCGCAAGTTTCTCGATGAGAAAATCCGCACACTCGGGACCTCGGCATGCCCGCCCTACCATCTGGCGGTTGTTATTGGTGGTACCTCGGCGGAAGCCTGCCTTAAGACCGTGAAAATGGCCTCAGCCCGTTATTACGATAACCTTCCGACCGAAGGCGGCGACCATGGTCAGGCCTATCGTGATCTTGAATGGGAACAGAAGATCCTTGAGATGACCCGCGAAATGGGCATCGGTGCGCAGTTTGGCGGCAAGTATTTCTGCCACGATGTACGTGTGATCCGTCTGCCGCGTCACGGGGCTAGCTGCCCGGTTGGTCTGGGTGTGTCGTGCTCTGCCGACCGTCAGATTCTGGGCAAGATCAACAAGGACGGTATCTTTATCGAGGATCTCGAACATGATCCGGCGAAATACCTGCCGCATGTCACTGATGAGCATCTTGATGACGAAGTGGTCAAGGTTGACCTCAACCGTCCGATGGATGAAATCCGCAAGCAGTTGTCGCAATATTCGGTCAAGACCCGTCTTTCGCTGACCGGCACCGTGATCGTGGCCCGTGACATCGCGCATGCCAAGATCAAGGAACGCCTGGATGCCGGCGAAGAGATGCCGGAATACCTGAAAAACCATCCGGTTTACTATGCAGGTCCGGCCAAGACCCCAGAAGGTATGCCGTCCGGGTCGTTCGGGCCGACCACGGCTGGTCGTATGGATGCCTATGTCGAACAGTTCCAGGCCGCTGGCGGTTCGTTCGTCATGCTGGCCAAGGGAAACCGGTCCAAGGCGGTCAAGGATGCCTGCCAGAAATATGGCGGTTTCTATCTTGGCTCCATTGGTGGTCCGGCCGCCCGTCTGGCGCAGGATTGCATCAAGAAGGTCGAAGTTCACGAATATCCGGAACTTGGCATGGAAGCCGTCTGGAAGATCGAAGTCGAAGACTTCCCGGCCTTTATCGTCATTGATGACAAGGGCAATGATTTCTTCGCCGAATTCGGCATCTGATCAGAAATCAAAGCCATCAAGACCAAAGCGGCGCAGGGGAAACCTTGCGCCGTTTTTCGTTGCGCATAGTGGGGCGCATAGCAGGCTCTACGTCAAAGGGGTTGCCGTCTTCGTAGATGCGTGATGGAATTCAGGATCAATAGCCCCAAAATCAAACCCTTACTGGATACCCTGTTATGTCTGAAACTTCCGCGCTCTCTGCCACCGGTGCGACGGAAAGCCGACTGGTTGGTGTGACCGCAGCACTTGCGACGGTTTGCATCTGGGCCGGTTGGCTGATTGCCACCCGCTATGCCATGACATCAAGCTTTACCGCTGTTGATATTGGCCTGATGCGTTTTGTTGTGCCTTTTGTCCTGCTTGCCCCGATCTGGATCAGAAAAGGCATCTGGCCCAAGGGGCTTTCATGGGCCAACGGTCTTTTGATGATCGTCGGGTCCGGCGCGTTTTATACCCTGATGGTTGCAAGTGCCCTGCAGTTCGTTCCGGCAAGCCATGTTGGCATTCTTTTGCCAGGTGTCATGGCGGTTTGGGCGGTTCTGATTGCGATCCTTTTGTTTGGGGAACGTCCGGGCAAGGTCCGCATGATCGGTTATGCCGCCGTTGTGATTGGCGTTCTGTCCTTGGTCGCCCTTAAACCAGCTGGCGTGATCAGTGATGACATGCTGATGGGCTATGGCCTTGTGTCAGCTGGTGCGTTTATGTGGGCGTGCTACACCCATGCGATGCGTCAAAGCGGTCTTGGCGCGCTTGAAGCCGCGTCCTTTGTCGGGTTCTGGTCGTTTGTGGCGATGGCGATCATTGCGCTGTTTACCGGCACCACGATTGGTGATGCCCCGATTGGCGAGATCGCGATGTTGCTCACCGCCCAAGGGCTGTTGGCGGGCTGTGTTGCCGTGATCACCTATGGCCTTGCCGTGCGCCATATCGGATCGACCGGTGCATCGGCCTTTGGCGCGATGACCCCGGCCCTGACCGCACTGGGCGGTGTGATCCTGCTTTCGGAGCCGGGCAATCTTGCGCTGGTTCTGGCGGTGGTTCTGGTGATCCTTGGCGTGATGACCGCATCGGGCGTATTTCGCCGCATTCGGGTCTAAGCCCATACATCTTTGTGGCCCCGGTGCTTCAGCCCGTCAGATGGGCTGTGCGCCGGGCGACCATCCGTGCCAAGGGCGGCCCAAAGGCCAGCACCATGAAAAAGCGCGTCGCCTGCAGCACAAGGATGAAGGACAGATCGACATTCGTGCTGGCGGCGATAATGGCAACCGAATCAAGTCCGCCCGGACTGGTCGCGAGATAGGCTGTCAGCGGATCAACATCCATAAACACCACCAGAAGCGCTGAAATCCCCGCACAGAACCCGATCAGAACAAAGATCGAGAGCAGGATTTTGGGAAGCGCGTGTGCCGCATGGCGCAGAACTGCCGGGGTGAATTTCAAACCGATGACCCATCCGATCATGGCGTAGGTCAGCCCCAGAAACCATTCCGGCAGCACGACATCCAAGACCCCGCTGACATGCAGGATCATGGTGACAATGATCGGCACCAGAAGCGGTCCGGATGGCAGGCGCGATATCTGCCCGACATAACAACACACTGCCACCAGCCCGAGCGTGACGGCAAATCCACCGGCGTCAAAGGCCGGGAACCAGTCATGCGGTCCCATGGCGGCAAGCATTTCCGGATCGACCCAGAAATTGGCGACACTCGATGCCACACCGACCACGATCACCACGCGGACATATTGCATGAAGGCCACCAGTCTGGCGTCTGCGCCAAAGGCATCGGCCATGATCACCATGGCGGACGCCGCCCCCGGTGTTGATCCCCAGATGCCTGCCGTGCCCGGCAGCACCTGTTTGACACACAGGACCCAGCCCAGAAAGCTGCTGGCAAGCAGGGTGACGCCGGTAATGCCAAGGATCATCGGCCAGTCGGTGGCAAAGGATGTCAGGATGCCGACCGTCATCGATCCGCCAATCATCACGCCCAATACGGCCTGCGCACCAAGATAAAGCGGTTTCGGGGCGGCAATGGTCGCGCCATTCGTTCCCATCAGGATGCCAATGATCATCGGCCCGACCAGAAGGGATGCCGGAACCTGCCAATGATGAAGCAGGACGGAAAACACCACGGAGACTGAGATCAGCAACAGCCACTGAACCGGTTTGGGAAGACAGCCAAGTCGTTCTTTGGGCGGATTTGTCGGTAACGGATCTTGTTCTGAGGACACGATTGGGGCCTTTGTCGTGGATGTCAGGCATCTGATCGCGGGTGGCGCGATTGGATGTTGGTTTGGCGCTGTGGGGCGCGCCGTGGTGGGGAGGGCAGTATAGCTATGTCAGGCCTTGGATGCGAGTATTTGAGTGGTTCCAACTCATTATGGGCATATCTGACTTGGAGTGTGTTGATGGGTTCTGTATGACGGATGGAAACATCCGGCAGTCAAAAGGCCCCGTTGTGAGCACCGATCCAATCCATTTTCAGTTCGATGGCGATGAAAAGGCCGGTTACACCATCGTTCTGGCCCATGGGGCCGGGGCGGCGATGGACAGCCCATTCATGAACGAAATGACCAGCGAACTGGTACAGGCGGGCCTGCGGGTGGCGCGGTTTGAGTTCCCCTATATGGCCAAACGCCGGATCGATGGCAAAAAGCGTGGTCCGGACCGTGCATCGGTATTGATCGAATTTTATGGTGACGTGGTTCGCCAACTTGGTGGGCCGGAAAAGCTGATCATCGGCGGGAAATCCATGGGCGGGCGGATCGCCAGCATGGTTGCGGATGATCTTGGTGTCGCCGGGCTTGTATGCCTTGGCTATCCGTTCCATCCGCCCGGCAAGCCCGAGAACCTTCGGACAGATCATCTCAAGACCCTTAAAACGCCAAGCCTGATTTGCCATGGCACGCGCGACCCGTTTGGTAAACCTGACGAGATTGCAGGTTACGACCTTTCGGATCGTATCACGCTGCATTGGGTCGAAGACGGCGAGCATGATTTCAAGCCACGCAAAAGCTCCGGTCGGACCCAAAGCCAGAACATCGCGGATGCCGCGGCGGCGATATCCCTGTTTGCAAAGACGCTTGGATAAAGAAACGGCCTGCCATTGGGGCAGGCCGCTGATTTAAGGTGCGTGGGGGGCTTTGGGGCGCAAGGGTGATCCGGCGATTGCGCTTTCGCCGGTTTCCTTGAACTGCTGGGCAAATTCCGGGGAAAGTTCGGCGGTCGGGCTTGCGATATCGATACGCACGCCATTGGGGTCAAGTAACGCAAAGTGGCGCTGTCCCCAGGGTTCATCACGAAGGTCGACCGCGAATTCGAAACCGGCTTCACGCAGCTCATCGGCCGCATCACGGGCTTCTTCGACTTCCAGGGTCAGAACAGTGCCTTCACCGATGGTGGCGGATTGGAAGATGGCCTGTTGGCTTTCATGGCCGGGTGTCATCAGGCCAAGTTGAACGGAGGGTGCGGATGGCCAGACAAGCTGGCAATACCAGTCACCGTCAAAGACCGGGGTGAAGCCAAGCTTTTTGTAAAAGGCGCGGCTTTGGGTGAATTTTTCAGTGATGATAATCTGAAAGGCGTTGGTCACTTTCATCGTCATGCTCCTGACGTTGGGGGTAAATCCTGTCCCGATTTCGACATGGTTACACATCCCTCCTGACAGGAGCCTGTCAGGAGCGGTATGATAATTTTCGGGGCAGGATGACGAAGGAGTGACCATGAGACGGGCCGACCGACTATTTCGCCTTGTACAAATCTTGCGCCGCCGGAAACTGTGCCGCGCATGTGACCTGGCCGAGGAACTGGAAGTTTCCGAACGCACCATTTACCGCGATATTCGCGACCTTGCCGCATCGGGTGTCCCGGTCGAGGGGGAGGCGGGCGTTGGCTATATCCTGCGCGATGGCTATGACCTGCCGCCCTTGATGTTTGATGCCGATGAGATCGAGGCACTTGTTGTTGCCGCGCGTATGGTTCAAAGCTGGACCGATCCGCAAATGGCGCGTGCGGCGGGCGATGCCCTGACCAAGATCGAGGCGGTCCTGCCGGAGAAAATCCGGGGGCTGGTTGGGGGTGTTCCGATTGCGGTGGCCGAAATTGCCCAGGAGCCGATTGCCATTTCGATGCCTGACCTCAGGCGTGCCATTCGCGAACGGTTTCTGATTGAAATCGACTACACCGATGCAAAGGGCGACAATACCCGTCGTCGGGTCTGGCCACTTGGCATGCTGTTTTTTGGCAGTACGTGGCTTCTGGCCAGTTGGTGCGAATTGCGCGAAGCCTTTCGTGTCTTTCGTGCAGACCGCATTGAGCATATGGATATCTCGACCGCGCGGTTTCGCCCGGTTCCGGGGCGGTCGTTGCGTGATTATCTGATTTCCGAAGGTGTCGAAGGCGAAATACTCAATGGCATCGGTCGATAACGAATTCGTTCAGATGGTCTCAGAACTTCTGGCACCGCTTGGCACCATTCGCCCAAGGCGGATGTTTGGCGGCTTCGGGCTTTATTGTGACGGGCTGTTCTTTGCGCTGGTGTTTGATGATGTCCTCTACCTCAAGGGCGACACTCAGACACAAGCAGCTTATGACGCCATCGGAATGGTGCGGTTTGTCGTCCCATCGCAGAAGGATCCCCACACGATTGCCTATTTCGCAGCACCCGGTGAATGGCTTGATGATGAGGATCAGCTTCTTGAATTTGCCCATATGGCGCTGGGGGCGGCCGGTCGGGCACATGCCGCAAAGAACAGACCGAAAAAGAAGGTGCGAAAACAGTCATCTGCGGCAAAGAAGACCTAGAAATTTCATAACAAGAAGATCTTTATGTGCCGTGCACAATCAGGGATGTCCCCTCGGCAAAATCTGTGTAATATTTTTTGCATGACACAGAATGCATTAGGTCTCTGAAACGTGGCAGCCGGTAGTTGGTGGCAAGGGATTGCCGACACGCTTAAAATTCGAACGGACAAGCCCGAGCTGGTGCGTGCGCAGGTTAATGCCCTGTCGCGTCAAATTCCCGTCCTTTACATGCTGCTTCTGGCCAATGCGGTGGCACTTGCCTACACCCATTATGGCTCCGCCCCGGACTGGATGACGATCCATGCCGTGATCGTTCTCGGCGCCATTTGTATCTTTCGCGCCATTGCCTGGGACCGGGCGCGGGTCGATGTTGATAATGTCGAGGCCTGTATAAAGCATCTCAAGCGGATCCGGGTGCTGGCCGTGATGATTGCGGTGCTGTTTACGGCTTGGGCCATTACCATGTTTGGCTATGGCGATGCGTTTCAGCGCGGCCATGTCGCCTATTTCATCTCGATCACGGTTGTCGGCTGTATCTTCTGTCTGGTGAACTTCCCGCCGGCCGCCATGTTGGTGGTGGCCATCGTGCTGGGCACTTTTGTGGTCTTTTTCGGATCAAGCGGCAACGAGGTCTATGTCGCAATTGCGGTGAATATGGCGCTGGTTTCCCTGATGATCATTCAGATCATCCGAAGCTTCTATGCCAATTTCTCGGGGCTGATTGAAACCCAGAATGATCTGGAAGCCCAGCACAAGGCGATGATTGATCTGTTGCGCCAGAACGAGGCGCTTGCGCTGATTGATCCGCTGACGGGCCTTTCCAACCGGCGTGCGTTCTTTACCACCCTCGAAGATACGCTGAATGCTGCCAGGGAGAACGAGACCTTTGCTGTTGCAATGATTGATCTCGATGGCTTCAAACCGGTCAATGATGTGCATGGGCATCCGTCCGGTGATGAGCTTTTGCAGCAGGCGGGAAGACGTCTGCGCAATATCCTTGGTCCGGACATGCTTTTGGCCCGCCTGGGGGGGGATGAGTTCGGCTTGCTGGTCAAGGGGTATGGCGATCCGCTGACCCTGATGGCGCTCGGCAAGAAGTTGTGTGATGACCTTAATCGTCCCTTCTTGCTCAATGGTGTGACGGTTCAGGTTTCGGCATCGCTTGGCCTTGCGACCTATCCGACTGTGGCCCGCACCCCGAATGGTCTTTTTGAGCGTGCCGACTTTGCGCTTTATCACGCCAAAAAGAATGCGCGCGGCGAGGCGGTTCTGTTCGCCGCCCATCATGAAACCCTGATCCGCCATGATTCCCAGATCGAACAGGCGCTGCGCAAGGCCGACCTTTCAAGTGAGCTCAGCCTGCATTATCAGCCGATTTTTGACATCCAGTCGGGTGAGGTCAGCTCGCTTGAGGCGCTGGCACGCTGGGACAGTGTTCTGATGGGGCAGGTATCCCCGGGGACGTTTTTCCCGGTTGCCGAAAAGACCGGCCAGGTTAGCTTCCTGACGCGGGTTCTGTTTGAAAAACTGATGGTCGATATGCGGGACTGGCCGGCAAAGCTGCCGGTTTCGTTTAACCTGTCGGCGCGTGATATTGTGCTATCAGACACCGTCGAATGGCTGATCGACGAGATCAGGAAACACGATATCCATCCGGGAAGGCTGACCTTCGAGGTCACCGAAACCGCATTCCTGCGCGATTTTGAAGCCGCACGTACCAGCATCCGCTATTTGCGCGAACATGGTGCTCGCATTGCGCTTGATGATTTCGGTATCGGTTATTCCAGTCTGCGCTATGTCCATGAGCTGGAGTTTGATGCGCTCAAGGTCGATCGCAGCTTTGTCTCCCCCGTGCCGCACAACGAACGCAGTCGCCGGATCGTCAAGACCGTGATCGATATGTGCCAGAACCTTGGCATTGATTGCGTGCTTGAAGGGATTGAAAGCGATAGCCAGCGTGATGTTCTGACCACATTGGGCGGACGGTTGATGCAGGGCTATTTCTTTGCCCGTCCGAACCGCGAAGTCAGACTTGAATCCCTTGATGGCGGGCTTAGGTAGTAAAGGCATCTGCGTGCGCTGAGGTGCCAAACCGCAAAAGCTGCGACTCGGTTAATATTCCCGCAACCAGATGACAGTACTCTGTTCGAAGACGGATCGATATCCCAGCCATTTGGCGTGATTATCGGTTCCGATTTTTGGCGGGAACGGGGCCTTGACCATGTCGTCGCAGACAGAGACTTTGCAAACATCCGCAATGGCCATCGCGGCCGAGATTGATCTTGCCCCTGAAATCCGTGCCCGTCTGCGCAATCTGATCGACAGTCTTCCTGACCAGCCGGCCCGTCTTCGTGTTTTGGGGCATGTCTTGCTTGATCTTGGCTTGTCCGAATTGGCGCTGAACGCGTTTGGTCGGGCGTTGCTGATTGATGATCTCGATGGGGCGACGCATTTGGGCCTGACCCGGGTGTATATTCAAACCGGCCGTCGTGGCCTTGGCCTTGAACATCTTGAAATCGCGATCAGCCTGCGCCCCGATGTCCGGGAATTGCGGGTGTTGGCGGCTGACATGCTTGGCTGTCGCGATAAAATGCGTGCCCTGGATCAGCTTGGCGCGGTACTGGCGTCTGAACCGGATCATACCGGCGCGCGCAGGGGGCTGGCCAATCTTGTTCGGGCAGCCATCGCAAGCCGTCTTCAGGCCGGTTCGAAAGATACCGTCTCCAAGGAATTCGGCATGCCCCTTGATCGTACGCAGGTGTCGTGGGGGGATATCGAACCGTTCGGTGATCTGGTGCAGTCTTGTGTTGGTCCGGCGCGCTACGTTTTCTGAAAAACGGTCTTTAGCGCTCTCCGCTTGCCGCCGGGATCATGGCGGACTGCAACGAGACGATCGTGAAATCATCATCAAGGTTTGCAGGTGCCCGGTCCATGAACTGATCGGCGATCTGTGCTGCCAGATCAATGTCGCTGCCGCCTTCGAGCACGGTTTCTTGCAGCATCGAAAGCAAGCCTTCCTCACACAGGAACTGCCCGTTATCAAGTGTGGTTTCAATCAGGGCATCACTGTAAAGCAGCAGGAAGCTGTTCTTGTCGAACGGCACTTCACGGGTTTCGTAACGGGCATCGCGGATTACACCCAGCGGAACACCCGACCCGTCCAGATAGCGCGCATCACCGGTGATACTGTTGCCCAAAACAGGCGACGTACAGGCGGCACTGGCATAGGTGAACACGTTCTTTTGCTGATCAATGATGCCATAAAGCATGGTCGCATACTGGCCAACCGGAAGAAGCCCCTTAAGGCGACGGTTCAGGGCCTGCAGATAGGTGTCTGGGGTTTGATCATCGAACTGTTCCGACCAGATCAGGGAATGCAGGCGGAATGTGTTTAACGCGGCACCAAGCCCATGCCCGGCGAAATCGACGATATAGACGCCCAAGCGGTGGGCATCAATGGGCACCAGTCCCCACATGTCACCGCCCAGTTCCGAGGACATCTGGAAGGTCGCGCTGATGCGCATGCCATAATCCATCCCGACACCGCGATAATGTTCGGGCGCAGGATTGAGGTTTTCCTGCATGTTGCGGGCAAGCTCAAGCTCGGACTGGGTGCGTTCCTGATAGGCTTGAAGCTTTTGAACCAGAAGCCGGTTTTCAAGGTGGATCTTGGTGCGTGCGATCAGCTCGGCCTTGTTTAGGGGCTTCAGGATCAAATCGGTGGCCCCGTCATCGAAAATGCGGGTGCGGCCTTCGTTTTCTTCTAGCGCAGTCTGGGCAATGATCGGCGTTTTGGCATAGGCCGGATCGGCGCGCACCGCCTTGCAGACCGCATAGCCGTCCAGTTTGGGCATGATGATATCAAGAATGATCAGATCGGGATTGTGCACCTTGATCTGGGCAAGGGCATCTTCGCCATCCTTGGCAAAGACCAGATTGGTAAACCCGTCCGCACGCAAATAGGACGCAATGATTTCGCGTGACAACATGGTGTCATCCGCGATTAATATGGTCGCATTTTGCGGGATGCGCAGTCCGGTGTCTGCTGATGTTGTCAGGCGATGTTCAAGGTCGGACAGGAACGAGGCTTCGGGTGACAATTTCGCGGACTGGTCGTCATCAAATGTCAGTTCAATGCTGCGTCCGTCGCGCAGGAAATTGACCGATTGGCAAAGACTTCGGATCAGGGGCAAACCCCTGCCAAAGGTGCTGTCCTTGCGGGTGATATCAAGGGTCGCCTTTTCATCAGGCGGGGTGAAGCCCTGACCCTGATCGCTGATGGTGACGGCGACCTGACCATTTTTGCGCCGACGCGCTGTCAGGATAATGGCACGTGAACCGTGGCGACTTGAGGCCAGACGTCGCTCGGTTTCCTCGCCAAGTTCCTTGAAGCGGTCCATGGATAAATGGCCACCCGTGTCGAGTCCAATATTGCCATGCACCAACGAGTTGGCAAAGGCTTCCTGAACGGCCATCTCGACAGAGGATGCGATGCTGTCGCCGATCAATCCGCGATGGCGCAGGCTGGTGACAAACTTCCGCGCCACCGGAAGGTGATAGGCACTACGGGTGGAAAGGCACACCAGAAGGTCATGTTTAGGGCGCGATTTTTTGCCAGAAAGCGGCGCAAGGTCATCCAGATCAAGTTCCGGGAAACATTCGATAAATGTTTCGCAGTTCAGGCGGATCAGGCCACCAAGCCAGTCGCGGCCGACCATCGGTGGCAGGATGCACACGGAAAAATGACGTTGATTGGAAAAGTCCTCGGGCGTCTGACCAGACACATATTTGATGGAAACGTCGTCTGGCTGTTGCCAGATGTTCGGGCTGAGAACAAGCTGATTGGCGTCTTCCTGCGCAACTGATTGCGCAACGGCGATCAGATGCTTTGCATGGGCCTCACCGCCTGCCGGCATGGGTCAGTCTTCCAGCCGGAACAGGGTGTCAAAGCGGGCAACTTCAAGCATGCGTTTGACTTGCCCCTGCGCACCACGCAAGACGACAGTGGTGTTGGTCTTTTCGCCTTCGTCACGCGCAAGCAGCAGCATGCCAAGACCGGCAGAATCAATGAAATCGACACCGGAAATATTCAGGACAAGGGTGGATGATTCATGACCACGGACTTCTTCGATCAGTTTGCGAAAACTCGAATGGTCCCCAAATGTAAAGCGACCTGTCACTTCAACTGTCGTGGCGCCATCGGCGAATTCTGTCTTGTAGTTCAAGTCCGGACTCCCTCAAAGCGAGTAATCAGGGCCAAAACCCTGATAAAGGCTATACTTTTCTTAACATTGATATGATTGTGTATGGTTTGGGCGGTGACTGCAACAAATGTTAGTAGTTGTGGGATGAGCAACATTGTCGGTATGCTTACCCACAGTGGTATATCGGGATACGAACAAGAAAATGCCAGAGCAGGCACGCATTGTAATTGTTGAAGATACACTTTCGCTGGCGCGCGTGTATCAGGATTACCTGCGTGCGGATGGCCATTTTGTCGATCATGTCGTCAGTGGCACCGACGCCATTGAACGTTTGCGTCAGGACCCGCCGGATGTCGTTGTTCTGGACTTGATTTTGCCCGATATGGATGGCCGCGAAGTTCTGCGTGCCTCTGCCCAGATTGCACCCGGGTGCAAGATCGTTGTCATCACCGCGCACGGATCGATCAATGTCGCGGTTGAAGCGATGCGCGAAGGTGCCTGGGATTTCCTGTTAAAGCCCTTTACCGCCGATAAACTGCGCGAAACGGTGACCAAGGCCGTCAAGGGTGGGCCATCACTTCAGGCTGCGCCAGAGGCAGACCCGCAAGATGCCGATACCGACGAGATGTATTTTGACATCATCGGCGGGTCGGAAAACATGCGCGATATTTACCGCATTATTGAAAATGCCGCGCCGAGCAGAGCCACCGTCTTTATCACCGGTGAATCCGGTACGGGTAAGGAATTGGCGGCAGAGGCAATCCATCGCCGGTCGGAACGCACGAGAGATCCCTTCATTCCGCTAAACTGCGGTGCCATTCCCAAAGACCTGATGGAAAGCGAGATTTTCGGTCACGTCAAAGGGGCGTTTACCGGTGCGGTTTCCGACCGCGAAGGGGCTGCACACCGTGCTGATGGCGGTACGCTGTTCCTTGATGAAATCTGTGAAATGGACCTTGATCTGCAGACCAAGCTTCTGCGGTTCATTCAAACCGGATCCTTCCAGAAGGTGGGTGGCAGCTCGATTGAAACGGTTGATGTGCGCTTTGTCTGTGCGACAAACCGCGATCCGCTTGAAGAAGTTCGGTCTGGCAGGTTCCGCGAAGACCTTTATTATCGCCTGCACGTTATTCCGCTGCACATGCCGCCCTTGCGCGACCGTGACAATGATATCTTGCAGATCGCGAATTTCTATCTGCAGCGCTTCACGCGCGAAGAAGGGCGCGATTTCGAACGCTTCAGTCCCGAAGTATCTGCCCTGTTTGCGCGCTATTCCTGGCCGGGCAATATTCGACAGCTGCAAAACATCATCCGAAATATTGTTGTCCTGAATAACGGGACAGAGGTCACGCTTTCAATGGTGCCGCGACCGGTCAATAGCGGGTCCGAAGGCGATCAATTCGGATCAGGCACGATTGAGGCGCCGCCACCACACCCCGTTGTTTCAAACGAGCCTGGCGGTCCCGGACGCCTGTGGGAAGGCGACCCGGAGGCACTTGCTTTCCTGGCTGGCGCGCGACAGATGCGCAAGGTTGTTGAAAACCATCATTCCGAGCGGAGCAATCAACTGCTTGGCGCAAGTGTTGGGATAAGCGCCGGCACCGATGAAGCCACCGCTTTGTCGCCACCACCATTTGCGCCCGCCAGCAAAACCTTTGGCGAGATCAAGCCGCTGTGGCAGGTCGAAAAACAAGCGATTGAAGAGGCAATAGAACGCTGCGGCGGGTCTATTCCACGTGCAGCCGATGCGCTGGGTGTCAGTCCGTCTACGATTTACCGCAAAAAGCAGTCTTGGGAAGAAAACCAGGACTAGGGCACCTGGGTCATCGGGTTAGCGCCAGTTTGCCATGGCATCTTCAAGGCGCTTCCAATCGGTATCCGTTCCCGGAAGGCCGAAGCGGATCTTGTTCGCATCATGATCAAACAGCCTTACCAAAATCCCGCGACGCGCAAGATGATCAGCCAGGGCGACACAATCTGCGCCATCGTAATAGCGAAATAGATCCGTGCCCCCGCAAAGAACCAATGCACTGTTTTCAGTAACGAGCTGATCAAGTCGCAGGGCATCAGAACTTAGGCGAGCCCGCGTTGTTTCTTGCCAATCCCGATCCAGAAGGGCCTCTGTTCCAACCGCAAGTGTCGGGCCCGGAATGGCCCACGGACCAATGCGGTTTTCAAGATCAGTTGCAAGGTCATGTGCCATCACCGCACAGCCAAGACGGGCGCCTGCCAGTCCGAAAAATTTGCCAAACGATCGAAGGACAATCGTGGTTGGCAATTGATCAATATCGGGACAGATCGACTGGTCTGGTTGGCAATCCATAAAGGCCTCATCAACCACAAGCCAGCAATTCCGGGTCGCTGCGAGTTTCCCTAGTTTAACGATATCCCGTGGCGCAAAGTGCCCGCCGTCCGGGTTATTCGGATTTACCAGAACGACGACCGTTCCGGCATCTGCAGCGCTTAATATCGCCTTCGCCTGTTCACAGCGGTCATTGGGACGGGTTTGATGGTTCTCGACGGGAAAACCGGCCCGAAGCCAGCACCGCTCATGCTCGCCATATGTCGGGCCCATGATGTGTACGCGTGTTGGTGTGCTCCGGTCTTTTAACCAGAACGGAATGGACTGGATGAGGGCCTGTGTGCCCGGTGCACCGACAATGTGTTTGGTCGTCGGTGTCTGATAGCAAACTTTGGCGGCCTGCTTGAGCGCATCAAGCTCTGCGGCCAGCGGCAGTCGTTGCCAATGTGCCGGATCGATGTCGCCAACCGGGTAGGCAATCGGATTGATACCCGTCGATAAATCCAACCAATCCCTTGCGGGAATGCCGTATTGCTGAGCGGCCCGATCAACGGCGCCACCATGATTGATCGGTGTTTGATGCTTGGACGGTGTTGTGTCGTTTGTCATGTCGGGTGCCAAGCCTGATCCTGATTGCCATCGAGTGCGCGTTGTCGCCGGCGACACTTTTCCGCGCTTGCCATCAAACAATGTGCTGCGTATCGTCCGGCCATCCTCAATACCGGACATTTTCCCATGATCACACCCCAAAATGCCGTCGACATTCAAGTTTGGCAGAAGCTTAATCCGCATCTTTCGATTTCAGGAGATGGTGGATCAACGGGCGATGTTGCTGAAATCGGTACCGATAAAGGTGGTTTTGACGGAGGGGCGCTGTCAGATCGGTTTTGGGATGAGGGGTATTTTCTGATCCACGATGTTTTGCCAGAAGATGATCTGGCGAAACTGCGGGTCGGGATCGAGACACTGGTTGCAAACGACCTGTCGCCCGCGCTGATCTATTTATATGACGAAGCATGGGATGTTTTTCGTCGGTTGCGTCCGTTGCTCAGTCATTTTTTGGGCGATCGTATCGCACTTTTACCGCATTTCTGGGCGTGGCACGTTGATCCGCAAGCTGATGGAAGCGGCTGGCCTCCCCATCGTGATTATCAGGGCGAGAGTGTGATAGGTGATGACATGCTGATCAGCCTCTCACTGTGGGTGCCGCTTAGCAGCGCGACGCCGGATAATGGCTGCATGCATGTTTTGCCGCGAAACTTTGAAAAGAGATATCCAGCACCAGTGTCCAAGCCCGCTGATGTGCCGTTACAGGATGTGCGCGCACTTCCGGCACAACCTGGGGCGGTTATGGGTTGGCGACAGGATCTTTATCATTGGGGCGGACGGGCAAGTCCGTATGCAAGCGCGCCACGGATCAGCCTGTCGCTTGAATTTCAGAATGCAGCATTTGATCCGCTTGCCAATGAATTGTTGGCACTGGATAGTCCCCCGGCTTTCTTGCAACGTCTGGCCTTGATTGTAGCCCAGTTTGACAAATATCGTCATATGCAGACGATGGATGCCCAGACCTTGCATTGGGCGCAAGAAGTGGCAAAGGCGTGCTCGACCGTGGCCCGTGGTTAAGTCCCCCAAGGATTGCTATTGTCTGACGAACTTGAGAAACACCGTGCGCGCAGAGATGATATCCTTGGCAGCACGAGAAAGGTGTGCAGATGGAATTGATTGATACCGCCCGGTTTGACGAGTTGTGTGACGCCCTTGGCAAGGATCAGGTTTTGCTTCTGGTGAACTTGCTACCTGCATCGTACGAGGAAGAACGCACACGCCTTGTGGAGGCCGCGGATGCCAAAAACCAAGACGGTATTCACCGCTCTGGGCATGCGATCAAGGGTATGGCAAGAAACATGGCCGCCGCCCGGCTTGCCGAAGAGGCACTGGCACTTGAAAGCTTTGACGGTGATTTTGGCGATCCGCTTGATGATCGGATCAAGGGGCTTGATCAGACTGTGAGTGAAACGTTTGTCGCCATGCAGGAACTCCTGGGGAGCAAATAGCCCACAGGCGTCTGGTTTGGTGGTCGGAACCACAATCGGGCAATTGGTCAGATGCTGCTCGCCCGGAAATTTTCCATTTTTGCTCAGTTTGTTAGGTCTGATGGCGGTGAAAAATGTCGTCAGGCAATAGAAAATGCCGCAATTCCCCCTACATGAAATGTGGAAACACTCCAATTCAGTGACACAGAGTAAACTACCAAGACTGCTTGTGTCCGTCCCACAAAGGAGGCAAGAGTGGCGAGCTATAAGAAACTCTCTGGAGAGACTGATCCAAAAACTTCCGCACGTCGGCTGCGTACCGCGCCAACATATGACAAGTGGCGCCGTGATGACCTGTATCATCTGGCCGCGCAAAAGGGGATCAAGAACCGGGCAAACATGTCGAACGAGGAACTTGTCGCGGCTTTGCGACAGGTGCCGTCAGGCGCGGGATGAACGCCGGATCATTTATCTTGATACTGTAAAGTACCGGTTTCAATTCGGACACCAATTTTGTATATAATTGTATATTAACATCTGTCGAAAGGCGGGGCGCACCTGACAATTGATTTGGGATTACCGAGGCTATCGTCGCGCTTGAAAGAGACAGCGTTCACGGTTTTTAATGCGCCTTGAGATGACAGATGCCAACGCAGATCGTTTCAGCGGTCGTGTCGGTGAATGGAAACAAAAACGGGAACCCGGTTTGAAGCCCCACGCCGTGCTTTTTCTTTTGGGACTGATTGCGTTTCTGGCGGTGCCAGCACAAGCACAAACGACGTCGTCTGATGGTACAGACGCGCCGGTACGCATTGCCTTCATCAATCCTGGATATGGAGATCGCGGCTTCTGGAAAGATGTCCGCGGTACCATGCAGGCGGCAGCCGATCAGTTCGGGTATGAGCTGATCGTTTTTAACAGCGACCGCGACAGCAATATGATGATCGAGAGTGCGCAGAAGGTTTTTGCCCTTGATCCCGCCCCCGATTACATCATTGCCGTGAATGAGCATCAGCAAGGAACCCGGATTGTTCTTGAAGCAGAAGAACGGGGCATTCCGGTGATCATGTTGCTCAATGATCTGACCGATGCGCAAAAAGCGGCCCACGGGCAACCGGGCAAAGATTTTGACCACTGGATCCTGTCACTGACGCCTGACAACGAACGTGCCGGATACGACATTGCTAAATCGCTGATCGACGGTGCATCACTTGGAAGCGACAGTCGTCAACCCGGACCTTTGTGCCTGATCTCGATTGCAGGGGATCGCAAGACCCCGGCGTCTCTTCAGCGACTGCAAGGATTGGATCATGCGTTGAGCCGGTTCCCGCTTCTTAAGGAACAGCGCCGTCTGGTGGCCAATTGGTCCTATGATGAGGCATACCGTCAAATCGAAAACTGGTTGGATCGTGGTGGATGCGTCGATGCCATCTGGGCTGCCAATGACGATATCGCACTCGGTGCAATGGCTGCGCTTGAAAAGGCGGGACGAAAGCCGGGCAAAGATGTCTTTGTTGGCGGGCTTAACTGGTCACCCGATGGGCTTCGCAAAGTCGCGGAAGGCCAGATGACCATGACCCATGGCGGGCATTTCTTTGCTGGTGCGTGGGCAATCGTATTGCTTCATGATTATATACAAGGTGTTGAATTTCTGTCCCGTCATCCCGAAATCTCATTCAGGATGGAGGCCATCACGCGCGAAAATATATCCTATTTCGTGGATGTTCTCGGCAGCCGGGATTGGAATAGTCTCGATTTTAATGATTTTAGTATTGCCAACTTACCGCCCGGCACGGAGTATAACTTTGCGTTGCATCCCGGAGATGGCGATTAGCAACAACAGGCGCCAGCCCCGGTAACCCCCTTCAGGAAGACGAGGTCGATACGCTTGGCGGGACAGTCTGATGGAAAGCAAATGGATGCTCTTGCCAGCTTGAAACTGGGCAGCACAATCGCCGCCCGTCAGTTGAAATATACGCTTTGTCTCGCCATTGTGCTTGGCCTTGTAATTGTCGCTATCCGGGGATACCAAGACTATAAATGGCTTGAAGGCGTCTATCAGCAGGGCAATCAGCGTATCGTTTCTTCAAGTGTGCCCGTCGCAACCCAGGTGCTGGCCAAACACGACCGGGAGCTTGCCGATGTGATGGCGCGCGGCATGCTCAATAATCGCTCGATTGCGGGTGTGACGCTGACCAATGCCCAGGATGGCATTTTCTTTGAACTCAAACGTCCGGCGGGTGAAATACCGACCTCTCGCTGGGCCGAGAAGATGTTTGGTGGCTTGCAAACCATCACGGTTCCGGTTCGTGATCCAGATAGAAAACCTGTTACCACCATTGGCGAAATGGTGATCGATCTCAATCCGCAGGTTTACGTAAATGCCTACATGACCCGCTTGTTGTGGTCATTTCTCGCGACCATGGTTCTTGCCGCAGTGATGGCCATGTGTTTCGCCAGCATGAGCTATTATGTGTTTTCGCGTCCTGTGATCCGCCTTGGCAATTATATCGTCAATTCCAACCCGACCGATGACAGTAGAACACTGATCATGCCCCCGTATCATCGTCACGATGATGAGGTGCAGTTGCTGGGTTCGGTAACGGTTGGGCTTTTCGCAACCATCCGCCAACAACTTGCGGAATTGCGTAAGGCGCGTGACGAACTGCAGAACGCGAACGTCACGTTGGAGCATCGTGTCGCGCAGCGCACCGAAGAATTGAACGCAGCGATGCGAAAGCTTGCGGTAATTGCATCGACAGATCCGCTGACGGAACTGCCAAACCGGCGCGCTTATCTCGCCAGACTTGAAGAATCCATTTCAATCTGGCGACGTCGCGATACGCCGGTATCGGTCATTCTGCTTGATATTGACCGATTCAAGGCCCTGAACGACACCTACGGCCATCAGGCTGGTGATGCGGTTCTGGTCGCACTTGCCGAGACACTTCGAAAAACGTTGCGCACAATTGATATTCCGGCGCGGATGGGCGGTGAAGAATTTGCAGTCCTTCTGCCGGGCGAGGAACTTGAAGGAGCGATGATCCTTGCAGAACGCCTGCGTCAGAAACTCGAAGCCAACAGTGTCGATTTTGGCGGCAGCAAGCTTTCCTTCACATCAAGCTTTGGCGTGTCAGGCTTACCATCAAAAGAAGGGATGGCTGCATTTGAACCTGATGTCGCAAAGCAGTTCGAGATGCTCAGAAACGCCGAACAGGCAGATGTATCGGGAATACTTTACTCGCTGGCAGACCGCGCGCTTTATGAGGTCAAGGAGACCGGGCGAAACCGTTGCAAGTTGGCCGATTTCAAAACACTTTCCGAGTTTAAAGACCTGTTTCCTTTCGATGCGTGATCGGAAAACCGACGGGTGTTACGACGCAGCTTCTTAGCTGCGGCCGTCGTCATTGCCCTGTCTGGATATCCGGATGTCGCGGTGAATAGAGACGCTCATCAACAGGCCGAAACTGACCAGAATTGTCATCATGACCGTGCCGCCATAGGATACGAGGGGCAGGGGAACTCCCACTACCGGGATCAGACCCATCACCATGGCAATGTTGATAAAGACGTACAGGAAGAAGGTCGAGGTCACACCAATCGCCACTAGGCGTCCGAACTGGTTCTGACAGCGCAGGGCGATGACATAGCCATAGGTGATGACCAGCGCATAAAGCCCCAGCAACGCCATCCCGCCAACAAGACCGAATTCTTCGCCCAGCATGGTAAAGATAAAGTCGGTTTGTTTTTCCGGCAGGAAGTTCAAATGGCTTTGCGATCCCAGCATGAAGCCCTTGCCAAACAGCCCGCCAGAGCCAAGTGCGATCTTGGACTGGGTAATATGATATCCAGCCCCCAGCGGATCATTTTCCGGGTTGAGGAAGGTCAGAACACGGTTCTTCTGATATTCACGCAGGAACTGCCAGCCGATCGGAACGGCGGCAAGCGCACTGCCCAGAACGAGGGCAAATTTCCATATCCGAACACCCGCCAGCCAGAAAATCACACCGCCACCGGCAATCAGAAGCAGCGTCGTGCCCAGGTCAGGCTGGCGTAACACCAGCGCGGACGGGGCCGCCACCATCAGGATCGGCGGGATCAAAAGCGTGATGCGCCCGACATCCTCGGCCGTCAGGCCATGGAAATACCGCGCAAGTGCCAGAACCAATGAGATTTTCATCAGCTCGGATGGCTGGAGCTGGAAGAAGCCCAGATTGATCCAGCGCTGTGCGCCCATGCCGATGTCACCCTTGATCTCGACCGCAATCAACAGGATCAGCGCGACAAAATACGAGAAATAGGCAAGCTTCAGCCATATGCGTATGTCGGTCACAGCAATGATGATCATTAACGTAGCCCCGACGGCAAAACGCATCATCTGACGTTCCGCCCATGGCTGGAGCGATCCGTTGGCCGCCGAATACAGCATGGCAAAACCGATCCCTGACAGGGCGGCAATCAGAAAAACAAGCGTCCAGTTCAGCAACAGTAGCCGGCGCCCAATCGGGACGTAGTCAGGATCTTCACCAATGCGGTATCTGCTTGCGGCCATGGCTTAACCCTCGTCCTGATTGGTTTGGGACTGATCCCGGCGCAGATTTGCGCTGTTGGCCGGATTGGCAGCAGAAATACCCTGGCGGGCGGATTGAAGTTCCTGTGCCTTTTGCAACAGGTCCCGGACAACCGGCCCGGCAACGCTTGAACCGCCGCCGCCATGCTCAACAACCACCGCACAGGCATAGCGCGGATTATCGACCGGGGCGAAGGCGACAAACAGGGCGTGGTCACGGTATTTCCATGGCAGGACGTCGTTATCGAGAACACCGGTGGTTTGGCGTTCGCGCATGGTAATGCGTCGAACCTGACTGGTGCCACTTTTGCCAGCCATTTCCATGCCCTCGGTTTTAATGCGTGCACGATGGCCAGTGCCACGCAGTTCGTTGGTCACGCCATTCATGGCATCACGCACGCGCGCAAGGTTGGCACGGCTGACCTGAAGTTCGGGGAATTCTTCCGTTTGCCGGCTGGTGACACCTTCCGGGGTGACATTATCGCGCGTCAGGTGCGGGCGCACCGCCTTGCCCGATGCCAGTCGTGCCGTCATCGTGCAAAGCTGCAGTGGCGTTGCCAGAACATAGCCCTGCCCGATAGAGGCAATCAGTGTTTCACCACCCTGCCAACGCTTGCCCAACTGGACTTCCTTCCAGTCCTTGGTCGGGATCAGCCCGCTTCGCTCGTTGGGAAGGTCAATACCGGTATCTTCGCCAAGGCCAAGCTTGTGCGCCATGGCTGAGATCCGGTCGATCCCGATTTTCTGAGAAATCTCGTAATAGTAGACGTCACAGGAATGCTTGATGGAATCATGCAGATCCATCCAGCCATGACCACCACGTTTCCAGCAGTGGAAGCGCGCATTGCCAAGATCCAAATGCCCGTTGCAGAAGAATTTCTGATTGGGCGTGATGATCCCGGCTTCGAGCCCTGCAAGGGCCACACACATCTTGAAGGTCGAGCCCGGCGCATAGGTACCATTAACCGCCTTGTTTGACAGCGGGGCGTAAGGATTGTTGACCAGACTGTTCCAAAGCTTGTGCGAAATACCGTTGGTGAAGGCATTCGGGTCATAGGTCGGGTGGGATGCCAGTGCCAGCACTTCGCCATTATGGATGTCCATGACAACGGCGGATGCGCTTTCCTTGTCGGACAGGCGCTGATTGGCATAGCGCTGCAAATCCAGATCAAGCGTCATGACGACCGTGTTGCCACTGTCGCCTTCTTCACGTTCCAATTCGCGAATGACACGTCCAAGCGCGTTGACTTCGACCTGGCTTGTCCCGGCCGTCCCACGCAGTGCAAGATCATAAACCTTTTCAACGCCGCTTTTGCCGATGGTAAAGCCCGGCAATTCCAAAAGCGGATCGCCCGTCAGTTCCTTTTCCGAGACTGCCGCAACATAACCAAGTGAATGGGCAAGATGCGGGCCTTCCGGATAGTCGCGCGACCGTCCGGCATCAATGATCAGGCCCGGAAGATCAGGCGCGTTGACCCCGACGCGTGCGACTTCGTCCCATGTCAGGTTGTCTCGCACCGTGACGGGTACGAAGGAACGCCGGCGGGCAACGTCACGCTCGACGCGTTCGATGGTGTCGGGGCCCAGTTCGATAATCTGATCAAGGATTTGTAGCGTGCGGCGGACATCGGGTGTCTGCTCGCGCACGATCATGATGTGATAGTTCTGCCGGTTGACGGCAAGCGGGGCACCAAACCGGTCGGTGACCAGCCCGCGCGGTGGCGGCAACAAGCGATGCGAGATGCGGTTTTCATCAGCTAGCGTCTGGTAGCGATCACTTTCAAGCACCTGCAGGTAATACATTCGCGCGGCAAGACCCGTCAGCAATACACCCTTGCCCGCGCCAAGCATCAGGGCGCGTCGGGTAAATAGTCTGAACCGGTCTGAGTCACGATGCCACATGGGCGATGGATACCTGTTTTGGGTCAGTTGCCGTAAGGCCGGGCGGTCAATTTCTGGCCCGTTTTAGCCCGCTTGAACCGGGATGAAAACCACCTTCTGCCAGCATAGTGGATAGCCGTTGCCAAATCATCAATATCGCGCAGATTCTTGCCAGCGCAAGGCCGGCTAGACATAGCGCAGAAGACTGTTCTGGGCGCGCGCCAGTACCCAGGCCACAATCGGGAACAGCGCAGCGGTCAGAACATAACTGATCATGGTGGCCTTGATCGGTAGCAGGGCGCCAATCAGGGCCGAGCTCAACAACCACTGCACCAGAAGTGTCGGAATGGCGACAAGCGCAAATCCCCACCACATGACGCTAAATGGCTTGTTGTGGAAAAAGCGCCCCTGACTTGCCGATCCGGTCTGAACCAGCAACAGAACCAGCGAGCTGACGCCAAGCGGCAAGCCCATCAAAAGGTCCTGCAAAAGCCCCAGGAAAAAGGCAGTAACGCCGGTCAAAAGATCAGGACGGTTCACTGACCAATAGAACACAGCCATCAATGCCAGCGCCGGTGATGCGGTCGAAAGCAGTGGCACACTGATCGGCAGAAGGTTGATCAACAGAAGGACAAAGACACTAAAGGCTGGAAAAAGGCCGCGCGCAATAATGTCCAGTCGCTGCCAGACGCCGGGTTTCACTGGGCTTCCCCTGCCGCATTGGGGGAGGGGGCGTCACGGGCTGACTGGGCTTCACTTCCTGCCGGGTTGGCTGGCACAATTCCCACACCGTCGGGAATGTCGGGCGACACTTCTGTCGTGTTTCCATTGTTCGCCGGCTGGCTTTGCTCGATACGGTCGTTGCTCAGAATGCCATGCAGGCCGTAATCGGCAACACGCAGATATTCAAGCTGATGGCGGCGGAACATCGGCGCGACGCGAACCGCATTTTCCGAAACCGAGGACACGATACCGATCGGAATGCCCGGCGGGAAGGCGCCACCATGACCAGACGTCAAAATGCGGTCCCCCGGTGCGACAGCGGCATCGGCTGTCAGGAAGGTCAGAAGCGGACGGTTTGTGTTGTCACCCGAAAGAAACGCACGGTCGCGGGAGTTCTCGACCACGACCGGCACACGCGAGTTGATATCGGTAATCAGAAGAACACGCGACGCCTGATATCCGGCCTCGGCCACACGACCGATCAGGCCTTCGTCGGAAATGACAGCCTGTCCCTTGGAGACACCATCACGCGATCCGGCTGAAATCATGACGCTATGGGCATAGGCACCGCCCATGTCGGCAATCACGCGCGATGTCACCAGTTGCAGCGCCGGTGGCGAGGTATAGGTCGCAAGGTCGCGCAGGCGGGCGTTTTCATGTGAAAGATTACGTGCGGCTTGCTGCCAGACCAGCAATTGCTGGTTTTCTCGGCGCAGGCGCTCGTTCTCTTCATAGAGATGGGCAAGGTTGTAAACCTTGTCGGTCAGTTCATTGATGCTGGCAGCGGGACGGGAAACGATATTCATGACCGGGGATACGAGATCGGCCGACGCCGCACGAATACGTTCGATCAGAACAGTATCGGCCTTGCCCAGAAGCATCAGGCCGAAAGCCGAAAAAATCAGCAATATGAAAGCGAAGCGGTGAAGGGCCGTGCGTAACGGCGAAAAGATACGCTGCTGCGGACCACCATGCTGTGCCAATGTATTCCCCGCGAATTCCCAAAAGGTTGCTCATCATCCCGTGCGGGATATTCAACCATAACGAAATCACCGAGTCGCGTCCAGTAAGGATACGACCCGGTGATGATAATTCAAGCCGACCTTGTTTAGTATGCTGTGTGCAGAACGTTACGCAGCATTTTCTTTTCTTCCAGCGCGCGACCGGTACCCAGTGCAACGCAGGAAAGCGGATCGTCTGCAATCGAAACCGGAAGACCGGTTGCATGACGCAGAACGTAATCAAGGTTACCAAGCATCGCGCCGCCACCGGTCAGGACAATGCCCTTGTCCACGATGTCAGCAGCCAGTTCCGGCGGGGTCTGTTCGAGGGCGACCTTGACCGCCTCGATGATTGCCGATACCGGCTCTGCAAGGCTTTCTGCGATTTGACGCTCAGAAATCAGCAGTTCCTTCGGAACGCCGTTCATCAGGTCGCGACCACGGATTTCAACCGTTGCGCCATCACCGTCATCCGGGGCGCAGGCCGAGCCGATTTCTTTCTTTATACGTTCCGCGGTGCTTTCACCAACCAGAAGGTTATGCGTACGACGGATATACGCGATGATCGCTTCATCCATCTTGTCGCCACCAACGCGGACCGAACGCGCATAGACGATACCGCCCAGCGACAGAACGGCAACCTCGGTGGTGCCACCGCCGATATCAACAACCATGGAGCCGGTCGGCTCGGTGACCGGCAGGCCGGCCCCGATTGCAGCGGCCATCGGTTCGTCGATCAACCAGACCTTGCGGGCACCAGCACTTTCAGCACTTTCCTGAATGGCGCGGCGTTCAACGGCGGTCGAACCGGACGGAACGCAGATGATCACTTCCGGGCTCGCGAAGTTGCGGCGGTTGTGAACCTTGCGGATGAAGTGCTTGATCATTTCTTCGGCGATGTGGAATTCCGCAATAACGCCGTCACGCAGCGGGCGGATCGCCTGAATGTACCCCGGGGTACGACCGAGCATTTGTTTGGCTTCTTCACCAACTGCAAGAACCTGTTTCTTGCCTTTTTCGTCGGTGATGGCCACCACGGATGGTTCGTTCAGGACAATGCCACGTCCCTTGACGTAAACCAGTGTGTTTGCGGTGCCCAAATCCACCGCCATGTCGGAGGATAAAACCCCAAGAAGCTTGGAAAACATTCCTGCCCTATGCCACGGTTAATAGTAAAATCTTGAATGCGAATGTACCGGCTTTGATAGCGCAAGGATTAAGCCGATGCACGAATAATCTGCTCAGGGGATTGAGGAATAATTAAGGCGCGTAATTTTCCTGAATTTACACGTCAAAAACATGATCAGGAATATGATCTTGGCGGATAAGTTCAATTTTCCCCAAGCGATATATCACGTTGTCCTAAGGTTGCATAATCATCAACTCTTGGGCGTTGGTGGTAACTGCGACGTGCTTTGCGACGCAATGCGAGTCGCTGAGATACCATGAGTAACCTGATGAACAACCTCATGGCTCAAAACGACGAAGGGGCAGCAAAAATGCCACCCCTTGTCGTGTTGTCGGTGTGAAACCGGATCAGGATGCCATGGCGTCCGGTGCGGTCTTCTTGCTCTTTTCGATCAGCTTGTTCACCGCGGTGACATAGGCAATGCAGGACGCGACGACCGTGTCGGTGTCCGATGCGTTGCCAACCACGGTGCGATCTTCACCGTCGAGCTTCACGGTCACAGTGCCCTGTGCATCGGTGCCCTCGGTAACCGCATGGACCTGATAGAGCTTCAGGCGCCAGTCATGCGGATAGATTTCCTTGATCGCGTTGAAGGTCGCATCAATCGGGCCATCACCGGTGGTTTTGGCTGTGCGGGTTTCGCCATTAACGGTCAATTCCAGTTCCGCGGTCTGCGGACCCTTGGAGCCACAGGTTACGGTCAGGCCAACAAACTTGATGTGTTCGTTGTCACGCAGGCCGTCATCAACCAGAGCTACGATATCGTCGTCATAGACTTCTTTCTTTTTGTCGGCCAATTCCTTGAAGCGTGCGAATGCATCCTCGATCGCGTTGTCGCCCAATTCGGCAAAGCCCAACTCCTTGAGCTTTTCCTTGAAGGCATGGCGACCGGAATGCTTGCCCATCACCAGGCTCGATTTGTTCAGGCCAATCGATTCCGGCTTCATGATTTCATAGGTTTCGGAATTCTTCAGGAAACCATCCTGATGGATGCCGCTTTCATGGGCGAATGCGTTTGCGCCAACAATCGCCTTGTTCGGCTGCACGACAAAGCCCGAAACGGCTGACACCAAGCGCGATGCGCTCATGATTTTGGTGGTGTCCAGACCCGTGGTGAACGGGAAGGCATCGTTACGGGTGTTGATCGCCATGACGATTTCTTCGAGTGCGGCGTTACCCGCACGTTCGCCCAGACCATTGATGGTGCATTCGATCTGACGGGCGCCGGCATTGACCGCCGAGATCGAGTTGGCAACCGCCATGCCCAGATCGTTGTGGCAGTGAACTGACAGGATCGCCTTGTCGATGTTCGGCACCCGGTTGATCAGCATTTTCATCAGATCGGCATATTCGGTCGGCGTGGTGTAGCCGACGGTGTCCGGAATGTTGATCGTGGTGGCACCGGCATCAATGGCGGCTTCGACGCAACGGCACAGGAAGTCGTGCTCGGTACGCGAACCGTCTTCTGCCGACCATTCGACATCATCGGTAAAGTTGCGCGCCAAGGTCACGCTTTCGATCACCTTTTCCAGAACGCGTTCTGGCTCCATCTGCAATTTGTATTTCATATGCAGCGGGCTTGTGGAGATAAAGGTATGGATACGCTTGTTCTCGGCCGGTTCCAATGCCTCGGCGGCGCGTTCGATATCGCCCTTGGCCGCACGGGCCAGCGAGCAGATGGTCGGGCCGGAGATCTGTTTTGCGATTTCATTGACGGACTGGAAGTCGCCGTTCGATGCAATGGCAAAGCCCGCTTCGATAACATCAACCTTCAATTCCGCCAGCGCCTGCGCCACGCGCAGTTTTTCATCAAGCGTCATCGAAGCACCCGGGGACTGTTCCCCATCACGCAAGGTGGTGTCGAAAATGATGACGCGATTGTCGTTTGCACTAGCCATTGTCTTGTTTCCTGATCATTCGGGTCTTTGCCCGGTATGTGAATTCTGTCTGGAAGGAGTGCGGGCCGTCTGGCGCGACTTTTTCCCCTGAGCTGCGGCTAATGGATCGACATGATTTGCGTGTGATCCGGACCGGCATGGTTCGCTCAGGGGCGAGTAAGTCGTAGAGCACCTAGCTCTGCTAGACCAAGGAGACCGGAAATTAGGTTGAGGGCAGACAGCGCAATGGTGCGCGAAGCGCTGGCTTCGGCACGGTCGGCATATGCATCAATGTTGCAAATGTCTGCGGTCAT
Source organism: Thalassospira sp. ABD4_177 (assembly GCF_056160125.1). Classification (NCBI taxonomy): domain Bacteria; kingdom Pseudomonadati; phylum Pseudomonadota; class Alphaproteobacteria; order Rhodospirillales; family Thalassospiraceae; genus Thalassospira; species Thalassospira sp. ABD4_177. Next base: position 395,530 of record NZ_JBSWWO010000002.1, on the reverse strand, counting down.
CGGTCTTCATCAATTGGCTTAGGATGCCAGCCTTTGCTGGCGACGCCCCCAATTTCGTCGCGGGGCCGCTTCAGGTCAAGTAATTTTTGTACCTTTTGGTCTGTTTTTTGAGTGGAATTTAGCGAGGCCGGATTGCGCGGGTCGGTCCGATGGGGCTTTTCCCAACAATACAGCCTTGTTTTTGGTGGCAAACCGACGCCGTGACGGGGATGTGAAGGCGGCCATGCCAAAAAGAGACTGGTCGGGATTTCACTTATGGGTTAGTCATTTCCGCCCTGACGCCGTCATGCCCCAAAAATGACGCTCAGGACACGGCGCCACCCAAGCCACAGGAAACGTTATGCTGAGTTTGTCGTTGATCGGGGCTTTCATCCCCACGGCCTTCTTTGTCTCCATCACGCCGGGCATGTGCATGACACTTGCGCTGACCCTTGGCATGACAATTGGTCTGAAGCGTACGCTTTGGATGATGATGGGTGAGCTTATTGGTGTTGGCATCGTTGTTGTTGCGTCTGCGCTTGGTGTCGCCGCCGTCATGCTCCAGTACCCGGCGGTCTTTGCGGTCTTCAAATATATTGGTGGTGCGTATCTGGCGTGGCTTGGTATTCAGCTTTGGCGGTCGCGCGGGCGGATGGCCATTTCGGCAGAGGTCGAAAGTGCCAAGACAGCCTCGGCCGGCGGATTGGCTGCACAGGGCTTTGTAACAGCAATTGCCAACCCGAAGGGTTGGGCGTTCATGATTTCCCTGTTGCCGCCCTTCATCAGTCTTCAGCATGCCATTGCACCGCAGCTTTCGGTGCTGGTCGCGATCATTCTTGTCACTGAACTGATTTGCATGACGCTTTATGCGACGGGCGGTCGTTCACTGCGCAAGTTCCTTGAAAAAAGCGGCAATGTCCGCATTCTCAACCGGGTTGCCGGCACATTGATGATTGGTGTGGGTGTCTGGCTTGCGACCAGCTGAACGTGCCTTTTTGCCGATTGCGCAAGCGATCAGCACTATGTCTAATGGTGCACGCGAGGTTTGATGTTTGTTTTGTTGTCTGATTCCAACCATATGTAATCAAACAACTGTTTGAGGGTTTCCGACCATGCGTGAAATACGCTGCATCGTTTTTGAGGACGGCGAACTGATCAAGGCCATTCTGGCCCATGGTCGGCGCACAGGGAAAACACTTCCGGCTGGTCAGATCAGCAGTTTCGAAGTCGAACGCAAACCGGAAGTCATCGCACGTATGACGATTACATCCGACGAAGGACAAAAGGCCATTGTCCCGACCGCGGGGGCGGAGCTGGCGGCAGCAATGATTGCTTATTGCATCGATCGCAAGGTGCCTGTTCCGGCCAATGCATCCAAGTCGATTGCCGTTCTTGACGATCATATCGCGCTCAAGATCACGATGACCGGTGATCAGACCGGCTAGGTTTTCTGATCAAGCGACCTGGAAAAAGCCCATATGACAAAAGGCGCGCTAAACAGCGCGCCTTTGTTCATTTCGGGGAAGACCGGGCAGGGCTTACCACTGCATCATTTTGCCTTTGAGCTTGCCCATGCGTTCGTCTTCGTTCTTGAAGTTATGCTGTTCGGAAACGCCATCCTGCACCTTGGTCATCAAAAGCCATTGCTTGACCTTCATGAAGCGCGGGGCCAAGAACTGATAGGTCTCTTTGACCAGATTGACGGCCTTGGGGCCGCGTTCCAGTTCGAGTTCTTCCCACTGTTCAATCAGCGGCTGCCAGGCGCGCAGACGTTTATAGAGGTCGTCACGCTGGCTTCGGATGTACTGGCGCTGGGATGTGAAGTTGCGCAGAACCGACATGATTTCCCCGGTATTGGCGTCCAGCTCGTCAAACGTGGTTTCGAACTTCTTCTTGGCGTCATCAAGCAGGCGAATGGCCTGTGTTACGGTTTCCAGAACACCTTTTTCATGGGCATAGATGCGGCGCAGTTCCTGCATCTTGCGATCCACCATCAGGATCTTGTGATATTTCACGCGAAGCGTCTCGATATAAGACAGCTCGTCTGCGACCTGATGGACAAGGTTGACCACTTCCTCGCGGTTTTCCTTCCCCATGCCAAGCTTCTCGGCAACTTCGTCAAAGGCCTGGTTGATCTTTTTCTTGGTGTTCGGATCTTCGGCGATCTGCATCAGTTCGTCCGGGTCGGTGATGAGCTCCTCGCTCCCCGACATCCAGGTCACCAACTGCATGGTAATACGGTTATAGGCAATCGCCTTGTGGTCTTCGTCAACAGCCCAGGATGCTTCGCCAGTCAGGACTTCGCGTGGCAAATTATCGCCTGGGCGCAGGACGTTGATGAAGTTCAGCGCCTTGTCGATCAGGTTGATCAGATCGCCATCCTTGGATTCCGGGTCGATATCGAATTCCCGGCAAATCGCTTTAAGCGGCAAAGACACAACCGATCCTTCTGCCATTTTCAGGACAAAAAGAGCTTCGTCTGAGACATCAGACTTCTGAAAGTGGCATTCTTCGAACGTTTTGAAAATCTTGTGCTCAAGCTCGATCTTACGTTCGTTACTCGGTGTATTCATCTGCTTCTCCGCCCTGCAAAGCCAGCGCACCACATTACCATGTTGTACATGACAAGCCCGATTGTTAGATCATCGGTCCTGTTCTTTTGGCCTATTCGGACACGTGTGTTAGCTCGGTGTTTTGTTGGTTATTATTCTTGTTTTTATGGTCTGTCTCTCTGTTATCAGAGATGTATTTATTTATGTCCTGTTTTGGTGCATTCCGCAGCGGTTTGTCTATTGGACAATGCAGGTATTTCGACCATCCTGCTTAGCCATATAAAGTGCTTTGTCTGCGCGGTCCACAAACTCCAGTATATTCTCTCCAAGATGATAGGCCGTCAAGCCAATTGAAACGGTTAACTTGCCGAAATCCTTGCCGGTTTTCTTGTTGATAATATGCTGGTTTGAAACGTTTTGTCGCAACTTGTCGGCAAGTTTTTGCGCGTTGTCGGCGGCCGTATCGGGCAGAATGATCGCGAATTCCTCGCCGCCATAGCGCGCAACCGTATCCGCCCCCTTGGTTGAACTGACCAGAACCCGGGCCACAGCTTTGAGAACCCCGTCCCCGGCGCGGTGCCCGAAATTGTCATTGAAATCCTTGAAGTGGTCGATGTCGATCATCAAAAGCGACAGCGGCGCACCGGATTCCATGGTCGTCGTCACGGCATCACGCAAAGAGGAGTCAAAATTCTTGCGGTTGGCAATCCCGGTTAGGGTATCGGTCAACGCATCGCGACGGACAAGCTCAAGTTCGGTGCGCACCCGAAGGACTTCCTTGTGATATTCCTCAAGACTGCCATTAAACGAGCTGTAGGTATCGCGCGCCTTGGTCGATTTCTCCGAAAGATCGCGACTGACAGAGCGCGCTTCTTGTAAGGTAATGTCATCGGCCAGCAGTTGCTGTGATGCCACATCAATCTCGCCGCAGAAGACATCGGTATCGCGCATCACTGATGTGACGGCCTGTTCGACCCGCTCGACCGCGGACTGAAGTCCCTCGACCCCTTGTTTGAGATGCTGCTGCATCGCGTGGGTGCCAAGATATTTGTGGTAAATCCGAAACACCGTCTCTTCATCAAGGTCCTGCGTGTTGCGGATCAGAACCTTGATCAACTGGCTGAGTTCGGGAACCTCATCGGTCAGATAGCTGTAAAATACATGATAAACCTGTGGCGTAGGCTGCAGGTTGAGTTCGTTAACGAGCGCCATAACGCTATGAGCAATATCGCGCGGGTTCGCGATCTTGGTTGTCGCTGTCACTGCCTGTTATCCGATCCGAATTCCATACCCATTCAGTTAACGGTGTCCCAATTTCAACCCCGCACCGTTATTAACCGATGCTTTAGGTTGCTCGTACACAATTGAGTGTAATTTATACGTTTTCTATACTGTTATCTCTATCATCGTCTAAAGCATAGGGCTTTGTCACGCAATTCTACCCCAGAGAAAATGACAAAATCAGTCATTTCGAATAAATGGGCCGCTAAGCCTTTGATGACAAGAGTTTCTTGCACAAGTTTTTTGAAGGCCGGCAAGGAAGTCACACAGAAAGCTGGTGTCGCAAAAGGGGATGGATGAATGATGGTATCGCATCTTGTTTTTCGTGCAGTCCAAGTGCTTTCATCCGCTACGATTTTGCTTGTCCTGAGTGCGGTGCCACTGCGCGCAGATGAACAGAAATCCGACGACGTCACTGTGTATGGCGAGGTCAAAGTCGGCAATGTCGCTGTTGTCTCACCTCGCTGGCTATCGACGCTCGATGCTGCGCAACGCACATTCTATGATGCGCTTCTGGCTGCACCCAAAATGGCCTGGAATGACGGTGTCCCGTTTGACCGACTGATGGGGCTTTATGAAAGCGACGATTTCGATTGCATTGTTGGCGAATCGCAGAGGCCAATTGTCGGCGCCATTCACTCGAACTACGACATTCGCTTCGAGATGGTCGTTTATGGGCGGCGCGGCGAAAACCTGTTTAATCACAATGTCATTTCTGTTGGATATCTGGCGACCCTGCCAAAATTCAATCTCCCCTTCGAACAGCCTATTGAGTGGGTCGCGCTGCGCACCATCAATCAGGGGGCAGATCTGGTCAAAATCGGACGCCTCGATGTTTTGATTGCCCATGCTGGCCTTTTTGCCACGGACCCGGAATTGCAGACCGCGCCGCTACCGCCGGTTCATGTCGTTGATTTGACGCTGCAATGTCATGACACGCCACTGAATCGTGCGTTTGTCGCGGCACTCGATCAGCGGATTCATTACCTGCGCAATGATCACAATAGTGACAACGACTTGATCCCCAGGGTTTATGCCCATTGAGTGAGTGCCTTTGTTGCTGGCGCATCTGGTAATCGGGATGGACGACCACATATGGCTATAAAAGGCCTGCTATGCCGTGATGCGCTGCGCGCGGCGTCAGCCCGATAACCATAAATTCAGGGCGTTCAAGTGATCCGAAACTTCAATCGAAAAGCACGATGGATGGTGTTGGGGGTGATGGGTGTTATGGCCCTGGGCTTTGGCGCCTCTGCTGCGCAGGCGAACGATGCGGTCAGGGTTGCAAGCAATATCGTGTTTGACGCCAAATGGGGGCGTTATGCGCTGCCGGCACAGCGCAAATTTATCACGCTCCTTGGGGCGCAGATGCGCCCGGTGGCGTTCGATGTGTTTCCCTATAACCGGTTTCGCGATGCCCTGGATAGTGGATTGACCGATTGTGTTCTGGCCTCGCGCCCGGCCACTTTTGAAAACACCATCGCATCTGACAGTACGGTTCGGTTTGAACTCAGGGTGTTTCAGCGTGTCGGCATTGATATTCGCGCATTGCCCAAGGTGGATGTGGGGATCCTTGCCAATTTGCCACGACCGGAACTTTCGCTGCGCGGGGAGGTCGTCTGGCATGACTTAAGCAGTCTTGAGCAGGCCGTCGACCTTCTGGTTGCCAACCGTCTGACAGGGATCATCGGGGACAGCACCAATATCCGCATGTTTGGTCGGACCGATATCGTCGCGGCCGATTTGCCCCCGGTGATTGTGGTCGATCTGTCGCTGATTTGTCGCGACACAGAACCTTTGCGGGAATTCGTATCTGCGTTTGATTTATCTATGGGTGTATCCGGTTCAGGCCGGTTGCATCCCGGTGATAGACATCACATGGCGAATAATATCTGGTAGTGAAAAAAGAACTTAATACATGAATCCATTGCACTAAGCCAAAATTTCGGTAATTATTGAAACGATGCAGTGCATCTTTCAAGTGCGTGGTTGCTTTCTGGTTGATGGTAATTGTGCTCTTGCGCGGTGTAAGGCAGGGACTGTTTTCAAGCATTTCTGACTTTGGAAATGCGCATACTAAACTAAGGACGACTACGGATATGGCTACCGGAACGGTTAAGTGGTTCAATGCGACCAAGGGTTATGGCTTCATCACCCCGGACGAGGGCGGCAAAGATGCATTCGTGCACATTACCGCTGTTCAGCGTGCTGGTCTGCAGGGACTTGATGAAGGGCAGAAAATTCAGTTTGAGCTGATTGAAGGTCGCAATGGCCGCATGTCGGCAGAAGAACTCGCCATTCTCTAAATTTCTATCTGGCTTGCAGCTTTCTTTGCTGACAACCGTTAACGCGCCGGGTTTCCGGCGCGTTATGCGTTTCTGGGCCCAGGTTTTTGATGTAGCCTCCCGGAACGACTTTGATAAAACCGGCAAACTTTCCAGGCATTCATGATCCTTGATCTTCCCGCTGCACCCGCCACCGGTGACGCAACCAGCCAGTCAGAATGGCGCCACGCTGTCAGACGGGCCTTGCTGGGCTGGCGCGCAGGCCTTGATGCGGCGACCCATCATCAACTCTCCGATAAAATTCGCACACAGTTTGCGACGTTCCTGGCCGATCACGGCAATACCAATGTCGGTTTTTACTGGCCAATCCAGAACGAGATCGATGTGCGTCCGGTGATCGAAGGGCATATTGCATCCGGTGGCAGGGCGGCCTTGCCAGTGGTACCGGGCAAGGATCAACCGATGGTCTTTCAGGCATGGACACCAGATACCGAAATGGTGCCGGGCTTTGCCCGTATCCCGGAACCCAGGGGAACAGACGTGGTTTCTGTCGATGTTCTGCTTGCCCCGCTTGTCGGGTTTGACGGGCAGGGCTATCGGCTGGGCTATGGCGGTGGTTTCTTTGACCGGACATTGGCGGCATGTGATCCCAAGCCACTGGTCATTGGCATCGGCTTTGAGGCAACCCGTCTTGATGACATTTTGCCCCATCAATATGACGTCCCGGTCGACGTGTTGATCACCGATCAGGGGATCACCCGGATCGCTTAATCCTCCCGACGGCTTTCTGATGTGCGATCGCGTTCATAGTGATGCTTGATCGGAAGTTCAGGCAACCAGGCTTCTCGCCGGATCGTCCAGAGCTCATAGGTCGGAATGAATTGGTCCGGGGCGTCAAAGGCGCCCAGATGCACCTCGATCTCGTCCTCGGTGCGCGAAAAGACCGATGACCCGCACGCCGCACAGAAATGCCGTCCCTGAAAGCTTCTTGTTTCCCCGTCAACCTTGACGGCCTGATCGGGAAACACGGCAGAGGCATGAAACAACGCCCCGTGATGCTTGCGGCAATCAAGACAATGACACAGCCCGACCCGATAGGGTTCGCCTTCGGTCGTAAATCGGATCTTGCCGCACAAGCAGCCACCGGTCGCGGTTTTCATATTCTGCCCCAATCGCGATAAATAATGCGGGACTCTAAAACGAAGTGGGACAGGCGGCAATTATGCTGCTGTCTGAAATGGGTAAGGCTTTTGGGAATTTTAGGCTCTAAAGGATATAGACATATTGCATGTCTTTCACAGACCGCCTCCGCATAGCTTCGGCGTGTCAGCCTTCGCCATTTATGGATGTGTGGCGACTATTCGGCTAGCCAAGCCGTAGCCTACTTTAAGTAGGCGAAGGCTGGCTGGGGAACCTGGATTCGAACCAGGACTGACGGAGTCAGAGTCCGTAGGTCTACCGTTAACCTATTCCCCAGCAGGACTTTGCGTACGCCGATATTCGGCGCTGCGGAGCAGTTTCCTAATGGATCAGGATGTGCTTGTCAAGCTGTAGCAGTAAGCTTCAAATCACCACCAACACAAGCAGCTTTGCTAATCTGATTTAAGTTTCGATATCAGATCAAGTACATCGCCGGAACAACCCGGATGACTGAAATCCAGGGCGCCAACTCCGACTAGCCGTCCGACCGTGTCGCAATAGTTCTGCAAGCATTCAAAGAAGGAAACGACATCTTCTGATGTGTGACTGCCTAAGCTCTCTCCAGCCAAAACACTATCCGTATCCAAATGAGACACAAGACGATTGCGAGCAGTTTGAACAAGGGATCTGTATCTCATAATTTCGTCGGAATACTCTTTTAGCTCCTCGCTGAATAAACGATTTTTCTCAAGCTCATGATTTATAGAATCCAAGGTGAGGTTGCTTCTTTTTCCCGTCTTTGCTGGGTCGGTTATCTTGCAAACTTGGAGAAAAATGTACTCGATCAGAATTCGGTTGAGGTCACTGAAAAACAAAGGAGCGCTATTGTGTAGGAGTTGAGCAGTTCCTTGGCCGCTTTCAAACAATTGTTGAAAGGTATAGTGGGTTTGCTTGAGCCATATGCACTCAAGCCGGAAAGCTTCGAATTCTTTTTGCAGTTTGTTCATCCCTAAAAATGCCTCTTGCAGAAAGCTCTGCCCGAGCCAGTTTTGAGGTATCTTTCAAAAGCAAAAGCCTTATCGGCATCTTCAAAGCCAAAGAAATTTACAATTTTCCATGGCCCATAGTTTGCGGTGTGCCTGGAGCCTGAGCTGCTTGGTTCATTGTTATGGCGTTTCAGACGCGCTTCCACATCGTGTGTGCAACCGATGTAGTACTTTTCTGGGAATTTAAGGCTTTGAAGAATATAGACATATTGCATGTCTTTCATAGACCGCCTCCGCATAGCTTCGGCGTGTCAGCCTTCGCCATTCATGAATGTGGGGCGACTACTTGGCTAGCCAAGCCGTAGCCTACTTTAGTAGGCGAAGGCTGGCTGGGGAACCTGGATTCGAACCAGGACTGACGGAGTCAGAGTCCGTAGGTCTACCGTTAACCTATTCCCCAACAAAACTTGGTCCACCGTGCACGACATGCGGCGCGGTGTGGGCCGCTATGTATAAAACCCGCCCGGTTTTGGCAACCCCTTTTTTGTTTCGATCTGTTCAACCATGCGATTACAGCATACGGGATTTGCCTTGCGGGGGATTGTCGTTACACTCATATAGTTGATTCGCAAGATCGTCACATAAATGTCTTGATGATCAGCGATACGGAATATGCGCACGCAACAAAAGGCAGGTTTTCGAAAGGTGAAGCACGTTTCTCCCCATAGCAACACGCACAGGGCCAGCAGCCCGGCAGGCGGCGCTGCAATGGGCGGGCATGCCGTGCTGGATGGTCCGGACAAACCGGGCATGCCGCAACCGGGAACCGCCGTTCACGTGCCGGATCATGGTGGCAAATCGTCACGCATGGTCGATTGCATCACCGCCCCGATTTATGCCGCGATTGATCTTGGCAGCTCAAACTGCCGACTTCTGGTCGCGCGTCCCTGTAATGATGGCTTCAAGGTCATTGATGCCTTTTCGCGCGTTGTCCGCCTTGGTGAAGGTGTTCGTGAAAAGGGCTATCTGTGTGATGCGGCGATGGATCGCGCAATTGACGCGCTGCGTGTCTGTGCCAAAAAATTGCGCCGCCATCCCGGTGCGAAACTGCGTGCGGTCGCGACCGAGGCCTGCCGCAGTGCCGATAACCGCGAAGAGTTCGTGCGTCGCGTGTTTGATGAAACCGGTATTTCACTTGATATCATCAACCCGGATGAAGAAAGCCGCCTGGCGCTTCAGGCCTGCTCGGCACTGCTTGATGAGCGCCCCTATGCGGTGGTGTTCGATATTGGCGGTGGCAGTACCGAGATTTGCTGGATCAAGGTGGATAAAACCGGCAAGACCCAGTGCATTGAAACGCTTTCGATGCCGTGTGGCGTTTTGTGCCTGACCGAACGGTATGCCACGGTTGAGGAACGCCGCGAACGGTTTGAAGCCATGCGCAGCGAAATCCGCCAGCGTCTCAAAGAATTCGCGCAGCGCAATTGCTGCTCGGACATGCTTGATGATGACAAGGTCCAGATGGTTGGCACATCGGGCACCGTCACCACATTCTGTGGCATTGCCCTTGGTCTTGAACGGTATGAACGCCACAAGGTTGATGGGTCAGATCTGCGCTTTGATGATGCGGAACGCGTGACTGAATTGCTGTTGCGGATGGGATCGGATAAGCGCAAGGGCCATCCTTGCATCGGTAATCAGCGTGCTGAGTTGATGGATGCCGGCGCTGCGATCTTTGCCGCGATTCGTGATATCTGGCCGCTGGCGACGCTCAAGGTTGCCGACCGTGGCCTGCGCGAAGGCATTCTGGTCGATTTGATGCGTGCAGACGGCCATGCTATTGACCCGTGCGACGCACGCCGTCATACAGTGTCCCATATTCCGGCTTCCTCCTGATCGGTTGACGTTTGTGTCCCGACAGGTTTGACCAAAACAGAATTCAGTTCAGGATAGATCATGAGCGACAATCGCAGCGGAAAAGGCGGGCAGCGCCGCCGCAAGGGTTCGGCCATTGCAGCCATCGATACCGGCGCACGCCGTGGCCTGCGCACGCGGGTGAAAAGTGCCAAGGGGCGCAAGCTGTCCTCGACGCGCTGGCTCGATCGCCAGCTCAATGATCCCTATGTGCAGGAAGCCAAACGCTTGGGCTATCGATCCCGCGCGGCCTTCAAGCTGATTGAAATCAACAACCAGTTCGATTTGCTGAAACCCGGCATGCGCATTGTTGACCTTGGCGCCGCCCCGGGTGGCTGGACGCAGGTCGCGGTTGATATGGTCGGCTCCAAACATGGCAAGGGTCAGGTCGTTGGCCTTGATATCCTTGAATGGGAAGGTATTTCGGGTGCGACCTGTTTGCAGGCCGATTTCCTCGACATCCAGGCGCCCGACATGATTAAGCATGAATTGCAGGGCCCGGTGGATGCCGTGATCTCCGACATGTCGCCGGAAACCACCGGCCATCGCCAGACCGACCATATCCGGATTATCGATCTAGTCGAACATGCGCTTCTGTTTGCCGAAGAAGTTCTGGCACCGGGCGGCATTTTCATCGCTAAGGTGTTCAAGGGCGGAACGGAGAATGACCTGCTTGACCGCGTGAAGAAGAATTTCCGCGTCACCAAACACGCCAAGCCGCCGGCATCGCGCCCCGAAAGCCCCGAGGCCTATCTGATTGCAACCGGCTTCCGCGGGCAGAACAACGCCGAAGACGACATCAAGAATGCCGAGATTCGCGAAGACGACAGCTGGTCGCCTGTCGAATAACAGGCGAAAAATTATTCCAGTATCCACAAGGTGCTAGACTGGAATAGTTATAATTCTTCAGGCATTGTTGCGTTACATCAAACCCTGATCAGGCTGTTGGCTTTAATGATCAGAGGGCAAGGTAAAAACCTTGCAGAATGGGTGGAACGGGCCATGTGGGGTGGCCATTGCTTGTGGGAATTATCTGATGAAACAGGACAACTTAAGCCTGACAGGTGTGGAGCGTCATTTTGACGAGCACGAGATCATTGTCTCCAAGACCGATCTCAAAGGCAGAATAACCTATGCTAATGACACGTTCCTGCGTGTCGCCGGATATCGGGAACGCGATATCCTTGGTCAGCCACATAGCATCATCCGACATCCTGACATGCCCAGATCTGTTTTTGCCCTGCTATGGCAAACCATTGAGGCTGGGCGCGAGATTTTCGCCTATGTGATCAATCGCAGCGCCAATGGTGATCATTACTGGGTTCTGGCCAATGTCACGCCGACCTTTGGTCCGGATGGCAAAATCATCGGATATCATTCCAACCGTCGTGTGCCGCGCCGTGATGCGGTTGACAAGGTCATCCCGCTCTATAAGGCGCTTTGTGACGAAGAAGCAAAGGAAGCCAACCGCAAGGAAGGCATGGCGCGCGGGATCAAGATGGTCACTGGCCTGCTTGCCGATGCCGGGATGGACTACGACCAGTTCGTCTTCAGCCTTTAGGGCCTGTTCTGGCGCTTGCCCGAAAGCCTGCATTCGCAGAAACAAAAAAGGGGCTTGCCTGACGGCAGCCCCATCGACCAGTTTCTAACGGAATGCGCAAAATAAAGCATCAATAAAATCACAGGGCTGTTATGGGCGCACAAAACTTGGCATTTGGGGCATAACGTGTATAAATTCCGCGCCAACTCAGATTAACGAGGTGGCCAGATGACCCGCATTGCCGAAGCCCTGACGTTTGACGACGTATTGATCAAACCCGCAGCATCAGAAGTGCTGCCTGCTCAGGTGCAGACCAACACCCGCATTACCAAGAATATTGAACTCAAAATCCCGCTGCTTTCCTCGGCAATGGATACCGTTACCGAAAGCGCAATGGCGATTGTCATGGCACAGCATGGCGGCATGGGGGTCATTCACAAGAACCTCGATATCGCCCAGCAGGCCGAAGAAGTTCGCCGTGTGAAAAAGTTCGAATCGGGTATGGTCGTTAACCCGATCACCATTCATCCCGATCAGACGCTGGCAGATGCGCTCGACCTGATGGATGCCAACCACATTTCCGGTATTCCGGTTGTCGAGCGTGGCTCGAACAAGCTGGTCGGTATCCTGACCAACCGTGATGTGCGTTTCGCATCCAACCGGTCGCAGCCGGTTTCCGAACTGATGACCCATGAAGGTCTGGTCACGGTGACCGAGAATGTCGAAACGATCGAGGCCAAAAAGCTTCTTCACCAACACCGCATTGAAAAGCTGCTTGTGGTTGACGAGGCCTATCGTTGCACCGGCCTGATCACGGTCAAGGACATCGAAAAAGCCAAGCTGCACCCGAACGCCTGTAAGGATGAAAGCGGTCGTCTGCGCGTTGCTGCGGCAACGGGTGTCGGGGAATCCGGTTTCGAACGTGCCGCCGCCCTTGTTGAGGCCGGTGTGGACGTTCTCGTTATTGATACCGCACACGGCCATTCGGCGGGTGTGATCAAGGCGGTCGAGCAGATCAAGGCACAGGTTGGCGACACCCAGATCATTGCCGGTAACGTTGCAACTGCCGACGCCGTCAAGGCCCTGGCAGAAGCCGGTGCCGATGCCGTCAAGGTCGGTATCGGCCCGGGCTCAATCTGTACGACCCGTATCGTTGCCGGTGTTGGTGTCCCGCAGCTGACCGCCGTTCTTGAATGTGGTGAAATGTCGCAAAAGCTTGGTGTGCCGATCATTGCCGATGGCGGCATCAAGTTTTCCGGCGATATCGCCAAGGCGATGGCAGCCGGTGCAAATACCTGCATGGTCGGCTCGCTTCTGGCCGGTACCGACGAGGCACCCGGTGAAGTCATCCTCTATCAGGGCCGTTCCTACAAGTCTTATCGCGGTATGGGCTCGGTCGGTGCTATGGCACGTGGCTCGGCGGATCGTTACTTCCAGCAGGACGTTCAGGATAACCTGAAACTGGTTCCCGAAGGCATTGAAGGTCGCGTTCCCTACAAAGGCCCGGCTGGCCAGATCATTCACCAACTGGTTGGTGGTCTTAAGGCATCGATGGGCTATACCGGTTCAGCAACCCTTGCCGACTTCCGCGAGCGTGCCGAGTTTGTCCGCATCACCAATGCGGGCCTGCGTGAAAGCCATGCCCATGATGTGACCATCACCCGCGAAGCGCCGAACTATCGTCCGGGCGGCTGATTGGGTTTTGCGCCTGCTGATTGGCGGATCAGCCCTGCGTTTGACGCTGTTGGCGAATGGTTCTTGCCATGATATGAGGCGCATTCAAATTTCGATGACGGCAGGTCTTCCTGCCGTCATCAGCTTTTTTATCGTAAGGTGTTGGTGTGCTTCCCATATGCGAAGCAGTTCATCACCCGCAAACAGGTTGGATTTTTCGCTTTGAAACCCGGTGCCCGCATAGCAGCCGTTATCGAACTTTACGATGGCTGGACCCATAACCGAGATGACGCCGACCGCGTTGTGTCAGGCTATTTCGGATCACGCCGGTATATCGGTGGCGGGGATCGTCGTGAAATCAGCGAACGTTTCTATAACCTGATCCGCCATCAGGCCCGTCTGGGCTGGTGGCTGGCAGAATGCGATTATCAGTTTCAGGACGGCCGCGCGCGCATGATCGCCGAGCTTGTCCTGCATGACGGCATGGACCGCGACACCATCGAGGGCCTGTTTAACGGCGATCAGTTCTGCCCCGATGAACTGCGCCCGAATGAACGGCATCTTGCCAACAAGCTTGCTGGCAACAGCCTTGATCACGATGCGCAGCCAGGTGCGGTCAAAACCGAACTGCCGAAATGGCTCTATGCGGAGCTGCTCAAGCTCCATCATGAAAATCTGGCAGACGAAATGGCGGCTTATAACCAGCCGGCCAAGCTTGACCTGCGCGTCAATCGCCTGCGGGGTTCCGTCGAAGACGCGATCAAATCGCTGAAATCCGATGGCATCAAGGATATCGAACGCACGCCTTATGCGCCCAATGGTCTGCGCCTGCCGCTTGGTCTCAACATGCTGGTGACCAAGGCCTATAAAGACGGCCTGATCGAAATTCAGGACGAGGCATCCCAGATCTGCGTCAACCTTGTGGGCGCCAAGCCCGGCATGACGATCCTTGATATGTGCGCAGGCGGTGGCGGCAAGACGCTTGGCATGGCCGCAGACATGCGCGGCAAGGGCCGCATTCTTGCCTGCGATACCCATGGTGGTCGTCTGGACAATGCCCGCAAACGTGCACGCCGCGCGGGCGCAGGCGATTGCATTCAGCAGCGCATCATTGCCGATGAACGTGACAGCTGGCTGCGTAACAAGTCAGGCTTCTTTGATCGCGTGTTACTGGATGTACCGTGTTCGGGTCTTGGGACGCTGCGTCGTAACCCGGCACTGCGCTGGCGCATCGGGCAGCGCGATCTGCGCGCCCTGATGGCCCAGCAAAGCAAAATTCTTAAGGCCGGTGCGGCCAAGGTCACCAGGGGCGGACGCCTGATTTATGCGACCTGCTCGATCATGCCCGAAGAAAATGAACGTTTGATCGAAACCTTCATGCGTGACCGCAAGGACTTCAAACCTGTGCCGATCAGTGAAATCTGGCCGGACGCGCCGAAATCGGTGCCAGTCCCGGGCGGCAAGGACAAGCCCTGGCTGCGTCTGTCGCCGAATGTCCATGGCGCGGATGGCTTCTTTGTTGCCGTGTTTGAACGCACGGCAAAAGGCAAGGTAAAGTAATGGCACTGGTGGGCATGGCATATGAAATCCAAGCCAAGCCTCATACCGCCCTTACTCTGCCTGTAAAGGAAAAGGCCCTGCGAGTGGTGCTCGCAGGGCCGATTTTGTTTAACCGTGAACGCAAGAATGCGTTACTCGGTGGACTGAACCGGTTCGTCAAAGATGCTGCCGGTACCGGTCGCGTTGCCATCGCCTTTGGATGCGTCGCCGTTCTCAAGGTTTTTCATGCCCGGAACGATTTCCTCGACGCTATCGGGGATCAGGCTTTTGCTGCTTTCGCTCGGTGCGGCTTCTTCGCTGTTGATGACGGGCAGGGTGGTGCCGCCGCCTTTCTGGGTCATGGCAATGGCGGTTGCCGTACCCGCAATCAGGATAAGGCCCGCAACGGCCATGGCGATTTTACTGCCGGTAGAACTGCTCATGATAATGTGTCCCTTGCTCTGCGTGATCGTGTGCTGCTCATGCTTGGACGGGGTGTTTCCCGCGTTCCGTTAGGATGGATACTGCGCGGCTATTGCGCAGAAAAAAGGGACCAATTGTGGGATTTTCGGGGAGGCTTGCGCGCAAAACCGCCGCAATTGACCATCCCGTCTCGCAAGGTTTGGAAAAGTTTTTTGAATGCATCGTTGGACGACCACCTGCGCCGGGTTGCCCATGACGATGGTTTGGCGTATGTACGGCGCAACCCAATCTTCGACGGAGATACGGCCCGATGACTGATCGCGTGCTGATTATTGATTTTGGATCCCAGGTCACCCAGCTGATTGCACGTCGCGTGCGCGAAAGCGGTGTCTATAGCGAGATCCATCCTTTTAACAACATCTCGGACGCGTTTCTGGATGAATATGCCCCGAAGGCCGTGATCCTTTCGGGTGGTCCGGCATCGGTCCACTGGGACAAGGCACCCTCGGCACCGGCAAAGGTGTTTGAGCTGGGCATTCCGGTTCTGGGCATTTGCTACGGTCAGCAGACCATGGTCAATCAGCTGGGCGGCAAGGTTTCGACCTCCGATCATCGTGAATTCGGTCGTGCGTTTGTCGATGTGATCGAGGATTGCGAGCTTTTTAAAGGGGTCTGGGCCGAAGGCGCACGCGAGCAGGTCTGGATGAGCCATGGCGACCGTGTTGATGCGCTGCCGGATGGCTTCCGCGTTGTTGGCAAGTCAGACGGGGCGCCGTTTGCCGCCATCGCCAATGACGAGAAGAAATTCTACGCCGTGCAGTTCCACCCGGAAGTGGTTCATACCCCGCATGGCGCGCAGCTTCTCAGGAACTTCACGCATGGTGTTGCCGGATGTTCGGGCGACTGGACCATGCATGCCTACAAGGACGATGCGATCGACAAAATCCGCAAGCAGGTCGGTGATGGCAAGGTCATCTGCGGTCTGTCGGGCGGTGTTGATAGCTCTGTCACCGCGGTTCTGATCCACGAAGCCATTGGCGATCAGCTTACCTGTGTGTTTGTCGATCATGGTTTCATGCGTGCGGGCGAAGCCGATCAGGTCGTCTCGCTGTTCCGTGACCACTACAACATTCCGCTGGTGCATGTGGATGCCTCGGAAACCTTCATCGGCGCGATCGAAGGTGAAATAGACCCTGAAGTTAAACGCAAAACCATCGGCCGTCTCTTCATTGAAGTATTCGAAGAAGAAGCCAAGAAAATCGGTGGTGCCGACTTCCTGGCACAGGGAACGCTCTATCCCGACGTGATTGAAAGTGTGTCCTTCACCGGCGGCCCGTCGGTCACGATCAAGTCGCACCACAACGTTGGTGGTCTTCCGGAACGCATGAACATGAAGCTGGTCGAACCGCTTCGTGAACTGTTCAAGGATGAAGTCCGTGATTTGGGCCGTGAACTGGGCCTGCCTGACAGCTTTGTCGGCCGTCACCCGTTCCCTGGTCCGGGCCTTGCCATCCGTATTCCGGGCCAGCCGATCACGCGTGACAAGCTTGATGTACTGCGCAAGGCAGACGCGATCTATCTCGAAGAAATCCGCAATGCCGGCCTTTATGACGCCATCTGGCAGGCTTTCGCCGTGCTGTTGCCAGTCCGCACCGTCGGCGTCATGGGCGATGGCCGGACTTATGATTACGCCTGTGCATTGCGCGCGGTAACCTCAACCGACGGCATGACGGCAGACTTCTTCCCGTTCCCGCCAGAACTGCTCGGCCGCATCGCCAACCGCATCATCAACGAAGTCAACGGCATCAACCGTGTCACCTACGACTTCACCTCGAAACCCCCGGGGACGATTGAGTGGGAATAAGTTTTCTGATAACTGAAAAAGAATACAGCCCAACTTGTCTTTCTTGCCGTTTGTTCATTTGACTACGAGTTGGTCTAAAGGTTTGGGGCTGCTGGTGGGCAGAATCGAATGTTTGGCATGAGAATCGAATTGGTGAATTCCCAACCCGAGAATTTTTCTTCCGCGCTGCAAATACCCAATGGATAGTTAGTAAGTACATAACGAAAATTAGCACCATTTTCGAAATGAGTAACCATGTGGTTTAGAGCAGTATTTATTTGTGTTTACGTAAGGTTTTACTTGTGGGGAGTTTGGTGATGAAAAGTTTTTTAAAAGGAACAGTGTTTTTTCCCACTTTGAAGGCATTGGCTTGGGATCTGACGAAACTTAGAGCCAGACTTCAAACTAAAAAGATGTCAAAAGCATATCTAAAAATGAACAATACATTCCCCAAAAAACTACATTTTGGTTGTGGGGCTAAGAGGGTAGATGGATGGTTGAATGTTGATATCGTTAATTCCGACATTAATGTTGATTTTTCAAGAGGGGTGTTCCCTTTACCGACGGGGCATTTTGAAAGTATCGTATCCCAGCATGTTATTGAACATTTGGATTTGACAAGGGAGTTGATCCCAGTTCTCAGAGAATTTTATCGTATTACCGAAGAACGTGGAGTCATCTATTTAAGCTGTCCATGCATCAAGAAAATATGCGAAGCATACATATCTGATGGGGCTGAATCCCTTGTTAAAGCAAGGCAATCCCGATATCCCAAGTACAGCTTGAATGGATACCCAAGTGTTCAGATGATTAACGAGCTGTTCCATCAAGATGGTGAGCATAAGAATTTATTTGATTTCAATTTGTTATCCTACACCCTAAAAAAAAGCGGGTTTGCCAACGTGGAAGAAGTTCGAGAGAAAGACTTGTTGGACCGCTTTCCTGAGTTCCCTCGCCGAAATGATGATGAGCAAACCCTCTATGTGCGGGCGTCTAAAGTGTAAAAGGAATTTTCGATAGAATCTGTGTTGCCGAATATTAATTGTATTGCTGGCGCAATATTATCATCAAGATAATTCGTTGTGCCATTCATTTGGCACATGATGATTTTATAAAAATCGTCTAGGTGCATTTAGTAGAATAAATTTTTCAATAGCGGAGGCAACAAGAGGTGCTCAGCGTCAACGAACTTTTCGATATATTTTTATCCCACATGTCGCCATCGTTTTAGATGATTATGAATTAAATGATTCATTAAAAGTCTCTGTTTGTATTTGTACTGATACGGGAGTGGCGCCAAGAAAAAACAAGGTTGCTCCCATAATTCCATCTAGCCTCGTAAAGCTCGGAGTTGGGCCGGGTTACATAGTGATAGGCTAAGATGTTTTCTGGTGTTTGAGCCACTTTGCCAGTTCGATGCTCTAAGCGGTAAACCCGCCGTTAACGTCCATGACCGTTCCAGTGATGAAGCCAGCGTCAGGTCCGGCAAGAAACAGGATAGCTGCGGAAACTTCCTCTAGTGTTGCAAAACGCGGGATCGCGTGGCTGTCCATAATGATCGGGGGAAGATTGTCTTTTGATCCGGACGCCATGTCTGTGTCCATTATGCCCGCTTGGACGACATTCACCGTGATGTTTCGTCGTCCAAGGTCACGGGCTGCCCCTTTGGAATAGGCAACCACCGCTGCCTTGGTTGCTGCGTAATCTGTTGTGCCTGGAAATGCGATCCGCGTTCCCAAGCCTGAACCGACTGAAATGATACGCCCACCGTCGGGCATGACGTTGGCGGCAGCGCGAATGTTTGCAATGACACCAAGGGTGTTTATTGACCATTGGCGGTCCATCGCCGAATTGTCGATTTCGGGATCATCAATGGTCTTGCCTTGCCATGCTACCGCAGCGTTGTTGATCAGGATGTCCAGCTTGCCAAAACTTTCGACAACTTGATGGATTAACGGTTCGGAAGCTGATGGATCGCCCTGATCGACTTTGAATGCATAAGCACGTGCCCCCTTCGATTTGAGGTTTTCGATAACGGCTTTGGCCTTCTCGTCATGCGTTGCGTAACTGATTGCGACATCGGCACCTGCATCTGCCAATGCGGCTGCTGTTGTTGCGCCAAGCCCGCGCGATCCGCCGGTTACAAGGACGGATTTTCCAGAAAGAGGTTTGTTCATTGGAGGCTCCTTAAGGTTATGTGCTGCCTGATGACTGAGCTGGGTGCTGTCACTGCCGCGCATAATTGCAATGGTCTACGTTGTGGATGGAGTGGTGCGACTGAGCGAAGGGCGTTTTCGCAACTACTTCGCTTTAGTCCGCGCCAAAAGTTCAAGGGCGCTTAAGGGGCCACCAAGTTCCATTTGGCGGCCTGCGGTCGCTAATGATCCAAGTGTCACGGGGCGGAGTTTAAGCTCCGTGATCAGTGAGGCGACCGTGGAGATGGCAGCTTCATCATCACCGGCAACGAAAAGGACACGTTGCATGTTGGCCGGGGCGGGCGCGAACATGATGTTAAGAGGAAGGGTATTGAATGCCTTCACAATGCTTGCATGTGGAGCAAGCTTGGCAATGATCTCGCTGCCAGACGCACCTTTGAGATCGTCAATTTTGGCGTTGGGCGGGTAAGTCAGAAATATGTTCGTGGTATCGACAAGAATTCGGGCCTTCTTTGGTGTCTCGGTTTCGAGCAGATCCTTGACCCCTGTCCAGGGAATAGACAGGAAAACCACGTCGCATGCCATGGCATCAGAGGTTTCTGAGGGGGTGATTGAGGTGCCAGAACCTTCAAGGCTGCTTGCGACAGCGTCTTTTCCCCGGCTGTTTGCGAGAAGCACCTGATATCCCAGTTTGGCAAATTCTGTGGCAAGTGTTTTTCCGACCATGCCGGTACCGATAACTCCGATCTTCATTGTCCATCTCCTTGATATGCGATGTCGATGTTCCGAATGACAGCAGGGCTCATTTGGGCCGGCATACGGGGTGAATGGGCGTCCAAGCACTTGTTTTTGCGGTGATCACCATGCAGATTTAAATTTAATACCGATCAGTATGATATCGATCGGTATCTTATCTGGACATCCGGAGTCAAGTTTTTTATACTGATCGGTATTAAAAGGAGGGTTGATGGGACGACATCGTGAATTTGACGTTGAGCAGGTGCTTAATGCTGCTTTGAACGTGTTTTGGGAAAAGGGCTACGAAGGTACCTCCCTTGAGGACCTTACGCGGGCGACAGGTGTTGCACGTCCGGGGCTTTATTCGGTTTTTGGTAATAAGGAAGCGCTTTTCCTTAAGGCGTTGGACAGCTATCAAGCCAAGTATATGACATTCATGCAGACTGCGTTGGAGGAGCCGACGTCATATGCTGTGGTCGAAGCGATCCTGAAGGGATCATTAGATCTTCAGACCCGAAATGATGTCGCGCGCGGTTGTCTTGGAGTAAATGGGGCCTTGGCATGCTCAAGCAGCGCCGAGCCCATTCGACTGGAGCTGGTGCGTCGTCGAACTGCAAGCGAGCAGGCACTATGTGATCGTCTGGAACGCGCACGACGAGAAGGCGACCTTCCTGCAGCATCGGACCCTGCAGTGTTGGCAAATTACGTTATGACGGTAAGCCAAGGCATGGCGGTGCAGGCAAAAGCCTTTGCGACCAAAGAAGTTCAGAATGCTGTCATTAAGCATGTGCTCGCGACATGGCCTGCCGCAGAGAAGGAGTAAAAACAAGACACCAGTTCTGCTGGTGTATGTGCTGAGGAATTGCGATAGGAGTGGTGGGGCTCAAGGGCTCTCAGAGCCGCAATCCCCCGTCGCGTTACACGCGTTTGACAATGCCTGTTGAACGCTGCGCTGCCAGTTGAAGGTCAGGCAGGAAGTCAGCGACAGGATTGCGACGAACGTAATGATCACGCGAAGGGGGCGCATGGCTTGTGCCTTACTTGTTGGCGCGAAGGGCCGGGAGGCCGACGCCGGTGGTCTCGAACCCGCCATCGGCCGCGACGATCTGACCGGTGACGAAGCTTGCCTTTTCCGAGCACAGGAAGTGAATGACTTCGGCGATCTCGTTTTCCGTGCCGTAACGGCCCAGGGGCATGGCGTCGAGGTAGGCCGAGATGATTTCCGGCGAATGCACCGCCATTGCCAGTTTGGTTTTGACCGGGCCGGGGCAAACGCAATTGGCGCGGATGCCATACTCACCAAGTTCGGCAGCCTGCTGCTTGGTCATGTGAATGACCGCCGCCTTTGATGTGCCATAAGCCACGCGCAGCGTCGATGCCCGAAGGCCCGAGATCGAGCCGATATTGACAATCGCACCCTTGGTTTCCTTGAGCGCGGGGATGGTCGCCTGCGAGACGAGAAACACACCATCAAGGTTGGTTTCCATAATCCGGCGCCAGGCAGCAAAGCTGGTATCCTCGACCGGCAGGAAGTCGGCAACACCGGCATTGTTCACCACAGCATCAAGCCGCCCGAAGGCCGATAGGACCGCATCGACCATCTGGTCAACCTGTGCGGTGTCCGAGACATCATATTCAAAGGCCGAGGCCGCATCCGAAACAGTTTTTGACGCAGCATTCAGTTCCGGCCCGTCGCGATCGATCATGGCGACTTTCCAGCCCTGATCGATAAACAGTTTGGTGGTGGCAAGTCCGATACCGCGTGCAGCACCTGTGACCAATGCGACTTTCTGCGTCATTGAATGACTTCCTTTCTCGAAGCGTTTTCCCTGTTGGTGCGGGCTTGTGCCCGCTGATGTTGCGCGTGTTTGTCATCGCGCCTGTTCTTGATCTTCATATAGGCAAATCAGATTGCCAGCGGCAAGGACTCTATGGTCGATGCTGTCGGGGCGGCGTGCTGCATATGTGATTTCAACCGTATTTCTTTGCTGCCACGTCAAAAACGTTAGTTGGGGAACAAGGGCTGGTTCCCGGAAAGCCGCGATGCGGAGGGTCGAAATCAACCGTACATGAAAAAATAAGTAAAATTTTCATGGACGGATTGTGAAAAATACGACACAAATTTCACGAAGCTTGATGCCAAGCTGCAAGACCTGTTGAGGAAAGTCATGTCGAACGCTGCCAAACTCGGTCAGGACATTCGTGCCCTGCGAAACGCCCGGAAGATGACGCTTGATAAGATGTCGCAGCAGTTGGGACGATCTGTTGGCTGGTTGTCTCAGATTGAGCGGGGTCTTTCTGTAGCGACGATGGAAGATCTGCGCGAGATCGCCGCGCTGTTTGATGTGCCGTTGTCGCTGTTTTTTGGCACCACAGAAGCCCCTGAAAATGAGCAGGGGCGTGTTGTGCGCGCTGCCGCCAGACGTCAGATCGGTGCGTATGACAGCGGGTTGGTTGAAACCCTGATTTCGCCCGATCTGACCGACGATTTCGAAGTGATCCACTCCACCTTCAAACCCGGGGCAGAGATCACCGAAAGCATCAAACGTCCAACCACCGAGGTCGTCTATCTGATCTCGGGCAAGCTCGATCTATGGATCGAGGATGAGATGTACACGATTTCCACCGGTGACAGTTTCCGCATTCGTGGTGAGAGCTATCGCTGGTCCAATCCCTATGACATCCCGGCGGTTGCGCTGTGGATTATTTCTCCGCCTGTGTATTGAGGTTTACCAATGTCTGTTCCTGATAAAGCGCGTGTGGTCATTATCGGCGGTGGTGTGATTGGCTGTTCGGTGGCCTATCACCTGACCAAGCTGGGTTGGAAAGATGTTGTCTTGCTTGAGCGCAAGGAACTGACATCTGGCACCACCTGGCATGCGGCCGGCCTGATCGCCCAGTTGCGCGCGACCGCCAATATGACCCGTCTCGCCAAATACTCCCAGGAGCTTTACGGCACGCTTGAAGACGAAACCGGCGTCGCAACCGGTTTCAAACGTGTTGGCGCAATCACGGTGGCCCTGTCTGATGACCGCAAGGAAGAACTGTTCCGGCAGGCCGCCATGGCCCGTGCCTTTGGCGTCGAGATCGAGGAAATCTCCCCCGCCGAGGTCGGAGAATATTACCCGCATGTCAATCTCGATGGGGTGACCGCGGGTGTGTATCTGCCAAAAGACGGGCAGGGCGATCCGGGTAATATCGCATTGTCGCTCGCGCGCGGTGCGACCAAACGTGGTGCGACAATCCAAAGCCGCACCAAGGTCACTGGCATGCGCAAACAGGGATCGCGTATCACCGGTGTTTCATGGCAAACCGAAGATGGCAATCAGGGTGAAATTGCCTGTGATATGGTGGTCAACTGTGCGGGCATGTGGGCGCGTGATGTCGGCAAAATGGCCGGGGTCAATGTGCCGCTGCATGCCTGTGAGCACTATTACATCGTCACCGACAATGTCCCTGATCTCGGCAACTTGCCGGTTCTGCGCGTGCCTGATGAGTGCGCCTATTACAAGGAAGATGCCGGTAAGATCCTTTTGGGGATGTTTGAGCCCAAGGCAAAGCCATGGGGCATGAACGGCATTCCCGACAGTTTCGAATTTGATGAGCTTCCGCCCGATTTCGAGCATTTCGAACCGATCCTTGAAATGGCGATCAACCGGTTGCCGCTTTTGGGACAGACCGGTATTCATACCTTCTTCAATGGCCCGGAAAGCTTTACGCCCGATGACGCTTATCACCTTGGTCTGGCACCAGGTATGGATAATGTCTGGATCGCGGCCGGGTTCAATTCGGTCGGTATTCAATCGGCTGGCGGGGCTGGCATGGCGCTGGCGCAATGGATGGAAGACGGCGAGAAACCGTTTGATTTGGGTGATGTCGATATCGCCCGCATGCAGCCATTTCAGGGTAACAAGACCTATTTGACGGACCGCGTTTCGGAAACACTGGGCTTGCTCTATGCCGATCATTATCCATTCCGGCAAAAGGCGACGTCACGCGGTATTCGTCGCTCGCCGCTGCATGAGCATCTGGCAAAGAACGGAGCTGTATTTGGCGAGTTCGCGGGGTGGGAGCGTGCGAACTGGTTTGCGAACCAGGGGCAGAAACCGGAATATGAATATAGCTGGAAACGCCCCAACTGGTTTGACAATGCCAAGGCAGAGCATCTGTCGATCCGAACTGGCGTTGGCCTTTATGATATGTCATCGTTTGGAAAAATCCGCGTCGAAGGCCCGGATGCGACGGCCTTCCTCAACCATGTTAGCGGTGGCGAGATGGACGTGGCGGTTGGCAAGATCGTCTATACCCAGTTTCTGAATTCGCGGGGCGGGGTTGAGGCCGATGTGACCATCACCCGCCTGTCGGAGCTGGTGTATCTTGTCGTCACCCCGGCCGCCACACGGCTCGCCGATGAAACATGGATGCGCCGCCATATTGGCGATCATGTGGTTGTCATTACCGATGTCACAGCGGGCGAAGCTGTGCTTGCTGTTATGGGACCGAAATCACGTGATCTGCTCTCCACAGTCTCGCCCAACGATTTCTCAAACGCGGCCAACCCGTTTGGCACGGCACAGGAAATTGAAATCGGCATGGGGATCGCGCGTGCCCACCGGGTTTCCTATGTCGGGGAACTGGGTTGGGAGATTTATGTCAATACCGACATGGCGGCCCATGTGTTCGAAGCGTTGCTGGCAGCGGGTGAAAACCATGAACTGAAACTCTGTGGTTTGCACATGATGGATGGTTGCCGGATCGAGAAGGGCTTCCGCCATTTCGGACATGACATCACCTGCGAGGATCATGTGCTTGAGGCCGGACTTGGTTTTGCGGTTAAAACCGACAAACCGGATTTTATTGGCCGGGATGCGGTTCTTGCCAAACGTGAAAGCGGTCTGAAACGTCGCATGGTGCAGTTCCTCCTGAGCGATCCGGAGCCGCTTTTGTTCCATAACGAACCGATCCTGCGCGATGGCAAGATTGTCGGTCACCTGACATCGGGCGCCTATGGTCATCATCTCGGTGCGGCTGTCGGGATGGGGTATATTGGATGCGAGGGCGAGACGGCCAACGACATTCTGGCATCAAACTATAGCATCGATGTCGCCGGAACAGTGGTGAGTGCCCAAGCATCCCTGCGTCCGTTATACGACCCATCCGGGGAGCGGATGAAGGTTTAGAAGCGGACGCGTCTTCGGGACTTGTTGTGCTCGGCTTATATGTCTGAGCCGAGCACTAATCTGGTTGAAACTCCAAAAGGTCGCCCGGTTGGCATTCGAGTTCCGTGCAGATGGCAGAGAGCGTTTCAAATCGCACGCCACGCACTTTGCCGGATTTCAGCAGTGACAGGTTTTGTTCACTGATTCCGATCCGGGCGGCGAGCTCTTTGGATTTCATCTTGCGGGTGGCCAGCATGACATCCAGTCGGACAATGATGGCCATCAGACGAAGCTCCGGTTTTCGTCATCAATCCGTGCTGCTTCGCCCAGTACCCAGGCAATCACAAGAATCAGTCCGCCAAGAAATAGTGTGCTGGCCTCGGCATTGCTAAGTCCGATGGCGAGAATTCGTTCACCTGCCGGGTGGTGGAAGGTTGCAAAAACCGAGGTTGCCGCACCTGTCAGCGGTTTGATCAGGGTTTGCGCCATAAGAGCGATCCCAAACGCCTTGAGGTGACGAATGGGTTCTGTCTGGAAAATGGCGTTATGTGCAAAGGCGCCAAACATCTTGCGCAAGCGATAGATCCCATAGGCCAAAACAAGTGACGGGATCATCATTACCGACATGGTTGCATATTTCTGCCAACCAGACAGAGCCTGGAGATCGGCAAGGCTGACGGTCATCTGACTGGCGCTGGTTTCAACCCAACCCGGCGCGTACCAGATAAGTGGCACGACAAGGATCTGAAAAATGATGGCAATCGCGCAGACCCAGTAAAGAAGCGTGCTGATGGTGCGCACTTTCTGAAGTGTATCAACTGCTTGGGTTGGGGGCATCTGTGGGGCTCCTGAATACTGAATTAAAAATCACGTTACGTAATTAATGTAAAACATGAATAAATTATCAAAATGAGTCAATTGCATTTGTTTCAGGCCTGTCCAAAGCGGTGGCGATCTGCGCGCATTTTCACGTGCCTCTTGCCTTGTGCAGGCGGGCGTGGAAAATAGTCCCCATGTCAGAAAGCAAAACAAAATCCCGCACGCCCGTTGCTGCCACCGGACCTGATGATTGTCAGGAATGTGACACTGCTGCCCGACTTGGTCTGAGTTCTGAGCAGGGCGAAGCCGTTACCCGTGATGCGTCAAGGGCAACAGGGCAGAACCTGTCTTTGCCGGATATCGAAGCGGCCGCAAAGATATTTGCGCTACTGGGCGATGCCGGGCGGTTGCAGCTTGTCTTGCGCTGCATGGAAAAGCCCCAAACGGTTTCCGAACTGGCAGAGGCGACGAATATGTCGCAATCGCTTTGCAGCCATCATCTCCGTCATCTGCGCGATCAGCGCATCCTGGCGTCCGAGCGGCGGGGGCGGCATATCCTATATCAAATCGATGATGACCATATTTCACATGTCGTGCGCGATACCTTCGCACATGTGACACACGACTGATTGAAGTCAGGATACCTCTCGTCCTGCTACATAATTTAAAACAAGGGTGTACGGGAACAATGAGCAAGAACCAATTGATGTCGCCTGTTTTCGTCGGAGGAACCGGCAGAAGCGGCACCTCGCTGATGGGGGATCTGATCGGGTCGCACCCTGCGTTTCATCTACCTGCTCACGAGAACAAGCTGATCTCAGAGCGTGCTGGCTTGCGAGATCTCGTCCGCGACTTGTCCGGAATTCCAGATTTACTGCGCCGCCATTTCGCGATCCTGCATTTTTACGCTAGAGCACAGAAAGTAAGGCAGTTCGCTTTTCGCGAAGAGACCTTGAACGAACAAGTGCGAACGCAAATGAACCTACAGGGCGCACCATTTCAGGAAGCGTTTGAGTATGTCCAGAGACAAAACCCGCAGGCGAACGGGTCCATACATGCTATCGGGCATGGCTTCGGGCTTGCCAATTTTGATAAGTGTGTGAATGAGCTTGTCAAAAAACTGACTGTGCATATCGATCAGAATGGTATTGTCGATACCGACGGATTGCTACGGCCCTTTTTTGTCACCAGACAGTTCGAACGTTCAGAAATGGTGGATATTGCACGGGATTTCCTTTGCGATCTCTATGGCGCCAAATCGCAATTGCGGTGGGTTGATGACACGCCGTCGAACTCTCTTGCTGTGGATTTTCTTGCAGAGCTCTTCCCCGACATGCGGTTTGTGAACATGATCCGATCGCCAGCGGATACAATTAGTTCCTATGTCAAACAGGTCTGGTTTCCTTCCGATATGAAATTGGCAGAGCAATATATCTGCTCGAATTTGCTGGCAGCTGAAAAGCTGATGGCAGGTTTACCTGAGCATTTGACCCTGACGGTCCGTATGGAGGACCTTGTCGAGCAACCTGAGAGGACTTTGGGAGTGCTTGCCGAATTTCTAAGTGTTCCCAATGAGTTCAGCCAGCAACTGGTTAAAAGTGATGCGGCGCATATTGGCCGTTCAGAAAGTGATCCTGAAATCCAGGCGGTACTGTCAGATGATCTGAAGGCGTGGATGATATGCCACGGCTATACCTGATAATCTCGGTTTATGAAGTATGCAGCAAGGACATTCAAATGTTCGTTTGAATGTCCTTGACAGGAAGCTATCTGCAAAATACGTTCGCCTTAACATGTGGGTGGAAATTTGATTGTTTGGGTGATGGATGTCTTTCATCGCGAAATGGACGGACCTGCCGACTGTCGGTTCCTGTACACATTGCCGGGAGGCGGTTCTTGATGCGCTGACGCAGGCGATGCCGCATCAAAGCTTTTCTGATGACGGGCAGGGGATTTCGACCCCGACCCAGCTTGCCGATGATGACAACGCCACCCTTCAGAAAATTCTCAAGGATCAGGAAACGGGCATTGTCCATTACCAATGGCATGTCTCGGGCATGGATTGCGGATCTTGCGTCGCAAAGATCGAAACGGCGCTGGGCCGCATGGATGGTGTTGCCTGTGTTGATGTCTCCATGATGCGCGAAGGCGTCACTCTGGGCTTCACCGCTGATAAGGCAGATCAAAGCCAATCCGTCTCCCCGACGCTTGGCAAGCTTGGCTATCCTGCAGAACAGAAAGGCACGGCCACCAGGGATGATGGTGCAAAGGCATCCTGCGGCACGTCCTGCTGTGGTGGGGCAGCCGCGAGTGATACGGGTGAGGCAGATGCGGTGTCGCCGCCCCAAAGCCTGTTGCGTCGCATCACTCCGTGGTCTGCAGATAATGACGAAATTGCCTTTGCCGCCATTTGCCTTGCGTTGGGTGGGGTAATTGGCGCGATCTTCCCGGCAGCGGTGCCGTATGCGATGTCCGTCGCCTCCCTGCTGGCGGCCATGCCGGTGATGAAAAAGGCCATTCGGCTTGCGCAAAGTGGGGCGATCTTTTCGATCGAGCTTTTGATGTCAGTGGCTGTCATCGGTGCCGTAGCCATTGGCGAAAGCCTTGAGGCCGGAATGGTCGTGTTGCTGTTTGCCATTGGTGAACGCCTTGAAGGTGTCGCGGCGGGCCGGGCGCGAAGCGGGGTCAAGGCGCTCATGAAGCTTGCCCCGGAAACCGCCCGGCGGGTGTCGGACGCCGGGATTGAGACCGTCTCCCCCAAGCAGCTGGCAATCGGCGATGTCATCGAAGTCCGCCCGGGTGAGCGCGTGCCATCCGATGGTGTGATTGAAACCGGTGCGGCCGAGATCGATAACAGCCACCTTACAGGTGAGTCTGTTCCGGTCTATAGCGACGTTGGCGCCGAAGTGTTTGCCGGGGCCATCGTAACCGACAGTCCGGTACGCATTTCCGTCACCCGGGCGGCCGGGCATACGATGCTGGACCGCGTAATCGAACTGGTTGAGCAAAGCGAGAAGCACAAGGCCCCTGTCGAGCGCTTTGTTGCCAAGTTCGCCCGCATCTATACCCCCATCATCATGGGCCTCGCCCTGGCAACGGTCGTGATCCCGCCCGTGTTGTTCGGACAGGGCTGGGAAGAGTGGATCTATCGTGGTCTAGCCCTGCTTCTGATCGGCTGCCCCTGTGCGTTGGTGATCTCCACCCCGGCGGCCGTGACCTCGGCCCTGGCCCGGGCAACCAAGATTGGCCTTCTGGTCAAGGGCGGTGCTGGTCTGGAGCTGATCGGAGCGGTGCGCACCATGGCGTTTGACAAGACCGGGACGCTGACCGAAGGCAAACCGAAACTAAGTGCGATCAAGGCCGCAGAGGGCTATGGCGAAAACGGCATTCTGACGATTGCCGCCGCCCTTGAGGCCGTCACATCCCATCCCTTGGCGCGCGCAGTTGTCACCGCCGCAGAAAACCGAAACCTTGACCTTCCGGTCGTCGAGCAGGCCCGAACCATTGCCGGAGCCGGTGTTGAAGGGCGCATTGATGGTGCTTTGTATCAGGTCGGTGCTGCCAAACGGCTCAGTGGTATGCCGGGCGGCGAAATGGGCGATTGGCTTAGTGCTCAGGAACAAGATGGCAGTACGGCTGTTGTCGTTCTGAAAGACGGGCAGGTGATCGGGGCGCTCAGCTTACGTGATGTGGCGCGTGGCGATGCAAAACAGGCTTTGGCAGCGCTCAACAAACTTAACATCACCCCGGTGATGCTGACCGGTGATGCCGACCGTGTTGCAAAGCGGATGGCTGCAGAGCTTGGCATGGAATACCGCGCCGAACTGATGCCCGAGGACAAATTGAACGCGCTCGCTGCCCTTCGTGATGATCCCACGCGTTCCGGTCCGGTGGCGATGGTCGGTGATGGCATCAACGATGCCCCGGCGCTGAAATCCGCCGATGTCGGGATTGCGATTGGCGGTGGCACGGACATCGCGCTTGAGGCTGCTGATGCGGTCGCGGTCAAGGCCTGGCTGGGGGATGTGGTTAACCTGGTGAAGCTCTCACGCAGTGCGCGCCGCGTCATCCGCGAAAACATCGCCATTGCACTTGGGCTCAAGGTGGTCTTCCTCGTCACATCCATCACCGGCCTGACCGGGTTATGGTTGGCCGTTCTGGCCGATACCGGCGCAACCGTGCTGGTGACGATCAATAGCCTGCGCTTGTTGGTCGCACTTCGAAAAGAAAAATGATTTGACCGGAAAAAGAGAAAGCGGCGGTTATCGTTTCCCGCATCGATAACCACCGCTTTTCCACCTTGAGAGACCTACGGGGAGAGAGGACCCGTAGGCGAGAGACAAGCCGTTTTGGGGACAAATGCGAATGGGTTGCATTCGCGGGCTGTGTCGAGAACCGTTATAGGTGAGCTCCAAATGTAGCGCAAGTGAAAATCGTTCTCATTTGCGTAAAATTTTTGGTTGAGTATTCGGTGATGTAAATATCCCGACAAGAACAGTCGGTTAAGGGGCGGTTTTCTGCGGTTTTCAGCGCGGTTAAACAACAAACCCGCACGGTTTGTGCGGGTTTTGAATGTCTTGCCGATTGCCATGATCAGGCCTGAATACGTCGCAAATGGTTGTCCCAATGCAGCGATTTGTGCGAATCGTCGGGCAGTTCGACCCGTTTTCGGCGAATCGCATCCATCCGCCAGCCATTGCCAAGGCCGCTGGTGCCGACAAATTCCCCAGGTTGATTCGTTGCGGCAAGGCCACAGCCATCCGGGGCGGCGATATGGGTCAGGAAGTCATTGGTTTGCGCATCCCAAAATGTCACAAGCCCACCCCGCGGGCATGAAATGCCAAATACCTGTCCCGATGCATCAAAGCGCACCGATCCGCAATATTGCCGCATGCGGTATTGAACCGTATCCGGCGCCTCGATCGGGCGAATTTCCGACCCTGGTTGCCAGATACCGACAAGTGGCACCTGATCGGTTAGGTCGCCCTGATACTGGAAGCCGGCGGCAATCGTGCCGTTGGCGGCAACATCAAGATGGCGGATCGAAAGTTTGTGCCAATCCTGTTTGAGGGCTGCCTGATGGACAAGCTTGCCCGTACGCCGTTCAATGATCGACAGGTTCGGTTCCATCGAGCTGATATTAAGTGGGGTTCGCCCATCCTGATCCGGGTGGGTATGAAGCCCGCCATTGGCAACCACCAGATGCTCGCCATCCGGCATAAGATGCAGTTCATGCGGCCCGGTGCCAAAGCTGTCAAACTCCGCCACCCGACGATAGCCATCCTCGGCGTCCCAGACGGACACAACCCCACGGGCATGATCAAAGTCGTTTTCGGTGATGTAAAGATAACGCCCATCATTGGAATAGATGGCATGGCCATAAAACCGGCGGTCTTCGGGGCAGTGCAGTTTGGCGCGGACTTCCCCGGTATGACGATCAAGGATCAGGCCATAAAGCCCCGGACGGCGTTCAACGGCGGCCACATCAACATGATTGGGGCGAAGGCCGATGTCGTGCCCGCGGCCGGGCAGGGCCTGCTCAAACAGAATTTTGCCCGATGCGTTAAACGCGCTGACATAATAGTCGTCATGGGCCCCGGCACTGGCGGAAATGTAAACCGCGCGGTCTTTCGGATTTGGCTGGGTGGCCGCACGGGCAAGGCCGACCTGCAACAGGGTAAAGGCCCCACCAACACCCATAAGCTTCAGGAAGCTGCGACGTTGATATTCCATCTTTGATCTCCTCTCCAGTGTGCTTTAATCGCCATCAAGGGCGTTAAAGCCACCGCCAAGCTGGGTGTTGCCGCCAACATCGTTTTCAACAAGCATGGTCAGGAATTCAATCTGACCTTTGAGGTCGGCGAGCGTGGCATAGCCATCTGACTGATCTAGGACCTCTGCGACCGACAGCGGCAGTTCAGCAACCGTGTCAGCAACCGTCTGCCAATTGAGCTTGAAGGACCGATCGAGAAGACTGTTGTTGATCAATGCCGCCAATCCCTTGCCTTCTTCCCCGACATTGCCCCATGTGCCGTCATAGATCGCAAACAGACCAATCAGGTTATGTTCGATATTGCGAAGCGACCGTTCCGCAAGCGGGCTTTCGGCACGGCTGGCACGGGCATCGTCGGCATTTTCGCCAAGCGGGCGGGCAAGCTTCTGGGTCGAGATGATCAAAAGCCCTTCATGCAGGGCACGGTACAGATCGGTCGAGGCGAACTTCGCGCTGGGATAATCCATGCTGTCGGGCCCGGCATTTTCCATCGCGGAGGCAAAGGCGGGCCACTCGGCCTGCAATTCAGCCGACAGGGTGCCAAGGTTTGTGGCAATGGCGGTGCCGTACTGGCACAGGAACACGCCGTCTTCATCGGCCGCAATCATCTGATCACCATGATCATCGGCAAACAGCACTTCTTCAAGGGCCGGGAAACCCTGAAGGGCGGCACTGGCACCGGCAAGTTTTTCGGGATCGGTATAGGCGGCGGGTTTGTCAAACATCAGCTTGCGAAACTGCCGTGCGGCCGTGCCATGTTTGTCCGGCCAGTATTCGATATGCTGATCGCGGCCATTGGCGACCAGCGGTCCCATGCGCCAGGGCTGGATCTCCTGCCAGATATCCATTGCCGTGTGAAAAGCGGTTTGGGTGTCTTCAAGTCCGTCGTCATACGGATCGGCGCAGAAATCCTTGAATTCGTCGGTCAGGTCTTCGGTTGCCGCGTGAAATTCATCAAGCTTGGGCGGCATGACCGTGCCCAGCAAATGCGCCAGAACCGGCTGATAGCTTTCATCGGGGATATCTGCCTTGGCAGCGGGGGCGCTTAACCCAACAGCAAGAATGGTCGTGGTTGAAAGCAACAAGCTGCGCCAGCTGGGTTTGAAGATCATGTGACTTTTCCCGATATTCACGTGTTTTGGCATCTGACTGGGTATCTGGTTCTGCAACATATAACGCGTCACAAGGACTTTAGAAACGCCAGCAACTGACTGCGCTCTGATGGTGGCAGCTTTGTGACCGCATCGCGGGCGGTCTGGGCTTCGCCACCATGCCACAGGATGGCTTCAAGAATGCTTCTCGCCCGCCCGTCATGCAGGAAGCGCGCACGGGGATCGATTTCCTGCGCGCGGCCAATCCCCCAAAGCGGCGGGGTGCGCCATTCATGGCCGGATGCCTGTGCTTCTGGCCGATGGTCGGCAAGACCGTCTCCCATGCCATGGAGCAACAAGTCCGTGTATGGCCAGATCACCTGTCCGGATTGTTCGGGCAGATCGGCACGTTCCGGCAATTCATAGCGCGGCGTGTGGCAAGATGCGCAGCCGATGGCCTCAAAGATTTCCGCGCCTGCCAGAACGTCCGGGTCATTGGCGTCGGGGCGTGCGGGCGGGGCGATGTTGCGCGTGTAATAAAGCACCAGATCCGTCATCACGGAATGCACTTCGAGGCCTTCGAACTCATCGTCATTGCCATTCGGGGCATTGATGCAATCGGTTTGTGCCTCTGTGCAATCGCCACTGCCATGCGGATAAAGCGGGGTGGAAAGGCCGATATCAAACTGAAACGCATTCTGGTTTTGCTGATCAAGGGTCGGCATGCCGGCCTTCCAGCCAAAGCGACCAATGGCCATATCGCCCTTGGCGATGTCCCAAACCCGGTTAAGCCGCCCGGAAATACCATCACCATCTGCATCCTGCGGATCACTTGCCGCGATTAGTGTGCCATCGGGGATGGCTTCCAGCAGTCCAAGTCCGATCATCGGCGGAGCCAGGCGCGGGGAGACCATGACATCGGGATGCAGCGGCCCATAGGCCAGATTGGTCATCTCATAGGTCGGTTTGCGCAAGCTGACGGTCTCGTCCCCGGCAAGCGTGACGTCCATGGTCTCGTAGCTGACCTTGACCCGGCCTTCGGCAGCAATACCTGCAACCGAGAAATCCTGAAACTGCCCGCCATAGACCGGATCGGGAATGGTGGCGCGTTTGCCATCCAGATGATTGCCGAGTTGCTCAGCTGTTTGCGGCGGGATGGACAGACGCAGCAACATGGATGTTGCCCCGGCCGCATTATCGTTTTCATCCACCGGATGACCGCGGCCATTTCGGATATGGCAACCACTGCACGCCCGTGAATTAAATAGCGGCCCCAAACCGTCTGCTGCCTTGGTGCGGGTCGGCGCAGTTACCCACAACCTTTGAAAAAGGGCTTCACCCAGCTTGAAATCAAGCCGCTTTTCAAAGCTCATATTGGCAGATTGATGCATGAAGGCATCGCGTCCGTGATCGGCACGCCAGCTGGTTTCGCCACCGGGCAGGGCCGGGTTACCAATGGTCTCGGCCTGAAGTGCAATTGGCGCCAAGGCAAGGCCAAGGGCTGCCAGCCAGAACGGGCGTGAAAACAGGGACGTATTTGCGGGACGGTTCATGGAAGTCTTCTAGTTCTTGTTTAAAGCAAAACGGCGGGAGAATTCATCCCCCGCCGTTCACTGTCATTCAGGCAGGTGCCTGATGATAACGATTAGTTCACTGCAGACGGATTGTCGAGGCTGTCAGAACCTTCGAATTCGATACCGTCAATGCCGACAGCGGCAATGATCTGTTCGATCGATTTGGTCTGATCGACAAGCGCATCAACAAAGGCCTGAACGACGGCATTTCCATCTTCGTTGCCCATGGCGATCAGCTGGTCAAAGGCTTCGCCGCCCTGCGCACGGGTGACCATGACTTTGCCGGCAACAACCGATGCGGCCAGCTTGGCGCGCAGCTCGGTATCAAGCGCTTCGTCATTGGCTGCAACCAGATCGGAAAGCGATGCGCCTTCGACGACCGAACCGTCAACACGGGTGTAACGGCCAAGATAAACGTTCTGGATGCCCAGTGCGTCATAGTAGTGGCTGTTATGGGTGTTGTCCGAGAAGCAGTCATGCTCTTCTTCCGGATCATGCAGCAGCAGGCCAAGCTTGGTACGCTCGCCGCCCAGTTCGCCATAAGACAGCGAACCCATGCCTGTCACAATTGCGGTCAGACCCGGAACGCCATCACCTTCAAGAACGGTTTCACGTGCTTCGCCGCCTTCGGCCCACTGTTCGGTGATCCATTCCAGATCGGAAACCATCAGATCGGCTGCCGCCTGAAGGTATTCACCACGACGGTCGCAATTGCCGTTGGTGCAGGCATCGCCAGATGCATAGTCGGTCCATTTACGCTCACCGGCACCGGCATCGGTCCCGTTGAGGTCCTGGCCCCAAAGCAGGAATTCAATGGCGTGGTAACCGGTCGCGACGTTTGCTTCGACGTCGTCAATTTCATGCAGGCTTTCAAGCAGTTCTGCATCAATGGTCGATGCGTCAATGGTTTCGCCCGAAATGGTCAGGGTCGGGTTGGCAATGACGTTGGCGGTGTAAGCCGGGTTTTCTTCGCTTTCTTCGCCGTAAAGACCGGTTTCGACATAGTCGATCAGACCTTCATCAAGCGGCCATGCGTTAACCTTACCTTCCCAGTCATCGACGATGGCATTGCCAAAGCGATAAACTTCGGTCTGCTGATACGGCGCGCGCGATGCCAGCCATGCCGACTTTGCCGCGTCAAAGGTGCTGGCTGACGGGTTGGCGACCAGGTCGTCAATCGCTGCCTGCAATTCCTTGGCGGTGATCAGTGAATCTTCGTAACCGGCATGCGCGATGTCGGCATAGGTGGTCAGCACATCTTTTGCGCCCGGTGCGGCATATGCCTGCGCGCCAAGGGTAGAGACCAGCGCGGCCGTACCCAGAATCTTTGCGATCTTCATAGGAGTTCCCATCTATCCCTGAATGGTGAGCCAAGGGCCTAATGCCCCGAGGACCAGAGTGAAACCATCCTGTGCACATCATAAAATGCGCGCCCGGATTGTGACCCTGATCACTATGCTTCCGTTTAACTGATACTGCTTGTGATAATGATTTTCAAATAAAGAATCACGAATTTGCAAAATTTTACGTTTTCGCAATGTGATAACCACGGGTTGGCGCTAGTCTGTTGTCAGGCCTGTGCCAAGCTTTGAAAATTGATGTGTTTTTAAGTTTCCTGTTGGACAGTGCTGTATGGCGTTTTCTTGAATTTGAAAACCACTGATCGCGCAAAGAGAGAGGCCCGATGAGCAACCCGACATCAGAAGAAACAAAAGTCAAACTTTGGGATTTCCCGGTCCGCCTGTTTCACTGGGCGCTTGTCATTGCCATTGTGACAGCCTGGTGGACCAACCGGCAGGTGATGATTGATATCCACGCGATTGCCGGTTACAGCGTGCTCGCACTTGTGATTTTTCGCATCATCTGGGGCTTTGTCGGCAGTTCAAACGCCCGCTTTGCCGATTTCCTGACCGGCCCCAAGCGCGTGATCAATTACATGCTGAAGATCCCGAACGGGACAATGTCCGATCTGACCTATGCCGGGCACAATCCGGCAGGGGGCTGGATGGTGGCGGTACTGATTATTCTGGTCGGGATGCAGGCCGTCTCGGGCCTGTTTGCCAGTGAGGATACCTTCCTGTTCTTTGATGGTCCGCTGGTGGCGTATGTCAGTTCCGACTTTGCCAGCACCATGAACTGGATCCACCACACCAATATCAATCTGATCTATGCCGCCGTCGGACTGCATGTCTTTGCCGCTGTCTTCTATCTGGTGGTCAAGCGCGAAAACCTGATCCGGGCCATGGTGATCGGTACGCGCCAGGTGCCCGCTGAGCTGGCGGGGCGCTTTGCTGCCATTCGCTTTGCGTCGCCGGTATTGGGGATTGCGATCCTGATGATCTGTGCCCTGGCGGTTTGGGGTGGCGTTACCCTCGCGCGCGGATAAGTAGCGGGTCAGGACCCGACACATAGCGCCGCTGATTTCTTTGATGCGCAAAACAAAAAGGCCAACGTCGCGGGAATATGACGTTGGCCTTTGCTTTTGGAAGAAAAGGCCCCTGATCAGAATCTCGGCTGCGCTGTTGGGGGACAGTGCATGGGGGGTGGCGTCATCTGATCAGGGGCGGTCGCCCGGGGTGAGGCGGGCGACAAGGCAAAATGTTACTTGGTGCGGAATTCGTCGTGGCAGCCTTTACAGGTCTTGCCAAGATTTCCCATGGCAGCGCCCATCGCACCCTTGTCACCAACGGCATCCGCAAGGGCGAGGGCGGCTTGCTGCATTTCCGGGAAACCGCCGGCGAATTCATCCCAGTCGGTCCAGATGTCGCCACTTGCCGTGGTTTTGACAGATGCATCCGGGGTCTGCGGCTCAAATGCGGTCGGGCCGGAACCGGCAGCAAAAGCAATGCCCTTTGCCAGGTTGGCCAGAACCGGGTCGGGCAGTTCACACTGGCCCTTCATATAGCAACCCAGCGTGCCCATCGCACCGCCGACTCCGGCCATCAGCATCTTGCGGTTTTCAACGGCCGCATTGTCGGATGCTTCGTCAGCCTGTGCCATCATCGGGAAAGCGGCACCCACGACCATGATAGAGCCGAGGATTCCTGCAGTAAGGAGCTTCTTCATCGTGTGTTCTCTCTTCTCAAAACGCGATAACGTATCTCTCGGGATGCAGCGCTCAGTTTAAAATTAATATATTGAGATGTAAGCATGTTGTTGCCATGAGCCCGCCGCAAGGCTTAGTGTCCCAGCAACGTCCCCGAAACTGTAATCACAAGCGCGTGATCACGATGATTTTTTTGTTGCCGCGCGCCGAGGAAACCTTCGCCCATGCCTGCTGCCACCAGCAACACCCCGCCAACCACACAATCTGCCCCGGAACCACAGGCGCAGGATGCTCTGATCCGTGAAGGGCGTGCACGTGCGCGTGCGGTCATTCGGGATTGGAACCTGAAGCACGCCTATATAAATGGTGCGTGGCGCACTGCCGATAGCCGTGAAACCCTTGATGTGGTGGACCCGGCAAAGGGTGATGTGATTGGCGCCGTGCCGTTTATGCGTACCGCCGAAGCCCGTCAGGCGATTGATGCCGCCCATGCGGCCTTTCCGGCCTGGTCGGGGATGCTCGCACGCGAACGTGCCGATATCCTGCATCGCTGGCGCGATCTGCTCGAAGCTCATCAGGAAGAACTGGCTGCCCTGATTACGCTTGAGCAGGGTAAGCCCCTTGATCAGGCGCTTCGTGAGGTGGTCGGGGCGATCGCATATGCCGAATGGTATAGCGAAGAAGCCAAGCGGGCCTATGGTCAAACCATGCCAGCCACCCAGCGTGATCGTCGCGTTGTCGTGCAAAAGCACCCGGTGGGCGTGGTTGCCGCCATTACACCTTGGAACTTCCCGCTAACCATGGTGGTGCGCAAATGCGCCCCGGCACTGGCGGCGGGCTGTACCGTCATTGTCAAACCGGCCGAAGATACGCCGCTTTCTGCATTGGCCGCCGCCAAGCTGGCCGAACGGGCGGGTTTCCCGCCGGGCGTATTTAACGTGGTCACCGGTCTTCCGCATCCGATTGGCGAGGCGCTTACAGGCGATCAGCGTGTGCGCATGCTGTCCTTCACCGGATCGACTGCGGTCGGTAAGCGGTTGATGGAACAATGTGCGCCGACGATGAAAAAGCTCTCGCTGGAGCTTGGCGGTAATGCGCCCTTTATCGTCATGGACGATGCCGATCTTGATGCGGCTGTTGCCGGTGCGATGATTTCAAAGTTCCGCAACAGTGGGCAGACCTGCGTCTGTGCCAACCGGATATTCGTGCAGGACGGGCTTTATGATGCCTTTGTCGAAAAGTTCGTCGCTGCCAGCAATGTCCAGACCATGGGCAACGGCTTCGTGCCTGGCACAGAATTGGGGCCGCTGATCAATCGGCAGGCGGTGGCAAAGGTCGAACGCCTTGTCGCCGATGCGCAAAAGCGTGGTGCGACACTGATCCATGGTGCAGCACTGCCCGAAGAAGGCTTCTTTACCCGCCCGCTGGTCATGACCGATGTGCCCCATGATGCGGATTGTTTTGACGAGGAACTGTTTGCCCCGGTCGCGCCCGTCTATCGCTTCAGCACCGAGGACGAAGTGATTGCCCTTGCCAATCGTGTAAATACCGGCCTGTCGTCATATATCTACAGCCGTGATGTCGGGCGCATTCAACGTTTGGCCGATCGGCTTGAAACCGGCGTGGTCGGCATCAATGATGGCACCACCAGCCATGAAGGGGCGCCGTTTGGCGGGGTCAAGGAAAGTGGTCAGGGCCGCGAAGGCGGGCATTGGGGTCTTGAGGAATATCTTGAACCCAAATACCTCAATTACGCGCTTTAGGTTTTGAATGCGCCTGCGCGTATGTGTGGGCGCCCTCGGTTCGGGCCTGAAATCAAGGATCGTAAAACGGCAATACCAGCTCATGGTGTTGCCGTTTTTGTGTTTTGGCTGAGCTATGCAAAAATGTTTGGCCGGAGTCTGGCGAAAACGTGGGTCAAATTCGTCAAATCCAAAGAAAATCCCGCCTGTGAAAAACATTTTCCCATGATTTTTCTTCTGCGGTTGAGGCGCTGGACGCGTTTTTAGCCGCGGACTTCCGTGTTATCATGCTGCTGTATCCTTTGTTTGTTGGGAGATTGAGGCAAAAATCCCAAGGAAAATAAGCGTTTTATTTGTCATGAAACAAACATGTGAATTATGCATGTTGAAAAAATGGCATCCGGGTAAATAGGTATGCGTCAAACGCATATTTGAGGTGAGAAAACTCTTCTCGTAGGAATGCGCAAACGGGCGTACATCGGATTTAACGAAACACACAGCGAAACCCCGGCGGGAACAACGCCGGATGCTTTTAAGAGGAAACGGACATGAAAATGTATCGTGGTTATGATCTGGTTGCCCTGCAGCGTGAAGCTGAACATCTTCGTGCACAGGCGATGCGCAACATGCTTGTCGCACTTGTACGTAAAGTTGGTGGCCTGTTTGGCACGCACAACAAACCGCATGGCGGTGTTGCTGCTGGCGCCTGATTGCGCTGCTCGACCAAGCCCTGCGACCGTGTAAACGGTACGCTTAAAAACACCCTCGCATCACGATGTTGCGAGGGTGTTTTTGTTTGTGCCCTTCACCTTCGCGGTCTGCATCGTTATTAAAGGGGATCGACCCCGTTCGAAACGCGCAGAAGTTGGTGTTTATGAAGCTTGCCCATTACGCCTTTGGCGAAGAAAACCGTGACAACGGTACCATCGTGATCATCCATGGCCTGTTTGGTCAGGCCCGCAACTGGACGGCCATCGCCCGGCGTCTGGCCGAGAAATATCACGTGGTCACCGCAGATCTGCGCAATCACGGACGATCAGGCTGGGATATGGAAATGACCTATCCCGCCATGGCGGGTGATCTGGCCGAACTGATCCGGGACGTTTCGGACAAGCCGGTGCATCTGGTCGGCCATTCCATGGGCGGTAAGGCCTCGATGATGCTGGCCCTTTCCTCGGATGCGGAACTGGTCGCTGATCTGGTGGTCGTGGACGTCGCACCCGTGGTCTATGATCACGATTATAGCGGCTATATCTCTGCCATGCGCGCGGTGGATTTTGATGCGGTGTCGCGCCGCGCAGGAGTCGAAGAAGCCCTGTCATCAGGTGTTTCGGAAAAAGGCGTGCGGCAGTTCCTGGCCCAGAACGTTGTGACCGACAAGGACAGCGGCAAAATGTCCTGGCAGGTCAATATCGATGCCATGGCCAATCACCTGGATGATATTACCGGCTGGCCCGAAGACGGGCTTTCTGATCAGTATGATCATGATGTGTTGTTTATTGCCGGGGCCAATTCGCACTATATCGATCCCAAGGACCGCGATCAGATCAAGGCGCTGTTTCCCAAAGCCGCCTTTACCAGCATCAAGGGGGCGGGCCACTGGGTCCATGCCGAAAAGCCCGAGGCTGTCTTGCTGACCCTTTCGGCATTCCTCAATCGCTAGGCGACAGCACAAAGGAACATCCCCGTGTCCGATCCCGATCTTTCCCCCGATCTTCCAAATGGCTGGTCGATCCCCGAACAGGATCACGTGCGCGTGCGTGATATCGATTGCCTGTCGGACAACTGGTATCGCCTTTATCGCGTCGGGTTTGATCTGAAACGTAGTGATGGATCGTGGCAACATCAAACCCGCGAGGCCTATGATCGCGGCAACGGGGCCGGTGTGTTGCTCTATAACCTTGCCGATCGCACCGTCATCCTGACCCGGCAGTTCCGTTTGCCGAGTTTCGTGAATGGCAATGAAGACGGCATGCTGATCGAAATACCTGCCGGTGTTCTCGATGACCGCGATCCGATGTCGGCCGTGATTGCCGAGGTCGAGGAAGAAACCGGCTACAAGATCGGCAAGCCCGTGCAGGTCTTTGATCTTTTCATGAGCCCGGGATCGGTCACCGAACGCCTGCATCTGTTCGTCGCCGAAGTCACCCGCGATCACCGCGAAGGCGAGGGCGGCGGCCTGCATCACGAGGGCGAGGATATTGATGTTCTCGAAATCCCGTTCGATGACATCCTGCCGATGATCACCGATGGCCGCATTCGCGATGCCAAGACGATCATTCTGCTTCAGCACGCGCTTCTTACTGGTCTGCTTGCGGGTTAAGTGCTGCTACCAGGGCAACGCTTCACCGTCATAGGCAAAGAACCCGCCGGAACTTTCCGCTGTCAGGTGATCGAGTACACCCAGCATGTTCGCAGTGGCTTCCTCCGGGCTTTGCACCCGAAGGCCTGATTTGGCAAACGGTCCGGAAAGCCCGGTATCAACCGTGCCCGGATGCAGGGCAACGCAAACCGCGTCACGTTTATTGCGCCCGATTTCAATTGCGGTGCATTTCACCAACTGATTTAGGGCAGCCTTGGCTGCGCGATAGCCATACCAGCCGCCCATGCGATTATCCCCGATGCTGCCGACCTTGGCCGAAAGGGTGGCAAACACCGATTTGCCCGATCGCGGCAAGAGGGGACAGAAATGCTGCATCAAAAGCGCGGGGCCAATCGCATTGATCTGAAACTGCTTGGCCATATAGTCCGGATCGATGTGACGCAGGGATTTTTCCGGCTGAAACGTCTCGTCATGCAGATAGCCGGTGGCATCAATGATCAGGCGGATGTCGTTCCCGTGCGTGCTGGCATAGGTCTTTGCATCCTGCGCGCAGTGCATAACGGTTTCCGGATCCGTCAAATCAAGGCGCGGATTGGTGGAACGCGAATATTCCAGCACCTTTGAAAAATGTCCCGACTGCTGCAGGTGCCGCACAAAGCCCGACCCGATGCCGCCGGTCGCCCCGATCACGATGGCAATCTGATCAGTCGGCAGGCTTGTGAAATGCACGGTTGGGATGTCTGACATGAACGGACCTCTTGTGATGTCTGTGCTGTCATACGGCGGTGGTGGTGATCCGGTTTAATCGGGCTTGCTGTCGCCCTTTGTCTTGTTGCCTGCGTTG
The DNA here is from genome assembly GCF_056160125.1 of Thalassospira sp. ABD4_177. Lineage (NCBI taxonomy): Bacteria > Pseudomonadati > Pseudomonadota > Alphaproteobacteria > Rhodospirillales > Thalassospiraceae > Thalassospira > Thalassospira sp. ABD4_177. The sequence continues at coordinate 353,109 of NZ_JBSWWO010000002.1, read as the reverse complement.
CTGTCTTCCTGTTCATTGCGCATGATTTCAATCAGGGTAGCATTCTGGCTGCGCAGGGTGTCGATGAACTTTTTGTCGACACCACTATCGTTCCAACGCACACGCAATTTATCGAGTGTTTCAAAGTCATGCTTGCGGAAGGCTGTTTTTTTGCGGTTTGCGCGCGCCGGCGTTTCGCCAAGCGCGATCAGGGCATCGCGGCCAAGGTTAAGCGCACTTTCAAATGTCTCGCGTTCGATGAAATGTGCGCCGGCATTTTCAAGTTCAAACACATGGAGCCGGTCAATCGCACGCGCGAGAATACGGACATTGGGATAATGCTTGGCGACATGGGCAACAAGTGATGTCAGCTTTTCGCGATCATCAATCGCAGCAACGAAAAGCTTGGCGTTTTCAATGCCGGTATTGTGCAAAAGATCGGGGCGCATTGCATCGCCGTAATAGGCGCGGAACCCGATGCGTTCAAGGTTTTCAATAACTTCCGGATCGTGATCAAGAACCACCACGCGATGACCATTGGTCGCAAGCAGGCGGGTGACAATCTGCCCAAATCGGCCGATGCCTGCCAAAACGACGCTGCCGGTATCATCAATGACATCGGCATCACGGGCGCTGTGCTTGACAATGCGCGGTGCGAGTACCCGTTCATGCAGCAGAAACGCAAGCGGGGTCAGCATCATCGTCAGGGCAACCGCAAGGGTCAGTTTCTGCACCAGATCACCCGGCAGCGCGCCGACACCAACCGCCATTCCGAACAACACAAAGGCAAATTCCCCAGCCTGGGACAGGCCAAGCGAAAACAGCGTTCTGTCTGCGCCGCACATGCGGGCGGTCGATGAAATGGCAAACAGAACAGCAGCCTTGATGGCCATGATGCCAAAGGCAATGCCAAACAGGGTTGCCGGTTCCTCAATCAACAGATTGAGGTTAATGCCCGCCCCGACGGTCAAGAAGAACAGCCCAAGCAGCAATCCCTTGAAGGGTTCGATATCGTTTTCAAGTTCCGGGCGGTATTCACTGTCGGAAAGAACGACACCGGCCAAAAACGTGCCAAGGGCCGGGCTAAGGCCAATGGCGACCATCAAAAGGGCGGTGGAAATCACCAAAAGCAGGGCGGCGGCTGTGAAAACTTCGCGCAAGTGGGTCTTGGCAATATAGCGGAACACCGGGCGCATCAAATAGCGTCCGCCAATGACGATGGTGGCGATTGCCGCGATGATCACAAAGATCTGCGCCCAGTCCGGCACCATATCAAGCAGGATCGCATTTTGCGTCGGATCGGCGGAGCCTGATGGCTTGCTTGTGTTGGTTTGAGCCGTTTCCGATGCAGCCAAAAGCGGCATGATCGCTAGCATCGGGATAACCGCAATATCCTGGGTCAGCAGGACCGAAAACGAACTTTTGCCTCCCGCGGTGTTAAACCAGCCTTTTTCGCCAAGTGTTTGCAGGACGATGGCGGTCGATGACAGCGCCAAGACCATCCCGACCGCAATCGATTGCTGCCAGGGCAGGTCAAAGGCGTGGGCGATGATGGCAATGATTGCGGTCGAGCCGAGAACTTGTAAGCCACCAAGCCCGATCAATTGCCCGCGCATGTCCCATAACATGGACGGGCGCAATTCAAGCCCGACCAGAAACAGCATCATGACAACACCGAACTCGGCAAAATGCTGAAGGTTGGCGGCCTCCGCGCCGATAAGGCCAAAGACCGGTCCAATCAACAGGCCTGCGATCAAGTATCCCAGAACGGACCCCAACCCAAGTCGCTGTGCAAGCGGCACGGCGATCACAGCCGCAACTAGATAGATTAGGGCAGACGACAGAATTTCCAACGGGCTGGCTCCGGGGCGGGATCGCGGGATCGATCAATCAATAATTTTGCACGATGCAGGAAGATGTGGTGCGGGTCAGCCTGATTGTAATCCGGTTGCCCCAAGCAGGATGTATAAAAAAAGCCGCCCTGTGGAAAGGGCGGCTTTGAAATGCATTTCGCTGTCGGCGTTATTCGGCAGCGTTGATATGGGTAACATTCGGTGCGCTGCGGGCACCTTTGCCCTCATGATCGTGACGGCGGATGAAATCCTTGATCCGCGGGCTGATCTGTTCGCGCCAGCGACGGCCGTTAAACACGCCATAATGCCCGACACCCTGCTGAACATGATGCATGCGCATGCTGTCTGGCAGATTGGTGGTCAGCTTGTGCGCAGCCCGTGTCTGGCCCATGCCGGTAATGTCATCGCGTTCGCCTTCAACAGTCAGAAGGGCGGTTTTGGTGATGGCAGACGGATCGACCGGCACACCCTGCCAACGCATGGTGCCTTCGGGCAGGCTGTGTTCGTGGAACACGACCTTCAGCGTCTGAAGGTAAAACTCGGCCGTCATATCCATCACGGCGAGATATTCCTGATAGAAAGTCCGTTTTGCTTCGGCACTTTCACCATCGCCTTCGACAAGGTGGTTGAACATGTCGTGATGGGCTGAAACGTGACGGTCCCAGTTCATGCTCATGAAACCGGCCAGCTGCATGAAGCCCGGATAAACCCGGCGCATCACACCCGCATGGGGCAGCGGCACATGCGAAATCACATGGCGTTCAAACCAGTCCAGGCTGTGCTGCTTGGCGAACTTGTTGACCTCGGTCGGGTTTTCACGGGTATCAATCGGCCCGCCCATCAATGTCATCGACGCCGGCTGACAGGCTTCGTTGCCGTCTGCCATCAGCGACGCTGCCGCAACCACCGGGACTGACGGCTGGCAAACAGCCATCATGTGGGTGTTCGGGCCAAGCTTGCGCAGGAAGCGCATGATGTAATCGATATAGGTATCAAGATCGAAATGACCGAGATGGACCGGCACCAGGCGCGCATCAATCCAGTCGGTGATATAGACGTCATGATCGGGCAGTAACGCCTCGACCGTGCCGCGCAGAAGGGTTGAAAAGTGCCCGGAAAGCGGGGCGACGATCAACAGACGCGGGTCATCGGGCTGCGTTTTGAGATGGTCGGTCTCGCGCTTGAAATGCAATAGATTGCAAAAAGCTTCGCTGTGAACGACTTCTTCGGTGATCGGCACGGTTTCACCGTCAATCACCGTGCTGTCCAGACCGAATTCCGGTTTGCCGTAACGATGGGTGATATGGGTGAACACGTCACATGCTGCGGCTGCTGCCCGACCCTGATGGGTATAGGACATCGGGTTGGCCGGATTGCGCAGCCACTTCTTGCTGGCGTCAGCGGCCATGCGAAGCGGGCTTATTGTGGCGTGCTGCAATTCATAAAGGTGATACAGCATTAACTCTCACTCCCGGGTGACCGACAAACGTTTATGTGGTCACCGACCTGGTTTACGGCTTTCATCCTGTTTCAGCTGACACACCGCAGTTCGCGCGCGCAGCTTGGCGTTTTTCAGGATTCTGGTCAGGCCCGCCAATTGGCGTGGGCTGATCTGGTGCGCAGCGGAATATGGCTGGTTAACAGTGTTCAGAAATCCAGTAATTGCCACGAAGCCTACGTGAGTTCAGCTTACTTGCAATAGCCATTAAGTATGATGAAAGACCAAATTGTCATTTTTCACCATGATTCAAGCGAAATTTCCCCGTTTTGTCGAGTGAAATTTTGCAATGCAGCGTAAGTTGTTGCGTTGCAATAATTGTTTTTCTCAGCCTTCAAGCGATATCCCGTACAGGAAGGAGGTTCTTAAATGTGAGTGTTTCTCACATTGGTGGGTGGCTGGGCCTTGGTGCCAGGTTCGCCCAAAACAAAAAAAGCACCGCTATCGGGGAAATAGCGGCGCCAGTATGCGGAGTATGCGGAAATATTGTTGCGATTACTGAGGCCTTGTTGGGGAAGACCGGGCGTAGGGAAGGTCTGACCGACAGGCGGGACAGGGTTTGGGTGCGGGGTTGCCTGCCGGTCAGACGCCCGTGATGGACAAAAGCTTTGGTGGCTTATGGTCCGGGCCTCAGAAACACAGATAACGTGTGTTGGGAATTCCTAGATCAGACCGCGAAGGGATTGAGCCATGCCAAGTCCGATGACGAACAGGAAAAATCCTGTACTGCCGACAACGGCGACCGTGCTGCAAAGCTCGTTCAAACGGGTCGGGTTATCAATCAGTTTCAACATGGTCTGTCCTCCTCAATCTGTCTGAACAAACCATACTGTTCTGATTTTGTTCCGGCAAGAACAAAATTGGAACAAACGAGTGTGATTCTATTTAAGTTATTGATATTAAGTAGCTAAATAATGTTCACAAATGTTCTCCTTTTTAAGGGGGAACAGGAACAAGAACGCCGTTTTTGGGCGAGGGGAGAACCGGGAAGGCGCAGAAAACTGCGAGTCTTTGCGAGTCTGCGCGAATTTGAGTTTTTTGTTCTTCACTCCACGCTTGCTGGCGCTGCAAGAACATGCATGCCGCACGGCCCGTGAGAGCCGTTTTTACGAACAACAGGAGCAGGTTTTGGCAAAATGGCAAACTGTTTGATCTGTTGGCGTAAAGGGGTGTGGGAATCAAATTGTTGCACGATGTTTCAACTGTCCTAAAATGCAGGAAATCCGGCTGTAATCTCAGTGGTTTTGCTACAAACTGTTACGGTTAAACCGGATTTCGGTAAAACGTCTTCTATCGCGCGTGATCGCAGTGGTCTTGCCCCCATGGATCGTGTAACAGTGCGCGTTAGAAACCTGATAAAATAGCTTTGCTGATCAGGACACAGCAAAGCCGGATGTCAGGGTTCCGGTTGTCAGCGATCTGACGACAGAAGATTGGTCATTAAGGCGGGTGTCATATTCCTGTCAGGTGACAAAAAGCAGGCAGGATCGGAAAATCCGGTTCTGTATCACGGCATCGGCCGTGCCCCGATTGTCTGCCAGGATCGCAAGATCCGGGGTCCCACCTTGGCGACGGGAAGGAAACGTTGGAAGGCTAAGGGCATAATGAAACAAAGGCAAAGGCTTAAGCATCGTATCGCGGATATCGTGATTTTCGGTGGGACCGGAGATCTGGCGTTACGCAAACTTTTTCCCGCACTGTATGAAATGGAACGCACCGGGCGTTTCGATGATGAAACCCGCATCTTTGGCGCATCGCGCAGCGAACATCGCGACGAAGACTTCCGGGCCAAACTGCTCGAAGCCGGGAAGAAATTCATTCCCGAAGGTGAGTTTGACAAAGAAATCTGGGCGAAATTTGCCAGCCGCATCGCCTATGTGCAGGTATCTGCCGGGGATGAGAGCGGCTTCAAGACCCTGCATGAAAAGCTGTCCGATCAGCCTGATCGCGACCGCGTCTATTATTTCTCGACCAGTCCGGCACTGTTTGCCGACATGGCCTTTAATCTGAAAAAGGCCGGTCTGGTGACGCCGAATTCCCGCGTCGTGCTTGAAAAGCCGCTGGGCCATGATCTGGATAGTTGCCGTGAAATCAACGGCCAGATCGGTGAAGTGTTCGAAGAACGTCAGATTTTCCGTATCGACCACTATCTTGGCAAGGAAACGGTGCAGAACCTGATGATCCTGCGCTTTGCCAATGCGATGTTCGAGCCGCTCTGGAACAGTGCGCATATTGATCACGTGCAGATCACGGTTGGCGAGGAAGTCGGGGTCGAAGGCCGCTGGTCCTATTACGACGATGCGGGTGCCATGCGCGATATGGTGCAAAACCATATGCTGCAGCTTCTGTGCCTTGTTGCCATGGAACCACCCTATGTCCTGGATCAGGACGCGGTGCGTGATGAAAAGGTCAAGGTGCTCAAAGCCCTTCAGCCGATCAACGATTCCAATATCGACAGCTCCACCGTGCGCGGCCAGTACCGCAAGGGGGCCGTGGGCGGCAAGGAAGTCCCGGGCTATCTTGAAGAAGATGGTGCCAATACCGACAGCACCACGGAAACCTTTGTCGCCATCCGCGCAGAGCTTGATAACTGGCGCTGGTCGGGTGTGCCGTTCTATTTGCGCACGGGCAAACGTTTGCCCAAGCGTCATTCGGAAATTGTCATCCAGTTCCGTGACGTCCCGCACCAGATTTTCCCGCTGGCAAAATCCATGACCAACTATCAGGCCAACAAGCTGGTCCTGCGCCTGCAGCCTGATGACGGCATCCATCTTGTGCTCAATAACAAGAACCCGGGGCCGGGTCTTGTTCGGTTGCGCCCAACCGCACTCAACCTGTCCTTTGCCGAGGCGTTTGGTGGCCGCAGCCCCGATGCCTATGAGCGTCTGTTGCTTGATGCGATTGATGGCAACAACACCCTGTTTGTCCGTCGCGATGAACAGGACATTGCCTGGCAATGGGTCGATGCCATTCAGGATGCGTGGCAGAACAATCATGTCACGCCCAAGGGATATACCGCCGGAACGTGGGGCCCGTCTGCGGCCATCGCACTGATCGAACGTGATGGCCGGACCTGGAACGAAGAAGCCGGGTTCTAGAATTGTGCATCCCGGCCCGGGCGGCAATGCCTGGTGCCGGGGACTTGCGCAACCACGCCATGACCCCAACTTCGGGAAGAAGACATGACAAACGAACGCACATTTAAAAGCGGCGATGAAATGCTTGCGGCAATGGTCAAGGAAACCATTGATCGCTTGGAATTTGCCATCGCAACCCGTGGCCACGCCAGCATGGCTGTTGCCGGCGGACGCTTTCCCAAGCCGCTGTTTCAGGCCCTTTCTACGGCGCGTCTGGATTGGTCAAAGGTGATTGTTACCCTTGGCGATGATCGCTGGGTGGGGCTTGATGATGATCAGTCCAATGAAAAGCTCGTGCGCGATAACCTGTTTATCAACGAAGCGCAGAATGCCCGCTTTGTGTCGCTGAAAACAGCCGATACCAGCCCGGAAGACGCAGTCGAAACCGTTAGCGCGCGTCTGCGCACTGAAATGCACTGGCCGCTTGATATCGTATTTTTGGGGATGGGGGATGACGGCCATACCGCATCGCTTTTCCCGTCCTCAACCCCCGAAGCCCTTGATAAGGGGCTTTATCCCAAGCATGGCGAACTGGTCGCCGCTGCCCGCCCGACCGTATCCCCGGTCCCGCGCATTAGCATGACTTTGCCCGCCATCCTCAATGCCCGGTATATTGCGATCCATATTACCGGACAGTCCAAATGGTCGACCTATGAAACCGCGAAAAACGGCACGGAAATCGAAGAGATGCCGGTTCGCGCAATCTTGCAACAGAACGATGTCCCCGTCGATCTGTGGTGGAGCGCCGAGAACCCGAAAGGCTGAACCCCATGAAACGTGAAATAGAACAGATTACCAAACGCATTATCGAGCGTTCCAAACCAACCCGCGAAGCCTACCTTGCGAAGATCGAGGCGGCGGCATCGGATCGTCCGCATCGCGCGGCCCTTTCGTGCGGCAACCTTGCCCATGCCTCGGCCGGGTGCGGGGCCGCGGAAAAGCAGCGCATTAACGGCGAAGACGGTGCAAACCTTGGTATTGTGACGTCTTATAACGATATGCTGTCGGCCCATCAGCCGTTGGGTGTTTATCCCGACCGTATCAAAAAGGCCGTCTATGAGGCCGGTGGCACTGCACAGGTTGCAGGCGGCGTTCCCGCCATGTGTGATGGCGTGACGCAAGGCCGTCCGGGCATGGAATTGTCGCTGTTCTCACGCGATGTCATTGCCATGTCGACTGCCGTGTCGCTGTCGCATGATGTGTTTGATGCTGCCATGTATCTTGGTGTTTGCGACAAAATCGTTCCGGGTCTTGTCATGGGCGCTTTGTCCTATGGCCATATTCCGGCGGTGTTTGTGCCGGCCGGTCCGATGCCATCGGGCCTTCCCAACAATGAAAAAGCCCGCATCCGGCAGCTTTACGCCCAGGGCAAGGTTGGCCGCAAGGAACTGCTTGAAGCAGAAACCGCGTCCTATCACAGCCCGGGGACCTGTACTTTCTATGGTACGGCGAACTCCAACCAGATGCTGATGGAAGTCATGGGCTTGCACCTTCCGGGGGCGGCGTTCGTCAATCCGAACACCGATCTGCGTGATGCGCTGACCGAAGAAGCCGCACGTCGCGCCATGCAGATCACCAAGCTTGGCAATGACTATCGCCCGATTGGCAAAATTCTTGATGAAAAGGCATTTGTGAACGGGATTGTTGGCTTGCTCGCCACCGGCGGGTCGACCAACCACACCCTGCATCTGCCGGCCATGGCCCGTGCCGCCGGGATCGAGCTTCGTTGGGATGATTTCGATGAGCTGTCGCGTCTGGTGCCGTTGCTCTGCCGCGTTTATCCGAACGGGCAGGCGGATGTGAACCACTTCCATGCCGCTGGTGGTATGGGCTTTGTGATTTCGGACCTGCTCAAGAACGGTATTTTGCACCCGGATCTTGAAACGATTCATACCGGTGGCATGGCGGCCTATGGTACCGAGCCGTTCCTTGATGATGGCAAGCTTGCCTGGCGTGATGCGCCGGAAAACAGCCATGACGAGGAAATCCTGCGTCCGGCTGAAAAGGCGTTTAGTGCCGATGGCGGCCTGCGCATGCTTTCGGGCAATCTGGGACGTTCGGTGATCAAGGTTTCCGCCGTTAAGCCGGAAAACCGCGTGATCGAAGCGCCGGCTGCGGTCTTTACATCCCAGGAAGAAATGATGGAGGCCTTCAAAGAAGGCAAACTTCATCGTGACGTCGTCTGTGTTGTTCGCTTCCAGGGCCCGAAGGCCAACGGCATGCCGGAACTGCACAAACTGACCCCGCCATTGGGCGTGCTGCAAGACCTTGGCTACAAAGTTGCCCTTGTGACCGACGGCCGTATGTCAGGCGCATCGGGTAAGGTGCCCGCCGCCATTCACGTCACCCCAGAAGGCATGATGAACGGCCCGATCGCCAAGGTTCAGGATGGTGATGTCATTCGCCTTGATGCCGAAACCGGTGAGCTGTTGCTCAATGTCACCGAAGCCGAACTGGCCAAACGTGACTTTGCGACCTTTGATAACAAGGCCGAACATCAGGACGGCTTTGGCCGCGAGATGTTTGGTGTCTTCCGCGAACATGTTGGTCTGGCTGAACTTGGTGCCAGTGCGGCCTTCCCGGGGGAGGCTGAAGTCGCGTAATGCAGCTGGTTGGTGATATTGGCGGGACCAATGCCCGCTTTGCCTGGCTGGATGAGGCTGGCGATCCCTATACACCCATGACATTGCCGGTGCGTGACTATGCCACCATCGGCGATGCCATGCGCGATTTCATGGCCAAAACCGACTGCACGGATTTGCGTGAATTTGCCGTCGCTGTGGCGTGCCCCGCCATGGCCGATACGGTCAAGTTCACCAATAATCCGTGGGTGTTTTCCAAAGACGCGCTTAAGGCCGAATTCAATCTTGATCGGCTGGTGGTGGTCAATGATTTCACCGGTCTGGCCATGTCGGTTCCCTATCTTGGCGACGAAGACCTGATCACACTGTTTGATGGGCCGGGCCGACCGGGCTTGCCATTAGCTGTGGTCGGTGCGGGCACGGGTCTTGGTGTTTCGGGACTTTTGCCGCACGAAGGCAAATGGCTTCCGATCCAGGGCGAAGGCGGGCATGTGTCCTTGCCGGCTGTTGATGACCTCGATTACGAGATCGTCAAATTCCTGTCGGGGGAGTTGGACCGGGTATCGGCCGAACGGGTGCTGTCGGGCATGGGGATTGAAAACCTTTATCGGGCGCTTGCTGCGATTGACGGGCTGGATGTGCCACCCAAAACCGCAGCCGAGGTGGTTGAAGCAGCCCTTGGTGCCAATGACCCGCTGTGCTGCAAGGTGCTGGATCGGTTCTGCATGTTCCTTGGCGGTGTTGCCGGGGATCTGGTCTTAACACTCGGTGCCTTTGACGGGGTGTTTATTGGTGGCGGCATTGGTCCGCGCATTACCGATTACATGAAGAAAAGCGCGCTCAAGGAGCGCATGATCGCCAAGGGGCGGTTCCGTGATTTGATGAATGATGTGCCGGTGCGCCTGATGACGGCGAAATACCCGGCCCTGATCGGTTGCGCCAAGATTTTAACGGCGTAATCGAAAACTGGAGGAAAGTTTATGAGCCTTTCATCGCGTGAAATTCTGTCCAAGGCCCCGGTGGTGCCGGTTCTGGTGATCGAAGATGCCAACGATGCCGTGCCGCTTGCCAAGGCACTGGTTGCCGGTGGTCTGCCGGTGCTTGAAATCACCCTGCGAAGTGCGGCGGCTGAAGAAAGCATCAAGCGCATCATCGCCGAAGTGCCCGATGCGATTACCGGTGCCGGGACGGTCGTCAATGCCAAGCAGATGGAACGCATGGCCGAAATCGGCTGTGCCTTTGCCGTCTCGCCGGGCCATACCGAAGCCCTGCTGAAAGCAGCGAAGGATACCGGATGCCCGCTGCTTCCGGGGGCGGGGACGCCGTCTGAAATCATGAACCTGATTGATCATGGCTATGACATCCTGAAATTCTTCCCGGCCGAACAGCAGGGTGGGGTTTCGATGCTCAAAGCCATTTCCGGTCCGTTGCCGCAGGTATCCTTCTGCCCGACCGGTGGTGTGTCGCTGTCCAACCTGGCTGACTACATGGCCCTGCCAAATATCATTACGGTGGGCGGTTCCTGGGTCGCACCCAAGGATGCCGTCAAGGCCGGTGACTGGGGCAAGATTACAAAGCTTGCACAAGAAGCCACTGACAAGGTCAAGGCACTGCGCAGCTGATCGTTTTTGATCAAACGCTCAATGCTCAGACACAAAAAAAGGGACCCGAAAGGGTCCCTTTTTTCATCAGGGTAGTCCATGCGACGTTATCGGTGTCGCAACCGGGTCAAGGCTTAGCCCTGGATACGGTCGACATACCAGGTCGAACCGTTGAACTTGCGCTGCAGACCGAGGTCGGCAAGTTCTGCGTGGCTAAGCGAATCCCAACCGTAGCTGGCGGCTTTATGAGCACGTGCCGGGCCAATTTTGGCGGCGATCTGGCTCAGGAGCGACCCGAACGGCATGCGTTTGGTGAACGGGTCTGCAGAGACGTTGAACTGCGGTGCAGCGGAAACCGTGTGTGCCATAATGGCCTCCTTTGATCTACGGTTGATTGCCTTTCGATGAGCGGAAAATGTCATATGCGAAATAAAACGGGAATTACTTTGTTTTGCATAGTTAGTGTGCAAAAATGCACGGAAATTTGAAGTGATTCCAAGGGGTGAAATAGCGGCTATGAATTGGAACGATTTGCGCTACTTCCTTGTTCTTGCAGAAGAAAATAGCCTATCGGGTGCGGCGCGACGTCTGCGTAAAGAGCATACCACCGTTGCAAGAAGGATAGAGGCGCTCGAAGGTGATCTTGGAACCAAACTTTTTGACCGCCTTCCACGTGGCTGGCAGCTGACCTCGGCGGGTCGAAATCTTGTTCCTGTCGCAGAACGAGTCGAAGAAGAAGCCCTGACATTCGAGCGACAGGCAAAGGGCGATGAGGCCGCCCACGGGGTTGTGCGCATTTCCGTGCCACCGGTGGCCGGGCGCGTGTTGTTTGCCCCGCGTCTGGCCCGCTTGCTCAAGGCGCATCAGGGACTCGAATTTGAAATCGTCGGGGCGGCCAACATCGTTAACCTTGCTCGGCGCGAGGCCGATATTGCGGTGCGTATGATCACGCCCCGTGAACCGGGCCTGATTACCCGAAAACTGGTAGAGCTGGGGGTCGGGCTGTATGGCGCGGTCGGGTATCAGGAACGCGTGCCGGAAATGCATTGGGAATTCTGCGGCTACGAAGACACCACCTATGGCGCGTCCAAGCGCGAATGGGTACGAACGGTGCTGGATCGTGAATTGCCTTGCCGTTTCCGGGCCGATGATACCGAAACCGTGCGACAGTTCATTGCCGCCGGGCACGGGGTAGGTGTCTTGCCACGTTACTTTGGTGATCAGGACGAGGAACTGGAACTGATCCACGCCGATGTCGACGGGCGCAGCCGCGAAAGTGTCTGGATGGTCGTTCACCCCGATATGCGCCGTTCACCGGGTGTGCGCCTAGTGATGGATGCCCTGGTCAAGGCCGCCGATAACATCGCCGAGGAATATCAGGTCTGATCAACAGACAGCATCCCGGCCGCCTACAAATCATGATTATAGCCAGCCCAGTTGTCGGGCCGAGGCCAGCAACAGCATCACCCCGAACAGGGTAATGATCGCAGCTCCGGTAAAACCGACTGTGCGGCGAAGGATGCCCGATGATGTTTCCGACAGGCTGAAGATGTGTTGGGTTCCGGTGCGGATGCCAATCGCGGCCAACCCGATCAGACTGACCGTAATCGCAACGCCAAGCGCCATGGCAAAGGCGGCACCAATCCCGATCAGGAACATGCCATTGGCCAGCGTAAACAGCAGCACAAGGATCGATCCCGTACAGGGACGCAAGCCTGCGATAATGCCGGTCGAGATCATCTGCCAGTTGGACTGTGCGGCAGGGGCATGATGATCGTGATGATGCCCGTGATGATCATGATCATGCGCGTGATCGTGATCATGATGATGGTGGTGATGATCACCTGGCCCATGGTGATCACAGCAGTCATCGCGGCCCTGCAAAATCCGAAGCGCCATCACAGCGCCGAGCACAGCAATCAGGGCATATGACACCGCCTCCATGATCAGGCCGTTCTTGGTGACAGCCGCCGGGCCCAGATTAAGGATCAGGGTCAGACCACCCACCATGATGATGGCTGACACGGCCTGAACTGCGGCAATCAAACTGCCCATCGCCACACCCTGTTTCCAGCCGGCATCGCGGGACAGGAAATAGGTGGTGGTGATCATCTTGCCATGGCCGGGACCCGCCGCGTGAAAAACGCCATAGCCAAAAGACAGGGCAATAATCACAAGCCCCGGCCAGAAACTGTCGCCGTTTTTGGCCTCGCGCAGGGTGGCTGTGATTTCACGGTTAAGCTTGGTCTGAATGATGACTGTCTGACCAATGATGTCGGAGAGCCAGTCGGGCAAGGACAAGAAGCTGTCTTCGGGGGCGTTGGTGTCCAGCGCGGTCGCAGGCGTGTTTTCGCTGCTATCCGCCGCCCCACGGCCCAGAAGGTTTGAAGACTGTGCTGCTGCCGGATTACTCGACGAGAACGAAATCGCCAGGAGCAAGGCCGCGAGAATTGCTGCCATCTGCCACCTTGGCCGCGCAAATAACATCGGCACGAACCGGAGCGACAAGGTCAAAATAGATGCGGTTCTTTTCATCTTCGCTCATCTCGAAATGGCAGGACAGGTTGCTGGCCCCGGCAAACAGGACGGGATCGACCTGCGTGTAGGCAACATCAATATAGTATTCCGCGTCATAGACCGACAGGCTGATGGCATCCTGCGTCGGGTCCAGCGGGGTTTCCAGCATCAGGGTGAAATCATAGGTTACCCGACGGTCATCGGTAATATCGGCGACAAAATCACGCGCACCGCTAAAGGCAACCAGTTCTTCGTCCTTGCGCAGATGTGTCAGCCACGAAAATTGGGAAAGGGCGGCAAAGGCATTGTCATGCACGGCCGTATTTTCATCGCCAAAGAACCGGGTGTCATAGTTCTTATCGAACTCGTCGATCATGGTCATGCTAAACAGATCGTCAAAGACCCAGTGCACATGCACAGCCGTAATCTTGTCGTCTTCAAAAACAAATTCGGCATTTGCGTCGATCCAGACATGAGGATGCGCAAATGCCGACGGGGCGGTTGCCAGCACACAAGCGCTGGCAACCAAAGTCATCGAAGCTGTTTTACGAGCCGGAACCAAGGCAATCGACAAGGGCGTCGACATTCTGTTCCAGAATTTCCTGATAGGCGTTTGGACCAGCCGCAATGTCAGAGCCGAGCGGATCAAGCGTGCCGGTGCGAATACCCGTGTCCGCGACCACGGCCTGAACGATTGCCGGGCGGAATTGCGGTTCGGCAAAAATGCAGACAGCGCCTGTATCATGGATTTTGTCTTCGATTTCATGAAGGCGTTTGGCTCCGGGCTTCTGATCAGGTGATACCGTAATCGATCCGACCGCATTCAAACCAAAGCCGGCTTCGAGATACTGATAGGCATCATGGAATACGACATAGGGTTTGTCCTGGATCGGCGCAACTTTTGCCCGAAGATCATTACCAAGGTTGGTTAGGCTTGCAAGCAGTGTCTGCAGGTTAGCGCGATAGTCTTCGGCATGTTCCGGATCAATCTCGGCCAGCTCGTCGGCAATGGCAATCGCAATCGTCGCCCCATTGGCCGGATCCATCCAGATATGCGGGTCGACACCATCGTGGTCTTCATGGTTGTGGGCCTCGTCATGGTGATCTTCGTGATCATCATGTTCTGCCGCGTGGTCATGATCATGGTCTTCATGTTCCTCATGATCATGTTCGGCGTCATGGTCGTGGTCGTGGTCGTGATCATCATCATGGGCATGTTCGTCATGGTCCTCATGATCATCATGGTTATGACCTTCATGATCATGCATGTGCGCTTCCCATGTGCCGCCTTCACGCATGTCACGCAGCGCCAATTCCGTGAGTGAAACGAGTTCCAGCTGATGGCTATGGTCCGACAGACTCTCAAGCGGTTTTTCAAGGAAACCTTCAAGGGCGTGCGACACGTAAATCACCAGATCGGCGTCATTCAAGGCGCGCGCTTCGCTGGGGCGCAGCGAATAGGTGTGCGGCGAAGACGCGCCATCAATCAACAGGACCGGCTCACCGATACCCTTCATGATGGCACTGGTAATTCCGTGCACTGGTTTGATGGATGTCACGACCTTCAGGGCATCATCGCCATGGGCAGCTGCACTCAGCGGGGCTGCTACAAAAAGCGGGGCGGCAAGCAAAAATCGGCGGAGCGAGTGGCGCAAGGAAGGCATATGATTCATCCGGTCTGAAGTGGGTTTTTCATTCGACTTTATTTGTTATGATATAACATAACGTAGCGTCAAGCTGAAAGTCGTCAATTTTCTATCCGCGCAGGATTTCGATGCTGTTTGGACCCTGGGGCGTGATTTTTTACCCGTTGCGTGTCGATAGGGCTGTTTCCCGTACGGATAATCCCCACCTAAATCAGTGTAGGTCGATTTGCAAAACAGGTCGGATTAATCAGGAACGGGATGGTGTCAGTGCTCAGATGTTTTTGGGGTTTGGTTCTGATCGCCTTGATGATGGCCAAACCGCTATATGCCGAAACACTCAAGGTGCCGTTGCCCGCCGGGCGCGAAGCCCATTATGCGGCTCAGACCGGCTTGCTTGAATTGGCTCTTGAATATGCGCCGGGGCGCCATCGCCTCGAAATCGTTCCTGTTGAAGGCCTGTCGCAAAGGCGGGTGTTCAAGATGCTCGATGACGGGGAGGTGAATGTTGCTCTTGCCGGGTATAGTCGCACTGCCGAACGTGACTTGTTACAGATTGCCTTCCCCCTGACCAAGGGACTGCAAGGATACCGGTTGCTGATCACGAAGGCCGATAATCTCAAGACTCTCGATTTCGTCGATGATCAAGAACACCTCAAAAGCGTTTGTATCGGGTCGGGCAATTCATGGGTCGATACCGTCATTCTCAAACATGCTGGGCTTTGTGTCACCGGCGGGCCGGGGCAAAGCCTGTATAGCATGCTTGAAAACAAGCGGTTTGACGCGATGCATCTTGCGATCCACGAGGTCAAAACAAACAATATCTCGGCGCTCATCAAAAAGCACGATCTTGCCGTCTACGAAAAATTGCTGCTGCGCTATCCCTATGACTTTTATTTTTATGTGCGCAAGGACAGCCAAGCTTTGCATGGCCTGATCGAACAGGGTTTTCAGGCTGCGGAAAAGGACGGGGCGATAGACCGCTATTTTCGCGAACATCCGACAATATCAGCAGCCATCAGCTTCCTCCGGGAACATCCAGGCTTGCACATTATCGACCTCGATAATCCCGAAATGACAAGCCAGACGAGCTCGGATCTTTACCGCTACTGGTTCAGCAATTAATCAAATTAAGGTCTGTTAATTGACCGTAATAGGTGCATTGCGGAGCCGGAATGAAAAATCAACATCTGCAGTATCAGGTGAAAAGCTCATTATTTCTGCCAAAAACACAAGAGCCGCCCGATAAGGGCGGCTCTTGGTCGTTATGCCTGGTCAAAGTGCGCGAGGGTTATTTCGACACGCTCTTGAAGTCAAAGAAGAAGCCCGACGGATGGATGCGGTAGTTCTTGAGATCCTTGGTCGAGGCAACAACAAACACCTTGTGCACCAGTGGAATGATCGGTGCTTCGTCATGCAGGATGTTCATCGCTTCGGTATAGGTCGCGACCTGCTCGGCACCCGGATCAAGGGTACGGCCCTTGTCGACAGCGGCATCGAATGCCTCGTTTGCCCAGAACTGATAGTTCAGGCCTGCCTTGGAATGGAACTGCGATTTCAGATGCAGGTCCGGATGACCGGTCATTTCCGGGGTCCAGAAGACGACCGAAACGTCATATTCACCCTGCTTGACCAGATCGAGCATCCCGCCCCAAGTATACATGCCAACTTCGGTGGCAATGCCCTGTTCATTGAGAAGGGCAGCCATGGCCTCCGTGATCATCGGCATTTCGGTGCGCGAAGAATAGCTCAGGATACGCAGGGTCAGCTGTTCGCCGTCCTTCATCCATTTGCCATCGGTTTTCTCATAGCCTGCATCGCTCAGAAGGGATGCCGCCAGTTCCGGATCAAGGGTGTATTTCTCGTCCGCCTGCGGGACCCAGTCAAAGGTCGGGGCAAAGAATTCCCAGGCCGGCTCGCCAATACCATCAAGCGCGCCTTTGACAATCAGGTCACGATCCACCAGCGCATTGACCGCACGACGGATGCGCACATCCGACAGAACGCTTTTCTCACCGGCATTGAACGCACCGTAATAAAGGCCCGAGGTCGGTTCGGCATAGACCTTGAAGTCATCGTCTTCAGACAGACGCTTGACGTCGGATGGCAGCATGTTGGTCACAAAATCAATCTCGCCCGCTTCAAGCGCCAGCGTGCGCGAGTTGTGATCCGGGATGTAACGATAAACGACTTTCTCAAGCGCCGGTTTTTCGCCCCAATACGCGTCAAAGCGGGTCACAATGGTGCGATCCTGCTTTTTATATTCTTCGAATACCCATGGGCCGGTGCCGACCGGTTTGACGAACTCGCCAGCCTCATTAAACGATGCCTTGGCGTACACAACCGTGATCGCATCGGAAAGCTGGTTGGGCAGGGCAGCAAACGGTTCAGTGTTTTCGATCTCAAGCACCAGCGGCGAAACCGCCGTGATCGATTTGATGTTGAGAAGGTCTGCCGCATACGGCAGCAGATCAATTACCCGTTCGAGCGAGAATTTGACCGCTTCGGCGTCCAGCTTGGTGCCGTCATGGAAAACGACATTTTCACGCAGCTTGAACTGCCAGACGGTCGGGGAAACGCGGCTCCAGCTTGTGGCAAGACCGGGGATGGGTTTCAGGTCATAGTCAAGCTTGACCAGGGTATCGAGGATTTCACTTTCATTAAAGAAGCGCGAGCGACGCGGCTTCATGGCAAGCGGCATGGATTCCCACATGGTACCGATGACAAGCGTGTTGTCCTCGGTTGCCTGTGCAGGTTGCGGGGCCATGGCAAAGCTGCCCATGGCAATCGCTGCGAAGGCAGCACCCAGAAGTGTCTTTTTGATCATCTTACTGTCTCTGTCCATCTAGTGAAGGTAGTTGATCTGACGAAGCCGGAAACGGTCTCCCAACATGTCTCCGAGCAGATTGACCGCGACGACAAACGTCGCAATGGTCAGGCCCGGTGCAAGCACCAGGCGAGGGTGATCGCGCAGGTAATTGCGCGATTCAGCAATCATCAGGCCCCATTCCGGCGTGCCGGGTTCGACACCCAGTCCCAAAAAGCTCAATCCTGCAAAAGCCAGGATCGCCCAGGACATGGAATAGGCCGCAAGGGTGAGAAGCGGGCCGATGATGTTCGGAAAAATATGACGATGTGCGATGCGGTGGTGGCGGGCACCAAGGGCCTCGGCCGCCATCACATAGGGTTTGGTCCGCTCGACAATCACCGCATTGCGTACAACCCGGGCATAGTCGGTCCAGTGCACGGTAATGAGCGCAATGATCACCGCCTGAAGACCAAGCCCCAATGTCCCGGCAATAATCATGCAAATGGCAAGGGCCGGGAAAACCGATATGCCTTCGCAAAACCGCATGATGGCCCGGTCAATAATGCCGCCGACCATCCCGGCAAGGGTGCCGATCAGACTGCCGATTACAGATGCCGAAATCACAACCGCAAGGGCCGCGGCAGTGGTCAGGCGCGCGCCATACATCAGGCGCGATAAAACACACCGTCCCAGCGCATCGGTGCCAAGCGGATAATCAAAACTTGGCGGCTGAAGTCGGAACAGGAACTGCGTCTTGTAGGGATCATTGGGCGCAAAGAACGGCAGGATCAAAACCGCAAGGATCACCAGCGCCATCACCAGAACATAACCACGGAAAACCCGGCGTCCGGCATGAAACAGCTTACCCCCGGTAAATGACATTTTTTCCATCTGCATCACACGATCTCCCGGGTGCGGGGATCGTAAAAGGCAATGCTCAAATCAACGATCAGATTGACCAGAATGTAACTGCCCGCAATCAACAGGAAGCAGGCCTGAATGGCCGGGTAATCCCGGTTCAAAAGTGATTCCACCAGAAACCGACCCAGCCCCGGCCAGGCAAACAGGGTTTCAACAATAATCATGCCATCGAAAATCCGGGCGAACTGCATGCCCGAAAAGGTCAGGATGCCGGGCGCGGTATTGGGCACCGCATGGCGCAGAACGGTGCGCAGGCGGCTCAGCCCCTTGGCCTTGGCGGTGCGGATATAGGGTTTGGAAAGTTCTTCAAGCAGGCTGCCCCGCACATAACGCGACAGGACGCCTGCGATCGAGGTCGCAATCACCAATGTCGGCAGGACCGCATGTGCCCATGTGCCATGCCCGCCGGTCGGAAGCCAACCCAGCACAAGCGAAAACAGAAGGGCGAGAAGCAGCGAGTACCAGAAATTCGGGATCGACATGCCAATGACACTGATCATGCCGGCAATGCGATCAATCCGGCTGCCGGGATAGCGCGCACAGACGATACCGATCGGCACAGCAATGATCAGAGCCAGTGACATCGACAGCACAGCCAGCAAAAGCGACTGCCCCATACGGAGCGTAATGTCGCTTATGATCGGCTCATCGGTGATAAAGGACGTGCCAAGGTCCCCCTGCAAAAGGGCAAAAAGCCAACGCAGGTATTGTTGGGGCAGGGGATCATTCAGACCGTTCTGATCGGCATAGCGCGCCACCTGATCGGCATCGGGCAGGGTGCCATCCATCTGTGCCATCAGAAGGATCTCGGCAAAGTCGCCGGGCATGAGCCGCAACAGCGCAAAGCCGATCACCGAAACGATGAACAGCAAGATCAGGGCATGGGTTATGCGTGCAGTCACGCGCGAAACCATAAAACGGTCTTTCATTCCGGTTTGAACCGGAAGGGATCAGTTGCGATGTGTCATGGCATTCGAAAGTAATAATCATTCCTATTTCATCCATGCAACTGATTTTAGTTCTTAATTTCACAATAGAGGGTTCAGCATGAAATTCGCCCACCATGGCATGCTGAAGATTTGTCTTAAGCACGCGCTGGTTGTATTTTTGCGCGCAAAAGAGGGAGCGAACTGTGCAAAAGGGGTGGAATCGAGCCGGGATTCGCGCGCTGATTGCACGCTTGCCGCTAGGCCGTTCGGTATTGCCAGAATGTGCTGGTGAAGGTGATCAATTCCCGGCCAGGTCTTCGGGCTGGTAATTCATTTCATGCAGGATTTCGCCGCTTTCGTAATCGACGGCCTGCAATGTCACGCCATACCCCCACAATTGCCCGATATAGCCCAGCGTCATTTCCGCCTCGGACTTCTCTAGGCGGATGCCTTCATGCTCGGTATGCTGGATGTAAAGTTGGCGGTTGCCACGGATATCCACATCAACCACCTGCATGTCGGGTTCGCGCACTGAAATGTCATGCATCCGGGCCAGGGACCGGCGCACCTTGCGATAACCGTTATCGTCATGGATGGCCGCCACTTCGAGATGCGGGGTCGTGCTGTGATCATTGATCATGAACATCCGCATATCGCGCATCAGTTTGGGTGACAGGAACTGCAGGATGAAGCTTTCATCGCGGTAATGCGCCCACGCTTCCTTAAGCGTTTCAGCCGGTTCATTGTTGCCCGCGATATCGGGGAACCATTTATGGTCTTCCTCGGTCGGATCAACACAGATGCGGTGGATGTCCTGCATCATGGCAAAGCCAAGCGCATAGGGATTAAAGCCCGAATAGCGTTGATCGTCATATTCGGCCTGAAACACCACGCGGGAATGGTAATCGATGAATTCCATCATAGCGCCCTCGGAAATCAGGCCCTTGTCATACAGGCTGTTCATGATGGCGTAATGCACATAGCACGCGCAGCCTTCATTCATCACCTTTGTCTGTTTCTGCGGATAGAAATACTGTCCGACATTACGCACGATGCGCAGAATTTCGCGCTCCCACGCCTGAAGCGACGGGGCGTTCTTTTCGAGGAAATAAAGCAGGTTTTCTTCGGGCAGGCCAAACTGCACGCGGCGTTCCTCCACCCGCATTTTGCGTTTGAGCTCATCCATGTCCTGATCACCGGGATCGGGCTGGGGCAGGGTGCGCCACAGATCGTTATAGGTCTCGTCTTCATACTTGGCGCGTTCGCGTTCGCGCTCCAGCTCCGCAGCAAGATTGGGTTTTTCTGGTCGGGAATAGCGATTAACCCCCTGATCCATCAGGGCGTGCGCGGCATCCAGAATGCGTTCAACCGCATCAAAGCCATATCTGTCCTCGCACTTGGCGATATAGCGTTTGGCAAATTGCAGGTAATCAAGAATACCGTCGGCATCCGTCCATTGCTTAAACAGATAGTTATTCTTGAAAAAGTGATTATGGCCGAATGCCGCATGGGCCATCACCAAGGCCTGCATGACGATGGTGTTTTCTTCCATCACATAGGAAATGCATGGGTTGGAATTGATCACGATCTCATAGGCCAATCCCTGATAGCCCTTGCGATACATGACATCGTCCCGCACGAAGCGTTTGCCAAACGACCAATGATGATACATCAGCGGCATGCCAATCGATGAATAGGCATCCAGCATCTGCTCGGATGTGATCACCTCGACCTGGTTGGGATAGACATCAAGCTTGAGCTCGTTGATCGCAATATTCTCAATCGCGTCATAGGTCGCTTTCAACGTCTCGAAATCCCAATCGGCACTGGTGAAAAGCAGTTTCTCGGCGGATTTGGTCTTGCTGCTCATAGCTTGGCCTCCGCACGGTTTTTGGCAAACAGTTCCCTGAAGACCGGGAAAATATCCGCGGCCTTTGTCACCCGTTTCAGGGCGAATTGCGGATTGTCACGGGCAATCGGGGCATAAGCCTTCCAAAGGGCGGTTTCGCCTTCGGCGGCGGCGAAGATCTCGGCCTCGCGCTCATCAGTGATTTCGATATAGGCGTAATACTGGCATTTCGGCAAAAGGTCCTCGGCCAGAAGGGCTGTGCATGTCGCACCGTCATTGGAATAGTTATCCCCGTCCGATGCCTGGGCGGCATAAATGTTCCACTGATCAGTGGGATAGCGATCCGCCAGCACCTTTTTCATTTCCTCTAACGCGGTGGAAACAATCGTGCCGCCGGTTTCGCGCGAATAGAAAAAGGTTTCCTCATCGACCTCGGCCGCGCGCGATGTATGGCGGATAAACACCACCTCGACATGCTCGTATTTGCGATGCAGGAAAAGATGCAGCAGCATGAAGAACCGCTTGGCCAGTTCCTTCATCTGTTCAGACATCGATCCCGATACATCCATCAGACAGAACATCACCGCCTGTGTGTTGGGATCGGGGATCTGTTGAAACTGGTTATAGCGGGTATCAATCGGATCAATGAACGGGATCGCCTTCATCCGACGTTTGGCTTCTTCGAGATCGGCCAGCAGGGTATGAAGGGTTTCATCATCGGCTTTGGTCAGTTTGCCATTCGGGCGCTTTTCCGCCTTGGACTGCAGGGCGGATATCGTTTCTTCAAGTTCACGGACCTCGGCCGTTTTCGGGCGCCTGAGCCCGATGCGCCGTGCCAATGAATTGCGCATGGTGCGCACAAGGCTGAGGTTGGATGGTGTGCCCTCAACCGAAAAGCCTGCACGTGCTGTGCGAAAGGCGGTGGTCTGCTTCAGGCTTTTTTTCAAAAGGTCGGGCAATTCCAGATCTTCAAAGAAGACATCCAGAAACTCGTCACGGGTCAGGGTGAACTGGAATTCATCTTCACCTTCACCGTCGGGGCTGGCCTGTGATCCGCCCGACCCATTATCGCCGCCTTGCGGGCGGGCAATGCGATCACCCTGAACAAACTTCTTGTTGCCGGGCAGGACATAGTTGCGGTTGCCGCCACGACCTTGGTGGTGGAAACCCGGTTCCTTTAACGTCTTGCCGGGAATGGTGATCTGATCGCCGCTGGAGATATCGGTAATGCCGCGCGACCGGATGGTGTTTTCAACCGCCTTTTTTATCTGGGCCTTGGCGCGGCGCATGAAACGTTGCCGGTTGCCAAGACTTTTGCCGGTCGGGTTCTTGCGGCGATCCACAATATAAAGCATGGGCAGTCACATCCTTGCACGGTTCAAAAGCGCGTTGTGCAGGTCGCTTGCGCCTTGAATGCCCGCTGGATGTGACATTGGGTGATGGACCAAAGCCACATCCAGCGGCGAAGAAGTAACCGGGCGGACAAGGGACGAAGCCGCCCGGTCGGGCCGGGAAAGACAGGGGGAGGCTTAACCGGCCTTGTTGACACGCATGTACCATTCGACCAGACGGCGGGTCTGACGTTCGGTATATTTGCGATCGATCATGCGTTTGACGAACTCGTTGTGTTTCTTCTCGGTCTCGCTGTCCTTTTTCGAGCCGAACGAAATCACCGGCAGCAGGTCCTCGACCTGACTGAACATGCGTTTTTCGATCACATCGCGCAGTTTCTCATAGGATGTCCATGCCGGGTTCTTGCCCTTGTTATTGGCACGCGCCCGCAGGGCAAATTTGACGACCTCGTTGCGGAAATCCTTGGGATTGGCGATGCCCGCCGGCTTCTCGATTTTCGAAAGTTCCTGATCAATGATCTTGCGATCAAGAAGTTGACCGGTATCGGGATCCTTGAAATCCTGATCCTCGATCCAGGCATCGGCATAGGCGACATACCGATCAAACAGGTTCTGACCGTAATCGGAATAGCTTTCGAGATAAGCCTTCTGGATTTCCGCCCCGATAAACTCGGCATAGCGCGGGGCCAGTTCGGACTTGATAAAGTCCATATAGGCCTTTTCACGTTCTTCGGGGTATTGCTCACGCCGGATGGCCTGTTCCATCACATACATCAGATGCACCGGATCGGCGGCAACTTCATGCGTGTCATGGTTAAAGGTTTCCGAGAGAACCTTGAAGGCAAAGCGGGTCGAAATGCCATCCATGCCTTCGTCGACACCGGCGGTGTCGCGGTATTCCTGCATGGATTTCGCCTTGGGATCGACATCCTTCAATGTCTCGCCGTCATAGACCCGCATCTTGGAATAAAGATTGGAGTTTTCATGTTCCTGCAGGCGTGACAAAACCGAAAATTGTGCCAGCATCTTGAGCGTGCCGGGCGCACACGACCCGTGTTCAAGCTCCGATCCCTGCAACAGCTTGTCGTAGATCATGGTTTCTTCCGTCACCCGCAGACAATAGGGCACCTTGATCACGGAAATGCGGTCAATGAAGGCCTCGTTATTCTTGTTGGCCTTGAAGCTTTGCCACTCGGCTTCGTTGGAGTGGGCCAGGATCAGACCCTGGAACGGAATGGCGCCAAGGTTTTCCGTGCCAATATAGTTGCTTTCCTGTGTCGCGGTCAGCAACGGATGCAGCATCTTGATCGGCGCCTTGAACATCTCGACAAATTCAAGAAGCCCCTGATTGGCCCGGTTCAGCCCCCCAGAATAGCTATAGGCATCCGGATCATTCTGGCTGAAATATTCGAGCTTGCGGATATCTACCTTACCAACCAGCGACGAGATATCCTGATTGTTTTCATCCCCGGGTTCGGTTTTGGCAATTGCGATCTGACGCAGGCGCGACGGGATCAATTTGACGACCGAAAACTTGGTCAAATCCCCGCCAAACTCGTCAAGGCGCTTGACCGCCCAGGGCGACATAAGCCCGGTCAGACGGCGTTTGGGAATGCGGTATTTGTCTTCAATCGCGTCCCCCATCTTGGCCGGGTTAAACAGACCAAGCGGACTTTCAAAGACCGGGCTGATTTCATCACCGGCCTTAAGGACATAAATCGGTTCACGTTCCATCAATTCCTTGAGCCGTTCGGCAAGCGAACTTTTACCGCCGCCAACCGGACCCAGCAGATAAAGAACCTGTTTGCGTTCCTCAAGACCTTGGGCGGCGTATTTGAAGAAGCCGACAATGCGCTCGATGGTTTCTTCCATGCCAAAGAAATCGGCAAAGGCGGGATAACGTTTGATGGTCCGGTTCAGGAAGATGCGGCCAAGTCGGGAATCTGTCGAGGTGTCGATCAGTTCCGGTTCACCAATCGCAGTAATCATGCGTTCAGCAGCAGAGGCATAGGCAGTCGGGTCTTCGCGACACAGATTAAGGTAGTCGCGGATGGTCAGTTCAGTTTCCTGCTTTCCGTCATAGCCTTCCGCATACAGCTCGAAGATATCCTTCTCAGCCATGGCGCGGTCTCCTTTCAAACGTTATCGCACTGTCAAACTTGTGTTTCCTGTTTCATTCCTGTTCTTGCGCAATGATGCGTTCTGTCTTTTACGGGGCGCGAAATGCCCGACCTTGTTTCGGCGACGTCGGCATGTCTCCTGCGGTGGGACGTTGCCAGACGGTCATGCATTAACAAAAGGCGTTCACGATTAATCTCTGGCAGATCGTGCCAAACGTGTGAAAATTCGATTGTGCAGTTGCGGCCTGTATGCCGTTTTGCAGTCTTGATCAGACTTTTTGGGGTCCCGTTGCGGCGACCAATAAGTCGACATTGAATATGTCGGGGCAGGCTTCTGTCGAATGAAAATCAAAATGACCTTTGAGCCTGCCAAGGCAAATTGCCCTGTTCTTCAGACGTGGGAATAAGGAACTGATTTCGCAAGACGATGCTTAAGTCGAAGAGCCGAAAATTATGTGGCCTCGATCACATCTAAGTGACCGCCAGTCCAGTGTTGGTGCCGCTTTTTGGTCAGAGTGCTGGATCAAAATTATTTTGCATTTGCGTAATAGGCGGGCTCGGCGCTATCACGGGCAAACAGGATCGGGCCCAAAACGGCACCCAAAGGACATCGTAATGAGCGACGAAACCGTACAGTTTATCGAACCGCATGAACTTGATCGTCTGATCGGCGAAGAAGCCGTCACCGTCATTGATGTCCGCGAGGCCGAAGAATTCGCAACCGGCCATATCGAAACCGCGATCAATATCCCGACTTCGAACTTCGATATCCCGGCTCTTGTCGATCTCACCGATGAAAGTGACACCGAACTGGTCTTTGTCTGTTCGGTCGGTCAGCGCTCCTTTGGCGCGGCCAACGCCGTTGTGCAACATGTCGATTGCGCCGTCAGCAACCTTAAGGGCGGCATTCAAAGCTGGACCCGTGCTGGTTTTGATCTTGAAGGTACTGATGAAGCCTGACCTATTTTGATGACGGGGCAGGGGTCGGAATGTGATCCCGGCACCCACGCATTCAGCACACAGTTAAGCAGACATCATTTGTCATCAGGTGTCACCAACACACCGGCGGCAAGAATTTCAAACGCGGCGATCGCCTTGCGAAGCGTGTCTTGCGGATCGTCACTTGCCGCGACCCAAAGGGCGGCATTCATCGCAACACCATTTAGCAACCTTGCCAGCGCCTCGATATCGACCGGTTTGATCGCCCCTTGATCGGCCAGTTCTGTCAGTGTTTTGATCGTTGCCTGCAAACAGCGGTTCTGACTGGGCCATTGCGATGGATCCCCGAGAAAGGCCGGACCATCCCGCAGCACGATCCGCTGGATTTCTGGATCAAGGGCCAGTTCGACATAGGTCCGGCCCTCGGCCATCAATCCGTTCCAGCCACCCCCCGCAGCATCCCCGGCATCCTTGGCCTTTTGCGCCATGGCCGAATCAACCTCATCCACCACAGCCGCCAGCAAGCCGCGCTTGTCCCCGAAATTGTGATACAGCGCGCCGCGCGTCAGATCGGCTGTGGCGGTCAACTCATCCATCGAGGCATCCGCATAACCCTTCTCGGCAAAGGCCTTGCGGCCTGCTGAGATCAGTTTGAGGCGGGTTTGTTCCATTTTTTCAGCGCGCGTCTTGGCAGCCATCAGGCACTCCGAATTTAACATACGTCATGTATGCGAATTGACATACGAGACGTATGTAAATATATCTGTCTTCACATACGCAGCGTATCTGAATTGAGCTCAAAACACCACTCCGCTGATTTTCCCCAAACAAGGAGGTCTTCATGGCCCTCGCAAACCAACCCGTTTACCCGCCCAACCGCCATGCGCTGTATGAGGCGCATGGTTATTCCCCGGCCATTCGATCCGGCGACCTGCTGTTTGTCTCAGGCCAGGTCGGCAGCCGCGAAGATGGCTCCCCCGAACCGGATTTCAAAAAGCAGGTCGCGCTTGCCTTTGAGAACCTCGACGCGATCCTCAAGGCTGCGGATAGCAGCTTTGATGACATCATTGACGTCACCACCTTTCACACCGACCCGGAAAACCAGTTCGACGACATCATGGCGGTGAAGGGGGCTGTCTTTGATCAGGCGCCTTATCCCAACTGGACAGCCGTTGGCGTCAATTGGCTTCCCGGCTTCGATTTCGAGATCAAAGTCGTTGCCCGAATCCCGGCAGGCAACGCCTGGGACGGTATCCTTCGGGGGATAATGCCTTGATTAAACGGGGAACCGGCCTGTGCAGACCACGGGGCCGGTTTTTCCATCTTGACGAATTCTCATAAACGGGAAATTATCCCAAATAAGAGATTCGTGGAGTTTGCAATGGACGAAATAGAAACCCGACTGGCCCATCGCCTGGCCGATCTGCGTGCAGAACGCGGCTGGTCACTCGATGAACTGGCACAGAAAAGTGCGGTCAGTCGCGCCAGCCTGTCGCGCATCGAAAAGGGTGAAGTCAGCCCGACGGCAAGCGTGCTGGGCAAACTCTGTGTTGCCTTTGGCGTGACCCTGTCGCGTCTGATGCAAATGGTCGAAGATGATTTTGCTCCGCTGGTCGCACGCGATGATCAGGAAATCTGGACCGATCCCGGCACCGGCTATCAAAGGCGGCTGGTTTCCCCGACATCAAAGCAGCTATCGGGCGAGGTGATCGAAGTCGAAATTGGTCCGGGTCAGCGCATTGAATATGACGGATCGCCGCGCGATGGGCTGGAACATCATCTGGTGATGCTCGAAGGCGCGCTTGCCATGCAGATCGATGGCCGAACCCATCACCTGCGGGCAGGCGATTGCCTGCGCTATCAATTGCGCGGTGGCAACGTTTTTCAGACACCACCGGATCAGGGGGCGAAGTACCATCTGTTTATCATCGACTAACCGAAAGAACCCTCATGACGTCGAACCCGCACGCAAAACCCGATCTCGAAATTGTCACCCTTGATGCTAATGAGCTTACAGCCCGTCTGGATCAGTTCGCCGACATGCTTCATGCCTGCGTCCATGATGGTGCGAGCATCGGCTTTGTCGCCCCTTTCCCGCTAAGCGAGGCGGCGGCCTTCTGGCGCGATAAAACCATCCCGGCGCTTAAGGGGGGAAAGCGCATCCTGTTTGCCGCCCTTGATGGGGACCGGGTGGTCGGCACGGTGCAGCTTGATTACGATACCATGCCCAATCAGGCCCATCGCGGCGATATCAGCAAACTGATGGTCCGCCCGGATTGCCGCCGGCGCGGCATTGCCAGATTGCTGATGCAAGCTGCCGAAACCCGTGCGCGTGATCTTGGTCGAACTCTTCTGACCCTTGATACCCGCACCGGCGACAGTGCCGAGGTGCTTTACACCGCGCTTGGGTTCGAGACGACGGGCGTCATTCCCGATTTCGCCCGCGATCCGGACTCAGAAAAGCTTAGTGCCACGACCGTGATGTATAAGCGCATCATCAGATAGTGGTTTGAAACCTTGTACGATTCTCGGAGTTGTATTCAGAGTGGGCGTTCTGGCATGCCAGAATCGGTCTTTGACTGACTCTTGCTCAATTAAATTTAATTATTGCAGTGCCGTAATCATATGGACGCTGGTATTCGCAATGTCTTTTTACCCTAGTGTTCGGCCTCTATGTGCGCCGCATCAAGATATGGGGGATCAGGGTTTCGCCGTAGTCAAAACATGTTGAACCGCGCCGAAAAATGGGCGCATCCTTGCCGTCCTGACGCAAGAAACAGAATAAAAATTCTCGGAGGACGTCCATCATGAAGAAATTTGCCCTTGCTGCCGCATTGATGGCAGCTGTCGGATTTTCCGGCACCGTTCAGGCCGCAGACCTGACATTGCGTATTTCCCTGCAATTGCCGATGAAAAGCCACCTCGGTCAGAACCTGTTGATGTTCAAGAACGAGGTCGAGGAAAAATCAAACGGCGATATCGAAGTCGAGATATACGACTCAGCCCAGCTCTACAAGGACAAGGAAGTCCCGGCAGCGGTGGGATCTGGTGCGATTGAAATGGGTGTCGCGTCGCTGACCCGTTATGTTGGTGATGTCCCGGCAGTCGATATTTTCTATCAGCCGTTTGTCTTTGATTCCGAAGAAAAGGTTCGCAAGGCTGTGGCCAAGGATTCCCCGGTACGCGGTCCGCTTGATGCCGCAATTTCCGAAACCGGATCCACGGTTCTCTGGTGGCAGGCTTATGGTGGGGCGATCATGCTGTCCAAGGACGCCCCGTTGCACGGCCCGGCCGACATGGAAGGCAAAAAGGTACGCGTGTTTGGCAAGACGCTGGGGGACTTCACGGTCGCCGCGGGTGGGGCACCAACACTGATTTCCGGTTCCGAACAGTATATCGCCTATCAGCGTGGTACGGTTGATATCGGCATGACCGGTGTTTCCGGTGTCAAATCCCGCCAGCTTTGGGAAGTCATGGACAACATCACCGTGACCAACCATGCCGATATCGAGTTCATTGTTGTCGTCAACACTGACTTCTGGAACGGGTTGACCGATGAACAGCGCGACATCATCAACACCGCAGCGATGAATGCCGAGGCTGATGTACGCAATCGCATGACCGAGATCGAGGCAGCGGCCTACGCCGCCTCTGAAGAAGCAGGCATGACTGTCTATAAACCGACAGACGAAGAACTGGTCAAATGGCGTGCCGTAGCCCAGCCGGTTTATGACTCCTTCCTGGAAGAAGCCGGTGATCTTGGCAAACAGGTCTTCGACGCCGCCCAGAAATTCTAGATCGTTTGATGTTCATCGGTCGGGTGCCATGTGCCGCGAAAGCGCATGGACGCCGACCGGGGCGTCATAGGTACTTTATCCTGATTTGATCTGTCGTCATCACCGCGGACTGCGTGTGTATTTGTCCCGTCGCGGTGATGGCTTTCCGTCTTCCAACATGCACTGTTTAAAACATGTTTGATCGATTAACGCTTATTCTTGCGTGGGTCGCGGCCATCCTGTTCGTACTGGCGGGCTGCATGCTGACCTACGAAGTGCTGGCACGCTATTTCTTCGTGCGACCGACCATCTGGGCGGCGGAGCTTTCACAGCTGTGTCTGATCTGGGGATCGCTTTTGGGCATGCCCTGGGCGCTGTCGGCGCGTCGCCATATTTCGGTGGATGCGGTGACCCGGCTTCTCGCCCCCAAGGTCCAGCGCCTTGTCGAAATCATCGCCATGGCCTGCATTCTGGCCTTTTCGGTGATGGTGACCATCAAGGGCTGGGAAATTTTCTATGAAAGTTTCGAACGCGGGCGCACCAGCGGCACCATGCTTGATCTTCCGGCATGGATTGCTGAACTGCCGGTTGCCATCGGCTTTGCCCTGCTTGCCATTCAGGCGGTGATTGAAATCATCGGTCTTGCGCGTGGCAAGGATATTCCGAAAGGGGCACACGAATGACGATTGTCCTGACTCTGGCTGCGATGTTCTCGCTGCTTTTGATGCGTGTGCCGGTCGCCTTTGCCCTTGGCGGGCTTGGGCTTGCTATGCTGTTGCTTGGCGGATTTTCACCACTGATGGCCCCGCAGGCGGTCCTGTCTACGCTTGATGGCTTTATTCTTCTGGCCGTGCCGCTTTTCCTTTTGATGTCCAACATCCTGCTGCGTGCGGGTGTCGGCAATGACCTGTTTGCTGCGGTCAGTGCCTGGGTCGGTCATTGGCCGGGCGGGCTTGCGGTGGCGACCATCCTGTCATGTGGTGTGTTCGCCGCCATTTCCGGATCCTCGGTCGCAACAGCCGCGACCATTGGCACGGTAGCCATCCCGGAAATGATCAATCGCGGCTATAACAAGCGGTTTGTCTATGGCTTGCTGGCCGCAGGCGGAACGCTTGGTATCCTGATCCCGCCGTCGATCCCGATGATCATTTACGGCTTTGTCACCGAAGAATCCGTGATCGCGCTGTTCCTGGCCGGGATTGGCCCGGGCATCGCGCTTTTGCTGTTCTTTATCATCTTCTCGATGATCTATGCCCGCATGGGCGGGCAGGAGCTGGAACCCAAAAAGGGCTGGACAGAACGCAAACACGCTACCATCCGCGCCCTGCCATCGGTTGTGCTGGCGGTTTTGATTATTTCCGGCATCTATTCCGGGGCCTTCACCCCGACCGAGGCCGCCGCCATCGGCTTTGCCGCAGCGCTGCTTATTACCGGCCCGATCATGCGGGTCCTGACATGGGACGCGCTGAAAAAGGCGGTGTTTGACAGTATGGCGACCACGGTTGCGATCATTCTGATCATTGCCGGGGCCAAGGTGTTCGGCAAGGCGATCACGCTTTATCGCATCCCACAGGATATTTCGGTGATGATCACGCAAGGGGTCGATACCGAACTTGGCTTTATCCTGATCGTGACCGCCGTGCTTCTGGTCATGGGATTGGTGTTCGAAGCGCTTTCCATGGTGCTCATCATGACGCCGGTACTCTTGCCTGCCGCCCTTGCCCTTGGATTCGATCCGATCTGGTTTGGCGTCTATATGGTGATCATGGTCGAATGTGCCCTGATCACGCCGCCTGTCGGGCTTAACCTCTATGTCATTCAATCGGTCGCCAAGGCCCGGCTGGGCGAAGTGGCCCGCGGTGTTGCGCCGTTCCTGACCCTGATGTTTGTTTGTGCCGCGATTTTGTATCTGTGGCACGATCTCGCCCTTTATATTCCCTTCAAGCTGTAAAGACCGATGACCAACGCAAAATCACCTGCCGATGCCCTGCGTGCCCTGCTTGCCACGGGGGATCTGATTACCATGCCCTGCTGCTTTGATGCGCTTTCCGCCAAACTGATCGAGCAGGAGGGATTCGGCCTGACCTTCATGTCGGGATTTGCCACCTCAGCCGCGCGGATTGGCGAACCTGATCTCGGCCTGATGTCCTATGGCGAGGTCCTTGATCAGGCCAGCAACATTACCGATGCTGTCTCCATCCCTGTGATCGGCGATGGCGATACCGGCTATGGCAACGCCATGAATGTAAGGCGTACCGTCACCGGCTTTGCCAAGGCGGGCTGTTCGGCTGTCATGATCGAAGATCAGCTGGCCCCCAAACGCTGCGGCCATACCAAGGGCAAGGAAGTCGTTGGTCGTGATGAGGCCTTTGACCGCATCAAGGCCGCGGTCGATGCCCGTGAAGCCGGGGCAGATATCCTGATACTCGCCCGCACCGATGCGCGGCATCAGCATGGCCTGTCCGAGGCAATTGAACGTGCGGCAAAATTCAAGGAACTCGGTGCCGACATCCTGTTTGTCGAAGCCCCGAAATCGGTCGATGAAATGCGCACGGTTTGTGCCGAACTGCCCGGCCCCAAGATGGCCAACATCGTCGAGGGCGGCGAAACCCCCGATCTTTCGCCCGAAGAACTCAAGGGAATCGGCTATCAGATCGCGGCTTATCCGCTCTCGCTCATGGCAGCAGCCATGAAGGCAATGGTCGAATGCTTGCAAACCATGAAGCACGGCCAGCCGCGTGACGACAAACTGATGAGCTGGGCGGACCTGCGCCAACGCATCGGCTTTGATGACTATTACGAGGTGTCGGAACGCTATGCCTCCTCGCGCCGCGACGGGTAGGGCGAAGACCGCCAAACAGCCAAAAGAAAACCCCGCAAGCCATGGGCTGCGGGGTTTTCTTTAATGGTGCCGGCAGAGAGACTCGAACTCCCAACCTTCTGATTACAAATCAGCTGCTCTACCAATTATAGCTATGCCGGCGTGAGCGGCGCGAAACATAATCCGGGCTGCCCATGAATGCAAGAGTTTGCAGCAGGGAAATTTACATCCCGTGAAAACCCCTTAAACGCCCGTGTTTGCGGGCTGCGACCTACTTGCGATAGAGCTCGTAAAGCGCGACCGCAGCCGCATTGGAAACATTGAGGCTTTCGATGCGATCCGACATCGGAAGCTTGACCAGAAAGTCACAGCTTTCACGCGTCAAACGCCGCAATCCTTCGCCCTCCGATCCCATGACAATGCCCACACGTCCGCCAAGCTTGGCCTCGGCCAGTGTTTGTGTGGCATAACCATCCATCCCCGCCAGCCAGAAATGCGCGCCCTTAAGCTTATCAAGCGTTTGGTTGAGGTTCCCGGCATGGATATAGGGCACGGTCTCAAGCGCGCCACTGGCCGATTTGGCCAGAACACCGGTTTCCGGCGGCGCGTGACGATCCGGCACAATAACGGCGGATGCGCCAAAGGCGGCCGCACTGCGCAGGATCGCGCCGACATTGTGCGGGTCGGTCACCTGATCAAGGATCAAGACCGTGCATTGCTCAGAATCGCGATGATCGGCAATCAGTTCCTCGACCGAAAGCTGGGGCAGGGGCGCGCAATGCATCGCCATGCCCTGATGCACGGTGCCCGGTGGCAGCATTTCATCAAGGTCGGTGCGTCCGGCCGAATCTACGGCGATGTCGCTGCGATCGGCATCGGCGAGGGCGGCCATGACCTCATCGCGGGTGTTTTCGGTGGCCCAGATTTTGTGAATCGTGCGCTGCGGATTGGCAATTGCCATCATCACCGGGTGACGCCCGAAAAGAATCAGGCGCGAATTGCCCCCCGATCCCCCACCGTCACGACCGCGTTTTCGTCCGCGGCGCGAATTGCCTTCGCGGTTTTCATCGCCTTGCGGGAGCGCATCGGGCGCACCATCGCCGTGATGACGATTTCCTGAACGGGATTTATTGCGACGCGACATAATGGCGGAAACCTCCGGGCCTTGGGGAATACGTAGGGGACCTAATGCAGTTTGCTTCGCCTGATCTGCGAAACTTGGGGAACATATAGGAAAGGAAATACGATTTCGTGCTTTTTTTGCTGTTGACAGGGGAGGGGCCTTCGCCGTATTCCCTCCCTCGCCGCAACGAGGCCGGGGTCAAACCCGGATGGCGTTACGACCCTGATGGAGGGGTGGCAGAGCGGTCAAATGCAGCGGACTGTAAATCCGCCGACTTAGTCTACGCAGGTTCGAATCCTGCCCCCTCCACCATTCTCTCGCCCTCGCGAGAGCTCGCACTAGAAATATGCGGGTGTAGCTCAATGGTAGAGCAGAAGCCTTCCAAGCTTACGACGAGGGTTCGATTCCCTTCACCCGCTCCAATATTATTATGATGCAACCCGTCGGCTCGTGCGGTGGGTTTCTACGTGTTTTTTTGGTTCGGATAATTAGGATCTGAGGGCAATGGCCAAGGAAAAGTTTGAGCGTACAAAACCGCACGTTAACGTAGGCACCGTCGGCCACGTTGACCACGGTAAAACCACGCTGACCGCAGCAATCACCAAAGTTCTGGCAGAAGCCGGTGGCGCTTCGTTCCAGGACTACAACGACATCGACAAAGCACCGGAAGAGAAAGCTCGTGGTATCACGATCTCGACGGCGCACGTTGAGTATGAGACCGAGAACCGTCACTACGCACACGTCGACTGCCCGGGCCACGCTGACTATGTTAAGAACATGATCACTGGTGCGGCACAGATGGACGGCGGTATCCTCGTCGTTTCGGCTGCTGATGGCCCGATGCCGCAGACCCGTGAGCACATTCTGCTTGCGCGTCAGGTTGGCGTTCCGGCTCTCGTCGTCTTCATGAACAAAGTTGACCAGGTCGATGACGAAGAGCTTCTCGAGCTCGTCGAAATGGAAATCCGTGAACTTCTGTCGTCCTACGACTTCCCGGGTGACGATATTCCGATCATCAAGGGCTCGGCTCTTGCTGCTCTGGAAGGTCGCGATGACGAAATCGGCAAAAATGCTATCCTCGAACTGATGGCTGCTGTTGATGACTACATCCCGGCTCCGGATCGTCCGAAAGACAAGCCGTTCCTGATGCCGATCGAAGACGTGTTCTCGATCTCTGGTCGTGGTACGGTTGTGACCGGTCGTGTTGAAACCGGTGTTGTCAAAGTTGGCGAAGAAATCGAAATCGTCGGCATCAAAGACACCGTTAAAACCACCGTTACCGGCGTTGAAATGTTCCGCAAGCTGCTCGACCAGGGCGAAGCTGGCGACAACATTGGCGCGCTGCTGCGTGGTACCAAGCGTGAAGACGTCGAGCGTGGCCAGGTTCTGGCACACGTTGGCTCGATCACCCCGCACACCAAATTCGAAGCAGAAGCCTACATCCTGAACAAGGATGAAGGTGGCCGTCATACGCCGTTCTTCTCGAACTACCGTCCGCAGTTCTACTTCCGTACGACTGACGTAACCGGTTCGATCGAGCTTCCGGCAGGCACGGAAATGGTTATGCCGGGCGACAACGTTCAGATGACCGCAACCCTCATTGCACCGATCGCAATGGACGAAGGTCTGCGTTTCGCAATCCGTGAAGGCGGTCGTACCGTCGGCGCGGGCGTTGTTGCGAAAATCATCGAATAATTTTTGAGATTTTGCACGATTGAGTGCTTGATCTTGGATGTGCGGGCGGCTATAACCCGCCCGCACACCCCGCCACCCGGGCGGGATTTAGTCAGAAAGAAGATAAGCTTTTCAACTTTCTGATGCCTTGTAGGAGTGTAGCTCAGTTGGTAGAGCATCGGTCTCCAAAACCGAGTGTCGGGGGTTCGAGTCCCTCCTCTCCTGCCACTTTTTCCGGGTTGTGAAATAAAGCATTAGAAAGCGGTGTAACCCCGACAATGGCTAAAACGTCGCCAGCACAATTCGTACAGCAGGTTCGCACCGAGGCGAAAAAAGTCTCGTGGCCGTCCCGTAAGGAAACGACTGTTTCGACCATTATGGTATTCGTAATGGTTGCTCTTGCGTCTGTTTTCTTCTTTGTTGTCGATCAGCTCCTCGCATGGGGTGTTAAGCTGGTCTTTGGTGTTGGGGGTTAAGTCATGGCGCATCGCTGGTACGTTTTGCACGTTCACTCCGGTTTTGAGAAAAAGGTCGCCCAGTCGATCCGCGAGCAGTCCATCAAGAAAGGTCTTGAGGGCGAAATCGAAGAGGTCCTGGTTCCGACCGAAGAAACTGTCGAGATGCGTCGCGGCACCAAGGTCAATGCCGAGCGGAAGTTTTTCCCGGGCTATGTCCTGCTGAAGATGGATCTCACCGACGAAAGCTGGCATCTGGTCAAGAACACCGCCAAGGTTACCGATTTCCTCGGCAGCCGTGGCAAGCCGATGCCGATTTCCGAAAAGGAAGCTCAGCACATTCTGCATCAGGTGCAGGAAGGTGTTGATCGTCCGAAGCCGACCATCGCATTCGATATTGGCGAGGAAGTTCGCGTTTCCGACGGTCCGTTTGCATCGTTTAACGGTATCGTCGAAGGGGTTGATGAAGAACGTGCACGCCTGAAGGTGTCTGTTTCGATCTTCGGTCGTTCAACTCCGGTCGAGCTGGAATACACCCAGGTCGAGAAGCTTTAAAAAGCGATCTTGAAAATTTAAGTCGCTGCCTGTATACGCAGGCAGCAATCAAGGCGCGGGAGGTCAGTCATGGCCGGACCGCGCGCTTCTTTAAGAGGTACTCTAATGGCGAAGAAAATCGACGGCTATCTTAAGCTGCAGATTCCCGCCGGCAAAGCCAATCCGTCGCCGCCTGTCGGCCCGGCTCTTGGTCAGCGCGGCGTGAATATCATGGAATTCTGCAAGGCGTTCAACGCAGCGACCCAGCAGATGGAACCTGGTATGCCGATTCCGGTCGTCATCACCGTTTATTCCGACCGTTCCTTCTCCTTTATCCACAAGACCCCGCCGGCATCCTACTTCCTGAAAAAGGCAGCAGGCATCGCCAAGGGTTCCGGTACCACCGGTAAAGGCTATGTTGGTAAAGTAACCAAAGCACAGGTCAAAGAAATCGCAGAAGCCAAGATGGCTGACCTCAACGCATTTGACGTTGATGGCGCGATGGCAATGATCGAGGGCTCTGCCCGTGCGATGGGTCTCGAGGTTGTGGAGTAAGACGATGGCCAAGACTGGTAAACGCCTTGCCCAGGCCTATGAGGGCATCGACCGTAACACCCAGTACGAACTCGCAGCTGCTGTGAAGCTCGTCAAAGAAGGTGCGAAAGCCAAATTCGATGAAACCATCGAAATGGCCATGAACCTTGGTGTTGATCCGCGTCACGCTGACCAGATGGTCCGTGGTGTTGTTTCCCTGCCGCATGGTACCGGTAAAACCATGCGCGTTGCTGTCTTCGCAAAAGACGCCAAAGCAGAAGAAGCCCAGAAAGCTGGTGCAGACGCTGTTGGTGCCGAAGACCTGATGGAAGCAATGCAGAAAGGCGATCTGAACTATGATCGCGTTATTGCAACCCCGGACATGATGGCTGTTGTCGGCCGTCTCGGTAAGGTACTCGGCCCGCGCGGCCTGATGCCGAACCCGAAACTCGGCACCGTCACCATGGATGTTGCGACCGCCGTTTCCGATGCCAAAGCTGGCCAGGTCCAGTTCCGCGCCGAGAAAAACGGTATCGTTCATGCAGGTATCGGCAAGGCATCGTTCAGCGAAGAGCAGATCCTTGAGAATGCAAAAGCATTCGTAAACGCGATCGTTAAAGCAAAACCGACTGGCGCAAAAGGGACCTACCTTGAGCGTGCAGCGCTGAGCTCCACCATGGGTGCTGGCGTCAAGCTGTCGATTGCAGACATCGCTTCGAAGTAAGAATTTTCGAATTCTGACCGGTCTTCGGATCGGTCAGGACCGGAGAGGGCACCGTGCCCTCTCTACCTGTCTGTCCCAGACTGCAGGTGAGTGGGATTTGCCACTCTTAATTCCCTGCATAGGCAGAGGTTCCGGTTCTTAGGTTTTCCCCATCGGGGATTCACACAAGGCTTGAACATCTGGCAAACGGACGGGCGTAACAGACCGGTTCGAAAGGACTGGTCGCGTCTGTGAACCTCCTTGTGGGGTTCAGGGCAATAAGCAATGTCGGAGACTAAAAGTGAACCGCGATGAAAAACAACAGTTCGTAGCAGAAATGCGCGAAGTGTTCGAAGGTGCGGAAGGCGTCGTCATCACCCAGTATAAGGGTCTGACGGTTGCTGAAATTACCGCTCTTCGTGCACAGATGCGTGAAGCTGGTGCGGGCTTCAAGGTCACCAAAAACCGGCTTACGCGACTTGCTCTGGAAGGCACCAAATTTGCTGGTCTTGCAGACTACTTCACTGGCCCGACCGCGATTGGCTATTCCGCCGATCCGGCTTCGGTCGCGAAAGTAGCTTCGAAGTTCGCAAAATCCAACGAGAAGCTCGTGCTTGTCGCTGGTGCTATCGGCGAACAGGTTCTGGATGAGCAGGGCGTTAAAGCTCTGGCAGAACTGCCGTCGCTGGACGAACTTCGTGGCAAGCTGGTGGGTATGATCCAGACCCCGGCACAGCGTATCGCTACGCTGACCTCCAAGCCGGCGGGCCAGATCGCCCAGGTGCTGAAGGCATATGCCGACAAAGGCGAAGCCGCGTAAACCAAACTAATCAGATATCCCAGATATCTAAGTTCAAGCCTAGGAGTATAGTAAAATGGCCGATCTTAAGGCACTCGTTGAAGAGCTTTCGAAGCTCACCGTTCTTGAAGCTGCAGAACTTTCCAAACTTCTCGAAGAAGAGTGGGGCGTTTCCGCCGCTGCTCCGGTAGCTGTTGCTGCTGCTGGTGGCGCTGCTGCCGGTGGCGATGCCGCTGAAGAAAAAACCGAATTTGACGTCGTTCTGACCTCTGCTGGTGACAAGAAAATCAACGTCATCAAAGAAGTCCGCGGCATCACCGGTCTTGGCCTCAAAGAAGCCAAAGAACTGGTTGAAGGCGCTCCGAAAGCCGTCAAAGAAGGCGCTGCTAAGGACGAAGCCGAAGAAATCAAGAAGAAGCTGGAAGAAGCCGGCGCAACCGTCGAACTCAAGTAATCGACGGCTTCTTGCCAAGGTCTGGGTCGGCGTCCTCTGGGCGCCGACCCTTCCGTCTCTGTGCTTCCCGGCAATCGGGTCAGGTGGGTACAGCGGCGCGAACAGGAATTTAACGGTTGACGCTGCCAAAGGTAATCGTACATAACGTAAGGCCGTTTAGGTCAGAGGTTATCTTTGACGGCGTCGACAGCCGAGGGATCAGTGATCTCAATCAAGTTGGATGTCAAATAACATCCACGGTCATAATCAAGTGAACGCCCGCCCCGTACGGGGCTCGGGCGTCGTTGT
Organism: Thalassospira sp. ABD4_177; assembly: GCF_056160125.1. NCBI lineage: Bacteria > Pseudomonadati > Pseudomonadota > Alphaproteobacteria > Rhodospirillales > Thalassospiraceae > Thalassospira > Thalassospira sp. ABD4_177. Next base: position 314,219 of record NZ_JBSWWO010000002.1, on the reverse strand, counting down.
GCTGTACGCGTTTTGTGCGACTCGCAGGCGTGGCAGAGCAGGGACGAACGAGTTCGGACGGTGTGGGGAGGCGCGATTAAAGGAACGATGATGGATAAGTCCTTTACTGGTCGAAAGCGCATCCGCAAAAGCTTTGGACGGATCAGCGAAGTCGCTCCGCTCCCGAACCTCATCGAGGTTCAAAAGAATTCCTACGATAAGTTTTTGCAGACCGGAATCTCGCAGGAGCAGCGGGACGATGCAGGTCTTCAGGAAGTATTCAAGAGCGTCTTTCCGATTAAAGATTTTTCGGAACGCGCAACTCTTGAATTCGTTTCGTATGAGCTTGAGCAGCCCAAATACGATACCGAAGAGTGTCGCCAGCGTGGCATGACCTTTGCCGCACCGCTGCGTGTAACTCTGCGCCTGGTTGTCTGGGATATCGACGAGGACACGGGCGCACGCTCGATCCGCGATATCAAAGAGCAGGACGTCTATATGGGCGACATGCCGCTCATGACCGAACACGGTACCTTTATCGTGAACGGCACCGAGCGTGTGATTGTTTCCCAGATGCACCGCTCGCCGGGTGTCTTCTTCGATCATGACAAGGGCAAGAGCCACAGCTCGGGCAAATATCTGTTTGCCGCACGTGTCATTCCGTATCGTGGTTCCTGGCTCGATTTCGAATTCGATGCAAAAGACATTCTCTATGTCCGTATCGACCGTCGCCGCAAACTGCCGGCGACCACGCTGCTTATGGCTCTGGAAAATGCAGAGTCCCAGGAACTGCGTGCACAGCGTGCCGAAGAAGGCCGCTCTGTCGATCCGTCGGAAATCGAAGGTCTGACCCCGGAAGAAATCCTCAACTATTACTATGAGTCGGCTGAATACCGCCGCACCAAGGATGGTTGGGTTACCGATTTCACCGCAGACCGTTATATCGGCCAGAAACTTGTCTTTGATCTGATTGATGCCAAAAGCGGCGAAGTTGTTGCTGCTGCCGGCTCGAAGATCACCAAGCGTTCCGCCAACAAGATCACCGAAAAAGGCGTCACCGAGATCCTCGTACCGGAAGACCAGCTCAATGGCTGGTTCATGGCCGATGACCTCATTGACGGCGAAACCGGCGAGATCCTGGCAGAAGCTGGTCACGAACTGACCGAGGAAGTGTTCGAGCAGCTTAAAGAATGGGGTGTTGATTCCGTTCGTCTGCTGATGATCGACCACAACCAGGTTGGTCCGTATCTGCGTAACACCATGGCGCTGGACAAGAACAGCAACCGCGAAGAAGCCCTTGTGGACATCTATCGCGTGATGCGCCCGGGCGAACCGCCGACCCTCGAGGGTGCGGAAGCCATGTTCAAGGGCCTGTTCTTCGATGCAGAGCGTTACGATCTTTCCGCGGTTGGTCGCGTGAAGATGAATGCGCGTCTGAACCTGGAATGCGAAGACACCGTTCGTATCCTGCGTCGCGAAGACATTCTGGAAGTCGTCCGTGTTCTGATCGACCTGAAAGACGGTCGGGGCGAGATTGACGATATTGACCACCTCGGTAACCGTCGTCTGCGTTCGGTTGGCGAGCTGATGGAAAACCAGTTCCGCGTTGGTCTGCTGCGTATGGAACGTGCGATCCGTGAGCGTATGAGCTCGGTCGAGATCGACAACGTCATGCCGCATGACCTGATCAATGCCAAGCCGGTTGCGGCTGCTGTGCGTGAATTCTTCGGCTCTTCGCAGCTGTCACAGTTCATGGACCAGACCAACCCGCTTTCGGAAATTACCCACAAACGTCGTCTGTCGGCGCTTGGCCCGGGTGGTTTGACCCGTGAGCGTGCCGGCTTTGAAGTCCGTGACGTGCATCCGACCCACTATGGTCGTATCTGCCCGGTTGAAACGCCGGAAGGTCCGAACATTGGTCTGATCAACTCGCTGGCGACCTTTGCCCGCGTCAACCAGTACGGCTTCATCGAAAGCCCGTATCGTAAGGTTGTCGACGGCAACGTCACCGCAGAGGTTGTTTACCTCTCGGCGATCGAAGAAGGCCGTTATGTCATCGCACAGGCGAACGAACCGCTTAACGATGACTTCAGCTTCACGAACGAACTGATCAACACCCGTAAAGCCGGTGACCACTACATGGCCCGCTCCGAAGAGATCGACCTGATGGACGTCTCGCCGAAGCAGCTGGTATCGGTCGCATCCGCGCTCATTCCGTTCCTTGAGAACGATGACGCGAACCGCGCACTGATGGGCTCGAACATGCAGCGTCAGGCGGTTCCGCTGATCCGCTCTGAAGCACCGTATGTCGGGACCGGTATGGAAGTTCCGGTGGCACGTGATTCGGGTGCAACCCTGATCGCACGCCGTGATGGTGTTGTTGAATCCGTTGACGCGACCCGTATGGTTATCCGCGCAACCGGTGACATTGCCGCTTCGGAATCGGGTGTCGATATCTACACCCTGCTGAAATATCAGCGTTCCAACCAGGGCAGCTGCATCAACCAGCGTCCGCTGGTGAAAGTTGGCGATGTCGTCGAGAAGGGTGACATCATCTCGGATGGTCCGTGTACCGATATGGGTGAACTGGCTCTCGGCCGTAACGTGCTCGTCGCGTTCATGCCTTGGAACGGTTACAACTTCGAGGATTCCATCCTTCTGTCCGAACGTATTGCCCGTGATGACGTTTACACCTCGATCCACATCGAGGAATTCGAAGTCATGGCCCGCGATACCAAGCTCGGTCAGGAAGAAATCACCCGTGATATTCCGAACGTCGGTGAAGAAGCGCTCAAAAACCTCGACGAGGCGGGCATTGTCTACATCGGTGCGGAAATCAAGCCGGGCGATATCCTTGTCGGTAAGGTAACGCCGAAGGGCGAAAGCCCGATGACGCCGGAAGAAAAACTTCTGCGCGCCATCTTCGGTGAAAAGGCATCTGACGTTCGCGATACGTCGCTTCGTGTCCCGCCGGGACAGTTCGGTACCATTGTTGAAGTCCGCGTGTTCTCACGTCGTGGCGTTGACAAGGACGAACGTGCCCTGGCGATCGAACGCGCCGAGATCGAACGTCTCGCACAGGACCGCGATGACGAACGCGCGATCCTTGAGCGTAACTTCTATGGTCGTCTGCAGAACCTTCTGGTCGGTCAGAAACTGGTTGATGGTCCGAAGGGCCTGAGCGGTGAACTGACCGAAGAAAGCCTGTCGGGTGTTGCCCGCGGTCTTTGGCGCCAGATCGCTGTCGCAGATGACAATGTCATGTCCGACATCGAAGCTCTGAAAAAACAGTTCGAAGAATCGATTGCTGTTCTTCAGGCCCGCTTCGATGACAAGGTCGACAAACTGCAGGCCGGCGACGAACTGCCGCCGGGCGTGATGAAGATGGTCAAAGTCTTTGTCGCAGTTAAACGTAAAATGCAGCCGGGTGATAAAATGGCCGGCCGTCACGGGAACAAGGGTGTCGTATCGCGCATTATGCCGGTCGAAGACATGCCGCACCTTGATGACGGTACGCCGGTCGATATCGTTTTGAACCCGCTGGGTGTTCCGTCGCGTATGAACGTCGGCCAGATCCTTGAAACCCACCTCGGTTGGGCATCACGTGGTCTGGGCGAACAGATCGGCGATCTCGTCGATGCTGTTGCCGATGGTCGTGGCGAGATGGATGACCTGCGCAGCAAGCTCAATGATGTCTATGAAGGCGACGAATATGTTGCTGGCATCAAAGAACTTTCTGATGGCGATGTCATTGAACTTGGTAACAACCTGCGTCGCGGCGTCCCGATGGCCACCCCGGTCTTCGACGGTGCCCGTGAGCCGGATGTTGTTCGTATGCTTGAAAAAGCAGGCCTCGATGGTTCTGGCCAAGTCGACCTCTATGACGGTCGTACCGGTGAGAAATTCCATCGCAAGGTGACAGTGGGCTATATCTACATGCTCAAACTGCACCACTTGGTCGACGACAAGATCCACGCACGTTCGATTGGTCCGTACTCTCTTGTTACCCAGCAGCCGCTGGGTGGTAAGGCGCAGTTCGGTGGCCAGCGTTTCGGGGAGATGGAAGTGTGGGCACTCGAAGCTTACGGTGCTGCATACACCCTTCAGGAAATGCTCACGGTCAAGTCGGACGACGTTTCGGGCCGTACCAAGGTCTACGAAGCCATTGTTCGCGGCGAAGACACGTTTGAAGCTGGCATTCCGGAATCCTTTAACGTTCTCGTTAAAGAACTCCGTTCGCTTGGCCTCAATGTCGAGCTTGAGCAAAACGAGTACTAAGTGTTTGGCTGACAGGGGTGCCCATCCGGGCATCCCGGTCGCCATATGCATCTTTCGGCCTGAAATTGGCGAAACCCGGCGAGACCGGGCATAGCGGGAGAGCCTTTATGAACGAGTTGATGAAGATCTTCGGGCAGCCGCAGGGCACCCAGAGCTTCGATCAGATCCGGATTCAGATTGCCAGCCCGGAGCGTATCCGCTCCTGGTCCTTCGGCGAGATCAAGAAACCGGAAACCATCAACTACCGGACCTTCAAACCGGAGCGCGACGGCCTGTTCTGTGCGCGCATTTTTGGTCCGGTGAAGGATTACGAATGCTTGTGCGGCAAGTACAAGCGTATGAAGTATCGCGGCATTATCTGTGAGAAGTGCGGCGTAGAAGTGACTCTGGCCAAAGTACGTCGCGAACGTATGGGCCATATCGAACTGGCGGCACCTGTTGCCCATATCTGGTTCATGAAGTCGCTGCCGAGCCGTCTGGGTCTGCTGCTGGACATGACGCTCAAGGATCTTGAGCGCATTCTGTACTTCGAAAACTATGTGGTTATCGAACCGGGCCTGACCCCGCTCAAGATGGGTGAGCTCCTGTCCGAAGACCAGTATATGACCGCCCAGGAAGAATATGGCGAAGACAGCTTCCGCGCCGGCATCGGTGCAGAAGCCATCCGCGATATGCTTTCGGCGATCGACCTTGATGAAGAACGCGAAACCGCGAAACTCGACCTCAAGGAAACCAATTCCGAAGCCAAGCGCAAGAAGCTGGTCAAGCGTCTCAAGCTGATTGAGGCCTTCCAGGAATCCGGAGCGCGCCCGGAATGGATGATCCTTGAAGTGATCCCGGTCATTCCGCCGGAACTGCGCCCGCTGGTTCCGCTGGATGGCGGTCGTTTCGCGACCTCGGATCTCAACGATCTGTATCGTCGTGTGATCAACCGTAACAACCGTCTGAAGCGCCTGATCGAGCTTCGTGCGCCTGATATCATCGTGCGTAACGAAAAACGTATGCTTCAGGAATCGGTTGATGCGCTGTTTGACAACGGCCGTCGCGGTCGTCCGATCACCGGTGCCAACAAGCGTCCGCTCAAATCGATGTCGGACATGCTTAAAGGTAAGCAGGGTCGTTTCCGTCAGAACCTTCTGGGTAAACGCGTCGACTATTCCGGTCGTTCGGTTATTACCGTGGGTCCGAACCTGAAACTGCACCAGTGCGGTCTGCCAAAGAAAATGGCCCTCGAGCTGTTCAAGCCTTTCGTTTACGCGAAACTGGAACTCTACGGGATGGCCACCACCATCAAAGCTGCAAAGCGCATGGTGGAAAAAGAGCGCGCCGAAGTTTGGGATATCCTCGAGCAGGTTATCCGTGAACACCCGGTCATGCTCAACCGTGCACCGACGTTGCACCGTCTTGGCATTCAGGCGTTCGAGCCTACCCTGATCGAAGGTAAGGCCATCCAGCTGCACCCGCTCGTTTGTACTGCGTTTAACGCGGACTTCGACGGTGACCAGATGGCTGTCCACGTACCGCTGTCGCTTGAAGCTCAGCTTGAAGCACGTACCCTGATGATGTCGACCAACAACATCCTGTCCCCGGCATCGGGTAAACCGATCATCGTGCCGTCGCAGGATATTGTCCTTGGCCTGTACTACATCTCCATGGAGCGTGAAGGTCAGCCGGGCGAGGGCATGTCGTTTGTCAATATCGCCGAGATCGAGCAGGCTCTGGATGAAGGTGTCGTAAACCTGCATTCCAAGGTCAATGCCCGTTACCACACGGTTGATGAAAACAACGAACCGATCACCGTTCGTGTTGCCACGACCCCGGGTCGCATGTTGCTGTCGGAACTTCTGCCGCGTCATCCGCGCATTCCGTTCTCGACCATCAACAAGCTGCTCACCAAGAAAGACGTCTCGAACGTTATCGACGTCGTCTATCGTCACTGTGGCCAGAAAGAGACCGTTATCTTTGCTGACCGCATGATGGGCCTCGGTTTCAACTGGGCATGTAAAGCCGGTATTTCGTTTGGTAAGGATGACATGATTATTCCGGACGCCAAGGAAACCCTGGTTGGCACGACCCATGAAAAGGTCAAGGAATACGAGCAGCAGTACCAGGATGGTCTCATCACCCGTGGTGAGAAATACAACAAGGTTGTTGACGCCTGGGCACAGTGCACCGACGACGTTTCCGAAGCGATGATGAAAGTCATCTCGGCGACGGCAGAAGGTGACAATGTGAACTCGGTTTACATGATGGCGCACTCCGGTGCCCGTGGTTCTGCCGCCCAGATGCGTCAGCTGGCTGCTATGCGTGGCCTGATGGCGAAACCGGATGGCTCGATCATTGAGACGCCGATTATTTCGAACTTTAAAGAAGGCCTGACCGTGCAGGAGTACTTCAACTCCACTCACGGTGCTCGTAAAGGTCTTGCTGATACCGCACTGAAAACGGCGAACTCGGGTTACCTTACCCGTCGTCTCGTTGACGTGGCCCAGGACTGCATCATCACTCAGCATGATTGCGGTACCGACCGTGGCCTCGACATCGCAGCCGTCGTCGACTCCGGTGAGGTTATCGAAACCCTGTCTGATCGTATCCTCGGTCGCTTCACCGCCGACGAGATTGTTAATCCGTCGACCGGCGAAGTCATTGTGCCGAAAAACACGATGGTCGAAGAAGATCATCTTGATGTGATCGAAAAGGCAGGCGTCGAAATGGCGCGTATCCGCTCGGTTCTGACCTGTGACGCCGAAACCGGTGTTTGCGGCCATTGCTATGGTCGTGACCTGGCACGTGGTACCACGGTCAACATCGGTGAAGCTGTCGGTGTTATCGCCGCACAGTCGATCGGTGAACCGGGTACCCAGCTGACCATGCGTACGTTCCACATTGGTGGTGCCGCGCAGCGTGGTGCAGAAGTTTCCGGTGTCGAAGCCAACTTCGATGCGACCGTGAAGCTGAAGAACCGCGCGGTTGTCGAGAACTCGTCGGGCGTGAACATCGTCATGGCGCGTAACCTCGAAATCATGCTGATCGACAAAACCGGTCGTGAACGTGCGAAATACCGCGTTCCGTATGGTGCGAAACTTCTTACCGATGAAGGTGACCAGGTTACCCGTGGCCAGAAACTGGCTGAATGGGATCCGTACACCTTGCCGATCATCACCGAGAAAGAAGGTTACGTGAACTATGTCGACCTTCTCGAGAACGTAACCATTCGCGAAGTCTATGACGAAGCGACCGGTATCGCCTCGAAAACGGTTATCGACTGGAAGAGCATGCCCAAGGCATCCGACCTCAAGCCGCGCGTTACCCTGCGCAATGAGGCCGGCGAAGTCATCAACCTGGATAACGGCCTTGAAGCCCGTTACTTCCTGTCGGTTGATGCTATTCTCTCGGTCGAGAACGGTCAGAAGGTCGCGGCTGGTGACGTGCTCGCACGTATCCCGCGTGAAGGTTCGAAAACCCGTGACATTACCGGTGGTCTGCCGCGTGTTGCCGAGCTGTTCGAAGCCCGTAAACCGAAAGAACACGCAATTATCTCGGACATTCCGGGGCGCGTCGAATTCGGCAAGGACTACAAGAACAAGCGTCGCGTCGTGGTTCATCCGCTCGAAGACTCGGGTCTGACCGAACCGGTCGAATACCTGATCCCGAAAGGCAAGCATCTTGCCGTTCAGGAAGGGGACTTCGTCGAACAGGGCGATCAGCTTCTCGATGGTTCACCGGTTCCGCACGATATTCTGCGTGTTATGGGCGTTCCGGCGCTGGCAGATTACCTGGTCAACGAGATCCAGGAAGTCTACCGTCTGCAGGGCGTGAAGATTAACGACAAGCACATCGAAGTCATCGTTCGTCAGATGCTGCAGAAAGTGGAAATCACCAAACCGGGTGACACCACGCTTCTGGTTGGCGAAATCATTGACCGCGTTGATTTTGATACCGAAAACGAACGTGCTCTTAAAGAAGGCGGCGAACTGGCCGAAGGCGCACCGGTCCTCCAGGGGATCACCAAAGCCTCGCTCCAGACGCACTCCTTCATTTCGGCCGCGTCGTTCCAGGAAACCACGCGCGTTCTTACCGAAGCAGCTGTTTCGGGCAAAACCGATACTCTTATCGGTCTGAAAGAGAACGTCATCGTGGGTCGTTTGATCCCGGCTGGTACCGGTGCGGTGATGAACCGCTTCCGTGCACTGGCTGCCGAACGCGACAAATCGGTACAGATCGAGGCAGAAGAGGAAATCGGCGACAACTTCGGTCCGCAGGCCGATGCCGACACCGCTTCACTGCCGGCAGGCGAATAAGTTCGTCGCGCCAGACAGTTAAAAGAATCAGGAACGAGCCGGACTCTTATCGACGCACCGGCTCGTTTCGGCGTTTGAAGCGCCAACTCGAAGGCCCAGAGGGTTTTGCTTGACGCAAAAGGGGGCCGTCACTAGTATGCGCCCACCGAATCTAGGGGGGTGTAGCTGTGCCGGTGCCGTTTTGTGCGGTAGCGGGCGGTTTTCGCCCCCCATCGCTTGAGTGCGACTCTGATGGCCGTCGAGGCAGGAACTCCTGCTTTTATGGGCGTCCGCGCGTGTTTTTGTACGAAGTGCAAAGACGCGTGGTCGCTCGTCGTGCGTCGATATGAGCAGCGCCCTCGTGGCGTCCGTTGAAGTAAAAGGGAAAGTTAATGCCCACTATTAACCAGTTGATCCGCAAATCGCGGACTCCGCGCACCCAGCGCGATATGGTTCCGGCACTGGAAGCATGCCCGCAGAAACGCGGCGTTTGCACCCGTGTCTACACCACCACCCCGAAGAAGCCGAACTCGGCACTTCGTAAGGTTGCTCGTGTTCGTTTGACCAACGGCTACGAAGTAACGTCTTACATTCCGGGTGAAGGCCACAACCTGCAAGAACACTCCGTCGTCATGATCCGCGGCGGCCGTGTAAAGGATTTGCCGGGTGTGCGTTACCACATCATTCGCGGTACCCTCGATACGCAGGGTGTCAAAGACCGTAAACAGCGTCGTTCGAAATACGGCGCCAAGCGTCCGAAATAAGGAGCAGCTCAGATGTCACGTCGTCACGCTGCTGAAAAGCGCGAAGTTCTGCCTGACGCCAAATATGGCGATAAGGTTCTGACCAAGTTCATGAACGGTCTGATGCTCGACGGTAAAAAATCCGCCGCAGAAAAGATCGTTTATGGTGCACTGGAAGTCATGGAAGGCAAGGGTGCAGACCCGGTTGCCCAGTTCCACGAAGCCATGGATAACGTGAAGCCGAACGTCGAAGTTCGCTCGCGCCGTGTTGGTGGTGCTACCTACCAGGTTCCGGTTGAAGTTCGTACCGAGCGTCGTCAGGCGCTGGCCATTCGTTGGCTGGTTGACGCTGCTCGCAAGCGTTCCGAAACCACCATGGTTGGTCGTCTCGCCGGTGAACTGATGGACGCAGCCAACAACCGTGGCTCGGCCGTCAAGAAACGTGAAGACACCCACCGTATGGCCGAAGCCAACAAGGCTTTCGCTCATTATCGCTGGTAACCCAGACCTCAAGATCAAGAGTCGATTATGGTAAAACGCACTCCGATCTCTCGGTATCGTAACATCGGCATCATGGCCCACATTGATGCTGGTAAAACGACGACCACCGAGCGAATCCTTTTCTACACCGGTAAGTCCTACAAGATCGGCGAAGTCCACGACGGCGCCGCGACCATGGACTGGATGGAACAGGAACAGGAACGTGGCATTACGATTACGTCTGCTGCGACGACCTGCTTCTGGAACGACCACCGGGTCAACATCATCGATACCCCGGGCCACGTTGACTTCACCATTGAAGTTGAACGTTCGCTCCGTGTTCTCGATGGTGCCTGCGCAGTCTTCGATGCCGTTTCCGGTGTTGAGCCGCAGACCGAAACCGTGTGGCGCCAGGCTGACAAGTACAACGTTCCGCGTATGTGCTTCGTCAACAAAATGGACCGTACCGGTGCGGACTTCTTCCGCTGCGTCGAAATGATCAAGGAACGCCTTGGTGCCAATGCCGCTGTCATGCAGCTGCCGATCGGTGCCGAAGGTGATTTCGAAGGTGTTGTCGATCTGGTTCGCAACCAGGAAATCGTCTGGAAAGACGAAAGCCTCGGTGCAGAATTCGAATATCGCGACATTCGTGATTCCCTTGCTGACCAGGCCGCAGAATACCGCGAATCCCTGATCGAGCAGGCCGTCGAGTGCGACGAAGAAGCTATGGAAGCTTACCTCGAAGGTGAGCAGCCGAGCGAAGAGAAGCTCAAAGAGTGCATCCGTAAGGGCACGATTGCTGGCGAACTTGTTCCGGTCCTTCTGGGTACCGCGTTCAAGAACAAAGGCGTTCAGCCGCTTCTCGATGCTGTTGTCGACTACATGCCGGCACCGGACGACATCGAAGATGTTCGTGGCGTCAAGCCGAACACCGAAGATGAGCCGGATTCGCGCCCGCTGACCGACGAAGCACCGTTCTCGGCACTTGCGTTCAAGATCATGAGTGACCCGTTTGTCGGTTCGCTGACCTTCGCACGTATCTATTCGGGTGTTCTCGAAGCTGGTTCCTACGTTCTGAACTCCGTTAAGGAGAAAAAAGAACGTATCGGCCGTATGCTTCTCATGCATTCGAACAACCGCGAAGAAATCAAATACGCTTGCTCGGGCGACATCGTTGCTCTGGTTGGCATGAAGGACACCACCACTGGTGATACCCTTTGTGACCCGGCCAAGCCGATCATCCTCGAGCGCATGGAATTCCCGGATCCGGTTATCGAAATCGCTGTTGAGCCGAAATCGAAAGCCGACCAGGAAAAAATGGGTCTCGCCCTGGCACGTCTTGCTCAGGAAGATCCGTCGTTCCGTGTTAAATCCGACCACGAATCCGGCCAGACCATCATTTCCGGTATGGGCGAGCTTCACCTCGACATTCTTGTTGATCGTATGAAGCGTGAATTCAAAGTCGAAGCAAACATCGGCGCGCCGCAGGTTGCTTATCGTGAAACCATCTCGAAAGAAGTCGATATCGACTACACCCACAAAAAACAGTCGGGTGGTTCGGGGCAGTTCGCACGTATCAAGCTTACCTTCACCCCGGGTGAACCGGGTTCGGGCTTCTCCTTCTCCGATACCGTTGTTGGCGGTAACGTTCCGAAGGAATACATCCCGGGCGTACAGAAAGGCTTGGAAAGCTCGCTGCAGAGCGGCGTGATCGCAGGCTTCCCTGTAACCGATTTCTCGATCAAGCTGACCGATGGTGCATACCACGACGTTGACTCGAGCGTCATGGCCTTCGAAATCGCTGCCCGCGCAGCATTCAAAGAAGGTCTGTCGAAAGCTTCTCCGAAGCTGCTCGAGCCGATCATGAAGGTCGAGGTTGTGACCCCGGAAGAATACATGGGCGACATCATTGGCGACCTGAACAGCCGTCGTGGCCAGGTCCGAGACATGGACTCACGTGGTATTGCGCGCGTTGTTAACGCGTTCGTACCGCTGGCCAACATGTTCGGTTACGTCAACAACCTGCGCTCCATGTCCCAGGGCCGTGCCCAGTTCGTGATGCAGTTCGATCACTATTCAGACGTCCCGCAGGCAGTTGCGGACGAAGTCAAAGCCAAGTCGGCCGGCTAAGGCCCAGCCAGAATAAACGGAGTTAGAAATGGCTAAAGAAAAGTTTGAGCGTACAAAACCGCACGTTAACGTAGGCACCGTCGGCCACGTTGACCACGGTAAAACCACGCTGACCGCAGCAATCACCAAAGTTCTGGCAGAAGCCGGTGGCGCTTCGTTCCAGGACTACAACGACATCGACAAAGCACCGGAAGAGAAAGCTCGTGGTATCACAATCTCGACGGCACACGTTGAGTATGAGACCGAGAACCGTCACTACGCACACGTCGACTGCCCGGGCCACGCTGACTATGTTAAGAACATGATCACTGGTGCGGCACAGATGGACGGCGGTATCCTCGTCGTTTCGGCTGCTGATGGCCCGATGCCGCAGACCCGTGAGCACATTCTGCTTGCGCGTCAGGTTGGCGTTCCGGCTCTCGTCGTCTTCATGAACAAAGTTGACCAGGTCGATGACGAAGAGCTTCTCGAGCTCGTCGAAATGGAAATCCGTGAACTTCTGTCGTCCTACGACTTCCCGGGCGACGATATTCCGATCATCAAGGGCTCGGCTCTTGCTGCTCTGGAAGGTCGCGATGACGAAATCGGCAAAAATGCTATCCTCGAACTGATGGCTGCTGTTGATGACTACATCCCGGCTCCGGATCGTCCGAAAGACAAGCCGTTCCTGATGCCGATCGAAGACGTGTTCTCGATCTCTGGTCGTGGTACGGTTGTGACCGGTCGTGTTGAAACCGGTGTTGTCAAAGTTGGCGAAGAAATCGAAATCGTCGGCATCAAAGACACCGTTAAAACCACCGTTACCGGCGTTGAAATGTTCCGCAAGCTGCTCGACCAGGGCGAAGCTGGCGACAACATTGGCGCGCTGCTGCGTGGTACCAAGCGTGAAGACGTCGAGCGTGGCCAGGTTCTGGCACACGTTGGCTCGATCACCCCGCACACCAAATTCGAAGCAGAAGCCTACATCCTGAACAAGGATGAAGGTGGCCGTCATACGCCGTTCTTCTCGAACTACCGTCCGCAGTTCTACTTCCGTACGACTGACGTAACCGGTTCGATCGAGCTTCCGGCAGGCACGGAAATGGTTATGCCGGGCGACAACGTTCAGATGACCGCAACCCTCATTGCACCGATCGCAATGGACGAAGGTCTGCGTTTCGCAATCCGTGAAGGCGGTCGTACCGTCGGCGCGGGCGTTGTTGCCAAGATCATCGAATAATTTTTCTCTTGATCTTTGTGAAGCGGGCGGCTATTTAAGCCGCCCGCAACACTTTTGCGGCAATCGTCAACTCCAGTTGAGGGGCCGGTGTCCTTTTGAGGGCTCCGGTACATAATTACATGGATAGTCAGAACATTCGCATTCGCCTCAAGGCGTTTGACCATCGCGTGCTGGATCAGTCCACGCGTGAGATCGTCAATACGGCGAAGCGCACTGGCGCAGAGGTCCGCGGCCCGATTCCGCTGCCGACCCGCATTGAAAAGTATACTGTTCTGCGGTCTCCGCACGTGAACAAGAAATCACGCGAACAGCTCGAAATCCGTACGCACAAGCGTCTTCTCGACATTGTCGACCCGACCCCGCAAACCGTCGATGCTCTTATGAAGCTCGACCTTGCGTCCGGCGTCGATGTCGAGATCAAACTTTAATCGGGAGTAAGCCGCAATGCGTAGTGGACTTATTACCCAGAAGGTCGGTATGACCCGCATCTTTAACGATGACGGTTCCCACCTTCCTGTAACCGTTCTGAAGGTCGAAGATCTTCAGGTTGTCGCCAACCGTACCAACGACACCGACGGCTACGTCGCTGTTCAGCTTGGTTATGGCAAAGCGAAAGTGAAAAACGTATCCAAGCCGATGCGTGGCCACTTCGCCAAAGCCAAGGTTGAGCCGAAAGCCAAACTTGCTGAATTCCGCGTCAGCGACGACGGTCTGATCGAAGTTGGTGCAGAACTTGCTGCTACCCACTTCATCGAAGGCCAGTACGTTGACGTAATCGGCACGTCCATCGGTAAAGGTTTTGCCGGTGCGATGAAGCGTCATAACTTCGGTGGTCTGCGTGCGTCGCACGGTGTATCGATTTCGCACCGTTCGCATGGTTCCACCGGTCAGTGCCAGGACCCGGGCCGTGTCTTCAAAGGTAAGAAGATGGCTGGTCACCTTGGTGCCGCACGTGTCACCGTTCAGTCCCTTAAAGTCGTATCCTCGGATGCCGACAAAGGTCTGATCCTGGTACATGGTGCCGTTCCGGGTCACAAGGGTGCCTATGTCCTTGTCAAGGATGCCGTGAAGCGTGCTGCACCGGAAGGTCTGCCGTTCCCGGCCGCGCTCAAGGGTGCTGCCCCGGCCGCTGAAGAAGCTGTCGCCGAGGATAAGGAATAAGCATCATGAAGCTCGACATTCTCAAACTTGACGCTTCCAAGTCCGGCAAGATTGATCTTGCAGAAGACATCTTCGGTCTTGAAGTACGTCGCGACGTCCTGCACCGCATGGTGAACTGGCAGCTGGCAAAACGCCGTGCCGGTACCCACAAGGTAAAGGAAAAGTCGGAAATTTCCGCAACCACGAAAAAATTCGTGCGTCAGAAGGGTAGTGGCGGTGCACGTCACGGTTCCCGTAAAGCCGCACAGTTCCGTGGTGGTGGTACCGTGCACGGTCCGCGCGTTCGCGACCACGCACACGATCTGACCAAGAAGTTCCGTAAACTCGCGCTGAAAACCGCTCTGTCGGCCAAGGCAAAAGACGGTAAGCTTATCGTTCTTGATAATGCGGAATTCTCGGACGCCAAAACCAAGAATCTGGTCGCAGCTTTCAACAAGCTCGGCTGGAAGTCTGCACTGATCATCGACGGTTCGCAGGTCAATGAGGGCTTTGCACGCGCAGCGCGCAACATCCCGCAGGTTGATGTGCTTCCGCAGATTGGTGCTAACGTCTATGACATCCTGCGCCGTGACACCCTGGTGCTGACCAAGGGTGCGGTCGAAGCGTTGGAGGCACGTCTCAAATGACGATCATCAGCAAAGAGCGGATGTACGAAGTCATCCGCGCCCCGCATATCACTGAAAAGTCGACTCTGATTTCTGAACACAACGCTGTTGCGTTCAAAGTCGCGATCGACGCCACCAAGCCGGAGATCAAGGCTGCTGTGGAAGGTCTGTTCGGGGTGAAGGTCAAGACGGTCAATACCTCTGTGGTAAAAGGAAAAACCAAGCGTTTTCGCGGTATTTCCGGTCGTCGGAGCGATTTCAAGAAAGCGATGGTGACCCTCGAAGAGGGCCAGTCCATCGATGTGACTACGGGAATCTAAGACAATGGCTTTGAAGAAGTTTAAACCAACCTCTCCTGGTCGCCGTCAGCTGGTTCTCGTGGATCGTTCCGATCTCCACAAGGGCAAGCCGATCAAAGCGTTGACCGAAGGTCTTCGCAAGAAAGGTGGCCGTAACAACACTGGTCGTATCACCGCCCGCCGTATTGGTGGTGGTCACAAACGTCGTTACCGTATGATTGACTTCAAACGTACCAAGTTTGATGTCGTCGGTACCGTCGAGCGTTTGGAATATGATCCGAACCGTACCGCGTTTATCGCACTGGTTCGTTATTCTGACGACGAATTGGCCTACATCCTCGCACCGCAGCGTCTTGCTGTTGGCGACAACGTTGTTGCCGCTGACCGCGTAGACATTAAGCCGGGTAACGCCGCACCGCTGAAGAACATTCCGGTCGGTACCATTGTCCACAACGTCGAACTGAAAGCCGGTAAAGGTGGTCAGGTCGCACGTTCAGCAGGCTCGTATGTACAGCTTGTTGGTAAGGACCAGGGTTACGCCCAGCTTAAGCTGTCCTCCGGTGAGGTACGTTTGGTTCGTGGTGAATGCATGGCTACCATCGGTGCCGTGTCCAACCCGGACCATCAGAACTCGAACCTTGGTAAAGCCGGCCGTAATCGCTGGCTTGGCAAGCGTCCTTCGGTTCGTGGCGTTGCCATGAACCCGATCGATCACCCGCATGGTGGTGGTGAAGGCCGTACGTCGGGTGGTCGCCATCCGGTTACGCCGTGGGGCAAGCCGACCAAGGGCAAACGTACCCGCTCGAACAAAAAGACCGACGCGCTCATCATGCGCCGTCGTCACAAGAGCTAACGGAGGAGGCTAGACTATGGCGCGTTCCGTTTGGAAGGGTCCGTTTGTTGACGGATACCTTCTTAAGAAAGCCGATACTGTCCGTGCCTCAGGCCGGAATGAGGTAATTAAGACCTGGTCGCGGCGCTCGACGATTTTGCCGCAATTCGTAGGCCTCACCTTTGGGGTTTACAATGGCCAGAAGTTCCTGCCGGTGCTGGTGACCGAAGACATGATTGGTCACAAGTTCGGTGAATTCTCGCCGACCCGTACCTACTATGGTCACGCGGCCGACAAAAAGGCGAAGAGGAAGTAACGATGGGTAAGAAAGCTGACATCCGTCGGCTGGCGGATAACGAGGCTGCGGCTTCGCTCCGGGCAGTACGCATTTCCCCGCGTAAGCTCAACCTCGTCGCCGAGTCGATTCGTGGTAAGAAGGCAGAAGCTGCTTTGGCAGAGCTGACCTTCTCCAATAAACGTATTTCGCAGGACGTCAAAAAGCTGCTGGAATCGGCAATTGCTAATGCCGAAAACAACCATCAGCTCGATGTCGACCGTCTCTACGTTAAAGAGGCATCTGTTGGTAAGGCCTTCGTAATGAAGCGCTGGCGCGCCCGTGCACGCGGTCGTGTTGGTAAACTCCTGAAGCCGTTCTCCAACATGCGCATCGTCGTTTGCGAACGTGAGGAGGCCGAGTAATGGGTCAGAAAATTAATCCAATCGGTCTGCGCGTTGGCATTAACCGTACCTGGGATTCCCGCTGGTACGCCAACAAGTCCGATTTCGCTGGTCTTCTTCACGAAGATCTCGCGATCCGCAATTTCATCTTCGACCGCCTCAAGCAGGCTGGTGTTTCGAAGGTGATTATCGAACGTCCGGCGAAGAAAGCCCGCATCTCGATCCACACCGCTCGTCCGGGCGTTGTGATCGGGAAGAAAGGCCAGGACATCGAGAAGCTCAAGAATGATCTGCAGAAACTGGCGAATGCCGAAGTGCAGGTTAACATCATCGAGATCCGCAAGCCGGAACTCGATGCCAAGCTGGTCGCTGACAACATCGCCCAGCAGCTTGAGCGCCGCGTTTCGTTCCGTCGCGCTATGAAGCGCTCGGTTCAGAACGCAATGCGTCTCGGTGCCGGTGGCATTCGTATTAATGCTGCTGGTCGTCTTGGTGGCGCTGAAATCGCTCGTACCGAATGGTACCGTGAAGGTCGCGTTCCGCTGCATACCCTGCGTGCGGACGTTGATTATGGCACTTCGGAAGCACACACCACCTACGGTGTTTGCGGTCTGAAGGTCTGGATCTTCAAGGGCGAAATCATGGCTCACGATCCGTTGGCTTCCGAGCGTAAAGCGCTCGAGTCGGCTGGTTCAGGCCGCAAGTAAGGAGATCCAGATATGCTTTCTCCGAAACGCACAAAGTTCCGTAAAGCCCACAAAGGCCGCCTTAAAGGTGAAGCCAAGGGGGGTACGGATCTTAATTTCGGCGCTTATGGCTTGAAAGCCATGGAGCCTGAGCGTATAACGGCGCGTCAGATCGAAGCGGCACGCCGTGCGATCACCCGCCACATCCGCCGTCAAGGTCGTGTGTGGATTCGCGTTTTCCCGGATCTCCCGGTCTCGCAGAAGCCTGCCGAAGTCCGTCAGGGTAAAGGTAAAGGCTCGCCTGAATATTGGGCGGCACGCGTTAAACCGGGTCGGATCATGTTTGAACTCGACGGTGTTCCGTTGGATCTTGCACGCCGCGCTTTCGAGCTGGCGTCGGCAAAACTGCCGATCAAGACCAAGTTTGTCACCCGTCTTGGTGAAGGGGAGTAATTAGTGATGAAAATTGCTGATCTCCGCGCTAAAAGCGCTGACGAACTGAAGCAGCTGCTTCTGGACCTGCGTAAAGAATCGTTCAATATGCGATTCCAGCAGGCTTCCGGGCAGTTCGAGAACACTGCGCGGGTCCGCCAGGTCCGTCGTGATATTGCCCGCATTAAAACCCTTCTCGGTAACGAGAAGGGTGCAACCGCGGCCTAACTGGACACGCAGAGGAGTATATACACATGCCGAGGCGTGTATTGCAGGGGACAGTCGTTTCGACCAAAAACGACAAGACCGTGGTGGTCCGAGTGGAGCGCCAGGTCATGCACCCGCTGTATAAAAAGTACGTGCGTAAGTCGAAGAAATTCCACGCGCACGATGAAGAGAACCGCTTCAAAACGGGTGACGTAGTTCGCATTCGCGAATGCAAGCCGATCTCGAAGTTGAAGTCTTGGGAAGTAGTGGTCGAGGAGTGAGTCCTCAGCCCAATCATAGTCAAGGGGTAAACCCATGATCCAGATGCAGTCCAATCTGGACGTCGCCGACAACAGCGGCGCTCGCCGCGTCCAGTGCATCAAGGTGCTGGGCGGCTCGAAGCGCAAAACCGCTCACGTTGGTGATGTTATCGTGGTTTCCGTCAAGGAAGCCATTCCGCGCGGCCGCGTTAAGAAGGGTGCAGTTCACAAAGCTGTCATCGTTCGCACCGCAAAGGAAATTCGTCGTGCCGATGGCTCGGCGATCCGCTTTGACCGTAACGCTGCCGTTCTCATTAATGCGAATGGCGAGCCGATCGGCACGCGTATTTTTGGCCCGGTAACCCGTGAACTTCGTTCGAAGGGTTACATGAAGATCATTTCGCTCGCTCCGGAGGTGCTGTAATGGCTGCCAAGATTAAAAAGGGCGATCGCGTCGTTGTTCTGACGGGTAAAGACAAAGGGAAGACCGGCGAAGTTCTCGCCGCTTTCCCGACCGAGAACAAAGTTCTGGTTTCGGGCATCAATCTGGTGAAACGTCACCAGCGCCCGACCGGTGCTGATGCTGGTGGCATCGTCGAAAAGGAAGCAAAAATTGCTGTTTCCAACGTCGCGATTGTTGACCCGAAAGAAAACAAGCCGACCCGCGTCGGTTTCAAGACCCTCGATGATGGTCGCAAGGTTCGCGTAGCGAAGCTCAGCGGCGAAGTCATCGACAACTGAGGGACGGAAAAATGACGCGCCTGCGCGAACATTACAAAGAAGTGGTGCGTGACGCACTCCTGAAGGAGTTCTCCTACGAGAACACCATGGAGATTCCGCGCCTCGAGAAAATCGTGATCAACATGGGTGTCGGCGACGCCACCCAGGATCGTAAAAAGCTGGAAGGTGCGGCTGCGGATCTCGCTGCCATCACCGGTCAGAAGCCTGTCTTCACCAAAGCGAAAAAGTCGGTTGCGGCTTTCAAGCTGCGTGAAGGTATGAACATCGGTTGTAAAGTGACCCTGCGTCGCGACCGTATGTTTGAGTTCCTGGACCGCCTGGTCACCATCGCGCTTCCGCGCGTTCGTGACTTCCGCGGCCTGAACAAAAAATCTTTCGATGGTCGTGGCAACTTCGCCATGGGCTTGAAAGAACAGTTCGTCTTTCCTGAGGTAGAATACGACAAAGTCGATTCTGTCCGCGGGATGGATATCATCATTTGTACCACGGCTAAGTCCGACGATGAAGCTCTTGCCCTTCTTAAGGGTTTTGATCTTCCGTTCGGAAACTAACGGAGGTTGGCCCATGGCCAAGAAAAGCGCTGTAGAGCGTGAACTCAAACGTGAACGCCTGGCAAAAAAATATGCTGCCAAGCGTGCCGCCCTTAAAGCGGTTATCGCAAATCGCGAAACGACCCCTGAGGATCGTATCGTTGCTGTGATGAAACTCGCCCAGCTGCCGCGTAACTCGGCCCGTATCCGTCAGCGTATTCGCTGCCAGGTATCCGGTCGTCCGCGTGGTGTCTATCGCAAATTCCGCCTGTCCCGTATCGCGCTTCGTGAACTTGCTTCGCGTGGTCAGATCCCGGGCATGGTGAAGTCGAGCTGGTAAGGAGGACATCACATGTCAATGACTGATCCAGTCGGGGATATGCTTACGCGTATCCGTAACGGCCAGCGCGTTGGTAAATCCAGCGTCGTTTCGCCGGCTTCGAAACTGCGTACCGGTGTGCTGGATGTTCTCCAGCGCGAAGGTTATATCCGCGGTTACAACATTAATGAAATTCGCAAGGGCGTCAGCGAAATCACCATCGAACTCAAATATTTTGAGGGCGATGCCGTGATCAAGCAGATCGACCGCGTCTCGACCCCGGGTCGTCGTGTATACTCGAAGATCAAAGATCTTCCGAAGGTATATAACGGTCTGGGCATCGCAGTCCTGTCCACTCCGCGAGGAGTTCTTTCGGATCAGGAGGCTCGCGAGCAGAATGTCGGCGGCGAAATCCTCTGCAAGGTATTCTAAGGAGGGCCAACGATGTCGCGAGTAGGAAAAAATCCGGTGGTCGTGCCTAGCGGCGTTACCATCACCTTGACCGAAGAGCAGATCAGTGCAAAAGGCAAGCTCGGTGAGCTTAACCTTCCGCTGAACAGTGCTGACGTATCCGTCACCCAGGAAGATAACCAGATCTTCGTGAAACCGAAAAACGATGGCAAGCGCGCCCGTGCCCTTTGGGGTACCACCCGTGCAAACATCGCGAACCTCGTCACCGGGGTTTCGGAAGGGTTCACCAAAAAGCTGGAAATCACCGGTGTTGGTTACCGTGCACAGGTTCAGGGCAAGAAACTTGTTCTGCAGCTTGGCTTCTCACACGACGTAGAAATGGAGATCCCTGAGGGTCTTACCGTCGTTGCTGAAAAGCCGACCCTCGTCGCCATTTCTGGCGCAGATAAACAAGTCGTCGGTCAGTTCGCTGCAAATGCACGCGGCTGGCGCGGTCCGGAGCCTTACAAAGGCAAGGGTGTCCGCTACGAAGGCGAGTATATCTTGCGCAAAGAAGGCAAGAAGAAGTAAGGACAGGCACGATGAAAAACGTGAGAAGCCTTTTCGAACGCCGCAAGCGTCGCGTTCGTTTTGCGATCCGCCAGAAAGCGGCCGGTCGCCCGCGCCTCAGCGTGCACCGTTCGAACGCCCACATCTATGCTCAGATCATCGACGACGTAAAAGGCACCACCCTGGTGGCTGCTTCGACCGCCGAGAAAGATCTGAAGGCGAAAGGCAGCAATGCCGACGCCGCTGCACTCGTTGGCAAGGCAATTGCCGAACGCGCAGTCAAAGCTGGTGTGAAAACGGTCGTTTTCGATCGTGGCGGGTATCTGTTCCATGGCCGGGTGAAAGCTCTGGCCGATGCCGCCCGTGAGGGCGGTCTGGACTTCTAAGGAGCACGACCATGGCACGTAACCAGAATCAACAGCAGCAGGCGCCGAAAGCCCGTGAAGAAAACGAACTCGTCGACAAGCTGGTTGGTATCAACCGCGTCGCGAAAGTCGTTAAGGGCGGCCGTCGCTTTGCTTTCTCCGCAATGGTAGTTGTCGGTGACCAGCGCGGTCGCGTCGGATACGGAACGGGTAAAGCCCGTGAAGTTCCGGAAGCGATTCGTAAGGCTACCGAAGCTGCTAAACGTAACATGATCCGCGTTCCGCTGCGTGAAGGCCGTACCCTTCACCATGATACGCAGGGCCATTTCGGTGCAGGCAAGGTTGTCCTTCGTTCTGCTCCGGCTGGTACCGGTATCATCGCAGGCGGTGCGATGCGTGCGGTTTTCGAAACCATGGGCGTTCAGGACGTTGTGTCCAAATGCACCGGTTCGAACAACCCGCACAACGTGATCCGCGCAACCCTTGACGCTCTGGTCAACGGTGCTTCCCCGCGTCAGGTCGCTGCAAAGCGTGGCCTGAAAGTCGGTGACGTCGTTGCCCGTCGCGATAGCGGTTCGGCTGCTGCCGCCGTTCTCGAAAAGGAGTAATTCGATATGGCTGCTAAGAAAAAAGCGACCGTTCGCGTTACCCAGACGGGTTCGCCGATCGGACGTCCGGCTGATCAGCGCCAGACCCTTGTTGGTCTTGGCCTGAACAAACTGCACCGGACTCGTGAGCTGGAAGATACTCCGGCTGTTCGCGGTATGATCGCAAAGGTCAAGCACCTCGTCCGTGTGGACGAGGCTTGATTGACCCCAGATCGAAAAGGTGTTGAACGATGAAACTCAACGAACTCGCCGATAACCCGGGTGCCCGCAAGGCGCGCACCCGCGTCGGTCGCGGCATCGGTTCGGGCAAAGGCAAAACTTCTGGCGCAGGTCAGAAGGGTCAGAAGTCCCGTTCAGGTGTAGCCATCAATGGCTTCGAAGGCGGGCAGATGCCGGTCTATCGCCGTCTTCCGAAACGCGGCTTCAAAAACCCGTTCAAGAAACAGTTCGGTGTTGTGAACCTTGGTACCCTTCAGACCGCCGTTGATAACGGTGTTCTTGAAGATGGTGCGAATGTCACTGTCGCTGTTCTTGCGGAAAAAGGTCTGGCCCGTCCGCAGAAAGACGGTCTGCGTCTTCTTGCTAAAGGCGAACTGAAAGCGAAACTGAACATCGAGATCTCCGGTGCTTCCAAAGCAGCTGTCGAAGCTGTTGAGAAAGCCGGTGGTTCGGTCAAGGTTCTTGCACCGGTCACTGCTGCAGAATCCGCAGAATAAGCCTAGATTGACTTCGAGAGGGTCCGGTTCCATTAGACGGGACCGGACCCTCCAGTTTATGTGTATTGGGAGATGAGTGCATGGCATCGGCCGCCGAGCAGCTTGCCGCGAACCTGAATTGGTCCGCTTTTTCAAAGTCGACCGAGCTTAAAAAGCGTATCTGGTTCACTTTGGGCGCGCTTATTGTTTACCGTCTTGGAACCTATATTCCGGTTCCGGGTGTCGACCCGTCCATTCTTGCTGACATTTTCCGTCAGAATGCGGGCGGCGTTCTGGGCATGTTTGACATGTTCGCCGGTGGTGCGCTGGGTCGTATGACGATCTTCGCGCTCAATATCATGCCGTACATCTCGGCCTCGATTATTATTCAGTTGATGACGACCGTTTCGCCAACGCTTGAGCAGCTCAAGAAAGAAGGCGAGCAGGGTCGTAAAAAGATTAATCAATATACCCGCTATCTGACGGTGCTGATTGCGACCGTGCAGGCGTGGGGCATTGCTGTTGGTCTTGAAAGCATGACCGGTTCAACCGGTGCTGCGGTTCCGGATCCGGGCATGTTCTTCCGCATTACTGCCGTGATCACCTTGGTTGGTGGCACCATGTTCCTGATGTGGCTTGGTGAACAGATCACCCAGCGCGGCATCGGTAACGGTATTTCGCTGATCATCTTTGCCGGTATTGTTGCCGGCCTGCCAAGCGCGATTGCAGGCACCCTTGAACTGGGGCGTACCGGTGCGATTTCTGCCCTGGTTATCGTTGCAATCATCGTTCTGGCGATCGCCGTTATTGCCTTCATCGTCTTTGTTGAACGCGCACAGCGCCGTGTTCTGATCCAGTACCCGAAACGCCAGGTCGGCATGAAGGTCATGGAAGGTCAGAGCTCGCACCTGCCGCTCAAGATCAACACCGCCGGTGTTATTCCGCCGATCTTCGCAAGCTCGCTGCTGCTCATGCCGCTGTCGGTTGCCCAGTTCACCACCGGTGTTGATGCCCCGGCATGGTTGACCACTGCGACCGCACTGCTGGGGCGTGGCCAGCCGCTCTATATTGCGCTTTATATCGGCCTGATTGTCTTCTTTGCCTTCTTCTACACCGCGGTTGTCTTCAACCCGGAAGATACGGCAGACAACCTGAAGAAACATGGTGGCTTTATTCCGGGCATCCGTCCGGGTAAAAATACAGCCAACTATCTGGATTTCATTTTGACCCGTCTGACGGTTATCGGTGCAGCTTATCTCGCATTTGTCTGTATCCTGCCGGAACTTCTGATCGCGGAATGGTCTGTTCCCTTCTACTTTGGTGGGACTAGCCTCCTGATCGTTGTCACGGTAACCATGGATACCGTTGCGCAGATTCAGTCTCATATGCTGGCTCATCAGTATGAAGGCCTGATCAAGAAATCCAAACTGCGTGGTCGCCGCCGCTAACGAGCGACCACCGCATTCAGGGGGAAGACGATGAACATTATCCTTCTTGGCCCTCCCGGCGCAGGGAAAGGTACCCAGGCCAAGCGTCTTGAAACAGGACGCGGCATGATCCAGCTCTCGACGGGCGACATGCTCCGCGCAGCGGTTGCTGCCGGCACGGAACTGGGGCAGAAGGCAAAAGAAGTCATGGATGCGGGGCAGCTCGTATCTGACGATCTGATGATCGGTCTGATTTCTGAAAGACTTGACCAGGATGACACCAAGGGTGGTTTCATTCTGGACGGGTTCCCACGCACGACCGCTCAGGCAGAAGCGCTGGACGACATGCTGGAATCCAAGGGACTGGCACTTGATTATGTGATTGAACTGCGTGTCGATGACGCAGCGTTGGTGGCCCGTGTTGTCGGGCGCTATACCTGTGCGAAATGCGGGCAGGGCTATCATGACGAGTTCCAGAAACCCGCCAAGGAAGGTGTCTGTGACGCATGTGGCAGCACCGAATTTAAACGCCGTGCGGACGATACCGCCGAGACGGTCACCTCGCGACTGGAAGCTTATCACAAGCAGACAGCACCGATCATTCCTTACTATGAAAAGGTCGGTAAGCTGAAAACAGTTGACGGGATGGCTGAAATCGACGAAGTTACGCGCGAGATTGAAGCCATCCTGGGGTAATTTCCCGGGCAGGGCGTTTTTTTGCTGGCGGGTTGGCAGTAATGCTGGCCCGCTTTTGCAGCGTCCTACCCTACCGGATCTGCCCCTGGGTTTGTTAACAGGAAACAGGAGTTCACATAGTGGCTCGTATTGCTGGCGTAAACATCCCGACCGCGAAGCGTGTCGTGATTGCGCTTACCTACATCACCGGTATTGGCCCGGCTAAAGCCAAAGAAATTTGCGCAAAGGTCGGAATCGAATCCGCAACCCGCGTTCATCAGCTCTCTGATGACCAGGTTCTGAAGGTTCGTGAAGTTATCGACGCTGATTACACCGTCGAAGGCGACCTCCGTCGTGAAACCGCAATGAACATTAAACGTCTGATGGACCTGGGCAGCTATCGCGGCCTGCGTCATCGTCGCGGTCTCCCGGTACGCGGTCAGCGTACCCACACCAACGCTCGCACCCGTAAGGGCCCGGCTAAGCCGATTGCTGGCAAGAAGAAGTAAGGTAGGGGAACGACAATGGCGAAAGCTCCTCAGACTCGCGTGCGTCGCCGCGAGCGCAAGAACATTACGAACGGTATCGCGCATGTAAACGCGACCTTCAACAACACCATGATCACCATCACCGACGTTCAGGGGAATACCATTTCCTGGTCGACCGCTGGTGGTATGGGTTTCCGCGGTTCGCGTAAATCGACTCCGTATGCTGCACAGATGGCTGCCGAAGATGCAGGTAAAAAAGCTGCTGAACACGGCATGAAAACCCTCGAAGTACAGGTTAAAGGCCCGGGTTCGGGACGTGAATCTGCACTGCGTGCGCTTCAGGCTGTCGGTTTCACCATTACGTCGATCAAAGACGTAACGCCGATTCCGCATAACGGTTGCCGTCCGCGTAAACGTCGTCGCGTCTAATCGCGTCGATCCTTGCGGACGACCCCGCGTTTGGGCCCGGGATGACCGGGCCTCTTCGCGTTTCTCGTGGGGGCACTATGTTTGCCCTCATTTCCATAGGCTCCAGTTGCGAAGGTGGGTCTCGTGATTCAAAAGAACTGGCAGGAACTGATTAAGCCGACGAAGCTTGATGTTACTCCGGGTACTGATGCCAGCCGTATTGGTACGATCGTGGCAGAACCGCTGGAGCGCGGTTTTGGTCAGACCCTGGGTAACGCGCTGCGTCGCATTCTGCTGTCGTCGCTCCAGGGTTCGGCAGTTACTGCGATCCAGATCGACGGTGTATTGCACGAATTTTCGTCGATCCCGGGTGTGCGTGAAGATGTCACCGACATCATCCTGAACATCAAGACCATGGGCGTGCGTATGCATGCTGAAGGTCCGAAGAAAATGGCTCTGAAGGCGACCGGCCCGGGTGCCGTCACCGCAGGTCAGATCGAAACCGGTGCGGATATCGAAATCCTTAACCCGGATCTCGAGCTTTGCCATCTTGATGATGGTGCTGCGCTCAACATCGAATTCACCGTTGATAACGGTAAAGGCTATGTTGCAGCCAGCGCGCACAGCTCTTCGGATGCGCCGATCGGCCTTATTCCGATCGATGCGATCTTCAGCCCGATCCGTAAAGTGGCCTACAAGGTGGAAAACACCCGTGTTGGTCAGGATACCGACTTTGACAAGCTGTCGCTGACCGTTGAAACCAACGGTGCGCTGACCCCGGAAGATTCGGTTGCACTTGCTGCCCGTATCCTTCAGGACCAGCTGTCGCTGTTCGTCAACTTCGAAGAGCCGGAAGCGGTTGTCGAAGAGAAGAAAGAAGACGAACTGCCGTTCAACCGCAACCTTCTTCGTAAGGTTGACGAGCTTGAACTGTCGGTCCGTTCGGCAAACTGCCTGAAGAACGACAACATCATCTATATCGGTGATCTTGTTCAGAAGACCGAAGCAGAAATGCTCCGTACGCCGAACTTCGGCCGTAAGTCGCTGAACGAAATCAAGGATGTTCTGGCTCAGATGGGTCTGCATCTTGGTATGGAAGTCGGCGGTTGGCCGCCGGAAAACATCGAAGAACTTGCTCGCAAGTTCGAAGATCCGTTCTAAGAACGGGTCTTCGGCCTTCGGGCCGATATCGGAACATTCTTGTTCCAAACCGGAGAACCCAGTTGTTTGGGCATCCGGCGGGCTTGTTGCCCACACCGCACGTGCATAACCTGACACCAGATGATCGGTGATCAGGGTGGCGGCGCGGTTTTACAATCGGTTTCGTGAGCGAAGCCAGGCTATTAAGGAGAGTTACCATGCGTCACGGTATGCAAGGCCGTAAGCTTAATCGTACTTCGTCCCATCGTAAGGCGATGTTTGCCAACATGGCAGTTTCGCTGCTCACCCACGAGCAGATCAAAACCACTCTTCCGAAGGCCAAGGATCTTCGCCCGTATGTCGAAAAACTGATTACGCTGGGCAAGCGGGGCGACCTGCATGCACGCCGTCAGGCCATTTCGATCCTGCGTGACGACAAAGTCGTAGCCAAGCTGTTCGGCGAAATCGCTGACCGCTACAAAGAGCGTTTCGGTGGTTACACCCGCGTTCTCAAGGCTGGCTTCCGTTATGGCGATGCGGCTCCGGTTGCTGTGATTGAACTTGTTGATCGCAACGTCGAAGCAAAAGGCGCGGAAGACCGCGCTCGCCTCGAAGCAGAGGGCGAAGGCGAAGAAGCAGTTGCTGAATAAGTAACGTTTCGGCCTTTAAGAAACAGAAACGGGCGACGCCATCTGGTGTCGCCCGTTTTCTTTTGTCTAAATGTCAAAAAGTTCATATTTCCGCCAAGGTTGCGCGGCAGTTCTGATTTCCCTAATTGATATGAAATCATGACCGGATCAATCCCGGTCGCCGCAAGATAAAAAGAGAGAGTGTGACGTGCAGGCAAAATGGATTTCAAAGATTGTCGCCTTTGCCGTGATCGGGATGGCGGCGATGTCCGGGACTGGCAATCTGGCCCATGCCCAAAGCGATGAAACCACACTGGACCGGCGTTTGCCGTCGAGCCAGACCGAAATCAAGATGTCGCTTTCGCCATTGGTCAAGCAAACCGCACCGGCGGTCGTCAATATCTACACCAAGAAGGTGGTCGAACAACGCCAGCGCACCCCGTTCTTCAATGATCCGTTCTTCAAGCAGTTCTTTGGCGATCGTTTCGGCGGCGCCTTTGGCGCGCCGCGTCAGCGGGTTGAACGCTCGCTCGGTTCTGGCGTGATTGTCTCGGGGGATGGCACGGTGGTGACCAACCATCACGTCATTGACGGGGCAAGTGAGATCCGCGTTGTCTTGCATGACAACCGTGAATTTGATGCCGATCTGGTCGGCTCGGACGAACGCACCGACCTTGCAGTCCTGCAACTGCGCGACGTTGATAACGAATTGCCGGCCATCCCGTTTGGCGATTCCGATGCGGTTGAGGTCGGCGACCTTGTCCTTGCCATCGGCAACCCGTTTGGCGTCGGTCAGACCGTGACCAGCGGCATTGTCTCGGCGCTGGCGCGCGCCGGTGTCACCGGTCAGGACTACCAATCTTTCATTCAGACCGATGCGGCGATTAACCCGGGCAACTCCGGTGGTGCGCTGGTCGATATCGATGGGAACCTGATCGGCGTCAACTCGGCGATCTTCACCAAGTCCGGCGGATCGAACGGCATCGGTTTTGCCGTTCCGGCCAATATGGTCAAGGTGGTGATGCGCGGTCTGATCAGTGGCGATCTGCGCCGCCCGTGGCTGGGTGCTGCGGGGCAGGCGGTAACAGCCGATCTGGCATCCTCGCTTGAGCTGGATCGCCCGCATGGTGTCCTGATCAACAAGGTCCGCGACGGCAGCCCGGCTGCACGCGGCGGCCTGCAATCCGGTGACGTGGTCGTGGCGGTCAATGGCCTGGCAGTCGATAACCCGAACGAACTTAAATTCCGCATTGCGACCCTTGAACTCGATGGCGAGGCCAATCTGTCCGTTCTGCGCCGCGGTTCGGAAACCGTCCTTGCCATGCCGCTTGAAGTCGCCCCGGAACTGCCGGCACGTGATGAAAGCATCATTGATGGCCGTAACCCGTTTAGCGGCACCAAGATCGCCAATATGAACCCGGCACTGGCCGACGAACTGGGCATCGATACGCTCAGCGAAGGTGTCATGATCCTGGCGGTTGCCCGCGACAGTCTGGCGCGCCGGACACGGCTTAAGGCCGGTGATTATATCGTCGAGGTCAATGGTGAACCGATCACCTCGGTCGCACGCTTCAAGGAAGTCATTCGGGCCGGTGAACGCAGCCGCGACTGGACGATTGCCGTTAAACGCGATGGCAAGGTCCTGACCGGTGATTTTAAGCTTTGAGTGTTTTTAGTTAGATCTATTCAACGCCGCGAGGTTGTACAGGGATGTAAGTCATTCCGCCTTCAGCCTTTGGTAGGGAGTTAAAAAAGCGTTTTACTTTTTCGTCCGCTGTCCATATCGGTGCTTGGCTGGGATCAAGTGTTTCAATCGTACCTGAAGAGTCTCTTGTGAAGGGCAGTACCCGGCCATCTTCTAAAACCTTCGCGTAAACGGCATCTCCTGACGTAGAGGGACCCACGAACCAGTTGTCAGGAATCTGAAAATTAATAGGTTCGTCACCTCCATTCTGTTCTATAAAAGAGTTGGGCAATTCATATCCAGATTTATTGTAAGCAGTGCCCGCGCCTACTCCAGTTATCGTTCCCCCGTCATAAGGGGATGCGAAAATATTAGTCAAATATTCCTGTTTGGCTTTGTTGTATCCGTCTTCATGTCCTTTTCGATATGCGTCTATCACGGACATGCTTTCGAGTTCTTGCGCTAAAGTTGTGCAAGGAAATGGCGTCGTCAGTAGTAGCGCGAAAGTGGTGTGCTTAAGGAAAGTAGTGATCATTAAACATCTCCTATTTGCCAGATCTTAAACGCTCAATAATCTCATCGTCCGATAGTGATGTATCGCTGACGCGAGGCGTATCTGTAACTGCGAGAGGGGAGAGTACTCCATAAGTGGCGGCGTCACGTGTTTCAATTTCCTGGGTAATTATCGCAGGTAGAACAATTACCAACACCCCCAGAGCTGCCAGTAGGATTCCTGGCGACGTAGTAGAGATATTTACTGAAGCTCCCGATGTTTGGCCTTGGACGGCTGTTGGGCCGATAGTTATCTGGCCGAGCACAAATGCAGCACCAAATACTGACAGAATCAAACCTACTATAGTTAATGAGTATCTTAGCCATGTTCGTGCGGCTAGTGCTGAAGCAGATCTATTATTGCGTGCAACCATAGTATCGGTTTCTAGTGACGCATAAATCAATAAAGGCGTGATCGGTTTTGCTGGGTCAACAGATGTCACCACATGTTCTGCAAGCAACCGATGATCCTGATAGATGTTGTCCACAATTCTCTTTGTATCTTGATAACCGAATACACCGTAGATCAAGGTTGCTACAACGGTGACGGAAGTTAAAATATATAATGCAATACTGCGGTCGTTCATCAGGTGAGATCCCCGTGTTAGATACATGCCCCTAGTATCTGCTAAGTGTATCCCAAAGGTAATCAAATGTTAACTATAAGTTGATATTTGTGGGGTAAAATATCGCAATAGTGTAACTTTCTTCCAGTTTCTATTTGATGGTGAAGTGCCCGATTAATCGTTCGTTTCAATGGAAACGTCTCATCGCTAGCTGCGCTAACGTATACTGATTGTTTGTTTCAGCATCATCAGCGCGACAAAGGTCACCAGCCCAAGGCCGATGGTCAGCAAGATCGCATATTGCCCGTAATCATCAATCAGAAGCCCAAAGACAAATGGTGCAGCGGCCTGCGCAAAGCGCGATGGCGCCATGATATAGCCTTGGCGCGCGCCATATCCGGCCGGGCCAAAGGTCGCCAGTGGCAATGTACCCTTGGCGATGGTCAGGATGCCATTGCCGATCCCATGCAGGCTGGTAAACAGCATCCCGACAGGCCCGCCAAAGATCAAAAGCAACACCGCCCCCACCGGATGGGTGAGCGCCGAAAGCCTGGATGAAATCAGCGGATGCATCTTTTTAAGCAATCCGAACTCTGCCAACCGCCCGGCAACCTGTGCGGGGCCCACCAGCGATGCCGCAATCAGCGCACCGGCGGCATCCATGCCTGAAATCTCCAGCAGGCGGGGCAAATGTGCCGCCATGGCGGTTGCGGTAAACCAGCTTGCGGCAAACACGATGGCCAGCAGGACCATCGGCATGTTGAAGATATCCTGCCGTGAAAGCTTGGTCGGGGCTGGGGGCGGTTTGGGCGTTGCGTCCTCTTTCGTCGCGCTGTGCTGGTCAGACCGGGTGCGCGGGATCAAAAACAGATTAAGCGGCAAGCCCAGCACGATATGCATCACCGCCCAGAAATAGCACGCCGTGCGCCAGTCAAATGCGCCCTCGATCCCGGCGGTAATCGGCCAGCAGATCGTACTGGCGAAGCCTGCAATCAGGGTGATGCCGGTAATCGGTCCCCGCGCATCATGGCCATAAATCCAGCTGAGTGTGGCAAAGGCCGACTCATAAAGTCCCATCGACATGCCAACCCCGATCACGCACCATGCCACACACATCACGGTCAGGCTGTCGGCCGTACCCAGCAGGGCAAGCCCAGCGGCAAAGATCAGGCTGGATACCGCCAGCACCGTCCGTCCACCAAACTGATCAATCCGCGCACCGGCCTTGGGGCCGAGCAGGGCTGCAAAAACCAGTGCCAGCGAAAACGCCCCGAACGCCCAACCCGGTGGAATGCCAAGCTCGATCGCCATCGGCTCCGCCAGAATGGCTGGCAGG
Source organism: Thalassospira sp. ABD4_177 (assembly GCF_056160125.1). Lineage (NCBI taxonomy): Bacteria > Pseudomonadati > Pseudomonadota > Alphaproteobacteria > Rhodospirillales > Thalassospiraceae > Thalassospira > Thalassospira sp. ABD4_177. Next base: position 282,827 of record NZ_JBSWWO010000002.1, on the reverse strand, counting down.
TAAAGCGTGGTGCCAAATGCAAGGGTCTGACCCGTACCCAAACCGATCACGATCGGTAGTTTGGCCGGTGCGGTACCGATTGAAGACGACGTCATCGCTCACCTCGAGGGTCGATGTATGCAAAGCTGAAAACGGCCTCAGTCACGGCGGGTTTCTCCGTCCTTCTGGTGTGGCTTCGAAAGCGGAGACGTCGCCAAGTCACGGCTGGCAACAATGTGGCCGGTGACTTCCATCCATGCCTCGGTCGCGATCAGGAACGCATCACGGCCTTTTTCTGTCAGGGCGTAAACCTTGCGTTGGCGGCCCTGCACGGTTTCCGGCGTAGACGTCAGATAGCCGCCAGTTTCAAACTCTTTCAATACCGGATAGACCGTACCCTCGGAGGGGGAGCAACATCCATTGGTGGTCTTTTCAACCGCCTGAACGACTTCATAGCCATGCATCGGTTTCCTGTGCAGAACGCACAACACAAAGAACTTCGAAAGCGACATCTTGATCGTGCCCTGCCAATAGGAACGATCCGTATAATCAACACTGCTGGTCATCGGGATTACCTGTGATATGGATGGAAAACGTTATGCCTCGATCCTCGAGGTGTCAACGCGGTATGTTTCGTCTGTCATCAATGTCATCTGCGTGTTACGTTTCGCAAACGCCGCCCCAATCCTCACAATATGACGATATCGCCGCATGGTTTCCCTGTTTGAAAGTCAGGTCACGCGCCCTTTGGCCGACAGATTGCGCCCCGCCAAACTTGAAGAAGTTGTCGGGCAGGATCATCTGTTTGGCGATGACGGGCCGATCACCCGCATGATCAAGACCGGCCGGGTGCCCTCGGTCGTGCTGTGGGGCCCGCCGGGCTGTGGCAAGACGACACTGGCGCGTCTGATGGCCGATGTCGCCGATATGGCGTTTGAACCGCTTTCAGCGATCTTTTCGGGCGTAGCCGATCTGCGCAAGGTGTTTGAACGCGCGCGTGCGCGCCGCTCCACCGGCGGGGCGACGCTGTTGTTCATTGACGAGATCCATCGGTTTAACAAGGCACAGCAGGACAGCTTCCTGCCCTATGTTGAAGACGGCACCATCACGCTCATTGGCGCCACCACCGAAAACCCGTCCTTTGAACTGAACGCCGCGTTGTTGTCGCGCTGTCAGGTGCAGGTGCTCAAACGTCTCGATGATCAGGGCCTTGAAGAACTTCTGGTGCGTGCGGAAAAGGAAATGGGCTTTGATCTGCCCGTAACGCCCGAGGCCCGCGAAACCCTGCGCGCCATGGCCGATGGTGATGGGCGCTATTGCCTTAATCTGGCCGAGGAACTCTTTTCCCTGCCGCCCAGTGATGATGGCCCGCTTGGTGTCGCCGAACTTGCGCGCACCGTGCAAAAGCGCATGCCGATCTATGACAAGGGCGATGACAGCCACTACAACCTGATCAGCGCGCTGCATAAATCCATTCGCGGCTCTGATCCGGATGCAGCACTTTATTGGTTTAACCGTATGCTGGCCGGGGGCGAGGACCCGAAATTCGTCGCCCGCCGTCTGACCCGCATGGCGGTCGAGGATATCGGACTTGCCGATCCGCAAGCCCAGCAATTCTGCATTGGCGCTTGGGAGTCATACGAGCGGCTCGGCAGCCCAGAAGGCGAGCTGGCCCTGGCCCAGGCGGTGATTTATCTGGCGCTTGCGCCAAAATCCAATGCCGGCTATGCGGCTTATAAAAAGTCGCTCAAGATCGCGCGTGATACCGGCTCCCTGATGCCGCCCGCCCATATCCTCAATGCGCCGACCAAGCTGATGTCGGATATCGGCTATGGCAGTGGCTATGCCTATGACCATGATCAGGAAGATGGTTTTTCCGGGCAGAACTATTTCCCTGAAGGCATGCGCCGTCAGAACTTCTATGAGCCGGTCGAGCGCGGATTTGAGCGCGACCTTAAAAAGCGTGTGGACTATTTCGACCGTCTGCGCGCCGAGCGTCAGAAAAAACGCGGCGAGTAATAGCTTAAGTACGCAGCATCTGGATGGACGTTTGTTTCGCCTCACGCAACTGAAATTCAATTGTTTTTAATATAGGTCACAGATGGGAAACAATCTGATGAAAAGTTTCGGGATAAACAGATCCGTTGGACAGGCGTAAGTTCGGGGCAACACACAAACCCGGACTTGGAGAAGACCCATGACCAACATTCTGCATGTCAGTGCATCTGTGAACGGTGAGAATTCAAACTCCCGTCAGATCGCATCGAAACTGATTGACCGCATTGTTGCTGCCGATCCGTCGGCCAACGTTGCTGAACGCGATACCAACGACGCCGTTATCTCAGCACTCACCGGTGAAACCGTCGGCGCCTATTATACCCCGGCCGAAGAACGCTCAAGCGCCCAGAAAGACATCATTGCCGCGTCTGACAAGATGGTGGCGGAACTTCAGAACGCTGACATCGTTGTCATCGGTGCGCCGATGTATAACTTCTCTATCCCCTCGACGCTGAAGGCCTGGGTTGATCTGATTGCCCGTGTCGGCGTGACCTTCAAATACACCGAAAACGGACCGGTTGGTCTGCTTGCGGGCAAGAAGGCCTATATCGTTGCCGCCACCGGGGGCGTTCCGGTCAACAGCCCGGCCGACTTTGCGACCCCGTATCTGAAACAGGTGCTTGGTTTCGTCGGCATCACCGATGTCGAAGTTGTCGAGGCATCGGGCTTTGCGGTCAACGCCGAAGAAGCCATGGCGCGCGCACTGGCAAATGTCGACGCGGCTCCGCTGCCGGTTGCGGCCTAAGGCATCAAAAGTTCCCTCAATACAATCCCGGTGATTGGCGAATTTCCGTATCCCCCCCCCCTTGGTTCGCTGATTGGCGGGTTTGTATCCCGAAATGCCCGACTGTACCCCGGTCGGGCATTTTGATTCTGCCCTGTTTGGTCTATGGTGTCACAGACACACGGTCAGACACACCGTTAGGCACGCGGGCAGACACCGCGTCTGGCCGGTGCAGGCAAGGCAGGTGGTATCATTGAAACGGCTGGCGATGTTTGCAATCTGGGGACTGCTGGTACTGGCAGGGATATTTGTAACGGTCCGCTTTACCGGGCTGCTTGATCATATGTTACCGGCCGGTGATCCGCCCAATGTCACGTTCGGGCACGATGCCGATCTTCCCGAAACACGTAATTTCTTCCTCGCCTGTCCGGCGGACCGGTTGCCACAAACCGATCGCGCCATGCAAAGCCCGCGTTTCAATGCGTCGGTTGCGACCCTGACCGAAGTGCTGATTGAAACCGCCCCCGATCACGGCATGGAACTGATGACCGATGTTGCCGGCGGCGAAGCCGGCCGTCTTTATTTCCTTGCCCGGACACCTGTGTTTCGGTTTCCCGACTGGGTCGAGATCGAGTTGATCCTGCCTGAAACCGGCGCGGGCGCGGATGCGGGCGATAATGTGTCATTCTGTCTGTTTGCCAAATCCGTCTATGGTGTTGACGATGTCGGGCAAAACGAAAAACGCACCCGTGCCTGGCTGGCGGATGTCGAAACCCGTATGGGCCAGGGATCTTAAGCGGTCCTAAGCGGGACTAGGCCAGCACCAATACCATTGATCATCCGTGCCCCTTGGTGTTTGATGTCAATGGGTTATGCTGGGGGTATTCGGACGGGCAGGGATAATGACATCGCTCTTCGTTATTGCCATGGGCCCATGCCGTATTCACACGTGACATTTCAGGACTGAGGGAATAGGTTCCGCGCCATGCAATTTTCACCGTTGTTAATCGCATCCATTGCCTTGGGCGGTGCCGTTGGTGCCGTTGCGCGTCACAGTGTGTCCGTCATGATGGGCTCTGTGATGGGCACTGGATTTCCCTGGGGAACGCTGACGGTCAATGTCGTGGGCTCGTTCCTGATGGGGGGGCTGATCGAGGTTTCCGCCCTGAAATTGTCCATGGGCCTGGAAACGCGCGCACTCCTCGTGACCGGTTTTCTGGGGGCGTTTACGACTTTTTCGACGTTCTCGCTGGATGTTGCGACCTTGTATGAACGGGGCAATATGGGGCTTTCGGCCCTTTATGTTGGTATTTCCGTGGTGGTCGGCATTTCGGCATTGTTTGGCGCAATCGCGCTGGTAAGGGGTATTCTGCAATGAGTGGTGTCACTCTGCGCAAGGTCAAGGCAGACGAAGCCGACATTCGGCTTGATCGCTGGTTCAAGCGCAACTGTCCCGAATTCACATTCGGCCAGGTCCAGAAATTCCTGCGCGGCGGTCAGATCCGTGTCGACGGCAAACGCGCCAAGGCCAATCAGCGCGTCGAACCGGGCCAGGAGATCCGCGTGCCCCCCGTACCGGTCATGTCGGGCGGCGGCACCGGTCCATGGTCCGAAGATGGTTCGGGCTACAACCCGGCCGAAGTCCAGCAACGCAAGCAATCGGGCCCCGCCAAGTCCGATGCTTCCGAGGCAGAGCTGCAAGCCCTTCGCGATTCCGTCATTTTCTATGACGAGCTGGTCCTTGCGATCAACAAGCCCGCCGGTCTTGCCGTGCAGGGCGGGACCAACACCAATGTCCATGTCGATGGCATGCTCGATGCGCTCAAGCTTGATAGCAAGGAGCGCCCGAAGCTGGTTCACCGTCTTGATAAGGATACCAGTGGTGTTCTGTTGCTTGCCCGTTCGGCCAGTGCGGCCCATGCCCTGACCAAGGCGTTCAAGGATAAATCCACCCGCAAGCTTTACTGGGCGATTGTCACCGGCGCACCGGCTGAACGCGAAGGCATGATTGACGCACCGCTTGCCAAGATTTCCGGCAAGGGTGGGGAGAAAATGGTGATCGACGAGAAGCTCGGAAAATCGGCACAGTCCGTCTTCCGTCAGCTCCATCGCGCCGGACGCAAGGCAGCCTGGCTTGCCCTGTCACCGCTGACCGGGCGTACCCACCAGCTGCGCGTCCATTGCGAGGCGATTGAATGCCCGATCCTGGGCGATGGCAAATATGGTGGGGCAAAGGCCTTTCTTGATGGCCTGTCCAACAAGATGCATCTGCATGCGCGTGCGATTGATTTCCCGCACCCGGTCACCGGCCAGCGCGTCGTGATCGAGGCGCCTGTACCTGAACATTTTGCCGAAACGCTCAAGAAGCTTAATTTCGATCCGAAGACGCCGACGAAATTCCTGACCCCGGAAATTCACCGCGAAAAGGAAGAAAAGCCCAAACCAAAGGCAAAGCCGTCGCGTTCGCGCAAGAGATAGTTTAGCGTCAGATAGGACCAAAAACCGAAAAGCCGACGCATTGCGTCGGCTTTTTCGTCCTCCTGATCAAACGGCGTTGAAACAGAACTAGGTTTTTTCTTTGTCGAAACGCTTGATGAACGTGTCATAGACCCGGTTCAGCTGTTCGGCGTGAACCTTGTTGCCCATGCGTTCACAGATGTCGGCCTGGCCCTTGATCATCACGGCAAGCTGTTTGCGGCCGTGTTTTGTGTGCACCATGCACTCACCCTCCTCAAGGGCGGTGACGAGTGGAATATGCTCACATTCGGCAATAGCAAGCACTTCCTCCTCGGTGAGGTCGCTGAAGTCGATGCAGTCGCGAAGTGTAAGCATGATCTACCTCCTGTCGCAGAGAGCCTGTCATTATCAGCCAGTGCTCTGTGGGCCAGAATTCAATTATAGCGCGCATACGGGTGCAGAAAAAGGTAATACAAAATTCATTTGTGGTTTCCAGCGCTTCCCGCAAAGCACAAAAAGTCGGCAGCTAATTCAACCGCGGGAGACTCGATCTTTTCGATCCGATCCATTAGTCTCCGCTTTTCCAAGGTCAGGAGTTACTAATTTGGTTTGAATGGTCGCTCAGATTTGTGCGGATACGCGAAGCGAAACCGCAGGAAGATATACATCTTTCAAGGTTTTGCGACAAAGTAGGCCGTGCAAATCTGAGCGATCCGCAGGACAGCGTTTATATTTGCAAACTCCGGCGTCAAAGCCCTTGCGCGGGATACCAACCCGCTCTGCGGGCTTTTTCTAGGATTTCACAAATATAAACGCTGCCATTCTAATCAAATTAGTAACTCCTGACCTTCAATTAAGACGAAAGACCCCACATGACCAATGATCCGCTGAGACTTGTGATTTTTGACTGCGATGGCACGCTTGTTGATAGCCAGAACGCCATTGCACATTGCATGGATCATGCCTTTGCCGAGCACGGGCTGGACTGCCCGGGCCTGGAAAACACGCGCACAATCATTGGTCTTAGCCTGCCTGAGGCGATCACAAAACTCGCAAGCCCGGCACAGGTCGATGATGACGTGATCGCGGCGGTCACGGCGGCTTACAAGAATGCCTTCTTCACGCTCCGCCAAACGCCTGATTTCCACGAACCGCTTTTTCCGGGTGTGCGCGAAGTGCTTGCCGAACTCGATAGCCGCCAATGGCTAAGTGGTGTTGCCACCGGCAAGGCGCGCCGGGGGCTTGATGCGGTTCTGGCCCGCAATGAACTTGAAGGCCGGTTTGTTACCTTGCAGACTTGTGACAACCACCCGTCCAAACCCAACCCCGCCATGCTGGTCGCAGCCCTCGAGGAAACCGGGGTCGATGCACCCAATGCGGTGATTGTTGGCGATACCAGCTATGATATCGAAATGGGCCGTGCGGCTGGCATGATCGCGGTCGGGGTTGATTGGGGCTACCATGATGTCGATACGCTCCATAAATCCGGTGCCCATGCCGTCATCAGCCATTTTGATGAACTGGCCGCGGCCCTTGATGAAATTTGGGAAATCAACCGTGACGCCGCTTAAGAACCCCGAACTTGCGCCGATCCGCTTTGAATTGACCCTGGCCGTCGATCCTGATGATGCCTTTGAGGCCTTCACATCGGGCTTTGGCGACTGGTGGCCGACCGACACTCATTCGATCTCCAAAAAGGATTGCGAGACGATCGAATTCAATGCCGGTGTCGGCGGCGAAATCATCGAACGGGTCAAGGGGCAGGATGATATTCCCTGGGGGCGTGTAAGAAGCTGGCATCCCGGCGAACATCTGTCCTTTACCTGGCATCCGGGCTGGGGCGAGGGGGATTTCACCCTGGTCGAGCTATCCTTTGATCTGAACGATTTTGGCCGCTGCGTGATCCGCCTTGAGCACAAGGCATGGGAAAATGTCGGCGATATTGCCCCGGCCCTGCGCGAAGGCTATCTCAAGGGCTGGGAATTTGCCTTTGGCGAATGCTTTGGCAATTACCTGCGCAAACGCCGCTAAGGCGTTCCGTCTTGTTTGGCGCTAATCAAAACAGCCGGTATTCGATCAGTTCCCGCTGCAATTTCACCGGGTCGCGGAACCAGTGGGTGATAAAGCCCAGCTCGCGCGCCTGCTGAATATTGCGCTCGCTGTCATCGATAAACAGGGTTTCACGCGGATCCAGTTCAAACCGCGAAATCGCCAGATCAAAAATCCGCGGATCGGGCTTGGCGAGCTTTTCCTGCCCCGAGACCAGAATGCCTTCAAAATGATCAAGAAATCCGAACCGCTCCAACGCATGCGGCCAGGTTTCGGCTGACCAGTTGGTCAGGGCAAACAGGCGCACATTTTCGCGCTTTTTCAGGTCTTCAAGGACGCCAACCGTGCGATCAATCGCCCCGCCCAGCATTTCCGGCCAGCGTTCCTGCCATGCCGCGATCTGATCCTGGTAATGCGGGTAGCGATGCTGAAGGTCGGGGATGGAATTGGCAAAGCTCAGCATCCCCTGATCATGCAGATGGTTCCAGTGCGGATGGCAGACCTCGCTCAGAAACCGCTCCATCTCCGCATCATCTTTGAACATCTTGCGATACAGATAACGCGGGTTCCAATCAACAAGCACACCCCCAAGATCAAACAGAACCGTTTCGATATCGCGCATGTTGTCTCCGTCTGGCTTGGTATGGGTGATTTGCATTGCCGCGCCCTGTTAAAACAGGTGCGGTGCCGACGCGCAAGCAGCAGTTGCGTGACATATGCTATGATCCTTGCTGCGCGTGGCACCGTAAACAAAACTGAACAAGATGCCAGCGTGGGCATTCGGCGCCAGATGACAGGTCCGATGACAGGTCCAATGACAGGCCAGATGACAGGAATGTCATTTGCCAACAACCCGCGCGCTCATAAATGATGGTGATACGGGACAAACCCGAAATCAGGAATAAGAGGAGGCTTGAACATGTGTACGCTAGATGGATGTGGCTCCCACGAACATCTCGGTCCGCCGCCCAAGGCGACCGATGAACAACGCAGACTGTTTCTGAAAGGGGCTGCCGCCCTGCCTTTGGCCGTTATTCTTGCCGACCCGATGCTGGCCCATGCCGCCGGTCACGGGCTTGATAAAGTGACCATCACCACGCCCGAAGGCGATGAAATGGTTGCCGAAATTGCCATGCCGCATACGCTTCCGGCACCAACCGTCATTCTGATCCACGAATGGTGGGGGCTGAATGACCATATTCGCGCGGTGGCGGCTGAATATGCCAAGCAGGGCTACATTGCGCTCGCGGTTGATCTTTACGGCGAACCGCCGGCCACGACCCCCGATGGGGCGCGCTCCCTGATGTCGTCAATGGATCCGGTGGTGGCGACCCGCAAATTGCAGTCCTCGGTCGAGTTTCTTCGAAATCACAAGGATTCAACCGGCAAGGTCGGCTCGGTCGGCTGGTGCTTTGGCGGCGGCTGGTCGCTCAATACGGCACTTGCGACCGATATTGATGCGGCTGTGATCTATTACGGCAATGTCAACAAAACCCCGGAACAGGTCGCAACCTTGAATGCACCGATCATGGGCCATTTCGGCACCCTGGATAAAAGCATCAACAAGGAAATGGTCGACGGGTTCGAAAAGTCGCTGCGAGTGGCCGGCAAAACCGATTACGAGTTCTTCTGGTATGACGCCGATCATGCGTTTGCCAACCCGACCGGTGGCCGCTATGACAGCGAAGACGCCATGCTGGCCTGGGAACGTACCATGGCCTTCTTTGACGAGCATCTCAGTTGACCCGTGCCATTACTGCTAATGGTATGTGCCGTCCTAAAATACGTTGACGGTTTTACTTGAGCCAGCGGATGATCATCCGCTGGCTTTTTGATGCACATTTTCGGGTGTTTTCATCCCCAAAGCGATGTGCGGTCGCATGGTATTGTATGTATCGACGGCCTCTTTGACCAGTTTACGGAGATCCTCGAAGGTTTTGCAGCGGTGCAAGAGGAACTCCTGTTTAAGAATACCGTTCACACGTTCGGCCAGGGCATTCTGATAACAATCATAACCATCGGTCATTGACGGTGTGATGTGATGCCTTCTCAGAATTTCTTGATAGCGGCCCGAACAATATTGTAGCCCACGGTCGGAATGATGGATCAGTGGCTCTTTGGTAATCCGATTGCGAATTGCCTGCTTCAAAGCTTGGATCACCTCGGATGCGGCCATGTTGTGGCTCAGCACATGCCCCATGATCTTGCGCGAGAAGGCGTCTGTGACCAGGGACAGATAATGCACACCTTCATCACTCTCGACATAGGTGATGTCGCTGACAAAGACCTCTTCGGGACGGTATGGCTTGCGTCCGGTCACCAGGTTCGGATGCTTTCTCATCCAATGTTTGCTGTGGGTGGTTTTGGTATAATTCTTTTGTGGCTTCACCAAAAGACGATGCTCTCTGAGCCAATCAAACAGACGATCACGCCCTATCTTGATGCCAAGACGCCGCAAATCATCCTGCAACAAATGATAGAGTTTGCGCGTGCCCAAACGAGGCATGCGCCGTCGCAAGCGCATGACGCAATCATAGAGTGGCGCAAGATGCTCTTGACGCTTCCGCCGACGTTGCAGGAGTTGGTATACTGACTGCCTTGAAAGACCAAAACAGTGACAGGTCCGACTCAGACTGACTTGCCCTTGCGCCTGTAATGTTCTCGCAGTTCGGATAAGTACTTTTTTCGCAGGCCCGCTCCATATTCCTCATCCATGATGGTGATCATGCCATCCATCACCATGACGCGGATCCGTTCGTCTTCAAGCTCCCTTTCAAGGCGCTTGATCTTCTGTTCAGGTGTTTCTTTCAATGGGGACATGGCTGGTTGCCTCGTTATGGACCGATCGAGCTTACCATGTTTGCGCAACCAGTTCAGGACTGTACTGCGTCCCTAGATACCATAGTGGGATTGTGCCTGCTTATAGGTCAGTTCGCCCTTTTCGACCTGATCCACGACAGCCAACTTAAAGCCCATATTGTAATCGCGTTGTGTACGCTTGCGGCGCACTGGCCCTGATATCGACATTGTCATCTCCTATTGGTGACAACGTATTTCAGGACGAGACAGTATGACAAAAAAGGCCGGGGTTTCCCCGGCCTTTTTCTTTGTCTGATGATTGGGCGCAAGCCCGGATCAGTTGGTCTGATTGCCGCGGTTGGCCCATCGGGTGGAGCGGCGCTCGATCACGTTAAAGATCTCATACATCGCAATCCCCATCACCGCGATCACCAGCAATCCGGCAAAGACCAGCGGCATGTTGAATTTCGACGAGGCCGAAAGCATCAGATAGCCAACACCGACATTCGACGCCACGGTTTCGGAAATGACCGATCCGACGAAGGCCAGCGTGATCGCGACTTTAAGCGATGCAAAGAAATACGGCATTGCACGTGGGAAGCCGACCTTGATCAGGATGTCACGTCGGGTCGCGCCAAGGGACCGCAAAACATCGCGCAGTTCCGGCTCAAGCGTCGCAAGGCCGGTGGCAACATTGACCACAATCGGGAAGAACGAAATCAGGAAGGCGGTGATGATCGCCGGCACGGTTCCGATGCCAAACCACATAACCAGAACCGGGACAAGGGCCACTTTCGGGACCGAGTTAAACCCGACCAGAAGCGGATTGGCCGCGTCATAGATCGCCCGGCTTGATCCGACCAGTGCGCCAAGCACCACACCAAACACCACGGCAATGGCAAAACCCGCAAGCGTGGTATAAAGCGTGTGATAGGCATGCATCCAGATCGCTTCATGGAATTGCCAGCCGACAATGATGCTTTCAGACGGGGTCGGCAGGACATAGGGCGGAATGTTGAATATCCGCACAATCAGTTCCCACAGAACGAAAAGCCCGATGGCGCTAAGCCACGGTGTTGCTTTGCTAAGGTTCAATTTCTTTTTCATGACTTTTCCCGCCCTTCCTTATGATTCTCGCACGTCACGAATGTGACCGCGCAATTCGTGGACAAGATCGGTGAAAGGCTGGGTAAAGGTCGTTTCCTGATCCCGCGGACGGGGCAGGGTGTTTTCACGCTCGACAAGGATTTTACCCGGGCGTTTGGACATCACATAGATGGTGTCGGCAAGATAGGCCGCCTCACGCAAATCGTGGGTGACCAGAATAACCGTGAAAGGCTTGATCATCCAAAGGTTCTGCAAAATGTCCCACAGCTCTTCGCGGGTAAAGGCATCAAGCGCGCCGAACGGCTCATCAAGCATCAGAAGATCCGGCTCATGGATCAGTGACCGGCAAAGCGATGCGCGCTGCTGCATGCCACCGGAAAGCTCCCAGGGGTATTTGTTTTCATGGCCTTCAAGACCAACCGTCGCCAGAAGCTTGCGCGCGCGCTCTTCATATTCCGCGCGATGCTTGCGCAGGCGGTGGCGGTGCGGTTTGACGATTTCCATCGGCAGCAGGACGTTATCAAGGGTCGTGCGCCACGGCAGAAGGGTCGGGTTCTGAAACGCCATACCAACGATCTTGAGCGGGCCGGAAACTTCCTTGCCATCAACAATGACGTTGCCCTCTGACGGCGGCATCAGGCCGGAAACCAGTTTCAGCAAGGATGACTTGCCGCAGCCCGACGGACCCACAACGGCGATAAACTCACCCTTGTCGATCTTCATGTTGGTGGTTTCAAGCGCCAGATCATCGCCTTCACTATAGCGAAGCTTGACGTCATTGAGTTCGACGAAGCTATTGGACACTGCAGTTATTCCCCCTGCTTGGCCTTGGTCCTGACTGTGGGGTCGGACCCTGTATCTTTATTCGTTATCCGTTTGCACGGGCAGATGAAAAAAACGGGGCAGCCAGACTATCTGGCTGCCCCGTCTCAAATGGTGATTACTTCAGCATGCGGTCTTCAGCTGAGGGCATGAAAGCATCGGTATAGATGTCATCAACAGACGGCTTATTCTCGAAACCGAATGCCAGGGCAACCTGATCGATGGCTTTGGCCATACGGTCGGCTTTGACAAGGCCCATGCCTTCCTCAAGGGTTGCCGGGGTGATGACGTTTTCATCAATCGCCATCTGCAGGCGCTGCTCTTCAAGGTCCGGATTGATCAGCGGGTCCGCTTCTTTGAGTGCTTCGATGGCAGCTGCCGGATCGGCAATCGCCGCCGCCCAACCTTTGACCACACCGCGCAGGAAGCCTTTAAGCTCTTCCGGATGGTTTTCCATCATGTCCGGCGATGCCAGAATGCCGTTGCCATAGAAGTCCATGCCAAAGTCTTTATACATGAAGACGGTCAGGTCTTCCTTGGCAAGGCCCTGTGCCTGCAGGTTCAGGATCGAGGTGAAATAGTGACCGGAAATCGCATCCACATCACCACGGACCAGCATCGGCTCACGTAGCGGCGGGTCCATGCTTTCCCAGGTCACAGCATCCAGATCAAGGCCGGTGGCCGATGCAAATGCCGGATACAGTTTGCGCGATGCATCAAATACCGGCGCGCCAAGGGTCTTGCCCACAAGGTCTTCCGGTTTGGTGATGCCTGAATCTTTTTTCATGAACAGCGCGAACGGCGGGCGGTCATACACCATGAAGATCGACTTCATGGCGCGATCCGGGTTGGATGCGTTGAACTCGACCAGCGAGTTGATGTCGGCCAGCGATACGTCATACGCGCCGCTGGCAACGCGGGTGATCGCACCGACCGAACCGTTGCCCGAGTCAATGGTGACATCAAGGCCTTCATCTTCGAAATAGCCGTTCTTCTTGGCCAGAAGATACGGCGCTGCCGGACCTTCGAATTTCCAGTCGAGCGAGAATTTGATTGCCATGTCAGCCAGCGCGCCATGCGCGCCAAGCGCAACTGCCGCACCGATGGCGGCGCCCAAAAGTCGGTTCGTAAGCGTGGTCATGTCTAAAGAAGCCTCCTGAATGCGGATCGATGATACAATCCAGCCACCTGATAAAAATCCAATGCGCACTTAGCAATGGTTATGCCATCTCGCCAATGCGCCCGCTTTGTTGCGGTTTTGTAACCTTCACCGAGCAGAGTAGTGGTGTTTATTATTTGGTCAATGGGGCAATTTGATCAAAAATTATACAGGAATTCTTGATAATCGCTCATTTCACACGCGTTATCTGGCAAATTATGTGGCAAACCCCTTGCGCAAATCGCTGCTTTTGGGCATATGGCGGTCATGCTTACACAATCAATCAACCGTTTCTATAAAAAGGCCGACGCCGCTGTTGACGATAGCGGGGAAGGCTGGCGCGTGCTTCTGGATGGCCGTGCGGTGAAAACCCCGGCCAAGGCTGATTTCCTGTTGCCCTCCGAAGTGCTGGCACGTGAAATTGCGGCTGAATGGGATGCGCAGGGCGAAAAGATCCAGCCATCCACCATGCCAATCATGCAGTTGGCGGCGACTGCGATTGACCGCGTGCGCCCCAACCGCGATGCCGTTATTGCCGAACTGACCGGCTATGGTCGGTCTGACCTGCTGTGTTATCGGGCTTCCTTCCCCGAAGACCTGATCGAACGTCAGGCCAAGACATGGCAGCCGCTGCTTGATTGGTCAAAAGACCATCTGGGCGTAGAGTTGACAGTCACCGAAGGTGTGATGCCGATCACACAGCAAGGCCACGCATTGCTGCGTTTGCAGGATCATGTCGAAGGTTTTGACGATTATTACCTGACCGCCCTGCATAGCCTGACGACGATTTCGGGTTCCGTGATCATTGGTCTTGCCGTCATGAAACGTCAGATGGACACCAAAACGGCATTCGAAGCATCCATGCTTGACGAAGGCTTTTCCATGGAAAAGTGGGGCGAAGATGCCGAGGCCATCGCCCGTCTCGACCGTCACCGCGCAGAGTTTTTTGCCGCCGGTCGCTATCTGGAACTGCTTGGCTGATTGGTAAGCCAAGCGCTGTCATCAGCTCATTGAGGGAAATTCGTTCACCGATTTCTCACCTTCGTTCATGGCTTTGAGCCAATCCGTAATCTTGCCGACTTGATCTGGATTGTACCCCCAGGGCGAGACCTTGCGTCCTTCAAGAATTTGCGCTGTTATCGGGCGCCAGTTCGTAACAGGAATAGATGGGTAAAGGGCCGACAAAAGAACGGCAAGCTGTGTGCGGTCAGCACCGTTGAAATTGATCGCCGAATTAATATCGACGGTGATCGGTGCCTGAAAAACGGCTTCAAGGTTCGTCAACCATTTTTGAGCCTGTGGAATGCTTTTCAAAACGTCATCTTGTTTCTTTTTGTTGACGTAATCTTCGTCGCTCCAACTAAGCCATAAGATGGCGAAATGTACATCGAAAGCTGCCTTGTTTATGCTGAAGGCAAACCAATCGGGATCAACCCCGTCTTTGAAAATGGCGTTCTGATCTTCGTCAGACAGCAATTTTATGTAGGTTTTCGCCTTCTCGTTTACGGCGTTATCCAGCTTGAAGGCTCTCTTTGCAGAATTGTATCGCTCTACGGCAGCCTTTAGCTGCGTCAAATCTGGATTGTCGTCGTCTTTTCGTTTACGCAATGCTTGGATTTGCTTTTTTACTTCTTCAAGTGCTTTGCGCAAATCTGTTGCCTTTGAAATCAAGTCGTCTGTGCCGGAGGATGAGGCAATCAAATCAAACCCCGTAATGGCTTCGATCTGGCTCTTGACGACACCCAACTGATCGGCGGCGATCAGGGTTTGCGAATACAGCTTGGGCATAATCGCGCCCATTGCTGTTGCAACAGTCGGTATTTCGCCCTGCCGGTCGAAATGATCGTAAAGGCGGATGGTGTTGGCGTTCTCATTCCATCCGCTGTTCTGGACCGCTTTCAATACATCATTGGTTTTTGTACCGGGTTGCACGGTGCTGTCCAGAGCACGGACATAGCTGCCAGTATGGCTGAAATACGCTTGTTGGACTTTTGATCCACGCGCAAAATTGGCTAGGGCAAGCGCAGACGCCCCAAGTACCTCAAGCCCGGTATAAGCGCTTCGGTAACTGTCTTTCAGGCCAAGAGCGCATTCAAACCAATTGCCAAACCGTTGATTGACGTCATAGATCGGGGAGAGTTTCTCATTCGCTAAAATAGGGCCAAGAACCTTTGCTGGCCCGATACGCCAAGGCTTATCCGTAGCGGCAATAACCTCTTGTGCATTTGGGTCTTGCCCGGTGGCGTAGACGACATAGTCCACAGAAAAGTCTTTCAATTTGTTTTCGGGAATATCCTCATCACCACGACGTTTGATTTGAACATATTCGACAGGCTGATTTTCCTTCTCAATGGGAAAAGTAATCTTGTAAGGAGCTTTCCGTGGGGAGTCATTGCCTGTGCCAGTAAAGCTTGGTCGGATGTCTTTCGGGTAACCGGCGATTTTTTTGGGGTAATTGACAATGCTTTTATTTGCCTCATCAATGGCCTTCTGCCCTGTTTCGTCTCCAATTGCGTAGTGTTTGGTTGAAAGCCATGCCGGGTCGCTGTTCTGTGGGCCCGATATCAACCAGTACAGTTTGAATTTTCTGTTCAGGGCCACAACAGCGGCATCAACGCCTGCATTGGGGCCCAGCAGGGCAATCGCACTGGTGCCCTCAACCTCAGGCTTAACTTCATCCGGATCGCTGCGCATGAAGCTGTCAAGATCCATAAAGGTCTTGGCGTCGTACCGCAGTGCTCGGGTTTCTCTGTCATAGTTGTAAAAATCGGCCTGTGGACCTGCGCCGCCGCAATAGACAACTTTCAGGGTTTGCGCCGTTTCCTCCTTAATGTTTGTCACGTCGAAGCCTTGGTCGCCCAGTGGCTTTTGCCAATCATCATAAGTGATCGAATAAACGTTAACGGCTTCTCCTTGTTTCAGAGAGGTACTCTTGGTGGGGCGCGTGATGGCAGATCCAAGAATGGCGGGCGTTTTGTTGATCGTTTTGGTGATGCCCGGAACGTTCTTAACTAAGACTCCTTGAGCTATAAGCCATTTGACTGATTTCTCAAGGATGGCGGCATTTTCGTCCTTGAGCTTTTCTTTGTTGCCCCCTTTTACCTCAGCTTTCGGGGTTATCTTTTGGTCGGGATTATCCCGCGCATAAATATAGTTGGCATGATTGATGACGCCGTCGCCGCGAACAATGTGTTCCCATGAATCCGGCCCGCCAATGATCAGGATTTTTTTGCACCAGCTGAGGTCTGCGGTGAACAGATAGGTCGAGGCGCTGTAACCGCGTCCGACAATGACAAGGTCATAAAAATCGGCGTCATTTGGGTTTAGGTCAGGCATTGTCAGAGTCCTCGAAAAGTGTGTTCCGGGCGTGGTCATTCACGGGGCGGGCAGTGCCTTAACTGGCATCCAGATCTTCGCCGCCAAGGCTTTCTGCCCAGCGCGAAAAACGACTGATCACTTCATCTTCCGGCAGGATGTCGGGTCCGTTGGGCGTCGCGTCATCTGTTTTCTCCGGGGCATCCGGTTTTGTCGGTGTTGGGGCGTCGTGAGTATCGGGTGTTGGTTCGTTGCTGGGGGAAGGATCGCTGACACTTGCGTTCAAAAGCGCATCAAGCGACTGGATAGACGTTTGTTCAGCACTCAGGTTCTTGTTGTTGGCAAGCGCCATGGTCGGCGGAATGGTTCGGCTCGTGTTGAGCTGCCCCATCTGCGAGATTGCAATGTTGGCGTTGATGCGTTTTGCAATCGTGGGCAGGACGGTGGTTTGGCCCTGGGTTCGCAGTTTTGATTGCGCATCAGGCGACAGGGTGCTTTGCGCCTGTGCATCCAGCAGCGCTTGGTAATAGCTCCCAAAACATTTGGCATCGGCCTGCAGATCAGGCTGCTTGCTGAAATCGGGGCGTTTTTGCAGATCCCGAATGACAACCAGGATGCCCTCTTGCGCCTGTTTGAGTGCAGCCTGCAATTTGCTATCAAGCGCCATCTCCGCGCCCTTCCTTGTTTGTCAAAGCCAGTGATTCAAGCGGTGCGCAGATAGGGGGGTGCGCCACGCTGTTAATGGATCAGGTTGCTTTGCAAGGACGTTTGGCGGGGTAATTTGTGATGGCGGACTGTATTATTGTCGGCGGGGTGGGGCAGGATGCTACTGCATCCAGCGCGCGATCATTTTGTGCTGAACGCTCGCCTGTGCCGCCACCCGGTAATAGGACAGCAATTCGCGCATGGGGGACGACATGCGGTCAAAGCCGGAAATGAAAGCGACGATGATACCGACCGATGTCTGGCCCTGGATCACCAGATAACCACCGACAAACAGCACACACAACGGCGCAAAGGCATTGAGCAGATTGATCAGGGCCTTCATGCCGAATTTCAGTACAAATAATTGCATGCGGTTGTCAAACAGCTCGGTAATGCCACGATTGATCGGGCTGAGCTGTTCGTCATCGGATTTATCTGATGAAAGGTCGGCCAACTCATCGCTGACCTCGCGCATCTTGTCGACGCGTTCTTCGATCAGGGCATTGATGCGCTTCTGGATCACTGGCACGAGTGCAACCTGTGGGATCAGCGCAATCACCCCGATCAGGCCAATCATCGGCTCGACACTGATCATGTAGCCAAGGCCAAAGATCAGCATGCCGCTATTGACCACCGGCTGCGACAGGCCATCGCCGACAAACCCGCCAAGCTTCTCGATCTCCGATCCAATGATTGAAACCGCCCGCCCATTGCTTTCATCGTCGCTGCCCGCCTGATTATGGGCGCGCAAACGCGTCAGGTGCTTGCGGTTATACTGGATCGCACTTTCACTAAGCCACCCTTCATAGATCCGCAGCACATATTTGATGCCGCCATGCACGACAATCAGGCCAAGATAAACCGCCGCCAACGTGATCAGAAGGTCATAGTCCTGTGGCGTGATCGCGTTATCCACAATTCGGCGCTGCAGCTCGATCGGTGCAATGCCAAGGGCTGCGACAATGACGGCCATGCTGCACACCACCACCTGATGCCAGCCACTCATCCGCCAGACATACCCCCAAAGGGAGCTGGCAGGGCGATCATCGCCGGTTTTTTCCGGATTGCGGGGGCTGAATTTCATCATGGGCTCAAACGCTTAGGGGTGACGACAGGTATGAGGTATACGCACTCTGGCGGCCCCGGATCAGGGGCCGTAACAGTATGCACCATTATCTCAACGTCTGAGGTGGCGAAATGATCCCGTGCGGGGATGGTGCTGCCTGCAAGTCTAGACTTTAGTCCAGCCCATTCACATATATCGCGATGACGCTAGGGAAATCAGGTGTTTACGCGCTATTCTCGACCTCTGTCAGAACAGCAAAAATAATTGGCATTCCAGTACCGAATAATGCTATTTCATTCTCGAGACGCGCACATTGGCCCGAAATGTGCCCAATGGCCGATCACAGCAAGGAAGACGCAACATGCAGGATATTGTCGCCAAACTCGAAGCGAAGCGCGCCGAAGCTGCCATGGGCGGTGGCCAGCGCCGCATTGATAATCAGCACAAGAAAGGCAAGCTCACCGCACGTGAACGCCTTGATGTGCTGCTGGATGTTGGCTCCTTCGAAGAATGGGACATGTTTGTCGAACATGATTGTGTGGATTTCGGCATGACCGAAAACCGCATTCCCGGCGACGGTGTCGTCACTGGCCACGGCACGATCAATGGCCGTCTGGTCTTTGTCTTCTCACAGGATTTCACTGTTTTCGGTGGCGCACTATCGGGGGCGCACGCGCGCAAGATCGCCAAGATCATGGATCAGGCGATGAAGGTCGGCGCACCGGTGATCGGGCTGAATGATTCGGGCGGTGCACGTATTCAGGAAGGTGTCGAAAGCTTGGCCGGCTATGCCGATGTGTTCCAACGCAATGTCGAGGCATCCGGCGTCATCCCGCAGATATCCCTGATCATGGGCCCGTGTGCTGGTGGCGCGGTTTACAGCCCGGCCATGACCGACTTCATCTTCATGGTCAAAGACAGCTCCTACATGTTCGTCACCGGACCTGATGTGGTCAAAACCGTGACCCACGAAGAAGTCACCCACGAACAGCTGGGCGGGGCATCGACCCATACCAGCGTTTCGGGTGTCGCCGATCTCGCCTTCGAGAATGATGTCGATCTTTTGCTTCAGACCCGGCGTTTCATGGACTTCCTGCCGCTATGTAACAAGGAAGAGCCGCCTGCGCGTCTGTGCGAAGACCCGATCAAGCGCGATGACTTCTCGCTTGATACCCTGGTGCCAGAAAATCCCAACATGCCCTATGACATGAAGGAACTGATCACCAAGATCGTCGATGAGGGCGACTTCTTTGAAATTCAGCCCGATTACGCCAAGAACATCATTACCGGCATGGCGCGCATGGATGGCCGCACCGTCGGTGTTGTCGCCAACCAGCCGATGGTGCTGGCGGGCTGCCTTGATATCGACAGCTCCAAAAAGGCCGCGCGCTTTGTGCGCTTCTGCGATGCCTACAACATTCCGATTGTCACCTTTGTCGATGTGCCGGGCTTCATGCCGGGCACTGCCCAGGAATATGGCGGTATCATCAAACATGGTGCGAAACTGCTTTACGCCTATGCCGAGGCCACCGTGCCCAAGGTCACCGTCATCACCCGTAAGGCCTATGGCGGCGCGTATGACGTGATGGCCTCCAAGCATCTGCGTGGTGACGTCAACTATGCTTGGCCGACCGCCGAGATCGCGGTGATGGGACCAAAAGGGGCGGTGGAAATCATCTTCCGTGCGGATATGGACAATCCCGAAAAGATCGAAGCCCGCACCGAAGAATACCGCGAAAAATTCGCCAACCCGTTTGTCGCGGGCCGCAAGGGGTTCATTGATGATGTCATCATGCCGCATGGCACACGCCGCCGCGTTTGTAAGGCGCTCGGCATGCTGCGCAACAAGGACATCAAGAACCCTGAAAAGAAACACGGCAACATTCCGCTGTAAGACAAATTGGGAGAGATAAAAATGTTTAGCAAAATCCTGATTGCCAACCGCGGTGAAATCGCCTGCCGTGTGATCAAATCAACCCGGAAAATGGGCATCAAAACCGTCGCAGTCTATTCCGATGCCGACAAGGCCGCACTGCATGTTCAGATGGCGGACGAGGCCGTCCATATCGGCCCGGCACCATCCAACCAGTCCTATCTGATCATTGAAAACATTATCGAGGCCTGCAAATCCACAGGCGCCGAGGCCGTTCATCCGGGCTACGGCTTCCTGTCGGAAAATCAGGCATTTGCCAAGGCGCTTGATGCGGCAAACATTGCTTTCATCGGCCCGCCGAATGGTGCGATTGCCGCGATGGGTGACAAGATCACCTCCAAGAAAATCGCCGCCGATGCCGGTGTTTCGACCGTTCCCGGCTTCATGGGCGTCATCAAGGACACTGATGAGGCCATCAAGATCGCCAATGACATCGGCTATCCGGTCATGCTCAAGGCTTCCGCTGGCGGTGGCGGCAAGGGCATGCGTATTGCGCGCAATGACGCCGAGTGCCGCGAAGGTTTCGAACGTGCCACCTCCGAGGCCGCAAGTTCCTTTGGCGATGACCGCGTCTTTGTCGAAAAATTCGTCGAAGAACCGCGCCATATTGAAATTCAGGTGCTGGCTGATAAACACGGCAACGCGATCTATCTCGGCGAACGTGAATGCTCCATCCAGCGCCGCCATCAGAAGGTCGTCGAAGAATCCCCGTCGCCGTTTATTGATCCCGCCACCCGTAAGGCCATGGGCGAACAGGCCGTTGCACTGGCCAAGGCGGTGGATTACTGCTCGGCCGGCACCGTGGAGTTCATCGTCGATAAGGACAAGAATTTCTACTTCCTTGAAATGAACACCCGTCTTCAGGTCGAACATCCGGTGACCGAACTTGTCACCGGTCAGGATCTTGTCGAATGGATGATCAAGATCGCCGATGGCGAGAAACTGACGCTCAAGCAAGATGACGTCACACTTACCGGCTGGGCCATGGAAACCCGCGTCTATGCCGAGGATCCCTTCCGCGAATTCCTGCCGTCCACGGGCCGCTTGGTGCGTTATCAGCCTCCAGCGGAATCGGATACTGTGCGTGTCGATACCGGCGTCTATGAAGGCGGCGAGATTTCGATGTTCTATGACCCGATGGTCGCGAAACTGATCACCTATGGTGAAAACCGTGAACAGGCGATTGGCGAAATGCGCCGGGCATTGGATGGCTATTACATTCGTGGCATCTCGCACAACATCCCGTTCCTGGCGGCCGTCATGGCCAACAAACGCTTCCAGAGTGGTAATATCACCACCAACTTCATCGCCGAAGAATACCCTGATGGTTTCTCGGCCGATGATCTGCCCAATGATGATCCCGCGACCCTGATCGTGGTGGCGGCCTACATCAATCAGCGCCTTGCAGAACGCAATGCCGCCATCACCGGTCAGGTCAGCGATCATCCGCTTGACGTCGCCGAAAGCTGGGTGGCCGTCAGTGGCGATGACCACACGCCGTTCGATATCGAGTTCGATGGTGTTAACGGTGATTACATCGTCGCCATTGATGACCGCAGCTATGGCGTTGTCTCGGACTGGAAAATCGGCGATCCGATGTTTGTCGGTGAAATCGACGGTGCCCCGGTGTGTGTGCAAATTGATATCGAAGGTGTTGGTTACAAGCTCGCCGCCAACGGCGTTCAGCGCAGCTTCAAGGTCATGCTGCCACGCGTGGCGACCTTGCAAAAACTGATGCCGTTCAAGGCCCCGCCAGACATGTCGAACTTCTTGCTCTCGCCAATGCCGGGCTTGCTCGTCAAGGTGTCGGTCGAGGAAGGCCAGACCGTCCAGCCGGGCGAGGAGCTCTGCATCCTTGAAGCCATGAAGATGGAAAACGTCCTTAAATGCGAAAGCAAGGGCGTGGTCAAAAAGATCCACGCCGAACAGGGCGCAAACCTCTCGGTCGATGCCATCATCATCGAGTTCGAAAAAGACGAATAGGTTTGGGGACTGTCCCGAAACACAGAATTATATTTTTGAACAGGTCGGTTGAGCGACGCACCGCAGCAATTGCGGTGCGTTTTTTTGTGTTCAGCATTTCAGAAGTTAGTCAATTAGGAGTATTTGCATTGAATGTTATACTGTTATCTATTTGAAATATAATGATTGTTTCCATTTGGATGTGATGTTTGGGTTTAATTATTTGAAAACTAGACTATAGTATGAGTCTTGCGAGTTTAAATGAAGGTACGCCTTCTAGGTATGGCTAGGGTCAGGACCTATTAATTTGATTTGAATGGCAGACGTTATATATACGAAATCCAAGGAAAAGCCCGCCGGTCGGGTCGGCATCCCGGACAAGGGATTTGACGCAGGAGTTTGCAAATATAACGTCTGTCCTCCGGATTAAACGGATTTGCACGGGCTACTTTGTCGTAAAACGTTGAAAGATAAATATCTTCCTGCAGTTTTACTCCGCGTATCCGCACAAATCTGTTTAACCACTCAAACCAAATTAATAGGTCCTGACCCTAGGCTTTCATCATTGGAATGATTCGGGGGATTTATGAAAAATTTGAAGATTCACCTCAAATTGGCTTTGCCACTGGGATTGCTGGGTATTGCTATTGCAATCATTACGGGGGTGTCGGTTTACGCGCTTAGTTCCCTCGACAAAACCACAACGCAAATCACCAAGCAGGATGCGCCATTGTCACTTGGCGCTCTGGATGTAAACAGAATGCGTGTTGCTTCTGCAATGACTGCCAGAAACGTTCTTCTGGACATTGTGGCGGAAAAGTCAGACGAGCAAATTGAGAAACGCACCAACGCTTTTACATCCGCTGTAGACTCTGCGGCCGCTCGTTTGAACGGGCTTCTTTCCTATGATCTAACAGAAGAGCAGCGAAGCTGGGTTGTTGAGGCTGAAAAAGGTCTCGTTAATTTTAAGGCAACGATCCTAAAGGGTATTGATGCTGCCAGAGGGGGTAATATTGCGCTGGCATTTGAATATCTCGATAGTAGTGGCCCGATCATCAAGGAAGAATTTAACTTCTACCTGAACAAGCTTCAGGAACTTGCAAAGAACAATTTGGCGGCGTCAACCGATTTGGCGCATGATCGGTATGTAACGACGACTGCTATTTTGATTTTATCCGCAGTAGTTGGCCTTTCACTGTCTCTCGCTGTTGCTGTTTATATTGTTCTTTCTCAAGTATCGCGTCCTATAGGTTCGGTGGCCAAGATGATGGAGGATGTGGCCGAAGGTAATTTTGATATTGATATTGCTGGTGCAGAACGCCGTGACGAGATTGGTTCGTTGCTGCGTTCGTTGCAGTTCTTCAAGAAATCAGCTCAGGAGGCACGTGAACTTCAGGCACGTGAACTCGAAGACCAGAAAGCGCGAGCAGAACGCGCCAAAGCCATCGAGGCGATCGCTGCGAACTTTGAAACGTCTGCTATTGAACTGGTTAAAGGCGTCACCAAAGCTGCAAATGACGTTAGTGAAAGTGCAAACTACATCAGCGAAACAGCAGAAAAGACCTCAGAACAGTCGAACAATTCTTCTGCAGCGGCTGAGCAATCATCATCCAACATTCAGACAGTGTCTTCCGCAACCGAGGAGCTAAGTGCATCTGTCTCCGAGATCGCTCAGCAGGTATCTGATTCAACTGCGATTTCAAGCTCTGCTGTTGCACAGGCATCTTCTAGTGAACAACTGGTTAAAGGGCTTGCTGAGTCTGCAAACCGGATTGGTGATGTGGTGTCTCTTATCAACGATATTGCGTCACAGACAAACTTGTTGGCCCTCAACGCCACCATCGAAGCGGCGCGCGCCGGGGAAGCAGGCAAAGGGTTTGCGGTTGTTGCTAACGAGGTGAAGAGTCTTGCAAATCAAACCTCGAAGGCAACAGAAGAAATCAGCAGCCAAATTTCACGCATTCAATCGGAAACAGGGGACACAGTCACCGCTATTCAGGAAATCTCGGAGACGATAAATCGCATCAGCTCCATCGCGACAGCAATTTCCTCTGCTGTCGAAGAGCAAGGCGCCGCAACTCAGGAAATTGCCCGAAACGTTTCTGAATCTGCGGGGCGAAGTCAGGAAGTATCCTTCGGAATTCAAGAGGTCGCCAAAGCGGCTAAAGATACCGGTGACGTCTCTGGCTCTGTGCTTGCCGCTGCTGGCACGATGAATGAACAGGCAGAGAATATGGAAAAACTGATCTCCAAGTTTCTTGCTGACCTTAAGGCAGTCTGATTGAGGTTCATCTTAGTCTTAGTCAAATAACTTTGAAAGAAGCACCGTTTCGCGCGGTGCTTTTTTCTTTTAATGAGCGGACCTCCGGATCAATTGTACGCAACCTGTTCAAACACTTGCGTTTTCAAGGGCTTTCGGAACAGTTTCGCGCATATTAAATACAGATAACGGGGCTTTACGGCGCGTTTGCGCTGCCATATGGTCGTGAATTGAGGCCGTAAATCCCCAACCACGTTGATTGCCAACGCTTTCACCGTGCCTATGGCCATCCAATAACAAGAAACGAGGCGTATGAATGTACAAGCTGATTGCTTTTGATGGCGACGATACCCTGTGGCACAACGAGCCACTTTTCCGTCAGGCCCATGTCGAACTGCGCGAAATGCTCAGCCACTATGTGGCGGCCGACGAAGTCGATGATCGCCTGTATCAGGCCGAACTCGAAAACCTTTCCATTTACGGCTATGGCGTGACGGGCTTTACCCTGTCGATGATCGAAACCGCGATTGAGCTTTCCAATCGCAAGATCAGTGCCGAGGACATCCACAAACTGGCCGAAATCGGCAAATCGATGCTGCGTGCGCCGACCCGCATCATTGACGGGGCCGAATCTGTGCTCAAACGCTATGCCAAGGATCCGAAATGCAAGGTGGTTCTGATCACCAAGGGCGATCTGATCGCCCAGCAGCTCAAGATCGACCGTTCCGGCTTTGAAGACCTGTTTGACGGTATCGAGATCGTCTCGGAAAAGGATCCGCTGACCTATCGCAACATCTTTGGCCGCTATGGCGTTGAGCCCGAAGATGCGGTCATGATCGGCAATTCGATGAAATCCGATATCCTGCCGGTCCTTGCGTGCGGTGCGGCTGCGATCCACATTCCCTATGAAATCACCTGGGTGCATGAAATGGTCGATCAGACCGAGATCGACAATGCCAGTGTCATTACGGCCGAAACCATTTCCGATGTGCCCGGGATCATCGAGAAACTTGAACAACAAAGAACAGCTGGGAGTATGGAGCATGTCTGATTGCGCCGGTTCTGAAATGTCCACCGAGGCCGTCCTGGCCAATGGCCCGGCAGCTGATCTTGATCCGCAAACCAAACTGGAACTCGAAGCCGCTGCCTTTCGCGGGCTGGTCACGCACCTGCAGGATCGCAAGGATGTTCAGAATATCGATCTGATGAACCTTGCCGGGTTCTGCCGCAACTGCCTTGCCAAATGGTATCTGGCCGCGGCCTGTGAAAAGGGTGTCGCCATGGATTATGATGGTGCGCGCGAAGTTGTCTATGGCATAACCTATGACGCCTGGAAGGACAATTATCAGGCGCCGGCATCCGAGGAACAGAAACAGAAGTTTCAGGACACCGCCCATCTCCATGCCAAAATCCCCGGCGCGAAATAACCGCCCAGATACGCAAGCCGCAAGGGAGGAGGCCCGTTCATGACAGATACAAGCCCCGACCCGTCAACGGGTGACGGCAGCATTGCTGTCCATGCCCGCATCGAAGGCCGGGTCCAAGGTGTGTGGTATCGCGCCTGGACCGTGGAAGAAGCCCGCAAACGCGACCTCACCGGCTGGGTGCGCAATCGCAAGGATGGCTCGGTCGAGGCGGTCTTTTGCGGGCCGGTCAAGGTCGTGCAATCCATGATCGGGGCCTGTCACCAGGGCCCGACCCATGCGCGCGTCGAGCGCATTCACGAAGAACCCGCCCTTGAGGACGGCTACACGTCCTTTGAAAAACGCCCGACCGCATAAAAAAACGCTGTGCGTTCAATCAATTGGCGTCTTTATCAAATACCGGACAAAAGCCTTTTTCAGCAGGAATGTTGAAAAAGGCTTTTTCTTTATCGCAGTGCGGTGGCATGGTTATGCAATCCTGTCTGCATGGTCAGTATCCATGCAGCCCGGAAATCAACAGGGAGACTACATATGACTTTTATCGCAAAATCATTTGGCGTGGCGGCCATTGTCGCGACCAGCGCCCTTGTCGCCTTTGGCGCACAGGCAGAGCCGGAACAAAATGATGGCCTGAACGGCACGCTGTGGCTGCAGACCTCGGTCGAATACAAAACGACCGCCATGTCGGTTTATGCCGGTGCCACCCGTTTGCTCAATGCGGCCATCGGCGATCATGACTGGACCGCCGCCCTTGAGCAGGATGGCAATTATTCCGCCAAGCCGCCGGCGGTTATCCTTGATGTCGATGAAACCGTTCTTGATAACTCCGCCTATCAGGCCTGGGTTGTTGCCGAGAAAACCCATTACAGCTCCAAGACCTGGGCGGCGTTTGTCCATGACATGATTTCCACCCCGACCCCCGGCGCATTGGAATTCACCAAGGCGGCGGCTGCACGTGGTGTTGAAGTGTTCTATGTTTCGAACCGCAAGGCACCGGAAGAAGCACCGACCATCGAAAACCTGAAAAAATACGGTTTCCCGTTTGCCGATGAAAAGCACGTGATGCTGCGGGGTGAAATCGAAGAATGGGGCTCAAACAAAACCCCGCGCCGTGCGGCGGTGGCCGAAGATTACCGCGTGATCATGCAGTTCGGTGACAATTTCGGTGACTTCACCGACGAAATCGATGGTTCGATCATCGAGCGTCTCGAAGTCATGGAAAAATATGGCAATTACTGGGGCGAACGCTGGTTCATGCTCCCGAACCCGAGCTACGGTTCATGGGAATCGGCCGCATTCGGTGGCGATTGGGGCAAGTCCGGCGACGAACGCCGTCAGGATAAAATCAATGCCATGAACCCGTGGGAAGGCCCGGCGGAATAAGGTTTCTGCCAATATGTATTCTGGAACGGGTGTCCCATCGGGGCACCCGTTTTCTTATGTCGGCAATCAGATGATCTTGCCGGGGTTAAGCCGGTTATCAGGATCAATGGCGGCTTTGATCGCACGCAGAAGTTTCATCTTTTCCACGCTGGCATAACGCGCCAACTCGTCACGTTTAAGTTGCCCGATGCCATGCTCCGCACTGATTGATCCGCCAAGATCGGCAACGATGTCGTGAATGATCGCGTTCAGGCTTTCCCATTTCGCAAGATACTCCTGCTTGTCCATGGTGGCGGGCTGGCTGAAATTGAAATGGATATTTCCATCCCCGACATGGCCAAACGGGCAGGGGCGAATATCGGGAATAAGGGCATCGGCTGCAGCCATGCCGCGTTTGAGAAGATCGGGCACCCTGGATACGGGTACTGACACATCATGCTTGATCGATCCGCCTTCAAAGCCTTGTGCTTCCGGGATGCCTTCGCGGATCGCCCACAGGTTTTTGCGCTGGGCTTCGGACTGGGCAATGGTCGCATCCGTCGCAAGCCCGATCTCGACGGCTTGCCCCAGAAGATCCACCAAAAGGGTCTGAAGGTCATCATCCGGGCGGGACGAGGTCAGCTCGATCAACACATGCCACGGCGTTTTGGTCGCAAGCGGCCGTGTCAGGTTCGGAAGGTATGTGACCGACAGGTCATGGGCAAATTCACTGATCAGCTCAAAGGCGGCAATGCCATCGCCGGTATGACGGCGAGCCAGGGCCAGCAGGTCAATCGCATATGCGGGCGTTGGCACGGCAAGCCAGGCGGTGGCAATATGTTTGGGCCGGGCAAACAGCTTCAGCGTCGCCTTGGTAATGATGCCAAGCGTGCCCTCGGCCCCGATAAACAAATCACGCAGGTCATAGCCGGTATTGTCCTTGCGAAGTTTTGATAGCCCATTCCAAACGCTGCCATCGGGCAACACAACCTCAAGCCCAAGGCAAAGATCGCGCGCATTGCCATAGCGGATAACGTTCAGCCCGCCCGCATTGGTCGCAAGGTTGCCGCCGATCTGACAGGTGCCCTCAGCGCCAAGCGACAGGGGAAACAGCAAGTCCTGTTCTTTGGCGGCTTCCTGAATGGTTTGCAGGATCGCACCGGCTTCGACCGTGGCGGTAAAGTCGCGCGCATCAATCTCAATCACGCTGTTCATGCGCTTGAGATTGATCAGGATCTGTTTATCCCCGGCAACCGCCCCGCCGCAACGCCCGGTATTGCCGCCCTGTGGCACAACCGCAATGTCATGTGCTGCACAAATGGCAAGCGCCTTGGCGACTTCCTCTGTGCTGGCCGGAAACAGGATGATCTCGGATGTGCCGGTGAACTTGCCACGGGCCTCACTGTTGTGGGCGGCCAGAACATCACTTTCCATGCTGAAACCCTTGGATCCCAGCAGGTCTTTTAATGCGGTGAGTGCAGCTTCTGGCAGGAACGACATGGCTGTGTTCCCTTAACTGGGCTTGTGTGGCGCGCGCGGTGCCGCGGCCCGTTTCAGGCGGTCATTGATCGCAATGCCCAATCCGGTATCTGGGATCGGTGCAATCGCAATCCCGTCAAACCGGCTTTGATCGGCTTCATGCAGCTTGGCAAACAGGTTGGTGGCGGCCTCAATATCATCGCCGCTTTTTGATAGCCACAAGACCGCATCAAATCCCTTGCTGGTACAATCCCCAAAGCCCAGCAGCACTTCATTGCCATACTTGGCCGGATCGGCGGATGTGGCCTCAAGCCGCACCGGCAAACCCGGCGCATAGTGACTGCTGAGCATGCCGGGGCTTTTGGGTGCGGTATCATCGCTTTCGGCCATGACAACGTCGGTGCCGAGCAATTCGGAAACCTGCTCTGCCGTCACCCCGCCGGGGCGCAGCATCACCACCCGATCGGTAGTCAGGTCGATCACCGTGCTTTCAAGTCCGACACCGCACGGCCCGCCATCCAGGATCATGCCAATCGCATCCCCCAGCGACCCAGCGACATGCCCCGCCGTGGTCGGGCTGATCTTGCCGGACCGGTTGGCAGAAGGTGCTGCAACCGGGCGGCCCACCGCACGCAACAATTCGCGCGCCATCGGATGGGCCGGAACCCGCACCGCAATGCTGGGAAGCCCTGCGGTCACCAGATCACAGACATCACTCTCGCCCTTGCGCGGCAGCACAAGTGTCAGCGCACCCGGCCAAAACGCTTCGGCCAGTTTATCGGCCCGCGCATCAAATTCGGCATGCTTGGCAGCGGCGTCACGATCGGGGAAATGGCTGATCAGCGGATTGAAGCTTGGGCGTTGCTTGGCGGCATAGATCTTTGCTACCGCATCGGCATTGGTCGCGTCCGCACCCAGCCCATAGACCGTCTCGGTCGGAAAGGCCACCAACTCACCGGCGCGCAGCTTCGCCGCCGCCTGACTAAGGGCACCTTCGGAATAGGGACGGATGGTAAGGGCTGGCGACATGCAACGTTCCGCGAAAAGATAATCTATCTCAAATACCTAACTACGATGCAGAGCCATGACAAGGAAGATCACGCGCAAAGCCCGCAATCAAGCCTGAAAAACCAACCATGATCGGATGAAAAATCTGCCCCGAACAGCGCAGAGCCGCCATGAAAATGGCGGCTCCAATTTACGCTCTAGCCCTGTCTCGCCCTGCAGTAGTGAGACAAGACCGCGTCGCCGTGATTCCGGCGGCTATTTACGTCACCTACACTCTGTGTGGCGATAAATTATGTATAGCGCAAAATACCCGGAAAGTCAATGAAACCGCGGCATGGCGGCGTTTTAACCTTTGTTGGAAAATCGCCAATTGCCATTGGTGCAATGCGCCATCGACAAGCTGCTGATGCGGCTTTGAAATTCAGTTCAAGCGCGCTGTCGCGAAATGAATTTCGTCATTGATGATGTGTCTTGTGGTCGGTGTGATTGACAAGAAAAAATGGGCAGCGCTGTGATGCACTGCCCATTTTTTGTGAGATCTTGTGCGAAACGGCCCGACGGGTCGGTCCCCTCCGTCTAGATCAGATCAAACCAGATCAGATGCCTCTGACGCGCGACAGGAAGTCTTCAACCTCACGGCCCAGTTCATCGGCCTGGCTTGAAAGCTCTGCAGATGCTTTCAGCACCTCATCCGACATTTGCCGTGTATCGCGTGCCATTTCGGTTACCGAGGCAATATTGTCCGAGACTTCCGACGTGCCGGTGGCGGCATGCTGGACATTTCGGGCAATTTCCTGGGTTGCCGATGATTGTTCCTCGGTGGCTGCGGCAATTGCCGAAATTGCCTCGTTGATCGCGTGGATCTTGGTGCCGATCCCGGTGATCGCATCAACACACAAACCAACGGCCGTTTGCATGCCGCCAATCTGGCCCGATATTTCCTCGGTTGCCTTGTGCGTTTGAGTGGCAAGGGTTTTGACCTCGTTGGCAACCACGGCAAAACCTTTGCCGGCATCACCGGCACGGGCGGCCTCAATCGTTGCGTTCAACGCCAGAAGGTTGGTCTGCGATGCGATGTTCTGGATCAGCTCAACAACTTCGCCAATCTTGTCTGCGGCTTCGCGAAGTTCCGCAAACGACTGGTTGGTTTGTTCAACTTCATCCACCGCATCGTTGGCCATACGCGATGATCCGTTGATTTGCTGGTTAACCTCAATGATCGACGCACTGAGTTCCTCGGATGCTGCTGCAACGGTTTGCACATTGCCCGATGCTTCGCCCGATGCCGTGGCAACCACTTGGGTGCGTTGATCGGTGTTTTCCGCAATGGACGATAGTTGTTCGGCATTGCCGTGCATATCACCCGATGCGTGGCGCACCGCTGTCACAATGCGTGCGGAGCCCTGTTCAAAGGCACTGACGGCCTCGGACAGTTGCTTCCCTTTTTCAATCTGCTCTTGCTGGGCTTTTTGTTGTGCTGCACGCAGTTCTTCGGTCTGCAACGCATTTTTACGCAGCTCTTCAAGGGCACTAGCAAGACGACCCAGTTCATCGGGCGCGCCGGTTTCTGTCACCTCGGTTTTGTAGTCTGCTTGCGAAAGACGTTCGACATCAACCATCAGGCTGCCAATCGGGGTTGAGAAACGCCGAAGAACAGATGCAATCGCAAATGCCGAAAGAGCCAGGGCAAGGAGAAGGCAAATGATCACCACAACCAATGCAATCGCGGCGGATACTTTTTTGTCCTCGGCACCCAGAACGGCTTCTTTCATGGCGGTTTGACCGACGGCAACAATCTGATCAAACGGGCCATTACAAAGTGCGGTATAGTCCGCCGCGGCCATTGCCGGTGCCGCACCACCATTCAAACCTGCTTGCAGGTCATTCAGCTTTGCTTGCGTTGATTGCGTTGCTTCTTCCGCCACTTGAACCGCATTTAGCAGCGCCTGGGGAATGCCCGGTCGGGCCATAACGTCATCAATTTCCCGCCACATAAGCTGATAACCACCTTTGCGCTGGTTCCAACTGGCAAAGGCCTCAGCGGTAAGGGGCTCATTGTTTGAGACATATGGACGCAAAAGCGAACATTGGCTGCCGAACCTGTCGCGTACCATCCATGAAGCACGTCGAACCTGGATCATCTCGCCAACAAACGGATCAAGCAGCCGAACATCATTCCCGACTGCAAGCGATACGTCCAAAATGGTGTTAACCACGGCCCGTACCGAATTTGACCATTCCTTGACCTCGGGCACGCTGCGTTGGTCTCTGGGAAGTTTCGTCAGGGCATCAATTTTTGCTTCCTGACTGTTCTGTTCCGCCCATGCCGCCTGAAGATTGGCGATATGTTCTTCAACGCCATCAATCTCGACATTTTCAAGGGCCGCCATCGCGGTGTCGAAACTCTCATCAGCAATGGCGCGCGTTTCGGCAAAGGCCGCTGTCGGGTTGTCTTGCGACACCAGTGCGGTCTGTGTCTTGGAAATCTGTTGCCTTACGCCAAGAACGGCGGAAAAGAGCGACTGATCTGCGCGGGTTGCATTCAAAATTTCAGATGCGTTGTCCGAGCTTTGCCAGCTGATAAACGCGAGAACGCCCGTCACACTGACAAAGCCGATCAGCAAAAGGCTTTGTAGCGATATGATGAGGCGAGATATCGAAGTCCGGAACATATACGTTAAGTCTCCCAAAATGGGTCTATTGCTGTCCAATTGCATAGTATTTTTGGCGATATACAAATTTGTGCCGTCCAACCTGATTTCAAGAAGGAGACTGAAATAACTCAATTTTTTTGGAAATAACGCGCCGGGCAGTCTAAAAATCAGACACAAAGGCATAATCGATCACGCCTTGCAGACGGGCGTTGATCGTGCCGTGAGCCGTACTGTCGGCGAAATTTGGAAACAATGAGGGGGCGAGCCCCGGTGTTTTGTGTTCGGGGTTCGGGGGGCTCGGGCCTTGTTCGAAGGCGCCTCGTTGTGAGGCGTCGTTCCTGGTCTTAACTTCTGGCCCAGTCTTAACTTCAGGCCCAGTCTTTCCTTCTGGCCTGGTCTTTAATTCTGATAGGTGACCGGCACGCTTGGGCTGCGTGCGATGAAGAACGGGTTGCGGAAATCGGCCTTGCCGTAAACGAATCCTGATCCGTCCATATTTTCCACCACACCACCAGCTGCCGCCAGAACCGCGTGACCGGCCCCGATATCCCATTCCATGGTCGGGCCCAGACGCGGATAAAGATCAGCTTCACCGGCTGCGACCAGACAAAGCTTGAGCGAGCTTCCCGCCGGGCGCATTTCCTTGACCGCAAGGTCGCCCAGAAACGCCTTCATCGCTTCGGGATCGCCGTGCGAGCGGGAGCCGACCACGACCACACCATCTTCGGGCATGTCACGCACTGAAATGGCGGTGGTTTTCGGCTCCATGACATTGCCTTCAATCAGCTTTGCACCATCCGGTCCGCCATAATAGAGCTTGTCGATGGCCGGGGCATACACCACGCCCAGAACCGGTTTTCCCTTGGCAATAAGGGCCACATTGACGGTGAACTCGCCATTGCGCTTGATGAATTCCTTGGTGCCGTCCAACGGATCGACCAGCCAGAAGAAATCGGTCTCCCCATTCACATCGGGCACATCGCCCTTGGCGGCACTTTCCTCGGACACGATTTTAACATCCGGGGTCAGCGCACGCAGCCCCGGCAGAATCACGGCCTCTGCCGCGTCATCGGCCTCGGTCACCGGGCTGGCGTCATCCTTGGAACGCACTTCGAAATCGGTCTGATAGATTGCCATCATCGCGGCCCCGGCCTTGCGGGCGATTTCAAGGAGTCCGTTTTCAAGGGCATTGGCATCAGCGGGCAGGGCAACGGTCATGGCTCTCTCGTCTCTCGGGAAAAGTTATCTGTCCCTCGGGAATAGGGAATTTTGACCGTAAGGTCCAGTGCCGCTTTTCAGCTTTGCTTGCCAAACCGCTCGGCCATGACGTCCTTGAGCGCGGCCATCAGATCATCGCTCAGCTGATCAAGGCTGACGACAATCGCGGGCTTGCCCGGGGTGGGGCAGATGCCCGCCATGATCTCCTCGGCCCGCCATTTCACCATCAGGCTTTCGGTCAATTCAACAAGGGTGATGGCGGTGGGTACATGATCGCTTTGAATGCTGGCCGCAAAGCTTTTCGCTTCATCACGCAATGCAAAGATCGGGCAGAATTTCTCGCCAGCGTCGTTTGTCTGCAGCAGCCAGCCATTATGATAAAGCGCCCAAACCCCTTCCCATTCCGCCACCTCGGCGATGAAGTCGGCGTAGCGCGTATCATCTTGTGTCTTGCTTGCCATGGCGTTTAATCCTGCTGATCCCAAAAGCCGCTCGGGGAAGCATCCCGTGAGGATATCCCGCGCGTAATAAACCGCTCTGCGCGCATATTGGGTGACCAGTGATCCATCGCAAGCCCCGCCTTGCGCTTAAGGTGGGCGAGGAAATCTTTCGGATCGGGCAGCTGATCCCAAACTTGCGGCAGGAACAAGCCCCGCCGATTGCCATCCGCCAGAATGATCCCGTCCTCAAACGGCGTCAGCTTGGCAACAAAATCCGCCTCATCGGCAAAGGTAAATGGATGCGGTGGTGACAGCACCGATATCGAAAGCTCCAGATCATCATTGATCTCTTCGCGTGATAATCCGGCAAAGCGCGGATCACGGAATGCTGCCTTGAACGCATTCTCGCAAAGATCAGTCGCAAGCGGCGCATGCGCCATGATCGACCCGATGCATCCGCGCAGCTGCCCGGCCTTCTTGAGTGTCACAAAACACGCCCCCGGTGCGGACAACGCCGGACCAAATTCATTGGGTGAAACCGAAAGCGGCGCCCCGGTCTCAAGCCCATGCAGGATCGATTGCCGACAAAGGCCCAGCATCTCGGCCCCGTGCGTCTTGATCAGATGTTCGGTCGCCTTGGTAAAATCATCCTCGCCGTCCTCGTCGTCATCCTGCATCCCCGATGCCTTTCCGTCATAAAGCGCCCAGGCACCATAGCCGACAACACGCGATTTATCGCCGGTCACATCGCCGGAATTGCGCATGCCAAGCGTCTTGATCGTCATGCCGCGATTGCGCGCCGCAATCAGTATTCCGGCGACCGGCAACGCGCCACAGGCATCGCTGGTGTCGATGTTTTCGGCATCAAAATTCTCGATCATCGTCCGTGTGCGATTATCCATCTGTTGCGCGGTGTCATAATCATGGAAATGCGACAGATCCGATGAAATCACGATCAGGGTTTCCGGCCCGCCCCAAAGCTTCTCGATCACTTCATGCACTTGCCGCGGGCTGCACCGGCTGACCAGAAGCGGCACAATGCCGATATCAGCACCCTCGCCAAACAGGCGCTGGATAAACGGCAATTCGATCTCAAGCCCGTGCTCAAGCGTGTGCGCCTCATCAAGCATCTGCACATGCGGCAACGCCAACGCCTTTTGCAGTGCTGGCAGGTCACAGCGCATCGTGCCAAGTGGCGTCGCAAACCCATCGGCACGCGCCAAAGCAATCCCCTGAAACGCCATGCGGTGTGCCGGCCCAATGATCACAATGCGTTTGATGGTGTCCTTGAGTGCCCTCACCGTGGCAAAGCCAAGCGCCGCCAGACTGCCCGAAAACATCAGACCCGCATGCGGCACAATGATCGCCTTGGGCGGTGTGGCTTCTTGCTGCGCAGCGTCCGACTGCAAAGCTGCACCCATCAGCCCGTCAATCTCGCTACGCAGCAGATCGGCATCGGCCGGATAAAACGTCCCGGCAACAGCAGGCGGGCGGATGATGGTCATGATTGAACTCGGTTTGTGACTATTAATCGTTACGTTCTAGGTACGTTTCGACAATATAAAGGAGATTGGCAGTGGCATGATGGATCGCAAGGCGCACAGCTTTATCGGAGACCGCTTTATCTGGTCCACCATGTCCGCTTTCCCGATTCCGTATTTCGCCAAGCCCCTTTAGCTGGTTGGTGATCGGAGCAAGTTTATCAGATGAAATAGCAGGAAATAGACCGTTCTCTGACGCTTTTTGAACCAAGGGCATATAGGTGTCTCTGGCGCTATACTGTATACCCAAGTCATCGAAGATTGTTTTGAGGGTCGCCTCGACGGCTTTTACGGTATTGTC
Organism: Thalassospira sp. ABD4_177; assembly: GCF_056160125.1. Taxonomy (NCBI): domain Bacteria; kingdom Pseudomonadati; phylum Pseudomonadota; class Alphaproteobacteria; order Rhodospirillales; family Thalassospiraceae; genus Thalassospira; species Thalassospira sp. ABD4_177. The sequence continues at coordinate 247,005 of NZ_JBSWWO010000002.1, read as the reverse complement.
TATTGCGTTCTGAAGGCTCTCACTCGAACCAGTTTTGTAATCTATGAATGCTTGGCGAAGATAGCCATATGCGTCTGTAAAAAGGTCTTGATTCAACAGGCTGATGGTTGGAATTACAGCATCATTTGTTAGTTCTTCATCATCGACAGGAACAAGATTCATAGAGCTAAACTTGAAGCCAACGCCAGCGAGTCTAAGGCGATAATTTACGCGATATATCGCGTCATCTTTTCCCTGATAGTCACTGCAGTCACAAAGCATTAGTTCTAGAACAGTCAATGCGTATTCTACGTCTTTTAATGTCTCGCCGCCCTCGAGCCCATTATGAAGAAATTGATTTAGTTCTCGCGCGTAGCTGTAGTTCTCCATGTATCCTCTGGGATTACCGGCAGAGTTTAACCGATAAACGCCTAAAGCATGTCGTACTTGTTCGACGATATTTCCGTAGCTGATTTCTCTGTTTTCCAAAATCTGCCAACATTGCGCGCGTGCTTCCTGAGGAAAATGATCTTTCTCAAAAGTTTTCGGCCATTCTCCTCGTTGGGATTTCATTCTCTCAAAGAACAGCATCAAAGCACTTCCCTTGGTTGTTTTCGTGTTACGCGTACAAGCCATAGCATGATAGCTTAACAGTTGAGAGGATAGACAAGCTTTTCTATGGTTTAGTGTTGCAAAGCAATTCCGATACCGTCCCGGCCCGCTACTGGCACCATCTTGAGGATGGCCGCATTCAGTGCGACGTCTGCCCGCGCTTTTGCAAGCTGAAGGACGGGCAGCGGGGCTTGTGTTTTGTCCGCGCGCGCCAGGGCGATCAGATGGTGCTGACGACGTGGGGGCGATCCTCGGGCTTTTGCATTGACCCGATCGAGAAGAAGCCGCTCAATCACTTTCTGCCCGGAACCCCGATCCTGTCCTTTGGCACGGCGGGCTGTAACCTGACCTGCAAGTTCTGCCAGAATTACGAAATCTCCAAAGCGCGCGAGATGGATAAGCTTTCCTCGCTCGCGACACCTGAAATGATCGCCAAGACCGCCAAGGCTTATGGCTGCTCTGCGGTGGCGTTCACCTATAATGATCCGGTGATCTTTCTCGAATATGCCGTCGATGTCGCCATTGCCTGCCGTGAAATGGGTTTACGGACCGTGGCGGTGACGGCGGGCTATATTGGTGATGAGGCGCGCGTGGAATTCTTCCGCCATATGGATGCCGCCAATGTCGATCTGAAGGGTTTTACGGATCGCTTTTATCATCAGCTATGCTCGGCCCATCTGGATGATGTGCTGGAAACGCTTAAATATCTCCGTCATGAAACCGGCGTCTGGGTGGAGCTGACCAATCTTGTGATCCCGGGCGAGAATGATGGCGACGCCGAGTTCCATGAAATGACGTCATGGGTCCATGATGAACTCGGCCCCGATGTGCCAATGCATTTTTCGGCCTTCCACCCCGACTGGAAAATGATGGATACCCCGCGCACCCCGCCCGAAACACTGGTGCGTGCGCGCAGGATCGCCATGCAAAACGGCATCCGCTATGCCTATGTCGGCAACGTCCATGACAAATCCCACAGCAGCACCTTCTGCCATGCCTGCGGCGAGATCCTGATCGGGCGCGACTGGTATCAGTTGTCTGACTGGAACCTTGATGCCCATGGGGCGTGCAAAAGCTGCGGCACCCATTGTGCCGGTGTGTTTCAGGCGCAGCCGGGCCAGTGGGGCCCGAAACGCCTGCCGGTGCGGCTAAAACCCACATCCTGACGAACCCCGTCATTCCGGGCGGAGCGAGAAGCGCAGACCCGGAATCCATCGCGCGGTGGTGCCTTGTAGATCCCCGCTTTCGCGGGGATGACACTGGTTAAGGTTCGGTTGGAGCAGCGACCTGACGATTTCGCTGGCACTCTCGCGTCATATCGCTACATTGCCGCCCAGTTTGATGCGGTTGATAAGAAAGCACACACAGTGGCCGGGATGAAAATTCGCAAAGCACGATTGGGCGATGTCGGGGCAATCTTTGCCATCCGAAGCCGCGTGCGCGAAAACCATCTCTCGGCGTCTGAACTCGCCGAACGCGGCATCACCAAGGCGGCCTTTGGCAAATGGCTTACCCAGGGTTATGGCATCTGGCTTGCCGATCTGGATGGCTCGGCTGCCGGGTTCGCGATTGCGATCCCGAGCGAGGCCACCCTTTGGGCGCTATTTGTCGATCCGGAATTTGAAGGGCGCGGGGTCGGTGCGGCTTTGCTGCGCACCGCCGAAGACTGGCTGTTTGCCAAGGGATGTAATGACATCTCGCTCACCACCGGGGCCAATCCCGATAACCGCGCGCATGGCTTTTATGAAAGCCACGGCTGGCATAGCACAGGCGATGTCGAAAACGACGAGGTGGAATATATCAAATCCAACCCGTCGCTTTCGCTGTTTGATTTCGGCTGATGAACCGTGGCTCAGGCCGCCTGCGTGCTGCTGTCTTGTTTGACGATCCGTTTCAGGATCTTGCGCACCAGCGGTGCGACAACCAGCACACCCGGGAACGCAATCGCCCAGGACGACACATAAGCCCCCATCCACAATTCAAAAAACTTCGACCAGTCCGAAATCGCGATCGATGTCGCGATGCCTGAAATCAGAAAGGACTGGATGCCCGAAAGCAAAAAGGCAAAGGCAACGGGCTCCAGACGGCGGGGAATAAAAGGCTGCATGGGGTCTTCTTCCGATAATGCGAACAATATACCATAAAATTATGATGTAATGTTTTTGTTCGCAAGTCTCTGCGCAATGTCAATTTTCAAGTCGGTTTAATTTCTGGGTAGGCTGCTTTGAGTGACTTCGTTAGCTAGTATTTGGACATGATCTCTCGCATCTTATCCTGAATGGCAGATTGCAAGGGTGGTGTCATTTTAAGAAAACAGTCTATCTCTGACGGCGATAAATATGCATCTGGCTGAGATGTAATTACTGTTTGAACATCTTCATGCTTCCAAGGTTGTAGTCGCCATAGCCCTGGATCTGAGTGTGCGCTGATTTTATTTCTTTTTTCACAAATATCGTTGTGAAGACGCATCTCTGCATCATTGTATGGAATTAGTTTCTTAGGGAAATTGTGACCGCCTCTGCCGGGTGAAAATGGACGCGCGTAACTCACTATCAATGAAGTGACATAATTACATTGATGGAAGTAGGCATTTCCTCTTTTCCAAGGTTTATGGAAGTATCCTTTTTTACGTATGTAAGCAGCGCATTGGCGGGAAAATGCAATATCTTCTCGGGAAATGTGGAGCTTAGTATATTGACGCATGTCATGTTCGCTGAGCTGTATCAACATTTGGAATCCTTGGAGAAACTGGCCATTCCTGCGAGAAGCGGTATGGTTAAACGTACGCTAAAGTAGAATGAGCATCGATGTTTTTGAGTGTTCATAAAATTTAAGAGTGCTTGCGCGTTTCATTTCATTGAAATCCGACACCTTTTTCAACGATAAGCCTTTTCAAGCGCGTTATTCACGCTAGATTAGGAGCAGCATTTTGATGCGCGGTTGCTTGATAAGGACCGCGCGCCCCGAAACATGACAGGAGTCCTGTTCACCATGAAGATCACGTTTTCCGATCTCGCCATTCCGAAAAGCGGTGCGGTTATCGCCTTTGCGACCGAAGGTGCCGATCTGATGCCCAGTGCCGTTGCACTTGATGAGGCAACCGGTGGTGCGATCACCAAGGCGATCAAGGCGTCGACCTTCAAGGGCAAATCGGGCCAGAGCCTGCAGGTGCTGGCACCGGCCAATGTCGATCTGTCGCGCGTGATCATTTTCGGGATCGGCAAGGAAGCCGAATTTGACGTGATTGCCGCCCAGAAACTGGGCGGGTCTGTCACCACGCGTGCCATCTCGACCGGCGAGAAGGAGCTTTCCGTTCTCTTTGACATGGAAGGTCTGGCGTCTGATTTCGCAACCGGTGCGATGCTGCGCGATTATCGTTTCGACAAATACCGCACCACCGAAACCAAGGAAGACAAGCCGGTCCTCAAGGCGCTGAAGATTTCAGCCCACGATCACAAGGACGCCAAGAAGCAGTTTGATTCTGCCAAAAAGGTTGTCGAAGGCGTGTTCTTCACCCGCGATCTGGTGTCCGAGCCGGCCAACGTTCTCCATCCCGAAAGCTTCACCAAGGAAGTCAAGGCGCTCGAAAAGCTCGGGGTCGAGATTGAAGTCCTTGACGAAAAGGAAATGAAAAAGCTTGGCATGGGTGCGCTTCTGGGCGTTGCCATGGGATCGGCCCAGAAACCGGCCATGGTTGTCATGCGCTGGAACGGCGGCAAGAAAAAGGACGCTCCGGTCGCCTTTGTCGGCAAGGGTGTGACCTTTGATACCGGTGGTATCTCGCTCAAACCGGCTGCTGGCATGGAAGACATGAAGTTCGATATGGGCGGGGCCGGTGTGGTTTCCGGCCTGATGAAGGCGCTGGCGGGTCGTAAGGCGAAATGCAACGTGATCGGCGTGGTTGGTCTGGTGGAAAACATGCCGTCATCGACCGCACAGCGTCCGGGCGATGTTGTGACCTCCATGTCCGGTCAGACGATCGAAGTCATCAATACCGACGCCGAAGGCCGTCTGGTTCTGTGTGATGCGCTGACCTATGTGCAGGAAAAACACGATCCGCGTTTGATCGTCGATCTCGCAACCCTGACCGGGGCGGTCATCATTGCACTTGGCCATGAAAATGCCGGTCTGTTCGCCAACAATGATGATCTGGCGACCCAGATCAGCACGGCCGGTCTTTCGGTTGATGAAACCGTCTGGCGTCTGCCGCTGGGATCTGGTTATGACAAGCAGCTCAAATCCGACATTGCCGACATGAAAAATGTCGGCGGTCGTGCGGCGGGCTCGATCACGGCTGCCCAGTTCCTCAAGCGCTTTATCACCAAGGACCGCCCGTGGGCGCATCTTGATATCGCCGCCATGGCCTGGTCAACGTCCGACAAGGAAGTCACGCCCAAGGGCGCGACCGGCTTTGGCGTGCGTCTGCTTGATCGCTTTGTCGCTGATAACTACGAAAACTAAGCCCGCGCGCACTGCGCTGGAATGGATTTTGTGGGGCAGGGTGTTGATCACCTTGCCCCATTTTCATGTTCGGGATAAAACCGCCTTATGGCTGATATCTGGTTTTACCATCTCACCAGCATGCCGCTGGAACGGGCCTTGCCCACATTGCTCTCCAAAACATTGGAGCGCGAAAAGCGTGCCGTGGTGATGACCGGCAATGACCAACGCATTGAAGCCATCAATACCCTGCTTTGGACCTATGACCCGGCAAGCTGGTTGCCCCATGGTTCGAAATCCGATGGCGATGCGGAAATGCAGCCGGTCTGGCTGACCGATGAGGATGAAAATCCCAACGGTGCCCAATTCCTGTTTCTGACCGACCGCGCCATGAGCGAGAAGGTCGGCGAGTATGAACGCGTCATCATGCTGTTTGATGACCGCGACCATGATGCCGTGGCCGAGGCCCGCACCCGCTGGAAAGACTGGAAAGACGCCGGCCACAAACTGTCCTACTGGCAGCAAACCCCGCAAGGATCGTGGGAGAAAAAGGCCGAAAGCTGAGTGCCGGGCAAAGCGCTCAGGCTTCGAAGGAGTATTTTCATGGTAGACAGACATCCCTTGGTGAACCTGATGGCGTGGTCACAGCGTCCGGAGTGGCAGGACCATTATGGTGAAATGGTTGAAGAACACCTGGGCGACACATGTGACCGGTTTGATCTTGATTTCGACGATATTTTTGATCTGTTTTCTGAGGATTTCGGTGCCGTACTGAACGGCTATATTTTCGAGGATTTTGTCACAAAAATCTTTCCCGGAAATCTCAACCTTGCCGATGAATATCTCAAACGCCGGGGATGGAAAGAAAAGCCAGCCATACGCAACTATATCCGCGCGCTGAAAGAATCTCGAATCCGCCTGTACGAAATTTCCGGGATAAAAAAGGACGAAGGCTTTTTTGCCCGCGATATCATGGAAGCAGATGAACCGGTCTGGGTGAGTGAGAAATCCGGAACCCATTTTCTCAGGCAGTGGGACCGGGTAGCCGGGCGGCTTTTGAATGTTAATGGCAAGGTGCAGTTTACCGGCGGTCTTCTGCCTCTGGATGCGGATATGGTTGCTGAGGTTCTTGAGGTAGTGGATCTGATGGCAGAAATCAGCCCTGCCGATATGATGAAACTCACGACCGAAATGACCAGCGAAGCAGATGATCCGGATTTGTCCGCCGCCTTGGCTGAGCTCGACAAGGGTGATCTGGCATTGCCCGATATTGATGAAACAGAGAGCTTGGCAAGCTTGTGCAGCAGTGTCTATGTCCGTCACTGTGTATCACGCATTCTTGACCCCGATATGCCGGTGCTGGTGAATACCGACGGTGATCCGATTGAATGGCACGAAGTGCGGTTTCCGCTGTCAAAGGGGATCACACAGGCAAAGCTGCGGCCCATTCTTAATAATATCCCCGAGCTCAAGATAGAAACGGCCAAGTTCTGGAATTGGCTGGAAACGGATAAACCGGCAACGCAGGCGGAAGTCAGCGATCAAAATGTCAGGATATTGTCCACAACAATGGATACAGGTGGAACTGTTCTTGGAAATGTGGAACTGGAAGGCCGGAATTTGTTTCTTACGACCAATTCGTTTGAGCGCGCAGAGCGTGGTGCAAACATGATTGCGGCTTTCCTCGAAGGCAAGGTCGGGAGACCGGTGGTCCGGATTGTCGAAGCCGATGAGGGCGAACATGGCGCAGATGCGGATCGTTTGCCATCGCGCGATGATCCACAACTCTACGCAACCCAGATTGAAATGGCTGATCAGTATTATCGTCAACTAATCGACCAGCCGGTTCCGGCACTGGATCAGAAGACCCCGCGTGAATTGTCGAAATCACGCCAGCCCGAGGATACTGCAGAACTGGTGCAGTGGATTAAACTGCTCGAAAACCATCTGGAATCAAGCCCGGAAGGCAGTCCCCTGCGAGAGGTCGATGTTTCCTGGATGTGGGATGAACTTGGCGTGTCGCCCTATTGATAGTTTGTGCGGTCGGTGATCCTAAAACGGGCTGGGGGGCGTAGCTCTCAATTGAACATAAACACTTAAACAACTGTAATATATCGGGTTGTAATACGCGCCATGCGTAAAATGCATGGTCATTGTCATTGAACAATGACGTCTAGTCAGATACACAGGACTCATTGATCGCGCCGATTTGCTCCTCAGCTTGCGGGCGCGCTAAAAATGCGGCTAAAGCGAGAGGGCGTATATGCTCCGTATGTACGACCGCCTCGGTTAAGCCGCGGCGGTTTTTTTGTATCTACGGAAAGGTTGAGACCCATGATCCGGCTCTCGAACGTCCATAAAACTTATGCGGCCCGGCGTGGCAGCGACGAACATATCGCATTGCGCGGCATCAATCTTGATATTGCAGCAGGCGAAATCGTTGGCGTCATTGGCCGTTCCGGTGCAGGCAAATCCACGCTCATCCGCTGCATCAACCTGCTTGAATACCCGACATCCGGGACGGTCACGGTCGATGGCACCAATGTCACGACCCTGTCCAAACGTGATTTGCCGCTGTTCCGCCGTCAGCTTGGCATGGTGTTCCAGCACTTCAACCTTCTGTCTTCGCGCACGGTCTATGACAATATCGCACTTCCGCTTGAACTGGCCGGTGCCAGCAAGGCCGATATTGCCAAGGCGGTTGATCCGCTATTGCCGCTTGTCGGGCTTGAAGAAAAGCGTGATCGCTATCCGGCTGAACTTTCCGGGGGCCAGAAACAGCGTGTCGGTATTGCACGCGCGCTGTCATCAAACCCCAAGGTTTTGCTCTGTGACGAGGTCACCTCGGCCCTTGATCCGGAAACCACCCGTCAGATACTGACCCTGCTTAAAGACATCAACAAACGCCTCGGCCTGACCATGGTCGTGATCACCCATGAAATGGCGGTGGTCAAAGCGCTCTGTGACCGTGTGGCGGTGATGGATGGCGGCGTGATCGTCGAAGAAGGCGGGGTTGATGGCATCTTTGCTGATCCCAAGCACGCGACCACCCAGTCACTTCTGGCCGATGAATTCATGGATTTCCGCGCCGGATCGGATGCAAACAATAAGACCACCAACACGACCACCGGTGCTGCAGCCGGGCAGGAGGGCTAAGTCATGTTTTCAACCCTTGCACCCATTCTGCTGCAGGCGACCTGGGAAACCGTTTACATGGTTGCGGTTTCGCTCAGCATCGCCACGGTGTTTGGCTTGCCGCTCGGTGTCTTGCTGGCAACATCCGGCCGTGGAGAGCTGTTTGAAGCGCTGTGGTTCCAGCGCCTGTTTGGCCCGCTGGTCAATGCGACGCGCTCCGTGCCTTTCATCATTCTTGCGGTCGCGATCATTCCGTTTACCCGCTTTGTCGTGGGGACCTCCATCGGGACTTCGGCGGCGATTGTACCGCTGACGGTTGCTGCCATCCCGTTCATTGCCCGCATCATCGAAGGGGCGATCCGCGAAGTGGATGGCGGCCTGATCGAAGCGGCCCAGGCCATGGGGGCGCGCCCGGTGCAGGTCGTGACCAAGGTTCTTCTGCCCGAAGCACTGCCCGGTATCATTCACGGTCTGACCCTGACCGCGGTGACCCTGATTGGCTATTCCGCGATGGTGGGTGCGGTTGGTGCCGGTGGCCTTGGTGATCTTGGTATTCGCTATGGCTATCAGCGGTTCCGCCCGGATGTGATGGCCGCCGTTGTCATCACCCTGATCGTTGTCGTGCAGGCCGTGCAAAGCTTTGGCGACTATCTGGCGCGCAAGGCCGACAAGCGGAATATCTGAGCCTTTCATCGAACAAATTCCGAATGTGAGGATTGCTCACATTCGTCAAATTCCCGCACAAACCCAAAAGAAAACAAGGAGTTTTACAATGCGGTTTTTCTTTAAACTGACGGCGGCTGCGGTTCTCGCATCGGCGCTTACCGGTCCGGCACTGGCCAATGACGCGATCAAGATCGGCGTCACCCCGGGTGCGCATGAAGAAGTCATGGAAGAAGTCGTCAAGGTGGCTGCCACCAAGGGCTTGGACATCGAACTGGTCAGCTTCTCGGACTATGTTATCCCGAACCAGGCGCTTGATGATGGCGATCTGGATGCCAACAGCTTCCAGCATGTGCCGTATTTGGATAACCAGATCAAGGACCGTGGTTATGAGCTGTCGGTGGTTGGGTACAACATCCTGACCCCGATGGGCATTTATTCCAACAAAATCAAAAGCCTTGATGAGCTGCCCGAAGGTGCCGAAGTCGGCATTCCGAACGATCCGACCAATGGCGGCCGTGCGCTTCTGGTGTTGCAGTCCCATGGTCTGATCAAGGTTGATCCGGCGGTTGGTCTTGTCGTCAGCCCGCTTGACGTCATCGAAAATCCCAAGGATATCAGCTTTGTAGAGCTCGATGCGGCCCAGCTGCCGCGTTCGCTTGATGATCTGGATGCGTCGGCGATTAACACCAACTACGCGCTCGAAGCCGGTCTGAACCCGATCAAGGATTCCATTGCAATCGAAGGCAATGACAGCCCGTATGCTAACGTGATCGTCACCCAGACATCGCGCAAGGACGAGCCGTGGGTCAAGACGCTGGTTGAATCCTATCATGATGATGCGGTCCGCAAATTCATCGAAACCAAGTATGAAGGCTCGGTCCTGCCGGTATTCAAACTTCCTGAATAATCTGACCGATTATTCAAAATAATTGAAAAGTCCCGTGGGGTTTGCGCCCTGCGGGATTTTTTTATGGCGATGTGCCAAAACCGCGTAAATCAAATTGTATGAGGAATAGGTTGTCCGGCGTGCACGTCCGGATTTGATCATGGGATTTTCGGTGGTGTGATTTAGGCGGGGAGGCGTGCCGGGTTTTGGGGCGCAGGTGCCGTGGATGGTATGACGCAGTCAGATGACGCCAAGGGGACCCTGAAGCATTTTAATAAGACGTATAGGCTAATCTCTTTGCATTTATTGGAATAGTTATAATAAATAAAAATATGATAATAATATGATTTAAAATAATAAAATTTGAAAAATTTCAGGCGGTGTCTTGTAAATGCTGGGAGGAAACGCATGTATGGGATCATACGACCGCATAATATGTGATCTGCTGGCAGCCCGCGCTATGTGCACAGGATCGCATCCTTGCGACGATCAGGGGCCCAAAAACGCGAGAGCCCCAAAGCCCAAGAGCGAAAAGCCAAAAGCACCATGATCAAATTCGGTCATCTGAAATCCTTCCTTGCCTGTTTTGTGCCGCTTAGTGCGGTGTTCCTGCTCGTCATCGGGCTGCTGGCTTGGGAGCGGGCGAATGTCCGGGGCAAGCAGATCGCCGATGACCAATCCTTTGCGCTCGACAAATCGATTGCCATCATGCGCGAGCGCATCAATGTAGTGGTGTCTGATCTGCTGATCCTGTCCGAGAGCACCCAGCTTGACGCGGTCATAGACGGGCGTACCGACAGGGCGCAGCTTGCCAGCGAGTATGAGCTGTTTGCCTTGCGCCGCGGGATTTATGACCAGATCCGCTATCTTGATCATGACGGGCAAGAAGTGGTGCGGGTCAATTACGGCAGTGGCATTCCCTATACCGTGCCCGCGGGTGAATTGCAGAACAAGGCAGACCGATCCTATTTCAAGCTGGCCGCAAGCGCCCCGCGCGGCACGTTTTACATGTCGGGCATCGATCTGAACCGCGAATTTGGCGAGATCGAACAGCCGATCAAGCCGGTCATCCGGCTGGCATCCCCGGTCTTTGATCGCCTTGGCGACCGTCAGGGTGTTTTGGTTTTGAACCTGCGCGCAAGTCCGATGCTGGCCGAAGTGATCGGGCCGCTTGAACGCGATGGCGCACATGCCTTTGTCACGGACGAGGACGGCAACTGGATTATCGGCGGCGAACCGGGCGAAAACTGGGCCCGCGATCTGACCGGAACACCGGCAGTAGTGGCCGACCGGTTTGCCCCGGCCTGGGAACAAATGCAGGCGGGGGAAACAAGCTTCGTCACCGATCAGGGCTTTTACACGGTTGCCCGGATTGAGGTATCCGACCTGTTGCTGCGCGGGGATTTCGGACAGAAGATTTCTGTCATTCTGGAAAATGACATTGCCCAGACCAGTCGCCTGAACCTGTTTATCGGCGCACGCCTGCCGGATGAACAATATCACGCCTTGCTGAGCCCGGATCGCAACATGCTGACTGTTGTCAGTATTGCGGTGATCTTGCTGATCGCGATTGGCAGTGCCGCCTATTCCTGGACCCGGCGCCGGCAACTGGTGGCAAGTTTCGGGGCGCGGTTGTCCGAACGCGTGCTGGAAGTATCGAAAAACAGTGTGGTGATCACGGATCCGGACGGTATCATCCGCAAGGTCAATCCGGGCTTTACCGCCATGACCGGCTATCTGCCCAATGAAGCTGTTGGCAAGCCGCTGGCCTTTGTCCGGGCCGAGCGGGAAAACACCGAGGAATTGGATGAAATCCTGATGTCGGCGCGCGCGAGCGGCACCTGGGAGGGCGAGGTCCGCAACCGGCGCAAGGATGGCAAGTTTTTCTATTCCAATGTCGTGATCAGTGCGATTGCCGACCCGGAAGAGGGGGCGGTGCATTATGTCGAAATGGGGCTGGATATCTCGCGCCATATGGAAAATGCGCAGGAACTTTGGCGTCAGGCCAATCACGATGCCCTGACCGGTTTACCCAACCGGTTGCTGTTTGAAGACCGGCTTGAAGTGGCCTGCGGTCACGCCGAAAGCGAAGAATACGCCATCGCGCTGCTGTATATCGATCTTGACGGGTTCAAACCGATCAATGACCAGCATGGGCATGAGGTCGGGGACAAGGTTCTGCGCGTGGTGGGCGAGCGGATCCGCGAAACCGTGCGCCACGACGATACGGTCGCCCGTCTTGGCGGCGATGAGTTTGCCGTCATTGCCGAAGAAGTCGCAAGTCATGAGGAAACCGACTGGATCGCCCAGAAAATCCAGACCGCCCTGCAGCGCCCGATGGAATTTGGCGGCCTGACCATCACGGTTGGCGCCAGTGTCGGTATCGCAATCTTCCCGACCGATAGCCGCGAAAGTGTTGCGCTTCTGGGCTTGGCGGACGAGCAGATGTATCGCCAGAAGCGCTTCCGCAAAGGGAACGAGAAAAAGCAGGCCAACGGATCGCGATAATTCCGGGGGCAGAGCAAACAAAAAAGGACAGTCCGATTGGGCTGTCCTTTTTGCGTTAGAGCGCGCGGCTATGGTCGCTGTCAGGCTTATGCCGCAGCAGGAGAGGTGACCGGGCGGGCGCGTTCGATCCGCTTGCGGCGATCAGGGATATTGTGGGCTTCCCATAGATCATTGCGGGTCTGGGTGTTGATCCAGAATTCCGCGCTGTTACCAAAAACGCGGGCCAGGATAAGCGCCGTATCAACGGTTATCCGGCGTCGGTTGTTGCACAGCTCGTTTACATGCTTGCGCGGAACGCCCATGGCTTCGGCCAGAGCGGTCTGCGTCAATTCCATCGGTTCCATGAACTCGGTGACGAGCATTTCACCAACGCTGACGGGTTTTCTTGCTGTCGTGATCATTGTGGGCCTCATCGATAGCTATGATTGTCGAGATAAAGGTCGTCAGCCTTGCCTTTGGTGTCGTCCCAAAGAAATACCAGCCGCCATTGGCGATTGATCCGGATGGAGTGATACCGGGCCAGTTTGCCCTTTAATGCTTCAAAATGGTTGCTGGGCGGAACGCGTAAATCGTTGCTTGAGATTGCATCATCAATCAACTGCAACTTCCGAAACAGGCGGGCATTGATATCGGCGGGAATTTTCTTTCCTGCCTGGTCACGAATGAAAAAGTCTTCAAGCCACCTGTCGCGAAAAGATCCGATCAATCGACATGCTCCATTAAGCTTGGGTCACTGTACCGCCCAACGGTACAATTGTCAACTTAACAGGTGGACACGTATGGCTGCGTGCTCAGAAAAGGGAGCGTGCGTAGAAAAGGGCGCAAAAAAGGGGACAGTCCCCTTTTTCCGCAACGGTACAGATGTCAACTCAACAGGTAGGCACGTATGGCTGCGTGCGTGGGGGCATGCGCCTGAATCCCAAGTGGCTCCTTACGCCACCATCGCGTCATATTCCTCCTGCTTGTCCATCCATTTTTGTTCGATCATGGCAAGGTCGTTTTCGAGTTTGCCGAGTTCGAGCTGGATATCCGAGAGCTTTTGGGCGTTGGCGTCTTCGTAAAGGGTCGGGTCGGCCATTTTTTCTTCGATGGCGGCTTTGCGTTCGGAAAGCTTTTCCATCTGTTTTTCAAGCTTCTCTATTTCGCGTTTGACCGGGGCGGCTGCTTTACGTTTTTCAGCCGCCTGCTGGCGTTCGGCCTTGCGGTCACGTTTGGCGGGTTTGCCCGCATCGTCGCCTTTATTCGCGCGACGTTCCATGCGTGCACGATCCAGAAGGTACTGGCGATATTCGGCAACGTCGCCGTCAAACGCCTTGACCGTGCCATCCGCGACCAACACCAGGCGATCCGCACAGGCTTCGATCAGATAGGGATCGTGGCTGATGATGATCACAGCACCTTCATAGGCATTGAGCGCATGGTTGAGCGCATCGCGGCTGTCGATATCAAGGTGGTTGGTCGGCTCATCGAGGATGAGCATATGCGGCGCATCGAGCGTCATCAGCGCAAACAGCAAGCGCGCCTTTTCCCCGCCCGAGAGGTCCTTGACCTTGGTGTCGCCCTTATCGCCTTCGAAGGCAAAGCGGCCGAGCTGGGCGCGGACCTTGCTTTCGATGACGTTGGGCATGAGGGATGCCATATGCTGATAGGGCGTTTCATCGCCGCGGAGTTCGTCCGTCTGGTGCTGCGCGAAATAGCCGATGCGCAGTTTGTTTGATGAATGCTTTTCACCTGACATCAGTTCAAGCCGTTCGGCCAGAAGCTTTGCCAGTGTGGACTTACCGTTGCCGTTGGCGCCCAGAAGGGCAATACGGTCATCCATATCAATGCGCAGGCTGATATTGCGCAGGATCGGTTTGCCTTCTTCGTAGCCGACATCGCCATCGTGAATGTTAATCAGGGGCGGTGGCAATTCCTTGGGGCTTGGGAAGTCAAAGCTGATGCCGCGATCCTCGACCACCGGAATGGCCGGGCCCATTTTTTCGAGCATTTTGACACGGCTTTGTGCCTGTTTGGCCTTGCTGGCCTTGGCACGGAAGCGGTCGATGAAGGATTGCAGATGCTTTTGCTGGGCGATCTGCTTTTCATAATGCTTGGAGGCCAATTCCATCTGTTCGCGGCGCGTCTTGGCGAATTTGTCGTAATTGCCGCCATAAAGCGTGACCGTACCATCATGCAGATGGGCGATGGTCTTGACCGCGCGGTTCAGAAGATCGCGGTCGTGACTGATCAGGATGATCGTACCGGGATAATTGATCAGATAGTTTTCAAGCCAGATGGTGGCTTCGAGATCAAGGTGGTTGGTCGGCTCGTCAAGCAGCAGCAGATCCGGGCGCAGGAACAGGGTCGCGGCAAGGGCGACACGCATGCGCCAGCCGCCCGAGAAATCATCACACGGGCGTTGCTGGGCATCCGCGTCAAAACCAAGACCGGAAAGGATCGATGCCGCGCGGGCCTCGGCGGTGTGGGCGTCGATATCGGCCAGACGTGTGTGGACCTCGGCAATGCGGTGCGGGTCGGTGGTGGTTTCGGCTTCTTCCAAAAGGCTTGCGCGTTCGGTGTCGGCCGCCAGAACGGTTTCAATCAGCGAGCGTTCACCCGCCGGGGCTTCCTGGGCGACGACGCCCATGCGGGCCCGCTTGGCCAGGCGGATATCACCACCGTCACCCGGCAATTCACCTGAGATCAGTTTGAGCAGGGTCGATTTCCCCGCGCCATTGCGGCCAATCAGGCCGACCTTGTGCCCGTCCGGGATGGTCAGATTGACCTGATCAAGAATGATGCGGCCGCCAATGCGGTAGGTCAGATCGGATATTTGCAGCATGATGTCTTTCGCCGGTATCGGGTCGTTTTCGGGGGAATCGCAAGGATTTCTGTGCTTTCAATAGGGCAGGCGGGCCTTGGACGCAAGGATTCTTCAAATTGTCATCGCAGCTGTGATTTCGGTGACAGGACGGTGCCAAAACAGCCGGGAACCGCAGTTTCATGCCTTTTGGGGGCTTTTTACAGTCGAAACGGGTGAATGCAACGGCTGCAGGTCTGCTTTGCAGCGGTAGAACTATGTGTTGCGTTGCGATCCAACCCCGTTTATATAGCGCCAACCTTCGGGTCTGTGGATGATAAGGGCGGTCTTTGGTGCCGCCTTTATCTTCCGCAGGCCCTTTGTGCTCGGGGGACTCAGTGGGGTCCTCTTTGGGGGTAACGAATTTTTACAAAGCTTAGGTGAAACCAATGGCTGTCGAACGCACTCTTTCGATCATCAAGCCGGACGCAACGCGCCGCAACCTGACTGGCAAAATCAACGCCGTCATCGAAGAAGCTGGCCTGCGCATTGTCGCACAGAAGCGCGTCGCTCTGACCCGCGCTCAGGCTGAAGGTTTCTATGCAGTTCACAAAGAACGTTCGTTCTTTGGCGAGCTGGTAGACTTCATGGTCTCTGGCCCGGTTGTTGTTCAGGTTCTCGAGGGCGAAGATGCCGTCGTTAAGTACCGCGAAGTAATGGGCGCAACCAACCCGGCGAACGCCGAGGAAGGCACCATCCGCAAACAGTTTGCAGAATCCATCGAAGCGAACTCGGTCCACGGTTCGGACTCGCTCGAAAACGCTGCAATCGAAATTGCATACTTCTTCGCTCAGACCGAAATCGTCGGCTAAGCCTAGCAGGTCCTGACCCTGAAGTTCTCCGGTTCTTCCGGATGCAAAAGCGCCCCGCACATTGCGGGGCGTTTTTTGTTTTGCGGTAATGTTTGATCAGTCGATCAGAAAGCCTGCCATCAACAGCAGGAGCACGGCGATCGAGACCACACTCCAGAGCATGAATTTCGTCCAGTGGTGCCAACCTTCTTCGTGGTGATGCACCAGGCCTTCGTCATAATCACTTCCTTGCATGGGTTTCCTCCCTGATTGCGGATCATGATTTTCCGGGGCGGTTATCTGATTGGTTTTGTGCCCGGATATCGCGCAAGGCGATGTAAAAATGATAGCGCGAAATAACCTATGGGTGAATAATATTTATGATATTCACCAATTGTGCGCCGCATCATGCTGGACAAGTGCGTCTGTGCCTGCCATTCTTGGGGTATGGAAAACGTTTTGACCCAGCATTCAGCACGAATTTTTACCGCCTCTCATAGAGTGGCGGAGTAGCGACGTTTTGACCAGATGAGACCCACCCGCCGGCGAGGCGGGTTTTTTTGTGGCTGTCTCCCGGCCAGACCAAAACAGAACGGGAGACAGAGATGACCAAGCCCTTATCAGAGTTAAACCAAACCGACCGGGTTTTGATGCCGCAAAACGGCACAAAGACCGGCACGCTGCATATGCTGTGTGGCAAGATCGCGGCGGGCAAATCGACGCTTGCCGCCGAACTGGCGCGCAAACCCGGCACGGTTATGATCGCCGAGGATGAATGGTTATCGACGCTTTTTGGCGACCAGATGCGATCGGTTGCCGATTATGTCCGGGTATCAGACAGGGTGCGCGGCGTGATGGGGCCGCATGTGGCGATGCTGCTGCGTGCGGGGGTTTCGGTGGTGCTGGATTTTCCGGCCAATACGGTTGGTTTGCGGGGCTGGATGCGCGGGATCCTTGAGGATGCCGGGGCGGATCATGTTTTGCATTATCTCGACCAGCAAGATGATGTCTGTATCAACCGCCTTCGTGTGCGCAACCGGGCCGGAACCCATCAATTTGCCGCCAGTGATGCGCAGTTTCATCAGATTAATGCGGCCTTTGTCCCGCCCGGCGCGGAGGAGGGATTCAATGTCATTCGTTATGAGACAGACACGCTTTGAGCATAAAAAAAGCTGCCGGTGAACGGCAGCTTTTGCGCTTGTGAGCTATCGGATCAATGCCGATTGGCAGATCACAGAAGGAAGATCGCCATCAGGATCAACAGGGCAATGATGGAGATGGTGCCCCATTTCACGAAGTTCGTGTAGCCGTGATAGATGCTGACATGGGTTTCGGTGAGTTCGTAATCGTTACCCTGCAAACTTGCCTCCTCAGATTGGGTGTTTTTGGATTGTTCAAATGTATATCCACGAAGTTGATGCAGTGCAAGATGCAGATTAACCTGAGGGTCAAAACTCATTCACATAACCGACCCGGCAACTGATATGAGAGAAAAAGCGAGGAAAAGCCCGCAGATCGTGGTGATCCCCGGTCAAGGGATTTGACGCAGAGGCTTTCTCTCATATCAGTTGTCCTTCGGATCACCCGGATTTGCACGGGCTATTTTGTCGCAAAATCTTGAAAGATATGGATCTTCCTGCGATTTAACTCCGCATACCCGCACAAATCCGGGAGACCGGGCCGATTATGTGAATGAGTTTTGACCCTCAATGTTAGACGTTTGACCCATTTCACATCCGTGGCGGTTCACCTTTGATCCCAAAAGGTTACTGGATGCCCGATTTGCAGCCATAGGGCAGGAAGGTGCCCGATAGCCCGTGGCTCATCATCGCAAACGACATCTTGTTGGCATAGTCGAGTTCTGTCTTGGATTTCGGGCAGGCATAGGCCCGGCCGGCACAGCCATTTTCAATATAGTCTTCTTCGGCCCTGGCGAATTCCGGGCTGAGTGTGCCGCGCGGAATTTCTTCGAGCATTTCGCTACGGACTTCCTGATAGACCGCGCATTTTTGCGCCCGCCAGTGTTTGTCACCGGTTTGCATGTCCGCCCCATCGGCCTCGGCCTGTGCCATGGCGTGGGTCGGCAGAAAGGCCAAAAGGGCGAGGGCGGTGATGAGGGCAGGGGATTTGCGCATCATGATGTCGGCTTTCTTTGGCGGTGGTGGCGGTCGTCGCTTTTACGCAGCACATCACAGCATCAGAATGCGCAAAGATTATGGCCTGCCAGTCGGTTATTGGTGCTTCTGGGTTCCAAGGCGCTTGTGACGCTATTCTTTGAATTGATAGCACAGCCAAGCTTTTACTGCGTCAATTGCATCTGTGGTTGATGCACCTTTGGGTTTGACAAACCAATATGCATGGCTGGCTTCCAGAGAGATGTTGAAAGGTGCGACCAGTCGTCCTGCGGCGATATCGTCGGCGACGAGCAACGACCGACCGAGTGCGACGCCCTGTCCCTGGACGGCTGCCTGCAAAATCGCACTGTCATCTCCAAGGCGTGGCCCGGCGGGTGGCGGGCGTTGGTACCCGGCAGCTTTGAAGCAGGCGTTCCAGTCTTCTGGAAGATCGGCATAAAGAAGGGTGGCGCGATACAGGTCTTCAAACGTGTCTAGCTTGTTGTCCATGGCATATTTTGCAGAGCAAACCGGTGTGATGGTCTCAGTGCAGAGCTTGATCGCATCCAGATTGCCGGGTGGCGCAGGGCTGTAGCGGATCGCAGCATCAACACGTTCCAGGGCAAAGTCCACAAGATGCCGGGATGCCGTAATCCGAAGATCAATGTCGGGATTTGTCGCCAGAAAGTTACCCAGTCTTGGCGCAAACCATTTTGCTGCCACCGATGGCAGCATGGAGAGTGTGACAACTTGATGGGATCGTTGTGCATCTGCCACGGCGGACCAGATGCGAGAGAAATTATCTGCTAATTCATGCGCCAACCGATCCCCTGCCTGGGTTAAGCTCAATCTTGCGCCGTTGCGCAGAAACAGTGCAACGCCCAGTGTTGCTTCCAAATCGGAGACCTGACGCGACACTCCGCTTTGGGTGAGGCCAAGCTCCTGACCCGCCGCAGTGAAATTGCCGCACCGGGCGGCAACCTCGAACACCTGAAGGGATCGCAAAGGTGGTTTAGTATGAGTTGTACGCATCCTGTCCCTCATGTTTTCTCATTTAAACATTCTGCATGAGTCATCTAGCATGAGTACAGCTCAATTAAAAGAATGGCTCTGTCATGGCAAATAAGATTGCAACAGCATTTGCGACATCAAGTTTGAAAAATCATGTACCAGACTTGCCTCTGGTGATCTGGATGGTCGTGCTGACTGTTGGGCTCGGCTTGATCGGCGGGCTTGAAGCAAGCGAGGTCATCGGGCAATTCAATACAGGTTTCGGACGGGCTCTGGGCGAGTTTGCCCTCATCCTGCTGCCGTCCTTTACCTTGGCTGCGGTCCTGTCGCAGCAAAACATCGCGTCCAAAGCGGTGGGCCGCACCGTTGCGTTGGCTTCTCCGATTGCAGGTGCGGGCATGATTTGCCCCGACACTGCATATGCCGCGCTTTCTCCGGCGGCGGGGCGCTACAAGATGGATACGGCATTCGGAGCCTATGCCGGGTTCAAGTTGCTTTATCCGGCCGGTCCGCTCATCGTTGCGGCGGGGCTTGGTGTTACGGGGGGCTCCGGGGTTGAACCTGTCGGGTTGTTGGTTTGCGGTGGGCTTCTATTGTTACCCGTCTGGATGGCGGGTGTGATTTGGGGGCGCTTTGCGACGAAGAATCACGGCGCGGAGATCAGGCCAGACGCTGCTGACAGCGGAGATTTACTGATGACGTTTGCGCCATTTTTCGCGTTGGCGGGTCTGTTGGTTGTCGGCGGCTTTGTTGGTCGGACCGGTGTCGCAGCAGTGGATTTTCTATTGCTGCCCAAGGGCGCATTGATCTTTGCTGCGATCGTCGCTCTGTTGCAAACGCCACACGAAAAACGGCGCGGGTGCCTGGATAGTGCGGTGCGACGCACCGGGTCGCTTCTTATTGTTATTGGCGCAGCAAGTGCATTTGGATCGGTTCTGACAGGGCTGGTGTCTTTGGACCATCTGTTTCCGGAAGGCAGCGGCGTGGTGACCCTGATAGCACTCTTTGCCCTGACCGTGCTGTTCAAGCTGGCACAAGGATCATCAATGGCAACCTTTGCCGCCATTGCGCCTGTCGCGGCCCCGATTGTGCTTGCAAGCGGCGTTAACGAGATCGCGGCTGTCTTCGCAATTTGTCTTGGTTCGTTTGTCGCAGTTATGCCCAATGACAGCTATTATTGGCTGGTGCGTCGAGATGCCTTGGAGAGCGAGCCAAGCGAAGGGCGCGTCATTCGCGTCCTGACGGGCGGGACGTTGGTGCAGGCCGTCGTCGGCATGGTTGTTCTTTTGGTGACTGTGGCCTTGTGGTCCTGATTGCAGGGCAAGAAAACGGCGGGGCATACACGATGACCCGCCGTTTCATGCGTTAAGCAACTTGCGCAGCCAGCGCCAAAGATTCTTTCATCCGGGCTCGAGCGCCGGGTTGATTTCAGCAAAGTCGGCTGGCGGGGCATCTTCGATGGTGACGATGCCCTTGGCATCGACCGAGACGCGGCCTTCGGCAATCCAGCGGATGACCTGCGGGTAGATGCGGTGTTCCTGACGCAGGATACGCTGGGCCAGTTTGCCAGCATCATCACCGGGCAGGACCGGAACCACGGCCTGGGCAATGATCGGGCCGCTATCGACTTCGGGCACAACGTAATGCACGGTGCAGCCCGCGAACTTCACCCCGGCATCAAGTGCAGCCTGATGCACACCAAGCCCCTTGAAGCTTGGCAGCAGCGACGGGTGGATGTTGATCAGCTTGTCTTTCCAGCGGGTGACGAAGCTTTCACTGACCAGACGCAGGTAACCTGCCAGCACGACAAGGTCGGCACCGCTTTCCTCGATCAGGGCACTTACGGCGTTGTCATAGGCTTCGCGCCCGCCCGGATAGCCCTTGTGCGAGATGGTTTCAGACCGGATGCCAGCCTTGCGGCCGCGTTCAAGACCGCCCGCATCCAGCTGATTGGAGAAAACCAGCACGATTTCGGCCGGGTAGCCGGGCGTCTTGCAGGCATCAAGGATGGCTTGCAGGTTTGACCCGCCGCCTGAGATCAGAACGGCGAGCTTTAGCTTCTTGCCGTTGCTTACTTGTCCCATGTACGGGCCATGTTTTTGATCACGACCTGCGGGCCATCACCGGCACGCGGGCCGATGACGCCGATCTGGCTGACGGTTTCGCCGTGCTCGCGCAGGAGGGCTTCAGCCGCGTCGGCCTTGTCGGCGGGAACGACGACGCACATGCCAATGCCGCAGTTAAAGGTGCGTGCCATTTCCATGGCCGGAATGCCGCCCTGTTTGGAGAGCCATTTAAACACCGGCAGGTATTCCCAGCAGCTGGCATCAAAGACAGCGGTCAGGTTTTCGGGCAGAACGCGCGGAACGTTTTCGGTCAGGCCGCCACCGGTGATGTGGGCCAGTGCCTTGACCATACCGGCCTTGTGGGCGGCGAGACAGCTTTTGACATACACCTTGGTCGGTTCAAGCAGCGCTTCGCCAACGGTTTTGCCCGGTGCGAACGGGGCGTCATCGGCATATTCAAGACCGGCGGTTTCAACAACCTTGCGGACCAGCGAGTAACCGTTGGAATGCACACCGCTGGAGGCAAGCCCCAGGATGACATCGCCTTCTTCAACGTTGGTGCCATCAAGCAGTTCGCCGCGTTCAGCCGCGCCGACCGCAAAACCGGCGAGATCATATTCGCCGTCGGCATACATGCCCGGCATTTCAGCGGTTTCGCCACCGATCAGTGCACAGCCAGCCTGTTTGCAGCCCTCGGCAATACCGGCGACGACGCTTGCGGCGTTATCGACCGACAGCTTGCCGGTTGCGAAGTAATCAAGAAACAGAAGCGGTTCTGCGCCCTGAACGACGAGGTCATTGACGCTCATGGCGACCAGGTCGATGCCGACTGTGTCGTGTTTGTCAGCCAGGAAGGCGACTTTCAGCTTGGTGCCGACACCATCGGTACAGGATACCAGAACCGGATCGTTATATCCGGCGGCCTTCAGATCAAAAAGGGCACCGAAACCGCCAAGACCGCCGGCAACACCGGAACGGGTGGTTGCTTTTGCAAGCGGTTTGATTCGTTCGACAAGGTCATTCCCGGCATCGATATCGACACCGGAGTCCTTATAGGTAAGGCCGTTAGAGGCGGTCATGTTGGTGATCCCTGGCTTCGCGCATGCATGAATAAAAGCGGGAGTGCCCGCGTTTTTCATCAACAGGTATCCATTCAAGGCGCCGTATGCCGGGCTTTTTGCGGTCCGGGTCGCAGGGGTGAGCCTGCTGTTTGACCAATCCGCCTTACTGACGCCTTTAATCAGATATAGAGGACAAGCACGATCCTGCTGATAAAAAACGCGGGCTTGATAATTTCCGCTGGGCCGAAAATACTCAAACGCGGGCAATATGCAATGATCACCTGCGCATGACAGAGTTTTCTTTGCAGAATGCGTTCAACATGCCACAAAGAGCATTAACCAAGACACGATTAGGGCAAAGAGGCATACGTGCTTACTTCATTGAAAAATATCAGGATGTGGGCTGGCGCGGCGACCGTTGCCGCCATTATGGCCTTTCCGGCAGCAGCCCAGGACATTTTCACCGTCACGGGTGTTCATGTTGACGAGCGCGCCGAAACGGCCGCGGCCGCACGCGAAAGCGCACTTGAAATCGGTCAGCGCAAGGCGTTTGAAGAAGTGGTTGCCCGTTTGACCCTGCCCGAAGATCGTGCCGGACTGGCGACACCGGAAACATCGGTGATCACGAACATGGTGCGTGATTTCGGGGTGTCGAATGAAAAGACATCCTCGGTGCGCTATATCGCGGACATGACCGTGCGGTTCAAGGATGATGAACTGCGCCGGTTCCTGCGTTTCCGCGATATTTCCTTTGCCGAGCTGCAATCCAAACCGGTGATGATCGTTCCGGTCTATCGCAGCAATAATTATGTCAGCCTGTGGGATGATCCCAATCCGTGGCGCGAAGTGTGGTCACGCAATATCGCGACTTCGGGACTTGTCCCGATCAAGGCGCCGATTGGCGATCTGACCGATATCAGCACGGTTTCCGCCGAGCAGGCCCAAGGTGGGGCGATGGAGCGGCTAGCCCAGCTTGCCAAGCGCTATGGCGCGGATGTGGCCGTTGTCGCCAGTGCCGAGGTGACCGGTCCCGAGGGCGGGGAGACCGTTTATGTTTCCGTGACCCGATATGATCCGAATGGCGCACCGCAGATCTTTGGCGTGCAGGAAAAGACCCTTCCGGACGAGACATTGAACGAGACGCTGGTGCGTGCCGCCAAATCGGTGCAGGAGCAGCTTGCCGATGGCTGGAAACGGGCCAACCTGATCAATTACAGCACGGGTGGCAACCTGATGGTGTTTATCCCGATTACCGGTCTTGGTGACTGGGCCGGGATCGAGAAAAAGCTGATCGGGTTGCCGGTGGTGCGTAATTCGCGGGTGATCGCGATGTCCAAGCGCGAAGTGCAGCTGTCACTTGATTATGTTGGCTCGACCAATCAGC
The DNA here is from genome assembly GCF_056160125.1 of Thalassospira sp. ABD4_177. NCBI lineage: Bacteria > Pseudomonadati > Pseudomonadota > Alphaproteobacteria > Rhodospirillales > Thalassospiraceae > Thalassospira > Thalassospira sp. ABD4_177. The sequence continues at coordinate 223,510 of NZ_JBSWWO010000002.1, read as the reverse complement.
TTCAGACGGCGCTGAGCCAGCAGAACCTTAATCTCAGCCGGATGGGGGAGCTTTGGTTCATCCAGCCGAGCGGTTCAGATCGCCTTGAGGGATTGTCACTTGGCAGTTAAGCCCGTTTGACGGCGGGGAAGGGTAACAGGGGGACCCGAGGATGACTTTACGGCAGCAAGCACGTTTCTGGCTGATCTTTGTCGTCGGATTCTTTTTCTTGATCTGGCTGTTTTCAAGCATCCTTCTGCCGTTTGTCGCCGGGATGGCGATTGCCTATTTCCTTGACCCGCTGGCGGATAAGCTTGAAGCGCGCGGCGCCAGCCGGGTGGTGGCGACCAGCATCATCACGGTGTTGTTCTTCCTTGTTTTCATTCTGGTGATGTTGTTGGTGGTGCCGATGATCGGCAGCCAGCTTGCGGGCTTTCTTGAGCGGTTCCCGGGCTATGTTGATGCGCTGCGCACCAATGTTGCGCCGTATCTGCAAAACATCCTGGATCGGGTGGCGCCCGAGACGCTGCAAAGTGTCTCAGATGCGATCAAGGGGCAGAGTGCCAATGCGCTTAAATGGGTTGGTAATGTCCTAAGTGAAGTTCTGTCGGGTGGTCTGGCGCTTTTGAACTTCTTGAGCTTGCTGTTCATTACGCCGGTGGTGTCGTTTTACCTGCTGCGCGACTGGGACAAGATCGTCGCCAAGGTCGACAGTTACCTGCCGCGCAGATCCGCAAAGGACATCCGCCAATGTGTCAGCGAGATTGATGAAACGCTGGCAGGCTTTGTGCGCGGGCAGGCGACGGTGTGTATTTTGCTCGGTCTGTTTTACGGGCTTGGCTTGACGCTGGTCGGGCTTGAGTTTGGTTTTGTCATTGGTTTGATGACCGGCCTGGTGTCCTTTGTGCCCTATTTCGGGATGATTGCCGGCTTTGCCGTGGGCATGGGCGTTGCGGTGGCACAGTTCGGCTTCGGGCTTGATCTTGGGCTTGTGGCGATTGTGTTTTTGATCGGTCAGGTGCTTGAAGGCAATTTCCTGACCCCAAAACTGGTTGGCGACAAGGTCGGTTTGCATGCAGTCTGGGTGATGTTTGCATTGCTTGCCGGGGGTGCGGTGTTTGGCCTTTTGGGCGTGATGTTGGCGGTGCCGGTGGCCGCTGTTATCGGCGTGCTTGTACGTTATGGCTTAAGGCAGTATCTCGATAGTCGGCTTTATGATCATGGACCGGATGGCGGCAGCAGTGCCGGTGCGGATTCAGATGGCTAAGCTGATATCAAGACCTGCAAGTTGAATTGAGTGTGACCCGGGTGACTTCCAAGCCGGAAAAAGATAACGATCCGCAGCAATTGCCCCTGGCGCTTGAAATGCGCCCGGCACTTGGCCGTGATGATTTCATGGTGGCCGAGTGTAACAGCGAAGCCGTGGCATGGATCGACCAATGGCCGAAATGGCCCGCACCCGCCTTGTGCCTGTATGGTCCGAAGGGGTGCGGGAAAAGTCATCTGGCGGAAGTCTGGCGGGCGCGGTCCGGTGCACTTCAGATCGCGGCATCTGACCTTGCCGGACAGGACGCCGATGCGATCATTGGCGATGCGACCGGGCTTGTGATCGAGGATGCCGATCAGGTCGGGGGCGACGGGCTTGATGAGACGGTCTGTTTCCATCTTTACAATATGCTCAAAGAACGCAGCGGCCATTTGCTGTTGACCGCAAGCCAGCCGCCATCGCGCTGGCAGATCACGCTGCCCGATTTGCGATCCCGGCTGGGTGCGGCACTGGTGTGCGAGATTTCCCCACCCGATGATGACCTGATTGTCGGGCTTCTGATCAAGCTGTTTGCCGACCGGCAAATCCCGGCCAGCCCGCAAATCATCAGCTATGTCCTGCCAAGGATCGAGCGATCCTTTGCCGCGCTTTCCGAACTGGTCACGGCGATTGACCGTCGGGCACTGGCCGAAAAGCGGGCAGTGACCTTGCCGCTGGTGCGTAGTGTGATGGAAGAACTGTCAGCTTGAACTTGGCTGGGCGGCTTGCAAATTTTGTAAGCCAATCAGGTTGTTACCGGGTATGATCAGTCCCACCTGACAAATTGCGTTCAATAACTGGAAGCTGCATGTGAGCCCGCAACGCGCAAAAGCTAAACCGTCGCTCAAAACCCAGACCGCATCGCTGATTGCCGATGGGCATGTTCTGGGCTGGCGGGAATGGATCGGACTTCCCGACCTTGACGTGCCTGTGATCAAGGCTAAGGTGGACACGGGGGCGCGGACATCGTCATTGCATGCGATCAATCCCAGACAGATTGAGCGTGACGGGCGCGATTTTGTTGCGTTTACCCTGCCGCACTATCCCGGAGACGGGCATGGCCAGATCGACTGTCTGGCCCCGTTGGTCGAGCTTCGCGAGATTCGCTCGTCAAACGGAAGTGCCGAAGAACGGTTTGTGATATCGACCCATATCCTGGTCGGGCATCACAAATTGAAAGTTGAAGTGTCGCTGGCAAACCGCTCCATCATGGGCTTTCCCATGCTTTTGGGCCGCACGGCGATGAAAGCAGGAAGATTTTTGGTGCTGCCATCAAAATCTTATCTTGCAGGGAAGCCGGAACAGCGATAGACGCGCAGAAGAACGACCCAAGATCGGAACCACCAGCCGACTGGAGCGTCGAGAGTATGTTGCATCAAATCTACTTCGCTTTGTTTGGTTTTGGCGTGCTGTTTGGCAAGGCACAGCGTGCAGAGCGATGCGGCGCATCGGTCAAACGGTGTAACGCCGCGAAAGACCGCCAAAACCAAACCCTATGGGCCGGGACATCTTCCCGCCCCGCAGCGTCAAGGTCCTCGAACGTAGCGCGGCTACGTCCATCAGACCTTTCCTTGCCGGGCAGAAAGATGTCCTCGGCAAAGTGAAGTAGATTTGATGTAACATACTCCTGCTTTCTGACAATTTCGCATTCGCCCGCAGCCGGTATGATACCGGACGCGCACCGTTTTATGCCGACCAAGGGGGACATCTCATGAAAATCGCGATGCTTGCACGCAATCCCAATCTTTACTCCCACAAACGGTTGGTCGAGGCGGCCGAGGATCGCGGGCATGAGCTCGACATTATCAATACGCTGCGCGTGTCGATGAATATTACCTCGCTGAAACCGGAAATCTATTATGGCGGGTCCAAACTGACCGGCTATGACGCGGTGATCCCGCGTATCGGTGTGTCGGTGACCCAGTTCGGTCTGGCGGTGTTGCGTCAGTTCGAGATGATGGGGGTCTATCCGATCAATGAATCGGTTGCCATTGGCCGGTCGCGCGACAAGCTGCGTTCGTTGCAGATTTTGGCGCGCCGTGGCATCGGCCTGCCGGTAACCGCCTTTGCCCATGATCCGAAAAAGACTGACGAGGTTCTTTCCATCGTTGGCGGGGCGCCGGTGGTGATCAAGCTGCTGGAAGGCACACAGGGCATCGGCGTGGTTCTGGGCGAGACCGAGAAATCCGCCAAATCCGTGATCGAGGCCTTTCGCGGGGCCAATGTTGCCATCATGGTGCAGGAATTCATCAAGGAAGCCGGCAATAGCGACATCCGTTGCTTTGTGATTGGTGGCAAGGTGGTCGCCAGCATGGAACGCAAAGGCGCGGAAGGCGACTTCCGGTCCAACATCCATCGTGGCGGTTCGTCACGATCCATCCGCATCACACCACAGGAACGCGCAACTGCGGTTGAAGCGGCCAAGGCCATGGGGCTCAATGTATGCGGTGTTGACATTCTGCGGTCCAACCACGGGCCGGTGGTGATGGAAGTCAATTCATCCCCGGGGCTTGAGGGGATCGAGGTGGCAACCGGCAAGGATATTGCCGGCATGATCATTGATTTCATGGAAAAGGATTTCAAACCCGGTAAGGTGCGGACCAAAGGCAAGGGATAAGGGCAAGGAACAAGAGCATGAGCGAGACCCGATCACCCCGGGGGAACAGCAAGGGCGCGAAAGCGGCCAGAACCCCCAAGACCCCTGATTTTGAAATTGGGGGGCAAAAGGTTGCACCGGGCACACGCCAGCTTGTCGATATCCCGATTTCGCTTTTATCAAATCACACGCCGGTCAATCTGACGGTCAGTGTCGTGCATGGCAAACGCCCCGGTCCGGTGATTTTCGTCAGCGGTGCTGTCCATGGCGACGAGATTGTGGGCGTGGAGGTCATCCGGCGTGTGTTGAAGTCACCCGCCTTGCGCGGCATGCGTGGAACGTTACTGGCCGTGCCGGTGGTCAATGCGTTCGGGTTTTTAAACCATACGCGCTATCTGCCCGATCGGCGTGACTTGAACCGGTCCTTTCCGGGCCATTCGCGCGGATCGCTTGCAGGCCAACTTGCCCATCTTTTCTTAAGCGAAATCGTCGAGCGGTCAGACTTTGGCATTGATCTGCATACAGCTGCGGTCAATCGGGTGAACCTGCCGCAAATCCGGGTCAATGAAGATGATCCGGAAATCATGAATTATGCCGAGGCCTTTGGGGCGCCGATCATTCTGACCAGCCCGTTGCGCGATGGGTCACTGCGTGAAGCGGCGCGTGAGCTTGGCGTGCCGATCCTGCTTTATGAAGCGGGCGAGGGGCTTCGATTTGATGAAATGTCGATCCGGGCCGGTGTTTCGGGCGTTTTGCGCGTGATGCGCAAGCTGGGCATGACATCACAACGCACCGTGCGCGAACCGCGTGTGCCATCGTTCAAATCATCGAACAGCCATTGGCTGCGCGCCCCGGCCGGGGGCATCTTGCGGACCTTCAAGCTGGCGGGTGATTTTGTCCATGAGGGCGATGTGGTGGCGGCGGTGTCCGACCCGTTCGGGCAACGTGACGAGGATATCGTGGCGCGCGAAGACGGTTTGATCATCGGGCGTACCAACCTGCCGATCGTCAATCAGGGGGATGCGCTGTTTCATGTTGCCCTGATCAAGCGACCGTCCGAGGTGCAGGAACGCATGGATGCCATTGAAACCCACCTGCAATCCGATCCGCTTCTGGATGAGGACGAGATTATTTAGTCTCTCAGCAGCCAATGCGATGTGGCGTTTGACGGCGTAAAGCGGGCGAAGACCTGCTCTGCATCGAAGCCACTGGCGGATTGTGCTGCGCAATGCTATAGCAATCGACATGGAACCGATTACAACTACAGAAGAACTTCGCAATCTGTGTGAAAGATTGCGCACGTTCGAATATGTCACTGTCGATACCGAATTCATGCGGGACTCGACCTATTGGCCGCAACTGTGTCTGGTGCAGGTGGCAAGTCCGGAGCCGTCCGATAACGGGGCGGCGGTCGATCCGCTGGCCGAGGGCATTGATCTGATGCCGCTGTTCGAGTTGATGCAGGACGAGGACGTCGTGAAGGTGTTTCACGCCGCCCGTCAGGATATCGAGATTTTCGTCCATCTGTCGGGCAAGGTGCCCCATCCGGTGTTTGATACCCAGGTGGCGGCGATGGTGCTGGGCTATGGCGATCAGGTCGGCTATGAGACGCTGGTCAACAAGGTGGCGCGCAAAAGCATTGATAAATCAATGCGCTTTACCGATTGGTCGCGCCGTCCGCTTTCAACCAAGCAGATCAGTTACGCACTGTCGGATGTGACCCATCTGCGCGTGATATATGAGGCCTTCCACGAACGCCTTGAAGCCAATGGCCGTGCCGTGTGGCTGTTTGAGGAAATGGAACGCCTGACCGATCCGTCGATCTATTCGATTGATCCGGCGGACGCGTGGAAGCGGCTTAAGACCCGGTCCAACAGCCCGAAATTCCTCGCCGTGGCGCGGGCGCTTGGCGAATGGCGTGAAACCGAAGCGCAGCGCAAGAACCTGCCGCGCAACCGGATTTTGCGCGATGATACCTTGCTTGATATCGCTGCCCGTCAGCCGATGACGGACAAGGATCTGGATAAAACGCGCGGTGTTGGTCGCAACTTTGGCTCTTCAAAACCCGGCCAGGCGATTATCGAAGCCATCAAGGCCGCCCTTGATAGCCCGCAGGATCAGTGGCCAAAGCCCAAGCAGCGCATCGAACTGCCGGCCGGGATCGGCCCGACGGTCGAGTTGCTTAAAGTCCTGCTCAAACTCTGTGCTGAAGAAAAGGGCGTTGCCCAGCGTCTGGTGGCATCAAGCGATGATCTGCAGAACATCGCGGCGGATGACGATGCAGACGTTCCAGCCATGCGTGGCTGGCGACGTGATCTTTTCGGGCAATATGCCCTGCGTCTCAAGCACGGTCAGCTTGGGCTCAAGCTCAAAGACGGCGAAGTGGTTTTTGTCGAGCTTGATCGCTGATCCGATTTCGCTGTGACGAACAAAAAACGGGGCCCGATGGCCCCGTTTTTGTTTTTTGAGCACTGAGCAACCGCTGTTAGCTGGGCAGGGCGGCATCCAAAAGCGCGGTTGCCATGGTCTTGGCAATCTTTGCCGATTCGGGCATGCCACGCACCTGGGCGGTGACAATCGCGCCTTCCTTGAGCAGGGCAAGTTCTTCGGCGAGTTGCTTAGGGTTGGCGGCCCCGGCCTTCTCACAGAGACCCTCGATATGGTTGAGCACGCAGGTTTTGTGTTCGGCGGCGATTTGATGGGCCGGGTGGTCAAGCTTGGCGAACTCGCTTGATGCGTTGATAAACGCACAGCCCGAAAAGCCCATGCCCTTGAATGCACGGCCATGGAACCAGTCTTCGAGCGCATCAAACATTGCCAGCAACTGATCGCGCGGGTTGGTGGAGGCCTTTTGCATTTCCGATGTCAGCCAGTCGCGGAACGTTTCATCACGACGGGTGAGGGCGGCCAGGATCAGTTCGTCCTTGGATTTGAAGTGCTTGTACATCGTCATTTTGGCGACGCCGGACTCGGCCAGGATCTTGTCGATTCCGGTGGCATTAAAGCCCTGTGTATAGAAAAGCCGAAGGGCGGTATCGACGAGAACGTCGCGTTTTGATTTCAATCTTTTCACTCCAATAGTCAGACCGGTCTGTATTCTTTTGGCGGGAAAGCCGCAGAATAGCAAGCCTTTCAGATATCAGAACGGTCGTTTTAAAATTGTGTTTGACAAATAGACAGACCTGTCTGTATATATGTTTTCAACGCTGATCAACCCGAACTTGTTAAGGAGAGTTTCAATGACCCGCATTTCTCTGCCTGCTTCGATCGATGCCGCCCCTGATGCTTCGCAGCCGCTTCTTGAGGGCGTGAACAAGATGCTTGGTTCGGTTCCGAACCTGTTTCGTCTGACGGCAAACAGCCCGGCAGCCCTTGAAGGCTATCTTGGTTTGAATGGTGCGCTGTCCAAGGGCGCGCTTGATCCGCAAACCCGCGAACGCATCGCCCTTGCGGTGGCACAGATCAATGGCTGTGACTATTGCCTGTCAGCCCACACCTATCTGGGTAAGAACCTCGCCAAGCTTGATGACGCCGAGATTGCGGCAAACCGCAATGGTGCGTCGACCGATCAGAAGGCCGATGCGGCTGTGCGCTTTGCCGTGGCACTGGTTAAAAACCGTGGCCAGGTGTCCGAGGCCGATGTCAGTGCCGCCAAGCTTGCCGGCTATAGCGAGGCCGAACTGGTCGAGATCGTGGCCCACGTGGCGCTCAATACGCTCACCAACTACCTCAACGAAGCCTTTGATACCCCGATTGACTTCCCGGTGGTTAACGCCTCCGCAGCGTAACTTCCGGCACTTCCCCCGGTCGGCTGTCCCCCCTCCGCATGTTGCTCCGAGCCGACCGGGGTCCCTTTATTGACCACAGACCAAAGGACAGGATTGATGTCACGGCCACCGCTGCCACCCTTTAACGTCGAAACCGCCAAACAGAAGGTCCGCATGGCCGAGGATGGCTGGAACAGCCGCGATCCCGAGAGGGTGTCGCTTGCCTATACGCCAGACAGCCGTTGGCGCAACCGTGCCGAAATGTTTGAAGGCCGCGAAAACATCGTTGCGTTCCTGACCCGTAAATGGGCCAAGGAAATCGAGTATCGCCTGATCAAGGAACTCTGGGCGTTTCATGAAAACCGCATCGCTGTGCGCTTTGCCTATGAATATCGCGATGATAGCGGCAACTGGTTCCGGGCCTATGGCAACGAGAACTGGGAATTTGATGAAGAAGGCCTGATGCTCCATCGCTTCGCACAAATCAATGACAAGCCGATTACCGAGGAAGAGCGTCTCTTCCGCTGGCCGCTTGGCCGCCGCCCGGATGATCATCCGGGGCTGTCAGACTTGGGATTGTAATCCCGATTTAGATTACCCCGCCATGTTCCGGTTCCCTGTAGGGAAAGGAAAGTTCGGCGGAAAGAAGTTCTACTAGGTCAGGGCCAGCTAATTTGAATGGAAGGTTCTGACCCTAGACAGGCAAGGCGGTGCGTCCCCGGTGCTGCCTTGCCTGCTACCCCGCAAAGGACCCTGAACATGATTGTTAAATATATCGCCTTTTCGATCACATCGACCGCCGTGCTTTTTGTCTCCTCCCTGCTGACGTTTGCGCCGTAACGTCAGTTCCAAGATGCCTCCCTGAAAACTTGCCGGGCCCCTTTGGGGGCCCTTTTTTGTTGGAGTTCGCGTAGCAGTTTGAGCCCGAAACGATAACAGCCGCCCGGGAAACGGGCGGCTGTTTTTCGTTGAGGTATTGGGACGCGTAGAACCTAGAACATCGTATTGTCGTGGGGGATTTCAGCCGGGACGGGTTGGACGACATCCCAGTGTTCGACAACCTTGCCCTGATCATCAAAGCGGAAGATATCCATCACCGCGCGTTCACCCTGTGCCGAGGTGGATCGGACATGAAGCACGACCAGATCATCTTCGGCAACGGTACGCACGATTTCGGCATGGATCGACGGATCGGCGGCAAGCCAGCCGGAAATGGCGGCGCGGAACCCTTCGATCCCGTCCGGGGCGACCGGGTTATGCTGAATATACTCGTCACCGATATATTGCGTGATCGCGCCTTCGACGTCCTTGTCGTTAAAGACCATTTCATAGAAGGCGATGGCATTGGCGGTGTTGCGATCCTCGATTTCACCCGCATGAAGAGTTGGCATGAGGACGAGGAAGGCGACCGGCAATACTGCGAGAAGATGGCGTTTTGATCCGATCATTTCAGCGCCTTTGCGATAAAGTCTTCAACCGATTGCGGCTTGCGCCCGACCAGGGTTTCGAAATCATTGCTGACGGTTTCGTAGTCGCCTTTCTTTGCGCCGACATAAAGCCCCGACAGGGCTTCGACGAGATGATCGGGCAGGCCGAGGCTGCCGAGGATGCCAGTGTGGACTTCGGCAGGGAGATCGACGAATTTGACCGGCTTGCCAGTGGCATCCGCGATGTAGCCAGCGATTTCGCTATGAGTAACACCCTTGGTGCCCGTCAGGTCATAGATCTTGTTGACATGATCGGCCGGGTCGGCAAGCACGACGGCGGCTGCTTCTGCAAGGTCATTGCGCGGGATATAGGTGATTTTGCCATCCCCGGCCGGTGCGCCGTAATCGCCGGTTTCAAGCGCGTGCGGCACACCCGCCAGCAACAGATCGGCATAGAAGCTGTTGCGCAAGATCGTGTAGGCAAGGCCGGTTTGGCGGATGTGGTTTTCGGTATCAAGGTGAATGGCCGAATAGGTGAAATCGGCATCGGCTTTTGGGTCGACAATGCCGGTATAGACAATGTGTTTGACGCCTGCGGCTGTGGCGGCATCAACGGCGGTGCGGTGCTGTTTGATGCGGGTTGCGTTGTCATCCTCAGCCGAGATGATGAGTGCGGTGTCGATACCTGCGAAGGCCTTGGTCATCAGGGCAAAGTCATTAAAATCGCCTTTGCGAACATCAATGCCCTTGGCACTCTGATCCGCAGCTTTTTCGGGGCTTCGGACACTTACGGCAATGTCGCTTGCCGGAATGCGATCCAGCAGATGCTTAACAACCAGCGTTCCAAGTTGGCCGGTTGCGCCAGTGATCAAGATGGTCATGTCAGTTTCTCCGATAAAGGGGGCAGGCGTTGCCTGTTCATGGGAGAAATCTGGGCCAAAGAATGCATATGATCAATTCGATGGGTGTGATATTACATATGTATGAATATCGATGAATTGGATCTTGATTATCGCCTGTTGCGGTTGTTCCTGACGATTTATGACGAGGGATCAGTGACGGCAGCAGCGCACCGCCTTGATGTCGGGCAGCCGACCGTCAGTCACGGGCTGGACCGGTTGCGCCAGATTATTGGCGATCCGTTGTTTGTGCGATCGGGGCGGTCGATCGTGCCGACGGCGCATGCCGATGAAATCGCCCCGCAGGTGCGCATGCTTCTGCAGGGCATACGAAGCCTGACCCGTGTGGTGGCGTTTGATCCGGATAATGCGGCACATAGTGCGAGTTTTGTGATCGGGACCAACGATTATGAAGTGGCGGTGATCCTGCCCGCCCTGATGAAGCGAGTGCAAAATTGCGCGGCCGATATCCGGCTCAAGGTCCTTCCGGTGACGGGGGACGACCGGATTGTCAAATGGTTGCGCGACGGCACGATTGATCATGCGATCAGTATCGAGTCCTCTGGAAAGCATGGGGATATTGCCAGGCAGGGACTTTTTCGCGAACATATGCGCTGCTTCTACGATCCGGCATTTCATGACGTTTTGCCCGATACGCTGGATCGTTACTGTGCGGCCAGCCATGCACGCGTGATGATCGGCGCCAATGACAGTTCGGAAATCGATGACATCCTGCGCGGCCTTGGCCGATCCAGACGCACAGCGCTTCAGGTGCCGACCTTTGCCAGCGTCGCCAACCTGATCCGCGGCACCGACATCATCGCCACCCTGCCATCGCGCCTGAGGGGGTCCATGATGCAGGGCTTTGGCGAGTTTGACCTGCCATTTGATTTCCCCGAATACTGCTTTGCCCAATACTGGCACGTGCGCAATGCTGCCAATGTAGCGCATAAATGGCTGCGCGGTGAGATTTTCCGTGTGTCGCGGGAGGTGGGGTAGCCGCAGCTCATGAGATGCATTTGTTATGATGCATCAGACGAACTTATGCGGATCCCCCCGATCCAGCGGGTGCCGGTGAAGGGTTCAAGGAAGTTGCGGTTGCCGGCGAGTGTTTCTTGTCCGGCATCGGTGAGGGTGAGGATGCGCTCAGCCCAGTTGGTTTCGGGGTTGGTTGGGGAGACGGTGAAGAGAGGGTCCGTGGTGTCCATCATCCATTCGAGTTCGCGCCAGAACATCAGATCGCCGAGATAGGGCAGCGGATCATAGGTTCGTGTCAGATGGCCGAAGATTTTGCCAGCCGGAAGCGGACCGTGATCGGTGATGATTTGCAGGGTCAGTTTCTGTGTCAGGCTCAGGCCCGTTTGCGGGTCGGGCAGTTCGGCGAGATGGCGTTTGAGTGCGGTTGGCATGTGGGGCAGGGGCGCATTTTGGGTTCCTGCGAGTGCCATCAGGTCCGTCGGGTCGGTTGCACGCAGCGCATCCCAGACCTTGCGACCAAAGGTCAGCATATCATCGGTTAACGGCATCCGGTGATTTTCCCAGCACCAGATCAGGCCATCGGTGGAGAGCTGTCCGACGCCGATGAAGCGATCAAGGCCTTCGGAGTCCGGGGCGTGGTCGACCGAGATGACCTCAATACTGGTTTCGGGCCGTGTGGTTGCGATGGCATCCATCAGGAAGGCGAGAATCAGTTGATCGTAGCTGTCATGTTCGAACCAGAGCACGACATGATCATAATCCCCCAGCCGATCCAGCGCATCATATTCAGCCCTTAACCGTTCAAGGATCGCGTCCTTTGCCATGTCATAAGACCGGGCGATGAAACCCGCGCGGGTTTCAATGAAGGTCCCCCGCGGCAGATCGGGCACCGGGCCCTGACAGAACGGATCGGAGAATTCAAGGAAATCGCCAATAAAGCCGGCTGCTTTCAGGCCATCGCGAATGTCGGAGCCGCAGCGCAGGTGCAGGGTGGCTTGGGTATCGAGTGGTTTCATTGCGGGCCTTTGACTGCGTTGAGCGCAGTTAGCAGTGAGAGCATGGTGTCGGGCACATCGCTTGAGCGGATGGTGGTATGGGTCGGATCGTCGTCGGCGTTGGCAAATAGCGGGGCGATCTCGCCCAGTCGGGTGCTTCTGAGTGCGATCAGCAGGTCAATGCGTGACCTTTCCTCATCGCCTGCGGCGGTGCGGAGCTTTTCGATGTCCTCGTCGCTGTCGGGCAAGGTGCTGATTGCCTGACACAAGCTTTGAAAGGGCATGTGTGCCAGTGTGGTTACGATGTCTGGCGGGGTGTGATCGGAGGGCTGCTGTGTGTCCGTCATGAAAAGGCACTCCTTTTCAGTAAAGGGGCCGTAATCCTGCCGGTTTTGGTGTGTTTCGTCAACGAAATGCGCGTTTTGAGTGTGAGCTCTTTGCGGTGTTATCCGGCTAGGCGGACTTCACTTTCTCGGTTCATCAGCTTGGCCAGTTTGGAAAAACGCTGTTCGACGACTTCGCCGTAAAGCGTGCTGGCCTGCTTTTCAAACTGCAAGACGAGTTTGCCGTCTTCGAGCAGCAGTTTCGTTTGCGGTAAGATGCCCTCGACCCCGCCCGAAAGCGTATGGCCCAGACGAATGGCATGGCCAAACAGGCGCCCGGTCAGGCGGTCATCATCGCTGAGGATGCGATCAATGGCCTCGTCACCCTTGAAGTTGCCGGCATAGCGCGAGCCGATGGTGTAGGCGAGGAACACCCGGTCATGATGGTTCAGATCAATATAGGGGTGGCGCAAAATGCGGTGATAGCTTTGTACCGCCCGGTAATCAGGATGTTCGTTCCAGCCGATATCACCGATGATGCAGGCCGCCAGTCGCAGGCGTTCGATATTGACTGGCAGGTCGGCGAAGATCGGCGCGCACCATTGTGCAACTTCTTCGCCGTGCTGATGGAAACGTTCGCCGTCTTCGGCAAAGCTGAAGCAGGCTTCGAGCACGGGGTCGCGCTGACGCAGATCTTCGGGCAGGACTTCATACATCCAGCCTTCGCGCAGCCCATGGCCGGAAAAGACCACCTCGTTGGGTTGCATACGCTTCATCAACATGTTCATGACAAGCGATGCATGCGGCAGGCTGTCGATGCGGCGTTTGGACACACCGCCGATCTTTTCAAGCGAGACGCGGCTTTGTTGGGAGATGATGTGGGTCAGTTCGGCCATTTCCGATTGCGGCATGGCAAGGTTATGAACCACCGAAATCGGATAGTTTTCCTGGGCAATAAACAGCTTTGCGATCGAGCGCCAGGAGCCGCCAACGGCATAAAGTTGCTGTCCCTTGGCATCCGACAGCCAATCGACCGTATCAAGATGCTTGTTGATTTCAGCTGTCAGGCGGCTGCGGTCGGAGCCAAACACCGTATGCAGGCGCATCGCACCGAGCGGCAGGCTGACGCGTTTTTTGATCTCGCCCTTATCAAGCAGGACCAGTTCGAGCGAGCCACCGCCGATATCGCCCATAATGCCTGATGCCAGCGGATCACCGGAAATGATGCCAAGGGCCGATAGGCGGGCTTCTTCGAGGCCGTCAATGACCTTGACGGTCAAGCCGGTTTCTTTGGTGACGCGGTCACAGAATTCCTTGCCATCGGTGGCAGCGCGCACAGCAGCGGTCGCCAGCACATCGACATGGGTGACCTTCATGGCGCGCAGCAGGGTGGCAAAGCGCTGCATGGCGACAACGGCAAGCTCGACCCCCTCGGGATTAAGCTTGCCGGTATTGTCGGGATCGCGGCCAAGGCCGCACATGACCTTTTCATTGAAGATCGGCATGGGCGCGCGGGTCATGCCATCAAAAATGACAAGCCGCACAGAGTTGGAGCCAACATCTATGATCGCGATGCGGTTGGAAGCCCGTTGGTCAGTCAGCATAGGGTGTTGGCACCTGTTGGTCGTCTTTCGTCAAGCTTTCGGCGTTAAGCCTTAGTCATCAAGCTCTAGCACGGGAACATTCGGGTCGGCTTGATCCAGCGCACTTCCGCGGCCCGAAAGCGACGGGTTGGTCATGAAATATTTGTGCGACGAGAATGCTTTTTCATCTGCCTCGCAGCGTTCATACGAACCGTCGGCCTGCAGATGCCATGCCTGTGCGTTATCCTTGAGGTTGGCGATCATGATCTGTTCAACAATCTGTTGCTGACAGGTCGGATTTTCAACCGGCACCAGCGTTTCGACACGGCGGTTAAGATTACGGGGCATCCAGTCAGCCGAGGAAATAAACGCCTTGGCCTTGCGCGACGGCAGCTTTGCGCCATTGGCAAAGACCACAATGCGCGAATGTTCCAGGAAGCGACCGACAATCGATTTGACACGAATGTTTTCCGAAAGCCCCGGCACACCCGGACGCAGGCAACAAATACCCCGCACGACCAGTTCAATGTGCACACCGGCCTGGCTGGCGCGATAAAGCGCATCAATCACCACCGGATCGACCAGACTGTTCATCTTGGCCCAGATGCCAGACGGCTTGCCAGCCTTGCAGTTCTCGATTTCCTGATCGATGTGGGTAAGAAGCGTCGGGCGCAGGGTATGCGGCGCGATGGCGATTTTTTCAAGCGAGCGCGGCGTGGCGTAACCCGTCATGAAGTTAAAGATATTGGCCGCATCACGCCCCAATGCCGGATCGCACGAGAAGAACGAGATATCGGTATAGAACTTCGCCGTGATCGGGTGATAGTTGCCGGTCCCGAAGTGGGTATAGGTTCTAAGGCCGTGGGTTTCACGGCGGACCACCAGGGAGATCTTGGCGTGTGTTTTCCAGTCGAGAAAGCCATAAACCACCTGGCAACCGGCACGTTCCAGGTCGGCTGCCCAGCGCAGGTTGGCTTCTTCGTCAAAGCGGGCCTTGAGTTCGACCATGGCTGTGACGGATTTTCCGGCCTCGGCCGCGGCAATCAGTGCCTTGACGATCGGGCTGTTTTCCGAGGTGCGATAGAGCGTCTGTTTGATGGTGACCACATCCGGGTCGCGCGCGGCCTGGAGCAGGAACTGGACCACGACGTCGAAATCTTCGAACGGGTGATGGACGACCAGGTCCTTTTTGCTGATCGCCGCAAAGCAATCGCCGCCAAAGTCACGCACGCGTTCCGGGTAGCGCGCGGCATAAGGCGAAAACAGCAGGTCATGATGCAGATCGGAATCGATCAGCTGTTTGACATCAACCACGCCAAGAAGACCATCAACCTTGACGACTTCTTCAAGCGCGACATCAAGTTCATCAATGACGAAATCAAGCATGTCTTCGGGCATCGCCGCATTGACTTTAAGGCGGATAATGCTGCCGCGACGACGACGTTTCAGGGCGGTTTTGAAAACGCGCACCAGATCTTCGGCTTCTTCTTCGATTTCCACATCCGAGTCACGAATGACGCGGAAGAAACCGTGTTCGATCATATCGAACCCCGGGAACAGCTTGCCGAGATACAGCAGGATCGCCTGTTCGACCGGTAAATAACGTTCGGTCCGGCCCGGCAGACGCAGGAAGCGGCCGATTTTTTGCGGAACCGGGATCAGCCCGCGCATATTGTGCCCGTCCGCCGGATCAAACAGCTGCATGACGATGGCAAAGCCAAGGTTCGGGATGAACGGGAAGGGGTGCGACGGATCGATGGCAAGCGGGGTCAGGGTCGGGAAGATTTCGCGCATGAAATAGCCATCAAGCCATTTGCGGTCCGTCTGGGTCAGGTCGGTCTTATCAATGACCGAGATGCCCTGTTTTTCCATCTCGCTGCTGAGTTGACGCCAGACCCGTTGCTGATCCTGCATCAGCTGGTTGGCATCAAAGGTAATGGCGCGCAGCTGTTCGGACGGGCTCATGCCATCCTGGCTGACCTTGGTCATGCCAGCGCGTAGCTGCCCGACGAGGCCCGCGACGCGCACCATGTAAAATTCATCAAGGTTGCTGGCCGAAATCGACAGGAAGCGAAGTCTTTCAAGCAGCGGGTGGCCCTTGTTCTGGGCTTCTTCAAGAACGCGATTGTTGAATGCCAGCCACGATAATTCGCGGTTTATAAAGCGGCTTTCCGAATCAATGGTGATCGCACTTGATTGAACTGCAGCGGCGTGTGTCACGCTATGCCTCCTGCGGATTGAGGGACCGTCTTTGAATTTATGCGACAGTTCCCGGTTGCAAATGGAGTATAGGATAACTGCTTGGGTGGGTGCAATTTTCTTAAATTTATATGTCAGTTTTTCTGATGGCATCCCGGCCCGCGATATGGCATGCAAGAACACCGTTTGATCATTATTCGCGACTGCCAAACAGACGAAGACATGAAAACGCTGTTATTGCTTCGGCATGCCAAATCAAGCTGGGCGGACCCGGGTCGCGCCGACCATGACCGCGAACTGAACCGCCGCGGCGAAAAGGCAGCCCCTTTCATGGGGCGCTATTTGCGCCAGCATGAACTGGTTCCTGATCTGATCTGGTGTTCAACAGCAGCGCGCGCGGTGCAGACCCTTGGCCTTTTGGGACGCGATTTCGCCACCGATGCGGATGTGATCTATAACGAAGACCTTTATATGGCGAGCGAGCGGGTCTTGCTTGAAAACCTGCATCACACCCATGAAGACGCCAAGCACGTGATGGTGGTCGGCCACAATCCCGGTATTGAGGTGTTCGCCCAGTCACTTTATGGCGGCGGGAATGCAAAGGCCTTGGACGTCATGGCGCGCAAATATCCGACCTGTGGTCTGGCGCATTTCGAATTCGATGTCGGTCATTGGGGTGAAATTGCACCCGGAACCGGCCGCCTGATCGATTTCATAAAGGTCAAGGACCTGCAGGCGATCAAGATCGGCCCGGAACCAATCACCCAATGATTTGCTGATCTGCGGTGACTGATCTGCATTACTGGCACTTGACGAAGACGGCCTGTGCGCGTTTTATACCGCTGAAATTTTGAGATGCCGCGCCCGTTGGGCAGGGAAACATCACGCATAAACGCCGGGGGTCGCACTTTGATCGGCCTGTGACGGGCATGCTGTGGTGCGTTTTTTGTTTGACAGCGCGGGTCTGGCATGCACCTTTGCGGCCAAATTTGCGGCCCAAGAAATAAAGCAACCTGGAATGACAATGCATCCTTTTCGCTCACACAATTGTAATGCGCTGCGCGCGACTGACGCCGACGCGGAAGTTCGCCTGTCTGGCTGGATTCACCGTAAACGTGACCACGGCAACCTTCTGTTCGTTGATCTGCGCGACCATTACGGCATCACCCAGGTCGTGATCGACATTTCGAGCCCGCTGTTCGAGACGCTTGACAAAGCGCGCGCCGAAAGCGTGATCACGGTCGATGGCAAGGTTGTCAAACGTACGGCCGAGACCATCAACCCGAACTTGCCGACCGGCGAGATCGAAGTTTACGCATCGAACATCGAAGTTCAGTCGTCGGCCGAAGTTCTGCCGATGCCGGTCTTTGGCGATGTCGAATATGGTGAAGAGGTTCGCCTGCGTCACCGTTATCTCGACCTGCGTCGTGAAAGCGTGCATTCGAACATCGTTCTGCGTTCCAAAGTCATTTCGGCCATGCGCCAGAAAATGACCGCACAGGGCTTCCTGGAAATCCAGACGCCGATCCTGACGGCGAGCTCGCCGGAAGGGGCGCGTGACTTCCTGGTGCCGTCGCGTATGCATCCGGGTCAGTTCTATGCCCTGCCGCAGGCACCGCAGCAGTTCAAGCAGCTGCTGATGGTTTCGGGCTTTGACAAATATTTCCAGATCGCACCGTGCTTCCGCGATGAAGACGCCCGTGCCGACCGTTCGCCGGGTGAGTTTTATCAGCTCGACTTCGAGATGGCCTTTGCCACCCAGGAAGACGTGTTTGCGGCAATCGAGCCGGTCCTGCATGACATCTTTGTCGAGTTCGGCGGTGGTCGCGATGTGACCCCGTATCCGTTCCCGCGCATTCCGTTCGATGAGTCGATGGCGAAATACGGATCCGACAAGCCGGACTTGCGTAACCCGCTGATCATCTCGGACGTGACCGAGCCGTTCCGTGGGTCGAGCTTTGGCATCTTTGCATCCAACATCGAAAAAGGTTCGGTGGTTCGTGCGATCCCGGCAACCGGTGCAGCTTCGCGCCCGCGCAGCTTCTTTGACAAGCTGAATTCCTGGGCACGCGATGAAGGTGCGGCGGGTCTTGGTTACATCGTTTACGGTGAAGACGGCGAAGCAAAAGGCCCGATTGCCAAGAACCTTGATGCCGATCGTATCGCACAGATCAAGGAAATCACCGGTGTTGCCAATGGCGATGCGGTGTTCTTTGCCTGTGACAAGGAACTGGCGGCTGCCAAGTTTGCCGGTAAGGTCCGTGACAAGGTTTGTGACGAGCTGGAGCTGCGCGAAGAAGGCATGTTCAAGTTCTGCTGGATCGTTGATTTCCCGATGTATGAGGAAGATGACGACGGCAAGATCGAATTCAGCCACAACCCGTTCTCGATGCCGCAAGGTGGTCTTGAAGCGCTGGAAAGCATGGACCCGCTTGATATCAAGGCGTGGCAGTATGACATCGTTTGTAACGGTATCGAGCTGTCGTCGGGTGCCATTCGTAACCACCGCCCGGACATCATGTATCGTGCGTTTGAAATTGCTGGTTATGGCAAGGACGTTGTCGAAGAGCAGTTTGGCGGCATGCTGAACGCGTTCAAATTCGGCGCCCCGCCGCATGGTGGTTCAGCCCCGGGTGTTGACCGTATCGTCATGCTGCTGGCTGACGAGCCGAACATTCGCGAAGTCATTGCCTTCCCGCTGAACCAGCAGGCACAGGATCTGATGATGAATGCCCCGGCAGAAGTCGAAGACAAGCAGCTCAAGGAACTGCATCTGCGTGTTCGGATGCCACCGAAGGCGAAAAAAGACTGATCTGTTTTGCGGGGTTGCCCGAAACAGTGATCGATCAAACGGCCCGGACATGTTCCGGGCCGTTTTCTTTTGCGTGTATTTGATTGCTGATCGTTACCTAATATTAACGGGCTATGGGCCAGTGTGGCGGGGGAAAAGAACATTTGATCCTTCGGGGGATGGCCTGTTGAGAAAAATTCTAGTTGTGGCAGCGCCGCTGGCGCTTAGCGCATGTGGTGGTCCGATTGAACTGACCGTTGCCAAGCTGGCCGGTGATTTGATCAGCTATGTGTCGACTGGCAAAAGCACGACCGACCATGCGGTATCGTTTGTTGCCAAACAGGATTGCGCGCTGCATCGCCCGCTTTTGGAACAGGATATCTGCCAGGATGAAGAAACCATCCTGGCAGAAGAAGCCGCAGCCCTTGCGGTGATGGGCGAACCCGAAATCAAACAGGAAATCCGTGCGGCCCGCCCGGAAATCTATGCGGTGAATGCCCCGGCAGAAGATTGGTCGGAACCCAGCACAACCGCCATGCGCTCCAACGCGATTGTCACGACCAACCTGCCGCCATTGCCTGAAAAAGACACATCTGATGACGTGGTAGCTGCCGCTGAAGTTTCTTCTGAGCCTGTTGAGGCGGTCGAGGTGGCTTCTGCACGTGATCAGATCGAAGCTGAAGACGTTCCGGTCGCGCTTGGTGATCTGGGGCCGATTGACCCGCAGGTCGAAGCGGACGCGGCTGTTGCCGGTTATGTCGAAGACAAGCGCCTGCCGGAAGTTGAGGCACCAAAGGAAACTGTGACTGCCGCCCTGGCTGACCCGACCACGATGGAAGACGGGGTCGATGCGATTGTGAAATCGATTGAGCCGGCCGTGGATGGCGAGGCGCTTGCGGGCGATGATCTTGCCGCGCCGCTGCCCGGTGATTATGTGGTATTGGCAAGCTTTGCCGATGAAGCCCGCGCACAAAAGGCGCTTGGCATCTATGCGGAATACCAGCCGCGTCTTTTGAATGCCGATGTAAAGGGCACGCCTTACCTGCGTGTTGCGGTCGGTCCGCTTTCGGCAGAGCATGCACGTGATCTGCGCCTTCTTGCTGCCAAAAAGGGGATTGAGAATCCCTGGATTGTCGGAGTTACCGCCACCGGAGAGTGATGTTGTCTGGGATTTTTTCAGAAATGAAGCAACGTCAGCGTTCCCTGAAAGGAACGCTGATCTTTTGTTTGGGCCTTGGTCTTGGTGGCTGTGCCGCGCAGGCAGGGAATGTGGCGGTCATTGAAGACGCCATCGTGCCGCATATTGCGGAATATCACTTCAAGATGACCCGCGCCGAGGCGGGGAGTTCGATCGTGGATGCGTCCGGTGTGCTTGGTTATCGCTTTGAGAGAATGTGCGATGGCTGGGTCACCGAAATGCAGCAGATCATGATCCTGCAAGGGTCGGAAGGCACGCCGATCAATTCGGCCTATTCCATGACACAGTGGGAAAATTTCGCCAGCAACGAGTACCGTTTTCGCATGCGCGATTATCTTGATGGCACCAAGGTCGATGAGATCGTCGGCAAGGCCATCCGCGACGATGACATGGTCAAGGTGACCTATGAAGTGCCGGTCGAAGTCGAAGAAGAATTGGCCGCAGATACCCTGTTCCCGACCCAGCATTCGCTGATGTTGCTTAAACGAGCACAAGACGGGGAGCGGTTTGCCAACGATCTGGTGTTTGATGGCAGCGGCGATGCGCCGACCAACCGGGTCGCGGTGGTGATTTCAGATCGCAAGGACGCCGATAATGCGGCTGATGATCCCGATGGTATTGCAAGCAGTGCGTTTCACCGCATGAACCTGGCCTTCTATCCGCTGGGTGCTGCTGAAAACGGGCCGTCGACCGAGATGGCTGTGGATTTCGCCGAAAACGGTGTCGCGCACGGGATGCGGTTTGATTATGGCGAGTTCGAAGTTCTGGGCACGCTTGATAAGGTCAGCCGGTTGCCGATGCCCGAATGTGGCCCGCAGTAAGTTTGCTTTTGGCGTTTTGACATAAAAAAGCCTGCCTTAAAAAAGGCAGGCTTTTTTAATGGGGAGTGCCCCTGATGTTAGGCAGCGGCGGACTTGCGCGAGGCGTTGCAATAAAGTCCGTGAAGTGTCTCGATCACGCGCAGAGCGTCATCACCATTCAAAGAATAGTATATGGTCTGTGCTTCGCGACGAGTCTGAACGAGCTTGTCACGACGCAGGCGGGCGAGATGCTGCGAGAGGGCGGACTGGCTTAGTCCAACGATACGTTCGAGTTCGCCAACCGACTTTTCGCCTTCATTAAGTTGGCAAAGGATAAGCAGTCTGCTCTGATTGCTCATGGCCTTTAACAGGGTGCTCGCCTGTTCGGCCTTTTCTTCTAGATTGTTAAGTTCCATTTGGCTTCCTTATGAGCCTGACCGCAAGCGGTCATTGTCCCAACGAAAATTCGACATTTTCACCAGCCAGAGCCATAGGGTGGCTATTGCCTGGCTGGATCAAAGCCGCTTAGGTAATAATACCTATAGTATAGCGGCTTTTGCCACCAACTAATTACTGGAATTGGTTGGTGGACTCATTCTCACGTATATTACAAATCTGTCAAGAGCGTGTTTCCTCCGACGTAACATGCAACTTACGCTGTTTTTGCCGGAAAACGGCCTTTCGAACTTCCTTCTTTGCATCAGATTGGTCTCTGATGGTCGCGATTTTGCCCCTTTGGTGTGATGGCCCGACAGCAATTCTGACGGGCCGTGTTTAACCGTAAGGGTTGGTTTCTGTTCGGCTGTGTTTCCGGGGTTGGACCGGCAACATTTTCGAACATTGCATATACAAACCCGAGAAAACGGCAAAACTGTGAAAGTAATAGTAGTATCTTGCGGCGCGACGGATGATGCTTTTGTCGAAGGCCAAAGAGCTTGCGCGCACGCCGTTTGATATGCTGATTTAGAACAAAGAAAAGGAAATCGTTTTGCGCTAAAACGATTCAAGAAGGACATAAAAAAGGGACGCGGTTAACGCGATCCCGGGTTCCGGACATATGCCCGGAATTGATCCGTGTTTGACCTTTCAGGAAGGCGACCCAGAAAAATGGCGACTTTGTTCGTGTCCCACCACGATTGCATTGATCATGATACCGGCCCCGGACATCCGGAATGTGCAGACCGTCTGCGCGTTGTTCAGCGCGTGTTCGAGGCCGAGGAATTCATGTTCCTGCATCGCGAAGAAGCGCCGCTGGCCGAGATCGAGCTGATCAAGGCCGTCCATGACCCGGCCTATGTCGACAAGGTGATGGCCGCCATTCCCGATGAGCGCATCGTATCGCTTGATGGTGATACCTATGTTTCGCCCGGATCGGGCAAGGCGGCCCTGCGTGCAGCCGGTGGGGCGTGCATTGCGGTTGATGCGGTAATGGAAGGGCATGAAAAGAACGCCTTTGTCGCCACCAGACCGCCGGGTCATCACGCGGAATATGACCGGGCGATGGGGTTTTGCCTGTTTAACAATGCGGCGATCGCCGCCCACCATGCGCGCAAGAAATTTGGCATCAAGCGCGTTGCAGTGATGGATTTCGATGTCCATCACGGCAATGGCACGCAGGATCTGTTTTATAACGATGCGGATCTGTTTTATTGCTCGACCCATCAATGGCCGCTTTATCCCGGTACGGGGGCGGAAACCGAGCGCGGCTGTGCGAACAATATCCTCAATGTCGGTCTTCCGGCCGGATCAGGCACGACAGAGCTTCAGGAAGCTTTCAATTCAACTGTTCTGCCCGGCATTGCCGCCTTCAAGCCCGAGCTCCTGATTATTTCGGCCGGTTTTGATGCCCACAAGAATGATCCGCTGGCCGGATTGTGTTTTGAGGCCGATGATTTTGTCTGGATGACCAAGCAGCTGATGACCCTGGCCGAAGAACAGTGCGGGGGACGGGTCGTATCGCTGCTTGAAGGGGGCTATGATTTGCCATCGCTTGCCACCAGTGCCGTGCAGCATGTTCGGACCTTGATGGGCGCGCATTAAGCGCCGTGTAGCGCGTGAGTCCTGTTGGCCGCGAAAAGCGTTTCAGCCAGACGAAATTGCGTTCTGTCCGGTTGCCCTGATCAAAACTTGCGCGTAAACTCCGCGCCGATCAAAGAAATGGAGCTTACATGTCCGAGGCTACTGCATCTCCCGCAATTCCTGAAGATATCGCGAAACTGAGTTTCGAAGAGGCGCTTGGGCAGCTTGAGACCCTTGTGCGTCAGCTTGAACAGGGGCAGGTCGGTCTTGATGATGCCATTGCGTCCTATGAACGCGGTGCGGCACTTAAGCGCCATTGTGCGGACAAGCTACGCGCGGCCGAAGAGCGCATCGAAAAAATTACCCTGAATGCGGATGGCCGCCCGTCGGCAACCCCGACCGAAATCGAATAAATCGAATAACCAGATATTGAATAATCGGAGACCGTCGTGAGTTACGACTTGCTTGCCGGACTGAGTGCAGCGTCTGCTGATCTGGGCGAGACGCTTGACGGGATTCTGCCCCGTGCCAATGGCCAGATCGAGCAGCGCCTGTATCAGGCGATGCGTTATTCGACGCTGGGCGATGGCAAACGCCTGCGCCCGTTTCTGGTGCTGAGCTCTGCCGGCTTGTTCAAGGTTTCGCGTCGCTCGGCACTCCGCGTTGCCGCCGCGGTCGAGATGGTACACAGCTATTCGCTGATCCATGACGATCTGCCGGCGATGGACGATGATGATCTCCGTCGCGGCAAGCCCAGCTGTCATAAGCAATATGACGAGGCAACCGCGATTCTGGCGGGTGATGCGCTGCTGACCCAGGCATTTGAAGTGCTGGCCGATGAAGATACCCATCCCGATCCGCGTGTTTGCACCGATCTGGTGCGTGCGCTTGCCCGTGCGGCAGGGCCGTATGGCATGGTTGGTGGTCAGATGATCGATCTGGCGGGCGAAGGGCAAAGCTTTGATCAGGCACAGGTCACGCACCTGCATTTGCTTAAAACCGGACGGATGTTTGCCTTTGCCTGTGAAGCCGGTGCGATCCTTGGCAAGGCACCCAAAAGCATTCGTCTGGCCCTGCGCTCCTATGCCCATGACATGGGGCTGGCGTTCCAGATCAAGGATGACATCCTTGATGTTGAGGCAAGCAGCGAAGAACTCGGGAAGACGGCGGGCAAGGATGCCGATCAGGAAAAATCGACTTTCGTTAAATTGCTGGGACTGGATCAGGCACGCGAGCAGGCCAGCATGCTGTGCGATCAGGCGATCAATCACCTGAACTGCTTCGACGGCGAGGCCGAACCGCTGCGTGCGGTGGCCCGTTTCGTTGTTGAACGTGACCGCTGATCGTTTGCGGTTCTAGAAATGACCGACCATCCCCCATATACAGCCGGTTTTCGGGACCGGCTGTTTGACAAGGATCCATTTCCGCTTGCCATCTGGTATCCGGCAATGGAACCGGAAAGTTCAGTGCGCCATATGGGCGTGGCATCCGGTGCGGCACGTGGGGCGGATTTTGCCGGTGACGGTCCGTTTCCGATGGTGCTGTTTTCCCATGGTTCGGAAGGGCATCGGTTCAATCAGTTCTGGTTGGCGGAATATCTGGCCCGGCGGGGCTATATCGTCGCGGCCCCACAGCATCATGGCGATAATTACCTTGATGCGTCCGAAGCCCGGCAGTTGACGATCATTGAACGCCGCCCGCAGGAAATGCGTTTGGCGCTTGATCTGTTGTTGGCGCATGACGAGATTGGGCCGCAGATTGACCAGGATAAAATCTATGCCCTTGGCCATTCGGCCGGTGGGGCGACGGTTCTGAAACTGGCCGGGTGGGACTTTGATGCCCAGGCGTGGCAGGATTACTGCGAAATCAATGCCGAGAGTGATCGCGTGATTTGCCAGCACGCACCCAGCGACGATCACATTGATCGGTTGCACAACGTTTATGGCGGGCCGGTTGTGTCCGAGCGGGATGACCGGATTACCGCGATTATCGCGATTGCGCCGGCCTTTGGGGTTACGGCCACCGACGAAGGGCTTGGCGATATTGATATCCCGATGCTGTTTGTCGAGGCCGATACAGACGAAATCCTGCATGACCATGTTAACGCCGCACACTTTCGCAATCTGTTGCGCGGGCGGGCGAAGTTCGTGAAGGTCAAGGGAGCTGGGCACTATTCCTTCTTGCCGAAATGCACCCCATATATTGCCGAGAACTTTGGTTATCTCTGTCGGGATTTCGGACAGGATCGCGACACCATTCACCGCACGGTCGAACAGGTGATCCACCGGTTTCTCGAGCGTGTAAAATCAGGTGAAATTCAGGGTCGCTAATTCGGTCGAACCCCGCTATTTTACGCAGCTTGCAACATGGCGATATAACCGTCACCCTGTTGCAGGGTTCAGGCCCAAATTAACGCCATATAAAAAATTGAAAATCGAGATCGGAATGAGCACGACCTCCAAGACCCCGCTGCTGGATACCATCAACACCCCTGACGAGCTGCGCACATTGCAGCCTGCCCAGATGAAGCAGGTGGCTGACGAATTGCGCGCCGAGGTGATTGATGCCGTATCGGTCACCGGCGGCCATCTTGGCGCCGGGCTTGGCGTGGTCGAGCTGACCGTTGCGATCCATTACCTGTTTGATACGCCCCGTGATCGTCTGATCTGGGATGTGGGGCATCAGTGCTATCCGCATAAAATCCTGACCGGGCGGCGTGATCGTATCCGTACGATCCGTCAGGGCGGCGGATTGTCGGGTTTCACCAAGCGTTCCGAGTCTGAATATGATCCGTTCGGGGCGGGGCATAGCTCCACCTCGATCTCGGCAGGGCTTGGTATGGCGGTCGCCAACCAGCTATCGGATGACAAACGCAAGAACGTCATTGCGGTGATTGGTGACGGATCGATGAGTGCGGGCATGGCCTATGAGGCGATGAACAATGCCGCCGCCACCGATCAACGCTTGATCGTGATCCTCAATGACAATGACATGTCGATTGCCCCGCCGGTGGGATCGATGTCGGGTTATTTGTCGCGCCTGATTTCCGGCAAAGGCTATCAGGGTTTGCGCAATGCGGCCAAGGGCCTGACCAAGCATCTGCCGCGTCAGATCGAAGAAGCGGCGCGCAAGCTTGAAGAATATACCCGTGGCATGGTGACCGGCGGGACGCTGTTTGAAGAAATGGGTTTCTTCTATGTCGGGCCGATTGATGGTCACAACATGGATCATCTGTTGCCGGTCCTCAAAAACGTTCGCGATGCCGATGTTGATGGCCCGATCCTGATCCATGCGGTCACGCAGAAAGGCAAGGGCTATGGCCCGGCGGAAAATGCCGCCGACAAATACCATGGCGTTGCCAAGTTTGATGTTGTGACGGGCAAGCAGGCCAAGCCGACCCCGAATGCGCCAAGCTACACCAAGGTGTATGGCGAAACGCTGGTCAAGCTGGCCGAGAAGGACGAAAAAGTCACCGCCATCACGGCTGCCATGCCGTCGGGCACGGGGGTCAATATCTTTGCCGATCATTTCCCCGATCGTGCCTTTGACGTCGGGATTGCCGAGCAGCATGCGGTGACCTTTGCTGCCGGGATGGCGTGCGAGGGATACAAACCGTTCTGCACGCTCTATTCGACCTTCCTGCAGCGTGGCTATGACCAGGTTGTGCATGATGTCGCGATCCAGAACCTGCCGGTGCGTTTCGCGATGGACCGGGCCGGTCTGGTTGGTGCGGACGGGGCGACCCATGCCGGGGCCTATGACATTGCTTATCTCGGCTGCTTGCCGAACTTTGTTCTGATGGCGGCTGCCGATGAGGCGGAACTGGTGCATATGACGACGACCGCCTGGGCGATTGATGATCGGCCCAGTGCGTTCCGCTATCCGCGTGGTGAGGGTGTTGGCGTTGAAATGCCGTCAGAGGGCCAAGTTCTTGAAATCGGTAAGGGCCGTATCCTGCGTGAAGGTGGCAAGATTGCCATTCTGTCCTATGGCACGCGTTTGGCCGAGGCGCTGATTGCCGCCGAAGACCTGGCTGCACGGGGCTTGCCGGCAACGGTGGCCGATGCCCGCTTTGCCAAGCCGCTTGATCATGAACTGATTGCTGATCTCGCGCGCAATCATGAAGTCCTGATCACCATCGAAGAGGGTTCGATCAACGGCTTTGGCGCGCTGGTTCTGCAGCATATGGCAGGGCAGGGTTTGCTTGATAACGGCCTTAAGATCCGCACCATGGCATTGCCTGATGCGCTGGTCGATCACGACAAGCCGGAAATCCAGTATGAAAAAGCCGGACTGGATGCCAAGGCCATCGCCAAGACCGCCCTTGGCGCGCTTGGCATGAGCGAGAGCAAGGCGCGGGCATAAGGTTACTTATTCGGAGCACGTTAGGATTAGCAGTGCGCAATTGCGCGCTGCTTTTTTTATGGAAATTCAAAACCGGAAGTTGTAATTGATTTGTATTGTGTCATTTCAACTTAGGGTGTTCTTTATGGCAATTGTGTATGATGATAAACAGACTTCCGCTAAGTTGTTGTTTGAGAACGCAAAAAAAGATGGGGACAAGCAGAAGGTAGAGAAGAACAAGACCTTATGATTTTGTTTACCGACATGTATATTAAAGCGTGGTGTTATGCCCTCTGGGCCAAAATAGGATTCGGAATTACAATTATTTTGTCTACCTTGCTCATTCTTTGGCCGGTAATTGTTATGTTTCTCGAGAAATATTTGGAAGATCAGAAAGTCTTTGATTTTACCGTGATCCAAACAACGGCTACAGCATTCGCAGCGTTTTCCTATGGCTTGTACCGACACTACAAAAAACGTCAGGTCGCTGTTGAAGGCCTGATGAGAGTCTCAATTACGGCTGATCCGAAAAAATATTGTAATCTCTTTGCTACAATTCCTAATGAACTGGAGCGATTGGACCAGGGTTTTTCATTTACACAAACTAAGAACAAGAACTAGTGCAGGCTGTTCAAATATGCTCAGCAATCATTGGCCTTTCTGGTTTTCCGAGAATCTCATGCACTATCGGGTATAGAGCTCGGTGTTGGGGGCTTCTTTGGGTGGGGTGTGTCCGGCCCTGAACAGGCGATCTGCGCAGTTGCTGTTGTAATAGAAGCCGACGCGGGTCTGAAACAGATAAGATTCCGACATATCAAGTTTCTTGCGCGTTTCTTCATCAAACATGGTGTAGCTCAGATTGTCGCCCTGGGCGTAATCGACCCGGCCTTTGAGCAAAAGATCAATGCCCTGTTGCATGGTTTCGACTTCGACAATGTCGATGCCGGCATCCATGATGCGCTGGTGAATGATGCTTTCGACGTTGGAGCGCAGCATCGTGATGCTTGATCCGCGCAAATCCTCGAGACTTTGCCAGATAAACGGCCCGGTGTGGGTCGGCAGGCGACGCCGGAGCAAACCAAGCCGGATCAACCCATTCATCAGCGGGACAAAGACGGCATCGGTTTGTCGTTCATTTGGCGGATAGGTCGTGAGGCACCAGTCGCCGTCATAGACCTGTTTCTGGGCACGGGCAGGCGGCACAAAGCGCGGGTGGATCATCACCTGAAAATGTTCGGATGCATAGGCCTTCATCAAGTCAAACATCGGGCCAAAACCATCAAGCTCGGCCCCGGTCAGGGGCGGATAATCAATCGCCAGCACGATCACGCTGTTGGCTTCGTCCGGGGTTTCTTCATCGGCGCGGACATGGCCCGACAGACTGATCGATGCGATCAGCGCAATGACAACAAGAGTTAACCTGGAAAGGGGATGACAGGAGTGTCGCCGTCCGCGAAACGCTGTTTCGGGGGCGTTGTTCATCTGTGCGTTGGAACCTTGTCCATGCTGCACGCTGGCTCCTGACCGAAGGGATAGTGAAATTCACTTCGCATATACGGATGGTAAGCCCGATGTTCAAGGCGCGTCAAATGACAATTTGGCAGCCGGTCACAGCCTAGTCGGCATAGATCATCTTGTGCGTCATGCCGCCGTCAATCCGCATGGTTTCGCCGGTCACGAAGCCCGATTTGTCGCCATCAAGCAGGAAGGAAACGGCCTGCGCGATATCATCGGGCGTGCCGACCCGACCGACGGGATGTTGGGATTTATCCATGTCACTGTGATCAGGCGTGGTTTTGTTGGCCTGTTTTTGCCAGTCACCGACTTCGATCCAGCCGGGCGCAATGGCATTGACCCGTATGTCTGAGGCCAAGCTTACTGCCAGCGCATGGGTCAGGGCGACGATCCCGCCCTTGGAGGCAGCGTAGGGTTCGGTATTGGCTTCGGACTGAAAGGCGCGGGTGGAGGCGATATTGACAATTGCGCCGCCGGTTTCGCGCAGATGTTGTGTGGCGTGTTTGGTCGCCAGGAAGACACCGCCGAGATTGACGTTGATCACGCGTTGCCATTGATCCCATTCAAGGTCCTCGATGGCGGGGGCGTGGGGATCGGCGATGCCGGCATTATTGATCAGGCCATCAATGCGGCCAAACCGGTCAAAACATTGCTGAATGCAGAGTTTGATATCGGCTTCATGGGCGACGTCGCCTTGCAGAAACAAGGTGCGGTCGCGTTCGGCGTCCGTCAGACTTTCAAGCGCTTGCCGGCCCGCATCAGCATCAAGGTCAAACATTGCGACCTTCCAGCCGAGCCCGAGAAGATGCTTTGAAATACCAAGGCCCAATCCCTGGGCGCCGCCGGTGACAAAGGCCACGCGCGGTGCTTGTGCTGACGGGTTTTGCATGTCTGCCCCATATGGTTGATTGCTGGTGTCGGGGGAAGGCCCGACCTTTCAGGAACGTAGGGGAAATGGTCTTGTTTCCGCGAAATTGCAAGCCGCCCCGATCAGGCGGATGTCAGTCCGTTTTCAAGCCGGTCCAGCAGTCCGTGGACGAAACCTTCTTGCCGTCCCTCAAGACCGCGCCGGGTCGCAAGGTTTTGCAAGGCGTCGGTTGCCTCGATATGCAGGCGGTAATGGCCCGGATCCTGATCAATGCGGGTGGATTGCTGTGCGCTGTCGCCAAAGACCATGGCGTGACACAGACCGGCATCCGCCGAGGTGAAGGCACGGCAGGTCAGGGGGCGGACGGTATAGATGCTGCAGCGTTCATTTTCATCAAGCAGCGGGCAGCGGGCGCGCACGTCGCTTGTTTTGCTGAATTGTTCGATCTCGCTTGCGGCTGTACGCAAACGGGTCAGCAGGGACAGCTGTTCAGGTGGGGTAAAGGTCGCCGTGATGTGGGCAGCGATCAGGTCGGTGACGCCGGGCGGGACACTGACGAACAGGTGGCAGCACGCACTGCATTGGTCGCGGCATGCACGCGGCGCGGGATTGGGGAAGCTTTCGCGCAGAAGGGTGGATGCCTGTTCAAGAAGGGCCATGGTGGCATTGGCGGCATCGGCAAGCGTATCGGCCGCATCAAGGGTTTGGTCGAGCTCGATACGGAAGTCGGCAAACATCTGGTCATAGCGACGCGATGCCTTTGTGGTGAGGGCGCCGGTCTGTGCGATGTTGCGCGAAATGCGGTCTATGGCGTCGTCAAGCTTGGTCATCAATCCCAGTTACTCTCGTTCTGGCACTTTTGGACAAGCCTGCAGATTGCTCGTTATTGTTTTTCTAATTTAGCATCTTTCGCCGTCATTCCCTAATAATTGCATAATGTTAGAGTTGCGGGCGTTCAGGTCTTCGTGAAGACGCACAAAAAAAATCCGGCCAGATAAATCCGGCCGGAAGGTCGGGTCAGAGACCCATGGGTGCTGCGGGGAAGGCTTCCTTGGGGAAGCAAGCCTCTTGGCAGCGGGAGTATAGGACTGCAACGTTTATGCAGTGGGGGAGGTAAAGGTATCCTCGTATTCCTTGCGCAGCTGGGCCTTCTGGATTTTGCCCATGGTGTTGCGCGGCAGTTCCTTGATCACCCAGATGCGCTTGGGCACCTTGAATTTGGCCAGCTTGTCCTGGGTGCGTTTGATCAGGGCGTCGGTGTCGGGCTGATCGCCATTGGCCGCCACGATCACACCGGCAACGGCTTCGCCGAAATCGGGATGGGGTAGGCCAAAGATCGCGACTTCATCGACCTCGTCATACTCGGCAATGACTTCTTCGACTTCCTTGGGATAGACGTTAAAGCCACCGGAAATGATCAAATCCTTGTCGCGGCCAACGATGGTGACATAGCCGTCTTCGCCAATAGTCGCGAGGTCGCCGGTGATAAAGAACCCGTCCGAACGGAACTCGGACGCGGTTTTTTCCGGCATCTGCCAGTAGCCCGAAAAGACGTTCGGGCCGCGCACTTCCAGCACCCCGATTTCGCCAGCACCAAGGATATTGCCATCCTTGTCACACACGCGCGCCTCAATCCCCGGAAGGGTCGGACCAACCGCCCCCGGACGGCGTTCACCATCAAGCGGGTTGGACGTGTTCATGCAGGTTTCGGTCATGCCATAGCGTTCCAGGATCTTGTGCCCGGTACGTTCAAAGAACGCATCATGGGTTTCGGCCAGAAGCGGCGCAGAGCCCGACACAAACAGACGCATGTTAGCGGTAACATCCTTGTTAAACTGCGGATGTGCAAGCAGACGGGTATAGAAGGTCGGAACCCCCATCAGAACAGTCGATTGCGGCAGACGTTCAATCACATCGTCGGCATCGAATTTCGGAAGCAGGATGACCTTGCCACCGTTCATCAGCATGATGTTGATCGCAACAAACAGGCCATGGGTATGGAACAGCGGCAGGGCATGCAGCAACGTGTCGCTCGGCTGGAAACCCCATGCCTGATGCAGGGTCTTGGCGTTTGAGCCCAGATTGTTATGGGTCAGCATCGCGCCCTTGGAGCGGCCCGTCGTGCCCGAGGTATACAGGATGGCGGCAACGTCATCCTTCTCGGCCGCGACAATGTCGATCAGCGGTTTGATATCGGCAGCCGCGTCATTCAGGCTGCCATCGCCCTTTGTCCCAAGCGACAGGACAGCGGCGACGTTATTCTTGTCACCGAGTTCCTTGGCCGCATCGATATGGGCCGGACGGCAGACAAAGGCGCGCGGGGCGGCATCGCCGAGGAAATAGGCGATCTCGTCCCCGGTATAGGCAGTATTGAGCGGCAGGTGAATGGCGCCAAGCTGCAGGCAGGCAAGGTACAGCGCGATCACATCCGATGATTTGTCGACCTGTGCAGCCACACGGTCGCCCTTGACCACGCCATGGGCGGCAAGGACGGATGCATAACGCCCGGTGCGATCGAGAAGCCAGGCGAAGCTGCGCTCCGTCCCATCGCGTTCGATCAGGAAGGTGCGGGATTTATCGGCCGGAAAACGGTCCAGAAATGTTTGAAGAAGATTATCTGACATGGTCATACCTGTTTAAATTCCGGCAAGCTGTGCGACGGATTTCGATGTGGCAATCTTTCCGTCATTCATCAGCGCTTCGTGGTTTTTCTCGATATCAGCAAGGTGATAGGCGTAATTCACCATCATGCCGCCCGCCTGACGCAGGCCCTTGTCGGACGTGTCGCCAAGCCAGTTAAGGCGTTCAAGCTGTGCACCATTGCCAAGATGGAACCGCGCGGTGGGATCAAGCGGGGATTTGCCGCGCTTGCACGTGGCAAGATAGGTCGCACACAGGCCCAACGTCGGCTTTTTCAGCTTTGCGACCTTGATCGGATCATTGACCCAGCCCTCCTCGCTGAGCCCTTCAAGGACCTGACCGGCGAGCTCGGCGTCAGCAGCCTTGCTTTTCTGGCGGGTGCGCAGCCAGCCCATGAAGCCCGGAATGGGCGACAGGGTGGCGAATTGTTCGAGTTGCGGGAATTCGCGTTTGAGTTCCTCGACCACCTGTTTGATCAGGAAGTTGCCAAAGGAAATCCCCTTGAGCCCGGCCTGACAGTTGCTGATCGAATAGAAGATCGCAGTGTTGGCGGTTTCCGGGGCCTTTTCATCTATTTCCGGGGCCAAAAGCACCTGAACGCTGTCGGCCAGTCCATGCACCAGCGCGACCTCGACAAAGATCAGCGGATCGTCGGGGATGGCTGGATGGAAGAAGGCAAAGCATTTCCGATCCGTCGCCAGACGACGACGCAGATCTTCCCAGCCCTGAATTTCATGAACCGCTTCATAGCGGATCAGTTTTTCAAGGATGGCGGCCGACGTATCCCAGTCAATATGGCGCAGTTCAAGGAAACCACGGTTGAACCAACTGGTCAGCAGGTGCTGCATATCGGCATTGAGCGGTTCAAGATCGCGATTGCCTTTGAGAAGCCCGATCAGGGTTTCACGCATATCGACAATCGCGCGTGTGCCGCCCGGTGCCATATTGATCTTGCGCAGAAGCTGCTGACGGACCGGTTCGGACGTTTGGGTCAGAACGGCAAGGTTGGCCTCGGACGGGTCCTTGGCAAAGGCCTCGGCCGCCTTGGTGACCTTGGCGCGGTCGGCGCTGAAGTCGTTCTGCATCATCTGGAAGAAGGCCAGATGGTCTTCTTCTGGCAGGTTTTCCCAAAGACGGACCACTTCGCGGGCAACCGCGGTGCCACGTGCCTCACCTTTCTGAGAGACAAGGTCCTTGCACATGGCACCGAGCTGCTTGAGCGGCTCCTGCGGGGTCGAGATTGGCAGATCAAGCAGTTCACGACCACGGTCGGCAATGCTTGAAAGCCAGCTTTTGACAGACATTCCTGACATTAGCGTCCTCCAATAACCGTTTCCGGAAGCCAGGTGGCGATTTCAGGGAAGAAGCACAGAATGATGATTGCCAGGATCATGCACAGCACATAGGGGAACGCGCCCTTCAGGATGCTTTGCAAACGGATATCCGGGGCGATGCCATTGATCACATAGAGGTTCAGACCAACCGGTGGGGTGATCAGACCGATTTCCATGTTGATCGTCAGGATCACGGCAAACCAGTAGGGGTCGAAACCGGCATTGACGATCACCGGCAGCAGGATCGGCGCGCTCATCAGGATCACGGCGACCGGCGGCAGGAAGAAGCCACTGATCAGCAGGAACAGATTGATGAAGCCCATCAGAACCCAGCGGTTGACCTCTAGGGCGGAAATCCACTGTGCAATCGACTGCGTGACCAGAAGCGATGACAACATGTAGCTAAACAGGCCAGCCGCCCCGATGATGAGCAGGATCATCACCGATTCCTTGGTGGTGTCACGCATGACATTCCAAAGCTGACCCGGTTTCCACATGCGATAGACAATCATCGCCGTCACCAGACAGAACAGCGCACCAACACCGGCGGTTTCGGACGGGGTGGCGACGCCGCCATAAAGGGCGAACAGAACCGCACCAATGATGACCAGGAAGGGCAGGACACGCGGAAGGATTTCAAACTTTTCCTTCCAGCTGTATTTGATCACACCAAGGGCCGCCTGGGCATTGCCCTGACGCCAGGTCGAATAGAGCGACCAGGCCATGAACAGAACCGTCACCAGCAGACCGGGCAGAAGCCCCGCCAGGAACAGACGCCCGATCGAGGTTTCCGTCGAGATGCCATAGACAATCATGGTGACACTTGGCGGGATCAGGATGCCGAGTGTGCCGCCCGCCGCAATCGAGCCCGAGGCAACCGTATCGGGGAAGCCGCGTTCGCGCATGGCCGGAATGCCCATCTTGCCAATCGCGGCACAGGTGGCCGGTGATGAACCTGACAGGGCGGAAAAGATCGCGCAGGCGCCAAGGTTTGAAATCACTAGCCCGCCCGGAACACGGGTCAGCCAGCGATCAAGCACCGAATAAAGGTCACCACCGGCGCGCGATGAGGCGACAACCGCCCCCATCAGGATGAACATAGGGATGGCGAGGACTTCGAAGCTTTCGAGTTTGCCAAACAGGATTTCCGGCAGAAGCGGCAGCGATCCGGTGCCATCAAAGATGACAATAAAACCGATGCTGACCAAAATCAGGCCCATACCGACCGGAATGCCGGAGAAAAGAACAACTGTGGTCGCGATGCCAACAATGGCCGCAAGAAGCAAGGGATCCATGGTGCGGCCTCCTTAAAATGCGCCTTCGCGAATATCGAACGGGGTCGATCTGCGGGTGATGAGGGAAAGGAAATCGGCAACGAACTGCAAGAACAGCAGGCCAAAGCCAACCGGAAGCGCCATGAACGGTTTCCAGAGTGGAACAGCCCAGATGGTCTCGGACAACCAGCCGCCTTCAAAGGCTTCGATCACCAGTTCCAGACCGTAAAAGGCAAACATGGCCGAGATGCCCATGCCACACAGCAAGGTGACGATGGCAAGCGTCATGCGTGCGCCACGTTTGAGATAGAGCGGCAGCAGGTCAACATTGACGTGACCGCGCAGCAACTGGACATAGGGCAGGCCGACAAGGGTCGCGCCGATCATCAGGAAAATGACGGCTTCGGTTTGCCAGACCGTGGAATCATTGAGCACATAGCGCATGAAGACCAACTGGCAGATGATCAGCATGGCAATCGCAAACATCGAGGCCGAGGCAACGCCACACACGCGCGACAGGAAATGGATGGCCGCAATAACGCCATCAACCGGTCCTTTCGGATGATGGCCGTTGCGGTCTGCCTGTGCGGCGTGATCGTCGAGGGGTTCGACATCAGGCGGGGGCGGCATATCGGATTTAACGGAATGCGACGCACTTGGGGTCTGCGCGAAGTCATCGGGCAGATCAATGGGCAATGGGTGCGGGGACATGGCGTTGGACACGCGCGTACTCCTCTGACGGAACCGTGGTGTTATGGTCTGGTCGTGTTGGGGAAATCAGGGTGGTGCCGGATGCCCGGCACCACCAACAGATCATTCAGGCACGGATCACTCGACAGCGAGCGCCATGTCGAGAAGTTCCTGACCGTTCGGGGTTTCTTCCACGAACTTGGCATAGGACGTTTTCATGGCGATCGCCTGCCATGCTGCAAAGTCCTCGTCAGAGAGATCAGCGATCTCAACACCGTTTTCCTTGAAGACTGCGACACTGTCGGAGTCCTGCTTGCGGCCTTCGGTGGTGTAGTATTCTTCCGCAACCTTTGCGGCCGCTGCCAGTGCGTCTTTCTGCGCATCATTGAGCTTGTCATAGCTGCGCTTGGACATCAGGACCGGCTGGTACATGAACCACAGGGCATTGCCAGCGGCCGGGGTGTAGCATTTGACCTGCTCGTAGATACGATAGGACACAAAGCTCGACGAGCTGGTGTTTGCCGCATCCAGAACGCCGGTCTGCATCGCCGGATAGATTTCCGAGCTCGGCATTGCGGCGATGGAGCCGCCAGCACCCTGAAGCATCTGTTCGAACGATTTGCCGGCTGCGCGGATCTGCAGGCCTTTGACATCGTCCGGCTGTTTGATGCAGCCTTGGGTGGAGGCAAAACCACCAGCAAGCCAGCCTTTGGCAACCGTAACAACGCCTTCGTCGTTCAGGAGCTCCTCGATTTTAGCCATGAACGGGGATTCGTTGATGCGGTTGGCATGGTCATGGTTTTTGACCAGTGCTGGCATCAGGGTCAGGTTTGCCGCCGGAACACGACCACCGGCATAGGCCAGAGGATAAACAATCATGTCAAGCTGGCCACGTGTCATCGGGGTCCACTGTTCCTTCGCCTTGAACAGGGAGCCGGACGGGAAGATCTGGATTTCCAGATCAACGTCAGCAGCCTTGACTTCGTTTGCAATGATCTCTGCAACCTTGTGGCGGATGTCGCTGGTCGACCACTGGTGAGACAGCTTGAGAGTCTCGGCACCAGCGGATGCGGACATGCCAAAGGCGGCAACAGACATGGAGATGGCGGCGACGGACGCCGTAAGAGTCTTTTTGAAAATCTTCATCTTTTCCTCCCGGATGAAGCATGCGTTTTGAATGCATTGTGACGGCTTTTGCGCGTCTTTTTATTGATGCGGTTTTCGCATTGGTGAAAAGCGTTACAGATTTCTGGCATGCTGTCCATGCAATTTTGTATACCAGAAGGGCATTTTGCGGTGCCACAAATCCGCGCCCTAGTGTTTGCGTCAAAATACAGGAAAAATGCGGATGAACTTTTGCGTCGCAGCAGGAAAACTTCGCAAAGCAGCATCGAAAAGGCTTTGATTGGTACCAGAATATGTGTTCTGGTATACCAGTATGGGATGATGAATGAGGGCGCACATGTCGCAAAACGGAAAGCTTGCCACTGATCTGGTTCAGAAACTTGAACGCGATATCGTGACCGGTGTGCTCAAGCCCGGCGACAAACTCGATGAACGTTCCCTAAGCGAGCGTTTTGGCGTTTCGCGCACGCCGGTGCGCGAGGCCCTTCAGACCCTTGCCGGATCGGGGCTGGTGGCAACCATGCCGCGCCGGGGCACGATTGTGGCATCCATCACCGTGGCCGAATTGATCGAGATGTTTGAAGTCATGGCGGAGCTTGAAGCCATGTGTGCACGTCTGGCGGCACGGCGTATGCCACGCGTTGATATCGACAACCTGATTGCGCTTTCGGATGAATGCAACGCGCTTAAGGATCATGCGGATGCCGATGCCTATTACGAGGCCAATGTCCGCTTCCACGAGGCGATCTATGCCGGATGTCGCAACAGCTTCCTGGAACGTCAGACCAAGAATGTCCGGAACCGTCTGGCACCCTATCGCCGCTTGCAGCTGCATCGCCCGGGGCGTTTGAAAACATCCAACAACGAACATGCCGATATCCTGAACGCCATTGCCAATGGCGAGGCGGAAACGGCCGGCAAGCTCATGCAGCAGCACGTCGCCGTACAGGGCGAATCGCTTAATGATCTGCTTGCCATCGTGCCGCGTGGTTATCTGGAGCCGCTGGCGAGCTAATTCCCCATCTGATCGCTTGAGATTGATGCGACCAAATGCGTGACCTTTTGCGGTGGGTGGGTTAAAACGCGCTCATGGCAAAGAAACGTTTGGATCAATTGCTTGTGGAACGTGGGCTGGTGGAAACCCGGTCCAAGGCGCAGGCTTTCATCATGGCAGGCAATGTCTTTAGTGGCGAGCAACGGCTCGATAAGCCGGGCATGCCGTGCAAGGAAGACATTTCCATTACGCTGCGCGGGCAGCCCCATCCGTGGGTGTCACGTGGCGGGCTCAAGCTTGAAAAAGGTTTGGCCGAATTCGATGTCGATGTCACCGGTTTCATCGGTGTTGATGTCGGGGCCTCGACAGGCGGCTTTACCGATGTGTTGCTTC
This sequence comes from Thalassospira sp. ABD4_177, assembly GCF_056160125.1. Classification (NCBI taxonomy): domain Bacteria; kingdom Pseudomonadati; phylum Pseudomonadota; class Alphaproteobacteria; order Rhodospirillales; family Thalassospiraceae; genus Thalassospira; species Thalassospira sp. ABD4_177. Next base: position 185,473 of record NZ_JBSWWO010000002.1, on the reverse strand, counting down.
AGAACGGGGCGGCCAAGGTTTATGCCGTTGATGTCGGGCAGGGGCAGCTTGACTGGAAGCTTCGCAATGATGAGCGCGTTGTCGTCATGGAAAAGACCAATGCGCGTCACCTGACCGAAGAACAGATCCCTGATGCCATTGATATCGTTGTGTGCGATGCAAGCTTCATCGGGCTTCGCACCGTGCTTCCGGCCAGTATGGAGCGGGTCAATGATGGTGGTTATCTGATCGCGCTGATCAAGCCGCAATTTGAAGTCGGCAAGGAGCGTGTCGGGAAAAAGGGTGTCGTCCGCGAACCGGAACTGCATCAGGAAGTCTGCGATACCATTTCCGACTGGCTGGCAAACCTTCCGGGGTGGGAGGTGCTCGGCATCACCAAAAGCCCGATTACGGGTCCCGAAGGCAATGTTGAATTTCTGATTTGCGGGCGGAAAACTGCTTAGGGTCAGGACCTATTAATTTGGTTTGAATGGTTAAACAGATTTGTGCGGATACGCGGAGTAAAACTGCAGGAAGATATTTATCTTTCAAAGTTTTACGACAAAGTAGCCCGTGCAAATCCGTTTAATCCGGAGGACAGACGTTATATTTGCAAACTCCAGCGTCAAATCCCTTGTCCGGGATGCCGACCCGACCGGCGGGCTTTTCCTTGGATTTCGTAAATATAACGTCTGCCATTCAAATCAAATTAATAGGTCCTGACCCTAGAGTTCAGGGAAAACGCATCCAAGGTTTTTCCCATCGGGTCGCGATTTTTTCAAGAGCCATGTATATCTGACTTCGATCACTTGATTTGGTGCCCTGTGGGCGCAAGTCGCGTAAGTGTTTGATATGGTGCGATGCGTATTGATGAAGCGTTACAAGCGTGTAGCGTTCGGTCATGCGAATCAATTTCTCGTCGAAATCCTTGCGCAAGATGCCGACACACAAAAATTCATAATAGTTCAGGCATTCTCTGAGGCCTGCCTGCCAAGTGTAATATTCATTTTCATCAGTATGCGGATACCTACCATCCTTGACATCCGGGCGTATGACCGAAAGACCTTTCTGAAGGTTTTCGTCTTTGAGCATTACCGACATGGTATGCTGCTTTCGGTTCAGTTTTCTTGTAAGCCGGTTTGATTGGGTCCAACCCACAGTCGCCAAAATAGCAGAAACCAGAATGGCTTCTTGCGATGAAAGACCAGCGGCATAGCCTTTGACAAAAGCAAGGCCGGGCAGGATAAGGTCGTAAAGAATATCCATTGTTTGGATCAACTTGCTTGAGAAGGTTTATTTTTGTATTATTGGTCTCAAGAGTTGAATGTCCACTACTCGAAAGGGTGAGTTTATGATGCGCGAAACCGAACGCGGACTCTAAGAGCACAAAAAATTTCGAGAAATTTCAAGGCCGCTTGTGTAAACACAAGCGGCTTTTCTTCTTACTAGCCGATCTTCTTCAGGAAGAAATCAAGGCCCGCCTGGGCGCAGTCCTGATCCTGCGGTGGGGTGCCGGAGCTGACCCCGATGCCGCCCACGCATTCGCCATCGACAAAGACCGGCAGGCCGCCGGCAACAATCGACAGGCGACCGCCGATTTCGGAATCGATGCCATAGGCCGGTTTGCCCGGCTGGGCAGCGGCGGCATATTCATGCGTGCCCTTGCGCGCGCCCGATGCGGTAAAGGATTTGTCCTGGGCAATGGTGGTGCTAGTGACCTTGCCGCCATCCATGCGCTCAAACGCGATCAGCACACCGGATTCATCGGTGATGGCAATGCACATCGGAACCCCGATTTCATTGGCACGGTTGCGCGCCCCTTCGATCAGGATATAGGCATCCTCAATGGACAGGCGTTTGATGGTCAGCATCGGACTTCTCCCGGGTGTTTATTTTAACTGGCGGCATATTACGGGCTGCGCCAAAAGCCGATCAATCAGATAAAACGGCTTTCCGTATGGTGGAAGGTGCCGCACGCGAAAGCGTGGCTCAGAAATCCGGGCGCATGATCATGAGATAAAGTGCGCCCAGTGGAAACAGGATGGCGATCCGGCCGACCATGTTCCAAAGTCGGCGAGATTTCTCATAACTTTCCGGCATTTCGGTGTCGCCATTGGCCACGGTTTTTGCCGCGATTTTTGACATATAGATCTGAAGCGGCAAAAGCCCCGCCAGCCAAAGCATTGCTGCCATGGCAAACAGGCCGATCCCGTAAATCAGATAGGGCGCATCAGAAAGTGCGATGCCCGTGGCATGAAACAGCCCGATACCGCCAATGATGATCAGGGCCGAGCCCAGGGTTGTGAAGGCCAGATCGGTGATGTTGATCAGGCGGCACGCAAAGGCGATCACGACCGGATCCTTGGAGCGGTCTGCCTGGATTTTCCAGACGGCTGAAACGATGATATTGCCCAAAAACAGGATGGCGCCAAGAACGTGAATGAGTTTGACGGTTGAATATTCCATCTGAAATTCCGGTTGGTTGCAGGCAGATGCCAATAATGGATGCGGGAGTATTGTTGTGTTCTACGTGCTGGCCGGGATGGTCAGATCTTCGGCGAGAAGACCCAGAACAAAGTTTGAAAGATCCTGATCGGCAGGCGGGACGATCATGCCATCAATCACCAGCATGGCGATGCCGTGTGCACGGCTCCAGGCAGCAAGTGCCCGGTTATATGCGGTGGCGGCCTCGGTCAGGGTCATCTCGGCCTTGCGATCAACCGATGTGACCGCGCGCTGCAAAACGTCAAAGGCGTTATCAGCGGCATCGCGCAATTCGGGATATTGATCAAGCGGCGGGCGTTCGCGGCCAAAGATCAGGCGGAAATGCTGCGGGTTTTCAACCGCGAACTGCACATAGGCCGCCCCCAACGCCATGATGCGTTCTTCATGGTTTTCCGTGCTGGCAGCGGCGGTTTCAAGTTGCTCGGCAAAGCGTTCAAAGGCGCTAATTGCAACTGCCGCCAAAATGCCATCCTTGCCGTCAAAATGGCGATAGGGGGCGGCTTCCGACACACCGGTCAGCCGTGCCAGACGGCGTAGTGACAGCCCGGCCGGGCCTTCGTCAATCAGGATGTTTTCAGCTTGTTGCAGGAGAACGTTTCGGACATCACCATGGTGATATTTGGCCATTTGCGCGTATCTCGATTTTCTTATGTTAACTTTGTTAACATTAAAGCCAGGCACGCGTCGACGCAAGACCAAAAATCACGCTTTTTACGCGGATCCGGTTTGGAAAAAATTGGCAGGGATCGCAGGTATGTCCGGTTTAGCCTGATCAGGACAGCACGAAATCAAATCGGCCGATTTCGCCGTCACTCGCGGGCTGCATGTTCATCAGAAGGGCACTGTCAAACAGATGATCAAGCTCATTGCGCGGTTCTTCCGGGAAATAGAGCTGTGTGGTCAGCGTTCTGCCATCGGGTGGGGTGATCTTGACGTGATAGTGCGGGGTGCGGCCGGCATATTCGGCCGGACGGATGGTGTCGAAATAATAGCGGCCTTGCGCGTCGGTGCGTTGATAGCCGCGCATATTGAAACCCTGGTTGTCATAGCGCCCATCAGAATCCGCATGCCACAGATCGACAATCGCGTTGGTAATCGGGGTGCAGGTCGCGCTTAAGACATAGCCGATGAGCGTGACGGGGGTGCCACCGGCATCCGTACGGAAGTTGCGTTTTTCCGGGGGATTGTCGCTATAGAACGGGCCTTCGGTCATGGAGCGCGTCGGGCCGGTATCCTCGCCACAGGCTGGGGTGGCCAGAAGGGTTCTGTCGCTGGCATCGGCGATTGGTGCCAGAATGGTATTGCCGATAAGCGCCGAGCCTGCGGCGAACCAGCCCTTGAGCGCAGACCTGCGCGACAGGCTGGATAAATCCAGAGATGTTGTCATTGGTCTTGCCTTTTCCCAACCGCATTTTGGGTCGTTTTTTTATGGGATACAGATGTGGTCGCATCGGGAAACTACAAGATCAGACCGACAGAAAAATGCCCCCTATCCGTCAAAAAAGGCGCCACCCATCAAAGGGCGGCGTAGGGGAAGTTAGGCTCAGGACCTATTAATTTGATTTGAATGGCAGACGTTATATTTGTGAAATCCAAGGAAAAGCCCGCCGGTCGGGCTGGTATCCCGGCCAAGGGGTTTGACGCCGGAGTTTGCAAATATAACGTCTGTCCTTCGGATTCACCGGATTTGCACGGGCTACTTTGTCGCAAACCCTTGAAAGATGAATATCTTCCGGCGGTTTTGCTTCGCGTATCCGCACAAATCCGGTGAACCATTCAAACCAAATTAATAGGTCCTGAGCCTAGGGGCTTCAACTTAAGGGTCGGTCAGGCCGGTTGGTTTTCACGCTCAGCCGGTTTGGCTGTGTCGGTCTCCGCCTGTGAAGGCGTCGGTGAGGCTGCTGTGTTACTGTCTTCGGCCGGTTTGCTTGGGCTATCAGGATTGGCGGCCTTGTCAGCGGTGTCTGCTGTGTCTGGTGCTGAGGTCGTATCGGTATTCGTGTCCGCCGTGGCCGTGGCCGCTGGTTGTTGCACCGGATCATCTTGTGTCGTGTCGGGCGTCTTGCTGTCTTGGGCTTGATCGGTTGCGGGCTTATCCGGCGTGTCCGCCTGCGGCGCGCTTGGTGCTGTGCTGTCGGTAGATGTGTCTTCGTTGCCGGTTTTCGCGGGAGCCGGGGTTTCGGGTTTGCTATCGGTCGTTTTTGCTGCGTCCGGTTTGGTCGCGGCTGTGTCAGACATCTCAGACTTATCAGGCGCGGGTTTTGTTTCGGCGGGTTTTGCAGGTTTCGGGGTAAGGTCGACCGACGGCGATGCCGGGGCTTTCTGGTCTTCGGGTCGGTCGGGGCGGATCAGGAATTTATCGGCAAGCGTGTCCTTGCCGATCAAAAGTGGCTGTTCAAGGCCGCCCATTTCCAGAAGACCGATTTCAACATCACGCGCAACCCCGCCGAGACTGAGCCGCGATTTGATCACGGGGGCATGCACGGCAGCACTGCTGGCGCCGGTTTGCACATCGCGATAGCCGGCAATCGGCAGTGACAGTTTCCAGACGATGGTGCGGGCCTGAAGGGTGCTTTCCGGGGCAGGGGGACTTTTGATGGTCAGTGAAAAGGAGACCGTGCCGGATGTCTCGTCATCAGATGTGGTGTTCTTGTTGGCATCCTCTGTCTTTGCGGTGACATCGGTTTCCGGGGCGCCATCGACATTGAGGTCACTGACAAACAAACAGGTTTGCGGGGCGGCCCCCAGGATCATTGCGGGAAGCCCCGAAATGCCCCAGTCGGGCAGATCGACCGTTTCGTCCGCGAACAGGACGATACGGTTTTTAAGCTGTGCGTCACTGCCAACCGACCCGTCAGGGGCGGGTTTCTTGTTTGACGCAGCAAGTGAAATCAGGGTTTTGAGCAATATCGGGTTCATGCCCCATAGACGCGGCATAAACCCGTTTGTGATGCGAAATTCGTACGGTTTGGTGATGCCGCGAAATTAGCTCGGAAAATGCTTGTCCGTGTTCCAGCCATCGCACTGTGCGCGGTGGCGCAGAAGGTGGTCTGCCAGCGTGATGGCCGCCATCGCTTCGCCGACCGGAACGCCGCGGATACCAACGCAGGGATCATGTCGGCCTTTGGTCACGACATCGATTTCCTTGCCATAGATATCAAGGCTTTTGCGCGGGGTAAGGATCGAGCTGGTCGGTTTGACGGCAAAGCGGATGACGATGTCCTGACCCGATGAAATCCCGCCAAGGATCCCACCGGCATGGTTGGAGCCAAAGACCGGTTTGCCATCTTCGCCTAGGCGCATTTCATCGGCATTTTCAATTCCGGTCAGTTCGGCGGCTTCAAAGCCGTTGCCGATTTCGACACCCTTGACGGCATTGATCGTCATCATTGCCTTGGCGAGATCGGCATCCAGCTTGTCATAGACCGGATCGCCAAGACCAACCGGAACGCCAGAACAGACAACCTCGATCACCGCACCAACCGATGAGCCATCCTTGCGCAGGCCATCGAGGTATTCCTCGAACATTGGCACGGCTTCGGGGTCCGGGCAGAAGAACGGGTTGTTGTCCACCTCATCCCAATCCCAGTTGGCACGGTTGATTTCCTTTGTGCCCATTTTGACCAGGGCCGCGCGGATATTGATGCCCTCACCCAGCACTTTGCGGGCAATGGCGCCAGCAGCAACGCGCATGGCGGTTTCACGGGCCGAAGAACGGCCGCCGCCGCGATAGTCGCGGGTGCCGTATTTTTCCCAATAGGTGTAATCGGCATGGCCCGGGCGGAACTGGTTTTTGATCTCGCCGTAATCCTTGGAACGCTGATCGACATTTTCGATCAGAAGCCCGATGGGGGTGCCGGTGGTTTTGCCTTCGAACACGCCTGAAAGGATTTTGACCTGATCAGGTTCGCGGCGCTGGGTGGTAAAGCGCGACTGACCGGGTTTGCGTTTTTCAAGGAAATCCTGAATGTCGGACTCGGTCAGTTCAAGCAGGGGCGGCACACCATCAACGACGCAGCCAATCGCCGGGCCGTGGCTTTCGCCAAAGGTGGTGAAGCGGAAAAGTGTTCCAAAACTGTTGCCAGCCATTACCGAGTTCCAGAATTCCAGGGTTCAGAGACAAATAGGGCCGCCCGATCTTTAAAGGATTTTGGGCGGCCCGGAAATAAGCGATTTTGCCGATCAGCCTTTGACGACGGAGATATCCGGCGCATCCACCTGTTTCATGCCAACGGTGTGATAACCGCAATCGACATGGTGGGTTTCACCGGTGACACCGGTCGAAAGATCGGACAGGAAGTACAGGCCCGAGCCACCAACGTCATCAAGGGTGACATTGCGGCGCATCGGCGAGTTGTATTCGTTCCATTTCAGGATATAGCGGAAATCGCCAATACCGGACGCTGCAAGCGTTTTCATCGGACCAGCGGAGATCGCATTGACGCGGATGCCATCCGGGCCGAGATCGTTGGCAAGGTATTTGACGCTGGCTTCAAGGGCGGCCTTGGCAACACCCATGACATTGTAGTGCGGCATGACCTTTTCTGCGCCGTAATAGGACAGGGTCAGCATCGAGCCACCCGCAGACATCAGCTTTTCAGCGCGCTGGGCAATCGCGGTAAAGGAATAAACCGAGATATTCATCGACATCGCGAAGTTTTCCGGCGAGGTGTCGACATAGCGACCGCGGAGTTCATTTTTGTCGGAATAGCCGATGGCGTGCACGACGAAGTCCAGCTTGCCCCACTTTTCCTTCAGCGTCTCGAACACGGCATCCATGCTGGCCGCATCAGACACATCACACGGCAGAACGGTGTCGCTGCCAACAGATTCTGCAAGCGGGCGGACACGCTTTTCAAGGGCTTCGCCCTGATAGGTAAAGGCGATCTCTGCACCGGCAGCAGCGGCTGCGCGGGCGATGCCCCAGGCAATGGATTTGTCGTTGGCGACGCCCATGATCAGGCCGCGTTTACCGGCCATCAGGCCCGAAATATTGTCGGTGGACAGGCTCATATTTCCTCTCGTTCCCACGATCTCTCTCCGGCAGGTAGAGGCATTCAAAAAAAGCCGCGACCGGCCCAGAAGGCATTAGACATTTGGCGCATCCTACACAAAGCACGGCCAAGGTCAATCTGGCCTGTCATAACGCGTGCAGGCGCGCTATCCTGTTGATCAGGTGCAGTATAACCGGAAAATGCGTGGGGATAAGCGTTTAATGGCCGAAATTCAGAAATTGCTCGCTGATCGAACGGCGTTTTGGCGTTATGCCTTTATGCGCTTTGTCCATGATAAATCCGTGCAACGTGCTGCCGGGCTTTCCTATACAACGCTTCTGGCGATGGTGCCGTTTCTTGCCATTGCGCTGACCGTGCTGTCGGCTTTTCCGGTGTTTGACCAGTTCAAGGACCAGATCATGGATGTGGTCCTGAACAATTTCCTGCCCGAGACCGGCGCGCAGGTGACCGATTATCTGGGCGGGTTCTTGCAAAATACCGGGCAGATGACGGCCATCGGCACGATTGTGCTGGGGCTTACCGCGGTGATGTTGCTGTCGGCCATCGAAGGCGCGATGAATGATGTGTTTCGCGTCACCAGCCCGCGCAAACTGCTTTCGCGTCTGGTGGTGTTCTGGACGCTTCTGACCGTGGGGCCGATGCTGCTGGGCTTGAGCCTGTCACTCGCGTCCTACATCTTTGCCATGCGCCATCTGGTTGGTGGCGAGGCGCTTGGTGCGCAGATCGGCCAGCTTACTTTTCTTGCGCCATTTATTCTGTCGGCGGCGGCGTTTTCGTTGCTGTTTATCGGCATGCCGAACCGTTCTGTCGAGATCATCGACGGGGTAGCGGGCGGCGTTGTTGCGGCCGTTTTGTTCGAGACGTTGAAAAAGGGTTTTGCGTTCTACGTCACCACCTTTCCGACCTATCAGACGATTTATGGTGCGGTCGCGATTGTGCCGATCTTCCTGTTGTGGATGTATCTGACCTGGATTGTGATCTTACTCGGTGCGCAGGTGGCTGCAGCCCGATCAGAATGGCGAGCGGCACGGGTAGCCGGGTTGATCCCCGATCCACGCGGGGCGGTGCCAGGGCACATGGAACGCATCATCGCGGTTCTGCGGGTTCTGGAATATTTGCAAAACCGGTTTCATGACGGGATCAAACCACCAACCTATCGCCGCATGATGCGTGAATTGAAATTGGGCGGGCGTGATTTGAACTGGGCGCTTGCGGCCCTGCGCCGTGAAAAACTTATTGAACGGTCCGAAAGTCATCGATGGCTGCTTTCGAGCAATCTGCACCGGTTGCGCCTGATCGATTTGATGAGCCGGTTGGGGTTGTTTCTGGATTATGACCGGTTGCTGGTGGTTCCGGCCGATGGCGGCTGGCCGTCATTGATGCGCGAAAGGTTGATCGCGCTTGAGGAAACCCGTGGCAAGGTTCTCGATATCATGGTGGGTGATTTGCTTGATACGCCCAAACCCGATGATCAGGTGCCCGAGCAGGTCAAACCAAGGGACGATGTGCCCAAAGAAACCGAAATAGATCAGAACGATATGGTGCAAACCGTCGAGTAGGTCTTTTGCCTTGCCATGGAGGTTGAGCAATTAGCCCCTTGGGCTTGAGCCAGTATCGACCTGCACCCGGATCTGGGCATCGCCGCTGCGCAGATGCAGATCGCGTTGCGGGAACGGGATTTCGATATTGTGTTCGATAAAGGCATCCCAGACGTTGAGCAAAATCTCGCTCATGATATTGCCGCGGCCGTTCTGCGGATCATTGATCCAGAAACGGATTTCCAGATCGACCGAATTATCGCCAAAGCCGCGCATCAGGGTGTTGGGGCCGGGATTGTCTAGCACGCGTGGGCATTTTGCCGCCGCCTCGTTACACAGCTTGATCGCCAGATGCGGGTCGCAGCTATAGGCAATGCCGACCGGGATTTTAAGGCGCAGCTTGACGTCCGAGTGGCTCCAGTTTTCGACCTGGGTGGTGATCAGGTCTTCGTTGGGGATCAGGAATTCCGTACCATCGCGGGTGCGAACGGCGGTGTAACGCGCACCAAGTGATTGTATCCAGCCAAATGTCTCGCCAATGGCAATCACGTCACCCGGCTTGATGGAACGATCGAGTAACAGGATCACGCCGCTGATCAGGTTGGCGACAATACGCTGCAGGCCAAGGCCGATCCCGACACCAACCGCACCACCAAAGACGGCAAGGGCGGTCAGATCAACACCAATCGTCGACAGGGCAAACAGAACCGCGACTGACAGCAGCACAAGCTTGAGCAGCTTGGCCATCAGAACCTGAACCGAGGGTGTCAGGCGCTGTACCTTGCGGATGCGTTGTTCAAACAGGCGCGAGGCAAAGGATGCCACCCACAGCAACACCGCAAGCGACAAGACGGCCTTGATGATGCCATAGACCGACACGCGGAATTCGCCAACTTCGACTGCCAGCCCCTCAAGGATTTCGATGCCCGGGTCCAGCCAGCCAACGATATTCAGCGCAGCCAGTGTCCAGGCCACGGTGGCAATGGTGCGCGACCAGACCGGATCATTGACGATGGCGGCCGCCAGGCGAATGACAATCCACGCATTAAGCAGGCTTGCCACCAGCCGGATGACATTGTGGCGATAGCCCGCCTGTATGGCGATGGCATCGAGCAGCCAGATCGCAATGACGAGAATAAGCGGAAAGGCGAGGCCGGGGAGAACCTGCGCAAAGCGGCGGAAACCGGCATAGGGGAGAAGCGGTTTCCAGTCTTGAAGTTTCGACAGCAGGGCCGCCAACCGGCCGCGCAGCAAGAAGGCCGGGATGGTGGCAAGGATACAGGCGGCAATCTGGATCAGGATTGGCACCAGCAGGACATTTGCAGATAGCCAGGCGATTGCCTGTTCAAGCCATTGCAGATAGATGTCCGGATCGCTGAGTTGTTCCATCTTGTCCCTGATACCCGTTTCGTTCTTTGCGACAAATCCCGTTAAAACAATATGGTAACACGAAACGTGATTAACAGGCAGCTTGAAGACGCGCGCTGTGAACTGGATCGTTGCTGGGTGGTGTCTGCCCAAGAAAAAAGCCGGCATGTGCCGGCTTTGATTTGATGGGTCAGCGCGTCTCGTAAGGGTGCTTTTCAGACCATTCCTTGATGAACTCGATCAATTCATCATCGCGTTCTTCGGGCAGTTTGACCGTCAGGTGAACATATTGATCACCGCGCTTGTTGCCCCGGTCATAAGGCGCACCCTTGCCACGCAGGCGCAGCTTGGTGCCGCTATTGGCGTTGGCAGGCAGCTTCATATTGACCTTGCCATCGACAATCGGCACTTCAATCGATCCGCCAAGGATGGCTTCGGACAGGCTGATCGCCAGATCGCAATGGATGTCATTGCCTTCACGGCGGAAGGTCTTATCGGGATGAACATGCAGCTTGATCAGCGCATCACCCGCTTCACCGCCATTCATGCCCGCCATGCCCTGACCCTTCAGGCGCAACGTCTGTTCATTTTCGCTTCCGGGGGGGATGCGGACTTCAAGGCTTTTGCCACTGGCGAGGTTGATGCGTTTGGTCGTACCAAGGATGGCTTCAGAAAAATCAAGGCTGAGCTCATAGGATATGTTCGGGCCCTTGACCTTTTTGGGTTTGCGTTCCCCGCCAAAGCCACCGAAACCGCCGCCGCCACCACGGGCGCGTCCCTTGCCGAAAATCTCGTCAAAGATGTCTTCGGCATTGGCACCCGAAAAGCCGCCGAACGGATCGCCGCCGCCAAAGCCACCACCGGCCTGACCGCCGCCACCCCGGGCAAACGGGCTGGTTTCGCGACCATCGGCGTCGATTTCACCATTGTCGAACTTTTTGCGGCGTTCTGCATCGCCCAACAGGTGATAGGCGCTTGATACCTTTTTGAAGCGTTCTTCGATTTTGGCATTGCCCGGATTCACATCGGGATGAAGTTCGCGCGCCAGTTTGCGATAGGCCTTTTTGATTTCGTCCTGACTGGCGGTTTTGGCGACGCCAAGAGTCTTGTAGGGATCCTGCATTTACTGACCGGTTCCAGAAACTATAAGCACGTTGCACTCATTATTAGATCATGCGGGGCAAAAGATGAACCATTTTGCCGCAGATGATCCGAAACAATGGAAAATGGTGGGTGACAGGGTGTGGGGGCGCTGATCACCCAAACCAATGTGCAGATATGAAAAGGCGGCGCTGATCGCAAGGACCGCACCGCCTGTCATTTCAGATTTTTAAAAGACGCTTAGTTCACGACTTTCCAGCTGCCATCCGGCTGACGGCAAGCGGTGCCATAGGCGGTTTCTTCCTGGCCACCGATCATGACCGTCTGCTGGTATTCACGGCAGTAGTCCTGGGTTTTCGGTTCCTGATAGGTGCGGGTCGGGGTGACCGTTCCCTGAACACCGGTATCGGGGTTCTGCCAGGTGGTGGTCTGGCCTGTCGGCGTTGCTTCAAGCGTGCGCTGGGTGCTTTGTGCCATGATGGCGCGGTCAGCATTATCAAGCGATTTGCCAACTTCGCTGCCGATGAAGGCCCCGGCAAGTGTCCCAAGTGCGACACCAACAAGCTGGCCGCTGCCCTTGCCGAACTGCGCACCTGCGACGGCACCACCAACGGCACCGAGAAGCGTACCGGCCGTTTGTTTCTGGCCCTGATCCTGGGCACAGCCGGCGATGAAGGCGGTCATGATGACCGGAATAACGATCTGACGGAATTTCATGTTTAAATTGCCCATCTTGTCTTTACAGTCCCAACCGATATGCTTTGCATATATATACTGATCCAACGTTGTTGCTGCCACCGTAGTTCCGAAATAAATGGATTTCTCGGCAACAAAACCAATCAGCTAAAGGAATTCCTTTCGCAATGAACGAAAAAAATGCGCCAAAAATGGGGCATGAACCCCACGATGCCCCGTTCGAGATGTTCGAAACATGGTTTTCGGACGCCAAAAAGGCGGAATCGGCCTATCCGGATGCGATGACGCTGGCGACTGCTGATGCGCAAGGGCGCCCGTCGGCACGTATTGTGCTGCTCAAGGATTTCGATCCGCGCGGATTTGTTTTTTATACCAACTATGAAAGCCGCAAGGGTGATCAGTTGGCCGAGAACGGCTTTGCCGCCCTTTGCTTCCACTGGAAGACGCTTGAAAAATGTGTGCGCATCGAAGGCAAGGTTGCGAAGGTTAATGCGGCCGAGTCTGATGAATATTTCGCTTCACGGGCGCGGGGCAGCCAGTTGGGCGCGTGGGCATCCATCCAGTCGCGCCCGATGAGTGGCCGGTTTGATCTGGAAAAACGGGTTGCGGAATTTACCGCCAAGTTCGGTCTGGGCAAAGTGCCGCGCCCGGATCACTGGGGCGGTTTCCGCCTTGTCCCCGACCGGATCGAGTTTTGGGCAGAAGGAAAATTCCGCCTGCATGACCGCAAGCTGTTTACCCGCGATGACGCTGATAACGGCTGGGATACCCAGAAGCTGTTTCCGTAAGAGTAGGGAAATATTGCACATAAAAAAGCGCACAGGGCAGAAAAGCCATGTGCGCTTTTTCATGGGAGTAGTATCAGTCTTTTCAGGCAACAGGTTCCGGCGGGCAGAAGGTATCCTGCAAGACTGCAATGATCTTCATGATGTCCGGATTGGCCAGAGAATAGTAAATCGTTTGTGCATCGCGGCGGGTTTTTACAAGCCCTTCACGACGCAGTCGCGCAAGATGTTGCGACAGGGCTGATTGTTTGATGCCCAGCTCATTTTCCAGGGTGCCGACCGACTTTTCGGTATCTCCGAGAGAGCACAGAATAAGCAGCCGCCACTCGTTGCCGAGCGTCTTGAGAAATTCCGCTGCTTCGCGTGCATTCTCGTGTAGTGCGTTATAGTCCATCCGCGAGTAACCCCGTTCTTATGTCCGCACGCCAAGTTAATTGTCTGTCTTGTACGCCCGGTATCCTACCCAAGAGAATAATCGTCCCGATCTCCAGAGCGCCATCGTAATCGCTGGTATTCATGTTACAATCATTTTATGCGCGGTTGAGTGAGAAAACCGAACCGGCACCAACAAAATATAAGAATAATAATAACTTTCGCAAAATTTTGATCTTGAACAAAGATTGTCGAGGTAAAAATCCTCAAGCTGCTCTTGTATATGGTAATCATCAGTCCGGATTTCGAGCAGGTTCAATGACCTGGCGGACAGGCGGGAGTAATTAAAATGGCAATTCGCACAATTTTGGCACCAGTGGCAGGCACGGCGATTGACGAGCGTGTGATGGCAACGGCCTTCAAACTGGCCAAAACATTTGATGCTCATCTTGAAGCGCTGTTCGTTGCTGCCGAGCCGCAGGACGCTATTCCGATTGTCGGCGAGGGCATGTCGGGCCTGATTATCGAAGAAATGATCCAGGCCGCGGCAACCGAAACCGAAAAGCGCGAAGCCAGCGGCAAGGTTGCGTTTCAAACCGCAGTCAAAAACTCCGGGGTTACTGAAACCAACACCCCGCCGGCAGAAGCCAAACCGACCTGCACCTGGCGCAAGGATAGCGGGCGCGAGGATGAAACGGTTGCGCGTCGCGGACGCCTTTTTGATCTGGTCGTGATTGGCCGTGATCCCAGGGAAGCCTCGGCGTCACTGACATTTGATGCTGCCCTTATGGAAACCGGGCGCCCGATCCTTGTGGCCCCGGAACGCACCCCTGCGACAATCGGCGAAAAAGTCATGATTGCCTGGAATGGCGGGATTGAAGCCGCCCGGGCAGTAACATCGGCCATGCCGATGCTGCGCGCTGCCAAGGAAGTCACGATTGTCAGTGTCGGCGAGGTGCCCTATGGCCGGGCATGTGCCAAGGCATTGGCCGAACAATTCAGGTGGCATGGAGTCGATGCCAAGGTTGTTGAAAGTGCCGAGAATGGGCAGATCGCTAATACCTTGATTTCCGAGGCGGAAAAGTGCGGTGCTGATACCATTGTTCTGGGTGCGTACAGCCATTCGCGGTTCAAGGAAATGATCCTTGGCGGGGTGACGCAGGATATGCTGTCAAAATGTGCTTTGCCGCTTTGGATAATGCATTAACGCTTGGGTCAGCTTAAGCGTCTGAAATCGCGAAATTAAATTACCTATCTGATGGTATATTGCTGAAAAGGCGTACTTTTGTACGCCTTTTTTTGTTGCACTCGCGAATAAATCGCGAGAGGGTTACGGAAATAAGAAAGTGATGAAACCCCGCACGGGCGGCAAAACCGACCGTAAAACGAGGCGTTTCGCACAGAGGAAAAGAAACGTCTGACAGGGGAAGTCCCATGTTGTCTTTGCGCGATATTATTGATTTCGCTTCCATGTCCGAAGATCTGGCTCAGGAGCTCAACAATCCGAATGTTGGCCTGCCGGACCTTGGCGCAGTGGTTGCCGGTCATACCGGTCTTGGCGGTGCATTGCGTGCATGCGGTGCAACACCGTGCGCTGCAAACGACGTCGAAAGCGAATAAGCCCATAAAGATCCCGGTCGATCAGGTCGGGGCGTATGGCATGTTTTACTTTGAAAACAGATCAATCTGATTTTTCGTCTGATCGGCTTTGGCCGGGGCGGGTTTTTCTTCCTGCCAGGACAGGACATGATCGGGCAGCGGGCCCAGCATGTATCCCAGTTCCGTAAAATCAATTTGGGGATCAAGCCAGTCAGCCAGATGGTTGGGGCCAATCACGGCGGGCATCCGGTTGTGTATGTGGGCGATCGCGCCTGATGGTGCGCAGGTGATGATCGTCGCCTCGCGCCCGTTTTCAAGACCGGCAAACAGAAACGGTTGATGATCGGGCAGGGTGATGCGGTTCATGTGCTTGGATGCGCCATCCTTGCGCCATTCATACCATCCGCTGGCCGGGATCAGGCAGCGGCGGTTTAAAAGCGGGCGGAAGGTCGGCTTTAGGGCCAATGTTTCAGCCCGTGCATTGATCATCGGACTGTTCAAGCCCGGCACACCCAACCCCCAATAGCGAATGCCAGCCTTGCGATGCGGCAGTATGACCGCAATCGGATCGGTCGGGCGGCGTGTGCCTGTCAGGCTGTCAAAAGCGGCCTCTTCTTCTACCTGCTCGCCATCGGTATCACCACTACCGTCGGGCAGGGGCATGCGAATGATGTCTTCCATCTCCAGACCAAGCTGGACCTGAAAGGCGCGGATATCACTGTTCAGATCAAAGCGGCTGCACATGTTTTTGCCTATTGTAAACGCGCTAAAAACATAGCCTGTTTTGCATGCCTTGCCAAATGTCGACAGGGCAGCCTATATCGCAGTGGTGATTGCAGAAAAATCATGCAGTGCAAGGCTTTTCCTTCGATGGTGAAGGCCTTGGATGCTATAAGAAAGTCCGCAAAATTCTGTTTGCGCGCATATCTCGTGAAGTGAGTAGATCCAATGAGCAGCAATGCCCCGAAAACAGTCGTCCTGACAGGTGCCAGCCGTGGCATCGGTCATGTTACGGTCGGATATTTTGCCAAACGTGGCTGGCGGGTAATTTGCTGTTCACGCGAAGCGCCGCCGCCGAGCTGCCCGCGCAATCCGGCACAGGGGATTCATATTCGTGCAGACCTTTCCAAACCGGCAGAGGTCGAAACCTTCATCAATGAGGCCAACGAGGTTCTTGGCGATGATCCGCTACATGCGCTGGTTAACAATGCCGGTGTGTCGCCCAAGACCCCGTATAAGGAACGTCTGGGCAGCCTGAATGGTGATCTTTCGGCGTGGCGCGATGTGTTTGAATTGAACTTCTTTACCCCGCTGACGCTGGCACGCGGCTTTGCCTCTGCCCTTCATCGGGGGAAAGGGGCGATTTGCAATATCACCTCGATCGCAGGCCACTATGTTCACCCGTTTGCCGGATCGGCCTATTCGACATCAAAGGCCGCCCTTTCGGGCCTGACCCGCGAAATGGCGGTTGAGTTTGCCGAGCTGGGCGTTCGGGTCAATGCCGTTGCACCGGGCGAGATCAAGACAGACATGATTTCCCCGGAATATGAGGCACTTGTACCGCGCATCCCGATGAACCGCATGGGAACGCCCGAAGACGTGGCAGCGGCTGTGCATTATCTGGTCGGCGACGACAGTACATACGTTACCGGCACGGAAATCTTTGTTACCGGTGGGCAGCATCTCTACTGATCGGAAAGGTCAGGTGGGCGGCTGCATCAATCCTGATTGTCAGGTGCAATATAAAAGGCCGGATCGTAATCGACCAGGCCTTGCGGGATTTCATCAACCAATGGGCGTGCCATGAAATATTCATCGGGCACGCCTTTGAGTTTCAGATCAGGCAGGGGCGCAAAGCCGAACCGGCCGTAATAATCGGGTTCACCCAGCACGACGCAGCCATGGGCATCGTCGGCACGCAAATGGCGGATGCCGCTTTGGATCAGTTCGGAGCCAATGCCCATGCCCTGGCGGTCGGGCGTAACGGCAACCGGCCCGAGGCCGAACCAGCCACAGGCTTCATTGTTGATTTTGACCGGTGAAAACGCGATGCAGCCGACGATTTCATCGTCCTGTTCCGCGACCAGGGAAAGGGTTAGGTGACCACTTTTTCTGAGCGCATCGACGATCAGATGTTCGGTCTGCTGACTGTGGGGGGCGGTTGCAAAGGCCCCATCCAGCAACGCGTGAATCGCCGTAATGTCGTGTTCGGTTTCTTCACGAATTAACATTTTCCGTCCCTGCCTGTGACGTTGGGCCTACTTCCTGTAAGCCATCGATCACGACTATAACGGGAAAATGCACAAGGGTCCAAGCTCATTCACATAATCGAGCCAGCA
Source organism: Thalassospira sp. ABD4_177 (assembly GCF_056160125.1). Classification (NCBI taxonomy): domain Bacteria; kingdom Pseudomonadati; phylum Pseudomonadota; class Alphaproteobacteria; order Rhodospirillales; family Thalassospiraceae; genus Thalassospira; species Thalassospira sp. ABD4_177. Next base: position 168,176 of record NZ_JBSWWO010000002.1, on the reverse strand, counting down.
GGTGCGTGAGTTTAGAGCCTAGGCCAAAAGGCTTTTAAGCCAGTCGCGCTTTTGCTCGAGCCGTTTGACTTCCATTTCAAGCCAGCCGGTGAAGTTTTCGGCCTCGTTTGCGTGTTCTTCACGCAGGGCCAGCACACGTTCAAGATCGAGTTCGCAGACGTCTTGCAGGATTTCGATCTGTTCGGTGCCGATGTCATCATCAAGCAGATGCAAAAACCGCATCTTGAGCGCCACGATCAGGCGCGAAAGCTCGCCGGATGTATCGCGCAGGTTGCCTTGCATCAGCTCGATGAATTTTTCGTGCCCGGCATCGGTCAGGCAGAGCTGCGCGTCGGAAAATGCACCGCTTGCGGTATCTTCCTTGACCAGCCCTTCGAGCTTGAGGAGCTGAAGCGAACTTCCCATCATGTCGAGCGACGGTCCCATGATGTGGGACATGAAATGGCGCACCGAATTGGCCAGATCGCCATAGCTGATCGGCTTGTCGGAAAGGGCGAGGGTGCCAAGCGCACAAAGGCGGAGACATTCTTTGGGAAGCAAGGTTCTATCCGAATACATAAGCGGTCCCTGTTTGATGACAGGTCCGACGTTAACGCGAACGGTTCTTAATTGCAAATAATGATTTGGTTCTCGCTAAATATATGGTGATGGATTGGAACTGCAAGGCTTTCGCTGCTAGTTAGCTAGCTGATAGAGGCGATTGCCGCGGGCACTAAGAGATGTTGTCAGGATTCCGTCTTTAACCATTTGGTTAAGCGTCGTTCTGAAAGCTAGTGAGTTCGCAGTGGCCAACTGTTCGTAACCTTCTTGGTTGCTTGCTACTCGCTGTAAACGCAGAGCTGAGATCGGTTTGTTGTTGGAGTCATTCAGATAGTTGATAACCAGTTTTGAAATTCTGTCGTGAGAGAACATGTGCTCCCATCCAGCTGGGTCATCATATTCTTGGAGCCTGTGCTCTATATATTCAAATCGTTTCTCAATCCCGAGACTCACTTCTTCCACTTCTGCGGTTTGTTCTTCAAGTATTTCGCGGAACTCAACGGGCCCAATTTTAGTGAAGATTGAACTGAGACGTTCGTGATTTGCATTGATCAGGAGCGCGCAAACTGCTGACAATATAAGGAAGTACGGTATCCCTAGTTCGGCAGGTGCAGGCATTTGCTCATAGTTAAAAGCGAAGCAAACCACGTAAGCTGCGGAGCCAAAGAAAATGGCCGCGCTCAGCAAATTTACTAAAAGCAGAACACCTTCAGAATAAAGGCTGCTATTGTTTTCGCTCATCCTTGGCTACTTAAATCCCGAGTTGCCTCACGCGACCTTGGAAATGCCAAGCTTGCTCCAGACTGTGAGAAGCGAGTCGATCAAGTGATCGATCAGCTCGTCATTATGCAGCGGGCCTGGTGTAAAGCGCAGGCGCTCAGTCCCGCGCGGCACGGTCGGGTAGTTGATCGGCTGGACATAAATGTCATGTTCGAACAGCAAGCGGTCGCTGGCTTCCTTGCACATGGCCGGATCACCGACCATCAGCGGGACGATGTGGCTTGGTGCATCCATGACCGGAAGGTCGGCTTCGCGCATGCGTGCGCGCAGGGTATCGGCGCGTTCCTTTTGGGCAAGACGTTCGACATTGCTTTCCTTAAGGTGGCGCACCGATGCCAGTGCGCCGGCCGCAATGCTCGGCGGCTGGGAGCTGGTGAAGATGAAGCCGTTGCCGAAGCTGCGCACGAAATCGACGATTTCCGGCTTTGCCGCAATATAGCCACCAATCACACCGAAAGCCTTGGCAAGGGTGCCCTGGATGATGTCAACGCGGTCCATGACGCCATCGCGTTCGGCAACACCGCCGCCGCGCGGGCCATACATGCCAACCGCATGCACTTCGTCGAGATAGGAAATGGCGTTGTATTTTTCGCAAAGATCAAGGATCTGACCGATCGGGGCGATATCACCATCCATCGAATAAACGGACTCGAACGCAACGATCTTGGCGCGTTGCGGCCCAAGTTCCTTGAGGATTTCCTCAAGATGGGCGACGTCGTTATGTTTCCAGATGCGGCGTTCCGCCTTGGAGTGGCGCATGCCTTCGATCATGGAATTGTGGTTTTCGGAGTCGGAAATGATCACGCAATCAGGGAGCTTTGAGCCCAGGGTCGACAGCGTGGTCCAGTTCGCGACATAGCCCGATGTCATCAGAAGGGCTGATTCCTTGCCGTGCAGATCGGCGAGCTCACGCTCAAGCGCGACATGCAGATGGTTGGAACCCGAAATGTTACGTGTCCCACCGGCACCGCCACCCTGACCGGTGATGGCGGTTTGCATGGCCTCAAGCACCTTGGGGTGTTGGCCCATGCCAAGATAATCGTTGGAGCACCACACGGTGATTTCACGCGGGGCTTCGCCGTTATCGGGGTGATAAAGCGCCTTGGGGAATTTTCCGACAATACGTTCGAGATTGGCGAATACACGATACCGGCCTTCAGCTTTGAGGCCTGCCAACGCATCTTTGAAGAAGGTGTTGTAATTCATACTTGTTTCTTTCGCCTGTCTCTTTGCAGTGTCACGCAAGTTCAAAACAGCGGTGGCATCACAAAGCTCTGGTCTCGTCCAGATCAGCGAACTGCTGTGCTGGACATATCCTCCGGCCTGACCGGGTCTTTATGGCTTCCTTATCGACCATGCGGATCGATATGGCATTGACCCTTGTCAAAAATTAAAGCGATTCCAGTCTTCTTAGGAACCATCAGATCAGAGAAGGCGATCCATCTCTCTTGTGTCGATCTCTTTTCGGAGCACGCCCCGTTTTGCGGTAAGACCCAATTTGGCCCGATTGGTTCCATTTGGCAAGGATTCGAACAACTTTTGCGCCACAATTAAATCGTTCTCATCCATCGGAAAAATCAATCATGACAGAAATTACATATGTTTTTCAATATGTATTCATAAGCATGATCACATAAATTCAATGCTAAATTTTGGAATTTGTATTCGTAGCGCAAGCTTCTCGTCAGAATTTTTTGTGGGTGCTTTGACGGCTAGATAGCTGATTGCCAAAGAAAAAACCGGCTGGAAATTCCAGCCGGTTTGGCAGATTGGAGGTCTTTGTTTTTTAGTGCGACATCAGGACCGGAACGGTCATGTGGCGCAGGAGGTGCTGGGTGACACCGCCAAGCATCAGTTCGCGCAGACGTGGGCGGCCATACGCGCCGCAGACGATCAGGTCGATGCTTTCATCGGCGGCGCGCGAGAGCAGAAGATCGCCGACACTGATGCCCGATGCGTTCATGGTTTCTTTCTTGGCGTTCACGCCATGGCATTTTAGGCGTGCGCCAATATCAACACCGGGAACCGGCATAGTGTCACGCGCACCTTTGTTCGGGTCGGCACACAGAACCAGCGCGGATTTTGCAGCCTCGAGGAACGGCATGCTGTCATTCATCGCGCGCACCGCTTCACGATAGGGCTTCCAGGCAACCATGACGCGTTCGCCAATGGTTTCGAACTTGCCGACATACGGCACGACCAGAACCGGCGCGCCAGAGGTCAGAATGGCTTTGTCCGGCATTTCCGAGACAGAGCACGGATCGGAGCTGTCCGGGTTGTGCTGACCCAGAACCGTCAGGTCATGGTGGCGGGCATACATCGCGGTGGTATCGGCAATTTCAGATGCCGGGCAGGAGGTTTCCTGCCAGCTGAAGGCAACACCGGCTTCATTGCAGGCAGCTTCGAAATCGGTGCGCGCCGCCTTGGCGGTTTCGGCCATCGCTTCGCGCTGCTGATTGATGATTTCTTCGGTGATCTGGACTTCCATGAAGCGCGGAATTTCAGGATAGGGCAGCAGGAAAAGACCGGTAAGGTGCGCATCCTGCGCCTTGGCAACTTTCAACGCCACATTCAGGCGTTCCTTGCAGGCAGCTGAGGTGTCGATATGGACAAGAATATCCCGATACATAATCCGATCTCCATTCGGTAGGGGGCATGGCGCAGACCCGAAATGTTTCAAATCGCTCCGGACCTTAACGTCGGATCAAACCATACCGTCGGCGCGGGATGGTTTCTTTGCTCTATCTCAAATTAAATTATTCCAAGTTGTATTTTGACGCTAAATGTCAGCCGTCTGCACCCGGTTCGGTCATCGGAATGGTTTTTTCCATGGTCGGCGTATCGGCATTGGCCGGGTCCTGCATGGTCGGGGCCAGGGACGGCTGGTTTGCTGTCGGGGCAGCAGGCGCCATGGTTGGCGCAGGTGTCGGCGCCGGTGTGGTTGACGCCGGGGTGTTGGTATCCATCGCGGGCATGGCTGGATCATCTGCGGGGATATTGGTTGGCATCTGCATCGCATCACCTGACATCAGCGACAGCGTTTTATGGAGTTGCTGGGACAACGTGCTCCAATTGGTTTGAAGCGTCGTGCAGGCCGCGGCATCGCCGGTCTGACAGCGTTGCGCCATGCGATCGAGAATGCCAAGGGCAATCCGTGCTTCGTCGATCTGCTTCTGGCGGATGTCATCCAGCGCCTTACGGTTGGGATCTTCCATCATGACCAGATTGTCATTTTCCGGCGTGGATGCGGGCATTGCGGCGGTAGGGGCCGGGCGCGCATTCTGGGACGGTGCACCCCACGGGGTGACAATGGTGTCGGAACTGTTGGAAATCGTGACCGGTTCCTCGACCGGGGCCATGCAGCCAGACAGGGCAAGCCCCAGGGCAAGTGCAGGCAGGCATTTGGCAATCTTGCGCATCGACATGCGGTGTTCCTCCGACCGGTGGCGGGTATGCCGTGGTCACGTCAGTTTGTTGTCCCGAACTTTGTCACAGTTGCTGCTATGACTTTGCTTTTGCTTCTATTTAGGTTTTATGCCTCACATATTGAACCGACTTGCCTGATCTGTCCAGAAAAGCCCCGATGACAATCGCCCATACGCAAAACGCCCGCCGAAGACCGGCAGGCGTTTTGGAAAAATCATTGCAGCCACAGGCTGCGTGAAAGGGCCTTAGTCGTGCTTGCCGCCATTGGCCTTGGACCAGCCAATCGGGTCGTTCAGGAAAGAACGTACGCCTTCGATGGCATCCTTGTGGAAATATTCGCCTTCTTCGGCAACGGCGAGGACATCGGCCCAGGTCGCAAGGTAATGCATTTCGATGTCGTCCTTGCGCAACTCATCAAGCGCGCCATCAAAAATGTCATAGAAGAAGATAACAAAGGCGTGTTTGCATTCAGCACCTGCTTCGCGGATGGCGTTGACGAAATTGACTTTTGAGGCGCCGTCGGTCGCGAGATCTTCGACCAGAAGAACGCGCTGGCCTTCATGGATGTCGCCTTCGATGCGGGCCTTGCGGCCAAAGCCCTTGGGCTTTTTGCGGACATACTGCATCGGCAGGTCAAGCGCATCGGCCAGCCACGCGGAATAGGGGATACCAGCCGTTTCACCGCCGGCGACGGCGTCAAACGCCTCGTAACCAGCCGCATCAGAAACCTGACGGGCGGCGAGTTCGATGACCTTGCGGCGCGCACGCGGGAAGGAAATCAGTTTGCGGCAGTCGATATAAACCGGGCTGGCCCAACCAGATGTCAGGATATAGGCCTCTTCCGGGCGGAAATTTACAGCCCCGATATCAAGCAAAATCTTGGCGACAGTCTTGGCAGCGTAGGTGCAATGCGCGGTCGGTTTTTCAGTGGTCATGGCAGCTGTACCTTTTCCGGATCGAATATTTGCGCACCTCTTAGCGCTTTTGGCCGAAAAGCGCAAAGAAAAGCCGCTGACCATTTGGTCAGGAACCGGCGAGTATCCGGTCTTTGTGAACAGCGCTGGCATTCCAAACCGGAAATGCTGTTTAATCAGGCCAAAGTTTTCTGTCAGGACAGTCTGTTATGAGCCAACAAAGACGCCGCCGTTTGATCATGGCCCGCCGCAAGGGGATCGGGCTTGTGCTGGTGATGGCGATTTCGATGATTGCCGGCATGACCGATGCCATCGGCCTTTTGATGGCCGGTGATTTCGTGTCCTTCATGTCGGGCAATACCACGCGTGCCGCCCTTGCGATCGGGCGCGGGGACTGGTCGGTTGCGGCCATTCTGATTGGTGCTGTTGGATTCTTTGTTATTGGCAATGCGCTTGGCGTTGTGGTGGCGGGCTGGTTTCGCAAGCGTCTGGCGGGATTGCTGGGTGTCGTGGCAGTCTTGTTGTGTCTGGCAGCCATTTTGCCGATCGAGATGCGCGGATCACCGGCCTTCTTCCTTGTGGTTTTGTGCATGGGCATGATCAATGCCACGGTCGAACATATCGAAGGGCTTCCCATCGGTCTGACCTATGTAACCGGCGCGCTGTCGCGCTTTGGCCGGGGCATCGGACGCTGGTTGACTGGTGATCGCCGCAGCGACTGGATCATTCAGATCGTGCCATGGACCGGCATGGTGCTCGGCGCAGTCATCGGCGGGCTTTTGACACTTGAAATCGGGCAGCAGGCGCTGTGGATTGTCGCGGTGGCCACTTTTGCCATTGCGATTTTGGCGTTCCGGGTACCTAGCCGAATACAAACCCGGTTTCTGTCGCTAGAAAGGAAGCAGGTAAAAAAGGATAAAGTACGCATTCATAGATAGAACGTTATTTTTTGATTGGCTTTGCTTGTGTTGCAACTATAGGGTGTTTTTGTGATGTATTTTACTTCTTGAGTCTTTGGTGAGGTAGTTGAATGGAATTGCAGATTGAGCACTCGCTTTATTTTAGTAACAAACAGTCTGTGTCATTACATTCAGTTGCGCGAAGCCTTTTGGCTACAGACGCAATCGTATCTAGGTTACCTCGAGTTCTTGAGAAAGCTTTTCCCGGGCTTCGAGTTCCGCACTACGATCTGACAGTCACGCATCTTGAAGAAGGTTCATTAATTACGGACTACATATTCAAGATTGTATGTGAGCATCAGCAAGATTTGGAAAACGCCATTTCGAAATTAGGCGAGAGAAACGGAATAAGTATCTTGGAACGAAATCCAAAAATTATTTCAATGCTGATCATACTGATTGCGCTATTTGGCGCAGGCTACGCAGTTCACTCAATATGGGGTAAGGAAGCAAAGCCAACGGTTAATATTGTTGGTAACCAAAATACGGTCATTTCACTGTTGTCGGAAGACACGGGCTTAACATCAGACGAGATCAAAAAAATAATCTCTGAAGTTCTTTCGGGCAGGGAAAGAACCAGAGTTCAGAGAGATGCTGTAAACCTGCTATCCCCCGGTAAAGAAGAAAAAGGTGTCGAAGTTCGGACAGGGGAAACTGTTCTCGTGACTCCTGAGGCGATGGTTGAAGTGCCAGACGTAAATCTATTCGAGGAATTAAGTGGCGAAGAATACACTAGGCATTTTGAAAGAACCCTAATTGATGTTCGGGTATTCGATATAGATAAACGAGAGTCTGGCTGGAAAGCTCTTCTTCCTGATGTAGGTGGTAAGAAAAGAATCAAACTAACAATTACGCCGGATATCGATATTCAATTTTTAAGAGAACATTCAAAATTTCGGGGGGATGTAATTGTAGAGTTCAGGGTTGGGGCCGATGGCGAGTCAAAGCCAATGGTTGCTCACTTGTACAAGCTACATAGAGCGGAATAACCTTGACCTCTCGTTCCTTCAAGAGCTTGCCTAAGACATGATTATTGGCAAAACCGTCTTTTGGGTTTATTCGGTATAGTTATGCCGATTTAAGCTGTGCCCAAACAGCGTGCCCCAAAAGCAGATAAGCCCCAGAGGAAATGCCATGTCTGAGCAGACCGGACTGAATGTCACCCTTGATGATCAAGTTGCCACCATCTGCATCTGTCAGCCCGAGCGTAAAAACGCCCTGACCAAACCGATGTGGGGCGAACTTGCCAGGATCGTTCAGGAATTGTCGGATAATCTGGATCTGCGCTGCGTGATCATTCGCGGCGGCGAAGGGGCCGGTTTTGGCGCGGGGGCGGATATCCATGAATTTGTGCGCGAAAGATCCGGGTTTGAGAAAGCACGCGATTACGGCATGCTCCATGCCGAAGCGCTTCAGACCATTCAGAACTGCACCCATCCGGTGATCGCCGCGATTGACGGGCCGTGCATGGGGGCGTCCTTTGTGTTGGCGGCTTCCTGTGATCTGCGGATCGCGGCTGATAACGCAAAATTCGCCGTGCCGCCGATGAAGTTGGGCGCGACGCTGGGCTATCCGGAGCTTGAGATCATGCTTGATCTGCTCGGTGAGGCAGCGCTTTTTGAAATCCTGCTTGAAGGGCAGGTGTTTGATGTCGCCCGGGCGCGCGAGATCGGCTTTATCGCCCGTCATGTCGCGCTTGAAGCATTTGACGAGGAAGTCACCAAAGCTGGCAAGCGCATTGCCGGTGGGGCGCCACTGACGCAGCGTGCGCATAAAAACATGCTCAATCGCCTGCGCCAGGGCGGGGCGATTGATGCACGTGAATTTGATGAAGGCTACCGCGCCTTTGAAAGTGCCGATTTCAAGGAAGGCTACACTGCGTTTCTTGAAAAGCGCAAAGCGGTCTTTACCGGCAAATAGGCGCACCAATTGCGGGTCATGCGGCTTTACAGCGTTTTCAGTCGCATGTTGCGGCGTGGGAGTGCGGACATAACCGCCGCCCCCGCCAGCAAGGTAATCCCCGCCAAGCTCATGATATTGGGCAGGTCATCAAAGAACAGGATGCTCCAGATGACCGCGAAAACCAGATAGGCGTTGTCAAACAGACCGACAGTGACCGAGGTCGATGTCTTATAGGCCTGCGCAACGGCGATGGCGATATAGGTCATGAAGGCGGCCAGAAGGCAGACAATACTGAAATCCATCAGGGACAGGGTGCGCCAGCCATCCATCAGGAATGACGGTGTGGTGGTCGCTGTCGTTGTCGTCGGGCTGATCCATTCAAGCCCCATCAGTGCGATGCCGCCACCAACAGCCAGGCACAGATTAAGGTTGATCGCCATGCCAAGCGATGTCTCGTTGCGGCAATGGGCCCGGGTCAACACCGCCGCCATCGCGTAACACGCAGCCGCGCCGAAAGGCAGCAGCAAGCTTGGGGACAGGTTATCAGAGCTTGGTTGAACGGCCATCACAACCCCGATCAGTCCTGCGCCCAAGGCAGCCTGGTCGGGAAGGTCAATCGGTGTGCCGATTATCAGGCGGGCAAATACCGCCATGAAGAGCGGGGCGGTGTAAAGTGCCGCCGCGGCGAGGGCAAATGACATGTCGGGCAGGCCGCAATAATAAAGCAACCACATCGCACAGAGCAGCAAGCTTCGCACGATGACCCAGCGCGTTGGCCGTAGAAGCGACCCGGTGCCGCGTTTCCTTACGCGCCAGATCACAAGCAAGAACACGCAGGCCAGTGCCGAGCGCAGAAAAATCAGTTGGGCAATGCTGAACCGGTCATTGTGCAGTTTTACCAGCGCGTCGGACAGCGAAAGCAGGCACACTGCAGACGTAATCAGGATAACCCCAAGGAATGTAGTGTTGCGCGAGATAATGTTTTCCATGAATTTACCCATCTTTGAGTGCATGGGGTTGTATCTATCGCCAAATGCCGTCAGTCTGAAACGACTTCTGATCTATTTTTCATGAGTTTTGGTTATGGAAAAATGGCAGCGAAACTTGCCGCCCCTGACATCGCTTTTGCCGTTTGAGGCGGCCGCGCGGCATGAAAGCTTTACGCTGGCTGCTGACGAGCTTGGTCTGACGCAGGCCGCGATCAGCAAACAGATCCGAATTCTGGAAAAGGATTTGGGCACCGTGTTGTTTGAACGTCGCAACCGGGCCGTCTTCCTGACCGAGGAGGGGCGTCGTTTTGGTCGGATTGTTGGGTTGGCACTGGGCGATATTTCCCAGGAAGCCACGTTTTTGCGCAAGTCCGGATCATCTGGCGAGATCGTTTTGTTCTGTCAGCTGTGCGAAGCGTTTTATTGGTTGATGCCACGCCTGTCGGATTTTCATCACCAACATCCCGAAATCGAACTTCGGGTCAAAAGTTCGGTCACGCCGATTGTCGATGCTGATCAACCTTTTGACGTCGCTTTGCAAACCACCGGGCGTAGGCACGGTTCCTATCCGTTGGCCTTTACGGCGTCTGATGCGGTTTTCCCGGTCTGCAGCCCGAATTATCTTGGGTCCGATCAGGCGCCCTTGGCGCTGGAAAACCTGCCCGGTCATGTTTTGTTGTCACATCGGGTGGTGCCGCAGGATTGGCTTGATTGGGACGGGTGGCTTGATGAGGTGGGCGCGACCGATATTGCCCATCTAAAAACCAAGGATTTCGATAGCTATCCGCTGGTGTTGCAGGCGGCGGTCGCCGGGCAGGGCATCGCCCTTGGCTGGCAAAGAACCGTGGAGCAGATGCTTGATCAGGGGATATTGATACGCCCCTGCGCGGAACAGGTTTTTCACCCTGCAGGCATATCGGTTTTCCGCGGGTTGCGCGGACAGGTGTCCGACCCGGCAACCGAAGCCCTTGTTGACTGGCTGCGTGCAGAACTGGGTGCCTGATTAGGCAGTGGTTTCTGTTTGTTTGGCTTCGGCGATGAAATGAACCATCAGATTGGCAAAAATCGCAAAGCCCAGCATCGAAATGGTCAATGGCAACAATGTGTTGTCATGGAAATGACTGATGACCATACCGGCAACCGCGCCGGTGGCAAACTGGATCGTCCCCAAAAGGGCCGTCGCCGTGCCGCCGATATACGGGAAATACTGCATGAAGGACGCTGTGGCATTCGGCGCGGTCAGTCCGATCAGTCCGACGGAAAACATGATGAAGGGCACAGCTGTCCACAAGCTTGGCTCAAAGACATTTATTGCGATGAATAAGCCGATGGTGGCGATCAGTTGAATGCCGGTGCCAATTTTTAGAATCTGATGACATTCCAGTCGTTTGAGCAACGGATTGTTGAGCCGGTTGCAGATGATAATCACCGCAACATTGGCCCCGAACAGATAGGGGAAATATGCCTCTGGAACACCGAAGAAATCGATATACATAAACGGGCTGTCGGTTACGAAACTGAACATCACTGCACTGGCGCCGGCATGGGTGAGCATAAAGCCAACCGCCTTGCGCGTGCGCAGCACTTCCAGATAGGTCCACCACACACGGCGTACCGGCCCTGGATGGCGACGACGCATCGCGGTTGTTTCGGGCAGTTTCAGGTAAACGATGGCAAGCATCACGCTGCCATAGACAATCAGCAGGACAAAGATTGATTGCCATGTTGACCAGACCAGCAGGGCTGAGCCGATGGTTGGTGCGACAAGCGGTGCGATCATCATGATCACCGCAACCAGCGCAAACATGCGCGCTGCTTCCTTGCCATCAAACAGATCGCGAACAGATGCCCCGACAATAACAATCGAAAACCCGCCACCAATTGCCTGGATAAACCGCATGACATTGAGTGACAGGGCGCTGTCGACTGTCGTGATGATCGCACTGGTAATGATGTAGATTGTCAAACCCAACAATGCGATGGGGCGTCGACCAACCCGGTCGGACAGAGGTCCACCGATTAACTGTCCTAATGCAAATCCGATCAAGAAGGTGCTGACGGAAACTTCAACAGCATGGGTGGCTTCGCCGAAATCGCGTGCCATCGCCGGAATCGCTGGCAGATAGGTATCAATGGCGAACGGCGCGGTCGCAACCAATGCAGCAAGCAGAATGGCAAGCTTTTTCGGGTTAAGCGACGCACCGGGCTGGGGCGTGGACATGCGCAATAAATTCCGTTCAGTGTTTGGCGGCGGGGCTGGGATGACGACTAGAGGATATCAGGTTTGCACATGATACCAGTGCGTTAAGCGATCAAGGGGCAGGTGTGCGTGGCCGGGGATGATACGATCCCGGTCCCCATATTATCCATAAAATTCAGGCTTCTTCCAGCTGTTGCTTGCGCCAGTTTTTCCCAAGCGTTGCTAAAGTCGCTTCCTAGTATAGCGGCAGGTCGGGCGTGTAGGGCACGTCCGTGTTGCCATAATCAAAGCCCATCTTGTGCAGTTCGCTTGTGATCTGTGAACGGTGATGGGTTTGTTGGTTGAACAGCTGCACGAGAAACAGTTGGCGCGGCAGTTTACGGGTCACGCCATCGGGAAATGGCAGTTCGCGAATTTCATCCTGCCAGCTGTGATCAGTGCCTTCGACGAATTCGATGATTTCCGCATCGACTTCGTCGCGCATGGCTTTGAGAGTTTCAAAGTCATCGGCGACGATTGAGGTCGGCTGAAACGGGCCTGCTTCGCCGGTGCGCAAAATGGTCAGGATGCGCAGATCGACATAAAGAATATGGTTCAGCGTGTTATGGATGGAGCCAAAGAACATGCCGCGATCCAGAAGTCGTTCGACATCACCGATCTGTTCACACAGGTCAAACAGCACGCCATTCTGCCAGCTGTTATAGGTCGCCATGCAGCGGCCATAGTCGTTGAAATTCATCTTGGACATTTTGAAACCGCTCCTTCCAGAGGCGCAATCAGGCCTGGATTTTCTTGGTTGTCATGGGTTTAACCAATAGTACCGCATGTCGCGGGCCGTGGCACTGAAATACAGCAAGGGCGGCATCCGATCGAATGCCGCCCTTGCTTTTTGTGTGTCTGCGATCAAACCCGTTTAGTGGGTCATGATCCGTTCCGGACCCATCAGGGTTGTCGGAAGCCAGGTCGATATCGCCGGGACATAGGTGATCACCACTAGGAAGCCCAGCAGGATCATCAGCCACGGCAGGGCGGCCTTGACGACCTTGAGTAACGGCATGCCCGTAATCCCCGATGTCACGAACAGGTTCAATCCGACCGGCGGCGTGATCATGCCGATTTCCATATTGACCACCATGATGATGCCCAGATGGATCGGATCAATGCCAAGCTGCATGGCAATCGGGAACAGGATCGGCGCCATGATCAAAAGGATCGCGCTTGGTTCCATGAAGTTGCCGGCAATCAGCAGAACAATGTTCACAACAATCAGGAAGCCCCACGCCGGAAGTCCCCAGCCGATAATGGTTTCGGCAATGGTGTGCGGGATGCGTTCCGAGGTCAGAACATGGGCAAACAGCATCGCATTGGCGATGATGAACATCAGCATGATCGTGACTTTACCGGCATCGAGCAGGACGTGACGGATTTCCTTGTCAAACGGCAGAAGCGCAAGCGCCTTGCCCATTTGCGGCACGTTATGTGCGATCAGGCTGCCAATCGATGTGTTGCCGCTTTCCGGTACCCAGGACAGTTCCTTGATCGGGCCCATGTCACGGTAAAACAGCACGGCAACAAACATGGCATAGAACGCTGCCACTGCCGCGGCCTCGGTCGGGGTGAAGACGCCGCCATAAATGCCGCCCATGATCAGGATGACAAGCAACAAGCCACCCGATGCGGAAAACAGCGCGCCGCCCCATTCGCCGAGGGTCGGGCGGGGCTGGCTTGGCAGTTTTTTGATGCGGGCGACAATATAGATCGCGGTCATCAGCATCAGGCCGACCATGATCCCCGGAATGACACCACCCAGGAACATACGGCCCACGGAAACCTCGGTCGCGGCGGCATAGACAACCATGACGATGGAGGGCGGGATCAGGATGCCGAGCGTACCGGCATTACAGATCACACCGGCGGCAAAGCTTTGCGGGTAGCCCGCGCGCACCATGCCGGCAATCACGATGGAGCCAATGGCAACAACCGTCGCCGGGCTTGAACCCGACACAGCGGCAAACAGCATGCAAGCCAGAACCGATGCCATGGCAAGGCCACCGGGGAACCAGCCGACGGTATCAATGGCAAAGCGGATCAAACGCCGCGCAACGCCACCGGTCGACAGAAACGCCGATGCCAGAATGAAATAGGGAATGGCAAGCAGGGTGTAATGCTCCATGCCGCCAAAAAGTTTCTCTGCCAGTGTGGCCAGGCTGTCATCGCCAAACAGAAGAATGGTTGAAAGCGAGGCAACACCCAGCGAGATCGCGATCGGCGCGCCAAAGGCCATCAGGCCAAACAGCAGGATAAACAGGAATGCAATCGTCATTTAAATGTCTTCCCCGTCCGGCTTATGGTTTTGGCGTCGAAGCGGTGGCGGATTTGTCGTCATCCGCGGTGGCCGCGCCAAGCTGATCGATGGCTTCGCGGGCTTCGTCTGCCAGATTAAAGCCGACCTGTTTGCCGGTAATGATGCGCCAGCCAACTTGCGCCAGGCGGAATGCCAGCAAGGCCGCGCCCAAGGGCATGATCAGATAGACGAACCACAGCATGACTGGGCTGTCTTCGGCTTCCATTTCAAGCATGTGGTTGAAGCTGACAAGCTCCCACCCGCCAATGATCAGCCAGCTTGAATAAAGAATGCCAGCCGCGACCACGATCAGGCCAATGATGCGCTGCACATTTTTGGGGAACAGGCGAACCAGCGCATCAACACCGATGTGCGAACCGACCTTGACCCCATAGGACATGCCAAACAGGATCAGCCAGGCAAACAGGAATTCGGTGATTTCCAGCGCCCAGGTCAGGCCGGAATTGAAAACATAACGCATGATGACGTTTACAAAGGTAAGCGACGTCATGGCGGCGAGCAGGAGGGCAATAATGCCCTCCTCCAGCCGGTTAACGACCGTTGAGATCATCGTAAACGGTCCTTTTCCGATAATGTTGGATTGGAAACGGTGCGGTATCAGTTACACGCCGCAGCAGCGTCGATGATGTCCTGACCGATATCGTCTGCGAATTCTTCCCAGACCGGTTTGACGGCATCACGCCATGCGGCAAACTCGGCATCAGTCAGCTGCAGAACTTCGGTTTCGCCGGAATCGATCACGGCCTGACGCTGTTCTGCGGTCAGGTCCGCCGACAGGTTGTTGGCATATTCGGATGCTTCGTTCATCGCCTGTGCCAGACCTTCGCGGATTTCCGGATCCAGGCCTTCCCACCACTTGGTCGAAGTCACGACCATATAGTCGAGCAGGCCATGGTTGGACTCGCTGATATAGTCCTGAACTTCGAAGAACTTCTTGGAATAGATGTTCGACCAGGTGTTTTCCTGACCATCCACAACGCCGGTCTGAAGGGCGGAATAGGTTTCCGAGAACGCCATTTTCTGTGGAACGGCATCAACAGCTTCGAACTGGGCAGCAATGACGTCAGAGGACTGAATACGGAATTTCAGGCCTTCGGCATCGCTCGGCATGCGCAGCGGCTTGTTGGCGGAAAGCTGTTTCAGGCCGTTGTGCCAGTACCCGACACCGGTCAGGCCTTTGGACGACATGGCACCGAGAAGTTCCTGGCCTTTTTCACCGTTCTGGAAGCAGGAAACCGCATCCATGTCCTTGAACAGGAACGGAAGGTCATAGACCTGAAGCTGTTTGGTCCATTTGCCGAATTTCGCAAGCGACGGTGCGCCGAACTGAACGTCACCACGCAGGATGGCAGCAAGAACCTTGCTGTCATCAAACAGCTGCGAGTTCGGATAAATCTCGATCTTGACCTTGTCGCCCAGAATTTCTTCGGCGCGTTTCTTGAAGTAATCCGCACCCTGGCCCTTTGGGGTGTTCGGCGCAACAACGTGCGCGAACTTGATGACTTCCTGTGCGGAAGCAGAAAGGTTGGACCCCAGAAGTGCTGCGGCAGCAACGCCGGCAGCAAGAATGCTTTGGCTGATAGGACGCATCAATACGTCTCCCTTGATTGATTAAATCTGTTTTCCCGTTAGCGCGCCTTTTTGGCGTCGTTCTAAAACGCCGTTTGGCGCTGTGCCGTAATCAGCAAGCCGCGGGCCAGTTCGTGGGAGGTGATGATTGTGCAATAATATCAATGTTATAGATTGAATTTAGCGTTGTTGCGCCGCAGCAAATTCAGGCTATTATGTTTGTGATTTCGCTCACTATTTTGGGCAAAATGTGCGGTAGTTCACACAGGATCTGCCGCGCCTGTTCAAAGGCGGTTGGCGTTGATGAAACGCGGGCACAAAAAAGCAGCGGTGTTAAGTGTCAAGGACCGCTGCATGATATATGCGCATCCTTGCGTTTGCCCTTACAATGATTTTGCGCATGACGGCGACAAGCGCGACCTTTCCGGGTTTTCCCTTTTGTTTGAGGCGTTGGTAGAAGGCTTTCATCTCCGGATCGAAGCGAATAGCAGGTAGTGCGGCGACATAGAGAACGTCGCGCACCTGTTGTCTGCCGCCGGCAATCGTTCTTTTGCCCCGCATGAGGCCGCTATCACGATTGAGCGGTGCCACACCAACCAGTTTGGCAATCTGGCCTTTGTCCAACCGTCCGAGTTCAGGCAATCCAGCCAGCAGGAAGCAAGCGGTTCTCATCCCGATACCTTTCAGCGACATCAGAACATTTGCTCGGGCCTGCAGGTCCTCATCTTCGGCCAGGCAGTTTTCCATTGCCATGATCACCTCGCGGCGCTGCTCAACAAGAAAGTCGAGCGTTTCCTCAATCCATCCCAGCGTTTTATCGACCTGCTTTTCCCTGCGATTTTTCTCCTGAACAATCATGTGAGAAAGCTGGCGGTAGCGCTGTACGAGGTCGGACAGTTCAGACTGCCGTGCTGAAGGGGGCTCGAGCAAGCGGGTTTCCATGCGCCTGCCGTAATCTGCGATAACGAAGGCGTCAATCCGGTCGGTTTTGGACAGTTGGCCGCTGGCGCGGGCAAACTGGCGGATATATTTCGCATTCACCTTTGCAACGGGCCAGTGTGCCGCCAGCAAGGCTTCAACAATTGAGCGTTCATAGCCTCCTGTCGGTTCAACAAGGATACGCTCAACATCCTCATACCCGGCAAGCCAACCAAGAAAGCTGGCAATGCCCGAAGGTGTATTGGCAAAAGTTTTTGTCCGGTTTTCAGGTAACAGGCAAATATCAAAGGTGGATTTCGATATATCGATCCCCACAAAACGCGTAGTATAAGTCATTGGCTTTGTCCCTCTTATACACGAGCGTAAAAGCTCTCTCAGCGGTTCGACGAAGCCTCAGGGTGCGCAGAGGGTTCTGCTTTTTTACGACCGTCAAGGGTCCTGCCCGCAAGGGCTCAACCGCTCTGTGCTCCGTGAACGGGTGGTGGCGACCACCCGTTCAAACAAAAGAGGCAGAAGGATCATAACAAATCCTTCTGCCTCTCAATGTATAAGCCCGTCTAATTGACGGGCTCTGGGGCGTTGCTGTTGCGTGGGCGCCTGAACTCGGCCGGGACGATATTGTATTTCGTCAGCTTGTCGTAAAACGTTTTGCGCGGCACGCCGAGTGCTGTGACGGTGGCGGTGACATTTCCGCCATGTTCACGAAGGGCTTCGGTGATCAGGCTTCGCTCGAACGCCTCGACCTGTTGGGGCAGGGGAACGCCATAGTTTTCGTCGCTGTCCTCGCCGGTTGCCAGTGGATCAAGCCCCAGTACACGCCGTTCGGCAGCATTGCGCAATTCACGGACATTGCCCGGCCAGTCATAGGCATTAAAGCGCGCCATTTCCGCAGGCGTAATCGGGGCAACGGTGCGATCAAATCGCTTGGCGGCATCGCGGGTGAAATATTCAAACAACAGCGCAATGTCATCCTTGCGATCGCGAAGCGGCGGGATGTGAAGCTGCACGACGTTCAGCCGGTAATAAAGGTCTTCACGAAATTCGCCGCGGGCAGATGCAGCGCGCAAATCAATCTTGGTCGCGGCAACGACACGCAGATCAATCGGCAGAACCCGGTTTGAGCCGAGGCGCTCAAGGGCGCGTTCCTGCAAAACCCGCAACAGCTTGATCTGCAGGGCAAGTGGCATGCTTTCGATTTCATCAAGGAAAAGCGTGCCCTTGTCGGCAAATTCGAACTTGCCGATGCGTTTGTGATCAGCACCCGTGAAGGCGCCGGCTTCGTGGCCAAACAGTTCGGATTCAATTAGATGTTCCGGCATGCCGCCGCAATTGACCGCAACAAACGGCCCCGGACGGCCCGACATTTCATGCAGATTGCGGGCAATGACTTCCTTGCCCGATCCGGTTTCGCCATTGATCAGGACATGGGCATTGGTGCTGGCAACATTGCCAATAAGCGTGCGGAGCTTTTCCATCGCTGGGTTGCGGCCAATGAAGTCGGATGCGTTCTTGGAATGGCGGGCCAGTTCGATCTTGAGCGTGCGGTTTTCAAGCACGAGCGCGCGGTGGCTCATCGCGCGCCTTGTGATGTCGATAAACAGATCCGGGGCATAGGGCTTTTCGATGAAATCAAATGCGCCGTCATGCATCGCCTGCACGGCGGTGGCGACATCACCATGGCCGGTGACCAGAATGACCGGCATTTCGGCATCGATTTTTTTGACCTCGGACAGCAGTGCGAGACCATCCATCTTTGGCATGCGGATGTCGGAAATCACCACACCCGGCCAGCCTTTTTTCAGGCGTTCAATCGCAGACGGCGCATCGGCGAACACTTCGACCGGGATATCGGCAAGCTCAAGCGTTTGCTGTGCGGCTTCACGCACATCTTCGTCATCGTCAACAAACAGAACGCATTCGGCACTGGTCGGCACTGGCTTATCCTTTGACCCGATGGATGGATCAGAGGACAGTTTTGCTGTTAGCCCTGATCATGGTGACCTGCAAGGTGTGTGCGGGTTTCTGCCGGTGTTTTAGCAGCCGCGACGCCCGGCGTCGAGATGCTGTTTTGCGCGGCCATTTCGCCCGGTCCTTCATAGCGAAGCTCTATGATGAAGGAGGCGCCGCCTTGCGGGCGGTTTTCCGCACGGATGGTGCCGCCAAAGCTTCGGACAATGCCATAACAGATCGATAAACCCAGCCCCAAGCCATCGCCAAACGGCTTGGTGGTGAAAAACGGATCAAAAAGTTTGGGCAGGTTGTCTGGCAAAATGCCATGCCCGTTGTCATTGACCTTCACAATCACGCGGTCATCTGCGCCCGTAATCGAGATATCGATTTCAGGGTATTCAACATTCTGACAGGCGTCAGCCGCGTTATTGACCAGATTGGTAAAGACCTGGGTCAGTTGATTGGCCTCGGCAATGACAGGTTTGATATCGCCATGCTGTTGCAGGGTGATGTTTTCCGCACCGGCCCGCCCGGTCTCAAGCGCAAGTTCGATTGCCATCTGCATCTGGGCCGGGACATCGACCGGATGGTTGTCCTGCTCCGGGCGGCGGGAAAAGGCCTTGAGATTGCCGGTAATCCGGCCCATGCGATCGGTCAGTTCCGAGATACGTTGCAGGTTGCGGTTCGCGGTTTCATCGTTGCCGCGCGCGATGAATTTCAAGGCGTTTTCTGCATAGTTCCGAATGGCGGTTAGCGGCTGATTGATTTCGTGCGCGATGCCTGCGGACATCTGACCAAGGGCGGCGAGCTTGCTGGTTTGCACCAGTTCGGCCTGGGCGGTACGCAGGGCATCTTCGGTGCGCGACCGCTCAGTGATTTCTTCTGCCAGGCGCTGGTTGGTGTTCATCAGATCGGTCGTGCGCAGGCGCACCTGACGTTCCAGTTCGCGCTGTGACCAGTCGCGAATTTCAAGCTGCTCCAGCATCGCGCGGCGGCGCTGCAGGATGATGAAAATCAGACCGGTCAAAATGATATGCACAGCCCCGCCCATGACACCAGCACTGATCACCGACCGGTCCAGAAGCGATTTATCGGTAAGAAGAAACATCCGCCAGCCCTGTTTGGGAAGCGTGCTTGCCGTGACCAGATAGGTGGTCTTGTCCGGTGCTGCCGGGCGGGTTTGCAGTGTGCCGGTTGCTTGTTCGCGGGCTTCTTTTGCGTTGCGATCTTTCGCAACCGGACCAAGGCTTAGCGTTGCCGGATTGTCATCGACTGGCCATTCGCCGTCGAGCAACGGCATGGGTTCAAGCGGATAGTTGCCGTATTTGCGCGATGCAATCAGACGCGGGCGGTCCTTGCGGTCCAGCCCGGCGAGATCGCGAAACCGCCAATCGAGATTGGATGAAATGATGACGATGCCGTTCTGATCGGTGACCAGAACGCTCTCGCTGCCGCGTGCCCAACGCTGCACAAGGGCCTCAAGATGGGTTTTGACCACCATGGCCCCGGCAAAGTTGGTGCCGTCCGGGCGCACCGGGTGGGAGATATAATAGCCCGGCACGTTGGATGTAATCCCGAAGGCAAAGTAATGCCCAGTCAGGCCGCTTTTGGCTTGCTGGAAATAGGGGCGGAAGGAAAAGTTGCGCCCGATAAAGGAGGCATCGCTGTTCCAGTTGCTCGCCGCCAGCGTTTCGCCATTGCGGTCCATGAAGTAAATATCTGATGCGCCGCTGTCTGCGGCCAGCTTTTCAAGATAGACATTCACCGCCGCCGCATTCTTCGGGTCGGCCTGAAGGGCAAGATCAATGATGCGCTTGTCAGACGCCAGCGTGATCGGAAGGTATTCATGTTCCTTGATCGCGCCCTGCAGGTTGGAGCGATACAGCTCAAGCTTGTTGCGCCCGTCCTCGGTAATGTCGATCAGCTTTGCTTCCTGCCAGAATGTGGTGACCAGCCAGACCGTGACCGGCAGCAGCACCAAAAGGGCGCACAGGACAATGCGCGATGTTGTTTTGACTGAAACCGAGGTGCTGAGCATTCTGTCTACGTTGACCTTGTGCGTTAGGCTTTTGCTGCCCTACCCCTTGGGGTAGGTTTTGATCCCTTACAGGTGGGGCGCCGGGATTAGATTACAAAAAGATTTCAAAGCCCAGCGCAATTTTCTTCGGACTTCTGATGCTTGATAATCCGCTGATCAGGCTGTACCTATCAGAAAAGCACTCGCGGGATTTTCGCGTCACGATTTGCGTGATCGAAACATGCCCGAACCAACCTGTCAGGAAAGTTCCCTGCATGAGCGATCAAGACACACACCTGATCTGGGTTCTGACCGATGATCGTGCCGGGAATGTCAATCAGGCCGTAGGTGTGGCTGAGGCGTTGGCGCAGCCTTTCAAGCGGATTGATATCGGCTACACCAGTCTTGTCAAACTGCCGAATTTTATCCGTAACGCCAGTTTGATCGGCGTGGATGAAGTATCACGTGCACGCCTGACGGCACCTTGGCCCGATCTTGTTATCGCCGCCGGGCGTCGGACGGCCCCGGTTGCGCGCTGGATCAAAAAGCAAAGCCGTGGTCATACGCGCATTTGTCAGATCATGCGCCCCGATGGCGGGGACAGCAGCTTTGATCTGATTGCCGTGCCGGCCCATGACCGAATGGCTGTGCGGGAAAACATTGTTCAAATCCCCGGCGCACCACACCGCGTGACCGAGACGAGGCTTCTGGTCGAAGCCGACAATTGGCGCACCTATTTCAAAGGGCTTCCATCGCCGCGCTTTGCCGTGATCGTTGGTGGCAGCACCAAGAAAACAACCTTCACGCCTGCCATGGCAGAAGAGCTGATTACACGTGCCATTGATGCGGCCCGGTCGGTGGACGGGTCATTGCTGGTTACCACCAGCCGACGCACGGGACAGGAATGCGAAGATTTGATCGCAAAGCGGTTGGCCGAGTCCGGCGTGAGCTACCATTTGCATGACTGGAAATCGAAGGACGAAAATCCCTATTTCGGGTATCTCGCGCTGGCGGATGTTCTGATTGTGACGAGTGATTCGGTTTCGATGTGCTGTGAGGCGGCAGCAGCCCCGGGTGGGGTATATATTTACGCCCCGGCCGGTCTGGCAAATGAGCGTCATCAAAGGTTGCACCAAACCTTGTTTGACGGCGGCTATGCCCGGCCGCTTTTGCCCGATACCGAACTGGTACCGTTCAAGCACCCGTCCTTGCAGCCGGCACGCATGGTTGCGCAACGTTGTTTGGAACTGCTTGGGGCACCAAACGCCAGCTGATTGCGTGGATAGACGCCTCACTGGAGGTATTTCTCACACAAAAAAGGGAGCCGGATGGCTCCCTTTGTTCGAATGGATTGCTGGGTCAAACCGCCTGTGAGTGACGCCCGTGCGCGTGATCAAGATACGTGTCAAACGCGGCACAAACCGCACGAACCAGCGGACGGCCCATTTCGCTGAGCGTGATGTGATTCCCGTTAACTTCGACAATGCCATCCTGGGTCATCGCCTTGATACGCTCGATCTCGGGCGCGAAGCGGTCTGCGGAAATGCCATGGCTTGCGCAGACTTCATCAAGATCAACGGCAAGATTGCACATCAGTTCATTGATGATGTCGCGGCGCAGTTTGTCGTCATCGGTCAGGGCGACACCCTTTTCAATTGCGCATTTGCCATCTTCAACGGCGCGCTGCCAATGGGCCAGTGCCGGATCGTTCTGGGCATAGCCCTGCGGCAGGGACGAAATCGCAGACGGGCC
Organism: Thalassospira sp. ABD4_177; assembly: GCF_056160125.1. Lineage (NCBI taxonomy): Bacteria > Pseudomonadati > Pseudomonadota > Alphaproteobacteria > Rhodospirillales > Thalassospiraceae > Thalassospira > Thalassospira sp. ABD4_177. The sequence continues at coordinate 145,874 of NZ_JBSWWO010000002.1, read as the reverse complement.
AAACCCGATCAGGGCTTCGGCACGGTCAGTGGTGTAGCCCTGGAAGTTCCGGTGCAGCAGACCGTCGGACAGCGCACGTGCCATGCTGTCGGCCTGATGGGCAAAGTGATCAAGCCCGATGGCAACAAAGCCGTGCTTGGCAAGGCGGTTCTGGATTTCCTCATACTGCGCCCAGCGTTCCTCGGTATTTGGCAGGGCCTCGGTCGGGATAAGCTGCTGGTGCTTTTTCATCCACGGGACATGGGCATAGCCAAAGACCGACAGACGGTCCGGGCAGAGCTCGACCGTCTGGTCGACGGTTTCACGCAGCGACTCAACCGTCTGGAACGGCAGGCCATACATCAGATCGACATTGATGCCGGCAATCCCGTGCGAACGCAGTTTTGCAATCACCTGGCGGACCAGCTGCATGCTTTGGACACGGTTGACCGCTGTCTGGACCTGCTGGTTGAAGTCCTGAATGCCGATGCTGGCACGGTTGAAGCCGCATTCGACCATGGCTTCCATGAAGTCATCGGTCGCGGTACGCGGATCCATTTCAATGGCGATTTCGGCATCATCAAGGATCTGCAGGCGTCCGCGGATTGCCGCCATGATGGCGCGCAGATCTTCGGCCTTGAGGATTGTCGGGCTGCCGCCGCCAAAGTGAATGTGCGAAACCGTGAAGGTCTCGTCTGCGGGCAGTTTGCCAAGCGTGCCTTCAATCTCGGTCAGAAGGGCCGAAACGTAGCCATTCACCGGCTTGTAGTTCTTGGTGATCTTGGTGTTGCAGCCGCAGAACCAGCACATTTCCTCGCAATAGGGGACATGCAGATAAAGCGACAGCGGTTGGGCGGGATCAAGATCGCCAAGCCAGCCTTCAAATACCTCGCCATTGACACCGGCATGGAAATGCGGCGCGGTCGGGTAGCTGGTGTAGCGCGGCAGGCGCAGGTCGTATTTTTCGTAAAGGGCTAGCTGCATGACGGACATCCCGAAAATTCGTTCTGTCCGTCTTTTGCATTATTCCAATCTGCTCTGCCTTGATATGCCTCAAGCAGTTTGTTTCAAGCGCTTAAAGATGCTTGAAGGCCGATACCAGATCGGCCCGCAGGGCCGCCAGACGGTCGCGGCCTTCATCCTCTTCATAGGGTTCGGCCGTACCAACACCCCAGACCGGGCCCGGCCATGCCGCATCATCCTTGAAGCGGCCAATCACATGGCAATGAAGCTGCGGCACCATATTGCCCAGCATCGCGACATTGGTCTTGAATGCGTCAAAACGACGCTTGATGACACCGGAGACGGCAGCCACTTCATCGCCCAGAATTTTGCGGTCTTCTGCACTCAGGTCGTCATAGTCGACAAGGTCAGGGCGCTTCGGGACCAGAATAAGCCAAGGATAACGCGCATCATTCATCAACAAAACATGTGAAAGCGGTCCGTCGGTCACCAGAGTGGTATCGGCGGCAAGCTGCGGATGAAGGGTGAATGCGTTGTTCATCGATATCCTCGTTCCTTGAAAAGTCACGGGGACGTTATAGCGACAACGCCTTTGAATGTCTCGATATCCTTATGCGCTTTGGGCGTGTGATATTGCGTCGATTGCGGCACTGCTGGGTTCGTCGATGCAACCGAGTGCTGCCAAGCTGGTGCGCACGGCCATCATCAGATCTGTATGGGGTTCTTCACCAAGGACGGAGGTCAGTGCGTTATTCTCCATCTTGTAACCATGCTGCCAAAGATATCTGATCTCTGATGCTTCGCGGCAGAATGAAGATACCGGGCGCAACAGGTTTATAAGTGTCCAGGGAAGGCGACGTATTGGGACTTCTTGCCCGACACAGTTCTGAATGGCACGCATCATTTGCAGACCGTCATGATCCCAATGGCCTTCCATGTGAAAGCGCGCATATGGTTCGATTTCGGCTTCATGGTCAAGCAGTCTAACCATTGTTTCAGCGACGTCAGGCAAATATGCCCATTGGTGACCAATGCCTTTCTTGCCGGGATACATGATTGTGGAGACCTTTTTCCCGGGATTGACAAGGCATTGCGAAAACCAGTTGTTGCCCGCGTTTGCGCCGAAATAATCCCCGGCACGGACAATCAATACCTTTGCACCGTTTCTTGTGGCCATCTCAAGGCGTCTTTCCATTTCGGCCCGGATGGCGCCTTTGCGGGTTCTTGGACTCTGTGGGCTGTCTTCGGTGACGTTTTGCAATGTTTCCGGGGCAAAATTATAAACCGTGCCGGGAAGAACAATCCGTGCCTTGTTCACGGTGGCCGCCCGGATAGTGTTATCTAGCATTGGTAAAACCAGTTTTTGCCAGTTTCGATATCCCGGCGGATTTACGGCGTGAATAATGGCGTCAGCCCCGCGTGCGGCATTCAAAACGACCTTGGACTCCATCGCATCACCGATGTGCCACTCAATCTGGTTATGGCCAAGGTGAGCCGCGGGGGAGGGTGCGTTACGGACAAGTGCGCGTACTTTCCATCCACGGCGCAGCAGCGCAGCACCAGCTTCGCTTCCAATCCCACCATTGGCACCTACGACCAACGCGGTTGTGGTTTCATGTTTCGACATCGTGCATTCCTCCTGCATGTGTGTGGCAGAGGATAAAAGTCGATCTAGGAAAACAAGATTCTATAAATATGTTTTCATGCTATACAAAAATGTATGGATAAGAATGAACCGGATTGGAACTTGTATCGAACCTTTATCGCGGTGATGGAGTGCGGCTCCTTGTCGGCGGCGGCGCGCGTGCTTGGTGTGACGCAGCCAACTGTCGGGCGGCATGTGGACGAGTTGCAGGAACACTTGGGTGTTGTGCTGTTTACCAGATCACAGTCCGGTCTGGTGCCGACTGATACGGCGATATCGTTATTGCCGCATGCAACCGCGGTTCAGTCAGCCGCGCGAGGACTACGACGCGCTGCCAGTGGGGATATCGGCTTTGTTCAGGGAACAGTTCGCGTGACTGCAGCCGAAATTGTTGGTGTTGAAATCTTGCCGCCAATCGTCACCAGGCTGCGTCGAGATCATCCAGACCTTGAGGTCGAACTTGTCCTGTCAAATCGGTTGGAAAACCTGTTGCGACGGGATGCCGATATCGCAGTGCGTATGGTAGCACCGGATCAGGATGCGCTGGTTGCCCAGCATATTGGCAATATCGATCTCGGTTTTCATGCAATGGCAGATTATCTCGCCCATGCAGGGTGGCAGGGAAAAGCAGAAGAAATCGGTTGGGATGAGCTGGGGCAACTCGATCTGATCGGCTTTGATACGGCCACTGCCGATGTCAGGGCCATGGTCGAGCGCATGCCCGAAATTTCCAATGCTCGTTTTGCTTTGCGTGTTGATAGCAATGTTGCCCAGCTTGCCATGCTGCGTGCAGGTTTTGGGGTTGCGCTCTGTCAGTTGGGCTTGGCGCGTCGGACGTCAGGATGTGTGCGTCTCTTGCCTGATTTTACCTTGGGGCTGGATACTTGGGTTACCATGCATGAAGGACTTCGGGATCATTTGCGCTGCCGCGTGGTGTTTGACGCGCTCGTTGCGGGTATGCGGGCTTATCGGCTGGAGGGCCTGAATGTATGAATGCCGGGGGCTTCAAAGTGGGCGGGACGGTTTGATGCATCCCACCTCACATTTCACACGACATTGATGGCTTCATGCTTGGCGATCAGTTGAGCGACAAGCTCAACAACTTTTTCTTCGGCCTCTTTGATCGATGCCTGCGTTCGTTCGTCGGCAAACTCGTCATATTCAACCGCCGCACCAAACTGATCGGTGATGCCGATATATTGCAGCGGGGTAAACAGCCCGCCCTCGACAAAGTTCAAATGCGCGATACGCCCATCCGGGCCATAGCCATAGTCACCCCTTGCTGACAGGGCAACAATTGATTTATTGCCGCTTACCATTGGCCAGTAGGGGATATCACCGCGCGTTCGATCAAAACCAAATGTCCGGCCCACCCGGACGATGTTGTCGACCCATGCCTTCATTTGCGCAGGCATGCCAAAATTATACATCGGCACCCCGGCGACAATGATGTCGGCAGACAGCAACTCGTCCACCAGCTGGTCGCTTTCGCACAGTGCCGCGTGCATCCAGGCTTCACGATCATTGGGGTGGGTAAAGGCCGCATGGACCCAGTCACCGGTGGTCGGTTGCGGCGGGTTTGCGCCGACATCGCGATAGATGATCTCGGTGTCCGGGCGTTTTGCCAGCCAGTTTTGCACAAACTGTGCCGTGAGGCGGCGCGTGTGTGAGCCATGCTGTTTCTGATCAGACCGCCCCGGGCGGGAGCTGCTGTCGATATGAAGAATTCTGGTCATCATACTCTCCATGTGATGAAAATGGTTCATCTGTGTGCGTCTGTGATGACCAATCATTGACTGAATTTAAGGGGCGCGGCAAAATCGAATTCCTCAGCCAATAGATGAGCTCAGTTCATTCATATGTCATTACCGCCACTAGCGACCCTGCGCGCCTTTGAAGCCGCAGCCCGCCATCAGAGTTTCAAGAATGCCGCATCCGAGCTTGGCGTCACGCCAACCGCGATCAGCCATCAGGTGCGCCTGCTTGAAGAAACGCTGGCTGTTCAACTGTTTGATCGCAAGCCGAGGCAGGTGATCCTGACCGATGTCGGGCAGGCGCTTTATCCGGTTTTGCGCGATGGCTTTGCATCCTTTGCCAAGGCGATTGATCAGGTGCGCAACCGCCCCGTATCACGCAGTGTAACGGTTTCGGTCATTCCATCCTTTGCGGCAAAATGGCTATTGCCCCGCCTGCCACGGTTTCAGGCGGAATATCCCGACATCCATTTGCGCCTACATACCTCGCCAGAGGCGGTTGATCTTGCCGGTGGTGTCGCGGATGCCGCCATTCGTTATGGCACCGGGCCCTATCCGGGATTGGTGGCAAGCCAATTGTTTCGCGAACATTTCGTCCCGCTTTGCAGTCCTTCATTGGGGTTGGAAAAACCAGAAGACCTGCGCAAGGCGACCTTGCTGCATTTTGACTGGTTGCGGCCCGATGATGCGACCCCGACCTGGCAAAGATGGGGGCAGGTAGCTGGATGTCCGGAATTCCTGCCAAGTGCGGGCATCAGCTTTTCCGATGACAGCCACGCCATTCAGGCCGCGATCGCCGGGCAGGGTGTTGTTCTCGCCAGCCCGGCGATGGTGCGCGCCGAAATCGATGCCGGATTGCTGGTGATGCCGTTTGGCCCTGAAATCAAAGGGCACGCATATCACTATGTGCATACCAGCCGCGGCGATAACCTGCGCGAGGTCGAAGCATTCGGCGATTGGATCAAACGCGAAGTGGGATCATCAGGCCTAACGACCGCGTAATCCGGCGATTGAAGATTGACCTTGCGGGATGCATCGGAAACCATGTGCCATCGTCAATCATTCTTGTGGATCGATCATGCCCCGCTTTGCCGCCAACCTTTCGTTCCTGTTTGCCGAACTGCCGTTTGAAAAACGGTTTGCCGCGGCCGCGGATGCCGGCTTTGTCGGGGTGGAATATATCGGCGCCTATGACATGCCGCTTTCCACCGTCAAATCGCTGCTTGATGAAAATGGTCTGGAGCAGGTTTTGTTTAACCTGCCCGCCGGTGACTGGGAGGCAGGCGACCGTGGTCTGGCCTGTCGTCCGGGGCGCGAGGATGTCTTTCGCGACTCTGTCGTAAAGGCGCTTGATTACGCGGCGGCCACCGATTGCAAGATGCTTCATTGCATGGCCGGTGTGATGGGCAAGGGCGAGGATTCCGGCGAACTCGCCCGGCTTTATTGCGACAATCTGCTATATGCCGCCGATCTTGCCGATCAGGCCGGGGTCGATATCCTGATCGAGCCGATCAATCCGCTGGATATGCCGGGTTATTTGCTTAATTCCATCGAACAGGCGGCCGTGATCCTTGAGCAGCTTGATCATCCGCGTCTGAAATTGCAGTTCGATATCTATCACGCCCAGATCGTTGGCGGGAACATTGCCGCCCGGCTCGATCAACATATCGACAGCATCGCACATGTGCAGGTTGCTGGCGCCCCGGGCCGCCATGAGCCCGACAGTGGGGAGCTCAATTACCCCTTCCTGTTCTATATGCTTGATCGCATCGGTTATGAAGGCTGGATCGGCTGCGAATACAAGCCGCACGGCAAGACCGAAGACGGGCTTGGCTGGGTGCGCCCCTGGATGCCAAAGCCAGGAAGCTGATCGGACTTCTATTAAAACCTATTCAATCAGGATGGCCCGGAAGTCGTTGACATTGGTCAGGGTCGGGCCGGTCACCAGAAGATCATCAATTTTGGCAAAGGCGCTATAGGCGTCATTGTTATTAAGGTATTCCCACAGATCGACACCGTTTTCCTGGGCTGTTTGCCAGCTTTTGGCATCAATGATGGCGCCGGCATTATCCTCGCTGCCATCAATGCCGTCGGTATCAATGGCAAGTGCGCTAAAGCCCGGTTGATCGCGCAGCTGCAGCAAAAGGGAGAGCAAGAATTCGCTGTTGCGGCCGCCACGACCCCCCTTGCCACGCACGGTGACGGTGGTTTCACCGCCTGAAAGCAACACGCACGGCTTTGCTGCCGGTTGGCCGTGATTGGCAACCTGATGGGCGATGCCGGCATGGACGATGGCGACTTCGCGCGCTTCGCCTTCGATCGCATCCCCAAGGATCACGGTATTGAGCCCCATGTCATGCGCGACGGATGCGGCGGCCTCAAGACTGTCCTGCGGGCGGGCCAGCATGATGGTTTCATGTCCGTCAAAGCAGGGATCGTCGGGCTTGATCGTCTCATCCTTCTCGCTGCGCAGAAGCTCCTCGGCGGCCTTCGGGATATCAATCTGATAATGGCGGAGGATATCAAGTGCATCCTGACCGGTCGTTGGGTCGGATACGGTCGGGCCGGATGCAATGATGGCTGGATCATCGCCTGGCACGTCAGACACCAGATAGGTCACCATGCGCGCCGGCGCAGATGCCTTAGCCAAACGGCCGCCCTTGATGGCAGACAGGTGCTTGCGCACACAGTTCATTTCCGAAATGGTCGCGCCACTGCGCAACAGCGCCTTGCTGATCGCCTGTTTGTCTTCAAGGGTCAAACCCGGACCGGGCAGGGCGAGAAGGGCCGATCCGCCGCCGGAAATCATGCCCACCACCAGATCATCCGGACCCGCAGCCGAGACGATATCAAGGATCCGCTTGGCAGCCTGTTCCCCGGCGGCATCAGGCACCGGGTGGGAGGCCTCGACAATTTCGATCTGATCGCATTCAACCGCATGGCCATAGCGGGTCACGACCAACCCTTCGACATCACCTGTCCAGGCCTTCTCAAAGGCGCGCGCCATATTGGCCGATGCCTTGCCTGCGCCAATGACGATGGTCTTGCCCTTGGGCGGTTCGGGCAGGTTGCGCGGGATCTGAACGCCGGGGTCGGCAGCCTTTAGGGCCGCATCCATCAAAGCCAGAAGTTTTTCGCGCGAAGTGGTCATGTTGGGTTTCCCTGATTGGATTTTGGCCGGGTTGATCCCGGCCTTGAATTTAGGTCGCCTGCTTGTCCGATGCGGTTTTGAAGAAATCGATCACGGCTTGCAAGTGATCTGACATCGCCTTTTCCGCTGCATCCGGGTCATGGGCTGCGATGGCCTCGATGATGTCACGGTGATGTTCCTGCACCATCCGATCAAAGGTCGGGCCGGCCATGCCGTTGAAGCGGATTTCGGTCAGCGCTGCCTGCAGCACGTCATGCAGCATTTTCATCACGTGATAATAAATGATCGATCCGGTCGCCCGGCCAATCATCATATGCAGGCGGTGATCATCATCCGCACGGTATTTTGCCGCCCGCCTTGGGTCATGTGCCTGACGATAGGCCATGCGCAGAAGCTTGATATCCTCGTCACTGGCATTGATGGCCGCCCGCCGTGCCGCCCATGTTTCAAGCGTGCAGCGGATTTCCTGCAGATCGCGCAGATTGCTGATCGAATCGCGCACCAGATCGGTCATGGCGGTGTCCATGTCGATCCCGGTCGAAGACAGGATTTCCGTGCCGCCGCCCTGAACCGCGCGCAAATACCCACGGGTCTTGAGCTTTTGCAAGGCAGCACGTACCGAAACACGGCTGACCGACATGCTTTCGGCAAGCTGGCGTTCGCCGGGTAGGCGGTCTCCGGGCAGGAAAATGCCATCTGAAATCTTTTCAAGGATCTGATCGGCAACCTGATCGGCAATCCGTTTGGGACGCTTGGGCTCCTGATCGTCTTGTGCCTGAACCGGCTTGGCAGACGGCATGTTGGGTTGTCTCCAATCGTGTTTTTCTGTGCCAGTGCAATGATATTATAGGTCCTGACCCTAAATGGTCATACCATTTTACGGGATGTTTGGGCGCTACGCAAAGTGTCGATATGCATCAAGCCTGCTTATTGCAGCGCAATCTTGTCTCGGCGGTGATAAATTGATAGTTCAACAGATGCCGGTTGGCGCATGCGCACCCAGTCCTTGAGCGCGTTGCTGCCCCGGTTGACCCGCCAATACACGACGATCCAACGACCCGAAGACCACCGAATTTCAGGAGAACACGCGTGCCGAACCAAGCCGGGACCCTTTTGGGCCATGATGATCCAGCCCCGTTTGAAATCTTGAACGCAAACGGCAAGGGCCATTCGCTTTTTGTCTGCGATCATGCGTCCCGCGAAGTCCCCAAAAGCCTTGGCACGCTGGGCCTGCCCGAGGAAGAGCGCAAACGTCATATCGGCTGGGACATCGGTGCGCGCAAGGTAACAGAAATTCTCGTTGATCGCTTTGATTGCCCGGCCGTTCTGGGCGGGTTTTCGCGTCTTGTGATCGACTGCAACCGGCAGCTTTGGGATCCGACCGGGATGCCCGAAATTTCTGATCAGACCGTGGTGCCGGGCAACAAAAACGTCTCGCCCAGCGAACATATGAAGCGCATCCGCGAAATTTTCCTGCCCTATCATTGGGCGATCGAAGAACAGATTGCCACTTTCCACGCCCATAAAATCGCCCCGGCCCTAATCGCCATTCACAGCTTTACCCCCGTATTCCAGGGCTTTGAACGCCCTTGGGAAATCGGCGTTCTGTGGGATCAGGATGATCGCATTCCGGTGCCGTTGCTTGAAACCCTGCGGGCGCAAAACCCCGACCTTACCATCGGTGACAATGAACCGTATTCCGGCCAGCATCTGGCGGACTACACCATTGACCACCACGGCGAGGCGGCGGGCCTTCCGTGCGTGTCGATTGAAATTCGTCAGGATCTGATTGATACTGATACTGGATGTGAGAAATGGGCGAAGATCCTTGGCGATGCCTTCGTCGACATCCTTGCGGATCCGAACCTATACAAGATCAGGAGAGACTGATTTGGCAGGGGCTAACGCACGCGAACCGGGATTTTCCATCGGCATTGAAGAAGAATTCTGGCTCGTGGATCGCGAAACCCGCGATCTTGCCAAGGACCCGCCTGCCGAATTCCACAAGGATGCCAAGGCAAAGCTTGGTGATCAGGTGTCTTCCGAATTCATGCGCTGTCAGGTCGAGACCGGCAGCAAGGTTTGCAACAGTGCACTTGAAGCGCGCGAGCAGCTGATTGAGATGCGCAGCACCCTTTCCGAGGTGGCCGCGAAATACGATATGGCGTTGCTCGCGGCCTCAACCCATCCCTTTGCCCAGTGGGACGACCAGAAACACACCGATGGCGAGCGTTACAACACCATCGCGCGCGATTTGCGCACGGTGGTGGATCGCTTGCTGATTTGCGGCATGCATGTCCATGTCGGGATCGAGGATGACGATCTGCGCATCGAACTGATGGCGCAGGCGAGCTATTTCTTGCCGCATCTTCTGGCGCTTACCACCAGTTCACCCTTCTGGCGGGGCAAGGAAACCGGGCTTCAGACGTTCCGGTTGTCTGTGTTTGACAACCTGCCGCGCACGGGCCTTCCGGAAGTTTTCGGCTCCTGGGCGGAATATCGCCGCCATGTCGATATGCTGATCAATGCCGGTGTGATCGAGGATGGCACAAAGCTTTGGTGGGATTTGCGACCATCTGATCGCTGGCCGACGCTTGAAATGCGCATTGCCGATGTCTGCACCGATCTTGAGGACGCGGTCTGTGTTGCATCGATCACCCGATGCCTGATGCGTATGCTCTATCGTTTGCGGCGCAATAATCAGCGCTGGCGGATTTATGCCAACATGCTGGTGCGTGAAAACCGTTGGCGGGCCTGCCGCTATGGCAGTGATCCGGGCGAGAAGGCCGGTCTGATCGACTTTGGCCGCGGTGAAATCGTGCCCTATGCCGATCTGCTCGAAGAAATCCTCGAACTCATCCGGCCTGATGCCGAATTTTTTGGCTGTGTCGATGAAGTCGAACATGCCCGCACAATCGTCAAACGCGGCACAAGTGCCCGCAGACAGCGCGAAATCTATGACGCGGCCATCGAACTTGGCGCCTCACCAAAGGAAGCTTTGGTCGCCGTTGCCGATGTCCTGATCGAGCGTACAGACCCCCACGCAAGATCGGACACCTAACGGGCTTGTCAGCGAGAGATGCATTGAGTATCGTCGCGCCGAAACGGGTTTTGGCCCTTTGAAATTCCGCGCATCGGATATCCGCTGTGCAATCCATCATCGGAGAAGAATTGATGACCGAAGTCGGTGGTATCGCAGCCGATCAGCTTGCGAGTTATGTCGAGCGTATCGAACGCCTTGAAGAAGAAAAAGCCAACCTGATGGCTGATATCAAGGAAGTTTACGGTGAAGCCAAGGCGCTTGGCTATGACGTGAAAATCCTGCGCCAGATCATTCGTCTGCGCAAAATGGAAGACCACGAACGCACCGAACAGGAAGAAATCCTGGAAGTCTACAAACGTGCGCTGGGCATGAGCTGACAGCACCCTGTCAGCAGACCGGACGTGAACACCAAAAGCCCGCTTTGATGCGGGCTTTTGCTTTTGTAAGCTTGGCCGATGACAATCGCATCTCGCCCTGAAATCACATCTGACGTCACCGAAGGTGTCTGTCGGCTTTTATATCATCATCAGATGGCCTGCTTGACCGAGCTGCGTCTGGGCAATGGCCGTCGGCTTGATGTGCTCGCCCTTGGGCCAAAGGGCGAGCTTTGGGCGGTTGAGGTCAAATCATCGGTCGAGGATTTCCGGGTTGATCAGAAATGGCAAAGCTATCTGGATTACTGTGACCGGTTCTTCTTTGCCGTACCGATGCACTTCCCCAAGGACCTGATCCCCGAGGATGTCGGATTGATCGTTGCCGACCGGTTTGAGGCGGCCATTATCCGCCCCAGTCCCGAACAAAAGCTTTCCGCAGCGCGTCGAAAGAAGCTTCTGATCTCCTTTGGGCAGACCGCAGCAGGGCGGTTGAATGCGTTTTCTTCAAAGGAAAACGTATTAGGTTAGTCGCTCAAACGGATAGTGAATTCTCATTCTTACAGACTAAATATGGTCGTTAAGTCATTGATTTATATGTATGATTCTAAATACAACTTTAACTATGCTATTGCATAGCAGCAAGACGTATAAGTGTAGTTGTGACAAAACACACTGGCTCAAAGGTTGTATTTGTGCGATGCAATATAAACATTACGAGAACGCTTGGGCCAGTATGAGCGGTTTCGATCTGGAGTTTGATCTTCTTTCTGACTGGCCCGTGGTGGGCGTAATGCCCGGTTCCTTAGACGGGGGACGACGACATGGCGGAAAAGAAGCGTGCGATTGCGTTGGCTGGTGGTGGGCCGGCCGTTGGTTTGAGCCTCGGTGCCTTGAAAAGGTTACACGAAGAACCCGATCTCAAATTTGATGTCTGGTCGACGGCCTGTATCGGTGCCTGGCTTGCCGTTGCCTGGAATCAGTCAGACCCGGGACGCGAATATGAACAGACTGTCGAGTTCTTCAAACGCATCTGTCGACCGGAAAAGGTCTATGATCGTTTCCCGATAGCAGCGGCCTTTGCCCCGGACTTCTTCTCCCAGACCAGCAATACCATCGCCTATATGCTCGATCCCCGAAGCTATCAGGGATTGATCGTACCCGAAGCTATCATGGAGGCGGCATCCTATGTCCAGGAGTTCCTTGCCAAGCCGCAATACTGGACGCCGGGTAATATTAACTCATTGATCCTAAACGGTTTCATGGCGGCCAATCCGCTGTCGCGTTTCATGATGGGCGCGATGTACCAATCTCGCAACCGGGGACTGTCACGCATTTACTATCCCGACAGTACTTTTCTTGATTTGCTGGATTTTGACAGGCTTTATGAGGATGGCAAACCGGCCATCCTGCACAACGCCTACAACCTGACGCGGCAGCGGCTGGAGTTGTTCACCAACAAGCCGCTTTCCTATGGCTTGCCGGGCATGAACGCCCAGACATTGTGCGCCTGCTCGGCACTCCCCTATATCGAGGAGCCGGTGGTGATTGGTGCCGATACCTACTGCGAAGGGGCCACGGTCGATACCGTCAATTTCTATGATCTGCTGCGTTTGAACCCTGATCTTGATGAGGTTTGGGTCAGTCGCATCCTGGACGTCAAGCAGATACGACAGCCGGAAAACCTTTATGACGCGCTCAATAATCTGGTGATGCTGTTTGCGGCAACCACCAGCGAAGACGACGTCAAGCTGTTCAAATACAAAGTCGCCGAAAGTGGCCGTGATATCCGGGTCATCGAAATCCCGGTCGAAGCCAATATCAGCTACGACTGGACGTGGGAAAACCTCGATCGCAGCATCGAGGACGGTTATCGCGCGACCAACGGTGTTCTTTCTGCATATCGAAATACGACCGGTGACGTAACCGTCGCCAAACTTCAGGCGGCCAGTAACGACGCCGCCTGATGCCACCTGTGAATGTCAATTTTGGATAGCCAAAGAATGAAGACTTTTGCGAATCTGAATATCGGTACCAAGCTTTCGGTTTTACCCGTCATTGCTGTTGTCGCGATCATCGCCGTCAGTCTGATTGGCGGGCGGGCAATTCTGTCACTTTCTGATGGTCTGGAGTTCGCCGTAAGCGAAGCCTATCCCGAGGTCAAGGATATCAGTACGATTGACCGCAATGTTACCAAGGTGCACCAGACAGTTTATCGCCTGCTGTCATGGTCGGCCGCCGGTGTTGACGAAGAGCGAATGAACGCTGTTTCCCAGGAACTCGACACCCAGATTGAGGAAGCCCGACAGTCCTTTGTGACCTTGTTTGAGAATGAAAACCTTCCGGATTCTGGACGTCAGATGTCGCTTGAAGCCCAGGAACTCTATGACAGCTATCTGGGCAAGGTTAATCAGGTCATCGGGATGCTGGATATCGATTATACCGGTGCGCTCAGCTTTTCCTGGTCAGCGCAGTCTGATTATGAAGCTTTGATGGACATCCTTTCCAAGCTGCGCGCAACAGCGGAACTTCGGATGGATAGCGCAAGTGGTGCGGCCATCGCAGTCGGCAGCTCTGCACAGGATCAGACAATCATTGCTGCTGTTGCGGCCTCGGTCGCCATGGCGATCATCAGCTTTTTGATCGCAACCTTCATCGGTGGGCCGGTAAAGAAACTGACCCATGTGATGCGCGACATTTCAGAAGGCAAAACCGATATTTCTGTGCCATTTACCGGGCGCAAGGATGAAATGGGCAAAATGGCTGATGCGGTCGAAGTCTTCCGCCAGAATGCCGAAAGCCTTGAGGCCGCCGAAGAGCAACGTCAGGAAGACGAAGCCCGCGCGGTCGAGGAAAAACGCAAGATCATGCAGGAGCTTGCCCACGATATCGAAACTTCGGTTCAGGGCACGGCAACGGCTGTCAGTGCCGCGATTGAAGAAATCGGTGCTTCTGCGCAGGCACTTTTGGGGAATGCGGAACGCACCGATCAGCAAAGCGAAAGTGCCTTTGATGCATCGGGTAAATCCAGCCACAATATGGGCGAGATTTCCCAGGCGGCCAATGGTCTGGCTTCGGCGATTTCCAATATCAGCGAGGAAATCCAGAAAAGCAGCCGCCAGGCACAGGAAGCCAGTGAGCAGGCTCGTGACGCAGATGAAAAAATTCGTCGTCTCGAAGAAGCCAGCATTCGCATCGAAGATGTTGCTGCCCTGATTGGCAATATCGCCGAACAGACCAATCTTCTGGCTTTGAATGCCACGATTGAATCCGCGCGCGCCGGTGAGGCGGGTAAAGGGTTTGCCGTGGTCGCCAATGAGGTCAAAAACCTTGCCAGCCAGACCGCGAAATCGACCGAGGAAATCGCATCGGAAATTGCCAATGTCCGTGCCGAAACCGGTCAGGCGGTTGAGGCGATCCGAACGATTGTCGAAAGCGTCCAGGGTATCAACGAAATCCTGAAAATGACGGCAGAATCCGTCATGGAACAGGGCAACGCCACCGGGCAGATCAGCGGCAGTATTTCCGAGGCCGCGGGGTATGCGGAAACTGTTTCAGGTGGCATCGGGGATGTGCGCGAGATTGCACGTGCCACCCGTGATTCCGCGGGCAGCGTAGGTGAAGCCACCAGCGAGCTCAGCCGTGAGATGGCAGGGCTGAGCAGCTCTGTGGATGAACTCGTTGCGCGCCTGCGCGCCGTTTAATTCCTTCACCAACTCAACTTTCATCACTAAGGGGTATTGAGGATGAAAATCGTTTTGCGTTCTTTCGTTGCGGCATGTGTGTCGTTTTTGATGGCGTTGTACGTGTCATCAGCCATGGCACAAGACAAGGAAGCAACGGCCAAGGAGCTGGTCGACAAGGCAATTGGGCTTTATGACGATGTCGGGCAGGAGCAATCCTTTGCCGTCTTCAATGACAAATCCGGTGAATATGTCTTTGACGAGTTTTACGTGATTGTCGCCGATGGTGAGAAGGGCACGTTCCTGACCCATGCGATCAACCCGAAACTGGTCAATAACCCGGGTCTCTGGGATCTTCAGGATGTGAACAGCAAGTTCATCATTCGCAATATGGTCGAAACAGGGAAAACAGCGCCGGATGGTGGTTGGTCGAACTATACTTGGACCCACCCACAGACCAAAAAACTTGCTGAAAAGAAAACCTGGGTAAAGGCTCATGATGGCAAGATTTTCATGGTCGGCTACTACGAATAAAAGTAATCGAATCGCGATGAAAAAGCCGCCCTCGGGCGGCTTTTGTCGTTCTGGGGTTAATTTCGGTATGTATGAAATAATTATTAAGTAAAATAATGTGTTGTCGAGGTGTAAGTATCGGATATTACTTATGAGATTTTCTCTCAAAAGTGAAATTAAGTATATAGATCCATCGTTTATTTATATTGATGTATATGTAATCTCGGTTTTCGTCACATCACTAATGAATAATTGGCTCAAATGTAGCGTCTTAAAATCATTATAATGATCGTCGTATCTACAAGTCCGCAAAGACGGGCTGGTATCTCCTGGGGGTAAACTATGGTGCACGCGATGGCATCTGCAACGTTTGCACCATGTTGTTTGGGCCGAACCATTCGGTTCTTAACAAAGGAGATCGCGACGTGGAGAAAATCAAACGAGCTATCTTTCTTTCTGGCGGTGGGCCCGCTGTTGGTTTGAGTATCGGTGTGCTCAAACGGTTGCAGCAGGAACCTGATATCAAGTTCGACATCTGGTCTTCTGCCTGTATTGGTGCCTGGCTATCGGTTGCCTGGCATCAGGCGGACGAAGGTCAGGAACTTGAACAGAGCATCGCCTTCTTTCGCAAAATCTTTCGACCGGCGAGTGTCTATGAACGGTTTCCGATCGCATCGGCATTTGCCCCGGACTTCTTTTCTGATTTCGCCAACAAACTGAATTACTTCTTTAACCCCAACAGCTATCAGGGGCTGCTTGTGCCCGACGCCATCGGTCAGGCGGTCGAACATGTGCAGCACTTCATGGGCAATCCAAAATACTGGACGCCCCACAATTTCAACGATGTCTTGCTAAACGGTTTTCTGGCGGCAAATCCACTGTCGCGTTTTCTGGTCGGATCGATGTACCAGACCCAGACCAAGGGGCTGGCAAAGATCTATTCACCAGACAGCATGTTTCTCGACCGGCTGAAATTTGATCGTCTCTATCAGCCTGACAAGCCTGCGATGTTCCATAACGCCTATAACCTTTCCAAACAGCGGCTTGAGCTTTTTACCAACAAACCCGACCATTATGACTTGCCGCAGATGAATGCCCAGACGCTATGTGCCTGTTCGGCCTTGCCCTTTATCGAGGAGCCGGTTGAAATAAATGGCGATACCTATTGCGAAGGGGCAACGGTCGATACCGTCAATTTCTTTGACTTCCTGCGCCTGCACCCGGATGTCGACGAAGTCTGGGTCAGTCGTATCCTTGATCTCAAACAGGTGCGTCAGCCTGAAAACCTGTATGACGCGCTCAACAATCTGGTGATGCTGTTTGCCGCATCGGCCAGCGAGGACGCGGTCACGGCGTTTAAGCGCGAAGTCGCTGAAAGTGGCCGTAAAATCGATATCGTCGAAATCCCGGTTTCCCCGCATATCAATTATGACTGGACCTGGGAAAACCTTGATCGCGGGATCGAGGACGGCTTTGAATCAACCGATCACATGATTGCCGACTATCGCAAACGTAAGCGCCATGAAAAGTCGGTCCGTGATTTGCGTGAAGGAGCCACACGATTTTTGCCGAATTTCCGTCAACGCTCTCCGCGTTTTGTCTGAACAGCAAAAGGGCCGCTTGATGCGGCCCTTTTGATTTTTGGCTTACTCCGCTGCCTTGAGATGTTCGGGCGGGTTGTGGAACTGTTCGAGCAGTTCGGCTTCGCGCGCCTTGGCCTTTTCGATGTGCTCTTCCTTGACGTGGCCGTAGCCGCGAATGTGTTCGGGCAGGGCGAGCAATGCCTTGGCGATGCGGGCATTGTCGTGGGTGAGCCCGTCTATCACTTCGGTCACCAGTTTTTCGTAATCGGTGATCAACTGACGTTCGATCTGGCGTTCCGGGTTGCGGCCAAACGGGTCAAGTTTGGTGCCGCGCAGGAACTTCATTTTTGCCAGCATGCGGAACGCCGTCATCATCCACGGACCATACACCGATTTCTGCGGCTTGCCGGTTTCCGGATCGGCATTGGCCAATGACGGCGGGGCGAGGTGGAAGTTGATCTTGTAATCACCCGTGAAGGTCTGGGTGACCTTTTTCATGAAGGCCGGATCGGTGTAAAGGCGGGCCACTTCATACTCGTCCTTATAGGCCAGCAGCTTGAAGTAATATTTGGCAACTGTCCGGGCCAGATCATCCGCGTCGCCAAGGCGTTTTTCGGCCGCGGCAACTTTATCGACAAGGGCCGTGAAACGATCGGCATAGGCGGCGTTCTGATAGTCGGTCAGGAACGCACGGCGTTTGGCGATGATATCGGAAAGCTCGGTCGCAATCGGGTGGGCTTCGGCTTCGTTCGGGCCGACGACATCAATCACGCGCTTGCGGTCATGAGCATAAAGGCGGCCCCAATAGAAGGCCTGCTTGTTCATATCAATCGATACGCCATTAAGCTCAATCGCCTGCATCAGTGCTTCTTCACTGATCGGGATCAGGCCGCGCTGCCAGGCAACGCCCAGCATGAACAGGTTGGTGGCAATCGAGTTGCCCATCAGGCGGGTGGCGATGTCGCTGCCTTCAACGAAATGCACGGCGTCCGATCCGCAGGCATCATTGATGACCTTCATGTGCTCGTTGGTTTTAAGCTCAAAGTCCGGGTTGTGGGTAAAGGCCCCGGTGACGGTTTCATGGGTGTTGATCACCGCTTGGGTAAAGTTGCGGCGCATCTTGGCAAGCCCTTCAAAGCTTGCCGCCACCAGAAGGTCACAGCCCAGCACCACATTGGCTTCACCGGCCGGAATGCGCGCGGCATGGAGCTTGTTCTGATCATTGGCAAAGCGGATATGGCTGACAACAGCCCCGCCTTTCTGGGCAAGACCCGCCATATCAAGGCCAACAATGCCTTTGCCCTCAATATGGGCTGCCATACCAAGCAACGCCCCGATGGTGACAACGCCCGTGCCACCCACGCCCGTGATCAGAACCGACCATGGATCATCAATATCGGGTAGGGTCGGGCGCGGCAGGCTGGCAAAGACGGCGTCCGTTCCGGTGTCGCCCTTGGCCGCCGCATCGGGTTTGCGAAGTTCGCCACCTTCGATGGTGACAAAGCTTGGGCAGAATCCCTTAAGGCAGGAGAAATCCTTGTTACAGGCCGATTGGTCAATGGCGCGTTTGCGACCAAATTCGGTTTCGACCGGCACAACGGCAAGGCAGTTGGACTGTTCACCACAATCGCCGCAGCCTTCACACACCAGATCATTGATAAACACGCGCTTGGGCGGATCCACCATCAGCTTGCGTTTGCGACGGCGGCGTTTTTCCGCCGCACAGGTCTGGTCAAAGATCAGGATCGAAACGCCTTCGATTTCGCGCAGTTCTTTCTGGGTGTCTTCAAGCGTATCGCGATGACGGATATCAACGCCCGGCGCAAATTCCGATCCCATCGGGTATTTATCGGGCTCGTCCGACAGAACGATGATGCGTTTGGCACCCTCGTCAAACATCTGGCGCGTGATTTGCGGCACGGTCAGCGGCCCGTCAACAGGCTGGCCACCCGTCATGGCAACGGCATCGTTAAACAGGATTTTATAGGTGATGTTCACACCCGATGCGACGGCGGCCCGCACGGCAAGCGACCCTGAATGATAATAGGTGCCATCGCCCAAGTTCTGGAAGACGTGCTTTTCATTGGTGAACGGCGCCTGACCGATCCAGGTCGCGCCTTCGCCGCCCATGTGGGTAAATGTCTCGGTCGAGCGGTCCATCCAGTTGACCATGTAATGGCACCCGATACCCGCCATCGCACGGCTGCCGTCGGGCACCTTGGTCGAACTGTTATGCGGGCAACCGGGGCAGAACCATGGAATGCGGGCCACATCCGGGCGCGGTTCAGCGATTTCGCGTTCCTTTTCCGCCAGCCAGTCGATGCGTTCATGAATGGCCGGGCTGTCATAGAACCGCTTGATGCGTTCGGCCAGCACCACGGCAACCCGTGCCGGGGTCAACTCATCCATCGATGGCAGGATCCATTCGCCGGTTTCATCGAACTTGCCGATGACCTGCGGGCGGACATCTTCGCGCCAGTTGTAAAGCTGCTCCTTGACCTGGTTTTCCATCACCGCGCGCTTTTCCTCGACCACGATGATTTCTTCCAGCCCCATGGCGAATTCGCGCACGTCGTCACGGTTAAGCGGCCAGCTCATCCCGACCTTGAGAACGCGAATGCCGATCTTGGCAGCGTCTTCTTCGGAAATGCCAAGGTCATCGAATGCCTGCATGACATCGAGATACGCCTTGCCCGTGGTGATGATGCCAAGCCGCGCATTCGGGCTGTCGATCACGGTTTTATTCAGCTTGTTCGCCCGCGCATATGCCAGTGCGGCATATAGCTTGTATTTCATTAGGCGATGTTCCTGCTCCTTGGGCGTGTCGGGCCAGCGGATATGCAGGCCGCCCTCGGGCATGTCAAAATCGGTCGGGATGACGGGCATGATCCGATCAGGCGCCACGTCGGCGGCGGCCGAACTTTCCACCGTCTCGGCAATGGTTTTCATCGCCACCCAGCACCCGGAATAACGGCTCATCGCCCAGCCATGCAGACCGTAATCAAGAATATCCTGCACACCGGACGGGTTCAGGACCGGGATCTGCGCATCGATAAAGGCATATTCGGTCTGGTGGGGCAGGGTGGATGATTTGCAGGAATGGTCATCCCCGGCCAGCACCAAAACACCGCCATGCTTGGACGTGCCGGCATAGTTGGCGTGTTTGAACACGTCCCCGGAGCGGTCAACACCCGGGCCCTTGCCATACCACATGCCAAAGACGCCATCATATTTGGCATCCTTGTACATATTGACCTGTTGGCTGCCCCAGACGACGGTTGCGGCAAGGTCTTCATTGACCCCGGCCTGGAATTCGATCTGTTGTTTGGTCAGGAACTTTTTGGCCCGCCAAAGCTGCTGATCAAGCCCGCCCAGCGGCGATCCGCGGTAGCCTGAAATGCAGCCGGCGGTATTGAGCCCGGCGCGTGCATCAAGCTGGCGCTGCATCAGGGGCAGGCGAACCAGCGCCTGAATACCTGTCAGGTAAACCCGGCCTTCTTCAAGCGTATATTTATCGTCGAGTTGAACTGCCGCCAATTGTTGTGCCATGACCGGTCTCCCTCGGATTTCTCTGATATGCGGGGTCATTTCGGGCCCTATGCACTGCTTTTATTGATATGGGTGTTGGCGCAGTGTTTCGGTATGACCTGTAAATTATCTGTCAGGTTGGATTGCGGGACCCATGCCTGATCCTGAAATGGTAATAAATACTGACCTTTTCTCAAAACGAACTCGCATCGCACTATGCAAAACGCCTGATTGCATCTGTTGACGTAAGGTCAACTTATTATTTACTTATTCCGGTACCGATTTACGCGCAATAAAATTGCGTCTCTGTTGCGATGCGAAATTGCAAGATGAGCCGGGTCCAGGCTCGGCGGGGATAACACCCTGTGGTACCCTCGCGCGGGTTTCGGGTGCGCACAGCAAGGAGCATATAATGGATCAACGTGTTTCGCTGATTACGCTGGGCGTTGCCGATCTGGATCGGGCGCGCCGGTTTTATGAAGGCGGGCTGGGCTGGAAAATGACCGAAATGGTCGAAGGGCAGGTGGTGTTTTACCAGCTGTCCAATGGTCTTGCCCTTGGACTTTTTGGGCGCAACGCGCTTAAGGAAGACGGCAAGTTCGATGATGATACGGGCGCGAGCTTTGCCGGATTGACGCTGGCCTATAACGCGCGCAGCGAAGAAGAAGTCGATCAGGTGATGGCGGAGGCCGAAAAGGCCGGGGCGAAAATCCAGAAACCGGCCGAAAAGGTTTTCTGGGGCGGATATTCCGGTTATTTCCGGGATCCCGATGGTCATGCCTGGGAGGTGGCGTTCAACCCGTTTTGGGAAATTGACGAGACGGGTAATCTGCACATCCCGCGGCCGAAAACCGAGTAAGTGCACTTCGCACATCAAAATGCACGGGCAGCGTATCGCTGCCCGTTTTTGTATCAAGACGCAAGATCAGATGGCACGCGCGGGGTGCTTTTTCGGAAATATTCCAAAGTACGGTTGCATCCGGGACAATTTCCTTTTACATCGAATGTGATGTAGATTTAAGCAATGCTTTCAAGGGGGATAAGGTTTTGAGTTGGATCGACCAGTTTCCGGGTCTGTCACGTTTGCCCGAGGGCATCCGATCCTTCCTTGTCGATGAAAGCAAGATCGTTACCGTTCCCGCCAATACCGTCATTTTCGGGCCGGGCAAGTCGCCGGAAAACCTGTTGCTGTTGCTGGATGGCACGGTGCGTGTGCAACAGACATCCGACACAGGCCGTGAAATTGTGCTTTATCGCGTGCATGCCGGGGAAAGCTGCGTTCTGACCACAGCCTGCCTTCTGGCCTATGAGGATTACTCTGCCGAAGGCATTGCCGAGACCGAAACCCGTGCGGTGGCCATCCCGCGTGCTGTGTTTGACAAGCTTGTCTCGGACTCGATCGAGTTCCGCCAGTTTGTCTTTACCGCCTATTCCAAACGCATCACCGACCTGTTCATGGTGATCGAGGAAATCGCCTTCCAGAAGCTTGATATCCGTTTGGCCCACAAGCTGATCGAACTTGCGGGCGGGGAGGATATGGTGTCGGCCACCCATCAGAAACTGGCTGTTGAGCTGGGCACCGCCCGTGAAGTCATTTCGCGCCAGCTGCAGGAATTCCAGCGCCGCGGATGGATCGAACAATCGCGCGGCACCATCCGCCTGATCGAGCGCGCACCGCTGGAAAAGCTGGCGCAAAGCTAGAAAACCGCTGCTGCTTGGGCGGTTCTACGACTTTAGAATTATTAAGTGTTGATATTGCGATGTTTGGTGACTTCGTCACTGAAGCGCAAATCGCGAATTCCTAAAATAAAGATCATAGCCAGATGTTTTGTCCGCAAACCTGTGGGCAAAGGCCATCGCAAACCTATCCGATGCAGGCCGTTCACAAGGCCGCACGGAGGCAGTTGTTTAGGAGGAATCCATGTCTGCATACCCGGTACACATGTCCGTAAAACCCGAAGTTACGGCCTTTTTTGACGAAGATACCAACACGATCAGCTATGTGGTCAAGGACCCCGAAAGCAATGCCTGCGCGATTGTCGATTCCGTGATGGATATCGATTATGCGGCGGGTCGTATCACGTTCGATCATGCCGATAACATCATCGCCTTTGTGAAGGAAAAGGGCCTTGAGCTGGAATGGATCATCGAGACCCATGTTCATGCCGACCACCTGTCCGCGGCCCCCTATATCCAGCAGGAACTGGGTGGCAAGCTTGGCATCGGCAGCAAGATCACCGTTGTTCAGGATACCTTTGGCAAGGTGTTTAACGAAGGCACCGAATTCCAGCGCGATGGCAGCCAGTTTGATCGCCTGTTTGAAGATGGCGACACCTATCAGGTCGGCTCCATGACCTGCTTTGCCATCTATACCCCGGGCCATACCCCGGCCTGCATGGTGCATGTCATGGGCAATGCCGCCTTTGTCGGCGATACCCTGTTCATGCCTGATGGTGGTTCGGCCCGTGCCGACTTCCCGGGCGGCGATGCCGGGACGCTTTATGACAGCATCCAGAAGCTCCTCGCCCTGCCAGACGATATGCGTCTGTTCATGTGCCACGATTACGGCCCCAACGGCCGTGACATCAAGTGGGAAACCACGGTTGGCGAAGAGAAACAGCACAACATCCATGTCGGCCAGGGCAAAACCCGCGAGGATTTCATTAAGTTCCGCACCGAACGTGATGCCCAGCTTGATATGCCGCGTCTGATTATCCCGTCGCTTCAGGTCAATATGCGCGCCGGTCAGGTGCCGACCGATGACAGCGGCAAGAAAATGCTGAAAGTCCCGGTGAACGGGCTGTAATCAACACTTAGGTGAGGAAAAGCCATGGAAACCAAAAAAATAAGTGACGGGTTCTCCGTCAGTCCGCAAATCGTTGCAGACGATGTCAAGGAAATCGCCAAGCTCGGCTTCCGGTCCATCGTCTGTAACCGGCCGGATGGCGAGGGTTCCGACCAACCGACATACGAGGAGATTTCAAACGCGGCAAAGGACGCCGGGCTTGAAGTCCGCTATCAGCCGATTGTCGCGGGCAAGGTCAGTGATGACGACGCCAGCGACTTCGGGCGCCTGTTTGATGAACTGCCCAAGCCGATCTTTGCCTATTGCCGGACGGGGACCCGTTCGACAACGCTCTGGTCGTTGAGCCAGGCCGGAAAACTCGATACCAGCGAAATCCTTCGCGCCACCAAGGCCGCCGGTTATGACATGGGCGGTGTTGTCCGCCGCATTGTCAATGGCGGCAAAACGCCCACCGATCAGGGCGATGCGAAATATGATGTCGTGATCATCGGCGGCGGTGCTGCCGGTATTTCGGTGGCATCCAGCCTGCAGGCCCGCCGTTCGGGCCTTGAGATCGCGGTGATTGATCCGGCCGATATCCACTATTACCAGCCGGGCTGGACCATGGTGGGTGGCGGCGTGTTTGAGGCCATCACCACGGCCCAGACGATGGGATCGCTTATTCCCAAGGGCGTGCATTGGATCAAGGCGGCCGTGGCTGCGTTTGAACCGCAAGACGATGCGGTCATCCTTGATGGCTGCCGGGTGGTCAAATATGACCGGTTGATCGTCTGCCCGGGGCTCAAGCTTGACTGGAACCGGGTTGATGGTCTGGTCGAAACGCTGGGCCGCAATGGTGTCACGTCAAACTATCGCTATGACCTTGCGCCTTATACCTGGGAACTGGTTTCCTCGATGCGCGAAGGCAAGGCGGTCTTTACCCAGCCACCAATGCCGATCAAATGCGCCGGTGCGCCGCAAAAGGCGATGTATCTTTCGGCCGATCACTGGAACCGCAATGGTGTTCTCAAGAACATCGATATCGATTTCTGCAATGCCGGTGGCGTGCTGTTCGGGGTGAAGGATTATGTCCCGGCTCTTGAAAGCTATGTGAAGAAATACGACGCCAAACTGAACTTCTTCCATAATCTGGTGGCGATTGATGGTCAGGCGAAAAAGGCCTGGTTCGATGTTGCCAAACCCGACACCAAGGTCGAACGCATCGAGAAGTCCTTTGACATGATCCATGTCTGCCCGCCGCAGGTGGCACCGGACTTCATTCGTGTCTCTCCGCTGGCAGATGTTGCGGGCTGGGTGGATGTCGATCAGGCGACCCTTCGTCACAAGTCGTTTAGCAACATCTGGTCATTGGGCGATGTGATGAATGCACCCAACGCCAAAACGGCTGCTGCCGCCCGTAAACAGGCGCCGGTGGTTGCCGAAAACGTTGTTGCCGATATCGATGGCAAATCCCCGGTCGCACAGTATGACGGCTATGGATCCTGCCCGCTTACGGTCGAACGCGGTCGCATTGTTCTGGCCGAATTCGGTTATGGCGGAACGCTTTTGCCGTCCTTCCCGAAATGGATGATCGATGGCACCAAGCCGTCCCACCTTGCCTGGTTGCTTAAGGAAAAGCTGCTGCCGCCGATTTATTGGAAGGCGATGCTGCGCGGCAAGGAATGGCTGGCCAAGCCTGAAAAAGTCACGACCAACTAAAACACCCTTCGTCCAAGGCAGCGTGCGCGTTGCCTTCGACCAACCTTGATCTAAGAGATCGACGAATGCGCCTTAACATGCTCCGGAAATATGTCCCGATTTTTGACTGGGGACAGACCTATGACAGGACGGCCTTTGGCAATGACATGATTGCAGCCGTGATCGTGACGATCATGCTGATCCCGCAATCACTTGCCTATGCGCTGCTGGCGGGTTTGCCGCCCGAGGCGGGGTTATATGCCTCCATCGCGCCGATCATTCTTTATGCCATCTTTGGCACCAGCCGCGCGCTTGCGGTCGGGCCGGTGGCGGTTGTTTCCCTGATGACGGCGGCGGCTGTTGGCAATATTGCCGAAACCGGCACCATGGGCTATGCGCTTGCTGCCCTGACGCTTGCGGCCCTTTCCGGGGCGATCCTGCTTGCGATGGGTGTGTTCAAGCTGGGCTTTTTGGCAAACTTCCTGTCGCACCCGGTGATTGCCGGTTTCATTACCGCATCGGGCATGATCATTGCCGCCAGTCAGCTCAAACACATCCTTGGTGTTGATGCCAGCGGTCATAACCTTTGGGAAATTGTTTCTTCGCTGATTGCGCATATTCCCGAAACCAATCAGACGACGCTGATCATCGGCATTTGTGCCACGGGCTTTCTGTTCTGGGTGCGTAAGGGGCTTAAGCCTGCCTTGCGCAAACTGGGTTTTGGTGCGCGCACGGCCGACGTCCTGACCAAGGCCGGGCCGGTCTTTGCCGTTTTCGCCACCACGGCGGCGACCTGGTATCTCGGTCTGGCAGAGCGCGGGGTGAAAATCGTTGGCGACGTCCCGCAAAGCCTGCCGCCACTGACCATGCCGGACTTCAGCCCGGGTTTGGTCACCGATCTTCTGGTACCGGCCATCCTGATTTCCGTGATCGGCTTTGTTGAATCAATCTCTGTGGCGCAGACGCTTGCGGCCAAACGTCGTCAACGCATCAACCCGGATCAGGAACTGATTGGTCTCGGGGCTGCCAATATCGGTGCGGCCTTTACCGGCGGTTATCCGGTCACCGGTGGTTTTGCCCGTTCGGTCGTGAACTTTGATGCCGGGGCGCAAACGCCCGCTGCTGGCGCCTTTACCGCAGTTGGTCTGGCGATTGCGGCGGTGGCACTGACCCCGCTTGTCTATTTCCTGCCCAAAGCGACCCTTGCGGCCACCATCATCGTTGCGGTGCTGTCGCTGGTGGATTTCTCGATCCTGAAAACCAGCTGGCAATATTCCAAAGCGGATTTCATCGCGGTTCTGGCCACCATCCTTCTGACCCTTGGTCTTGGGGTTGAGGTCGGTGTGACGGCCGGTGTGGTTCTGTCAATCGGGCTGTTTTTGTATAAAACCTCACGCCCGCATATTGCCGAGGTCGGGCTTGTCCCCGATACCCAGCATTTCCGCAACGTGCTGCGTCATAAGGTGATCACCCATCCGTCGGTTCTGACCATCCGGATTGACGAAAGCCTTTATTTCGCCAATGCGCGATATCTTGAGGATTACCTCTATGATCGGGTGGTGGCGTGCGAGAACCTCAAACATGTGGTTCTGATGTGCTCGGCTGTGAACGAGATTGACCTCAGCGCCCTTGAATCGCTTGAGGCGATAAATCACCGGCTTGAGGAAATGGGCATTGCCCTTCACCTGTCCGAGGTCAAAGGCCCGGTTATGGACCGTCTGAAAAAGACCCACTTCCTTGACGAGCTGACCGGTGACGTCTTCCTGTCACAGTTTGACGCCATCTCGACCCTGACAGACGCAAAGGTGGAAACACCGCCCAGCCCTGAACCAAAGGTCAAGCTGGTCTAACATTGAAGAACAAAAATCGGGCTGAGAAATCAGTCCGATTTTTTTCTGCCATTGCGCAAATGGGTCAGGAAGTAAATCAGCCCCCCGGTAAGCAGCCCCCAAAAGGCACCGGAAATCCCATAAAAGGTCAGGCCCGCGGCTGTGACGATGAATGTCACGGCGGCTGCTTCGCGACCGTCTTCTTCCTTGAACGCCGCAACTGCCGATCCGGCAAAGGCGCCAATCAGGGCAAGACCCGCAACCGCTTCAATCAGGATGCCCGGCGCCAGACTGATGAAGGCGGTCACCAATCCGGCCAGAAGCCCGAATACGATATAGAACACACCGCCTGAAAAAGCGGCCCAATACCGTTTCGACGGATCAGGATGGGCGTCCTTGCCCGCGCACAGGGCAGCCGTGATCGCAGCCAGGTTAACGGCATGTCCGCCAAACGGGGCGGAGAGTAACGAGAAAATCCCCGTCACGGTAAAAAGCGGCCCGGGCGGGGTGTCATAGTCATTGGCGCGTAGCACTGCGGTGCCCGGAATGTTTTGTGATGCCATGGTCACAATGAAAAGCGGCAAGGCAATGCCAACCAACCCGGTCAGGGTAAATTCCGGCATGACGAATTCGACCGGCGGCACAATCGCACTGCCCAGATCGGCAATCGCATTTTCCGGGAACTCGACCCCGAATACCATCACCGCGACAAAGGCCAACAGGGCGGCGGGGATGGCAAGCAAGCGGTTGAAACGGCCCATGACAATCCAGGCAATGACAATCGGCAGACCCAGCAATGGATCAAAGGCAACCGCCTTGACCGGGGCGAGGCACAGACCAAGCAATACACCGGCCAGCATCGCATTGGCGAGCGGCGCCGGAATGCCCGCAACTGCACGGCCCAACGGTTTCCAAACACCACTGATAATGATCAGCACGGCGCAAACGATAAAGGCACCAACGGCAACCGCAAAGCCGCCCTCAATCGCACCGGATGTCGCCAAAAGTGCCGCACCGGGTGTGGACCAGGCAATGCTGATTGGAAGACGGGTTTTAAGCGATAAGACAATCGCGCAAAGGCCCATCGAAATCGACAGCGCCATCAGGCCCGATGCGGCCTGTTCCGGGCTGGCACCGACACCGGTCAGTCCCTGCAAGACGACGGCAAACGAACTGGCCGATCCAACAAATCCGGCCAAAAGGCCCATGAAAATACTTTGGGGCGAAATATCACGCAGCATGGGGGCTCCGCTGAAATGCAAATAATTGAAAAGTTGGTGGCAAGCGCCTCGACCCTAACCACAACCCGGAAGTCAGGCCAGCAAAAATCACCGCCCACGAGATGGCGATGAGGGCATAAATTTCTGAAAATCGATGGGGCGGGACCGGGGCAGGGACAGAATTGCGCGCCCGGAATCACAGCGCTGATTTCACACATCTTTTTCCGTAAAAAATCGACCCTTCATTGACATATATCATCGTATAAGTTCTGAGAATTAAATAATTATAATGTACTTAAACGGAGCGGACGATATTTCCTGACTTAGGAGCCCCAGAATGACTGTATCTCCCCAGATTCGTGTCGGTTTGCCGCGTATCAATGAACCGGCCCCGGACTTCACTGCGCCCACCACCGATGGCGTCAAATCCCTGTCTGACTATCGTGGCAAATGGCTTGTGCTGTTTTCCCACCCGGCCGATTTCACCCCGGTCTGCACGACCGAGTTTATCGCCTTTGCCAACCATGCCGATGAATTTTCAAAACGCAATTGCGAGCTGCTGGGCCTGTCGATTGACAGCACCCATTCGCACATCGCCTGGATGCGCAATATCCAGCAGAACTTCGGCGTGGAAATCCCGTTCCCGATCATCGCCGATCTTAAAATGGAAGTCGCCCAAGCCTATGGCATGATCCACCCAAGTGCTGGGGACACGTCGGCTGTGCGCGCGACCTTTATCATTGATCCCGAAGGCATGCTGCGCGCCATGGTCTACTACCCCATGAGCAACGGGCGTTCGATTCCGGAATTCCTGCGCATGCTCGATGCTATGCAAACCAGCGACAAGAACGGTGTTGCCACGCCAGAAGGCTGGCAACCGGGCGACAAGGTAATCGTCCCTCCGGCCCATACCGCCAAGGCCGCAGCCGAGCGTGTCAACAATCCCGCCTATGATTACGTGGACTTCTATTTCTGCACCAAGTCCCTCTGATCAAAACCCCGATGTGCGGTCCCGGGGGCAAGGGACCGTATAAAGGCAAAACCCCGCCAGAGCAATCTGGCGGGGTTTTGTTCTTTGGTCAGGATGTTCGCTGCTGTGTGTCAGGGCAAGAGCTTGAACAGGATTGCCTGTTTTTCTGCATCAGCACCACTGCCAATGAAATCCTGTGTTTCGCGGTTGGTCCATATTCCATCGGCTGTTTTGCCATCATCGCATGTAAGCGACCATGTACCGTTGATACTTGAGGACTTGGACGTTACTGCGGTACCAGTGCAATCAGTGCCTGCTGCCGTGAAGGCAAACTCATATTGCGCAGCGCCTTTGTGTGATGCTGTGCCACTGATCTGCTCTGAAACACCTTTCCAGCTGCCGGTAAGCTTGGACAGCTCTTTGGGTGGCTCTGGCTTTTTGGGCAGTGTGAGCTGTCCAACACTGGCATAGTCCGCATTGATCTGTTCTTTGACAGTGTCGCTCATCAGGTCGATTTGTTGTGCAAATGTTTCCACAGATACGGTGAAGTCACCTCCGCAATTACCAAACGAAACAACCGCATCGGAATATCCGCGATCATTGTCGTAAGGGGTCAGGCCCTTAAACCGTTTCGCAAATCGTCCAACATCGCACTTGTCTGTCGAGGCAATCCACCCTTTGGTGCGCGGCGAAACCCTGTCAATCTGAACAAATGCATCCGTTGGAACCTGGAAGCGGTCTGCAATGTTTTCAAAGCTGTCCCGTTCGAGCATCCGGTCTTCCGTCGCCGGGTTAAACCATGCGGAATTAATATATTCGATCTCGACAAAGGACCGTCCGCCATCCCAGACGACTGTTTCCGTCCACCCCTGGCCGTTATTCCGTTCCGTTGACTGGGTCAGATACTGCTTGGACGGCTTGAGAAATGCGAAGGTGTTAAACCGGCTCTCGGTGGGCTGAAATCCGCCCTGCTTTTCAAGTTTGAGAGAACGACCGCTGACATCAGTCGGACCGTCATTGGTGACACAGCCCGCCAGCAGTAGTACGGCACCGGCAATGATAGAAAACTTGGAAGTCATGAGAAGTCCCTGATGTTCTTGAGTATTCTCACTATTCCAAGTTTTGGTACCTAATTCTACTTTTAATTGTATCGCCCAAGAAAAAGAGCAGCTCTTCCGTAGAAGGCTGCTCTTTTCAGTTTGAAGATCCGGGACGCCTTAGCGTTCGGTGATCTTGAACTCGATGCGGCGGTTGCGGCGATAGGCGATTTCGTCGTCGCGATTATCAAGCGGCTGGTATTCGCCAAAGCCGGCAGCAACCAGACGGTTGGGCGGAACGCCCTGATCAATCAGGAACTTGACCACCGAAATCGCACGCGCAGCCGAAAGCTCCCAGTTCGAGGCGAACTGAAGGTTTCTGATCGGCACCTTGTCGGTGTGGCCGTCAACACGCATCACCCAGTCAATATCATCGGGAATATCGGCGGCAATTGCGGTCAGGGTTTCGCCTAGTTTTGCGAGCTGTTCCTGACCTTCTTCACCAAGGTCGGCTGAGCCCGATCCAAACAGGACCTCGGACTGGAAGACAAAGCGATCCCCGACAACGCGGATATCCTGACGGTCGCCCAGAACTTCACGCAGGCGGCCAAAGAACTCTGAACGATAGCGCTGCAATTCCGCTACCTTGGTAGCAAGGGCGGCGTTCAGGCGATTGCCAAGATTGACGATCTGAGCATCTTTTTCCTCGTTCTCGCGTTCGGACGCTTCAAGGGCGGATTCAATCCGAGCAAGTTGCTGACGAAGGGCAAGCATCTGCTGATTAAGCGCTGCGACCTGTGCCTGTGCTTCTTCGCTGAGGTTCTTTTGATCTTCGAGTTCGGCTGCGCGTGACGCCAGAAGGGCGGAAAGCTCGTCAATACGGGTTTCCTGATCAGAGATCGTCTCGCCCGTGGTTTCGCGAAGCTCGGTCAGCTCGGATTCCTTGTCTTCAAGCGAGGCGAGGGCTGCAAGAAGCTTTTGCTCGATTTCGTCAGCGGAAAGTTCGGCTGCGGCCAACTGATCGGCAAGGGTAGCTGCGCGCGCCCGCAGATCATCGCGTTGATCGGCTGTATTGGAAAGCTCGGTCGTCAGCTGGGTGAGCTCAAGCTCCATGCGCTGATTGTTGCCACGTTCAAGCGACAGCAAATTGGTCAGTTCATTGACCTGGGCTGTCAGATCGCTAAGCGCTTCATCACGGCCCGAAAGAGCCGCACCCAGATAGACCTGCGCAATGACAAAGATCATCAGAAGAAAGATGATCACCATCAAAAGCGTCGCCAGCGCATCAACAAAGCCAGGCCAGGTATTTACATCGCGGTTACGACGGCGCGAAAGCCCGATCATGCGATCAGCCCTCCTCGGCGATGGCGGCGATGGTGCGGGCCAGAAGCTTGATCTCGCTTCTGATTTCCTGTGTGGATTGCTGGCGACCCATGGTGAGTTCCTCACCAATGCGATTCAGCTGGTTATCAAGCGAACGGATATGCGCACGGGTATTATCATCAATCCCGAAGCTGCCCATTTTCATCGAATCAGCCAGCTGATCGAGAACCGGTTTGAGGTGCATCTGGTTTTCCGCCAGCTTGACCATCAATTGTTGCTCAGCCTTCATCTGGTCAGTCAGGGTCGAAAGCTTGTCGGCCAAGTCAATCAGCGTGTTATGCGATTTGATCTGCGAACTTTCCGAGCGCTGGATAGAGTTTTGCAACCCTTCCATATTATCCGCCATCTGCTCGATCAGGGCCGAAAGATAGGCCGGAACAGATTGTTCACCATCTGAAATGCCGCCACCTGAGCCAAGGCGGGTAAAGCTTGAAAGCCATTCTTCAAGATCGTTGAAGAAACGGTTCTGTGCCTGACCGGCCTGCATGTCCAGAAGGCCCAAGGCCAGCGACCCGGCAAGACCAAACAGAGAGGACGAAAACGCCGTTCCCATGCCGCTGAGTGGCTCAGACAGGCCGTCTTTCAGCTCCGAGAACCAAAGATCCATGTTCGACCCGCTGCCGACATTGACGTTGCTGATCACGCCAGCAACCGAGTTCACCGTCTGAAGCAGGCCCCAGAAGGTGCCGAGCAGACCAAGAAACACCAGCAGACCCACGATATAGCGGGACAATTCGCGGCTTTCATCCAGACGCGAACGGATAGAGTCAAGGATGGTCCGGGTCGACGTTGTCGAGAGCTGCGGTCGATCACGGCGCTGTTCGGCCATCATGCTGGCCATCGGGGCCAGAAGTTTCGGCGGGACCTGTGACGTCAGTCCCGGGCGGGACCGACGGAAATCTTCGATCCAGGTAACTTCGGGTGAAAGGCTTGCGGCCATGCGGAAGGTGTAAACCACACCAACGACAAACACACCAAGGATCAGGCCATTAAGAACAGCATTGGCCATAAAGGCATCAGACAGGGCCGGGAACAGCAGGGCACCAACCCCGGCGATGATGGCAACAAAGATTGCCATACGTGTCAGATAACTTCCGGGTTTGGTAATGGGCGGGAGCGATCCCGTGCCATTTGCCGTATTGCTGCTCATAACGGATTAATCCTAGCGTTGAACGGTTTTGATATCGACGCGATCGGCGGGGCCGGACGGAACATTCGCACCAAGGGCACGAACATCAATGCGCGTGGAGCGCACACCCCGGTCAATAAGATAGGAACGAACCTGAAGCGCACGCGACAGCGATAGACGACGCGCCTTTGACGCGTTTGATCCATCCCCCTGGGCATAGGCCTGCAACTGAATGCGCAGGTTTTCGTCCTGACCCATGCTTGCAATCACACTATCAAGCTGGCTTTTGGCGGTGTCGCTCAGCTCAAAGCTTTCTGCGGCAAAGCCAAGGCTGTATTCATCTGTACCCGTGGCCGGCATCGGTTCCGGTGCGGTTTCCGGCGGAAGGGCGGCTTCCTCTGCCGCCGGGGCTTCCGGTGCGGCCTGTTCGGTTATCGGCTCGGCGGTCGCGGCCATTTCGGTCGCGGACTGGGTGGTGTCAGGTGCCGGTGCGGCCGGGGCAGCAGGTGCTTCGGAAATCGGGGCGACTTCCGGTGCCGCAGGCGCACTCGGTGCGGTGTTTTCTTCAACCGGTGCCGGTTCTGCTGCCGGTGCGGCAACTTCGGCGGTTTCGGTCGCAGGTGCCGGAGCAGCAGGGGCCGGTGCGGCTTCCGCAACGCTCGGCGCAGGGGCCGGTTTGGTCAACGGCGTCGGCGCATTTGAGCTGCTGCTTTCGCTAACTGCCGGTGCAGCCGGTTTGCTGCGCGGTGCAGCGGTCGGTTCCGGCTGGTTCAATACGATGGTCTGGTTTGCACCGTCATCCATCATGGCCGGTGTTGACGCCGGGGCACGTGACGTTGTGGCAACGCCAGGCACGCCGTAAAATTCTGATTGGGTCGGGAAGGCGTTGCCGCCGCCACTTGATCCATCGATCACAACCGTCTCGAACCCGCCGTCATAGCCATCCGAACCGCTGGCACTGGCAAACTGTTCTGCGGCCAGGAAGGTCGATTTCGGTTTGGTTTCCGGGAAAATCAGATCTCCGCCGGGCATAACGATGTGATCGCGTGAAACAGTCGGGGAAAGATATTGTGGCACGGTCGGCTGTCCGCCATAGCCATCTGCAACGTCCCAGTTCACCTGAACGCTGCTGTCATTCGAAACGGGGGAGTATTGTTGTGCGGATGCGTTAGCGCCAAAGAACACGGTCGTGCCCAGTGCAGCCGTCATCGCAAGCACCGAAATCTTGGAATACCCCATCATCAAATCGCAGGCCCCTTAATACCCTGTGTTTGAAATCGTTTGGTAACGTTGTTCTATTTCACACAGTTTTGTGTCGATCATTAGGCACCCGCAAAACTTTTGGAATGCCCCCCCTGTTGTCCGCAGGCCCGCAATCGGGCCACACAGTCCCAAGCACCATAGCTTAGAGACAGGTGATGGACAACCGCTTTGACCGATAATGCAAAAGGGGCGCTTCGGCAGATCGCGAAGCGCCCCTTTCAAAAAACAGTAACAAAAGCGGTGTGTTAGCTCGCAATTGCCTTTTTCAGCGTTTTGGCCAGCACTGGCTGGATATAGTCGTTGGCTGCAACCACGCTGCCGGTACCAAGCATGTTGGTGCCGCCTTTTTCATCGCGGATATAACCACCAGCTTCCGAGATCAGGATAATACCCGCTGCGATATCCCACGCATTGAGGTGAGATTCCCAATACCCGTCATAACGACCGGCCGCAACATAGGCCATATCAAGGGCAGCAGCCCCCATACGACGTACACCGGCGCAACGATCCATGACCGAATGCAGCTGTTTTTCAAATGCTGCGTGATCGCCGTGACCCAGATGCGGCACACCGCAGGCCAGAACGCATTCGTTCAGACGGCGACGGCCCGAAACGCGCAGGCGACGGTTATCAAGGAACGCGCCAACGCCCTTTTCCGCCCAGAAGCATTCATCCTTGGCAACGTCATAGATCATGCCGGCAATGATTTCGTTGCCCTTTTGCAGGGCAACCGAAATGGCAAAATGCGGGATGCCATGCAGGAAGTTGGTGGTGCCATCAAGCGGATCAATGATCCAGCGATGCTCAGGGTCGGAACCCTTGATCTCGCCACCTTCTTCCATCAGGAAGCCGTAACCGGGGCGCGCACGCTCCAGCTCTTCACGCAGGCGTTTTTCGGCACGGTGATCAGCCGCAGATACGAAATCTGCCGGGCCTTTCATCGACACCTGAAGGTTTTCGACTTCACCGAAGTCGCGTTTCAGTCCATAGGCTGCCTTTTCGACAGCCTTGTACATCACGTTGATATTCGCAGAACGACGGGCGGCGCCTCGCACGGCATATCTCCCGGAAATTTGAATTAAAAGAAGGTCCGCTTTCCGAACCGGCGGGCAGGGAGGCCCTTAGTCCTTGGCACGCTCGACATAGGTGCCTTCGACCGTGTTCACGACGATGCGCGTACCCGATTCAATATGCGGGGGCACCATCACACGAACACCGTTCTCAAGAACAGCCGGCTTGAAGGAAGAAGACTGGGTCTGACCTTTGACGACCGCATCGGCTTCGACGATTTCGAAGACGACATGCTCGGGCAGCTGAACGCCAAGCGGCTCACCTTCGAAGGATTCGATGGTCACAACCATCCCGTCCTGAAGATAGACAGCAGCTTCGCCAATAAGGTCTGAATTTACTGTGATCTGGTCGTAGGTTTCGCTGTCCATAAAGGTGATCATGTCACCATCAGCAAACAGGTAGGTGTATTCTTTCTGCTCAAGACGAACTTTTTCGACGGTTTCCGATGCACGGAAACGTTCGTTCAGCTTGGTGCCGGTACGAATGTCTTTGAGTTCAACCTGGTTAAAAGCACCGCCTTTACCCGGCTTCACAGCCTGGCATTTTACTGCACGCCACAGGGCACCTTTGTGTTCGATAAGATTACCCGGACGGATTTCGTTGCCGTTGATTTTCATGGCACAAACCGTTCTTTCAGATCACAGATTCACAATGCAATAAGGGGCAAGCGCCCCATTTCAGGGGCTCTACCTACCAGTTCGGCTGTTTTGCTGCAAGCAGATTGATCCGGGTTTACGCGCATAACACCCCGTCATTCGCGCATGGCTTGGGCAAGCAGTTACGTCGCAAGCAATTTCCGGCCGCCCGGCAACCAGATCAGATATCAGTGGCTGCAATCGCTGCCTTGATCGCCTTTGCCCCGGCTTCGGGCCCGTCCGGATGGTTCCAGACACCCCCGGTAACCGCGATGAAATCAGCCCCTGCCAGAACAAGCGGGGCCACGTTTTCAGCGGTAATACCGCCAATCGCCACACAGGGTACAGTGGTAAAGGTGGTCCAGATCTCAAGAATTTCCGGCGTGACGCTGGTTTTGGCTTCCTTGGTTTGGGTCGGATAGAACGCACCGAATGCGACGTAATCCGCACCCTTTTCCCCAAGGATCATCGCCTTGTGCCGGCTGTCATAGCAGGACACACCAACAATATGTTCCTCGCCCATGATGGCGCGTGCTTCGTCATAGCTGGCATCGTCTTCGCCAACATGCACACCGTCGCAGCCTGATTTCTTGGCAATGTCAGGACGATCATTAAGGATCAGCGGAATGTCGCGATCGACACACATCGGCAGGATGGTATCAATTGCCGTGCGGATTT
Organism: Thalassospira sp. ABD4_177; assembly: GCF_056160125.1. Classification (NCBI taxonomy): domain Bacteria; kingdom Pseudomonadati; phylum Pseudomonadota; class Alphaproteobacteria; order Rhodospirillales; family Thalassospiraceae; genus Thalassospira; species Thalassospira sp. ABD4_177. Next base: position 109,963 of record NZ_JBSWWO010000002.1, on the reverse strand, counting down.
CATCGTCGCTGACATCCTTCAGGCGCAATTGCAGGCAATCAACTGCACCGGTATCAAGCACGGATTTCAGCTTCTCGCCAAAGGGTGCAAGATCGATTTTCGGCGGGGTCAGAAGATAAAGACCGGCAAGTTCGTCTGAATTCACGATGATAATTCCTGATGATTTCCTGCGTGTTATGTAACCTTTGACGTAAGGTTTGGCAATTGCCTAGCGTGTGGACGTTTCAAGGTATCTGCGCAACCGTTTGTCGAGTTCCGCGTCTGGCAGTATGTCATCACCCATCTGATAGACTGCCTCAGTCGGCGGCAAGGCGGTCATGACCAAACACTTGGCCTGACGTGCCATGTCCCGAAGGTTCTTAAGCTGGTCATCGGGCAGGGGATCGACAATCACCCCGTCAAGCCCAAGCTCAATCGCGGCCAACGCGCCAGACACCCGACCGCGACAATCAAGGATCGCCTTAAATTCCGATGCCGGAAACTCTTCACGAACCAGCGTGACCAGATCGGCAAACCACTGTGCCCCATGCGATTGCGCCGCGTGATCGGGGGAGAGTAACCCAAAGCTTTGATCCCCCATCACCCGGCAAACAGACCGGGCGCCGGTCATGCCATGAATGCGGATAATCGGATCGGGCAGGGCGGTCATAACGGTTGCTTAGGCCTTGGTGCGCGCGACATAGACCGTGTTGATGTCTTCACGGTCAATCAGCGGATGCTTGAAGGTAATGACCTCTGATCGGATCGTCTCAAACGTGGATTTCAGGTTTTCTTCAAACCATGGTTCGGGCAGCTCCGTCGACCACAGGGCGAAAATCCCGCCCGGCACCAGATGGGTGGCAAGCTTCGCCAGGCCATCCTTGGTGTAAAGGCGCTTGTGGTCCTCATGCAGGAGATTGCCCGGCGAATGATCAACATCAAGCAGGATCGCGTCATGCAGTTTTTCCGGTGCATCCGGGTTCATGCCCGGCGTATCGGAAAGCGAGGCTGCAAAGAAATCCCCATGCACCAGCGCACAGCGCGGATCGTTTGAAAGCTGCGCACCCAATGGCAGCAATTCCTGCTGATGCCATTCGATGACCTCGGGCAGGGTATCAAGCACGGTCAGCTCGCCGGTCTTGGGATTATCAAGGGCGGCCTTGGCGGTATAGCCAAGCCCAAGCCCGCCAACGACCACATCAAGGTTATCGCGATCCAGTTCGGCCAGGCCAAGGTCAGCCAGCGCGATCTCGGCATCGGTAAACAGGCTCGACATCAGATATTCTTCATCAAGCTTGATCTCATAGACATCGATATCAAGGCTGAGCTCACGTCTGCGACGCAGGCTTAAAACCCCCATCGGCGTCGGGCGATAATCAAGTTCCTTGAAAAGAAGGCTCACGGGCCGGGCTCCTGTTTGTCTTGATCGGCGTGTCGCCGCAACAGTGACGGAAAGAGGCGCAAAAGAAAAGTGCCCGAAGCAGAACTTCGGGCACCTTGGGAGTCTGGACCTAAGCGATGCTTAGAGGAACTTCGCCATGGCAACAGCGGTGTCGCTCATACGGTTGGAGAAGCCCCACTCGTTGTCATACCAGGACAGGATACGAACGAAGTTGCCATCCATGACCTGGGTCTGGGTCGCATCAAAGGTCGAGCTGTTCGGGTTGTGGTTGAAGTCAACCGATACCAGCGGTGATTCGCAAACGCCAAGAACGCCTTTCAGCGGACCGTTTGCGGCTTCCTTGATCGCTGCGTTGATTTCATCAACGGTGGTGTCACGGCCCGCAACGAAGGTCAGGTCGACCATGGAAACGTTCGGGGTCGGGACGCGGATCGCGGTACCGTCAAGCTTGCCTTTGAGTTCCGGAAGAACAAGGCCAACAGCCTTTGCTGCACCGGTCGAGGTCGGGATCATCGAAAGCGATGCCGAACGTGCACGACGCAGGTCTTTATGCAGGCTGTCCACGGTGTTCTGGTCGCCGGTGAAGGCGTGAACAGTGGTCATGAAGCCCTTGGTGATGCCAACGGTTTTGTTCAGAACATCTGCAACCGGTGCAAGGCAGTTGGTGGTGCAGGATGCGTTCGAGACGATGACGTCATCCGCCGTCAGGCTGTCGGAGTTAACGCCGTAAACAACGGTCTTGATATCGCCCTTTGCCGGGGCAGAAATCAGAACGCGCTTGGCACCTGCGGTCAGGTGTTTGCCTGCACCCGCTTCGTCAAGGAAGATACCGGTGCACTCGAATGCGATGTCGACTTTAAGGTCGGCCCACGGCAGGTTCGCCGGGTCACGTTCGGAGCAAACCTTGATCGCCTTGCCGTCAATGACGAGATCGTCGCCTTCGGCTTTGACGTCATTGGCCAGGACACCATGAACGGAATCATATTTCAGAAGATGTGCGTTGGTGTTGACGTCACCCAGGTCGTTGATGGCAACAACTTCAACGTCGGTGCGACCGCTTTCAACGATAGAACGCAGAACCAGACGGCCGATACGGCCAAAACCATTAATCGCTACGCGAATAGCCATTCATCCCTCCAAAATTATAATGATTGGTACCTGGGGAGTATCAATCACGGCTTAGGGTCAAGAACCCATAGAAAAAAGGCCGGATCGGCATGTTACCGATCCGGCCTTGTAAATTAAACCAGTTCCTTGGCCGCTTTGACCAGCGCGTCGGCAGTGATGCCGAAATGCTCGTAAAGGACCGGGGCCGGTGCCGAGGCACCAAATCCGTGCATGCCGACAACCTTGCCGTTGTCGCCAACATATTTTTCCCAGCCAAAGACCGAGAGCGCTTCGATGGCAACGCGCGGTGCGCTGCCCAGAACGTCCTTGCGGTATTCCGGCGACTGGGCGTCAAACAGCTCCCAGCTCGGCAGCGAAACAACAGCAGCATTGATGCCGTCTGCTTTCAGCTTGGCCTGCGCGTCAACCGCGATCTCGACTTCCGAACCGGTCGCGATCAGGGTGACCTGACGCTCACCATCGCAATCGGAAATCACGTAACCGCCACGTGCGACAAGGTTGTCTTCACGATAGTCAGTACGCAGAACTGGCAGACCCTGACGGGTCAGGGCCAGAACAGTCGGGCCGCTTTCGTTGGTGATCGACATGGCCCATGCTTCGGCGGTTTCAACCGCATCGGCCGGGCGGATCACGGTCACGTTTGGCATGGCGCGAAGCGATGCAACATGTTCGACCGGCTGGTGGGTCGGGCCGTCTTCGCCAAGACCGATGGAATCGTGGGTCATGACGTAAACAACGCGCTGGTTCATCAGCGCCGAAAGACGGATTGCCGGGCGGCAATAGTCGGTGAAGACCAGGAAGGTACCACCATAGGGCAGAACGCCACCATGCAGCGCCAGACCGTTCATGGCCGCAGCCATGCCGTGTTCACGGATACCGTAATAGATATACGCACCTTCATAGCCGCCATCAGCGGTGATCGGTGCCTGAACACTGGTCTTGGTGTTGTTCGAACCGGTCAGGTCGGCAGAGCCGCCGATCATTTCCGGGATCGCCTTGGTCAGCACTTCGAGAACATTCTCGGATGCCTTACGGGTGGCGACCTTCGGCTTGTCTTCGGTGATCTGCTTTTTGTAGTCGTTGAACGCTTCGATCCAGTTTTCCGGAAGCTTGCCTTCAATACGACGTTCGAACTCGTCCTTAAGGGCTGCTTCGAGACCATCGAAACGTGCACCCCAGGCATTGAAGTCCTCAGTACCACGGGCACCAGTAGCAAGCCATGCGTCACGGATGTCGGCCGGGATATCGAACGGCTCGTAACCCCAATCCAGTTTCTCGCGCATGCCGGCAAGTTCTTCGGCGCCAAGAGCTGCACCGTGGGTTGCCGAGGTACCCGCTTTGGTCGGTGCACCGAACCCGATCTGGGTTTTGCACGCAATCATCGACGGGGTGTTGGTGGTTTTGGCTTTGGCAATGGCGGCTTCGATCGCGGCCGGATCGTGGCCGTCAATCTGCTGAACGTCCCAGCCAGCGGCTTCAAAGCGCTTCTTGTGATCTTCCGAGGTCGAAAGCGAGGTCGGGCCATCAATCGAAATGCCGTTGTCATCGAACAGAACGATGAGTTTCGATAGTTTCATGTGACCGGCCATCGAAATGGCTTCCTGGGAAATGCCTTCCATCAGGCAACCGTCACCGGCAATCACATAGGTGAAGTGATCAACAACGCTGTCGCCGAAACGGGCATTCATGATGCGCTCGCCGAGGGCGAAACCGACCGAAGTCGCAATACCCTGACCCAGCGGGCCAGTGGTGGTTTCGATGCCTTCGCCGTGACCGTATTCCGGGTGGCCCGCGGTGCGGTAGCCCATCTGACGGAAATTCTTGATCTGATCAAGATCGAAGTCTTCGTACCCGGTCAGGTGCAGAAGCGAATAAAGAAGCATCGAACCGTGACCTGCGGACAGGATGAAACGGTCGCGGTCCGGCCAGTTCGGGTGCTTCGGATCGAATTTCAAGAATTTGGTATAAAGAACAGTCGCAACGTCTGCCATGCCCATCGGCATGCCCGGGTGACCGGATTTGGCTTTCTCAACAGCGTCTGCCGAGAGGAAGCGGATGGCATTGGCCATGCGGTTGTGTTCTGCTTGCGTCGTCATGTGATGCGGTTCCTGGGGGTTTCGCGGTCGGGCGATGAAAACACTTTTCCATTTATTAACGGAATTCGCGCGGAAGATGCCCTTACGGGGGGCATACGTCAACCGCTTCTATCGAAAAACTGCCAAGTTATCCGGATTCAGATTAACCATACCGGCAATTGCCGTGTCCAGTTGTGGGTTTTGCCGATCTGTTGGCGCTATCGTCTCCGGGTTTTGGCGGGGTTCTTCGTTTTATTACCGGCTCGCTTTTAATTGTGATCGGGCAAAACGGTTGTTGATCGGAATCTGTGATGTTAAATCAGCCATGATCATGACATCTTCGACGGGTCTGATCGCCATCAGATGAGTCGCAGCAGACACTTCATGTCTGCGATATTTGGGTAAACAGCAAACATTCGGGTAGGATCATGTCGCGGTTGCAACAGGCAAGTGATCGGCTGAAAGCAGCATTGGAACGTCTGGAAACGGTTGCGGAGTCGGCAATCGAGGCCAAAAGCCAGGATGCCAACGCAGACACCGCAGAGGTCGAAGCCCTGCGCGGGCAGCTTTCGGCCCTTCGCGAAGATTACTACCGGCTGAGCCGCACGACTGAGACGGTTTCAAACCGCCTTGACGGGGCTGTTGATCAACTCAAACTCGTCCTTGATGAAGAACCCGCAAAGAAACAGGCATAACCATGGCACAGGTTTCCATTCGCATTAACGGTCGCAGCTACGACATCGCATGTGACGACAGTCAGGAAGATCGCATTCACGCGCTTGCCGGATATGTTGACGAACGGGTCAAGGAAATCTCGGACGCGGTTGGTCAGATCGGTGAACAGCGCCTTTTGGTCATGACCAGTCTTCTGATTGCCGATGAACTGGACATGGCGCACGAAAAACTCGATAAACCTGCCAGCCCGGCTTCCGAGCCTGAACCCGGCAGCCTCACAGCTGCCGAAGGTGACGCGCTGGCCGACAATATCGAAAGCATGGCCGAGCGGGTCGAAGCGCTTGCGGATCGCCTGAACAAGGACTGACAAGACGGTCATTCACCTGTTGCATGGCTGCTTTCACCTTGTAGTGAATTCACGCAATCTACTTGAAATTCAGATGGTCGAAGACTAAGTTCCGGTCGCTGACAGTTTGCGATGCGCCGTTCGCGGCGATCAAGAACACAGCATCAAGGGAGCTACCCTGTTCGTCAGGTTCGCTAATTCCCGGGGCCGATGCTCATTTCTCTAGGGAGCTGTCCCTTGCCAGGCCGTGGTCTGGTTATACGGCGCCCACCTGCACCTGCAGGTCACGAGGAATTACCAAATGGCCAACGGCAGCGGTGGCTCCCGATTATATTCCCTTTTCCATTTCGCGATGCCGGTCATGCGTCCCGGGGCAGGGTGCATAAAACGAAACATGTCTGCCTGCTGGCTGACGAAATACAGGAAACACAATGCGTTTACTTCATCTTGGCGACGTTCTGGGGCAAACCGGACGTAAGGCAGCGCTCGAAGCGCTCCCCATGTTACGCGACCGGTTGTCGGTTGATATCGCAGTGGTGAATGTCGAAAACGCAGCCCACGGCTTTGGCGTGACGGCAAAGATCTGCAAGGAATTCTACGCTGCCGGTGCCGATGTCCTGAGCACCGGCAATCATGTCTGGGATCAGCGCGAAATCATCGCCTATATCGACGAAGATGAAAAACTGCTGCGTCCATGGAACTTCCCCGATGGTACGCCGGGCAACGGCGATTACGTTTTCAAGACCAAGTCGGGCAAGAAGGTCTGCGTCATCAACATGATGGGCCGCCTGTTCATGGATCCGCTGTCCTGCCCGTTCCAGGGCGCGGACAAGCTGTTTTCCAAGCACAAGCTCGGCAAGAATGTCGATGCCGTGATCGTTGATTTCCATGCCGAAACCACGTCCGAAAAAATGGCATTTGGCCATCATTGTGATGGGCGCGCATCGCTTGTGCTGGGAACCCACACCCATGTACCGACCGCAGATGCCCAGATCCTGCCAAATGGTACGGCCTATCAGACCGATGTTGGCATGTGTGGTGACTTTGATTCCGTGATTGGCATGAAAAAGGAAAACTCGGTCCGCAAATTCATCACCAAGATGCCATCCGGCCGGTTTGAACCCGCAGATGGCCCGGCAACGGTGTGCGGTGTTTTTGTCGAAACCGATGACAAGACCGGTCTTGCCAAACGGATCGAGCCGGTGCGTATCGGTGGACGCCTTAAAGGCAGCTGGCCCAGCGCCTAGATGTGGAACCTCAATAGGTTGTCCCGGTTTACCACCCAGCCCATAGACAAAGGCCCGCCAGATGGCGGGCCTTTGTCATTTCAGATGTAGCGTTCTGATCAGGCGGCGCGATCGCGGGCCTGCTGGCGCAGATCATCAAGAATGCTGGAAATGCGGGTGCGCATTTCGCTGACTTTCTCCGATGCCGACCGCGAGGTGGACAGAACTTCACCAGACAACTGGCCGGTACGGCCGGTTTCATTGGCAACCTCGGCAATCGATGCGGATACGGCGCGTGTTCGGTCCGCCGCACCACGCACGTTGCGCGTGATCTCGTCGGTGGCAGCACCTTGTTCCTCAACCGCAGCCGAGATGGTCGTGGCAATCTCATTGAGGCTATCAATGATCGAGCCGATCTCGCCAATCGCACTGACGGATTCACCGGTGGCTTTCTGAATGCCGGTGATCTGTCCCGAGATTTCCTCGGTCGCTTTTTCGGTCTGGTTGGCAAGGTTTTTGACCTCGGCGGCCACAACCGCAAAGCCCTTGCCGGCATCACCAGCACGCGCGGCCTCGATGGTCGCGTTAAGGGCCAGAAGGTTGGTCTGCTCGGCAATGTCGGTGATGAGTGCGATCACTTCGCCAATACGGCCAGCCGACTGCGACAGGCTATGGACCAGTTCGTTGGTGTGTTGAGCCCGTTGGGCAGCTTCGTTCGAAATGCGGGTGGTTTCCGCCATTTGACGGTTAATTTCCGCGTTTGAGCTTGAAAGCTGTTCGGTTGCTGATGCAACGGTTTCAACATTGCCGGTTGCTTCTTCAGCCGAGTTTGAAACATCTTCGCTCTGATTGGAGACCAGTTCCGCACTTTGGCTCATCTGACCTGAAACGCCTTGAAGCTGCTCGCCAAGGGCGGCAATTTCATTGACGGCGGTTTCCACTTCGTCCTGCAGCGTGTCTGCAAGGTTCAGAAGTTCATCGCGCAAAGCTTCGTTACGTTCACGGTTAAGGCGCTCTTCCTCGGCCTGCATATCACGGACCTTGATAGCATTTTCCTTAAAGACCTCAACCGCACGACCCATTGCGGTGATTTCGTCATTGCCCTGGGAAGGAACAGCAACATCAAGATCACCATCGGCCAATGATACCATGGTTTTTTGCAAACCAGCCAAACGACGCAGCAGGCTGCCACGCACATAAAGAACAAAGATCAGAAGCGGCAGAAAAATGGCTGCAACTCCAACGGCGTACATCGCATATGTACTTTGGGCGTTCAGTACTTTTGCCGTCGCCGCTGAACGGTCAACACCGTTTTGCAGCGATCCGACCAGGGCATTCACACCGCTTTCCATGGCGGTCGCATATTCAGCACTTTGTAAAACGATATCGGACTGTTCCTTGGCAAGTTGCAATTCCGCAATGCGCAAGGAAGGAATGCTGTCAGAGCCAACCGCCAGCGGTTTGATATCTTTCAGCAAGTCCGCATAGAAACTTTTAATCCGCGCATTCTCAAGGCTGCCGATCAGAGTTTCGATCGTGTCGATTGTTCCGCGGATTTGCACGCCAAGTATTTTCAGACGTGTCTGGTCGCTGTTTGATGCAGCCCCCAGAACGATGTTTGCCAGATCACTACCAAGTTTCGACAGCTCAATCACAGGCTCACGCGAGGCGATCGCATCATCAAGCTTAATCGCAAGATCGGTACCAAGTGTTTTCTGGTCATCTGTTAGAAAATCGGCATTTTTGCGGATATCATCAAGCTGCGCACCAATGCCGTTGATCTGACTTTGCGACATTCCCAGCAACGGTTTGAGCATGGAATTGTATTTGTTATTCAGCGCCTGAAACGCGTTGATGCTCTCTGCCAACTTGCCAGCCATATCAAAACGGCGCAGGGTTGCGTCGTGCAATGTGTCGAGGTTGTCGGCAAGATTCTGTCCGTCTTCCTCGATAATCGACAAGGATGCTCGGGGCAGTCCGGAATTTGCCAGTTGATCAAGTTTTTCGCGCAGGTTGTCTAGTAGCATATCGAGTTCAATTTTGACGACTTGTTCCTCGTTGGGCGAAGATGCCGCAACGATGCGCGGGGCAGATGCGACAACTTTTACACTGTCTGTTGCCAGTTGCTGGGCAATGAACATTGGGGGCAACTGGGTGTTGGTGATTTCATCAAGCTGAACACCAAACTTATTGAATGAGAAGACCGATACAGAGGCAGCAAGAATGGCAATCAGGCCGACGAGGAAGAATGCACCGGCAAGCTTTCCGCGCACTCCAAGTCCTGCTTTTCCGATTTTGCGTGATGGCGACGGTCGGGGGCTGCGTTTAAAGTTAAATCCCATAATTTCTGGTGTCCCATAGACAAATTAGTCCAGTGCCGACACAGATCTGTGCCGACGCTCGTATCGCGGTTTTCTCGGATATTGCTTCCCCGGATGGGCCTCTTTAAGGAAGGACGGTCTGCCAGATCGTGGGGCGGCAGGACCGCAGATAAAGCGGCTGTTATATAATTGTTGCGACGGATATAGCATGGCTGATGCAAACAGGGCAGGCGTTTTCGCCCTAAACAGATGTATAGATTGTGGTATTGCAGGGCTTTGCCGGGTATTTTGAAGCGACTATGATCGGCCAATTCACGCCTCATATCATGGCAAGGGTAAAAACGCGTCAATCCGGTCCGTCATACGAAAAGGGCCCGCCAAATGGCAGGCCCTTCTCATCAGGAACTTTTCAGTTCGGTCTTCAAATCGCCGCGCGGTCATGTGCCTGTTTGCGCAGATCATCCAGAATACCGTTGATCCGCGAACGCAGGTTTTCAACCTTTTCGGAGGCATCCTGTGCGGTGGCCAGAACCTGGCCGGACAATTCGCCGGTTTTGCTGGTTTCATTTGCCACTTCGTTGATCGAAGCCGAAACCGAACGGGTCCGGTCCGCGGCCCCGCGCACGTTGCGCGTGATCTCGTCAGTGGCAGCCCCCTGTTCCTCGACCGCAGCCGAGATGGTGGTGGCAATTTCATTGATGTTTTCAATGATGCGACCGATATCACCGATGGCATTGACCGATTCACCGGTGGCTTTCTGAATGCCGGAAATCTGGCCGGAAATTTCCTCGGTTGCCTTTTCGGTCTGGTTGGCAAGGTTTTTGACCTCGGCTGCCACAACCGCAAAGCCTTTGCCGGCATCCCCCGCACGGGCGGCCTCGATGGTTGCATTAAGGGCCAGAAGGTTGGTCTGCTCGGCAATGTCGGTGATCAGTGCGATGACTTCACCGATACGGTCGGCAGACTGCGACAGGCTATGAACCAGTTCGTTGGTTTCCTGTGCACGGCTGGATGCCTCGTTGGAAATGCGGGTTGATTCCGCCATCTGACGATTGATTTCCGAATTTGACGCCGACAGCTGTTCGGTCGCAGCTGCAACCGTTTCAACATTGCCGGTTGCTTCGTCAGCAGATTTCGACACTTCGTCACTCTGCCCGGAAACCAGTTCGGCACTGTCGGTCATCTGACCGGAAACGCCTTGCAGCTGTTCAGCAAGGGTCGCGATCTCGTTCACCGCACTTTCGACCTCACCCTGAAGGGTATCGGCAAGTGACAGCAACTCATCACGCAGCGCTTCGTTGCGTTCGCGGTTCAGACGCTCTTCCTCGGCCTGCATGTCGCGGACCTTGATGGCGTTTGCCTTGAACACATCAACCGCCCGGCCCATGGCAGAAATCTCGTCACTGCCAGCGGACGGAACCGATGCGTCAAGGTCACCGTCTGCCAGCGAGATCATCGATTTCTGCAGACCAGCCAGACGACGCAACAGGTTGGCCCGCACATAGATCAGATAGATCAAAAGCGGGATCACAATCGCCGCTGCACCAACCGCATACATCACGACTGAGCTCTGCTGGGTCAGAGTGCTTGCAGCGTCAGCCGATTTGTCCACGCCCGACTGAAGGTCGCCAACGAGCGCGTTCACGCCGTCTTCCATGGCAGCGGCAAATTCGGCGCTGTCTTCAACGATATCGATCTGTTCGTCAGCAAGTTTCAGTTCCTTGCTGCGCAATGACGAGATGCTTTTGCGTCCCATCGACAGTTTCTTGATATCGCCAAGAAGGCCTTCGTAGAACTTCTTGAGTTTCTCGTTCTCAAGCTCGGCAATCGTGTTGGCAACAACACCAACCGCACCACGCACCTGAACCCCCATGACGCGAAGCTGCATGCGGTCATTCGACGAGGCCGCCGAAAGAACCGTGTTACTGATTTCCGCGCCATTGTTGGCCAGTCGCGTGATCGGCGCCTGGGCCGCCATCAGTTCATCAAGTTTGAATAGCAAACCCTTGATCGAGTTTTCCTGTTCCTGGGTCATAAACGCACCTGACTGACGCAGGTCATGCACTTGGCTGGTCACAGCGGTGATATTGGTCTGGGATGCCGACAGGATTGGCTGGATCATCGAATTGAATTTACTGGTCAACTGCTGGAACTTTGAAATCGAGTCCGACAGCTCGCCCGCGACTTCAAAACGTTCGATCGTGGTGTCATGAAGTTCCTGCAGGGCTTCGGCAAGGCTATGACCATTGTCTTCAATCACGGCAAGTGTTTGTTCCGGAAGGCCGGAATCGGCAAGCACCGCAAGATTGCTTTCCAAATTCGTCAGCATCACGTCCAGATCGGCCTTGACCGCTTGTTCTTCTTCAACGGTCGATGCGGCGACGATCCGCGGTGCAGAAGCGACAATTTTTGCGCTGGTGGTGGCGAGCTGCTGAGCCGCAAACATCGGCGGAAGTTGCTCATAGGCGATCTTGTCAAGCTGGTTGCCGAATTTCGTAAAAGAGAAGACCGATACGGCCGCAGCCAGGATTGCAATCAGACCGACAAGAAAGAAGGCGCCTGCCAACTTTTCACGCACGCCCAGTCCAGCTTTGTTCGTCTTTTTTGTTTTCTTCTTTTTTGGCGAAGACGGCTTGGCGCCGCGCTTGATACTTAAAGCCATATTTAACTTACCCCATAGACCAAAGAGACAAGCGCCAACACAGCCTCGTGCCGACGCATGTATGTACGTCGTTTGAACGTTTGTTCCCTTCCAAGCCACATTTTGGGGATACCGCTTCCTGCCCCGCACAGGATTACGGGAAAACTGGGGCCTGATTTATTATCATTAGCGTCAGCTATAACATAGTAACCACGCCGCGATCATTGGTTTTCGGGGGAGCCTGTGCGCCTGTATAGATTTGGGTATTGAGTCGTGGTCATTGTTTCGCTGCTTGGACAATGCTTCAGGCCGAAAAAGGGGCATTTTCAATGCCGCTCGCCAACAAAAAGGCCCACCAATTGGCGGGCCTTTTGAGGTTATGTGGTGAATGGGCTCAGGAAGCCGCGCGGTCATGCGCCTGTTTACGCAGATCATCGAGAATGCCGTTGATCCGTGAACGAAGGCTTTCGACCTTCTCGGAGGCATCCTGTGCCGTTGCCAGAACCTGACCGGAAAGTTCGCCGGTCTTACTGGTTTCATTGGCAACTTCCGTGATCGAGGACGAAACAGAACGGGTACGGTCTGCCGCACCACGGACGTTGCGCGTGATTTCGTCGGTGGCAGCACCCTGTTCTTCAACCGCAGCAGAGATGGTGGTCGCGATTTCATTGATGTTTTCAATGATGCGGCCAATATCGCCGATGGCGGTAACAGACGCACCGGTGGCTTTCTGAATGCCAGAAATCTGGCCCGAAATTTCCTCGGTGGCTTTTTCTGTCTGGTTGGCAAGGTTTTTGACCTCGGCCGCGACAACCGCAAAGCCCTTGCCTGCATCGCCGGCACGGGCCGCCTCGATGGTGGCGTTAAGCGCAAGCAGGTTGGTCTGCTCTGCAATGTCGGTGATCAAGGCGATCACTTCACCAATGCGGTCTGCAGATTGCGACAGGCTGTTGACCAGTTCGTTGGTTTCCTCGGCACGGTTGGCTGCCTCGTTCGAGATACGGGTCGATTCCGCCATCTGACGGTTGATTTCCGCATTCGACGCCGACAGCTGTTCGGTCGCGGCCGCAACCGTTTCAACATTGCCGGTTGCTTCCTGGGCAGAACTGGCAACGTCTTCGGTCTGGCCGGAAACCAGTTCCGCACTCGAGGTCATCTGACCCGAAACACCCTGAAGCTGGTCTCCAAGGGCTGCGATTTCGTTCACAGCACTTTCAACTTCGTTCTGAAGCGTATCAGCAAGTGCGAGAAGCTCGTCACGAAGCGCTTCGTTGCGTTCGTGATTAAGGCGCTCTTCCTCGGCCTGCATTTCCTGCACTTTAAGGGCGTTCTTTTTGAACACCTCGACCGCACGACCCATGGCACTGATTTCATCATTGCCTTTGGCCGGGACCGCGACCTCAAGATTACCATCGGCAAGCTGGACCATGGTTTTCTGCAAAAGACCAAGGCGACGCAGGACGTTGCCACGAACATACAGAACATAAATCAGAAGCGAAATCACAACACCAATCGCTGCAACAGCAGTCAGCACGGTCAGGCTCTGTTCTTCAACAACCGATGCCTGTGTGGCCGCCTGATCAACTTCGGCACTCAGACCGGCAACCAGTTCGGCAACGCTGTTACGCATCGCATTTGCATATTCGCCACTCTGCACAACAAGCGCCTGGCTTTTCTCGGTTGCTTCAAGTTCACGCTTGCGAAGATCAGGCAGGCTGCCATCGCCAACCGACAGCTTCTGCATCTTGTCGATCAGATCGACATAGAAAGCCTTGAGGCGATCGTTATCAAGTTCGTCAAGTTTGCTCAGCGCATCGGTATACGTCCCGCGAATACGCACCGGAATGATCGACAGGCGTACGGCCTGGGTTTCCGTCGTGCTGGCGATGATCATGTTTGATGCGTTCGCACCTGCACGTTCGATATCTAGGACCGGGCTGCGGGTTTCAATCGCGCTTGCGAATTTCTGGAAGGACTCAAGGATCTCATCCTTGTCCGCGCCATATTTCTTTGATGGATCTTCGGCAAAGGACGCGGCATATTCGCTGCCCTGCGCGATGTCATTCTGGGTATAGGACAATACCGGTTTCAGGGTATCGCCGTACCGTTTAGCCAGGTTCTGGAATTCGCCCAGCTTCTCAGCCTTTTCATCTCTGATCTGGAAACGTTCCTGCGTGACAGCATGCAGCTGTTTGAGGTTGTCCTCAAGAAGCGCGCGGTTGTCATTGATGCTTGCGATGACAGCGGGCATGAAGCCGGTTGCCTCGATCTCTGCGATGTGCCCAGAGAGTTCATCAAGACGAACTGCAAGCTCGTCATTGATCGCCATCTCTTCTTCCGGATTGGCCGCAGCCACAATGCGCGGAGCGATTGCGACAATTTCAGCGCTGCCGGTGGCAAGTGCCTGTGCCGCAGCAATCGGAGGAAGCTTTTCTTCAGTAATCGTGCGAAGCGCGTTACCGAACTGGTTGAAAGATACAGCACCGACGATGGCAGAAATAACCGCCATCAATCCTACCACAGCAAACGATATCAATAGTTTGCTTTGGACCCCGAATTTAGTTCCCATTCTATCTAACCTTTGTTTCCTTGCTGTTCCTGATGGCTTCTTTGTCCATTCAGGTTGTATCTGGCGCCACAGGAAACGCGGTTCCTGTGTGGGTGGCGTCAGCTTGGACCCCTGAGAGTATTCTTCTTTAGTTTAGTATCTACTCTAGAGAGTATTAATGAAAGAATATCATCGTTTCTGCAACATCTATCCGCGTATAGGATGTGGCTATCCCCGGATAGGATTTGAAAACGCGAAAGGAATTGTTCCCGTTTAATCGCACTATTCCCGCCGATTTTTGAGCTTCCTGCCAAGCATGGCTGGACCTCGCAGGGCAAACAGGATATAGGAGCGGTCGAAATTTTCGTTCGCGTATGTCGCAGATTGTGAATGCTCACACTGCATATGCCCGGACGGGCTGGTCTGTCAGGGAACGCCCGTATGACCGGCGAGGTATCGCCCGATACCGTTCCAAAATGAGTTCAATGACGACAGGTTTTAGGTTATGGCCGGCCATTCCCAATTTAAGAACATCATGCACCGCAAAGGTGCGCAGGATAAAAAGCGCGCCAAGATCTTCACCAAGCTCGCGCGCGAAATCACCGTTGCCGCGAAAATCAGCGAAGATATCGACAGCAACCCGCGTCTGCGCGCGGCGATCTCTGCTGCCCGCGCACAGAACATGCCCAAGGACAACATCGATCGCGCGATTAAAAAGGCGACCGGTGCCGGCGAGGGCGACAATTACGAAGAAGTCCGTTACGAGGGCTATGGCACGGCCGGTGTCGCTGTCATCGTCGAAGCGCTGACCGACAACCGTAACCGTACCGCATCGGAAGTCCGTGCTGCTTTCACTAAGCATGGCGGCAACCTTGGCGAAACCGGCTCGGTTGGCTTCATGTTCAACCGTCTGGGTGAGATCGTATATCCTGCCGACAAGGCTGATGCCGATGAAATCTTCGAAGCAGCACTTGAAGCCGGTGCCGCCAACGCGGAATCTGATAATGAAAACCACATCATCGATACCGAGATCGAAGACCTCAATACCGTGCGCGAAGCCCTGACCGAGAAATTCGGCGACCCGGAAAGTGCCAAGATGGTGTTCCGTGCCACGACTGAGGCCGACATCACGGTCGATCAGGCACAAAGCACCATGAAGCTTGTTGATGTTCTCGAAGACAACGATGACGTCCAGAATGTCTGGACCAACGTCAACTGGACCGACGAAATCGTTGCTGGCCTCGACAGCTAATTAATATTTGCCAACACCCGCCTTTCGCTTTTGAATGGCGGGTGTTTTGTATCTGGAACCCGGTTTTCTTTGGGGGATGTAGTGGTCAGAGTGCTCGGGATTGATCCCGGTCTGCAGCGCACCGGTTGGGGTGTCATTGACTTTGAAAACAACCGTATGCGCCACGTCGCCAACGGGGTGGTGACATCTACCCAGGCGCTCACACTGGCCGAACGCCTTGATCAGCTTCATACCGGCCTGATCGAAGTTATCAAGGTCTGGACACCTGACGAGGCCGCGGTCGAGGAAACCTTTGTCAACAAGAACCCGGTTTCGACTCTGAAACTGGGGCAGGCGCGTGGTGTTGCGCTACTCGCCCCGGCACGTAATGGCATCCCGGTAACGGAATATACACCCAATGCCGTCAAAAAGACTGTGGTCGGTGCCGGTCATGCCGCCAAACAGCAGGTCGAAATGATGGTTTCAACCCTGCTTCCGGGATGTGATATTGCCGGGCCGGATGCTGCTGATGCCCTTGCGGTTGCCATCTGTCACGCGCAACATGCCGGAAACCGGTCGCTTGCCAATTCAATGACGGCGCCGCTAACACGAAACGGGAGAAAATACAGGTGATCGCCAAACTGCGCGGAATTGTGGATTTCATCGGCGAAGACAGCGTCATCATTGATGTCAACGGTGTCGGTTATCTGGTTTTTGCGTCGCGCCGGACTCTTTCCATGCTGCCGCCCAAGGGCGGGGATGCCGGGTTGATGATCGAAACCCATGTCCGCGAAGATCACATTCACCTGTATGGCTTTGCCGATAACGCCGAAAAGCAATGGTTTGGGCTTTTGACCACCGTGCAGGGTGTTGGCGCCAAAGTCGCACTGGCACTGCTGTCGGTGTTGACCCCGACCGATCTTTTGCGCGCGTTGGCCGCCCAGGATACCACGGCCCTATGTCGCGCACCGGGAATCGGCCCCAAGGTCGCAACCCGTATCGTCGGCGAGCTTAAAGACAAGGCCGCCAAGCTGAACCTGGGTCCGGTCGCAGCCCCGACAAGCCCGGCCGAGGAACCAGAAAAACCGGCGGCCAAGACCAAGAAATCAAGCAAACCGGCACAGGATGTGAGCGCCAACACAGCGTCGGCAGAACCGGTAGTGGATGATAGCGTCGTTCTGGCGGACGCCGTATCCGCACTGGTCAATCTGGGCTATGGCCGCTCCGAGGCCTTTGGCGCGGTGGGCAAGGCCGCCCAGCAGGCGGGTGAGGATAAGTCGATTGATACCCTGATCCGTCTGGGACTAAAGGAGCTTAGCGCGTGAGCGAAGAAGAAGACCGTCTGCTCAGTGGTGAGCGTCGCGAAGAAGACCAGCAGGATGGATCGCTGCGTCCCCGTCGGCTTGACGATTTTACCGGCCAGAAAGAAGTGCGTGAAAACCTTGATGTCTTCATCAAGGCCGCCAGTGCCCGCGAAGAAGCCATGGACCACGTCCTGTTCTTCGGGCCCCCGGGGCTTGGCAAAACAACCCTTTCGCAAATCGTTGCCAGTGAACTTGGTGTCGGCTTTCGCGCCACATCCGGCCCGGTGATCGCCAAGGCGGGTGATCTTGCGGCCCTTCTGACCAATCTTCAGCCGCGCGATGTTCTGTTCATTGATGAAATCCATCGCCTTAACCCGGCGGTGGAAGAAATCCTTTATCCGGCGATGGAAGACTTCCAGCTCGACCTGATCATCGGCGAGGGGCCGGCAGCACGCTCTGTGCGGATTGATTTGCCGCCCTTTACGCTGGTGGGCGCAACAACCCGTTCGGGCCTTCTAACGACCCCGCTGCGTGATCGTTTCGGCATTCCGCTGCGCTTGCGGTTTTATGAGCCCGAAGAACTGGTCAGCATCGTTTCGCGTGGCGCGAAGCTTTTGAATTTCGAGATGACCGAAGAAGGTGCGATGGAAATCGCCCGCCGGTCGCGCGGTACGCCGCGTATTGCCGGGCGCCTGTTGCGCCGCGTGCGTGACTTTGCTGCCGTGGCCGAAAAATCACCGGTCGACAAATTTATTGCCGATGCGGCCCTGACCCGGCTTGAGGTCGATAACCTTGGTCTTGATAGCCAGGACCGACGGTACCTGAATTGTATTGCCAGTAACTATGGCGGTGGCCCGGTCGGGGTCGATACACTGGCCGCAGCCCTTTCCGAAGAACGCGATACCATCGAAGACGTGATTGAGCCCTATCTGCTGCAGCAGGGCCTGATCCAGCGTACTCCGCGCGGGCGTATGCTGGGCGTTAAGGGCTTCAAGCATCTTGGCCTGACACCGCCGCGCGAAGCGGGCGGCATGCCGCTTTCCGATCTGTTTGACGGGCAGGCGGGGGAAAATTCCTGATGTCACAAAAAGATCACGAGGCCCTTCTCGGGCGCCTTGAGGGCAATCGGCATATCTATCCGCTTATTGTTTATTACGAAGATACCGATGCAGGCGGGATCGTTTATCACGCCAATTATCTTGCCTTCGCCGAACGGGCGCGTTCAGCGATGCTTAACCTCTTGGGCTTTACCAATCGAAATGTTGCAGAACGCCACAAAGTTGCCATAGCCGTTCGACACTGTACGCTCGACTTTCGACGTGCCGCACAGTTGGAAGACCGTCTGACGGTCGAAAGCCGGGTGATCAAGCTTGGGGGCGCATCGCTTGGTTTTGAACAAAAGATCATGCGTGACGGCGAAGAACTTGTGGTGATCGAGATTTATCTCGCCTGCATGTCGTTGGAAGAACTTCGGGCACAACGTCTGCCCGAAGAATTAAGAACAGTATTTAATCGATGTCTCGATGTGACAAAGGACTGACGGGAATATGGAAAATCAAGTGGTCGACGCGGTAACGCTGGGGCAGTCGGTCATGGCGCATGACATGTCTCTTTGGGGACTGTTCATGCAGGCTGGGCTTGTCGTCAAAACGGTGATGATCGGGCTTTTGCTGGCTTCTGTCTGGGTATGGGCGATTGTGATCGAGAAAATCCTGCGGCTGCGCAAACTGCGCGCTCAGGCCCACACCTTCGAAGAAGCCTTCTGGTCGGGCGGATCACTTGAAGACCTCTATGACCGTATCGCCGATCAACCGCGCGATCCGATGTCAGCCATCTTTGTCTCGGCCATGCGCGAATGGCGCCGTTCGAACGCCAAGGGTGTCCACGGCGACACCATGCGTGCCCGCCTTCAGCAGCGCCTTGAAAAATCCATGGAAATTACGCTTGGTCGCGAAATGGACCGGGTCGAACGCTACATGACCTTCCTCGCATCGGTTGGCTCGACCGCACCGTTTGTCGGTCTGTTTGGCACCGTCTGGGGCATCATGGTGTCGTTCCAGTCGATTGCAGCTTCCAAAAACACCTCGCTGGCTGTCGTCGCACCGGGTATTGCCGAGGCGCTTTTTGCAACGGCCATGGGCCTTGTTGCCGCCATCCCGGCCGTGGTTGCCTATAACAAGATTTCCAGCGATCTGAACCGCTACAGCAACCGTCTTGAAGCTTTCGTGGACGAGTTCTCCTCGATCCTTTCGCGCCAACTTGACGACACGAGAGACTGATCATGGGCGCTCAACTTGCCAAATCAGGCGGAGGACGCCGTCGCGGGCGCCGGGGGAACCGGCGCGCTGCCATGAGTGACATCAACGTCACCCCGATGGTCGACGTCATGCTCGTACTGCTTGTGATCTTCATGGTCGCAGCCCCGCTGATGACAGTCGGGGTCGAGGTCGACCTGCCCGAAACCAGTGCGGCCCCTATGACCGGGCAGGATGAACCGCTGGTGGTGTCGGTTTCGGCCGAGGGCACGATTTACATCATGGATAGTGAAATCGCCCAGGACACCCTGAGCGACAAGCTCGCGGCCATTACCGAAAACAAGGCGGACACCCGCATCTTCGTGCGTGGTGACAAGGCGATTGATTATGGCCGTGTGATGGAAGTCATGGGCCTGATCAAGGATGCCGGCTTTACCAAGGTGGCCCTGATCGCCGAATTGCCAGCCCGGGATTCGTAATCGAATTATGCTGCGTTACGCTCTCATATCGCTTGGCTTGCATGTTGCGCTGTTTCTGGCGGCGTGGCTTGGCTTGCCCGATTTGTTCGATGAAACACCGCTGGATTTGCGGTCCATTTCGGTTGAAGTCGTGACGGTGGATGAATTTTCGGCTGCCCCGACCAAGGCGCTGCCAAAGCCTGAACCGAAAGAAGAACCCAAACCGGCTCCGAAACCGGAACCCAAGCCCGAGCCGAAGCCGGAACCAAAACCTGAGCCAAAGCCAGAGCCCAAACCGGAACCAAAACCGGAACCCGTGCCTGAGCCGACACCGGAACCTGCGCCCAAGCCGGAACCGGTCCCAACGCCCGAGGTCACAAAAGAGCCTGAGCCGGAACCGCAGCCGACCGAACTTGCCGCTGTAAAACCAGCAAGCAAGCCGACACCGCCGAAACCGGAACCGGTCGCAAAGCCGGAACCGAAAAAGGAAGAGCCTAAGAAACGCGATCTGATGAGCGTTCTTAAGGATGTCAGCAAGCTTAAGGAAACGTCGCAGGCAACACCGGAACCGCAGCAGGAAGAAACCCCGCAGGAAAATGCCAGCGAGGTTGTGGCGACCCGTCTTGATGCCAATCTGACCATGAGCGAGCTTGATGCCGTCAAACGTCAGATCGAAAGATGCTGGAGCCCGCCGGCGGGTGCCAAGGAAGCTGGCAACTTTGCGGTTGAAATTCATGTCAGCGCCAACCCGGACGGCACCGTCCGTCAGGCGCGGATCAACAACCGCAACGAAATTCAGGGCGATGCTTCCCGCAGAACGATCGCAGAAAGCGCCCTTCGAGCAGTGCTAAATCCGCAATGCAGTCCTCTAAAACTGCCGCTGGATAAATACGAAATGTGGCGCACATTCACGTTCAATTTTGACATGCGTGAAATGCTGGGCCTTTAAGGGTAAACTCCTGATACGCATGGAAAAGAGTGAGGCAGGATGACGATCAAGACCAACGCAAAAAAACGATTTTGGGTAAAAAGCAGTGTCGTGGCACTGTGCGCCCTTGCCGTTGTCGCTGGCCTGAATGTCGGGTTCATGTCGCCGGCAAAGGCGGAACTCCGGATTGATATCACCCGGGGTGAATTGACACCGATGCCAATTGCCGTCACCCGCTTCCCGGGCGAAGGCGTTCCTGAAACCGAAATCGGTCAGAACATCACCCAGGTGATTGCCGCTGACCTTGAACGGTCCGGGCTGTTTTCACCGATCGATGAAAAGGCATTCATTCAGAGTGCGGCGTCATTGGCGGTGAATCCGAACTTTGCCGAATGGCGCGCAATCAACGCACAGGCACTGGTCAATGGTCGCGTCGTGACCGAACCCAATGGTCTGTTGCGTGTTGAATTCCGCCTGTGGGATGTGCTGGCGGAAACCCAGATGTCGGGCGTGGCCTACCGCACGCAGCCCAATAACTGGCGCCGGATCGCACACAAGATCGCCGACGAGATCTATAAGCGTATCACCGGTGAAACCGGCTATTTCGATACGCGTGTTGTTTATGTTTCTGAAAGTGGTCCGGCCGATAACCGGACCAAACGTCTGGCCATTATGGATCAGGACGGTGCCAACCACCGCTTCCTGTCCGATGGCCGGTTCCTTGTGCTGAACCCGCGCTTCTCGCCGACAGCACAGGAAGTGGTTTACATGTCGTACTTTAACGACAAGCCGCGCGTCTATGTTCTGGATATTGATAGTGGCGAGTTGGAATTGCTGGGTGATTTTCCGGGGATGACCTTTGCGCCCCGATTCGCGCCAGACGGGAACTCGGTTGTGATGTCGCAAGCGCTTGACGGGAACAGTGAAATTTACGGTCTCGACCTGCGTACGCGCGAAAAACGTCAGCTGACGCGTCATCCGGCCGTGGATACATCGCCTTCCTACTCGCCTGACGGGTCGCGCATTGCGTTCAACTCCGACCGCAGTGGCGCACAACAACTTTATGTGATGAATGCTGATGGTGGCGGTGCACAACGCATCAGTTTCGGCGGTGGACGTTATGCCACACCGGTCTGGTCGCCGCGCGGTGACCTGATTGCATTCACCAAATCCGAAGGAGGTCGTTATTATATCGGCGTCATGCGGCCAGACGGCAGTGGAGAACGGCTGCTGGCTGAAGGGTATCTCGTAGAGGGACCCACATGGGCGCCGAACGGTCGAGTTTTGATGTACTACCGCCAGCACCCGTCCAGGGACGGGACCAAGGATCGCTATCGTTTGTATTCGATTGATCTTACCGGTTATAACGAGCGAGAGATCGTTACACCGGCGGATGGGTCGGATCCGGCATGGTCGCCCTTGATTCCCTGAAATCTCAAGAGTATAGTCATCGCGAAGCACTGAATGCGATTCGCTTTAATCGCGGGCATTTTCGGTGTCGCGAGACATGGAAAACACCAACCTCGGGCGAATGCGTCCGGTGTTAAGGGGAAAACTTAAATGAAACTTCGTATTCTCAGCGTTTTTGCTGCTGCCGCTCTTCTGGCTGCATGTGAAACTGCACCTGATAGCACGGCGACCACTGGTGGCGACGGTGCAAGCACTTCTTCAAGCGCGTCGTCTTCGACCTCTCTGGCTGAAAACAGCCCTGAGTGGTTCGCTGTAAACGTTGGTGACCGCGTCTTCTTTGGTTTCGATAAATACGATCTTGCCGGTGA
Organism: Thalassospira sp. ABD4_177; assembly: GCF_056160125.1. Lineage (NCBI taxonomy): Bacteria > Pseudomonadati > Pseudomonadota > Alphaproteobacteria > Rhodospirillales > Thalassospiraceae > Thalassospira > Thalassospira sp. ABD4_177. The sequence goes on along the minus strand of NZ_JBSWWO010000002.1, from coordinate 87,668 downwards.
AGCACGTCGCACCCTCGAACTGCAGGCCGCTTGGCTGAAAAAATATCCGCAGTACAAAGTTGTTGTTGAAGGTCATGCCGACGAACGCGGCACCCGTGAATACAACCTTGCACTCGGCGAACGTCGCGCAAACTCGGTCAAAGATTACCTGATCGCTCTGGGCATCGACCCGTCGCGCGTTGAAACGATTTCTTACGGCAAAGAGCGCCCGGTTGCTCTTGGCCATGACGAAGAAAGCTGGGCTAAAAACCGCCGCTCTGTTTCGGTTATCCGTTAAGAGCGTGCAGGTGAAAGCCTGACTTGAAGATCAAGGCGCCTGTCCCGTTCGGGGCAGGCGCCTTATTTTTGCCGCCTGAAAATGTTTGAAAGTCACGACAGGTATTTACATAGTGAACTTTCAAAGACTGAATTGACGACAAAGGACCCGAAAATGATCCGCGTTCGATCCGCCATTTCGCCAAGAAACCGGTCCAGAAGCCGCAATGTCCTGATGGCGCTTGCCATCGGCACCGTGTTTGGCATGACATCACTCGGGTCTCAAACGGTCCACGCGCAAGACGCCAACATATCGCGTCAGGTCGAACAGCTGCGCAAGGATCTCGATCTCTTGCAGCGCTATATCTATCGCGAAGGTACCGGTGACGCGGCCGAGGTCGTGGCGTCTTCCGGCGGTGGGGCATCAACCCCGGCGGCCGCCCGTCAACAGGTCCAGATCAGCGCGCTCGAACGCACCACCAGCCAACTGACCGGCCAGCTCGAAGAATTCGACTTCCGCATTCGCAAGATGGAAGACCGTCTTGAACGTCTGGTCGCCGACATCGATTTCCGCTTAAGCCAACTTGAAGGCGGTGCAGTGTCCAATAATGGTGGCGCGGGCGACGGTGCGGCAGCACCGCTTGCCGCAGGCAACGCTGGGCAGGGTACCGGTACTGCGACGAATGCGGGCGCAACGTCCGCCCAAGGCGGGGCAAGTGGCGGCGAACAGCTTAATGATCGTGGCACCAAACTGTTTGGCGTGATCGAAAACGAAGGTCAGCCGCCGCAAATTCCAAGTGGCACGTCTGCCGCCAATACGCCTGCACCGCAAACCCAAACGGCTGCGGCAACCATCGGCACGCCCGAAGAACAATATCGCGAAGCCTTTGGTCTTTTGCGCCGTCAGGATTTCCAGGCCGCCGAACAGGCGCTTGGCAATTTTGTCAGCAACCATCCCAACGATCCGTTGGCGGGCAATGCGCAATACTGGTTGGGCGAAACCTATTACGTGCGTGGCCAGTATGAAAATGCCGCCATCGCCTTTACCGAAGGTTTCCAGACCTATCCCGACAGCACCAAGGCCCCGGATAACCTTCTGAAGCTTGGCATGTCGCTGGCAAATCTTGGCAAGAATGAAGATGCCTGCACGGCCTTCAATCACCTGATCGACAATTTCCCGAACGCCTCGAACGTCGTTCTGGATCGGGCCCGTCAGGAACGCCAGAATCGCGGTTGCCCGCAGTAATCCAATCCCATGATCGACAACGTTACGTCATCATATGATCATCATACGGCGTCCAGTGGTAGTCCACTGGACGCCGTTGTCTTTGATCAGCTGATGATGGCGTTTGCGCCGTTTGAAGCCGCCCCCAAGCTCCTTGTCGGTGTCTCGGGCGGGGCGGACAGCATGGCCCTTGCCCTGCTGGCCCATGACTGGTGTCAGGCCCGTGGCGGGCGCCTCGTTGCGGTGACGGTCGATCACGGCCTGCGCAAGGCCGCAGCCGACGAGGCCCGCTGGGTAAAAGACGAACTTGGCCAGCATGGGATCGAACACATCACCAAACGCTGGCAGGGCGCAAAACCCACCGGTGCGGTTCAGGAAAAGGCGCGTCAGGCCCGTTATCAGATTTTTGATGACCTGATGCAGGAAACGGGCATTTTCCATCTCCTGGTCGCCCATCACGCGGGGGATCAGTGCGAAACCATCGCCATGCGTCGCGACCGGGGCGCGACCCCGCTGGGGCAGGCGGGCATGTCAGCGCGCCGGTTCTTACGCGATGGCCGACTGCTGCGACCGCTTCTGGGCGTTGCCAAGGCAGCTCTTGTCGCAACCCTGATGGCACGCCAGCAGTCCTGGATCGAAGATCCGTCAAACCGCGATGAAAAGTTCGAACGTGTGCGTGTCCGCAATGCGCTTGCCGATGACGCCTTGGACGACGTCGAGGTCGATCCGCAACCTGACGCTGCTGCCCGACACTGCCTCGAACACCGCATCGGGGGTTTGCTGGCGGGCGGCGTGACGCTGCACGCCAATGGTGTTGCCATCCTTAATCCGGATGTTCTGCAGTCTGCCGATGGTGATCGCGAAGCGGCGCTCCATGCGCTGGGGCAGGTGGTGCGCACTGTTGGTGGGGCTGCCTATATGCCTGCCCACGAAAAACTTGATGGGGCGCTGGATCGGCTTGGCTCTGATAAAGCCGCGCGGATCAGTCTTGGCGGCTGTGTCCTGCATGGCCGCAAAGGCGCGATTTGCGTTTACCGGGAATTTGGCCGCATGGCGAAAGATCCGATGGCGTTTGAGACAGAATCGCTCTGCAAATCCATGCTTGTGCGCTTCGATAATCGCTTTGATTGGCGGGTGGATGGGGCGGCACTGCCGGGGCAAAGCGGGCTTTGGATCGGGCCGCTTGGGCTTTGTGATGTGTTTCACACGAAGCCTTTTCGCGCGGCATTGCGCGAAATTGCACCATTTATTGGTAATTTACCGCGCGCAGCCCTTGCATCCATGCCTGCACTCTACGATAAAGAAGGCTTGTTATCCGTTGGCGGGCTTGAGGTTTCGGAGCTTTCCGACGTACTATCCGCCGCCGGTTGCGAACGGCCTCTGGGCAGGGGCAAGATCGCACCAGGTGGCAGTTGGCAGTTTGCGCCGCAAGTACCTTTATGGGAAAGTGGTTTCAAATCGTCACCGAAACCCGACAACCTACTTGCGTAAGCGGGGCTTATGACTATTTGTTTGTCAGACCCTGCGCAGGAAGTTTTGCGTCACGGCACACATAAATTGCGACCAGTAGCTTGGAATGAATATGGGAAAAAATCTCGCACTGTGGGTTATTATCGCCATCCTTTTGGTGGCGCTGTTTAACCTGTTTCAGTCGCCCTCCGGACGGTCCGGTCAGTCGTCGCTGGCATTCTCGGACTTCCTGGCCGAAGTGGATTCCGGCCAGATTTCCGAAGTCACCATCCAGGGCAACAACCTGACTGCAGAAACGCGCGACGGTCGCTCTGTTAATGTTTACACCCCGGATTATCCGAACCTCGTTGAAAAGCTGAATGACAAGGGCGTGCGCATCATCGCACAGCCGGAAGAAAGCCTGTCTCCATTGATGAGCGCTTTGATCAGCTGGTTCCCGATGCTTCTGATCATCGGTGTGTGGATTTTCTTCATGCGCCAGATGCAGGGCGGCGGCGGTAAGGCTATGGGCTTTGGCAAGTCCAAGGCCAAGATGCTGACCGAGAAATCCGGTCGTGTGACCTTTGAAGACGTTGCCGGTATCGAAGAAGCCAAGGGCGAGCTTGAAGAAGTCGTCGACTTCCTGCGTGATCCGCAGAAATTCCAGCGCCTTGGTGGTAAAATCCCCAAAGGCATGCTGTTGGTGGGCCCTCCGGGGACGGGTAAAACGCTTCTGGCCCGTGCGATTGCCGGCGAAGCAAACGTCCCGTTCTTCACCATTTCGGGTTCCGACTTCGTTGAAATGTTCGTTGGTGTCGGTGCATCGCGTGTGCGTGACATGTTCGAACAGGGCAAAAAGAACGCACCTTGCATCATCTTCATCGATGAAATCGACGCTGTCGGTCGCCATCGTGGTGCCGGTCTTGGCGGCGGTAACGATGAACGCGAACAAACCCTCAACCAGCTTCTGGTCGAGATGGATGGTTTCGAAGCCAACGAAGGCGTGATCCTGGTGGCTGCAACCAACCGTCCGGACGTTCTGGACCCCGCATTGCTGCGTCCGGGTCGTTTTGACCGTCAGGTCGTTGTGCCGAACCCGGATCTTGAAGGCCGTGAACACATTCTTGGTGTCCATGCGCGCAAGGTTCCGCTGGGGCCGGATGTTGATCTGCGTACCGTTGCACGTGGTACCCCGGGCTTCTCGGGTGCGGATTTGGCAAACCTTGTCAACGAGGCAGCCCTGCTTGCGGCCCGTCTTGGCAAGCGTGTTGTCACCATGGCCGATTTCGAAAACGCCAAGGACAAGGTCATGATGGGTGCGGAACGTCGCTCCATGATCATGACCGATGACGAGAAAAAGCTGACCGCCTATCACGAAGGTGGCCACGCACTCGTTGCGCTCCATACCCCGGCATCCGACCCGATCCACAAGGCCACCATCATTCCGCGCGGTCGTGCGCTGGGTATGGTGATGCGTTTGCCGGAACGCGATCAGGTGTCCAAGTCCTATGAACAGCTGATTTCCGACCTTGCGGTTGCCATGGGCGGCCGTGTGGCTGAGGAAATCATATTTGGCAAGGACAAGGTCACCACGGGTGCATCCTCGGACATCAACATGGTGACGCAATATGCGCGCAAGATGGTGACCGAGTGGGGCTTCTCCGACAAGCTTGGTAACGTCAAATATGTCGACAACCAGGAAGAAGTCTTCCTTGGTCACAGCGTTGCCCAGCACAAGAACGTTTCGGAAAAAACCGCTCAGCTGATTGACGAGGAAGTCCGTCGTTATTCCGACGAGGCTTACGAATTCGCCAAGCGCGTTCTGACCGAACATCTTGATGACCTGCACAAGCTTGCCAAAGGTCTTCTGGAATATGAAACCCTGTCGGGTGATGAAATCAACGCGCTGCTGCGTGGCGAAGAAATCAACCGTCCGGGCCATTCTTCCGGTGGCGGCAAGGATGCCGGTGGCGGACGTCGTTCCACGGTGCCAAGCACCGGTGGCGCCCGCAAGGATAACCCTGGTGATGGTGGCGGGGACCTTTCCCCGGAACCGCAACCGGGAAGCTAACAGAAAGAGACTGATGGACGAGATCAAAAGATCGGTCCTACGAAGCCCCGCCGATGTGCGGGGCTTCGCCGATTTTGAAGGACCGCTTTACTACGCACCGACCGGTTTCATCGACCATGCCGATGATCCCAATACCTTGCCGCTCGCCGGATCGCGCCGGGGCTTTTCCGCCCTTGAAATCATCCGCCGCCGCGAAGGTGGCGGGGCTGAAAGCATGATCTTGCCGCTGCTCGCCCTTGAAGGCTGGGTGCAAAACAGTGGCCGGGTGGATGAAATCAATGCCGTGCTTGATCGCCTGATGGCTAAACGCCCCGATTTTGCCGGGCTTGATATGGCGTCCTGCCATGTGATGGGCATCGTCAATGTCACGCCGGACAGTTTCTCGGATGGTGGCGATTACAACACCACCGAACAGTCTGTCGCCCGTGCTGAGGCCATGGTGGACCAAGGCGCATCAATCATTGATGTCGGTGGGGAATCGACCCGTCCGGGTGCCGATGACGTTTCCGAGGACGAGGAAATCAACCGCGTGGTGCCGGTCATTCGTGAACTGGCCGCCAAGGGGCATGTCGTTTCAATCGATACCCGCCATGCCAGCGTCATGGAAGCCGCCATCGAAGCCGGGGCTGCGATTATCAATGATGTCACCGGTCTTGAAGGCGATGAACGGTCGATGGAAGTTGCCGCTGCATCGGGTAAGCCGGTCATGCTGATGCATATGCAGGGCGAACCGGGCACTATGCAGGCCGATCCGCAATATGATTGCGCGGTTCTTGATATCTATGACTATCTGCTGGATCGCATTGAAAGCTGCGAGCGGGCCGGGATCTCGCGCGATCGCATTTGCATCGATCCGGGTATCGGTTTTGGCAAGACGCTGTCGCACAATCTTGAACTGTTGTCGCGTTTGGCGATTTTCCATGGTCTGGGCTGCCCGATCCTGCTGGGCACATCGCGCAAGTCCTTCATTGGCAAGATCGATCCCAAGGCTGATCCCAAGCAGCGTCTGGGTGGCTCCATCGCATCAGCCGTCAACGGCTGGCGCCATGGGGTTCAAATGATCCGTGTCCATGATGTATCCGAGACAGTTCAGGCCATCTCGGTCGCCAGTTCGACGGCGATTGTATAATCGTGTATCGGGTGCATCGTCTGCACGTATAACTTGTCATTTTAGCGTCATGGTTTATTAACGGGGGCGCGGAAACGGTTTCAGGCTTGGCTTTGAACCGATTCCGCGCCCTGTGTTTGATTTGTGTCCGATTCTGGCATTTTCTGACCATTTCAGGTTGGTGCTTGCAGAATTGGTGTAATGACCACATACCAATATGTATCAAACAAAAGTGGCGCAAAGTCACAATTGACGGTTGGGCAAACAAGCAAGCGCGATGGTCTTTTTATGAACGAGATTGGCGGTGTGACGGAGCCGTTTGACGGTGATGTCACGTCTGGCTGGAATGCAATGACACACTGTGTTTACGTTGTGGAAGATAACACGGACCTGAATAAGGATCTGTGTGAGTATCTTGAGATGTGCGGTTTTGATGTGGTCGGGTGTGAAACCGGTGCTGCATTTTACCGGGCACTTGATGCGCGTGCGCCCGATGCTGTCATTCTCGATATCATGCTGCCCGATGCCGATGGCTATGAACTGGCCCAGCATGTCCGCAAGACGATTGATTGCGGCATCATGATGCTGACATCGCTTTCGGGCATGGATAATCACCTGACCGGGTACAAATCCGGTGCCGATGTCTATCTGACCAAGGATAGCCCGCTTTCCGTGATCGAGGCCGCTTTGAAACCACTTCTGCGTCGCGCATCGCGTCCCGAAAGCGACGTGGCCGAAACGCCGATCTCCGCGGACAGCTGGGTTCTGGACCTTTTGAACTGGACGCTGCGCAACCCGGAAGGCAGCGAAGCCAAGCTGACCGCGACCGAACGCACCATCGTCAAGCTCCTGATAGAGGCCAATGGCGCCTGGCTGACCCGCCCGGAAATTGTCGAAGCACTCGGCAAGGCCGACACGGCCGAGAATTGCCGTAACCTAGATACCGCCATCCGGCGCGTGCGCCAGAAAATCATGAAGGAAATCGGTGAAGAGCTGCCGGTGCGCACCGCCTATGGTCGTGGTTATGCCTTCACCTCACCGGCCGCCGTTTCCGGCGAGGCCGAAGCGTCCTGATCGATCTGTTGAGTTCAGTTCGTTGAGATCTACTCTGTCGGCAACAGCAGACAAAGTTCGATACCTTGCCCACTGCTTTGCCGTAGCGAGATCGACCCGCCATGGGCATCGACAATGCGCTGCGAGATGTGCAGTCCAAGCGCACGGCGCAGCGATTGCGTTTCCATGTTGCGCCGGAAAAGCGCATCGGCGATCAGGCCGATTTCATCTTCATCAAGCTCATCGCCCTGGCATGGAATGCTGATCTCGACCAGCCTGTCTGAATGGCGATAGACATTGATGTGGATCGGCGCACCATGGGCAAAGCGTCGCGATGTTTCGATCAGGTTGGTGATCGCAAGCCCCATAAGGGTCTCGTCAATAAAGACCTCGAGTTCTAATGTGCCGTGGCAACTTGCCTTGACCTCGGCCCCTTCTCGCGTGGTCTGGGCGGCAAATTCCTCGAGGAAACGGTTGATCGGCACGGTCTTGCGCGCAAGCGACAAATCCTGGGTGTCAATCCCGTCCTTGGTCAGAAAGATATCCACCAGACGGGCAAGCTTTTGGGCCTGAAGCTGGATGCGTTGCAAACGTTCAAGCACATCACCCTTGTGACGATCAAGCCGCAGCATCAGCATTTCGGCGGATCGCTGGATTACGGCAAGCGGGGTGCGGAACTCATGCGACAGCATCGAGATCAGCTTGCGCTGTTCCTCGACCAGTGTTGTGGTTTCCTCGGCCTTTTGGCTGACCGATGCGCGCTCCTTGTCCATCTTCGATAGTCGCACCGTCATGATGATACCCATCCCGATCAGGTGGAACATCAAGGTGAATTGATGGAGTTCAAGCCGCAACCGGGTTGCCTCGATCACACCCGATAGCGCAAGCTGGATCATGATGGCTGCCGCAGTCGGAATGGCCAGTACCACAAGAAACGCCCAATGGCGCGGATTGCGGAAATCGTCAAAGGCCCGTTTGATCAGGAAAAGACACATGATCGCCATGAAGATCGAATGGCTGGGCACGATATAGGTGCCAAAGATGGTGTAAAGGTCTGTGGTCGCGCCGGCGGCAAAGGCCAGAATAAGCAGCCCGTAAGCGCAACACATCCGGTAGGCCCGCGGATGGTTTTTTCTGGCCTCGATGATGTAAAGCCACAAGAACACCGTCACCCCATAGGTCACGATATTCATCGACCCCAACAATAAATCATTCAGCCATGGCGTGGTCGGGCGCACTTCGCTTAGGATCAGTCCATTTACAACGGTCGCTGTCGTGCCAATCGCAAACACCCAAACGCTATAAAGCACCACAGCCCGATCCTTGGCAATCAGACCAAGCGCCAGATAGGCTAGGCCCAGGGTCATGATGAAACCGAAAAACATATTGGTCGCCAGATGGCGAAAGGACAGCGACGAAATCAAATCCTTGGTCGGCCAAAGCGTCATCCAGATCAGATTGGCGCTGTTGCTTTGCACCCGGACGTATATGCGATAATCGCCTTCTTCCAGAAGGGGAAGGGCAGCGATATGCGATCGTCCACCATAAAGGCGTTCGTCGGCCGGAACATGATCGCCAAGATGACTGCCCCAGATCGGCTCAGACGCGCCATCTTTCATCAAAAACATATCAATGAAGTTCAGATAGCTCGGCGATATTTCAAGCAGGGCGCGCTTTGTCAGGGGGGCTGTGACGCTGAAATCAAGCTGATGCCAGATCACATCGCGGGTATAGCCAAAGGACGGGATCGCATGGGTTTGCGTAAAAGCGCTGTCGGGCAATGTCAGAATGTCTTCAAATTCCAGGGCGCGTGACGCATCGACATAGGATGCCACAAACCGGGTGATCTCAATCGGTTCGGTAACGTCACCCGACAGGGTGAAATGATCCGAATTTGTCTCCGCTGTACGCGTCGTTTGCGCAACGGCCGCCTGCCATGGCAGCAAAAGCACGCCGAACATGATCAGAAATCCCGCCATACCGATACGGCGCGACAGCGACATGATCAATGTTTTGGCCGTACACAGTCCCGATCTGATCATCACGCCATGCCCCCGTTATTTGGGGCGGTGTCATCACCGAAGGGGAAACTGTTGCGGACTTCATTTTTCTTGAGAACCGTCATGTCGCGTTCAAACGGCAGTTTTATCAGGATGGTCGTGCCGCCGTCTTCCCCGACACTGATCGAAAGCGACCCGTCATGGGCTCCGATGATCCGGTTGGTCAGATGCAGGCCAAGACCAACCCCCTGTGTCTTGGCCGCATCGCGACCGCGGTAAAAGGCATTCAGAACGTTTTGCAGATCGTCGGCGGCAATGCCGGGGCCTTCATCGACCACCCGGATATAGACATATCCATTGGCCGAACGTTCTGCTGAAATCCATACCGCTGCACCCGGCGCGTATTTGCGAGCATTTTCAATCAGGTTCAGCATCGCGCGTTCCATCAGGATACGGTCAATTTCAACAACCGCAACGTCGCAATGAAGCAAACTGATATTCTGACCGGGTACCTCGCGATGGCGCCGTGCAATCAAGTCACCCAGAAAGCCATTGATGCTGACCGCTTCGCGTGTCGTGCTGAAGGTCGCGCTATCAAGTGTTTCCTTGGTCAAAAACGCATCGACCAGACCCGAAAGCTGACCGGCGTTGGAACGGATCGTCGACAGACGGTTTTGAACAGCTTCGGGTTCTTTTTGAAGATGAAGCCCCAGAATTTCGGCAGATCGATGAATGATGGCAAGCGGGGTGCGAAATTCATGCGACAGCATCGTGATGAAGGTGCGCTGTTCACTGGCAAGCTGGTTTGTCCGCAGGCTTGAGGCCATTGCATCAACCCGCCGGTTGATCAAATGGTATGTCCGATAGGCCATCGCCAACGCGACCAACACAAGCTGAATGATCGATCCCAGCGTAAAGACGCTTGTAGTAAACCCGTTGGCGGGCAAAATGCCGAGCAGCAACATCAGATGCGCCATTGCCGCAAGAGTCGGAGTGCCAAGGGCAGCCATCATAAAGACCATTTGCTTGTCGGGTGTCTGGCGGAAATCGCGATAAACCAGATGGATCAAAAGCACCGTCAGCAGGAAGATTTCCGACCCGAAAAATACTTTGGCATAAAGGATATACCATTCCGAGGTCACAGTTATAAAACCGGCCATCGCCAGCATGGCATAAAGGGACATCACCCTGAATAACCACGGACGGCTCTGATCAAGACGGGTGATATAGCTCCACATCATGATACTCGACCCAAGCGCAAGCGCCGTGCCCGACCCGGTGATAAAGTCCGATGCAAGCGGCCAGACAGGTTTTAAAATCAGCTGGGCATATCCGGTTATCCCGAAATAGATCAGAAACAGTGACAGAACATAGGCCGAATACCAGATTACCGAACGATCACCCGACAAAATGCCAAACGTGAAATAAAGCCCGAAAGCGACAATCAGAACGCCAAGGCAGGTGCCCTTGATAAAGCTGTCGCTGCCCGATTTGGCAATAAGTTCGGTGTCGGGCAGGATTTGGGCGTTTAGCAAATGCGCGCTGTTGGTCTGCACCCCAATGACCAGCCAATAGTCCCCAAGCGCGAGCCTGGGCCATTCCGACACATGAGACAGGCTGTGAACCTCGCTTACGCCGGGATCGATCCTGTCGCCAATACGGTCCTGCCAGATAACGCGTTGACCATCGTGGGATAAAATGCTGAGCCGAATGTCATTCAGGTACACCTGACCGATTTCGATAAACGCGCTGCTCCCGCTGCGTCCGGGCTGGTTAATCACCTTGATCGGTGTACGATACCAAATGGTCTGTTCGGTATATCCTGGGCCAAGGGCCTCATTGACGGGCGCAAATCTGGATGCGTCAATTTCGGGAATATCTCGCGGGTTCTGAATGTCGCGATCTGTCATCAACCGCTTCAGATAGGTGTTTAGATTGATGTGCTGGATCGGGCCTTCGGATGGAATAACAAGCGCTTGTGGCACTTCGTGGGCTGAAGTCTTGTGCCCGTAAATCGCCATGACGGCGGATGCGATCACGATCAACACCGCAAAAAAGGCCGTATTCAAGCGGATGCTGCGCAAAATTCCCTCGGTTTCAGTCCCTTAAACCACGGGTCACTTGATAGCCGGTTTTTCATCGAAGGTCATGGCTTTTATCGGAACAGGACCTGGGCTCTGAGCCTAGTTCGCCTGTTAACGGATTGGTCGCCAGTTTGCCGCTACAATCACTTGCGAAATATGCCGATTGCCAGTGGTATTGCGACGTCACTTTGATATAACCGGCAGTCAGATTTGAATGACGGGGCAGCAGTGCCCGCAACGCAAGCAGAGACACAGACGATGAGCCGCAAATATTTTGGCACCGATGGTATCCGCGGGACGGCCAACACAGCCCCGATGACCGCCGAGGTCGCCCTGAAAGTCGGGATGGCAGCAGGCCATTATTTCACCCGTGGCGATCACCGCCACAAGGTCGTGATCGGCAAGGATACCCGACTGTCTGGCTATATGCTTGAACCTGCCCTTGTTGCCGGTTTTACCTCGATGGGGATGGATGTGATGCTGGTCGGGCCAATGCCGACCCCGGCTGTCGCCATGCTGACCAAATCAATGCGCGCTGATATCGGTGTGATGATTTCTGCCTCGCACAACCCGTTTCAGGATAACGGCATCAAGCTGTTTGGCCCCGATGGCTTCAAGCTGTCTGACGAGGTCGAGCTTGAACTCGAAGCCCTGATGGAAAGCGATCTGTCGGGTAAGCTGGTCCCGGCCAATTCCCTTGGCCGTGCCAAACGCATCGATGATGCCCCGGGCCGCTATATTGAGGCCGTCAAATCATCCTTGCCGGGCTCGGTCACGCTTGAAGGTCTGCGCATCGTCCTTGATTGCGCGCATGGCGCTGGCTATTCCGTCGCGCCCAAGGTCCTGCGCGAACTGGGGGCCGACGTGATTGAAATTGGCACCAGCCCCAATGGTCTCAATATCAATGACCAGTGCGGCTCGACCCATACCAAAACAATGTGTGACCGTGTTCTGGCCGAAAAGGCCGATGTCGGCATTGCCCTTGATGGTGATGCCGACCGGGTTCAGATGTGTGATGAAAAAGGCCACCTGATCGACGGTGATCAATTGATGGGCCTTGTCGCAACCCATTGGAAACGCACCGGTCAGCTGCGTGGCAATGCATTGGTTGCGACCGTGATGTCGAACCTGGGTCTTGAACGCTATCTTGAAAGCAACGATGTGCGTTTGATCCGTACCAAAGTCGGGGATCGCTATGTCGTTGAACAGATGCGCGCCCTTGATTGCAATGTCGGTGGTGAGCAGTCCGGTCACATTGTGCTCTCGGACTTCGCATCGACGGGCGATGGTCTGCTGGCGGGGCTTCAAGTGTTGGCCGTTCTTGCCAGCCGCGAAGGCCCGGTCTCGGAACTCAGCCGTGTGTTTGATCCGCTGCCGCAGATCCTTAAGAACGTCCGCTACAGCGCAGGCAGTGATCCGCTGGCCGAAAGCAGCGTGATCGAAGCCATTTCCTCGGCCGAGCGCGCCTTTAACGGCGATGGCCGCGTGCTGATCCGTAAATCGGGGACCGAACCGTTGATCCGCGTCATGGCCGAGGGCGACGACGCTATCAAGGTCGAACAGATCGTTGATGGCATCGTTGCGGAAATCACCGCTGTCGCCGGTTAACTGGGCATTGTGACCAACACCTGATATCTGCAGGATAAGGAAGGATCGTATGAAGGGTCGTGTCTTGATTATTGCCGGGTCGGACTGCTCCGGCGGGGCCGGTATTCAGGCCGATATCAAATCGGTGACCGCTCTTGGCGGTTATGCTGCAACTGCGATCACCGCACTTACGGTACAAAACACCACCGGAGTCTTTGACGTTCTGGGCATCGATCCGGACATGATTGTCCATCAGGCTACCGTGACGATTGATGATATTGGGGCTGATGCGCTTAAAACGGGCATGCTCCATTCCGTGCCGGTAATCACCGCGGTGGCGGAATTCATCAAATCGAAGGCGGCCGGTATTCCTGTTGTCGTCGATCCTGTGATGGTATCGCAAAGCGGTTCGCGCCTGCTGAACGAAGACGCGGTAGAGGCCCTGATCACCCATATGGTGCCGCTTGCAACCGTTCTGACACCAAATATTCCCGAGGCCGAAGTACTATCGGGTATGAAAATCACCAGCGAAGGTGATATGATTGCTGCAGCGCACAAAATTGGTGATCTCGGTGCAGAGGCCGTCCTGATAAAAGGTGGTCACGCAGAGGGGGACAAAATCGTCGATATCTTGTGGCGCCGGGATGGGGATGTCGAAGGTTTTGAAGCCACGCGCATTCCGTCTGAAAATAATCATGGTACGGGCTGCTCGCTTGCAAGTGCCATTGCAACCGGGCTGGCTCAGGGCATGGGATTGAGTGATTCTGTTGCCCGCGCACGGGATTTTGTCCGTGAAGCCATCCGAACCGCACCAAACTTTGGCAAAGGAAACGGTCCGCTAAACCATGCGCATCCTGTGACCGGTTGAGTTTTTCAACAAGAATGTGACAGGACGCTGAAAGTTGGGACACTTGAGGTATGCCGGGCACATCGTTTTTCCATCAGGCGCGTAACAACGCCTGGTCAAATCACCGTTTGTATGGTGTCTGTCAGAAATTGACGGACCGCGAACTCGACACCAAACGAACACCGTTTTCATCTTCTATTCTCCAGACCCTGAACCACATCCTGACCATTGACTGGTATTATCTTGATGCGCTGGTCGATGGCGGGCGGGGACGGGATTGCCTTGCTGATGAAATGCCGTTTGCGGCCATTGATAAACTGGCCGCTGCTCAACGCGGCACGGACATGCGGCTGATGACATTTTGCGAGCAGCTTAACGACAAGGACGCCATTCGAAGCGTTGAACTGACCCGCGAAGACAGCAGCAAGACACTTGAAACCGTGGCGGATATTCTGTCACATCTGTTTGTCTATCAAACCCACCAACGCGGGCAGGTGCATGCGCTTCTGGCGGTCACCGGACAGGCCCCACCGCTTGATGACTACCATCTTGAATATGATGCACCGATGCCAAGGATCGATTTCTCCGCCCTTGGCCGCAAAGGTGCCTGAAGGATACGAATGAATACAAGAATGCTCCGGCGCGCAATTCTGGCTGCCGGGATTGCAGCCCTGGCAGTGGTCAGTTTCGGAAATCCGCACCGTCACATTGCCGATGTTCTGTGGCCGGGTGACGCAGCCCCTTGGGAACATGTCACCGCGGTTTACGTCCCGGATGTCAGCCAACCAACCCGGGTCAAGATATCCGAGGCCGCCTTTGACGACCTTGCTGCGTGTCGCGATCATGTGATGGAACAGGCCGCCGAATATGGCGACCCGGACCTTGAAAAAGGCCGGTTTGAATGCGCTATCGGATTTTATGCCGACAAGGATGATGGCACAGGCGGCGAATACCGCCTGATCATCAAGTAACCGACCGGTTGGTGGTATGTGCGGTTACAGCACGTACCAAAGAAGGGCGGGCAGGGCGATGGCCGCAAGGAAGCTTGAACTGATGACAACGCCAGCAACTTCTTCCGGCTCGCGGTTATAAAGCTGCGCGAACAGGTAGCAGAACACGGCAACCGGCATCGAGCATTGCAGGATCACAACCCCGCGTTCCATGCCGGTCAGTCCCATCACTTCCGACAGGCCCAAACCAACCCCGAAGCCCATGCCAAGACGCAGCACGCTAAGGGCCGTGCTGCGCGCAAGGCTGACCGGGCGAAGTTTCGCCAGCGACACACCAAGGGTAAACAGCATCAAGGGAATGGTCAGCTGCCCGATCAGGTTGGTGGTGTTGTAAAGCCATTCCGGCACCGGCGTTTCGGTGGCCAAAAAGCCCGTGGCAATCAGGGTGGCGGGAATGATCGGCATCTTTGCCAGCGACTTGATCGAAAAACTGCCTGACACGAAGGCAACGCCAATGGTCAGCTGAATGACGACATAGGCGGCAAAGAACGCGACCGAAAGCGCAAGTCCTTCCTGCCCATAAGCCAGCATGCAAAGCGGCAAGCCAACATTGCCGACATTCGGCCAGGTCAGCGATTGCAGATAGGTACGCGGCGACAGGTTAAACACCTTCAGGACCGGCCAGCCGATCAGCGCGAAAATCACATTGGCAGCAACGGCGGCTGTCCCCATCAGAACCAGCGTATCCCCGCCAAGCTCCACCGTCGCAAGTGCAGCAAAGGTCAGACAGGGTGTCGCGAAATAGGTAACGATGGAGGTGACAAGGTTGGTATCAAAATGTTTGCCGGCGCGGGCCCAGAAATATCCCAGTCCTGTGGTGATAAAAACCGGGGCCAGAATCGCAAAAATATCGGCAAACATAGAACGTTATTCCTTGAAGTTCTTATTATCGTGGGGCGTGACTTGAAGGGAAATTGTCACGTCTTTCGGTTGCTCTCAAGTGGATAATGGTAATACCAATTTCTTTTTTGCGCTGCAGAAAAATGCGTCGCGGGGTGCGAAGCCTTGCTTTTGCAAAGGTCTTTGCGCCATTGTTGGAGAAACTCGAGCACGCAAAAGGCCATCAATGACCGGTTCAACCACCGAAAATGTCAAACGTCACCTGATCGATCCTGCGCCGTGCTTTCGCGATCAGCGCAATCCGGTTCCGGCCGTGTTTCTTGATCGCGACGGGGTGATCAACGAGGAAGTCCATTATCTTTCCGACGTGGCCAACCTTAAACTGATCAGCGGTGCCGGTGATGCCATCAAACGCCTGAACGATGCCGGCATCCCGGTGATCGTCGTGACCAACCAGTCCGGTGTCGCGCGTGGGTATCTCACCGAAGACCAGCTTCTTGAAATCCATAAGGCATTGGTGGCACTGCTTTCTGATCACAAGGCATCGGTTCAGGGCATCTATTATTCGCCCTATCACCCAACCGGGCAGGGCGACTATCGCCGCGAAAGCACCTGTCGCAAACCCGAGCCGGGCATGCTTCTGGCGGCATCTGAGGATTTCGCCATCAGCCTGTCTGAAAGCATCCTGATTGGGGATCGCATCAATGATATCCGTGCCGGGCATGCCGCCGGTGCGCGCGCCATCATGGTCAGAACCGGCCACGGGGCCAAGGAAGCCATCCTGCCCGAAGCGCAAGAGGCCGATTTCATCGCCGATGATTTGGCTGCGGCTGTAGAACACATTCTCAGCAATATCGGCTGAACATCAGCCGGGCTTTCCCATCTATTGGTTGCCCAGACACCAGTTCTGCCACATCTCGCGACAGGCTTCTTCGAACTCGGTCGCCACGGCCGGGCCATGGAAGGCGCGGCTGCCGCGGATGCGATCGCGCATGTTTTCGCGAATGCTGGCCAGCGCCTTGAGGTCGGATGCCAGCATGATGCATTTATCGACATAGCCCTTTTCGGTCTCGGCACACAGCGCGCCAAGCCCGATATCGCCCAACACCGCAAGGCCAAGCCGTGACCCCGGTCGATCATCGGCGAGTGATACGAACGGAATGCCAAACCACAGCATCTCGTAATGATTTTCAAGGCTGATGGCCGGGAACGGTGCCAGCCCGATGTCAATCTGGGCATAAAGGGCCGCGCGGTCTTGCGGCCGTACCTTGCCGGCCAGATCAAGCCGGTTGCGCTTGATCCCGGCCTGGCGGGTACGATCGAGAAACGTCTTGGCGGCATAGGAATCTTCAAGCACGTCATCCTGAATGACAATGCGACTGTTGCCGACCTTATTAAGGATACGTGCAAAGCAATTGAGCGTGTCATTGCTGATATTGGCCAGCCGGTCGATGCAGCCAAACCGGATGATTTCCTCGCCAACGGCTGCTGGCAGCGGCGCGATGGGCAGGGCATCATCAAGCTCGGCGGGAAGATAGGGACCAAGGGCGAGCGGATAGGGACGCTCGGAAAACTTCTTGTTATCAGACAGGCCGCCGCCAAACACATCCTTGTGCCCGATCAGATAATCCATTTCGGCCATTCCGGTGGTCATCGCCGAAAGCGTTGCCTGCACCGGGGCGGCCTTTAATGCAAACACCTCAATCGGTTGGGTCGGGTGGATGCCACAGACATCAATCAGGATATCGACCTTGTCCTTGCGGATGCGATCGGCAATCTGCATCGGGTCCTGTCCGCACACCTCGCGCCAGCCATCCGCCATCACCTGCCATTGCCGGGTCACGTCATCTGGGCGTGGGGTTGCGGAATACAGGAACAGCTCGATCTCATGCCGGTTCAGGTGGCGCGCCAATGCACTGAGCAGCCCGAACGAAGGATGCGCGCAGAAAAATGGCGACATCCAGCCAATGCGCAACCGTTTGTCCGACTGTCGGCTGTTGCCAAAGGCCGGTTTTGCTGCAATCGGCATATGATGCTTGGCCCATTCCTTGGCCGCCTTGGCATGTGCCGCGCCATCCGTGCTGCCAAGCTTGGCGCGCGCCCGGATCAAAAGTGCATCTGCCGTCGCATTATCTGGTGATGTCTCAATCAGGCTGGTGAGTGTCTTGATTGTGCTATCAAGGTCGCCACAGCGCAGCGTGATATCAGCCAGAACCAGATCAATCGCATCCGTTTCCTTGGTCAGGCGGCGCGCGGTTTTCAATATCGCAACCGCCTTGGAATACTGCCCCTGATGGGCAAGTGATTGGCCAAGGCCACGCAGGCCCGGGACATATTTCGCATCAATGCTGAGGGCCCGTTGATAAAGGTTCTGTGCAAGCTCGGGATAGCCAAGCCGTAAATAGGCTTCGCCCACCCGGCAAATCAGCTCCGGCGAAATGCCGGCGGCCTCGGCGGCATGGTCTAGCGATTTAAGGGCGGCTTCTTCCTGTCCCAGATCATGCAAAGTTTGCCCGAATAGCAGCAATCCTTCGTAATGATTGGGTTTCAGACCCAGCAACCTGCCCAGAAGATCCATCGCCTGACCCAGATGGCCGCGCGGGATTTCAAGCCGTGCCAGATGATAAAGGGCGGTGGGGAAATCCCCATGGTAACTGAGCGCCTGCTTGAACTGGTCAATCGCTTTGTCGATTTGCCCGGAACTTTCCAGTGCGATGGCGTAATTGCAACGCACCGCCGGATTGGCGGCAAAGCTGCCAAGGCAGCCCTCAAAAAGCTCAAGTGCCTCACCATCGCGGCCAAGACCGGTCAGAAGGGTGGCCAGAAGGTGCTCGACCTCGGCATTTCCGGGCGAAAGGTCGAGTGCCGCGCGATAGATTTTTTCGGCTTCTTCGGGGCGATTGCCCTCATGCGCAGTCAGTCCGCGACGCAACAGTGTCTTGAGTTGGTCGGACATGGATGTGCGGATCTCCACCTGATGGTCTCGATAGGGGGCGGGCCCCAAACAATACTTTGTCCGACATTAAAGGGTTCAGGCGATCCGTTAAAGCACGCAGTTCGCAGATGGCGATTAACGTTACGGATTTTGGGCAAAAAAGAACCCCGAACCTGTATGAGGGTCCGGGGCGAGAATGGGAGTGGGAGAATCGCCTGGCGGCGATAATCCCCCTTACGATATGTATTGTTTGGCTAGAGGTCGCCTGTCCAATAGGATAGTTTTTGAGGTATTAGGGATAGGATTCTGCTGCAAATATGACACAACCATGTGACATGGTTCACAAAATCGTGCTCTGGCACTGGTGAGAAGGGCTGTGCATGCAAACTCAAAGGGCAGCGATGACACATATGAAATGCCTGGTGAAAACCAGATGCGAAATTCTGGGCGCGTAGCATTCGTGCCGTAAGATGGAATTTGGCGAAATTTTCAGGCAAAAAACTGTCAAAGCGCGCGAAGACTGTGCTAGAACGCAGTCATATATAGAGGGCGCTGGGCTTCGGTTCTGGCGCCCGCAAGAAACGCCACCAGTGATGTAAAGAGAGGTTCCTTCCATGCCGGAATATCGGTCCCGTACAACAACACACGGCCGCAACATGGCTGGTGCGCGCGGCCTTTGGCGCGCCACTGGCATGAAAGACGAAGATTTCGACAAGCCGATCATTGCGGTTGTCAACAGCTTCACCCAGTTCGTGCCTGGTCACGTGCACCTCAAGGACCTCGGTCAGATGGTCGCGCGCGAGATCGAGGCATCCGGCGGTGTTGCCAAGGAATTCAATACCATCGCAGTCGATGACGGCATCGCGATGGGCCATGACGGCATGCTCTATAGCCTGCCGTCGCGTGAAATCATCGCGGATTCTGTGGAATATATGGTCAATGCTCATTGCGCCGATGCGATGGTCTGCATTTCCAACTGCGATAAAATCACCCCGGGCATGTTGATGGCTGCGATGCGCCTGAATGTCCCGTGCGTATTCGTCTCCGGTGGCCCGATGGAGGCCGGAAAGGTCATCCTTGATGGCAAGGAACATCACCTTGATTTGGTCGATGCCATGGTTCAGGCTGCCGATCCGAACATTTCGGACGAACAGGTGACCGAAGTTGAGCGTTCTGCCTGCCCGACCTGCGGGTCGTGCTCTGGCATGTTTACCGCCAACTCGATGAACTGCCTTGCCGAGGCGCTTGGTCTGGCCCTGCCGGGCAACGGTTCGGTGCTGGCAACCCACGCCGCACGTAAGGAACTCTTCCTTGAAGCAGCCCGCACCTCGGTCAAGCTCGCACGCCGTTATTACGAAGAAGAAGACATCGGTGCGACCCCGCGCGGGATCGCAACGTTTGAGGCGTTTGAAAACGCCATGGCACTTGATATCGCCATGGGCGGTTCGACCAATACGGTTCTGCACTTGCTTGCCATCGCCAAGGAAGCCGAAGTCGATTTCACCATGGCTGATATGGATCGCCTGTCGCGCAAGATCCCGTATCTGTCAAAAGTCGCTCCGAACCATCCGATGTTCCACATGGAAGACGTCCATCGCGCCGGTGGCATCATGCGTATTCTGGGCGAACTCGAACGCAAGGGCCTGCTGCACACCGATGTGTCGACCGTGCATTCGAAAACCATGGCCGATGCCCTTGAAAAATGGGACATTAAACGCACCACCAACGAAGCCGTGCACAAGTTCTTCCGTGCGATGCCGGGTGGCGTGCCGTCGCAAACCGCGTTCAGTCAGGAACGTTATTGGGACGACCTTGATCTTGATGAAAAAGAAGGCTGCATTCGCGACGTCGAACATGCCTATAGCCAGGATGGCGGTCTTGCCGTTCTGTTTGGCAACCTTGCGGCCAATGGCTGTGTGGTCAAAACCGGCGGCGTCGATGAAAGCATCCTGAAATTCACCGGCCCGGCCGTGATCTGCGAAAGCCAGGACGAAGCTGTCGCCAAGGTTCTTGGTGGTGAGGTCAAGGAAGGCGACGTGGTTGTCATCCGTTACGAAGGCCCCAAAGGCGGTCCGGGCATGCAGGAAATGCTTTATCCGACCAGCTATCTGAAATCGATGGGGCTGGGCAAGGCCTGCGCACTGGTGACGGACGGCCGCTTCTCGGGCGGGACGTCGGGTCTGTCGATCGGTCACGTTTCCCCCGAAGCAGCCGCTGGCGGCGACATCGCCCTGGTCGAGCCGGGCGACATGATCGAAATCGACATCCCGAACCGTTCGATCAAGATTGCGGTCGATGATGCGGTTCTCGCTGCCCGCCGTCAGGCAATGGAAGCCAAGGGCCCCGAAGCATGGCGCCCGGCCAAGCCGCGTAAGCGCAAGGTCTCAACCGCCCTGCGTGCCTATGCGGCCATGGCAACCAGTGCCGATCAGGGTGCGGTGCGTGACGTCACACAGGTCGAATTCTGATCTGAAGACGGCCTTAGAAAACACCAAACCAATAAGGGCGCCATTTGGCGCCCTTATTTCATGGTCGGTTTTGATGGTTCAGGCCAGCGCACTTTCGAGTGGCAAGTGATCATAACCCAGCGCATCGGCCACGGCCTTATAGGTGATCTTGCCATCATGGACGTTAAGCCCGGCGGCCAGATGCGGATCATCCTGACAGGCTTTCTTCCAGCCCTTGTCGGCAAGTGCTAACGCAAAGGGCAGGGTGGCGTTATTGAGCGCAAAGGTCGATGTGCGTGCGACGGCACCGGGCATATTGGCAACACAATAATGCACGACGTCATCGACGATATAGGTCGGATCGGCATGGGTGGTTGCCTTGGACGTTTCAAAACAACCGCCCTGATCAATCGCCACATCGACAATCACCGATCCCGGTTTCATGCGCGATAGCTGCTCTTTCTTGATCAGTTTTGGGGCTGCAGCACCGGGCACAAGCACCGCACCAACCACCATGTCGGCCTCAAGCACAAGCGCCTCGGTATCATCGATGGTGGCATATTGCGTCTTGATGCGCGGGCCATAAAGATCATCCAGATAGGTCAGGCGTTTGACGTTTTTATCAAGAATGATCACGTCCGCGCCCATGCCTGCGGCAATGCGTGCGGCATTGGTGCCGACAACACCGCCGCCAATGACAACGACCTTGGCCGGTGCCACACCGGGCACACCGCCCAGCAACATGCCCCGTCCGCCATTGGCCTTCTGAAGGGCCGCGGCCCCGACCTGTGGCGCCATGCGACCGGCCACTTCCGACATCGGCGCCAGAAGTGGTAGGCCACCGGATCGATCGGTCACGGTTTCATAGGCAATCGCAGTGACACCCGATTTGATCAGACCAGCCGTCTGATCCGGATCCGGGGCCAGATGCAAATAGGTAAACAGCAACTGGCCGGGACGGAGTTGCTCATACTCGACTTTCTGCGGCTCCTTGACCTTGATGATCATCTCTGCACTGGCAAAGATGTCAGACGCCGCACCGGCAATCGTCGCACCGGCGGCGACGTAATCCTCATCGGCAAAGCCGACACCGGCACCGGCCATGGTTTCAACCTGAACCGCATGGCCATGGGCAACAAGTTCGCGGACCGAGCTTGGCGTCAGTCCGACGCGATATTCGTGGTTTTTGATCTCTTTTGGAACACCAATCAGCATGTCGTTTTCTCCCGACGAAAATGGTGGCAATCGGGGGAACTCCACGGCGTTTCCGGGGATTCCCGGGCGGTTAGAGCGTGCTACCGCCTCTTTTGTTATTATTCTTGAATGATGCCCTAAAAATTGGGCAATTAATCTTCAATTCAAGGGGTGTTTGATGGTATCATTGCTAGATAATTCAACAGAAAGACGATGGCGTCGGAGGATTGTTCGAATGGAGATGGACGAACGAGATCGGATGATTCTGCGGTTGCTGCAGAAAGACGGTCGCATCAGCAATGCGGAACTCGCTGAAAAGGTAAACCTTTCGGCCTCTGCCTGCCTGCGGCGTGTGCGGCTTCTCGAAGAAGCCGGCTTCATTGATCACTACACCATGCTTCTCAATCCGGCACGGATCGGCAAGCCGGGCAACGCATTCGTCAATATCGCAATCACCCGCCAGACCCGCGAGGCCCTTGAAACCTTTGAAAAGGAAATTCAAAAGGTGCCCGAAGTTGTCGAATGTTATTTGCTGGCCGGGCAAAGCGACTATCTCGTCCATGTCGTCTATAGCGACACGGCCGATTACGAGCGCATCCACAGCGAAGTGCTGACCCAGCTTCCCGGTGTTGAGCGGGTTCAGACGGTCATCACACTGCGCGAAGTCAAACGCACCACCGAATTGCCGGTTTAAACCGGGCAGTTTAAATCGGGCAGCGTGTTTATTTCACGATACGGAACTGTGCCGGGCGCACCATACTGATTGGCGCCGGGTCATTATCCCTTTGGGGGTGATGGGGTGCGAATCGGGTGGAAAACTGTACGAAATCGGGGAATTTGTTCAGAATGCCATCTGTGGATTGATAGTATGTGACCGATATTCATCTACTTCCGTAGGTGTTTGGTCGGAAAAACGCATGAATTTTCAATGGTTCATGAATTTTATCCATTTATTCCAAACCCGCAGTTTGACTTTTAGGTGAATTAAAATGCAATAATATGTGCGGGGAAAATACGTTGGGGGAAGCTAACCAAATGGAACAAGACAATCTTGTTCGTGCTCGTAGTCACGAGCAGAAACTAAAACGCCGTGCAGACATTCTGGATGCCGCCCGCAAGCTCTATATGGAAGGTGATGGCACCTTGCCATCGGCCGCCGAAGTTGCGCGCAAGGCCAATCTCGCCAAAGGCACGCTATATCTTTATTTCTCAAGCAAGGAAGCATTGTTCCTTGAAGTGCTGCGCCACTTCCAGAAAGAGTGGTTTGAGAACAATCTCGATGTCATTGATCAGGAAGCACTGCGTCGGCCAGAAGAACGGGATTCAACCCGTGTGGCCCGCCAGTTCGTTCAATTTCTGGTCAAGAACGACAAGTTCTTGCATCTGGCCTCTTTGTCGCAAGGCGTTCTGGAATCCGGCTCCGACGATGAAATGGTCGTCAATCAACGCCGCTTCCTGGCATCCATGGTCAAACGGACCGCCGATGCCCTGGCCGAGCTTTATGAAATCACGCCCGAAGATGCCAGCAAGCTGATGCGCTCTTCCTATGCGCTGGTTTTGGGACTGTGGCAGATGTCGCAGCTGCCTGATCGGGTCAAAAAGCTGATGGAACAGAACGCACTTAACAATCTGATCATTGATTTCGAAGAAGCGGCCGAAGAAGCCGTTGTGTCCTATTGGCAGGTTTCCGCACCGGGCATGCATTGCCGCGAAATGATGCGCCGGGCGGCTGAACAGGACGTCTGATCAGACAAGACCACCTTTAAAAGAAAAGCAGCGCCGGACACATCATCCGGCGCTGCTTTTTTGTTTGATCGATTTGCGTCTTACCGGGGATCAGGCATCCACGCCTGAAGACGGCCGGCTGCGCATCCGCTCGGACCTAAGGATCATCAGACTGGCGATGATGATCATCACCGACACGGCCAAGATGATCAGGGTCGCAAGCGCATTGATCTCGGGCGAGACACCCAGACGCACCGACGAGAACACCTTCATTGGCAGGGTGGTTGAGCCCGGACCGGCGACAAAGCTTGCAATCACCAGATCATCAAGCGACAGCGTAAAGGACAGCAACCACCCGGCCAGCAAGGCCGGCAGGATCATCGGAAGCGTGATGACAAAGAAAATCTTGGCGGGCTTGGCACCCAGATCCATTGCCGCTTCCTCGACCGAGGTGTCCATGCCCGACAGGCGCGATTGCACCACAACCGCGACATAGGCCGCACAGAAGGTCGTATGCGCAATCGTAATCGTCGAAAGGCCACGGCCCGCAGGCCAGCCAATCATTTGCTCAAGTGTCACAAACAGCAGCAGCAAGGACAGACCGGTAATGACTTCCGGCATCACCAGCGGGGCGGCAATCATCCCTGAAAACAGGGTGCGTCCCTTGAACCGGCCAAAGCGTGACATCACAAGACCCGCAGGCGTACCAAGGGCCAGGGCAAGGGTCGCGGACATCACCCCGATCCGCAGGCTGTTCCACGCGGCATCAATCATGCCGTCATTGGAAAACAGCGACACATACCACTTGGTCGAAAAGCCCGCCCAGACCGTCACCAGCTTGCCCTCGTTAAAGGAATAGATGATGACAAGCACGATCGGGACATACAAAAAGGCAAAGCCGAATACCAGCGCCGAAATCAGGAAGGTTGAACGTTTGTTGCTCATTGCTGGCCTTCCTCCTGCTTGGTCTGGATGTGCTGGAACCACATGATCGGCACGACAAGGAAGATCAGCATCGCAATCGCCACTGCCGATGCAATCGGCCAGTCACGGTTGGCAAAGAACTCGTTCCACAATGTTCGACCGATCATGAGCGTGTTCGGACCACCGAGAAGTTCCGGAATGACGAACTCGCCAACGGCTGGAATAAACACCAGAAGCGATCCCGCCAGAATGCCCGGCATCGATAGCGGCAAGGTGATCTTGGCAAAGGCCTGCCAGGGCTTGCACCCCAGATCAAGGGCGGCTTCCACCAGACTGACATCCATTTTTTCCAGCGTCGAATAAAGCGGCAGGATCATGAAGGGCAGGTAGGTGTAAACAATCCCGACATAGACCGCGAATTCGGTCTGGCGCATGATCAGTGGCTCGGAAATAATCCCGGTCCACAGCAGGAATGCGTTGATCAATCCTTCACGGTCCAGAATGCCGATCCAGGCATAAACACGGATCAAAAAGCTGGTCCAGAACGGCAGGATCACAAGCATCAAAAGCACACTGCGCATCGACCCTTGGGCGCGTGCAATGCCATAGGCCATCGGATAGCCGATCAGAAGTGTTATGATGGTTGAAATCGCCGCAATCCGGATCGAGTTCAGATACGCCGTGGCATACAGACTGTCAGATAAAAGGAACAGATAGTTCCCGAAATTCAGTGTGATCGTGATGCCTTCTTCGATCCAGGCAAACAGCGGCGTATAGGGCGGCTGCGCATATTCGGCCATGGAAAAGCTGATCTTGAGAACGATCAGGAACGGCACAAGGAAGAACAAAAACAGCCAGAAATAGGGAATGCCGATCACCAGCACCCGGCCATGTTTGATCATCCAGCGATCAAAACGTTGTTTAAGGGTAAGCTTGTCACTGCTCATTTGTTCAGAACCGAAGCAGCCCCGGCCTCCCACGATACCCAAACCGTGTCTTCCCACGTATAGCGGGGCTCGATCTGGCGGGTAGAGTTCGGCTCGGTCACCTTGATGCGTTTACCGCCCTCAAGGCGCACGTGATAGGTCGAAATACCGCCAAGATAGCCGATCTCTTCAACCTTGCCTGACACACAATTGTATTTGGTCTCAGACGGTCCTTCCTTGGTAATGCGCAGGCGCTCGGGGCGAAGGGCTGCCCAGAATGTCATGCCCTGATGGCCCTGAACCGCGTGATCGATATAGATGTCGCATCCGGCTTCTTCGGATTTGATGACGGCATATTTTTCATCGTCATCAATCAGAACACCTTCAAGCAGGTTGACCTGACCAAGGAAGTTCGCGGTGTAGCGGCTGTTGGGATATTCATAAAGCTCGAACGGGGTGCCGGTCTGGTTGATCACCCCTTCATTCATCACGGCAATGCGCGATGCCATGGTCATGGCTTCTTCCTGGTCATGGGTCACCATGACAAAGGTGGTGCCGACCTTTTCCTGAATATTGACCAGCTCGAACTGGGTCTGTTCGCGCAATTTCTTATCCAGCGCGCCCAGCGGCTCATCAAGCAACAACACCTTTGGCCGTTTGACCAGCGACCGTGCAAGCGCAACACGCTGGCGCTGACCACCGGAAAGCTGATGGGGTTTGCGCTTGGCAAATTTGCTCATCTGCACAAGGCCGAGCATCTCGGCCACCAGTTCCTTGGTCTCGCTGCGCGATACACCATCCTGCACAAGGCCGAATGCGACATTCTGCTCGACGCTCATATGCGGGAACAGGGCATAGGACTGGAACATCATGTTGGTCGGGCGCTCATAGGCCGGAACGCCGGCCATATCGACGCCATCGATATAAATTTTGCCCGATGTCGGTTCCTCGAACCCGGCCAGCATGCGCAAAAGTGTCGTTTTGCCGCAGCCCGATCCGCCCAGAAGGGCAAACAATTCATGGCGGTAAATATCAAGGGAAACATCGTCGACGGCATAGAAGTCGCCGAATTTCTTGGTCACATTCTCAAAGCGGATATAGGGAACCGCGTCCGGATTGTTCCAAGGTTGCGTCTTGTGCACATCCTCGTGCACATGCTCCAAAACCGCCTCTGACACCAGCATTCTCCCCTTGTTCAATGTCAAGATGAACCGATTAAATCAGACGTCAGCCCCTGATGACCTTGTGCGCAATCTTGGAATGTTGCGACTTTGCTGAAAAGGTCGGTTCTTCCTGATAGCAGGATGAAGCAATTCTGCAATCTGTAAAGAGGGGTGTGCGATATTTTGAACAACAATCGCCATTTGATGCCTAAATTGGCAGGAAAACGGCATGTGGTGTTCAGAAAATGTGCAATCTGACATGGATTCGCGGGTGCCGAAATGGTGTCATATGCACCCGTTCGACGCTGTTGCGCGCGAGTCACTGGCGGGCAGACGCGAGTAGCAAAAGCAAAAGGGCGCGAACCATGTCGCGCCCTTCGCAAAGATCAGGGATCACAATCCGTTAGGATTGCTTACTGACCGGTTTTAAGCTTCGTCCACATGCGGGTACGGGTCCGCAGAAGGCGACCGCCCGGCTCAACTTTGGACTTCAGGCGTTCCTTGACTTCCTGCGGCGGGTAGATTCCCTCGTCTTCCAGAAGGGACGGGTCTACCAGTTCCATCGCAGCAAGGTTCGGGGTCGCATAAGCAACATAGTTTGCGATTTCAGCTTCGACGTCGGGACGCAGCACATAGTCGATGAACTTGTGTGCCAGTTCCGGGTTCGGTGCGTCTTCCGGGATCATCATCGCATCAAACCAGATCAGGGTACCTTCCTTCGGAATGACATACTTGATCTCGTTGCCGTTGCCGGCTTCTTCTGCGCGAAGGGCAGCCATGCCGACATCGCCCGACCAGCCAACAGAAATGCAGGTATTTCCGTTTGCAAGGTCATTGATGTATTGCGAGCTATGGAAATAGGTCACATGCGGGCGGATCTTCTCAAGCTGCGCAAAGGCGCTTTCGATCGATTCCTTGGTCGGCTCGCCGTCCGGCACATTGCCGAGATAGAAGTTCACAAGCGGAACAATCTCGCCCGGATCATCCAGAAGCGACAGGCCGCAAGACGACAGCTTTTCGGCATATTCCGGATCAAAGATCATCGCCCAGCTATCGACCGGTGCGTCGTCACCCAGAACTTCCTTGATCTTGGCAACGTTATAGCCAAAGCCGTTGGTGCCCCAGAAATACGGCACCGCATAGGTGTTTTCCGGATCATACTTGGCCTGCTGCTCAAGAATGATCGGATCAAGGTTGCCATAGTTCGACAGTTTGGATTTGTCGATCGGCTGGAACAGCTTTGCCTTGATCAGGCGTTCGGCATCGGCAAGGGTCGGAACCACAATGTCATAGCCGGAATTGCCCGCCAGAAGCTTGGCTTCGACAAGCTGGTTGCTGTCATAAACGTCATAGTTGACCTTGACGCCGAATTCCTTTTCGAAGTTCGCAACCGTTTCCTCGCCGATATAATCCGACCAGTTATAGATGTTGAGAACTTCCTGTGCCGATGCGCTGGTTGCAAAACCGGCAATGGCAGTTGCAAGCACAGCAAGGCTTGATGTTTTAAGAAGAGATTTCATTTCGCTGAGCCTCCCATGTGGCAGCGTTTGAATGTTTGGTGGCTCCGTTGTTTTCTTCCCCCGGAGCCCGGGGACGATCCTGATATCCTTCGAATGCTTCAGGATATTGTCAAATACAAGATGGAAAAATGTGCATTTTTCGCATCAAGTAGAAATTTGTGCATTTAACATGCAACATTCTTGCGCCGGGCGACAATACCCGGCGCAAAATTCCAAATCGGAGTCTTACACGTTCAGCAGCAGGTGCTCACGCTCCCACGCGCTGATGACGGTCTGATAGGCATCCCATTCGGCTTCCTTTACCGCGATGACGGCGGCGGCAAATTCCTCGCCCAGAAGTTCCTTGAGCGGCTTGCAACGATGGAATTTCGCAAGTGCCTCGTGGATGTGGCGGGGCAGGGAATGCGCACGGTCATAACCCGATCCTTCAATCGGGGCGGTGGCGTCGACTTCTTCCAGAATCCCCAAAAGACCACAGGCAAGGGACGCCGCAACCGCCAGATACGGGTTGGCATCCGCTCCCGGCAGGCGGTTTTCAACCCGGCGTGCTGCGGGCGGGCCGTTTGGCTGACGCAGGCCGACCGTTCGGTTGTCAAGCGACCAGTGCATGTTGATCGGCGCATCCGACCATGGCTGCAGACGGCGATAACTGTTCATGTTCGGTGCCAGAAGCGGCATGGCGGCCGGCAGATAACGCTGCAGACCACCGATATAGTTCAGGAACAGTTTGGAGTTTTCCCCGTCCGCATCGGCAAACAGGTTCTTGCCGGTCTTGAGGTCGAGCAGGCTCTGATGAATATGCATCGAGCTGCCCGGAAGGTTGCCCATCGGCTTGGCCATGAACGTACCATAGACACCGTGCTTGAGTGCGGTTTCACGCAGCGTGCGTTTGAACAGGAAGGCCTGATCGGCCAGTTCCAGCGGGTCGCCATGATTGAAGTTCATTTCAAGCTGGGCCGGACCCGATTCGTGGCTCATGGTATCGGCATCGATATTCATGGCCTCGCAATAGTCATACAGGTCCTCGATCAGCGGATCGAACTCGTTGATCGCATCAATGCCAAAGGCGTTCGATGCCCGTTCCGGACGGCCCGAACGGCCAATCGGCGGCTCCAGCGGGTTGTCAGGGTCGGTGTTCTTTGCCACCAGATAAAATTCAAGTTCCGGCGCAATCACGGGCTTCATGCCGCGTTCTTCAAATGCCTTGAGAACACGCTTCAGCACGCCGCGCGGGGATGTTGAAACTTCTTCGCCAGAAAAATGGAAACAGTCGCAGATGATCTGGGCCGTTGGCTCCTCGTACCAGGGAACAACGCGCACGGTGTCCGGGTCGGGCACCATGGCCACGTCCTTCTCGGCCGGGTCAAGGAAGGCATCGGTTTCCTCCGGATAGCCGCCGGTCACCGTCAGGCAGAAAATTGCTTCGGGGATGGCGAGGCTTTTGGCCTCCAGACCCTTCAGAAACTTCTGTGTCGGAAGAACCTTGCCGCGGGCAACGCCGGACATGTCCGGTACAATGCATTCGACTTCTTCGATTTTTCGCTCGGATAGCCACGTCTTGAGATCGGTGCTCATGTGTAGTCGGGCGCTTTCACGCCAGTCCTTCAAAATTGCATTTTCTTGCGTTTTTCGGGCCATTCCCGAACAAATTCACAAGAAAGGATGTTGGTCTTCGAAGACTATTGTATTTAATTTCGTTATTGTCGTGTTTTTTAGAATTATAGACGAAGTTTCGGTGTGATCGTCGAAGATATCGTTTCATATCTCTGGAACGATCCTACCAGATTGCGCTATAGTCACGCCACAATATTAAGAGCAGCGTTTGGATGCTGGTCAAGGAGGTATTATGAAAATCGCACATCCGTATCTTATGTTTCTTGGTGACGCGCCGGACGAACTGGCTGCAAAAACCGCTATCGGGATCAAGCAGTGGCGCCCGGAATGGTGCGTCGGTCAGCTGAGCCTGCCAGACTGCAAGGCCGACCTCGGTCTGCCGGAAATGTCGATCGCCGAAGCAAAGGCCGCAGGCGTTAAAACCCTGGTACTCGGCGTTGCCAACCGTGGCGGCATCATCGGCCCGGCATGGATGGAAACCCTGCTGGCTGCAATCGATGCCGGCATGGACATCGCCAACGGTCTGCACACCCGTCTTTCGACCATTCCGGAACTGGTTGATGCGGCCAAGGCCAAAGGTGTCAGCCTGTTTGACGTTCGTCACTTCGACGGAAAAGTGCCGGTCGGTAACGGTGAAAAACGCTCAGGCAAGCGCGTTCTGGCAGTCGGTACCGACTGCTCGGTTGGTAAAATGTACACCGCCCTTGCGATCGACGCGGAATTCAAAAACCGCGGCATCAAGTCCGATTTCCGTGCAACCGGCCAGACCGGTATCTTCATCGCCGGCGAAGGTATCTCGGTTGATGCCGTGATTTCCGACTTCATCTCGGGCGCTGTTGAAACCATTGCACCGGCCAATGACGCCGATCACTGGGACGTCATGGAAGGGCAGGGCAGCCTGTTCCACGCATCGTTTGCTGGTGTGTCCATGGGCCTGATCCATGGTTCGCAGCCCGATGCACTTGTGGTTTGCCACGAACCGACCCGTACGCACATGCGCGGTCTGCCGGGTTACAAGCTGCCGGATCTCAAGACTTGCCTTGAAGTCAACCTGCAGCACGCCAAACTGACCAACCCGAATTGCAAGGTTGTCGGTTTTGCCGTCAACACCAAGGCGCTTGATGATGCCGCTGCGACCAAGCTTCTGGCGGACATCGAAGCCGAATTCGGTCTTCCGGCTGTTGACCCGGTTCGGACCGGTGTTGCCCCGCTGGTCGACAAACTCCAGGAGATCTAAGTTGCCAAAACTCACTGTGATTTCCGAAGTCTTCCCCCTCGCACAGGTTTTCAAAATCTCGCGCGGGGCCCGGACCGAGGCACATGTGGTCAAGGTGAGCTTAAGCGACGGCACCCATACCGGGTATGGGGAATGCGTTCCCTATGCCCGGTATAATGAAACGGTCGAAGGTGTCATTGCCGACATCGAAGCACAGGCTGACGCCCTTGACCGTGGCATGACCCGCAAGGAACTTCAGGACGCCATGAAGGCCGGCGCTGCGCGCAACGCAGTCGACTGTGCCTATTGGGACCTGGAAGCCAAACGTATGGGCCGTCGTGTGTGGGAATTGATCGGGCATAAGGCCCCGGAAGGATTGATTACGGCTGAAACGCTGTCGATCGACACCCCGGACAATATGCGCGAAGCTGCCCGCAAGATCGCCCATGCGCCGCTGCTCAAGGTCAAGCTCAATGGCGAAAACGTTGTTGAGTCGGTCCGTGCGGTGCGCGAAGGCTCGCCCAAGGCACGCATCATTGTCGATGCCAACGAAGCCTGGTCGCTTGATCTGCTCGAAGATATCGGCGCCGAACTTGATGGTCTGGGTGTCGAGATGATCGAACAGCCGCTGCCTGCCGGGCAGGATGATGGGCTGATCGATATTGATTGCCCGGTTCTGCTGTGTGCAGATGAGTCTGTTCATACATTGGCCGACATTCCGCGTCTGGCCAATCTCTATGACATGATCAACATCAAGCTCGACAAGACCGGTGGTCTGACCGGCGCGCTCGAACTGGCAGAGGCCGCATCAAAGGCCGGCATGCAACTGATGACCGGCTGCATGGTCGGAACGTCTCTTGCCATGGCGCCTGCGATGATTACCGGTGCGATGTCGCGCATTGTCGATCTCGATGGTCCGATCTGGATGGCCAAGGACCGTGATCATGCCCTGACGTTCAAGAACGGCGTCATGGGGCTGCCTGATCGCGAACTCTGGGGCTGATCGGGATAGGGGCGAGTACGCATCTATACCACTGCATAGTCACCCTGTGATTGGGGTGGATTTTGACGGCGCACCGTAAACCCGGTGCGCCGTTTCAGTTTCCGGCATTCGGACTCACGTGCAGGATGGTTCGGCCCGCGGTAGAATATCCTGACCAAAATTTTTTTTGCTGCCATCTGTGGTGGGTTTTGTGTTAACTTTTTGTTTACGAATCAATATCTTGTAGCGGGTTCTTGCTGTCTTACAGCTCCATTCCAACCCTCATGTTACATCGCGCCACCCTAATGTATAGTTGTGTCTTCGGCCAATTAAAGGAACCATGGACCAGCTATAAAAAGGGCCGAAACTGGTCTACTTAAATCTGGTTGGAGCGGTTCGCGTGGTTTCAAGCCCTCTTGAAAATGGCAGCCCGTCTCAAAGGACGTTTCACTGCTGCTATCGGGATTTTCTCTACACGCCACGGCATGCAGAACTCATGCATCTGCGGCGCAAGGAATCGATTCTACTCTCCGCCCGTTTTGCCGCCCTTTTTGTTCTTGTTGTGATGCTCGTCGTTCCGTTCTGGGATGGGACTTTTACCTCTGAAATGTGGTCGTCGCAGACCTTTGTTTTGCGTCTTCTCGTGGTCGGGGTTGCGCTTGCCGTGATCACAAATCGTGCGGTCAGTGCCCGCTGGCGCCGACATTTCCCGTATCTGCCAATGCTGATGCTGATCGTTGCGGCTAGTCTTCTGTGTGTGTTTGCCGCCTACGATCCGTTGGCATCTGATCGGATGCACAGCACGCACAGTTTCCTTCTCATCGGATTGGTGATGATGATCGCCATCATGCCGATCACTCTGGTCGAGGCGGGGCTACTGGCCTTGCCGTTTCTGGTGTTGCTGGCGATTGGCGCGCAAAGCGGCCTTGCGACCGGGTTTGTGCCTTTTGAGATGCTTTTGGCGTTCTTGCTTCCCCTCGCACTCGTTTCCGCCCTGGTCCAGCTTTACCGTACCATTGCCGCCGCCCACGAAGTCGCGATTGATCCTTTGACCGGGTGCTACACCCGTGCCTTTGGCATGGAAATGATCCGGGTCAGTTTCGATGGGGCCCAACGTAAAAGCGTGCCTTACACAGTGGCCTTTATCGATCTTGATGATTTCAAGCAGATCAATGACCGCTATGGTCATGACTATGGTGACCGCATTCTGGGCGAAGTCGGCAAAAACCTGATCCATCGCTTCCGCCGCTCGGATCTTGTTGTCCGCTGGGGTGGGGAGGAATTCCTGGTCCTGCTGCCTGAACTCGATGCCGCGTGCGCTGCTGAGGTGCTTGACCGTGTCATGGCGCCCGGTTTGGCGCAGCTTGAAAACGGGCAGGTGCAAAAAGCAAGCGTCGGTCTGTCCGAGCGCGTCAAAGACGCCATTGCCTTGCCCCACAACCTGATCGATCTCGCTGATCAGCGCATGTATGACGCCAAAAAAAGCCGGGACCGCGATGATGACGTAGCACAGGCCTATTCCGGGCGCCGCAACACGGTCAGCGCCATGGCAAGCCCCTCGGCGGCCAATGCGCCCTCTGTCGATCAAAGCATCAACTAACACCTGATCTCGGCTGGCGTCCTCAGTCTTCCTGTCTGAACTCTCCTCACTCAAGCTAACCTCATCATATCGGTACTGGGGAGCGCCATCCTCGTGTGCGCGTGCCATGTCGTGTGGCTGCGGCTGCGCAATTGTCCGGCGCGTCGGGCCAATGGAGGACGAACGAACGGCTTTTGGCATCGGGCAGGGATGGGGTAATCGGCCCTGTCGGGGGAAAAAATCCGGAATCCGGCAGAAAAAGGCGCTTAAAATCGATTCAAATCTGTTCGGATTCGCGCCGATTCTCCGCTCCATTTCGAACATTCCGTTTTCTTCGATGGTCAAAAAATAACCGGGAGATGTGAATTTTGCGGGCGTTTGACGGTCAATGCCTCAAAATAATGCACAAAAAAGAAGCAGTAATATTTTTGACAAAAAAATAGTCAAAAAGCTATTGCGTCCTCCCCGGCAAATCAGTAATCTCCATTTGTGCGCTGCGGTAGGACGCAGTGCATTCCGGCGAGCGACTTGTCGCTCGTTTCTTGGACGTTTCCTCCCTAGACTTGGGCCGCTGTCACAGGCGGCCTTCTTTTTTGCCTGATTTCAGCCAATTACATAAAAGCAAAGCATATGTTCAACCCCTGAGCATATGGTGTGTTTTGGAATTGGTGAAATGGTGCGCCGCAAATTAACTTTCGGTAAGTCTGGCAATCAAACACAAAAAAGGCGCTGCCAGATAATGTCATGACAACGCCTTTGAAAATCTCTTTCTTGGGGCGGTTTGAAGCCTATTTCTCGCGCTTTGGGTCGTTACCGGGGGTATCGCTGTCCCCGTCGCCCAGACCGCGCTGCATGATCACGCTATCGACCCAGCGGCCCATTTTAAAGCCGGCCGACTGAAGCGTGCCGGCCACCCGAAAGCCCAGCCGTGCATGCAGCCCGATGGATGCAACATTGGCGCTGTCGCCAATCACCGCGATCAGTTGGCGATAGCCAAGGGCGGTGACCCGTTTGATCAATTCCGACAGCAATGCACTGCCCACTCCTTTGCCGACGACTTCGGGGGCGATGTAAATCGTGTCCTCGACCGTAAAGCGATAGGCCGGCCGCGTCCGATAGGCCCCGGCATAGGCAAATCCCTCAACCCGGCCATCAACATCAGCCACCAGATAGGGCAGGCCGCGTTCGCGCACATGTTGCCAGCGCGATGTCAGTTCGGCGATTTCAGGGGCGCGTTCCTCAAACGATGCCAGACCGTGCAAAACATGGTGGCCGTAAATCTCGGTGATGCGCTCAAAATCTTCGGGTTCGGCATCACGGATGACCAGGTCGCTCAACACGTCGCTGTTCTCAATTGTATCGGCCATTAGAACGGGGTCCCGTCGAGATCATGGAAGCGCCATATCAGATCGGTCATCTGGTCGCGCAGGACGTCAAATCCACGATGCGGGCTGATTGTTGCTTCATCCATATAAAGCGCGCGCGAAAGCTCGATCTGAAGGCTGTGCACATGTTCTTGCGGGCGACCGTAATGGCGTGTGCAATAACCCCCGGCATATGGATCATTGTGCGACGGGCAGAACCCCATATCGCGGAAACAATCTTCCACAAACCGCGTCAATGACGGGTGGCAGGAACTTCCATAGCAATCGCCAAGCACCAGATCAACGCGGTTTTTTGCGCTGTCGCACGAATCTCCGGGCATCGAATGGCAGTCAATCAGAATGCAGTAGCCAAAATTGGCCCGCGTCTGATCGATCAGCTTCTGCAAAGCACCGTGATAGGGCCGGTAATAGGTATCAATCCGTGAAAGCGCTTCTTCGGCGGGCAGGCGGGTCTTGTAAATCTCGACCCCGCCACTGACCACACGCGGTACCGATCCAAGCCCCGAAAGGGCGCGCATCGAATTGATGTCGTCATCCTCGGGCAGGTCGCCGTCAAACATGCGCGGATCAAGCTCCATCGCCGCCCGGTTCACATCAACATAGGCTCGCGGAAATGTCGCACACAACAAAGGCGCGCCAAGTTTGGGGGCGGCATTGAACAACTGATCGACAAAGGCATCCTCGGAGGCGCGCAGCTCAAACGCGCCAATCCGCGC
This sequence comes from Thalassospira sp. ABD4_177, assembly GCF_056160125.1. Lineage (NCBI taxonomy): Bacteria > Pseudomonadati > Pseudomonadota > Alphaproteobacteria > Rhodospirillales > Thalassospiraceae > Thalassospira > Thalassospira sp. ABD4_177. The sequence goes on along the minus strand of NZ_JBSWWO010000002.1, from coordinate 51,813 downwards.
CCGTTCAATCAGGTCTTGCGGATACTGACGCCCGGAATGCGGGGAGGCAAACACCACCGGCAGGGTTTGCCGGGGCGGCAGGACAACGGTGGCGGGGCCGGTTGTGGTAATTTCCGAAGGCAACTGGTTCATTGTCTTTCGTAAAGTCCATCCCATACGACGCGGCACCAGCCTTGACTGGCGTCCTGCGATTCATTCGCACCTTAGAGCTTTTTACATATGGATTGCACCGATTTTGTTGTCGATCGGCAAACTGTTTTGCAGGCCCCATGCCCGCAGCACGTTCCAGCCCATATGAAAAAGGTTCCAGCCTCTAGCATATGGGAATTGCCACGGAATTGATGAACATTTTTTGTCAAAAAACCATTTCTGGGGTTGCGCCAAGGTCCGCCTTGGGCTAAATACCGCCTCGCCGACGCAAACGGCACAGATCATGGTTTTCGGTTACGAAGCCCTGGTCTTTTGAAAGATGGATTTGCGGGCCTATAGCTCAGTTGGTTAGAGCGTTCGCTTGACATGCGAGAGGTCACAAGTTCGAGTCTTGTTAGGCCCACCATCTTTCCCACCCATAGGGGCCTATAGCTCAGTTGGTTAGAGCGTTCGCTTGACATGCGAGAGGTCACAAGTTCGAGTCTTGTTAGGCCCACCATTCCCACCCCGCCGGGTTCCCGCGCGGGGTTTTGTGTATTCTCTTTTCGCATCCCTAATCTGTAGGGAAGTGATTAAATGCAATTTCACCTAGACCTAGAAATACATCGTAGTAAGTCGAACTTATCGCGGATTGTGGGCAGTTAAAATCGCGTCTTGAGTGTCGGATTTGCCAGCCCTCAGACTTTGCCTTTGCTGCTCTTCCTGCAATGCTGCCGATGAAACTATTTTGGATTATATATCTGGGGACTTTGTCTCTAACCATGTAGTCAATGGTGTTCTTTACTGCCTGCCAAGTGATATTGAAGATTTGTGAAGTCGAAAAATCATCGAGCAGATTTTCAAATGTAGCTTCAGTTTTTTTTCCGATTACGGGCTCTTTGAAATCTCTTTGAAGTAGTAAGTAACCAAAATACTCGTAGCACTCGTGTTTGGCTATCTCGCGCCAAAGGAGAACTCGGTCCGCTCGCCATTGTTCAGGCCAAAGGTTGATGTCTTCTGCGGTCTTTTTTAGTTGGTTTATGAGTGTGGATTTGTGGTCGGGATGAATGCCTGGCAAAAATGCCCAAGTTACCTTCTTCGGCCAATACGCAGTCATTTCAGACAAATCTTCGGAGAATTCGAACGCATCAAGAGGGCTGTTGGGGTTTATCTCAATAAGGTTCTTTGCATTTAGGTGCCTCAACCCCTCCATGGCATATTCGAATGTGGGAGCCAACGGCGGATTAATTGTTTTAAAAGGCAGCGCCTCTTCAAAGTTCTCTGTGACCGCGTGTCGTTCTAAAGCTAGAATAAGGACTGCAGTTCTTAGAGAGAGGGTGTCGACTTCTGGAACGACTGACAGCTGTTTATCGCATGTGTTCCAAAGTGCTTCTCTCATCTTGCGCTCATTGACATCACGAACGATCCGCTGGACCTCTAGACAGTTTGAGCAACTACAAAATTCCGAAGTCGTATGGCCACATTTGGGGCATCTAGGTAAATCATTGGAGATTCCATATGAATTGCGACTCTTGCGTTTGCTTTCCATTGGAACTTCGTCACAGAACGCACAGACGAGGTCGCTGTGAACTATCTTTGGCAGCACCGATACAAATTGACTTGGCGTAATTTGCAGTTTGTATAACTGGATAAGTTCGGACACCTTCTTGTCGCTATTATAATAGAGAGAAATCAGTTCACTAATTTCCTCTTCAGCGAGATGAGCCAAAGCAGGGTGCATGGGGTACCTTCGTTGTAGTAGATCTCAGATCGCAAAAGTAAACAGTAGAAGTTGTTTTTAGTAAACTCAACTGTCCGCATGGGTTGGGGAACCTTAATTCCTTTTACAAAGATGATTCCCTTGTAAGCTATTCTGTGGGTGCAACGAAATTCTTGGGCAGTTGCCGCAGGTAACTCACCGCATCTGCGCGATACTCTTCCTGAACCGCATGGCACTGAAGGCAAAGAAACCGACCCCGATCGCAAACACCAGCAGGAATTCCGGCCAGACGACATCTATGCCCGCCCCACGAAACAGGATGGCCTGCGCGTATTTGACGAAATGGGTCGCGGGGGAGAACTGCATGATGTTCTGAAGTTCCTCGGGCATGCTTTCAAGCGGCGTGCTGCCCCCCGAAAGCAAGCGTAAGGGCAACACCACCAGAATAAACAGCAAACCAAATTGCGGCATGGAGCGCGTCATGGTGGCCAGGAAAATGCCAAGGGCGGTGGCAAAGAACAGATAGATCACCACACCGCCCATGAATAAAAGCTTCGATCCCGCAATCGGCACGCCAAGCACCAGCTGGACGACAAAAATCATCGACAGCATGCAGGCCATCAGGATCACAAGCCCATTGGCCCAGACCTTCGCCAGCATGATTTCATAGGGATTAAGCGGCATCACCAGCAAATGCTCGATCGTGCCGTGTTCACGCTCGCGAATAAGGGCTGCACCTGACAGGATGATCGACAGCATGGTAATCGCATTGATGATCTCCATCGTGCTGGTAAACCATTCGCTTCGCACATTCTGGTTATAGGCATAGCGCGTGATGATGGTCGCGGCTTCACTTTGGTTTTGCCCCGCCCAGGCCGACTTGCCGCCAAGCCAGGTTGAGACCTCCTGCGCGATAATGTTACTGATATAGCCCTGACCGATGCCGGCCTGCATCATGGCGGTGGCATCGATGTTAAGCTGTACTTCCGGATCGCGACCGGACACCACATCGGCCTCAAATTGTGGCGGGATCACCAGGACAAAGGTAAATTCACCGCTATTCATCGCCGCATCAATATCGCGCTCGTTAATGCGCACCGGCTCCTGAAAATACGGCGGCAGAAACGCGTCCGAAATCCGAAGCGACAGGGCGGAGCCATCCTGATCGGCAATCGCGATCGAGCCGCGCCGCAAGTCATGGGAAAAGCCGGTGGCCGAGTTATAAATCGCAAAGGAAAACGCCCAGACAATAAGTGCAATCAGCACCATGTCGCGTCTGAGGCTGAAAAGTTCCTTGATGCCAAGGCGATAGATATTACTGATCCGTCTGCCAAGCATGTCCTTACACCTCCTGCTTTTTCAAAAGCAGCATCGAAAGCACGGTCAATGCCGGGAAGAAGATCAGAAGGCTGATCAGTTCGGGATAAAGCTCCGCAAAGCCAAGCGCCTTGGTGAAGGTGCCGACACTGATCGACATGAAATGCGATGTCGGAATGGCCTTTGACATCAGCGCCGAGACGCCTTCGAGTGAGGAAACCGGTTGCATCATCCCCGAAAACATCACAGACGGCACCATGGTCGCGATCGCCGTGCCAAACAGGGCGGCGATCTGGGTGTTGGTAAAGGACGAAATCAAAAGCCCGAGGCCGGTGGTGGCGGTGACAAACAGGGTCGCCCCGATCAGAAGTGTCAACCCATTGCCCAGCAACGGCACCTCAAACCAGAACAGCGCCATCGCGCTCATCAAAAAGAAGTTGATCAGGCCCAGCACCACATAGGGCAATTGCTTGCCCCAGAGAAATTCAAGCTTGGATACCGGCGTCACATAAAGGTTGGTGATCGATCCCAATTCCTTTTCGCGCACCACACCGACGGCCATCAGGACGGCGGGGATAAACACCAGCAACAGCGCAATCACCGAGGGCACCATGGCATAGATGCTTTTGAAATCCTGATTATAGCGATAACGCGTTTCAATCCTGAGCGGCTGGCCGGTATCGGAACTTCCAACATCGCGTTTAAGATGCTCGCTTAAATACCGCTGATGAATGCCTTCGACATAGCCATGAATGGTCTCGGCGCGAAACGGCATGGAGCCATCAATAAACGCGCCGATTTCCGGGCTGGCGCCCCGGCCAACATCGCGCCCGAAACCCGGCGGAATTTCAATCGCCAGCGTGATGTCACCCGACAACATCCGGGCCTCAAGATCATCAATACTGGTCAGAGGTGCTTGCGCCTCGAAATAACGCGAGCCCGACAGGTTCTCTGTATAGGTTCGGCTTTCCGCGCTCTGATCGCGGTCCAAAACCGCATAGGTCAGGTTTTCGACATCAAAGGTAATGCCCCAACCAAAGACCGGCATCAGGATCGCCGTGCCAATAAGGGCAAACATCAACCGGATCGGATCGCGGACCAGCTCCATGGTTTCACGCAGCGAATAGGCCCATAAACGCCGGAAGCTGAACAGCGACGCATGCGCCGGTTTCCAGCTGCCCTGATCACCATTTGCACCATTTGCGGTACTTAGCGCATCTTCCGGGGCAGGGGCGGGCGTGGACTGCTCATCCTCACCGTCGGCCTCTTCCAGATGGCTGATAAACGCTTCTTCCAGCGTCTCACAGCCGCGCCCCTTGGTAATCGCATCGGGCGTATCACTGATCAAAACCTTGCCCGCATGCATCAGCGAGATGCGATCACAGCGCTCCGCCTCGTTCATGAAGTGGGTGGAGATGAAAATCGTCACGCCCTGATCACGCGAAAGCTCAACCAGCAATTCCCAGAACCCGTCACGTGCGACCGGATCAACGCCCGATGTCGGCTCATCCAGAATAAGGATTTCCGGGCTGTGAATGATCGCAACCGCCAGCGACAAACGCTGGCGCACACCAAGTGGGAGCCGTTCACTCAGGTCATCAAGATAGGGGCCAAGCCCGAACCGCTCGGAAAGCTCCTTGATCCGTGGTTTGATCTTGTCCTTTGGGATGTGAAACAGATGCGCATGCAGCTCAAGGTTCTGCATCACGGTCAGTTCGGAATAAAGCGAGAAGGCCTGGCTCATATAGCCAACCCGATTGCGCAGCGCGATATCCGTGCCATCAACCGGCTTGCCAAACAGCTCGGCGGTGCCCTCGGACGCATTCAAAAGCCCGGTCAGCATCTTCATGGTCGTGGTCTTGCCACATCCGTTGGAGCCGAGAAATCCGAAAATCTCGCCTTTCTCAATCCGGAAACTGACATCATCAACGGCGGTAAAATCCCCGAACTTCTTGGTCAGGTGTTCGGCAACAATCGCTGGCGTGTCGCCATGAATGGTGCGCTCCGGGATGTTAAGCTCGTGATGGTCTTTGCGCTGCTCTTCGGGCAGAAGGGCGATGAACGCCGCCTCAAGCGTTTCCGATCCGGTGCGTTGCAAAATCTCATCGGCCGTCCCGGTCGCCAGCACCTTGCCGTCATTCATCGCAATCAACCGGTCAAAGCGGGCGGCCTCATCCATATAGGCCGTCGCCACCAGAACCGTCATCGCATTTTGCGTCTGGCGGATCGCATCAATCAGTTGCCAGAATTGCTGCCGCGATAACGGATCGACACCCGTGGTCGGTTCATCCAAAATCAGGATATCGGGGTCATGGATCAGCGCACAACAAAGCCCAAGCTTCTGCTTCATCCCGCCCGAAAGCTTGCCCGCCAGGCGCTCGGTAAAGGGATCAAGCCCGGTCGCCTCAACCAGCCGTGAAATCCGTTCATCGCGCTCATGCTTGCCCTGACCAAACAGACGACCGAAAAACGCAAGGTTCTCGCGCACTGTCAGATCCATATAAAGGTTCTTGCCAAGCCCCTGGGCCATATAGGCAATGCGCGGCAGGATCGCGTTGCGGTGCTTGGCATCCGCCATCGATCCGCCAAGGGTTTCGACCGTGCCATCCTGCACTTTGCGCGCGCCTGATATCAGGGCAAGCGCACTTGATTTACCCACCCCGTCCGGGCCGATAAAGCCAACCGTCTGACCCACCGGAATTTCAAGGCTGATGCCATCAAGGGCCGCGACCTTGCCATAACGGTGCGAGACGCCTTCAAGCCTTACGGCGATCTGATCACTGCTGCGCTCGGTGTTGTCCACCATGGTGGGGCGCTCTATTGCGAGGTCTGACGCAGGGTCGCGTCATCGGGCACATTCGGGGTGAATTCATCTGGCCAGTTATGATGATCCGCCAGCATGACATAGGCCTCACCGGGCAGGCCGGTTTTTACCCGTCTCAGATGTTCGGACAGCAAGGCCTGATCAATGCGGATTTTGACCCGGAACATCAGTTTGTCGCGTTCTGACCGTGTTTCGACCTCGCGTGGGGTGAATTGCGCATCATCGGCAACGAACGATACCTTGGCCGGGATCACAACACTTGGCGCTGCATCAAGAATGATCCGCGCTTCATTGCCGACAAAGGCCAGACCCGCCTGACGGGTCGGCAGGAACACATTCATATAAACATCGGTCAGATCGATCATCGTGATGACCGGACCACCACCGGCCAGAACCTCTCCCGGTTCGGCAAGGCGATATTGCACGCGCCCGTCGCGCGGGGCTTTGAGGACCGAATCATCAATCTGAACTTCAATGCCTTCAAGCTCGGCCGACGCGGCGGCGACATTCAGCCGCGAACTGGTCAGGCGCGCCTTGGCCGCGGTGAGCGCCGCCTTGGCAATATCGCGATCAGCACGACGCTGATCGACTTCCTGTTGGGAAATGTTGTTGTTTTTGACAAGCTCTTCGGCGCGTGAAAGCTGCTGCTCGGCCAGGGAAAGTTCGCTTTCGCGCTGTACGATCTGGGCTTCGGCCTCGGCAATGCCCTGTTCGGCCGCGGCAACCTCGGCACGAGCGCGCGCACGATTTGCCATCAGCTCGGCGGTATCCATGCGCGCCAGGACCTGACCACGCGTGACCTGATCACCTTCTTCGACCAGAACTTCTTCGACCCGCCCGGCATATTTGGTCGCAACCCGGACTTCTTCGGCTTCAATCCGCCCGTTGCCCAATGCGATAAAGTCGGGAAGTTCGGACTGTTGCGCTTGCCAATAGGCATACCCACCCCCGGCGGCAGCGACAATCACCACAAGCACGATCAACACAGCACGCAAGTTTTTCATTCCAGTCTCCGCAAACGGTCAGGGGGTATGTGTCTTTGTCTTGTCCAACGGCAGAAAGCGCGCCGTGCCAATTGCATTATATGACCATTGTTCATTTTATGGTGCAACTGATTGTCACATACAATGATCTTGACGGGATTACTTTTGGAAATCTTTGATGTTGCTCAAGCAGGGTGCTTTTTGCGGCATCTGCGGTATGTCATCGGTCGCCAGCACCCAGCAAAAGCGACTGGTTAAGGTGATCAATCATCACTTGCGCACCCTTGACCTCCCGATAGATCAGAAGATAAAGCTCCCGCGTGTCGATATAACTCATCGTAAGCAATCCATTATCAAGGGCATCGGTGGCGGCTTTTTCAAACAGGGCTTTGGACCCCAGCACTGCATCGACCCGCCCGGCTTGCAAAAACCGGGTCAGGCTTGCCGTGGTGGGCAGTGTGCTATAGGGAATGCCGCGCCCTGAAAGCTCAAACCCCAGGCTGTCGCCAAGCAACACTGCAATATTCAACCCCGCAAGGTCGTCATAACTGTACCCTTCTGGCCGAAACCTGTCCGGTGCCGTCAGGACGTAAATATCAATTTCGGCGAAGGCCGCGCTAATGATGTAATCCCGTTTGTGCCAGCCAATATTCTGGGTCGCAATAAACCCGTCAAGCGTGCCTGCCTTGATCAGCTTGTCCGTGCGAAGCCACGGAAACATATGAAAATTCACGCAGTAACCTGCATTTGATAAAATTAAAGCAAGTTTGGCTTGTTCACGTTTAAAGATCGAAACCGGCTGTTTGCCATGTCCCGCTTCGATTGTTTCGGGCAAGGCAATGCGAAGATGTGGCAGATTTTGTTTGCTGCAACGCGTGTCGTTCAACATATCGGCATCTTGCGCATGTGCGCTTTGGTACACCAAAAACATACCGGCCAAAAGCCCGCAAATCATGCGCCATACCATAACTACATGCCGGGTAACTGCCGCAAAATGAGGCCGGACCCCGGTTATTTGTACGCGCCAGACGACACGACAAAATCCGCCATCCCGAATGAATAGGTGGTCTTTTCGGCCAGTTGCCCGCTTATAGGGTCCTGAAAGACATAATCTGTCCATGCTTCACCCTGTTCTTTTGTCTTTTCGACAATTTCCCTGCACGCAAAGCGTCCATTCGGGTTTTGCAGATCCCAGATATTGCGCCCGACCAGTGCCGGGTTCAAACCATGGGCCAGAAATGTGCAATTATAATCCTGCACGAAAATATACAGGTCCCTGTCTTGGAACTCTCCGTCGGGATCGGCAAAATCGCGAAAGGCCTGGGACATGCCGACCTTGTCAATATGGGCGACAGCCTTTTTGACCAATGCTTGCGCCTCGGCTGCTGTGCCGCGCTCGGGCGCTTGTTCATCGGCCAGTACCGGCCGGGCAGATACAGATAGCGTAAACCAGATCAGAAAGACGCACACCATGAATGATGCCGAAATCCGTAACAGAACCATCAAGTTCCTCGCAGTAAGTCGACAGTTTTGCATTTATAAATTGTAGCTAAAAGTATTGTTTCAAGCTTAAATCCCGCCCGCAAGCCAATTTCCCGGGCGCAATCCATCCGCGACCGGCCCGCAAACGAAAAAAGGGGACTGTTGCCTTTTGGGACATAAAATCGTCAAGACCTTTGCATTTTTTGCAACAGCTCACGCATCCGCAAGCGCTCGTCGCACCGCTTCCGGCTCTTTTTCGATCACCTTAAGAAGCACACGCGATGGCTCGTCTATATTCGACCGGCCCTGTTCCCAGTCGCGAATGCGGCCATAGGAAAACCCATAGGTTTCGGCAAATGCCTTTTGGGTCATGCCCTGTTTCTTGCGAATGCTTTTAACATCCACTTTTTCGGGGATATGGATAACGAACGCATCGGCGGGGGCCTTGCCTTCTGCCAAAGCCAAGGCTTCACGTGCGCCTTGAAGAATTCTTGATCCAGCTTTGCTCATGTGCGCTTCCTTGCTTTTTCGGCTTCTTCCCTGACCATCTTGCGCCAGGCCGATGGCAGGGCGGTCAGAATTTTTCGCAGATCATTTTTGTCTGATGCGGAAAGGCTCGCCTGATTGCTCTTGCTGTATATATCAAACAGGAAAACCGGTATGTCATCGGCTGTGAAAAACGTGATCACGCGATAACCGCCACTCTTTCCGCCGCCTTGCTTGGCTATCCGGACCTTTCTGGCACCACCCGTGCCCGCGATAACGTCTCCGGCATCGGGGTTCCTGGCAAGAAAATCCACAATGCTTTTCCTCTCGACGTCCGAGACATGCTCGTCCTTTGCCGAGGCCAGAAAAGCCGGGGTTTCAATCACCGTATGCATATAATAGATATGCGGAAAGTCCGCAGTTTGTCAAGTTCAAATTGGAACCTGTTCTCATCCGGTCATCGCCCGTTTCGCATTAACGGCTATAACAGGGGACAGTCCCCCTTTGGGGTCTTGGATAAAGGGGGCTGTCCCCTTTTTGGTCCACTAGATCGGCACAACCTGCAACCACCCACACCGTCATTCCCGCGCAGGTGTTTTATTTCGGATGATTGGTTGTATGGTGATGGCGTAGTGAGAGGTATGACTTATCTCAAGGAGCGGGCTGTATCATGGACTTAAAGCTGCATGCTAATGCCACCACAACACCGCGGACACGAGCCTATATTCAAGCAAGCAGTGCTTCCATTGCTGAGCTGGCCCTGGAACTTGGCGTAAGCGAGACCACCGTCCGGCGATGGAAAGGACGTGCCGATGTTCATGACCTCTCGCATCGGCCAAAGCGCATCCAGACACACTTCACCGCCTGCGAGGAAGAAATCGCTGTTGAATTACGGTCCCTGATAGGCCTCTCCATCGACGATATTCTGGAGGTCATGCGTCGCTGTGTGCGGGCCGATATCTCACGTTCGTCTCTGCATCGCTGCCTTAAGCGCCATGGTATCTCTGGCAAGCCTGCTGTCCCTAAACAGGCTTCTCAGATTTTCGAGCCTGTGGCATTCGGCTATGTTCATGTCGACCTCAAGCATCTCACCCGGATCGGCGGAAAAACAGCCTACGTTTTTGTTGCCATCGAGAGGGTGACAAGTTTTGTTCATGTAGAGATCGTTCAGAAACGAAATGCTGAAACCATTGCTGTCTGCTTCGAGCATTTTCTGGAAGCCTTTAGCTATCCTGTTCACACCGTATTGACCGATAACGGTTCGGAATTCACCGACAGGTTTGGTGGTGCCTACTGGACAACCCGCACCAAAGGAACCGGGCAGCATGCTTTCGACAAAGTCTGTGCCGCACACGGCATCAAGCACAAGCTGACGCGGCCCTATCGACCACAAACAAATGGCAAAGTCGAGCGCTTCAACCGTCGCCTCGGCGAAGCCCTCTCAAACGCTCCTGCAAACGGAAAAAATGCAGGACGAAATCGTTTCGAAACTCACGCCGAGCGCAACGACTTTATAAAAACCTTCATCGACAATTATAACAGAACAAGATTGCGATCCCTTGGGTACAAGGCACCTCTTGAGGCACTTGCCAATCTCTCGGGACACAACACGAAGGCGGGAGTCTCGGGTTGCAGTATCAAAAATAAAAGGCAGCACTCGTAATGAGTGCTGCCTTTCGTGCTCTATGCCAGTAAAAGGCCCACGAATATGGGGGCTTTTGTACCTGGCATTAAAATGCCGGTGCTAGGACGTAGGGATATTTTCCTTGTTATTTTTGATCGACAGAAGTGACTGATGTAAGTCGTTGTCGTTGGCTATTTTTGAAACGATGTCCGCCATGGCACCGATCAAAGCAAGGCGTGCGTTTGAGCCTGATGCCAGTTGAATGTCGGCTTCGATGGCTCCACCCTCGTAGGATTTTGAGAAAATAAGGTCACCAGACTTGTTCTTAACAACGATATTTATCAGGCCGTCGGCTACTGCATCACCGGCAAACATTCCAATCTTGAAGTCATTGTAGAAGCGAACCAAACCAACATTGAGGTCCGCGTCACCATCTTCAACAATTTGGAATCCAACGCTCTCCAATTCGAAAGCTACGGCATCTCTAAACGTTTCCGATACGTCATTTGTTGCTATGATCGCGGCCATTTCCATGCCGTAACCATTTTTCTTTGAACTTACGCGGTCCTTGTAGACAGTGCGATTGTCAGTGTTGGTGACTGAGACCTTAATCTGATCAGCACCTTCAACGACGGCAATGTTAGCTTTCCCCTGATAGGGAACATCGATTTCGTCGACTGTCAGGGCGCATCCAGACAGCAAAATCCCAGCATAAATTACAAGTAACGTTCTAATCGCTTTCAAGAGTGATCCCCTTTGGTTTCTTTATTGATGTCGGAAGATTGTTTGCCGGTAAGACACGCTGATAAGAACCATTTATTTGAACGATAACGCGGTCATCGGTTTCAAAAATCACATCTTTTTCGCTAACGTTTTGTGCGATCGTCAGCACTTTGCCATTTTCAAGCACGACGGTGTATTCTACGCCACCTCGATTGCGAATAGCCTGTTCCAGTGCAGAGCCAACTAATGCGCCAGCAACTGCTCCCCCCACAGCGCCTGCAATACTTCCCGAGCCACTACCAACTTGCGCGCCAGCTGCAGCACCGCCTGCGCCTCCGGCAATACCCCCGGCCAAAGAATTGTCTGCTGTGATTTCAATATCTCGAACGGATATGACTGTGCCGAATCTTACAACTTGGATTTGTCCCACTTCGGAGTAGTTGTAGCGGCTTTGCGTGGAATAATTGCAGCCCTGCAGTGCGAGTATTCCTAATGGAATTACAAATGCAAAGCTGCTGGGTTTGGTCCGGTTTATAAATTTTCTCATAAGAGTACCTGTTTTTTGACGCTTAACAGCGATGCGCGAAGAGTAATCTCTTACTTTAGGTTTATAGGTTTAAAACCTGAGGTGGTAAACGGTATAGTTTGTTCTTTTTTCGTATGGGGGAGGTCAACTGAGCGATTATACTATGGGCGTACGCTCATCGTTTGCGCTCGTTTATTTTAATCCAAGCATACGACGAAGCGCTGACGACAAAAAAATGCACTTTGAAGGGCTCCTTAAACCCAATTCTCCAAACGCAGCCCATCCAGCCGCTCAAAATCGCGGTGTTGGTGATGAAGAGGATAAAGCCGTGACTGAGTGCGGTGTTGTCTTCAAACTAGGCGCTTTGGAGTTTGGGGCTGGTTGCGATCTTCCATAAAATCATCACTGACCGCAGGACCGTCAAAAAACGTGTCCCACAAATGGTCACTTGGCGCAATCACACGCGCCACACCAACCGAAATCACCTCGACCGTTTTCGTGCCTTTAGGCAACGCAACATCATCTGGCAGATGGACAGCCTGCATCTTGCCGTTTTGCAAAACAGATGCCTTTGTCATGCTTGCCTCCTGTAAAGTTACGAAGGTTTTTCGACAACCAGATCAAACACCACCAATCCGGCCATGCCACCCTCAAGCAGCCCAACCAACTGCCCACCCAAGGCCTTATGCTCTGGATGTTCCAGATAGGCATCCCGTGCCGCCGCATCGTCAAAATCAATTGAAAATCCGTGCCGGAAGCCTTGTTCAAGCCCCTCCGGGCTGACCGACACGCCGCCATCAAACCCGCGCATGCCGGGGAGGTGGTTTCGAAGGTCCGCCAGCTTGGCAAACAGGCTGTCGATTTCGGCCTTGGTGGCCCCGGCCTTGAATTTGGTCAGAACGATGTGACGGATCATGGCGGGCTCTTTCTGCGTTCTGTGGTGGAATATCGTCGCTGACTTGTACTGTGATGCTCATGTGATATATAAAGAAGGTATCATTTGATTTGATTGGAGGCTCTCATGTCCTCAGCTCTTGCGCAACCCAAACCTGATGCCGCGACTGGATCGGGATTTTGGAAAGCCGTCGGCATACCGCCGCGCGGGCCGGAACTGCATGACGTCTTGAAGCAGGGCATTCCCTATGCGACCTATGGCAAGCTTGCCTCTGCTGCCGGGTTGGATCGCAAGGAATTGGCAAAATACGTCGTCATTCCAATGGCAACCTTGCAGCGCCGGGCCAAGCAAGGTCAATTCAAGCTTGAAGAAAGTGACCGTCTGTATCGCTTCGCCGAGGTTCTTAAGGCGGCAACCGATCTGTTTGAAGGTGACCAGCAGCAAGCACGCAAATGGCTGTTATCCCCTGTGCAGGGATTGGGCGGCGCACGTCCTGCCGAAATGGTTGCCACATCTGCCGGAACCGAAGCCGTGCTTGACCTGATCGGTCGCCTTGAGCACGGCGTCTTTGCATGAGCTCTGTTTCGGGCTTTCGTCTGGTCAAACAGAAATGGAAAGCCTCGGCATTCGACGGCGAAGGGGCCCGTCGTTATGGCGGGCGTTGGAACAGTCGGGGAAAATCGGCCATTTATCTCGCGGCATCCCAATCATTGGCGTTGCTCGAAATCATGGTGCATTTGAACGATTATCGCCTTCTGCAAAGCTATGCGATGTTCGAGGTGCGCCTTCCAGGCGACGGCATCGAAACACTGGCAAAAGATCATTTGCCTTCGGACTGGCGCGCCGAACCGGCACCATCCTCGACCGCAGAAATCGGTGATGTCTGGCTGGACGTCAACTCAAACCTCGCACTCGCCATTCCAAGTGTCATCATCCCTCAGGAAAACAACTATCTGCTCAACCCTGCCCATAATTTGTTTTCCGAGGTCGTGGAAACTGCGACCGAAATAGAATTTTCAGTCGATCCAAGGCTATAGAGGCGAACTCTGCTCGCAACCTTGGCGGTGATGATATCGGGCAATTCCTCTATCATGTGAATGCAGTTTGACCATAGAGATCGTCATTCCGGGCAAGCGCAGCGCTGACCCGGAATCCACCTGTTGTTATGGCGGCTATGGATCCCCGCATGCGCGGGGATGACGGTTGGCGGGGGTTTAAAGTGGGCCTATGCGACAAGCTTGGCGAGGTATTCCACCGGATGCTGCGGCTTGATCCCTTCATAGCGATCCACCTGACAACGGCACGAATAGCCGGTCACCAGCATGTTTGCTGCACCCGTCGCATCGACCTTCTTTTTCCAGCTCAGGTCATAGAGCTCGCGCGAGGTTTCCTGATGGCGGGTTTCGTGGCCATAGACACCGGCCATGCCGCAGCAGCCGGTTTTTTCCGTGGCGAGCTTTAGCCCTAACGCATCAAAGATTTTCTGCCATTTCACGCCGGTATCGGGGATGGAGGTTTTTTCCGTGCAATGGGGGAACAGGCTTGCCGGGGCATCGGTTGCGCCCATGTTAACGCCGTTCTCAATTTTGGGTGGGGTGAGGCGGCCGTGCTCGATCTCGCCCGCCAGCCATTCATGGAACAGATGCACGCGATAGTCCGGGCGGTTGCTTAGTCGCTGGGCGTATTCCTGCCGATACGTCAGGGTCACGCTTGCCTCAATCCCGATCATCGGCACGCCCGATTGCGCGATTTTGCCCAGCACGATGTCATTTTGCTTGGCCTGATAATCAAAGCGTTTGAGGAACCCCTTCACATGCATCGCCTTGCCATTGGGGCGGTAGGGCGGCACGAAAACGCGATATCCCAGACGCTGCAAAAGGTCGACATGGGCCAGCACCACGTTGGTGTCGTAATGCGTGGTAAAGCAATCCTGCACAAGGATCACCGACTTGGCCTTTTCATCGGCCGAAAGCCCATCCAGCTCCGCCTGCTTGAATGTGCCAATGCCGCGTGCACGCAGGCCGGATTTAAGGCTCTGGCGGTGCAGTTTCGGCAAATCGGTCAGGCCGATGAAGCGTTTGAAAATCCATGGCATCGGCGGGATCGATTGCAGCGCGTTAAACAGCCCCGGCGCCTTTGCCAGAAGCGGAGCGATATTTTCCAGTGACGCAATCACATGGTCCTTTACGGGTCTTTTGTAGCGCGTGTGATAGGTCTCAAGGAACCGGGATTTCATTTCCGGGATGTCGACCTTGACCGGGCATTGCCCCGCACAGGCCTTACACGAAAGGCAACCGGCCATCGCCTCATAGACGTCATGGGAGAAATCCCGGCCATTGATGACAGCCAGATCCTTGTTCATCGGATCGGTACCAACCGAAAGCTGGCGGATCCATTCGCGGATCATCCCGGCCCGGCCCTTGGGCGAATGGACGCGTGATCGCGTGACCTTATAGGACGGGCACATGGCATCCATCAGATCCCAGTTAAAGCACGCCCCGTTGCCGTTACACCGCGTCGCGTTCAGATATTCATCGCGCAGCGCATCCTCGACCTGGCGGTCAAACTGGCCGCGCATGGGGGCTTTGTCGATGGCCGTGATGGGCGTGTTTTTACTGTATGGCGAGGCGATCTTGCCGGGGTTAAGCTGCCCTTCGGGATCGAACGCTTCCTTGATGCGGCGCAGAACATCATAAAGCTCCGGCCCGAAATAAACGGGGGAGTATTCGCCGCGAAAGCCCTTGCCATGCTCGCCCCAGATCAGGCCGTTATAGCGTTTGGTAAGCTCCGCCACCGCGTCTGAAACGCGCCGGATGCGGGCCTCGTCCTCTTCAGCCATCATGTCAAGCAGCGGGCGGACATGCAAACACCCGACATCGACATGACCAAACATGCCGTAATCAAGCCCCTCGGCATCCAGAAGCGCTCTGAACTCGGCAATGAAATCGGCCAGGTTCTCCGGCGGCACAGCGGTATCTTCGACAAACGGGGTGGCGCGGCGTTTGCCCTCAAGGTTGCCCAGCAGACCCACCGATTTCGCGCGGATTGACCAGATGGCGGCTATTTGCGCAGGGTCGGTCGCCTGCACAAAGCCGATGGGTGCAAACTCTTCAGTCGGGTTGGCATCGAGGTAGGCTTTGAGTTCCGCCTGTTTGGCGCTAACCTCGGCCTCCGTCTCGCCAACGAATTCGACGACGTTGAAACCGCGTGTGGGGGTGTTGCTGTTTTCCGTGCCGAGAAGCTTTCCCAGCATGTGCCAGCTTTCATCCTGCCGGGCCAGTTTCATGACCTTGTCATCGATGCTTTCAATCGCCACCGGATCAAACTGCACCAGGGTTTTGACGTGCCGAAGGGCACTGTCAAAGCTGTTATAGCGCACCACCGTGACGGCCTTGTGCTGTGGCAGCGGAATGACGCGGAAGGTGATTTCCTTGACCATGCCAAGGCTGCCCTCGGCCCCGGCGATCAAAAACGACAGGTTCATGTCGCCTGAGTCAGATACCGCTTCCTTAAGGTTATAGCCCGTAAGTCCCCGGTTCATTTCCGGGAAGATCGATTTGATCTGATCCCGGCGCGCGCTGATTTCGTCAAAGACCTTTTTATAAAGTGCCCCGGTTCGGTCATCGCGCGCCATGATTTCCTGGGCTTCAAGCGCGCTCATCGCGCGGGTATTGAAATCCGTGCCATCGACAAGGACGGTGGTCATGTCATGGATGTAATGGCTGGTCTTGCCATAAATCCGCGATCCCTTGCCGGAGCTATCCGATCCGATCATGCCGCCCACCGTGGCGCGGCTTGCAGTCGACACCGCCGGCGGGAAGAAATAGCCGTGTGGCTTAAGCCAGGCATTAAGCTGATCAAGCACCACACCGGGCTCGACATGCACAAGCCCGCGCTCGGCATCAAAGCCCAGGATATTGTTGAGGTGCTTGGAGGTATCAAGAATGATGGTGTTATTAAGCGACTGACCATTGGTACCGGTGCCGCCACCCCGCGGGGTGATTTTGACCTCGGAAAACTTCTCGCGCCCGGCCATTTCCATTACCACATTGATGTCATCACGCGTCTTAGGCTGCAGCACGGCGGTTGGCATCACCTGATAAACGCTGTTATCGGTGGCATGGATCAGGCGTGTGGGGAAATCGGCATGGATTTCACCCTCGAATTTCCCTTCGGCCTCCAGCGCTTTCAGAAAGCCCAGCGTCAGACTGTCCAGCGACCGATCCGGGGTCAGGGCCGGCAATTTCGAAATCACGCTTTTGTTCGAAGCATTCGTAACCGGGATGGCAGCCGGGGCAGAAACGGACATCAGGCTCTCTCAATATTCGTATGATAATTTCATATGCCTTATGGGCAGGATCTCCGGTGCGGGCCGGACCCCGAAATGGCATGTCGCCCATTTGACCTGATCGCGATTGAATAGACAAATCGAAAATTCCGAAAGATTATTCAAAATAAGTGAATAATCGAAGCACTGGGCAGGGGGCTCTGGGCAGCCGGTCAACATGCCGCCTGATGGGTGGTTTTTATTCCTCATACAAATTGTTTTGGCTGGAAATTCCGGACGCAAATTTTGCGGCGGGCAGGGGATGCATTTTGCCACGAAGCGGAGATCCGCTTGAGCCCTTTTCCGGGCCTCAAGTCTCGGTCCGTCCTAGGCGGTATTGGCCTGCAAATGGCGCTCGGCTCTTGCATCAGGCATGGTATCCTGGTGGCGAGTGCTTTGGGCTTGGTTCTCGCGGGGGAACGGGGAGCGCAAATTGGGGCGTGGGCCGGGGTAATCGGCTTGGGGTGTCGCGCTTCAGTATGCGTGAGGTGGATTGCGGGGGACTGTTCGGGTGCCGAAGTTCGGCATTTCGTGGCGCCGATGGGCTACAATGCCCGGAATAGCTCGGGTTTCGGCGTTTTGCGGTGCCCGAGAAAAAGCGGGAATGTGCGGGATTTGCTGTGAGCCGCACATTCCCTGTGCCTGAGCCTGTCGGGTGGTGGCAAGTCAGGCAGGTGTTTGCTCGTGCCCTTTAAACTGGGCGTTTTGTCGCTGTGCGCGCCGCGTTTACGCGGTTTTGCGGTGGTTGGAGGCGTCTTCGGCCTTGATCGCTTCGTCATGCATCAGTGACAGGATGGTGCGCTTATAGTCCATGAATTCCGGGCTGGTGAGCGCATCGATGTGGCGCGGGCGCGGAATGTTGATATCAAGCGACTGCTTGATCAGGCCTGGACGGGCCGACATCACATGGACTTCATCACCAAGGAAGATGGCCTCGTCAATGTCGTGGGTGATGAACAGCACCGTTTTGCGGCGGGTCTGCCAGACATCAAGCAGGAGTTCCTGCATCATCTGACGGGTTTGGCTGTCAAGCGCGCCAAACGGTTCATCCATCAACAAAATGCGCGGATCATTGGCCAGCGCCCGGGCCAGCGCCACGCGCTGGCGCATGCCGCCCGACAGTTCCTTGGGATAGGATTTCTCGAACCCTTCCAGGTGGACGGCCTTGAGAAGATCATCGGCGATGTCTTCGCATTCGGATTTGGCAAGGCCCTTGAGCTTCGGGCCAAACATGACGTTTTCGCGGACCGTGAGCCACGGAAACAGGGTGTAGCTTTGAAACACCATGCCGCGATCGGCAGACGGGCCGTTGATCGGATCGCCATCAAGTTCCAGCCGCCCCGATGTCGGGGTTTCAAGCCCGGCAACAAGGCGCAAAAGCGTGGATTTGCCACAGCCCGACGGGCCGACAATGACGGAAAAGGTATCGTTGGCAACATCAAGCGACACGTCATCAAGGGCGAGAACCGGTGGTTTGCCCTTGGGTTCGAACCGTACCGTGATGTCACGAAGGGAAAGCATGCTCATGACTGTATCGCCCCTTAAAAATCAGCAGACCAGGGCAGCAAGCGCCGGCGTGCCCATTTAAAGAAGAAGTCGGTGATCAGGCCCAAGATGCCGATGGTAAAGACACCAAGCAAAATCACATCGGTAAACAGCCCGCGCATGGCGTTGAGAATCATATAACCAAGGCCGGTATCGGCTGCGACCAGTTCTGCGACCACCAGATAGGTCCAGGCCCAGCCCATGGTCACCCGCAGGTTATCCATCACACCGGGCATGCAGGCCGGAACCAGCACACGGGTGACAACGCGACGGCGATCCGCACCAAGGGTGTAGGCGCAATCAATCAGGTCCTTGGAAATCCGGGCCGAAACATCGGAAATCAGGATGAGCTGCTGGAAAAAGGTGCCGAGGAAAATCACCATGATTTTCTGTTCGATCCCGATGCCGACCCACAGGATCAGAAGCGGGATCAGGGCCGAAACCGGGATATAGCGCATGAAGCCGGTGATCGGCTCAATCAGCGCCTGCACGGCGCGGAAGCTGCCCATCAGGATACCAAGCGGCACGGCAAAGATCGAGGCCAGGATAAAGCCCGACAGGATGACAACAAGGCTTGCCCACATATGTTCAAACAGCGACATATTGGCAATACGCTTGATGCCGGCTTCCACCACCTCATGCGGGGCGGCAAGGAAGTCCTTGGGCGTGATCCCGCCATAGGTGAGCAAGCACCACAGGGCCAGGATAACAACAACCGAAATCAGCGACAGGGTGACATAGGTTCCCTTGTCGATATCGGTTTTGGGTGAAAAAAGCGATCTGGTCCACATGATGCTTGCTCTTTAAGTCTTTGTATTATGGCGTTTTGTTACTTGACGATGTCGGACGCCAGCATGCTTGCCGGTTCCAGATCAAGCGAGAACAGACCGCCTTCCTTGCCAAGCGTCATCGCATTGGCAATGGTGCCAACAATGCCGTCTTCGTTGGCCGGATCCATGAAGGACTTGTTCATGTCGGCATCATAAAACGCAATGCCCGAACGGGTATCGGCAAAGACCGCCGGGTCTTCAAGCCAGCCACCAACACCCTTTGCCATGATGACATCGGCTGCTTCTTCGTTGGCTTTCTGCCAGGCGATTGCCTTGGCCCATGCACGATACAGGGCTTCCATTTCCGGACGGCGGGCTTCAAGGGTTTCCTCGGTGGTGACCGCGATGTCGGTGATCAGACCCGGTGCCTTGGAGCTGTCGATCAGAAGATGACCATGTTCGGTATCCTTGCCACGCGTCAGCCACGGCTCCCAGGTCACAGCGGCGTCAACACGCTTGGCGACAAAGGCCGCACCGGCGTCACCGGCCGACATGTTCATGGAATTGACGTCATCAAGGCTCATGCCAGCTTCCTTGAGAAGAACACTCAGGAAGAACTGCGAAACAGATCCCTCGGTATAGGCAACGTTTTTGCCCTTGAGGTCGGCCATGCTGGTGATGTCGGCATTGGCAACGATGCCGTCGCCGCCGCGTGAATCATCCAGCGCGAACAGATAGGTCAGCGGGTGGTCTTCGGTGTAGAAGCCCAGCACCGTATCAATTGTGGTCACGGCAACATCAATCCGGCCAGCCGCCAGGGCGGGCATACGGGTTTTGACGTCTTCCATCACGACAAGATCAACATCAAGGCCTTCTTCTTCAAAGAAGCCTTCTTCTTGCGCGATATAAAGCGGGCCATAGCCGACCCAGGTCGAATGGGCGATGGTGAGTTCCTCGGCCGAGGCGGCCGTGGAAAGAGAGAAGGCGGTTGCGAGTGCCGCACCCGACAGGCAGATTTTGGAAAGTACGCTTTTCATCAATAGTGTCTCCGGTGTGAGATGCTCTCTGATATGGCTTTCGTCTTTTGATTTTCTGGTCTTTTTCGGATTGCCTCAGCCCGATTTTCGGTTCGGGTTTCTGGTGGCTTTAGACCCGGCCAGCACGCACAGCAATTCATACATGAGCGAGATGCCAAGCCAGGCTGTTCCTCCCGAAGGATCAAAGGGTGGGGAAACCTCGACAAGGTCCGCCCCCACAAGATTGAGACCGCCCAGAGAACGGATCATTTTCTGGGCTTCGCGGCTGCTAAAGCCGCCGATTTCCGGTGTGCCGGTCCCCGGTGCAAAGGCCGGGTCAACCGCATCAATGTCAAAGCTGACATAGGTTTTATCCATGCCGACAATATCGCGCGCCTCAAGCATGACCTGATCAAGGCCGCGATCAAGAACCTCTTCCATGCGGATGATGCGCACACCCTGTTCAAGGCCCCATTCAACATCTTCGCCGTCATACATCGTGCCGCGAATGCCGATCTGAACCACGCGGTTCGGATCAAGGTAGCCTTCCTCGATCGCGCGACGGAACGGAGTGCCGTGGGTGTATTTGAAACCGTTGAAATAGCTGTCAAACAGGTCGGTATGGGCATCGAAATGCACCATGCCAATCGGGCCATCCGCCGCCAGCGCCTTGAGGATCGGATAGGACAGCAAATGATCGCCGCCGGCACTGAGCGGGCTGATGCCCATTTCTTGCAGTTTGGCGATAAAGCCGGTGACGCTTGCCAGCGTATCCATGATGTCGGCCGGATTGACCGGCGCATCGCCGAGATCGGCGACGTTGCGGTCTTCAAACGGGTTCTGGCCGGTGGCCGGGTGTTTCGGGCGGATCATGGTCGACAGATCGCGCAACTGTCGCGGACCGTGACGAGCGCCTGGACGGTTGGTGGTTCCACCGTCCCATGGCACGCCAAGGAGTGCGATATCGACCTCTGCACAGGCAGCATCCGATATTGAAATTTGCGGGGCGCGCATGAAGCTTGCCACACCGGCATAGCGCGGCAGGGTCATCGCCGAGGGCGGAACAAAGGAAATGCCCGATGCTGCATCAGGTTTGTCGGTGGCGTTGCTCATTTGGTCGTCCCTCAAGGCGGTGGCGCTGGTGGCGCGGTGGCGCAATAGAATGGTTCAAAGCGTGTCGAGAGATTGCCATGGCGGGACGTGTTCAATAATATGAAACTTTCAAACTAAACGTCTGATTTTTTCAACGTATCACTTTCGCAAAGGTTTGCGCCCGATGTCTGTCAATCTGCCACCGCTCAGTGACGTGGATTTCCGCCAGCTGCGGATTTTTCGATCCATCGTCGAAAGCAACGGCTTTACCGCCGCCCAGGATGACCTTGGCATTTCCAGATCGACCATCAGCACCCAGATGTCTGCGCTTGAAACCCGGCTGGGGGTGAAGCTTTGTCGGCGCGGGCGGTCGGGCTTTTCGCTGACCGAACATGGACAAAAGATCTATAGTGAGGTGATCAAACTGTTTGCCGCCGCCGACTCTTTCCGGGCCGAGGTCGGGGCGATCCGCGGCAATATGGTGGGTGAGCTTCGCATTGGCGTGATTGATGCCATGGTCGAAAACCCCAATTGTAAGCTCGATCGCGCGATTGCGTTGTTTAACGAACGGGCACCCGGCGTGCATCCGACCTTTGTGGTGGTCTCGCCCAACCAGATCGAAAACGCATTGCTCAGCCGGCAGATGGAAATTGCCGTCATGCCCAACCAGCCAATGAATGCCGCGATCCAGATGCAGCAGCTTTTTCACGAAGAACAGACGATGTATTGCGGCAAGGATCATGCGCTGTTTGAAACCGCACATTCGAAAATGCCGATCGAGGAATTGGCCGAACAGAAATACGCAAGGCGCGGTTATTCGGTCGCACTCGCCTTTCAGTCGCTGTTCAAACATCCGCCGAGTGCCACGGCCTATGACATGGAAGGGCTGGCTTACCTGATCCGAAGTGGCAAGTTCGTAAGCTTCCTGCCCACCCACTTTGCCCGGCAATGGGTCGAGCGCGGCGAGATGCGCGCGCTTCGCCCCGACCTGCTCAGCTTCAAGATCGCCATGTGCGTCGCCAACTTCCCGCAATCGGTGATGTCGCGCATGGCGCGCGAGTTCCGCGAATGCCTGATTGAAGTGCATCCGACGGTGACGGCAATCAAAACCGTGCCGCCGACGCTGGATAAGAAATGAGTTAGAGGCGGAAGCGGACTTTCAAGAATATCCTGCTTCGCGCTGATGACGGATGACCAGAATGGTCACTGTATCCCCGTCAATCCGGTATCGTGCGACATATCCGCTGTCACCAAAATCAATCAGCCATTCCCGAAATTCTTCAGGAAGGTCATCAACCAGACGGCCAAGATTGGGGTGGGCGCCAAGTACCTTCAGGCCTTGACGGATGGCTTCCCCTGCACGGCGTGCTGCATCAGGATTCTTTGTACGCAGAAACTCACGGAGCCGTTGCAGGTCCCGAAGGGCTGCAGGCGCAAATCTTACTTGTGACATTCGGGTGCTGGCAATTCATCGTCCGTTCCCCAGCTTTCCAGCCAACGGTCGACCTCTTCAGCGGTTGCGTGAAGGCCTGTTTCCTGGAACTCTTCCCATGCCTGCTCCGTGTCACGCTTTAGCGCCTCACGCTTCTCTTCGCGTTCTACATATTGCGAAATCGCTTCGCGCATGATCCAGTGCGATGTACGTTGCCGGGCTTCGGCAAGATGCCGAACGCGGCCTTTCATGTCATCATCGAGCTTGATGGACGTTGCAGATGCCATGTGAGCCTCTGAGCCAAAAGGTAATACCTTGTGCTACCGTAGCGTTTTCGGGCCGTTTTGTCTAGCTCCAGGCCCGTCAGTTCACCCCTCCGATATTGAGAAAAGGCGACAGATTGGTCGAAAGGGGACAGGTTTATTTTTAAGAATGACGCCTCGCGAGGTGGAAACGTTTGCACAAGCCAATAACCGTTTTCCCAAATCCGGTTCGGGCGTTATGGTTTGATCGGGCAGGGGAATTCACCGGAACGGACCATCACGACCATGCTGTCATCGCTTAATATCCGTCATATGCGTGTGTTTGTCGCAGTTGCCGATCAGGGCAGTTTTACCGCTGCGGCCGGGGTTCTGGGGCTTGGGGTTCCGGCCATCACCGCGACCATTCGCCAGTTCGAGGATGTGACGGGCGCAGCACTTTTTGATCGCACGACGCGCCAAGTGGCGCTGACCCAGACGGGTGAGCGGTTTTTGCCGATTGCGCGTCGGTTGCTGGCCGATTTTGAAGAGGCGCTTGGCGATCTGGATGCGCTGTCCAAGGGCGTTGGCGGCAAGATTACGATTGCAGCGGCCCCATCTGTTTTGACGCGCATTTTACCTGCCGTGATTTCCGAATTTGTTGCTGCCCATCCCGATGCGCGCATTCGCCTGGATGAACGCAATGCCGGTGAAGTGCATGAGGCGGTGGCGAATAATGCCGCCGATTTCGGCATTGCCGGGGAATGGCAGGCGTTGCCCGATATCGATTTTCGCCCGCTGTTTTCCGACCGGTTTGGCGTGCTGTGCCGGGCCGATCATGCATTTGCCCAAAAATCGGTTTTGCGCTGGTCGGATTTATCGGGGCAAAAGCTTGTCGGGTTGGGACCGGAATCCGGCACCGGCGCACTGATGGCGCAGCCCGGTGTGACCAGCGATTTGTCCTCGGACACAATGCCGGTTTTAAGCCCTGCGGTGCGCGATGCAGTGGCAGCAGGCATTCCGGCGGCAAAAACGGTTCTGGCCAGGGCGCAAAAGGCGATGCGGGCCGAGGAAAAGGCGCTGCAATCGCGTGACCCAAACGCAGGCGAAACATCGGAAAACGAGGATCTCGCATTGGGTGCAACCGGCCCGGTCCTGCCGCGCCCGATTGTCGAAACATCCAACACCATCACACTGGCTGCCATGGTCGCCGAAGGGGTGGGGATTACGGTTTTGCCGGAACTGGCCGCGCGTGTGTCGGATATGGCCGCCCCCGAAAAGCTGGTCTTCGTGCCACTCACCACCCCGGAACGCCATCGCCATATCGGCGTGATCATGCGCAAAAGCAAAAGCCTGTCACCGATTGCGCGTCTGTTCCTGGATCAGGTGATCGCGCTCGCCCCCAAACAGGACCTTCCGGCCAGTTTGACATGGTATTGAGTGGATTGCCTATTCGTCTGGAACGATCAAAGATAATATCAATGATTGATTGTGGGAAAATATACACAATCAAGGGTTTTGTTTGGTATAGTCAATTTCCGTGCTGAAGATGAGGTTCAGGGAGGTTCGCTTGATCGATTATGCTATTGTGCACGTAGCTTCAGGATTGGCATTGTTCTACATAATTTTCAGTATAGTTGCATCGGCGATACAGGAAGTTATTTCTAGGGCGCTTGGGTTGCGCTCATTTCACCTCAATGATGGCGTCAGACATTTGATAGGTCATAAGTATGCAAAGGCAGTTTACGCTCACTCTTTGATCAAAAGCCTAGCTCATAGGGAGGGGAGACTTCCGTCCCGTATCACGCCAGAGAGACTGAGTGAGGTATTGCTTGAGGTCCTTGCCAGAAACCAGAATGGAAAATCCTTTGCCGGGTATAGTAAAGATGAGGTACGGGACCTGCTAGCTAACTTACAGAAATATGGGTCTGATGGTACCGAGGGTGAAAAGGAAGATTGCAGAATTGCTGAAGTTTTACAAACACTTGCTGCCGGTGCTGATTGTACAGCTGAAGAGTTGCGGGAGAAGCTGACAGATTGGCTAGGCGAGGGTTTGATAGTTGTTGCAGAATGGTACGAGCAAAAAGCAAAGACCTTGATTATTTTAATATCTGCTGTTTTGGTGCTTGTAACTAACGCGAGTACTGTACACATCGCGGAAGATCTATGGCACAACGCATTGTCGCGGACTGATATTGACAGTGATGCTGCCATTGCTTTTCCTTTCGGCTGGAAAGGAGACAGCATAATAGAAAATGTTGAGGCGTTGTTCTCTGGTGCTGAAGTTTTTAGGGCGATAATCGGTTGGGTGATTACGATTGCTGCGATCAGCCTCGGTGCACCATTTTGGTTTGATCTAGTAAAGAAAATATCGAGTCTTAAGGGTGTCGGGAATAGCAAACCTAAGTGATGTAAGGCGAGAAATATTGCCAGATTGATGGAAAGGCCTTTTCCCTGCTAGCTAAATTGCGCAATTCATTTGCCATTAGGTAATGCGAACAGACTGTCTGACAGGGGGGTCTTGTCTTTGATTGCCCGGTTAGGTTCATCTTAGAGGTTTGTATATTTCTTTACTTGTGGTCATCCATCGCTTTGCCGGCCAATTTACAATAGATATCAAGCCAGCATTGCCTGAGTTTTTTTATCACTTGGTTGCTTGACCAAAGCTAGTTCATCTCTAAGTCTACAACGTCTCAGGATCCATCCGTCATCACGTTGATCGCCATAGTGGTAGAGGACATACGAATCACGGTCCCTTCGTAACTGGCAGCAAAGGTTTCGGATATGGCAGCCCCTGAAAAGCTGATTTTTGTGCCGCTGACCACCCCGGAACGCCGTCGCCATATCGGGATCATCACCAGCAAAAGCAAAAGCCTTTCGCCGATTGCGCGCCTGTTCCTTGATCAGGTGATCGCGCTCGCCCCCAAACAGGACCTCCCGGCCAGTTTGACGTGGTACTGATGCGACTTGGTCGTCAATGGGTTTAACTGCATCAATCATCATTGATTGATTTCAGTTATATTCATTCAATTAATGATATAATTCTGATATAACGGTACCCTGCCTTTGGGAAGGTTTCGGGGGACGTTGTTATGTTTGAACATCCGGTGATTGATGTCGCGTTGGGGCTGATCTTTTTCTATGTGACTTTGAGTATTGTCTCATCGGCCGCGCAGGAGTGGATTGCAAGCCTTTGGAAGCTTCGCTCAATAAATCTTCGGGCCGGGATCAAGCGGCTGGTGGGGGACAAATACGCCAAGGCGGTTTATGCCCATCCGCTGATCAAGAACCTGTCGCGGAAAGATAACCAACTTCCATCCTATATTGCGCCCGAAACACTCAGCACTGTGTTGCTCGAGGTTCTGGCGAAGAACAACGACGGCAAGTCCTTCGTTTCGCTAAAAGCCAAGGAAGTTCGCGATCTCGTCGCCAAGCTGCCACAAGCGGCGGCCGGTGATGCAGCAGATAAGAAGGACGACGATGACCTCGCCGCACTATTGAGTGCGATGATCACTGAGGGAGAAAATGCTGCCACTGAGCTGCAGGACAAGCTGGCCAACTGGTTTGACGAGGGCATGACCCGTATTTCCGGCTGGTATCAGCGCAAGGTCAAGCTGTTCATTGTTGTGATTTCTGGGGTTGTGGTCGTGGTGACCAATGCCAGCACGGTTCATATTGCCGAGGAACTTTGGACGAATGATGCGCTGCGGACCGAGATTGCGGCACAGGCAACGGTTGCTGCAGCAAAAGGAGATCTGAAACTGCTTGAGGACCAGAACCTAACGGATATTCAGCAGTTTCCGATTGGTTGGCAGAAATATACAACTTCCAAAAATCCCGTTTCGATTTGTAAAGATTTGGAGTGGCTTAAGCTGCTTATCGGCTGGCTGATCACGGTTGCGGCGATCAGTCTTGGCGCGCCGTTCTGGTTTGACTTGCTGGGCAAGGTGGCGAACCTCAAAGGCACCGGGGGCAAGGTAGAGGACAAGCCGAAAAAGGCGAAGGACGGAACGACCTGATTTTCCGCGCGTGATTCATCACTGGCAGAGCGGGCTGTTTACGACATATCATGGCCAGGGTTCAGACACTCGAAGCCTGACATGATGACCCGGTCGCAGGAGATGGCATGAGCACGGATACGAAGAACGCGTCAAAGCCCCGCAAGAAGATCAATCTGGCCCTGCAGGGCGGGGGATCGCACGGGGCGTTTACCTGGGGCGTTCTCGACCGGTTGCTTGAGGATGAAGAGATCGAGGTCGAGGCGATTTCGGGTACATCGGCCGGTGCCATGAATGCCGCCGTGGTGACGTCGGGCTTTTGCAAGGGCAAATATGACGGCGCGCGCGAGGACCTTGAGGCGTTCTGGTCTGCGGTTTCCGAAGCCGCGCGGTTCAGCCCGCTGCAGCGATCCCCGATTGATGTCTTGTTTGGCAACTGGTCGCTTGGCAGTTCGCCGATGTATCAGTGGCTGGATATGTCCGCCAAGATGTTCTCGCCCTATGACCTCAATCCGGTGGGGGATAATCCGCTGGCGGGGCTGTTGGGGGATGTGGTTGATTTTGATCAATTGAACAAAAGCCCGACCAAGCTTTTCATCACCGCGACCAATGTGGAAACCGGGCAGGCAAGGGTGTTTCGCAACCCTGATATCAGCCTTGATGTGCTCCTTGCCTCTGCCTGTTTGCCAAACATCTATAAAACCGTCGAGATCGATGGCGTGCCTTATTGGGACGGGGGATATTCGGGTAATCCCAGCCTTGGTCCGCTGGTGCGCGAATGTTCGGCCAATGACACGGTGCTAGTACAGATCAACCCGGTCAAGCGGCCGGGCATTCCGAAAACCTCGCACGAGATTTCAAGTCGGCTGAACGAGATTTCGTTTAACAGCAGCCTGGTCAAGGAGCTGCGCATGATGTCGGTGATCCGCAAGGACAAGCCACCCCATCAGTGCGAGGCCAGCAGTTGGGGCACCATGCGCATGCATCTGATCGCCAGTGACGTGATGCTGGAACTTGATCACACGACCAAGATGAATGCGGAATGGGATTTTATGACCATGCTGCGCGACAAGGGGCGCGAGGCGGCGGGGCATTTCCTTGATGCCCATCGCGGCGATATCGGCACCCGCCCGACACTTGATCTGGAGCAGTTTGCGCCGGATTATATCTGATATATTCGACCGCCTCGTCCTACCCAAGATCATGATTCTGGAAAGCGCCACGGATGTCAGAAAGCCCCAAGCCCAAAACCGATCTGGAAATAATGCAGGCCGGTGAGTGGTATTCCTGCCTTGATCCGGAAATCGCCGTGTTGCGCCATCGCGCGCTTGAGGCGTGTCATGAGCATAGCGTCCTTTATCCGTCTGAGCGCGGCAATATCGGGCCGAAGTTGCGGGCGCTGTTTGCAGCATGTGCGGATGATGTGCGGATCGAGGCGCGGTTTCATTGTGCCTATGGCATCAATATTCATTTGGCCGAGGACGTGTTTTTGAATGTCGGCTGCGTGATCCTGGATACCGCGCCCGTGAAGATAGGGCGGCATTCGATGCTGGGTCCGAATGTGCAGATTTATTGTGCCGACCATCATCGTGATCCGGAGCTTCGCAAACAGCATCTTGAAATCGCACGACCGGTGACGATTGGCGAAAATGTCTGGATCGGTGGGGGTGCGATTATTTTACCTGGCGTTACCATCGGGGATGAGGCGATTGTCGGTGCCGGATCGGTTGTCACACGCGATGTGCCCGCCGGGGCGACGGTTGTTGGTAATCCGGCAAGGCCGGTTGGGCGGTAAAACGTTTTTTTTTGGAATCCTGTGGAATCCTGCGGTGTCAGGATTCCCGCCGGCGCGGGAATGACGGGTGAGGGCGCGGACGGTGGGTGGGCGGGCGGCTTATTTGCCCACCCCGACCTTGATGGCGAGTTTACGAAGCGGGCCGATGCGGTTGATGGCGGTGAGGCCGGCGTAGCGCAGGTCGCGCAGTGTTTTGGGTTCGAACATCGATGCGCGGTTGAGCAGGTCGATGCCGCCGACGCGGGCCACGGTTTTGGGCAGCTGGCGGCGTTCGTAGGATTTCAGAAGCGGGGTCGCGCCGATATCCTCGCCATGCAGTTTGGCCTTGGCCATCAGTTCGGCCAGGGTTTCGATGTCATGCAGGCTCATGTTCAAACCTTGCGCGCCGATTGGCGGCACGACATGGGCGGATTCTGCGATCAGGGCAAGGCGGGCGGCAATCAGGCGCGACGGCACTTGCGAGATCATTGGCCAGACGGCGCGCAGGCTTGCGACTGTCAGCGGCCCAAACAGGTTCATGGTGTCTTTGGTGATTTCGGCGGATAAGGCCTCGTCGCTCATGGCGTTCAGTTCATCGGCACGGCTGGCCGGAACCATCCAGACGACCGACGAGCAGGGCTTGCCATCAAGATCGGGCATCGGGACCAAGGTCAGCGGGCCGCCGGTGCGATGGATTTCGGTCGAGATGCTGTCATGGGGTTTGTCGTGGGTGACGACAAAGACCAAAGCACTTTGATCATAAGCCCAGCGTTTGTATTTGATCCCGGCCATGTCACGTAGCGACGAGTTGCGGCCGTCTGCCGCGATCACCACTTTGGCCTGCACCGTCTGACCATCCGATAGTGTGGCTTCGCCGTAGCGTGCGGTGCTTTTGAACGCCGTCACCTTGGTCGAGAAGCGGAAATCGACATTATCAAGTTCGGCCAGGCGCGCCATCAGGGCGACACGGGCGGCCTTGTTCGAAACGTTCCAGCCAAAGAAGCCGTTCTTGGTTTCCGCGCCATCAAAATCGGCGGTTTCGCGCGGGGTGCGCTCCGCACCACCGGCATCGACAATCCGCATAACCCGCAGTTCCGCACCGGTCGGTTTGATGGCATCCCAGACGCCAGCCTTTTTAAGTGTTTCGATGCCGGGCTCGAGAAAGGCGGTGGTGCGCAGGTCCGTACCTTCGCCGATATCGACCGGGGCCGGGTCGACAATCACGATCTGATGGCCGTCTGCCGCAAAACGTGCCGCAGCACTCATTCCGGCGATGCCGCCGCCTGCAATCAGAATATCGGTTTCGATCATGACTGTTTATCCTGTTTCTTGGCCGGGGATGGCGGTCCGTATCTGTGCTGCCATCGCCATTAATCCATGCCGGGCAATGTGCCCTGTTGCGATAGTATACGCAATCAAATTGGCGCAGGTTTGATCCAGATTACAGCAAGGTAATTTTGTCGGTTTGGCGTGGGGATTGCCCTAAAGAGCGTTTTCGGCCATTTTGGAAATGCCTGCCGCCACCACCCCTTACAGTTAAGGACGTCAAAGATGCTCGCCTGGGTATTTCTGTTTGTTGCGATCAGTCTTGAAGTGATCGGGACGATATCGCTGAAATTTTCCAACGGATTTACCGATTGGAGATTTACGGTGCTGAGCCTTGGCGTCTATGGGCTGAGCTTCTGGGTGTTGTCGATGACGCTGCGCATCATTCCGGTCGGAACCGCCTATGCGGTTTGGGCCGGGCTCGGGACGGCGTCGGTTGCACTGATCGGCTGGCTGTTCCTGAAGGAGCCGATGACGGCGGTTAAGTCTGTGTTCCTTTTGATGATCATTGCCGGGGTGGTTGGCCTGAAAACGATCAGTACGGAAAGTTAATGACGTTAACTTTTGGCGCCCTGGTTCAGGTCATTTGATCGATTTGATGTCGGCTGCGATGTTCTGATGAGCGGGGGACCAGCCCAGATCGCGGCGGGCGGCCTGATTGCTCATGACCTGATGATGGGCAAGGCCCGCGGCCCAGCTGCCGAGATGTTCGATGGCGGTTTGGGTGCTTATCGGGGCGAGCTGGCAGTTGTCATTTCCGAAATGCTGCGCAATCAACTCGGCAAGGTGTTGGTTGGTCACACCGTTCAGGCCGACCCCGCACCAGGATGACTTTTCTTTGCCATTCTGCAGAACCAGGCGATACAGATCGGCGAGATCGTCTGTGTGGATCATCGGCAGGGTGGTGTTGGCATCGCCGATGACTTGTACCCGGTTTTCAAGCCACGCTGTTTCGATGCCACGGGCAAACAATCCGTAATGGCCATGGCGGCCGGTGGCGTAAACACAGGCCGGATGAATGATGATGCCATCAATCCCGTCATCGCTGCGTACCCGATCAATGCCCGCACACATCCATTGAAAATCGGGCAGGGGATCAAATGGCGTGCTTTCACCAATTGCTTCATCCGGGGTGGTTTGGGCGAAAAGCCATGTGCCGCCGGTATAGATAAAGCGCACCTGACCCGGCATCTGGCGGGCGGCGGCGATCAGGTGATCAAGAAGGTTCTGATCAGTTTCCGCCATGTCAGCATCAAATGTGCAGGCGGTGTGGATGATGGCATCGACATCTGGCAGATCGGTGATCCAGGCGGCGGGATCGGTGATGTCGCCCATGATCGCGGTGGCGCCAAGGTCGGTCAGAAAACTCTGGCTGGTAGGGGCTCTGGCAAGTGCGAAAACATGGTGTTGATGGGCCATCAGGTTTTCAACAATGGCCGAGCCGATCAGGCCGGTACCGCCGGTGACAAAAACGCGCATTTTCTTCCTCCGCGATGGATGTGATGCGGTCTTGTCCGACCTCAACCCCGGTTAAGGTCAAGAACAAGGTGGTGGCCGGGCATAAAAAAGCCGGGCAGATCCGCCCGGCCTTGATGATTTGGCGGCAGTGAAATCAGTTGGCGACTTCGAAAATGCCGTCAATTTCAACCGCAACGCCGAGTGGCAGGGCGGCAACGCCAACGGCCGAGCGGGCATGCTTGCCGACATCGCCAAAGATTTCGACCATGGTGTCAGAGGCGCCATTGACGACTTTGGGCTGATCGGTGAAATCGGGGGCGGAATTAACGAATGCGTTCAGTTTGACAACGCGCGTGACCTTGTCGAGATCGCCGATGGCGGCCTTGAGCTGTGCGACAAGGTTGAGCGCGCAAAGACGGGCAGCCTTCTGGCCGGTTTCGACATCATAATCAGCACCAAGTTTGCCGACGAATTTCAGTTCGCCATTTTCCATGGTGATCTGACCGGAAATATGGACCAGATTGCCGGAAGCCACATAGGGCACATAGTTCGCCACCGGGGCGGTTGCGGTCGGAAGCGTGATGCCGAGATCGGCAAGATGGGCGTCGATTTTACCAGCCATGATGATCCATCCTTGTTGCGTGGCAGATGTTCAAATTTGCCCCCAACTTATCGGGGTTGGCGGGCAAACAAAACAGTTTCTTTGTATCGCTGCAATCGCCTGATCTGCGGAGCAGGCACGGGCCGGAAACCCATTCAAGAACTGTTGAAAAAAATCGAATTGCCATAATGGGAAAGGCCCGTAACAATGGGGCTTCGGCAGCACAGCATACCGCGTGCTGCTTTGTTTTTTGTCGTATTGACGCAGCACTTGCCGCGAAAAGGTTGGATCAGATGGCGTTACGGGATCAGATGAGGCATGTGCATGGTGGCTGGATTGCCCTTTTGGGGGTTTTGATCCTGTCGCCGGATGCGCTTTTGCTGCGTCTGATAGAAGCCGATGATTTTACAACCGCGTTCTGGCGGATGGGCTTTTTGAGCATGGCGCTTTTGGGTGTTGCGCTTTGGAATGGGGCGCAGCAGGGCAAGAGCATTGTGCAATCCATCCGGCCCAGCAGATATGAAATGCTGACCGGGCTGTTTTACGGCGGGACCTGTACGCTTTTCATGTTTTCGGTGCGCAATACCGATGCGGCCAATACATTGATCATTATTGCCGCGACGCCGCTTCTGGCCGGGTTGATCGGGGTGTTTATTTTCAAACGTTCCCAACCGATGCGGACCTGGATTGCATCGGTTGTGGTGTTTGTTGCGTTGCTCAGCCTGTTTAGTGCCGGGTTTGGCGGAGCAAATGCGCTGGGTGATATGCTGGCCCTTGGGGCGTCGATCTGCATGGCGGGTTATTTCAACGTGCTGGGGGCCAAGTCTGATATCGATGCGATCAAGGGCATGCTGTTTGGGTCTTTTGTCGTCTCGCTGGTGTTGTTGCCAGGTGCTGAGCCGTTTTCGCCAATCGGGGCAGACTGGATCTGGCTTTTGTTGATGGGTTTCTGGGTGTTACCGGCGTCATTCCTTTTGATTGCTTATGCTTCGCGCAAAATTCCGGCGGCAGAAGTCAGCTTGATCATGCTTAATGAGGCGATCTTTGGATCGTTTCTGGTCTGGGTGTTTGTCAATGAAGTGCCCGACGAGATGACGTTGATCAGCGGGTCGGTTGTAATCAGTACCCTTGTCATCCACAGTCTGATGGGATTGCGCGCAAGCAAGCGGGCCCGTGCCGCCGCGTGATGCGCGCGCAGACATTCCGAATGATTTCAGTTTGCTGTCAGGTTCGCGCGGTATGCGTGGGGCATGGTTCATTGCCCCAGGGATGCCCGCATGCCACGAAACCGTTCGTTCTTACGTCTTTCACCGATTGATTATCGATATGGCCTTTTGGCGCTGGCGGTGTATTTCACGCTGGTTCTGAACTGGAAGGTGCTGGGGCATTTTTACAGCATTCTGGCGGGCTTGGGTGATTATGACGCGGGCTTTGCCATCAGCGCGCCATTTGTTCTGATCTGCGCATCAATGGTGGTGTTTACGCCGTTTTCGTGGCGCTATCTGTTCAAGCCGTTCTTTGTTTTCCTGATCCTGACCGGGGCGTTAGCGCATTATGCGATGTTGAAATACGGCATCGTGTTTGATCGCGGCATGATCGAAAATGTGGTCGAGACCAATCAGGGCGAAGCGCTTTCCTATTTCAATCTGGAGGCGGTCTTGTGGTTTGTGGTCACTGGGCTTGTGCCCGCGATCTTGCTGATCCTTGTGCCGCTGAAATTCCCGAAAACCGTTTTGCGTGGAATCGGGCAGCGGGTGGTTTTGATGGTGGTGCCGCTTTTGGTGCTTGGCGGGATCGGGGCGCTTTATTTCAAGGATTACGCATCGGTCGGGCGCAATAACAAGGTGCTGGGCAAGGAGATCGTGCCGTCCAACTACATTACCGGGACGATCCAGCTTGTGAAGCTGCGCTATCTTTATGCCGACATGCCGTTTCGGGCCATCGGACAGGATGCGCGCAAGGTTGCGATGGCCGCCGAGGACAAGCCGACCCTGATGTTTCTGGTGATCGGCGAAACCGCGCGGGCGCAAAGTTTTGCGGCCAATGGCTATGGGCGCCCGACATCGCCCTTTACCAGCCAGATTGACGGTATGCTGGCCTTTCAGGATGTGTCGTCTTGCGGAACGGCGACGGCGGTTTCAGTACCATGCATGTTTTCGCCGATGGACCACGCCGGTTATGACGGTGACGTCGCGCGCCATAGTGAAAGCCTGATGGATGTGCTCGATCATGCCGGGATTGATGTTCTGTGGAAGGAAAATGACGAAGGCTGTAAGGGGGTGTGTGACCGGATACAGCATATCGAGATTTCGCCCGATGAGTTTCCCGAAGAGTGCGCACTGGGAACGTGCTTTGATGAAGTGATGCTGCGCGGCCTTGAGGGCGAGGTGACATCAGATAAGCCGCATGACCGGTTGATCGCCTTTCATATCATGGGCAGTCACGGGCCGACTTATTACAAGCGTTATCCCGACGCACATCGGGCCTTTGCCCCCGATTGTCCGCGCAGCGACATTGAAAATTGCAGCACAGAAGAGCTTATCAATACCTATGACAACACCATCCGCTATACGGACTATGTGGTCGCGCAATTGACCGAACGCCTGCAATCCTATCAGGACGATTACAATGTGGTGCTGCTTTATGTTTCCGACCATGGAGAGTCGCTGGGCGAGGGCGGGTTGTATCTGCATGGGGCGCCCTATGTTCTTGCGCCGTCTGAGCAGACCAAGGTGCCGATGATGATCTGGATGTCGGACGGCTATGCCAAGGCCAACCGGATTGAAACCGGATGCCTTGCCAATCAGGCACAAAATGGCCGCTTCTCGCACGACAATCTGTTTTCGACGGTGCTGGGCGCGATGCATGTATCGAGCGGGCTTTATCGACCCGGGACAGACATCTTTGCGGCGTGTCGCGGGCCTGTGATGCAGGCAGCCATCGAGCGTTCTTCGAATATCACCCGGAATTGACTCATCCGATCTTCTGATTTAAATGAGTGTACTCAGTGAGTGTGCTCATATCAGGGGATGTTGATGAATATTCGAACTGTCCAGCGCGAAGAAACCCGTCAGAAGATCCTTGATGCGGCGCGCGCGTGCTTTTGCACCGGGGACTTTGATGCCGTGCCAACGCGCGAGATCGCCAAGAAGGCCGGGGTGGCGGAAGGAACAATCTTCAATCACTTCCCGACCAAGGAAGAATTGCTGATCTGCTGTGTGGGCGCACAAATGGCGGAGGCCATTGAAAAAGGGCTTTATACCATGGACCCGGAATGGTCCTTTGTTGATAAAGTCATGCATATTGCGTCCTACCGGTTTACGCAGGTCGGGCTTAATCCCGGTTTGTGGCAAGTGATCATGCAGCAGATCGTGTTTTCGCCCAGAAAGGGCGCTGTGCATTCCGTCATGGAAAGCAGCGGGCTGGTTGCTGCTGTTCAGGCGCTGATTGAAGAGGCGCAGCTTTCGGGGGAGCTTAACCCGGACTTGCCGCCTTATCTTATACAGAAGACCCTGATGGCGCTGTTTCTCTTCACCATTCACGAGCATTTCAGCACGCAGAATTTCGATTGCGAAGAC
Source organism: Thalassospira sp. ABD4_177 (assembly GCF_056160125.1). Taxonomy (NCBI): domain Bacteria; kingdom Pseudomonadati; phylum Pseudomonadota; class Alphaproteobacteria; order Rhodospirillales; family Thalassospiraceae; genus Thalassospira; species Thalassospira sp. ABD4_177. The sequence goes on along the minus strand of NZ_JBSWWO010000002.1, from coordinate 15,948 downwards.
ATGTGCGCGACATTGCGCGAACTGCTTGAGATTCAGGTGAAAGGGCTTTGGGTATCCGGGGGCGCGCAGGGGGCCTAATCCCGGAGGTCGCCAGCTATTCTCCAATCAGATGCAGGGTGACTTTGCGCGTATGGGGCGCGCGGCGATTTTCAAACAGATAAACGCCCTGCCAAGTGCCAAGTACGGCGCGGCCGTTTGAAACCGGGATGGTCAGCGACACATCGGTCAGGGCCGATTTGATGTGGGCGGGCATATCATCGGGGCCTTCGCAGGTGTGGCGATAGAGGCTGGGATTTTCCTGTACCAGCTGGCCAAAGAAGCTTTCAAGATCAAGGCGTACATCCGGGTCTGCATTTTCCTGAATGGTCAGGCTGGCGGATGTGTGGCGGACGAAAACGGTCAGTTGCCCGCACACAAGACCGGTTTCAGCCACCCATGACTGGACCGGTTCGGTGATTTCGTACAATCCCTGACCGTTGGTGGGGATTTCAAGGGTTGTTTGGTCTTGTGAAAGCATGGAACTCCGTCCGGCTTGGGGCCGGACGGGATCACAAAGAAGAACCGCCGTCAGGCCGCAGTTTTGAGCTCATCCTGATCGTAGAAGCGAAGGGCCGTCATGGCAAGGTTGCCGAACTCGTAACTGTTATGTAGGACCTTGGCAGCAAAGCCTTCGGGGGCGGCACCCAGCGTAACATAAAGCGGCATCAGGTGGTCGTCCTCGGGATGAGCCATTTTGGCGCCAGGTGCCGTATCGCGATAATCAAGCAGGGCGTTGATATCGCCCGCTTCGATTTTGTCCAGCATCCAGTCGGTGAATTCGGTTGCCCAGCCTTGCGGCGGGCCTTCGTTGAAATCAAGGGCGCGCAGGTTATGGGTCATGGCACCACTGGCAAGGACCAAGATGCCTTTCTCGCCCAGTTTGCGCAGCTTTTTGCCCAATTCATAATGATCGCGCGCATTGCCATGGCCCAGCATCGATAGCTGAAAGACCGGAATATCGGCATCGGGGCGGGCGAGATACATCGGCATCCAGGCACCGTGATCAAGGCCGCGGTTAGCGTCGGTATCAATGCCGATTTCCTCGGCGATTTCACGCGCGAGTTCCGGGGCGCCATCAACGGCATATTGCAGATCATAAAGTGGCTGCGGGAAGCCGTAGAAATCATGGATGGTTTCCTGCTTGGCGGCGGTCGAGATCGTCGGCGCGGCGGCCTGCCAGTGGGCGGAAATCATCAGAATGGCGCGCACGCCATCGGTCATTTTTGACAGTTCATCGACAAAGAAGTCGAAGGCCGGCGTGCTTTGACGCGCCACCACCATCGGCGATCCGTGGGAAATGAAGATCGGCGCAAGGCTTTGTGCGCTGCTGCCGGTGTTTGAAGCTGTGTTCGTCATGGGAAAACCTCGATGGGTTATTCAATCATTTGATATGAATATGCGCCGCATCGGGGATATTGACCAGTCATGGTTTGGCAACAGTGTGTTGCCATTTGCGGTTTTTGTTCCCCAAAAGGAAACATTGGCGGAGGAATACCGGTCGCATAGTTTCGTGATTTTTCAGAAGGACTTTCGTTTGTTTCTGGAGGAATTATTATATAAGCATTTGCTTTTCATAATATTATGCAAATTTAAAGGTGCTTGATAATCAACCGGAAGAGGCGCATTGTGAAAGTAAGAATGATTTTCTGATTAAAGCTGTCAAGGTATGACGCAACAACGATCCCCCAAGAGCACGGTGCTTGAAAGATCACGCTTTTCCTTGCGTGATTTGCCCAGTGCCAAACAGTTCGAGATCTGGAAAGAAAGCATCAACTGCATCTATAGCGTGGATGCGGACCGCAGGATGCGTGCAGACGGTTTCGTTGCCAATCTTGATTCCTGGCGTCATCGCGATCTGATGATGGTCGAAGCGCAAAGCTGTTCACAAAGCTTTTCGCGCACGGCCCAGATGATCGCAGCAGACGGCATGGATCATTATAACGTCCAGCTTTACACCGATGGCGGGGTGAAGTCCGATATCGGCGTTGGTGGCGAGGTGCTTCAACCCGGCGGATTGTTGTTGCTTGATCTGTCGCAGCGGACCGAAGCCCAGGCCAGTGAGCAGTTCAATTCCCTGCATCTATTTCTGCCCCGGCGTCTGGTCGAGGATCATCTGACCAATCCCGAAGGTCACAACCTGCGTTTTCTTTCGGAACGCGATCCGCTGGTCGGCATGCTGTTTAACCAGATCCTGTCGATGCATCGCTATATCGATCAACTGGATGATAATCAGATATCGGTTTTGCAGAAATCCATCGTCATGATGCTGGCGACCTGTCTGAACGGTGCAACGGGCGAGACAAATGCGAACCAGGCGATGCGTCAGGACATCGAAAAGAGCGTGATGATACGGCGCTATTTCCGAGAACATCTGTTATCGCCCGACCTGACGGCTGAAACGGCGGCGGATGATCTTGGCCTGTCGCGATCAAACCTTTATCGCCTGTTCAAGAAACATGGCGGGGTTAATCAGTATCTGCGCGATATGCGGTTGCGCCATGCGCTCAAGGTTCTGGGGGACCCGATGCAGGGCAAGCGTTCGATCTATGATATCGCGCTTGAATGTGGTTATGAGACCGACACCGGATTTATTCGGGCCTTCCGCGCAAAATATGGCCTTACGCCGGGGGATGTGCGTGCAGGTGTTTCACCGCATCCGCGCCACGTGGATGAAGGGGCCCTCGACAAGCGTTATGAAAACTGGCTGCATACGCTTGGTTAGATGCCTGATCGACGGAGCTTGCGATCAGGCGAGGGGGGACGCGAGATCAGGCCCCTTCATCTTTTACCGTGCTGCACACACGGATCAGGCAACAGTTTCAGTCGGCGCCAAAACGTTTCGACGCATGCCTGTGGCGGATGTGCGCGGGGACATATCCGACGCATTCTTGTGCGCGGATGTCACATCTGCATTTGAATTGGCATGTTTTGCCGAAAGCGGGATGGATGCCGGGTTGTCGGGGGAAACCGAGAACCGCAAGAATTCCGATATGGTTGGCGCGAAGTGATTTGATGAGCTTTGTCGCTGAGGCCCAGTCTGGCAACAAAGCCAGACGCGCACGCCCGATATAGGCCCCCATGAGGCGGGCAAGATCCGGCGTATCGTGCGCAATAATCACAACAGGAAGCAGATGGGTATGCAAAGACCTGCGATGTTCCGTCTGCACGGAAACGCCGACCTGTTTGATGCCCGAGTTAGTCGTTCCGGATGATTTCATCACACCCTCCGTATGACTGATCTACTTGATCAGCGGTTTGTACCCATGCTTGAGAATAGCGGATACTATGCTGCGGACTGTGCAGGGCGTGCCGGTTTATTGACCGGCAGTGCCAAAACACTGTTTTTGGGTGCGTTTTCCGATCAGGGGAAGGCGGCGATTACCGTGGAGCTTTCGGTAAGCTCGCAATATTCCGAGGCCAGAACCGCGGCATACAGATCAAACACATCCTGCGCGGCGAAGGTTTTGCCATTGGCATCACGCACATCAATTGCCGTGGTGGCATCAAGCACCAACCAGTTTTCAAAGCCAAGGCAATGGGCCAAGCGGATCGTGACATCCATCGAATTGTGGATGACCACACCGGTGAAGATCAGGCGTTTGATGCCGCGATCATGGAGGTGTTTTTCCAGTGACGTTCCGACAAAGGCGCAGTTTTGCTGCTTGGCGATGACGGTTTCACCATCCAGGGGCAGGGCTTCGTCCTTGAACGGTTGGCCCGGGCCATCGACATAGAAACTTGACGCCGGGTTGGTTTCTTCGTGGCGGATATGAACGATAGGAAGGCTTGCCACACGAAACTCTGCCAAAAGTTTTGCGATGACGTCGGCATAGTTCGGATTGTTTTTGCTGTTCCAGCGCGGATCATCGATGGCCTTTTGCACATCAAGGACGATGAGAGCGGTATCGAAATCAATGGCAAGAGCAGACATGGTTCGAGTTTTTTCCAGCTAGTTTGCGGTCGTTAGTGATCGCGGTTTTCGGAAGCCTACTAATTTCATTCATGAAATGATACCTTCAGAATTAAACCAATTGATTAATTAACTAGATGGTTTATTAATTGGGATATGACTGAAATTGAAGCAAAACAGCTTGATCTCATCTTCAGCGCACTGGCCAGTTCAACCCGACGGCAGATGCTAGATTTGCTCGTTGAGGGGAAGGCAACTGTCAATGAGCTAGCGGAACCGTTTGATATGAGCCTTCCGGCGATATCAAAACACATTCACGTACTCGAGCGTGCCGACTTGGTGCGCCGTGGCAAGGACGCGCAGTTCCGGCCGTGCGTGTTGAACTCAGCTACGCTGGAAGCGATTGCGCACTGGACGGATCAATACAGGCACATCTGGAGCAGCAGATTTGACAAGATTGACGCGCTTGTATTGAAAGAAAAGGATGACGGGCATGACTGATCAGCAAGATTGGCTACGTATTGAACGCGAATTTGATGCCGATATTGATCGTGTTTGGCAAATGTGGACGGACCCGGAATTGTTCAAGCAGTGGTACGGCCCCAATGGTGCCAAAATACCCGTTGTCGAGATGGATGTTTCTGTTGGTGGTGTTCGCAAAATCTGTATGGAAATGGCACGACCGAACGGAAGTGTTCAAATGTGGTTTATCGGTGTTTTCAAGGAAGTGCGAGCACCAGATCGCCTTGTCTATACCGAGAGTATGTGTGATGCGAACGGCGTCATAATATCTGCGCAGAGTATGGGAATGCCTGAGGGAACCCCGGATGTAACAGAAGTTACCGTGGATTTACGTTCTGAAGGTGGGAAAACCATCATGACGATGATCCATGCCGGTGTGCCAGAAGGGAGTGCGGCAGGTGGTGGTTGGATGCAAGCCTTTGAGAAGCTTGGTGTGGTGGCGGGAGCCACGGGCTAGGTCCTGACCCTAGACTGCGTCGAAAGATTGTCCGTCATTCAAGTGAAATAATGCAAAACGGCCGGGGACTTCGCCCGGCCGTTTTGCTTATTGCGTCAATTTTTCTGAAGGGCTTAAGCCCTTAGGAGCAACCGGTGGTCGCGCCACAAGAGTCACATTTGAGGCAAGTGCCATTTCGCACCAGGGTGAAGTTGCCGCAATCGGGGCAACCGTCGCCTTCATAGCCTTTCATGCGGGCTTCGCGGATCTTGTCCATCTTGTCATCGGTTTTGGCGATGACTTCTTCGCTGGTGGACAGGATTGCAGCCGCCTCGGTCGTGGTGGTTGTGGTGACCGTGGTCGTACTTGCCGTTTCCGGTGTGTGGCTGTGGCCATCGGTGCCGGTCGATTTGACTTCGACAACGCGTTCCTCGGCCGGGACACCACCATCAACCACATAGAGGTTGCGACGGACAAAGCCGCTTGATGCCACCTTGCGGATGGTTTCGATCGCCGGATCACCAGCTTTCTCGGCGGCTTCGCCAAGATCACCTTCGGCGACACCTTCGCCAACCGCATCCGGGAGGATGTCGGACGGCTGAACATGGGCGAGGTCGTTACGGCCAAGGTAGGAGATCGCCAGTTCACGGAACATGTAATCAAGGATGGAGGTTGCCATCTTGATCGCATCGTTACCCGAAACCATACCGGACGGCTCGAAGCGGGTGAAGGTGAAGGCTTCGACATACTCTTCGAGCGGCACGCCATACTGCAGGCCGATGGACACCGCGATTGCGAAGTTGTTCATCAGCGAGCGGAACGCAGCGCCTTCCTTGTGCATGTCGATGAAGATTTCACCAAGCTTGCCGTCTTCGTATTCGCCGGTGCGCAGGTAAACCTTGTGACCGCCAACGGTGGCCTTCTGGGTGTAGCCTTTGCGGCGGCCCGGAAGGGAGCGACGGTCGCCACGGACAACGCGCTCGATGATTTTCTCGACGATCTGCTCGGACGCCTGGGCTGCCTTGGCTGCGGTCGGCTGATCGGCGTAATCGTCTTCTTCCACCAGTGCGGAGTTGAGCGGCTGGCTGAGTTTCGAACCATCGCGATAGAGCGCGTTGGCTTTGAGGCCCAGACGCCAGGACAGCATGTAAGCGTCTTTACAATCCTGGATGTTCGCACTGCTCGGCATGTTGATGGTTTTGGAAATCGCACCCGAGATGAACGGCTGAGCCGCGGCCATCATGCGGATGTGGCTTTCCGCCGACAGGTAACGCTTGCCGATACGGCCGCACGGGTTTGCACAATCAAAGACCGGCAGGTCTTCGTCGCGCAGATGCGGGGCACCTTCAAGGGTCATCGCACCACACACATAGGTGTTGGCTGCTTCGATCTGTTTTTTGTCGAAACCAAGGGCTGCGAGCATGTCAAAGTCCATGCTGTTGATCGCCTTGGCATCAAGACCCAGCGTGTTGACGCAGAAATCATCGCCAAAGGTGTATTTGTTGAAGACGAATTTGACGTCAAATGCGTTCTTCAGGGCACCTTCAACCTTGGCAAGTGCATCGTCGTCAAAGCCCTTGGCTTTCAGGTCATCATGGGTGATGGCAGGCGAGCCTTTGAGCGTACCGTGGCCAACCGCGTATTTTTCAATGTCGCGGATCTGGTTTTCAGTATAGCCGAGCGTTGCCAGAGCAACCGGAACGGTGCGGTTGATGATTTTGAAGTAACCGCCGCCAGCAAGCTTTTTGAACTTCACAAGTGCGAAGTCCGGCTCGATCCCGGTGGTGTCGCAATCCATGACCAGGCCGATGGTGCCGGTCGGGGCAATAACGGTGGTCTGGGCGTTACGGTAGCCGTGCTTTTCACCAAGCTCGACGGCCTTGTCCCAGGCTGCGCGCGCCGCAACCGGAAGATCGGCATAGGGGCTGTCAGCAGCAACCAGCGGAACCGGGTTGATCGACAGACCTTCGTAGCCTTCCTGCTCGCCATAAGCGGCACGACGGTGGTTGCGCATGACGCGCAGCATTTCGTCGGCGTTGTCGCCATAACCCGGGAACGGACCCTGTTCGCCAGCCATTTCGGCCGAGGTCGCATAGGATACGCCACACATGATCGCGGTGAGGGACGCGCCAATCGCACGGCCTTCGTCGCTGTCATACGAGATGCCCATGCTCATCAGCAGGCCGCCGATGTTGGCATAGCCAAGACCAAGGGTACGGTAACGATAGGACAGCTCAGCAATACGGTCAGACGGGAACTGTGCCATCAGAACCGAGATTTCCAGAACAACGGTCCACAGACGAACGGCATGTTCATATGCCTCGATATCCACGCCGCCATCATCAGAACGGAAGTTCATCAGGTTGAGCGATGCGAGGTTACATGCGGTGTCATCAAGGAACATGTATTCCGAGCACGGGTTGGACGCATTGATGCGACCCGAGTTCGGGCAGGTGTGCCATTCGTTGATCGTGGTGTCGTACTGGATGCCCGGATCAGCGCACGCCCAAGCAGCTTCGCCGACTTTGTCCCACAGATCGCGGGCCGAAATCGATTTGGCAACTTTGCCATCCGTACGGCGGATCAGTTCCCAGTCACCGTTATCAAGAACAGCCTGCAGGAAGTCGTTCGAGACACGTACAGAGTTGTTCGAGTTCTGACCCGAAACGGTCAGATATGCTTCGGAATCCCAATCGGTGTCATAGGTCTTGAAGCTGATTTCGGTGAAGCCCTGACGGGCGAATTCGATGATCTTGTTGATGTAGGAATCCGGGATCATCACAGCGCGGGCGCCCAGCACAGCTTCTTTGAGCTGCGGGTTGGCACGCGGCAGGAAACGGTCTTCGGATTCTGCGTCACCATCCCAATTGCTGCACGCTTTCAGAACAGCGGTAAGGTGCTTTTCAGCCAGCTTGGATCCGGCGACGAGGGCAGCAACTTTCTGCTCTTCGACGACTTTCCAATCAATATATTCTTCGATGTCCGGGTGATCGATATCGACCACAACCATTTTGGCAGCACGACGGGTGGTGCCACCCGATTTGATGGCGCCAGCAGCACGGTCACCGATTTTCAGGAAGCTCATCAGGCCGGAAGAACGACCGCCGCCCGAGAGGCTTTCACCGCCGCCACGAACATTGGAGAAGTTCGAACCGGTACCCGAACCGAATTTGAACAGACGCGCTTCACGTGACCAAAGGTCCATGATGCCGCCTTCGTTGACGAGGTCGTCGGCAACGGACTGAATGAAGCAGGCATGCGGCTGCGGATGCTCGTACGAGCTGGAAGATTTGGTCAGTTCGCCGGTTTTGAAATCAACATAGGAGTGACCCTGTGCCGGACCATCAATGCCATAAGCCCAATGCAGACCGGTGTTGAACCACTGCGGAGAGTTCGGTGCACCCATCTGATGGGAGAGCTGATAGCGCATTTCATCAAAGAAGGCCTGCGCATCGGATTCGGCGTCAAAGTAGCCGCCTTTCCAGCCCCAATAGGTCCAGGTGCCTGCCAGGCGGTCAAAAACCTGGGTCGAGCTGGTTTCGCTGATGTAGCGTTTTTCAGCCGGCATTTTGTCGAGCTTGGCGGTGTCAGCGGTCTGACGCCAAAGCCAGGACGGCACGTCCTTTTCCTTGACCGGTTTGAGCGCAACCGGAACGCCAGCCTTGCGGAAGTATTTCTGTGCCAGAACGTCACTCGCCACCTGTGACCAGGAGGCGGGCATATCAACGTCATTCATCTCAAAAACGACGGAACCATCCGGGTTTTTGATGACGGACGATGACTTACGAAATTCGATATCGGCGTATGGGCTGACGCCTTCCTGAGTGAACTTTCTGGTGATCCGCATGGTCTGCTCCGGTTGTGATCAGACGTGACAGGGCGCTTTCGGGTGATGCGCCAACATCGCCTGACTTTATATAGTTTGCTCAATGCTCTTGCGCTGCCCCCGATGCCGATATTTTCCGGCATTTCCAGAGCGTCGCAATTATGGGTGGTCGGTGGTGTGGTCCCCCCTTGGAACCAGCCGGTCCGTGGGAAGGAATATAACGGCAAAATTTCGCCACAGTCCACTAATCTTTGTGGTTGACAGTAATTTTTACCACAACATGTAGTGGACTAGGTGCTGTCTTGCTGATTCGATGCTGGTGGGATTCTCGTTAACAATCTCTGAATCGGTCCGGGAGGCCCGGAAAACTGCGCTTTGTGTCGCAGCGTGATTGTGTGTCGGTCCAAAGAATCGGACTACATATTGTGTGGTAACGAGGTAAACCTACACAACGCAGGATCAAGCTAACGCCGTTTTCATTCCATTTCCAGTGCGAAGCGAAAAACGCGGCGTTTCGTTGTTTTTTCTAGCATGGAAGCCAATGATAACAGTTTGATATTTATATTAAAGTCTTCTTTTTGCTGCAGGCGCAAATGCAGGAAGGACAAGGCTTGCGGCCTACTACATATATGGGGCGGTTTGTGGATAACGGGGTGGATAAAGGCCCCAGATGTAGGGGGATCAAAGAGTCGTCGCCCCACAAGCAGTTGTGGGTTGTTTTAAGACGCCAAAAGTCACCCTGAACACGTATCGATTTAGCATTCGGCGCAATGCCATGGGTTTTGTTGATCAGTTTGCCTTCCGGGCGGCTTGAAACATTGACTTTCCCCGCACATCACGACATATAAGTCACTTGATTAACAGGGTGTATCACCGTTCGCCCTGTGACGCCTTTTGCCGCCTTCCCGAAATTCGGGCGGACAAACCAGATCTGGAGAGAGACCCAACATGGCCACCGTCGGCACCCGTATTTATACTGCGCTGTTTGGCAAGCGCGTTGGCGAAGACCGTTTCGGCAATACCTATTACACCGAAAAGACTCCGGCAAAGGGTCGCCGCACCAAGCGTTGGGTTGTTTACAAAGGTGTCGTCGAAGGATCGAAAGTTCCGGCTGAATGGCATGCCTGGCTGCATTACACCGTTGATGCGCCGCTGTCTGACAAGGCCGAAGACCGGTATGACTGGCAGAAAGATCACCTGCCGAACCTGACGGGCACCAAGCACGCCTATCGTCCGAAAGGCCACGAATATAGTGGTGGCAAGCGCCCGGAAGCGACCGGCGATTATCAGGCATGGTCGCCGGAAGGCTGATCCGTCCATAAAGAATTCCGATTTCAGGCGGGCGCGGGGCAACTCGCGCCCGTTTTTGTTCAGGATGTGTTGTGTGTTGCATGGTGCTCGTTTCAAGCACTCGTTGTTTGGGTGGTTGTTTTTCCGGGCGGGGCAATACAGTATAGGGTCAAGACCCATCAATTTGATTTAAATGGCAGTCGTTATATTTGTGAAATCCAAGGAAAAGCCTGCAGGGCGGGCCGGTATCCCGGCCAAGGGGTTTGACGTCGGAGTTTACAAATATAACGTCTGTCCTTCGGATTCACCGTATTTGCACGGGCTACTTTGTCGTAAAACCTTGAAAGATATAAATCTTCCTGCGATTTTGCTCCGCGTATCCGCACAAATACGGTGAACCATTCAAACCAAATTGATGGGTTTTGACCCTAAGTCTCAAAGAGATACAGAACGGATAAGGTCTATGAGCAACAGACTGATTGAAACCATTGCCGGTGCTGCCGTGATCGCGATTGCGGTCGGATTTGCGGCCTATTCCTATTCACGCGCCGGGATCAATACGGTGGAAGGCTATGAAATCATGGCCAGCTTCAACCGTATCGACGGTCTTGTTGTTGGCAATGACGTCCGTGTCTCCGGGGTCAAGGTCGGTACAGTGACCGCACAGGAACTGGATCCCGATACCTATATGGCGGTTGTCAAAATGTCGGTGCAGCCCAATCTGGCGCTGCCGCTTGATAGCTCCGCCAAGATTGCATCCGACGGATTGTTGGGTGGCAAGTTTGTAGCGCTTGAGCCGGGCGGGGATATCGACATGATCGAGGCCGGTGGCGAGATCGAATACACCCAAGGCTCGGTCAATCTTGAAGACCTGATTGGTCAGGTTATCTATTCCTCGACCAACAGCGAAAATTAAGCCATCGCGGATCGGTGATTTACGGCCATGATTTTGCCGGGTTTGCCCCGCAAGGTTTGATGCAGATAGGCCGCAAGGGCAGGGTAGGCAACGCAAACCCCGCCTTGCACAGAATGTCGGAGCGGTTGATGAAAAAGACCGAAAATGTTGATCACTTCCCCACCTGGCAGGCCAGCGATGGCTCGCCGCTTTCGTGTGTGGAAAAGATCAAGGTTCTCAATGACAATTTCGGCGAACTGCGCGAAATCATGCAGGATGCGCTGGAAGATGCGCTTCTGATGGGCTGTGACGAAGAACAGTTTCGCAATGTGATGCGCGATCTGGTGGCCGAACTGCACAATCCTTATGACAAAAGCGACAAACAGGACTGAAGACCACAATGAAACGATCCTTTGCGATTGCCGCGATTTGTTCGACATGTGCAATGATCGGAACAGCGTCTTCGGCGCTTGATTATCGCCCGGCCCCGGTCGCCCAGCTGCAGGGCCTTGATAAGATTACCGCGCGGATTTCGACCTTTGAGGTGCCCGTCGGGCGCACGGCAAGTTTCGGGACGCTCGAAATTCGGGTGGATGCTTGTTTCCGCACACCACCGGAAGAACGCCCGGAAAGCGCGACTTTCCTTGATATTGCCGACATTCGCGATGATGGCAATGCCACGCGCACTCAACTGTTTTCGGGCTGGATGTTTGCTTCAAGCCCGGGGCTGTCAGCGCTTGAACATCCGGTCTATGACGTGTGGCTCAAGGAATGCCTTGGCCCGGCCAGCTCTGAGGGCGAGGGCGGCGAATCCGCAACGCAAGGTCAGGCTGCACCGGAACAGCCATAAGCCCAACTTGACGCCAATCAGGTCCGGATTGGAAACAAGCTGATCGCAATTGCGGTCAGCTTTTTCGTTGGCAGTGCCCCGTTTGAGATCACCAAATGGTGGAAAACACCTATTCGCAAGGCCAAGCTGTTTGCGGTGATTTGGCCTAAATTGTCAAGAATATGGCAGATGTTTTTGTGATTGTTTCCCTAAACGAAAATATATGTTGCGGTTTCGCTGGCTTGAGGGCAAGCGGTGCGCCTGTCATCTTCAGTTGACGATTTATTTTGGTGCAGCGTTCGTCTGCACCTTGTGAACATGAGGGAAATGAAAATGTTTAAGTCGATTAAAAAAGCTGGCGTTGCGCTGACCATTGCTGCAGGTCTTTCGGGTGCGGCTTTCTCAGCCCAGGCGGCGGATACCTACAAACTTGATCCGACCCACACCAGCGTGATCTTCATCGTCAACCATCTTGGTTTTTCCAACTTCCAGGGCCGTTTTGCCGGCACCACCGGTGAGCTGACGCTTGATCGTGAAGATCCGTCGGCATCCTCAGCGACCATCACCATTGATCTCAACCAGATCGATAGCGGTGTTGAAGCGCTTGATAACCACATGAAGACGGCTGATTTCTTCAATGTTGAAAGCTTCCCGACCGCAACCTTCACCAGCACCTCGGTCGAGCTTGTTGGCGAAAATGGGGCAACCGTTACCGGTGATCTGAGCTTCCTTGGCGAAACCAAGCCGCTGGTTCTTGACGTCACCCTGACCGGTGAAGGCGAACATCCGATGACCGGTGACTCGGTTGTTGGCTTCTCGGCAACCGGTACCGTGACCCGTTCGGAATACGGCATGGATTACCTTGTCGGCGGTGTTGGTGACGAAGTCGAACTTCAGATTTCTTCCGAGTTCCTGAAACAGAAGTAATTCTGTCTCACCGGGTGTAAGATGTGCGCTGTGGCAAGTGTGCTGCGGCGCACATCATATTTTAGGCCCGGACAAAATTGGGTAGGACCCGGAACAATCCGGGCTGGCAGTGAGGGAAGCCGGTTATGACACTTCGCAGTACAAAGCAGGCCTTTGGCGCGGTGACCAAGACCATCCACTGGGTGATGGCGCTTCTGGTGATCAGCGTATTTTCCATCGGCTGGTATATGGATTTCCTGCCGCTCGGCATGGAAAAGCTTGAATGGATATCGCGCCACAAGTCGCTTGGCGTGACAGTGCTGGCCCTTGTGATCCTGCGTGTTATCTGGCGCCATAGCGAACCGACACCTGAAGAACTTGGCAAATGGCAGATCGAACGGCTGGCCGCAAAGGCCGGGCATCTGGGTTTGTACTTGCTGATGTTTGCCATGCCTTTGACCGGCTGGACCATGTCATCAGCGGCAAACTACCCGGTCAGTGTGTTTGGCCTGTTTACCCTGCCAAACCTTGTTTCGCCCGATCAGGAACTGTTTGATACATTGCGCACAGCGCACTGGTTGCTGTCCTGGGCGGTTGCCGGATTGGTTGGTGTTCATATTCTCGCCGCACTCAAACATCATTTATGGGATCGCGATGCCACGTTGCGCCGCATGTTGCCCGGCAAACTCGAGGAAAACTGACATGTTTCAGATGAAGCGCAAAATCCTGCCCGCCTTGGCCCTTGCCACAACCCTTGCCGGTTTTTCCGGCGTGGTAAAGGCAGCCGACCCATGGGTGGTTGAGGCCAATGACAGCGAAATCGAATTCACCGGGACCCAGCTTGGTGCCGAGTTCGAAGGCGAGTTCAAATCCTTTGCCGCCGAGATCGTGTTTTCACCCGATGATCTTGCCAGCTCCTCGGTCGAGGTGCTGATCGATATTGCGTCCGCCGATACCGAGAATGCTGATCGCGACAGTCAAATCGTCTCGCCCGACTGGTTCGACGCCGCACAATGGCCGACCGCAAAGTTTGCCACCAAGTCCTTCAAAGAAATCGCGCCGGGCAAATATGAAGCGGTTGCCGACTTGACGATCCGCGATGTCACCCGCGAAGTGACCTTGCCGTTTGATCTTGAGATCGAAGGCAACGAGGCCGAAGCCAAGGGAACGGTGACCATCAACCGTACCGACTTTGGCGTCGGGCAGGGCCAGTGGGCCGATACATCCCAGGTTGGTGATCCGGTGACCATCGAAATCGAGATTGAAGCCAAACGCCCGTAATTGGCGCTCTGCTAACGACCCAAAACAAAAGCCGCCCCGGAGAAGCTCCGGGGCGGCTTTTACGTGGTCTGATGTGATGGTTTATGACGCGTTCTTGCGCAAATTGTCGAGGAAGGCCTCAACCGCGTCATCAAGGGCGACGGCCTCGGACACCAGTTTTTCTGCGGTGCTGGCAAGCTGGTTGGTGCCAGACGACACTTTGCCAGCGTTGTCATTGACCGTCTCGATGCGTTCAGAGACTTCGCGCGTGCCGTCAGCCGCCTGTTGCACACTGCGCGAGATTTCGCCGATGGCGGCGTGCTGTTCTTCAACCGCGGCGGCAATTGCGGTTGAGCTGTCGGCGACCTGGGCGATGGTTTCGGAAATCCGGCGGATGGCATCAACCGCCTCGGTGGTTTCGTTCTGAACGGCGAGGATTTGCTGATTGATTTCCTCTGTCGCCTTGGCGGTCTGGTTGGCGAGGTTTTTGACCTCACTCGCGACGACGGCAAAGCCTTTACCGGCATCGCCGGCACGGGCGGCCTCGATGGTGGCGTTGAGGGCCAGCAGGTTGGTCTGTTCTGCAATGTCGCCGATCAGGCTTGCGACATCGCCGATGCGTTGGGCAGCTTCAGACAGGCCGGTGACCGTTTCGTTGGTGCGCGTCGCTTCGTCATTGGCGCGGTTGGCGATATTGGCCGAAGTTGCAATCTGCTGGGCGATTTCATCCGAGGAGGCCGAGAGTTCCTCGGTCGCGGCAGACACGGTCTGAACGTTTCCCGATGTCTGGGTGGTGGCAGAGGCCACAGCTGCCGACAGTTCGCTGTTCATATCGGTTGCTTGACGCATTTCATCGGTCGAGAATTGCATGTCCTTGATCGATTTCGAGATCGAACTGATCAGTCCCTTGACCTTAGAATCAAGGGAATCGGCCATATCCATCAGGGCTTTGCGCTGATTTTCCTCGGCCTGTTTTTCAAGTTCACGCTGGTCTTCCTGAAGCTTGATGTTCTCGATTGCCTGGTCGCGGAAGGCAACCACCGTGCGTGCCATGTTACCGACTTCGTCACCGCGCTCCTGATCCTCAATATTGCCTTCAAGGTTTCCACGAGCGATGTATTCCATGCGTTGCGAGAGTCGTGAAAGAGGTGCAGTAATATCGCGTCCTATAAAATAGCCGATCACAAATAGTAAGACAGAAAGGGCGCTGCCAAATGTCAAAATAAGCAGTGCATTTTCCCAAAATTTAGATTCAATGTCATCTACATAGACCCCAGTTGTTAAGATGTCGGACCACGGAAGTTGTCTTGAATAAGATATCTTTTCAAAATTTTGATCTTCGGGTTGATTGGGTTTTGTCCAGAAATATCGCGTGTAGCCGCCATCGGACTTTTTGCCTTGAGCTACAAGGTCAACAGACATCAAATAGCCATTTGCATCCCCAAGTTTTGAAACGTCTTTTCCATTTAGTTGCGGTGCTTTAGGATGCATCTTCATGACGACATCTTCAGAAATAATCAAAAAATACCCTGTTCCGCCGTCATAGTTTGCAACCCTTGCAATCTCATAGAACTGCGCTATCGCATCATCTTGGGATAATGTTCCTGAGGCCACTTTGTCTTGCAGTTCCTGTGCGACCGTTACTAACGTCATTGTCGCAGTTTTAATCTTGTCCATTCTGTCGTCGACAAGATTGCTACGCAGATTGAAAAGCTGAACCAAAGAAAGGGTCATAATAATTATAAAGGCGAGGAAAGAAATTGACGCGATTTTGCGACCGATCTTAATATTTCTCAGCATATGCAGACTTCCTAAGTATGAAATAGACAGGTAGCGATACTTTGAGGGAGCATTTGGGGATGGTTTGGTGCGGTATCAAGATTACTTGAGCTTCTCATGCGTGATAAATTGAGTTTATCTAAATGTTTGGAATTGCAAATTCTGGCATAAGCGAGAACCCCTCAGGGAAAGTGAATTCATCGCATTTATTCATCAGTCTTTCTCGCTGCCAGAATTAGTTGGGAGGCGTTGAACC
>NZ_JBSWWO010000001.1:2177500-2767849 GCF_056160125.1 Thalassospira sp. ABD4_177 | reverse complement strand
GTAGATTTAAAGTTTTGCACATCAAATATATGCCGAATTCAGGATAATACGATGACGCCCAAAACCCTGCCGATCTATCAGATTGATGCTTTTACCGACGTTGCGTTTGCGGGCAACCCGGCCGCAGTTGTACCGCTTTCAGACTGGTTGTCTGATGATGTGATGCAAAAGATCGCAATGGAAAACAATCTGTCGGAAACGGCTTTTTTCGTGCCGTGTGACGGGGATGAGGCCGATTTTCATATTCGCTGGTTTACGCCAACCGTCGAGGTGCCGCTTTGCGGTCACGCGACCCTTGCCAGTGCGTTTGTGATTTTCAATCAGCTTGGCTTTGACGGTGACCTGATCAAGTTACAAAGCCAAAGCGGGGTTTTGACCGCGCGCCGCGAAGGGGATGCGATTGTTCTGAATTTCCCCAAGCAGCCCATCAAGGTCGGTACGGTCTCAGGCGAGGTGATCGATGCGCTGGGCGGGGCGACACCGATTGAGACATTTGGCGTGGTCAGCCGCGACACGGATATAGTCGCGGTCTTTGACGATGCATCGATTGTTCGCAACATGCGCCCGGACATGTCGGCGCTGAGCAAGTTGGCGGATCGCGGTGTGATCGTAACCGCACCGGGCGATAAAACCGGGCTTGATATGGTGTCGCGTTACTTCCTGCCGGCCTTTGGCATCGATGAGGACCCGGTGACCGGGTACATGCATTGCGTGGTTGCGCCTTATTGGTCCGAAAAACTCGGTCAGGCTGATGTTGTCGGCTATCAGGCGTCAGCACGTGGCGGCGTTGTTGCCTGCAAAGTCGATGGTGATCGTGTTCATCTGAAGGGGGAGGCGGTGCTTTACCTCAAGGGTGAAATCATACTTCCGGCATAACGCGTTTGATCACGAGAAAAATCATCTGAAAAATGGCGGGCAATAACGCGATTGTCCGCCATTTTTTGTGCAAATTTCCCGGCATCTGTAAGGAAATATTTCTACCCAATAATCCGCATTGAGCCCGGATGGCTTTGTTTTTTTATTGACCGTGCCATGGGGCTTTCGTCTAAGTAAAAGGCAAAATAGGAGACTTGTGGACAGACCGCGCAACCATAGTAGCGCGCGATAACCACAAGAAAGCTCGCTTTACAGGGGAAAGTTTATCGTGCTCGAAAGTGTTGTTGCCAGTTCTGCAACGCCGATGCAGATGTGGGTGGTCCTTGCACTCGTTGCCGGATCGCTTGTTCTGTATGGGTTGGAGCGTATTTCGCTCGAACTGACCAGCATGGCGCTGATCGCAACCCTTTTGCTTTTCTTTGACTTTTTCCCGCTGCTGGATGGCGATGGTGACAATCTGCTGGGACCAGCAACCATCATGTCGGGCTTTGCCAACCCGGCCTTGCTGACGGTGCTGTCGTTGCTTGTCGTCGGGCAGGGGATGGTTCTGACGGGCGGTGTCAGTTACATCGCCGGACTGATTACCGAGCATGGCGGCAAGAATGCCTCGGTCGCGATTTTCATTGGCCTGTTCGTCGTGATGGTCATGTCGGCCTTCCTGAACAACACGCCGGTCGTTGTTATCTTTATTCCGATTATTCAATCACTTGCCGAGCGTATTGAACGTTCGCCATCAGCCTTAATGATCCCGCTTTCCTATGCCGCGATCCTTGGGGGTATGACAACGCTGATCGGTTCTTCGACCAACCTTCTGGTATCGAGCTCCCTGATCGAATTGGGGATGCCGGGGCTTGAGTTCTTTGAATTCACGACCATTGGCAGCGTGTTGGCACTTGTCGGATTTGTCTATGTCCTGTTGATTGCGCCGCGTCTGCTACCCGCCCTGGCATCGATGCGCAGCAAGCTTGCCAATCCCGATAGCAGCGGCAAACAGTTCATTGCCCAGATCACGGTGGGCCCGTCCGCCAACATGATCGGCACCAAACCGGTTGCCGGTTTCTTCAAGAACCTGCCCAATATCACCATTCAAATGATTGTCCGGCGTGAACATGCTGAATTGCCGCCATTCGAAGATGATATGGAAATTCAGGCTGGTGATGTTCTAGTCGTCGCTGCCACGCGCAAGGCTTTGACCGAGGCCCTGCAAAAAGATCCCGGTCTGCTTCATTCCGATGCGGTTGCCGTTGCTGCGGATGGCGACGAGGCCCCGCAAAAATCGACACAGCTTCTCGCCGAAGTGATGTTGCCGCCGGGATCGCGTCTGATTGGCTTTAACCTGGAGCAGATCGGTTTCCGCTATCAGTACAAGTGTCTGGTGCTGGGTATTCAGCGGCGGTCACGCATGATCCGCACCCAAATGACCGAAATCCGGCTTGAAGCGGGCGACGTCTTGTTGGTGCAGGGCCGGTCAGAAGACGTTGAAGCGCTGCGGACCATTCGTGATGTCGTGCTGCTGGAATGGTCGACGCGCACCTTGCCGCGCCCGTTCCATGCTCGCCGTGCTGCTGCGATCTTCCTTGGTGTGATTGCATTGGCCGCGACCGGAATTGTGCCGATCGTGGTTTCAAGCTTTATCGGTGCCGGACTGATGATTGCATCGGGTGCGCTTAATTTGCGACAGGCATCGCGTGCCATTGATCGCAAGATCGTGCTGCTGGTTGCCGCCGCCCTTGCGCTGGGCAATGCGTTGCAATTGACAGGCGGCGCCGAATTCGTGGCCGATCAGTTGTTGGCAGCGACCCGTGGGGCACCAGCGCCGGTGATCTTGTCGCTGTTCTTCCTGATTGTGGCAGGCTTTACCAACGTTCTGTCGAACAATGCGTGCGCAGTTTTGTTTACCCCGATCGGGATTGGCATGGCGCAACAGCTTGGCGTGCCGCCGCATGTGTTTGCCATTGCCGTTGTGATGGCAGCGAACTGTTCGTTTGCATCGCCTGTTGGCTATCAGACCAACCTTCTTGTCATGGGGCCGGGGCATTACCGGTTTGTCGACTTCCTTAAGGCCGGAACGCCACTGATTATTGTTCTTTGGATCGCGTTCAGCCTGTTTGCGCCGTGGTATTACGATATCCCGTTCTAAGATCAATAAAACAAGCCAACGCCTGTTTCCTGCGTTCCGTTTCAGCCATGCAAAAATGGCTGCCATGTCTGTGTGGAAGGCGTTTGACTTTTGCCTTCGGGGCAATAGGATCAGGCCCCTCGATTGATCTGACGTAACCCAAAGCGGTTATCCTTCTTTATCAGGAACTTACAAATGGCCCAGACTGCCGCAATTGCAAAGCCGACAACGCGCCCAACCAGCCCGAATTTTTCGTCGGGCCCTTGCAAGAAACGCCCGGGTTGGTCTGCTGATGCATTGCATGTGGACGTTCTTGGTCGCTCGCACCGATCTAAATTGGGCAAGCAGCGCCTTGAAGAGGTAATTGACCGTTCGCGCGCCATTTTGAACCTGCCAGATGATTATCTTCTGGGTGTTGTACCGGCATCGGATACCGGTGCGGTGGAAATGGCGCTTTGGTCGATGCTGGGCGCGCGTGGCGTTGATATGCTGGCCTGGGAAAGTTTCGGGTCAACCTGGGTTGCTGACGTGATCAAGCAGCTCAAACTTGATGATGTGCGCACCCTTGAGGGTGACTATGGCAAATTGCCCGATCTGAATGCGGTTGATTTCGACCGTGATGTTGTTTTCACCTGGAATGGTACGACGGCCGGTGTGCGTGTACCCAATGGCGACTGGATCGCAGATGAGCGCAAAGGCCTGACCATTTGTGATGCGACCTCGGCGATCTTTGCCATGGAACTGCCGTGGGACAAGCTCGATGTCGTGACCTATAGCTGGCAGAAAGTTCTGGGCGGCGAGGGTGGACACGGCATCATTATCCTGAGCCCGCGTGCTGTTGAACGCCTTGAAAATTATACGCCGGCCTGGCCGCTACCAAAAATCTTCCGCATGACCAAGGGCGGCAAACTGATTGATGGTATTTTCCGTGGGGAAACCATCAATACCCCGTCAATGCTGGTCGTCGAGGATGCGATTGATACCCTGAAATGGGCTGAAGAAATCGGCGGGCTTGAAGGCCTGTTGAAGCGCACGCGTTCAAGCCGGGCACATCTTGATGCATGGCTTGCGACCAGTGACTGGGCGGCGGACCTTGCCGAGGATCCGGCAACGGCGTCGAA
Source organism: Thalassospira sp. ABD4_177 (assembly GCF_056160125.1). Lineage (NCBI taxonomy): Bacteria > Pseudomonadati > Pseudomonadota > Alphaproteobacteria > Rhodospirillales > Thalassospiraceae > Thalassospira > Thalassospira sp. ABD4_177. The sequence continues at coordinate 2,763,733 of NZ_JBSWWO010000001.1, read as the reverse complement.
CACCTCGATGTGTATCAAGATCGTCGATCCCTGGGCGCTTGGTTTGTCAGCTGATCAGCAGGCTGCATTGCCCAAAACGATTTCGCAGCTTCTTGAAGCGGAAAATGTTGCACTTGATATCAATGGATACCGCGATGCGCCCGCTGGCCTGCGTATTTGGGGTGGGGCGACGGTTGAGCCCAACGATATCAAGGCGTTGCTACCTTGGCTTGACTGGGCCTTCGCGGTGGTTAAGGCCGAATTTCAGGCCGGATAGGAAATAATTCGTACGTATTATTTGGGTTACAGGGGTTTTCCCCGTTGCCCTGTCCGGCACAACACGGTAGTAACCGCTACCGGATAGTGAGCCCTGAGCGTTGCTCGGGATATTATCAATTTGAATTTGCGCGCCTCGTCCGGGAAAGCACACAACATGACTGAACTCGCCAGGAAAGCTCTTTTGCCCGCCGGCCTGCAGGATGTCCTGCCAGGAACCGCTGCACGGGAAGCTGAAATCCGTGAAAAGCTGATGGCCAGTCTGGCGCATGCGGGCTATGACCGCGTGAAAACCCCGCTTGTCGAATTTGAAGAAAGCCTGCTTGAAGGTGCGGCCCCCGAACTGGCGACACAGACGTTCCGTCTGATGGATCCGGAATCGCGCCGCATGATGGGGCTGCGTTCCGACATGACCCCACAGGTCGGCCGCATTGCTGCCACCCGGCTGGTCGATGCGCCGCGTCCGCTGCGTCTTTCCTATTCCGGTGATGTTCTGCGGATCAAGGGATCGCATCTGCGCCCGGAACGTCAGTTTGCGCAGGTTGGTGCGGAATTGATTGGTGTTTCCAGTGCCGCTGCCGATACCGAAATTGTTCTCCTCGCACTCGAAGCACTGGACAGCATCGGTCTGGAAGATGTGTCTGTTGACCTGAACTTGCCGACTTTGCCGGTGCGTCTGTTTGACGCCTTTGGCGTGTCACGCGACGAGCGCGAAGCCCTGACCGAGGCGCTTGAGCGGCGTGATGTCGCGGCCCTGCGTGCGGCGGACGGCAAGGTCACCGGTGTCTTGGTGGCATTGCTTGAAGCTGCCGGTTCGGCTGAAACCGCATTGCCGAAACTCAAAAAACTTGAATTGCCGCTTGGTGCCTCTGAGGAACTATACCGCCTGATCGATGTGGCGGAACGCGTTCTGGCATCTGGCCTTGATGCGGCCCTGACCATTGATCCGGTCGAGATGGCCGGTTTCCGCTATCAGACGGGTGTCAGCTTCACACTGTTTGCGCGTAATGTGCGCGGCGAAATTGGCCGTGGTGGCCGATACCGCGCCGGTGGTGCGTCGGGTGAGGCGGCAACGGGCATGTCCCTTTACATGGACAGCATTTTGCGCGGCCTTCCGGATGCAACGCCGGTTGATCGGGTTTATCTGCCGCTTGGGACGCCGCAGCGTGAAGCGCGCAAACTGCGTGCAGAAGGCCATTACACTGTCGCCGCCCTTGAAGGTGCGGCCGAGGCCAAGACCGAAGCCGCTGCCCGCATTGAGGCAGAAGCCATGGGCTGTAATCATATTTATCTTGGCGGTCAGGTTGTGCCGCTGAACGCCTAATCAAACGAACTTTTTATCGCGCAAGGAGTTTTGCGATGACCAATGTTGCCGTGATCGGTTCCCAGTGGGGGGACGAAGGTAAAGGCAAGATCGTCGACTGGCTGTCCGAACGGGCAGACGTTGTTGTGCGTTTCCAGGGTGGTCATAACGCCGGTCATACTCTGGTGATCGACGGGACGACTTATAAACTCAGCCTGCTGCCATCGGGCATCGTGCGTGAGAAAAAGCTGTCTGTGATCGGTAACGGCGTTGTTGTTGATCCGTGGGCGCTTCTGGCTGAAATCGACCGCCTGAAAGAGCAGGGCGTTGAGATTACCTCGGAAAACCTGCGTCTGGCGGAAAATGCCTGCCTGATCCTGCCGCTGCATGGCAACCTTGACCGTGCGCGCGAAGCCGCAGCATCGGGTGACAACAAGATCGGGACCACCGGTCGCGGTATCGGTCCGGCCTATGAAGACCGTGCTGGTCGCCGTGCGATCCGTGTGGGTGATCTGGCGGATGTTGATCTGCTCAAAGCAAAGATCGAAAACCTGCTGACGCATCACAATGCGCTTCTGCGTGGTCTTGGTCAGCCGGAAATTGATGGCGCCGAACTGCTTGAGCAGCTCAAGGAAATCGCGCCGAAAATCCTGCCGTTCTCTGACACGGTCTGGAAGTCGCTGAACCAGTTCAAGGAAGCTGGCAAGCGCATCCTGTTTGAAGGTGCACAGGGCACGATGCTTGACGTTGATCATGGCACGTATCCGTTCGTTACCTCGTCAAACACCGTTTCCGGTCAGGCGGCCGCAGGTTCCGGCATGGGGCCGTCGGGTGTCGGGTATGTTCTTGGCATCACCAAGGCCTACACCACCCGTGTTGGCGAAGGTCCGTTCCCGTCCGAACTGTTTGATGACGATGGCACCCGTCTTGGCGAACGCGGTCATGAATTTGGTGTGGTTACCGGGCGTAAGCGCCGTTGTGGCTGGTTTGATGCAGCCCTTGTCCGCCAGTCGGTCAAGGTGAATGGCATTACCGGTATTGCCTTTACCAAGCTTGATGTTCTCGACGGATTTGACGAGATCAAGATCTGTACCGGTTACGACATTGATGGCAAGATCTACGATCACCTGCCGGCCAACCAGCGTCTGCAGGCCAAAGCCAAGCCGGTTTATGAAACCATTGAAGGCTGGTCTGAAACGACCATGGGCGCGCGCAGCTGGGCCGATCTTCCGGCAGCGGCCATCAAATATGTCCGCCGTGTCGAGGAACTGATCGAGGCACCGGTTGCTTTGCTGTCGACCAGCCCGGAACGTGATGACACCATTCTGGTGCATGACCCGTTCAGCGGCTAACCGTCGAAAATTCCTGGTTTCGAAAGCCACCAGTGTCGCGCTGGTGGCTTTTTTGTTTGTGCCTGAAGGACTTCCTGATCATTCAGGGAGCTGCCCCATGGATAACAGCTTGCCCGCATGGTGGATCACCAGTATCGTTTTATCAACCTTTTGAGGATAGCGTTCTGGTAGATAGGTCAGGAGGACTGTCGATCAGAGGATCGGTCGCCCCTCAGGGAATGATAACGTATAAAGAATATCGGGATCATGGCAGAGCAAGCAGAAGATCAGGAACAGGACGTTTCGAACGGTGCTGCGACAGAGCCGGTGATTGATGCACCGGGCGGCGGCGCACCTGCGCCTGAAGAGCCAGAAGAAACCCCTGATGGTGATGATGTCGCGGTTACTGCCGGTGGCAAAAGTGTCGAGATCGGTAATTTCCGCGTCTTTCTCGATCTTCGGATGCCCGAATTCGACATGGGCCATTGCAAGGCCTATTCCGCAGATAACTTGCGCCGGGACGAGGGCAGCGCCTTTGCACTGGTGACCGATCCGGTCTTACCAACCCGTCATGACCATCTTACGTTTCTTACCGGCATGCATATGGCCGGTCAAATCGACCTGATTGACTACGAGACCGCCTATTGGCCGCCTTTTGGGCGCAAGACGATGGTGCTGTTCTATGAAAAGCCCGCTGGCGGCAAAGTCGTTGCCCGGGAAAACAAGAAACTCGCCATTGACGAGCACGACATTGGAACGGTCGTTGTCGAGCCGTTGATGAATGTCTTGCAGGCCTTTGGTGAAAAAGGCCTCGCACACCGCAATGTTCGTGCAGATAACCTGTTTTTCGGCGATCCCATGCGCGAAAAGGTCGTGCTTGGTGACTGTTCCAGTGGGCCGCCCGGCTATGATCAGCCGAGTGTGTATGAAACCACAGCCCGGATGAGTGCCGAACCTGCCGGTCGCGGATCGGGCAGTCTGGCCGATGATTTTTATGCCCTTGGCATGACCCTGGCAGAACTCGGAATTGGCCGTCAGCCGCTCAAGAAGCTCAATGATCAGGAAATCATAGAGGTCAAACTGGAAAAGGGATCGTTTCAGGCAATTGCCTCGCAGGAAAAGCTGCCGCTCGTTCTGATCGAGCCGGTGCGTGGTCTGTTATGTGATGATCCTGAAGAACGCTGGGGCTTTTCCGAACTCAATGCCTGGCTTGACGGGCGCAGAACCAGGCCGGTTCAGGCGAATACGGAAAAACGTGCGGCCCGCTCACAGAACCTTGCCGGGCGGGATTACTATACCTGTCGTGCACTGGCACAGGGCATTGCCAAAAATTGGGGAACCGCTCTTGGACCGTTGCGCGACAGTACGGTCGAAATCTGGCTGCGGCGCGGCTTGGGGGACAATGACCGTGCCAAGGCGCTGTCTGATGCCATGCGACAGTTGCAATGGGCCGGAACCGATAAACGATCAGCCGAAGATGTGCTCGTGGCGCGCTCGATCCTGATTCTCGATCCGTCTGGCCCTGTCAGGTTTAAGGGGTTCTCGGCCATGGTGGACGGGCTTGGCTTCATGCTGTCCTATGATGTGCAGCATGGCCGAGGCCCGCAGCGTTTTGCCGATGTCATTGTCCGCGATATCCCGTCTTTCTGGTTTGGCCGCCAGGAAGGTTACAGCCCGGAAATCCAGAAGCAGCAGCAGCTCTACAAAAACCTGCGCTACTACATTCAGCAGCAAAGTGCTGGCTATGGTTATGAGCGGTGCCTTTATGCGACCGTGCGCAATCAGCACTGCCTGAGCCCACTGGTCGAAGAAAAATTCGTCGTGGACATCGCCGATCTGTTGCCGGCAATTGAAAAAGCCGCCGAGACCGCATCCGAAGACAGCTGGCCGGTGGACCGTCATATCGCGGCCTTCATCGCCACCCGTCTGGAAGACGACGTCGAAGGGCAGTTGATGGCGATGCAAAACCCGTCTGACGAGGTGGAATACAGCCGCGCAATCATCAGCATGCTGGCGATCGTGCAATGGCGCCATGGCCCGGATAACTTGCAGAATCTGTCACACTGGGTGGCACGTTTGATGGAACCGGCGATCAAGGTGTTTCACAGCAAGGCCCGTCGCGAACGTGTGGAAACCGAAATTCCCAAACTTGCCAAGCGCGGCAATCTGGTCGAGCTTTATAACCTGATCAATGACGAGCAGGAACGCCGCAAGGATCAGTCAGAATTCGTCGAAGCTGTCGCAGAATATTCCGAGGCGGAAAGCGAAGTGTTCGATCTGGAATCCTCGGGCCCGGCCCGGATGGAACTGGCCGAAAAAGTCGGGCAGCAGGCCGCAGCTTTCGCATCAACCATGATTGCGTTGCTGACCGTTTCCGCACTGTTCTTGATGCATATCTTTTAAGGGGGCGACATGGCAAAGGGTAAACGTTCAGGCGCCAAGGGGAAGGGCGGGCGCAGTGCATTTTCCGGCCTGTCGGTTGTTGCATCGGCGGTGTTGCTGTTCATGGTCGCATTGCCAACTTTCATCACGCTGACGGTCGGCTTGTTGCCGTCACTTGTGGCCTTTATCTTTGATCGCAGCCCAGGGCGGACCATGGCGCGTTGCGTGTTTGGTCTGAACTTCTCAGGCGTTGCGCCCTATATCCTTGAAGTCTGGGTGCAACCGGCACAAACCGTCAACGGTGCGACCCAGGCCGTGTTTCAGCCATTGGCATTGTCGATCATGTATGGCGCCGCGGGGCTTGGCTGGTTATTGTATCTTGCCATGCCGCCGATTGTTGCCAATGTCCTAAACCTTTCGGCCCAGCGTCGGGTCAGTGAATTGCGCAAAAAACAGCGCGGGCTGATCAAGACTTGGGGCGATAGCCTGATCAAGGAAGTGGATCGCTCCGGCAACTGATCCGGGCACTTTCACACCTTTGATTCGAACTCCAAAAGAAAGCGGCGGACAAGTGTCCGCCGCAAGTCGTTTCCAGAGGGGAATAAAGATGGGGTATTCGGTGGTGTTAGTGGGGCAGGTCCGTGTGGATTGATTTGCGAACCTTTTCAAAGGCACGTACTTCGATCTGACGGATACGCTCCCGCGAGATGCCATACGCGACGCTAAGGTTTTCAAGCGTTACCGGACTTTCCAGCAGGCGGCGCTGGGTCAGGATGTCGCGTTCGCGATCATTAAGGTGCGACATCGCACTTTTGAGCATGCTCATGCGTTGCAGGAATTCCTCGCGCTTGCCGTACAAGGTTTCCTGATCGTCATCATCGCTTTCGATCCAGTCGACCCATTCGCCATCGCCTTCAATGCGTACCGGCGCATTAAGCGAGTGGTCTGGTCCGGCCAAACGGCGGTTCATCATGACAACGTCGTCTTCAGACACATTCAGCTTGGTCGCGATCAGTTCGACCTGTTCAGGCTGAAGATCGCCTTCGTCGATTGCCTGCATCTGGCTTTTGAGCTTGCGCAGGTTAAAGAACAGCTTCTTTTGTGCTGCTGTGGTGCCCATTTTCACAAGCGACCAGGAGTGCAGGATGTATTCCTGGATGGCGGCACGGATCCACCACATGGCATAGGTTGCAAGGCGGAAACCCTTGTCCGGGTCAAACCGTTTGACCGACTGGAGCAGGCCGACATTGCCTTCGGAAATGAGTTCATTGATTGGCAGGCCATAACCGCGGTAGCTCATCGCAATCTTGGCGACCAGACGCAAATGGCTGGTAATCAGTTTTTCAGCAGATTTGTCACAATCCTTGTTCCGGAAATCACAGGCATAAGTTGTTTCCTGTTCCGGTGTAAGCATCGGGTAGCGGCGTATACGCTGTAAGTATATCGTCAGACCATCTTGAGAGATAGTTGGAAGAGCGTTTCCTGCTTTCATAAAAGCCTCCCGTATTGCTTTCAAACAGTGCTGTTATCCCCGTGCACTTTCAGAAGGTTATACGGGAGTATTATATACCGTCAATGGAAAATTACGCGGTAAGGTTAGTGTTGACTATTCAAAGGTATAGTTTAAGGGCGTTCATAAGCGCCAAAAGGTCGTCCGGGATGGGGGATTCGGTCGATATATAAGCCCCCGTGCGAGGGTGCAGAAACCCAAGCGTTCTGGCATGTAGCGCCTGTTTGTTGAATGCGTTCAGAATTTTCTGCGCCTCTAGGTTGAGCTTTAGAGCAGTTCTATTCCGACCGTAAACAGGATCACATACAAGTGAATGTCCAATATGGTGCATATGAACTCGGATCTGATGCGTACGTCCGGTTGCAAGACGGCACTCAACAAGCGATGCCAACGAGTCGTTACGTAATTGTAGGGTTTTGTAATGGGTGAGGGCGTATTTCCCCCCACTTTTGACCACAGCCATCTTCTTGCGATTGCGGGGGCTGCGGCCGATATTTCCCTCGACATCGCCCGTCAGCGGCTTGGGCACACCCCATAAAACCGCAAGGTAGGCGCGATCAATATTGTCCTTGTCCTCGGAAAACAGCTTTGAAAGCGCGCGATGGGCGATATCGTTCTTGGCCACCACCATGGCCCCGCTGGTATCCTTGTCCAGGCGATGGACGATCCCGGGGCGCTTGACCCCGCCAATCCCCGACAGGCTGTCGCCACAATGGGCCAGAAGCGCGTTTACAAGCGTCCCGCTTTCATTGCCTGCCGCAGGATGGACCACCATGCCCGCCGGCTTGTTGATCACCAGAAGGTCGTCATCCTCGTAAAGCACATCAAGCTTGATGTCCTCGGGCACCGGTTCGGCCATTTCCGGTTCGGGCACGATCAGGTCAAAAACATCGCCTGTCCTGACCTTGGCCGACATCTTGGTCGCCGGCGTGCCATTCACGCGAAGCTGACCCTCCTCGATCAGGGCCTTGATGCGTGAGCGCGACTGATCGGGCCATGCGGTTGCCAGCACCTTGTCAAGGCGCGCACCTTCATCCTCGTCGGTCGCTGTATAAATCAGGTTTTCAGACATCGCTTACTATCGGGCTATTTTGATCACGGGGGCGGTCATGCGCCTATGCTGGCAGCTTGTAGCGCTTTATTCGGCGATTGCAACGAATTGCGACATAGCGGGGCGTTTGTTGCCTTGCAATTAAGCCTGCTTGTCGCTATGGCCTTGAATAAGGGCTGGTATGATCGCGCTTTTGGCGCGCATGCAGGTTTCATCAAGCTTTGTCAGTTGGAAATACAATGCGTATCGTTAAGGCTTTGGTTGCGTTCATGGGCATTCTGATCGTGGTGGGCATCGGACTTGTTGTCTATGGCCTGTCACTGGATAAGAATAACCCGGATACCGTCACCGAACCAACCGTTACGCCATCCGTTCCGGTTGCTGGAACCACAAGTGCTCCTCCGGAAGAAACCCTCGGCGCATTCGGTGACATCACCATCGACTTGGGTGATGATGAACGCCTTGTCGACTATTCCATCGATGGCACGCAGGCCACCCTTCATATCGAAGGCCGCCACGGCGAAGGTGCAAGGCTTGTGATCCTCTCGCTCACCGAGAAAAAAGTACTTGGCCGCATCATCCTTGATCAGGATGTGCAGTAACCTGATTACAAAGCGTTGTGTGTGGTGATGGGGGCTGGCAGGACATGACAGGCAATAGACCAGCTGAGGTGGAAGACGAAACCCACATCGCGCTTGCCAACGTCCTGCATGAAGAAATCCGTGACTTTTGCGCGTTACAATGGCCCCTGGAAGCCTGTGGCCTTCTGATCGCGTCGATCAACAGCCCCAACCGCATCGAACGCGTGGTTTTTGCCAAAAATATCGCCGAAGACCCGCTTGTCACTTTCGAGATTGATCCGCAAACGCTGATTGATTGCTATCGCAACGCGCGCCAGAAGGGGGAGCGGGTTGTCGGATGTTTTCATTCTCACCCCAATGGCAAGGCGCTGCCATCGCCGACCGATCGGGCGCGAGCCGATGAAAACGGGTTTCTGTGGCTGGTGATCGCGACGGAGCATAACCGCGCAGCCGAAAGCGGCATGTATCGCATCATTCATCCGGATGCAGGCGATAACGCAGATCATCCCGAGCTACGCTATTTCCGCCGCTGCAGCATACTTGGCAGCGCTTCCGATTGAGAAGATGGTTAGTTCTGTTTGCTCTCGTAAAGATCGCTTCTCGGACGCTTCGCTGCTGTAATGGCGCAGTCAAATACCCTCGCCAGTGCTACGACAAGTGCACGCTCGACCTTACCCTGTGATGCCATGTCAAAAAGTACACCGAGAGTCTCCTCAATAGTGAATGCACTTTTATAGGGGCGCTTTTCTAACAAGGCCCCGGCAATGTCACAGATGGTGAGAATACGGGTTAAATCGCGGATCTCATGTGCATGTAATCCATCTGGGTATCCACTGCCATCAAGGTATTCGTGATGGTGCAAAACGGCATCTAGGATATCAGGATGAAAGTCTTTCTGTCTGGCAAGGCGCTGATAGCCATCTTTGGGATGTCTTTGAACAATCGCGAATTCTTCCGGACTTAGTTTACCTGACTTGTCCAGAATTGCTGGCGGGGTCCATATTTTACCAATGTCATGCAAAAGTCCTGCTTGCGTCAGTTTGGCGATATCCTGGCTGTTCATACCAACGCCTTGTGCAAATGCACAGGCTATTCCGGTCACCAGCAGAACATGTTGGAATGTCGAGTTATGATAAATGCGAACGGTGTCAAGCCAATCAAGAACACCAAGATCTGCAACGGATTCAGCAAGTTGACGTCCTGTTTCTCCGATCAAAGCTGTATCAATAGGTTCTTTTTGAGCAGCTTGATCGAAAATTTCACGCATTGCACGTGCGGAGTCATCAATGATGGATTTTGTTGTTGTCGTTGCGAAGCGATGGGGCGTGCGAAGTTCTTCGATCACGATCGCGAGGCCGATCTCACTAAGCGGTTTCAATACCGTCTTTCTCGCACCCAAGGCGCTTGCTTGCCTCTGATGTTGCCTGTCGCCTTTTGAAACAGTGATGAAAATTTGCGTCTCAGGTTTCGCGATATTACGGAATGCCCTAACCTTATCGATCAATGCAGGATTTTTAAGATCTATATCGACAAGCAGCACTTCAACTTCGGCGGGAATTGGTGCGCCCGTTTTTAGAAATTGCACTTCAACGCCCATTACCGTCGTCGGTAGATACCCAAACTGATCGTCTTCTGTGAAAACATGCAAAGTGGTGCGCAATTTCTGCGACATCTGGCTGCCCCGACAATTATCGTGAAAGTCGATTTCATGTTTGCTATACACGTTTTCATGGAACATCAAGGACTTGTGCGCTGGTGATCTCCATTAATTCGATAATGCTTGTAAAATATGAGTCCTATGAATATACCCAACTATACATTCGTTTCGGTCGATTACGGCTATATATGATCTATCAAAGGTTGTTATGAGGTGGGGAAGAATCGCCTCGAGGCGGGCATCGGCGTCAACAGTAAAGCCGACGTTGTCTAAAGACTTCGCTTTCGATGTTGTTGGCTCCATAATCGATTTGGCGCGCAAGACCTTTGATCGGTTCACATCGCGGGTGAAGGCCTGCACATAGTCGTCGGCGGGTTTGAGCACGATTTCCTCTGGCCGGCCGACCTGCACCAGCTTGCCATCCTTCAGGATCGCAATCCGATCCCCGATCTTAAGCGCCTCGTCGAGATCATGGGTGATAAACACAATGGTTTTGTGAAGCTCCGCCTGAAGCTTCATCAGCTCATCCTGCATGTCAGACCGGATCAGCGGATCAAGGGCCGAAAACGCCTCGTCCATCAAAAGCACTTCCGGATCGGTCGCCAGCGCCCGGGCAAGGCCGACACGCTGCTGCATGCCACCTGACAGCTGGTCGGGGAACTTTGTCTCATACCCGGCCAGACCAACCCGCGCGATCCATTTCGATGCTGCGGCTTCGCGTTCCTTGCGCGCAACCCCCTGGATTTCCAGCCCATAGGCGACGTTATCCATCACATTGCGATGGGGCAGCAGGCCAAAGCGTTGAAACACCATGCCAAGCCGCTTGCGGCGAAACGCATTGAGGTTTGGGATATCCATGGCAAGGATGTCTTCCCCGCCAAACGAAATATTGCCCGCCGTCGGATCAATCAGACGATTAAGATGGCGGATCAGCGTCGATTTCCCCGATCCAGACAGGCCCATGACGACAAAGGTTTCACCCTGTTCAATGGACAGCGAGACATCATGCAGACCAACCGTATGCCCGGTCTTGCTAAGGATTTCATCCTTGTCAGCACCCCCTTTTGCCAGTTCAAGCGCCGATTTCGGGTCAGGCCCGAAGATTTTGAAAATATTGCGGATTTCGATATAGCTCATCACGCGTCCTCCGCATTCGGATTGCGCTGCGATCGCTTGCCATAGGCCTGACCGATCCGGTCAAACACCACGGCCAGAAGCACAATCGCAATGCCGGCTTCCATGCCTGCACCTACGTCCAGACGCTGAATGCCCATCAGGACCTGCTCGCCCAATCCACGCGCGCCAATCATGGATGCGATCACGACCATCGAAATCGACATCATCGTCGTCTGATTGATCCCGGCCATGATGTTGGGAAGCGCCAGTGGGAGCTGCACACCAAACAGGATCTGCTTGCGGCTGGCTCCGAATGATCGGGATGCCTCGAGGACCTCTTGATCAACAAGGCGAATGCCCAAATCGGTCAGTCGCATGACGGGCGGGGCGGCATAAATCACCGTGGCGAGGATCGCTGGAACCTTGCCCAACCCAAACAGCATCAGGGCAGGGATCAGATAGACAAAGCTCGGCATGGTCTGCATGGTATCAAGGATCGGCAACATGACGGCCCGCAGGCGATTTGACATCGCCATGGCAATCCCGACCGGAATGCCGATCAGGACCGAAAGCGACGTCGCGACAATCATCAGAGCCAAGGTCTGCATCGCCTTGTCCCACAGACCCAGCATGCCAATCGCAAACATCGCCACAACCAGCCCGACAACCAGCTTCCAGTTCTTGCTGGCATGCCAGGTGATGGCGGCAATCGCGATCAGAACCACCCACCAGGGCGCGCCGCGCAAAACCTGCTCGAGTGCGACCAGAACGGTCAGTAAACTGTCGGCAAAGGCTTCAAACGCTGCGCCGTAATTGATCACCAGCCAATCAACAAACTGATTGACCCACTTGCCCAACGGCACATTCAACTGTTCTGGAAACATGGCGCAACCGGCCCGATCTGCTCAAAAAATCAATGAGCGTAGGAGCCTAACAAGATCGTCTGGTGCGCGCGACCGTTAATCGAACCATGCGTGATATCTCCTGACGTCTTTTGGAAGTGTATTCCAGTGATTGATAATCCAGAGGCAGGCCGCAGCCGTAAGTCACAGACAAATTTGCTTTCCAGAGAGGTTGCGATGATCACGGTGTTCTATGACGGAAAATGCGGTCTGTGTGCGCGCGAAATCAATTACTACCGCAAGATCGCACCAAGCGGCGTTTTCGACTGGCGGGACGTCACGGAACATGCCGGTGATCTTGAAAAGCACGGTATTTCCCTTGTCGAAGGATTAAAGCAAATGCGCGCCCTGGATTCAGACGGGCAGTGGCACTCAGGTGCCGATGCCTTCATTTTGATCTGGCGACAGCTTAACCGATGGCGTGTTTTGGCCGCGATCGTAGCCCTGCCGATCATTCGTCAGATCGCAAACCTTGTGTACCGTCTATGGGCAACATGGCGCTTCAAACGTCTTACCCACTGTCAACTTGCTGTTGCTAATGAGTAAGGTGGGACCCGTTGTCGATTTGCGCTGCGCAGTACTGTGCTATTTTAGTTTGAAGCGGTTGCGGATGCCAAGCAGCAACAAAAACAGCAGGATTGTCGACAACAATGTTTGAACACTTGCAACGATAGTGGCACTTCCGGGAATGATACTGCCAAAAAGGCAGTCATAAGCCTGCGTGATGATCGTCCTGTCTGCCAATCCCGGAACAATTAGCCCTTTTGCAAAGGCCAACTGGTAAGCGGTGTTTACTTGTGACCCTGCACCCGCGAAGCATTTTTCTGCGCGCACAATGTCCAATGGTGTCGCCATTGCGATGTAATGCACAGCGGACAGCGTGACCACGCCAAGCCAGTACAACAGCGGCCTTGCGATCGACCGGCCATAATCAGACAATTCTTCAAAAACAAAACTCAGCCACCAACTTGGGTCGCGTGGCGTGTCCACCATTATTCGGCGGGTTCTGAGCTCTTCGGCAAAGAATTCCACTTCGTGCTTGTGATCATGCCCCTGAATGGCAAGACGTTTGAGCGCTCGATATTTGGTGGTTACTGAGAAAACCGACTTGCAAGGATACCGCTTTTTTACTGGTACAGTATTGCTAATTATCACTCCATCTAATAGCGGAGCCTCTTCACAATGGGTTTGACGAAAGTCTGGTGGTTGGAGAAAGCGAGTGTTACTTAAATCAAAGGCTTGACTGACTTGCGCTGAGTTGAAAGAAATATTTGCTCGAAATGTCGTATCGCGAAAGTTAGTGTTTTGTTTGAAAATTGCGCCGCGGTATGAAGCGGCATTTTTAAACGTTGAGTCGCTAAAGTTTACGTCGGCCCTGAAAACGGCCTTGCTGAAATCGGCATCCTTTACAAAGCGTGTGGCTTTGAATTCCGAGTCATCTTGGAATAACGCTTTGATAAAACGAACATCATTCTCGAAACAGCTAAGTTGAAAGTTTGCAGCGCGGCGAAATCTAGCATTTTCAAAATGAGCATAGCCAGAAAATTTGACACTATCAAAGTAAGCATAGTCTAAGAACTGTGCTCTTTCGAACCTAGCGTCGCACTCAAAAATCGAACTTCTGAAAAGCGTAGTGTAATTAAACTTAGCACTATCAAAAATTGCAGATACCTTGAAGCGCGCATGCTCAAAATCAGAAAATCCGCCGAAAACTACCTTTTCAAAGCTCATCGGTGCAGCAAAGGTTGCTCCCGAAAAATTCACTGGCCCTTCAAAATGTACTCCTGAAAACAAGGTAATTTGTTCGAAAGAAGCGCCGTTAAATGCTGCAGCAGCCTTGAGTGTGGCATTCTCAAAGTCAGTATGTGACTTAATAGCAGCACGTATAAAGAAGATATTTTGATGAAATGTAGCGTCACAGAAAAATGCCGTGTCTTCCAGTGTGACACCGTTGAAGACCGCAGCGCCATGGAAGTTTACAGCCTGAAAAGCCGCATTCGTTAAGCGTGCTCTCTCAAATAACGCAATACCTGAAAATGTAGCGTGAGAAAATTCAGCAAATTCACGAAAAACCGCGTGCTCAAATATCGCATCAGCCGGGAAAATGAAGCCTTCAAAAGAGGCGTTAACGTCGAACGTGTGCGGTGAATGCTTGGACGAAAAAATACTGGTTGCAGTTTCTAGCCAAGCTCTAGTGCACTCATTAGCACCAATTTCGCCGTCCGAGGTATTAGTTCGAATCAACCATTCCCCATTTTCTTCAAGCGCCTTGCGTTCTGCCAGCATCTTTTCGGCCCAAGCATTCCAAGCCTCTTTGCCGAGTCCTTCGTCCCAAAGCGCGAGTGTTTCTTCCTGATTCATCTGGCTCCCCAATGCCATCGGCGGTTTATGCTGTTTGTCTGATTAAACGTGCCTTGGAGATGCTTTGCAATCGGGAATTGTGGTTGGGGCCTATCGAACACAAAACACCCCGCGAGATTTCTCTGGCGGGGTGTTTGAACAGGTGCAGCCTTAAAGGTTACATCGCACTTTCAACGCGTGCGGCAACATCATCGGGCACCCAAGCTTTCCAGACGTCCGGCTTGGATTTCAGGAAATGCATCGCAGCCCCGTCGGGCTTTTCGTTGTTTTCCTGCATATAGGCCAGCATTTCCGAGACCAGCGCGTTGCTGGTTTCGTAGTTGGTCAGGAAGCTGATCAGGGTTGGTGCAGCGGCTTTGAAGGCGTTATTAACACCAATCGTGATCGTGCTTTGCGGGTAGGCGGTTGCCTTGGTCGGTTTTTTTTCCATTTTCAGCGCGTCAAAGATCGCCTTGTCATAGGCGGGTTCTTCAAGGCGCGTGCTATCATAAAGACCCATGACCCAGGTCGGGCCCCAATAGTAATAAAGCGCCGGTTTACCGCGTTTATGAGCCGATGCGATGGCCGCCGAAAGCGCAGCTCCCGTGCCCGGGCGGAAGTTGGTGAAATCATCATCAAGGCCATAGGCGCCAAGTTTGGCCGAGTTGACCTTTTCACAGACCCAGCCTGACGGGCAGTTATAGAAGCGGCCCTTGCCGGGTTCTTCCGGGTCCTCGAATAGCTCGGTATATTTCGCCAGATCATCGACCGATTTGAGGTCAGTCGCCATAGGCTCGATGCCACGATCGGCATCGCCTTCGATCACGTAGCTTGGCACGAACCAGCCTTCGACGGCGTCATCGAAATTCACCCCGATCTGGCTGACATTGCCGGCGTCCTCGGCCTTGGTCCAGGCTTCGGCAACGTTGTCGCGCCAGATTTCCATGACGACATCAACGTCCCCCTTGCCAGCGCCGGTCAGAAGCGGAATGACATCGCCGGGCAGGGCATCGGTCTGACAGCCATAGCCCTTTTCAATGATGAAGCGAGCAACGGCGTTATGGAAAAGCGCGCTGTCGTAATTGAGCCCGGCAAACATCACCGGGCGATCAATTTCGCAAGTGGCATCCTGTGCCTCTGCTTGTGCTTGGGCGCTTGACGGAATTTGGGTAAATGCGAGGCCAGCGGCCATCAGCATTGCGGCTCCGGTAGGCAGGGTTTTCATCCTTCTGTCCCTTCGTTGTTGCGGTCCGGAATCGCATCAAATGCATGGTCGGTGCGGATAAACCGCAAGGGTTGGGGGCTGATTTGTCCCAACTTGATCATGACCGTGCCCCTGATACAGGTGCGCCAATTCTAGACATGGCTGTCGAACGGGCGCAACCCCGGGTATGGAATGTAACGTCGACGTGATGTCGGTTTCATCCTGATATCATTACAGAATGCTCCTGACAGGAATGGCAGGAGATGTCAGGTAATGTGATTTACGGTTGCCGACGTGATCGGTTTAACTCTGCCCGTGAATTTGTCGATAAACATCGTTATGTTGAGTCCACAACTTAATCGGGCACACATATTCAGAGGCCGTCATGATGCATTCCAGCCTGTTCGTTTTTGATATCGAGACCGTGCCCGATATTGATGTGCTGCCGCAATTAACTGGCGAAACCGCACCCGATCCTGAAGCCGGTCGCAAGATGCTGGAAGACTATCATCTGGAGATCACCAGTGGGCGTAATGGCTTTCCGCGTCAGCCGTTTCACAAGGTGGTGGCGATCAGTTTCCTGCGCGCCACGATCCAGCGTGACGGCGATACCGAGATGTACGAGATCGAAGAGCTGCGATCGGGTGGGGAACTGGCGTCCGAGGAAAAGGACCTTGTGAATGGCTTCTTTGCCTATTGCGGTAAGCTGTATCCGCGTTTGGTCAGTTTCAATGGGCGCGGGTTTGATCTGCCGGTGTTGAAATACCGCGCGATGAAGCACGGGGTGTCGGCGCGCTGGCTGCATCAGGCGTCCAACAAATGGGAAAACTACACCGCACGCTATGCGCCGCACTGGCATTGCGATCTGGCGGAAGTTCTGTCTGACTACGGTGCATCGGCGCGCACCAAGATGAATGAAGTCTGTGCCGCCCTTGACCTTCCGGGCAAGACCGGGGTCGATGGCAGCAAGGTTTCAGACATGTATGACAATGGCGAAATTGATGGCATTCGCCGCTATTGCGAGACGGATGTTCTGAATACCTATCTGCTGTATCTCCGTCATGCCCTTCATACCGGGATGACGGATCATGATGGCTATAACCATGCGATCAATCTGACTGTGGGCTGGCTTGAAGAGCGGGCAGGGGACATTCCCGCCTATCAGGAATTCCTTGATGCCTGGAAGCAATCGAGTGGCGGGTCGTTTAACGTGCTTTGAGCGCGACATCATTCCGTTTCATGCGCACATTGGCATAAGTGAAGTGAGTCACACTGCCCGGTTGAAAAGGGTGAAACACTGTTGAATTGAATGCGAGTTGATCTTATTTGCATTGCAGATGCAAGTAAGTTGCAACGTCAGGGCGTTTGGTGCCCAAAGCAAACTCAACAGGGATCGTTCACATGGATATCAAAAAGCTCATTGGCGGGGCCGTGTTTGGCGCAACCGCAATCGCAGCGACAACCGCAACGGCACAGGAAGTTAATGTTTATTCCCTGCGTCAGGCGTTTCTGGTTGAGCCGCTGTTTGAGAAATTCACAGCCGAAACCGGCATCGACGTTAATGTGATCTTTGCCGAAAAAGGTCTGGTCGAACGCATCAAGCAGGAAGGTGCAAACAGCCCGGCCGATATCCTGATGACGGTCGATATCAGCCGCATTCAGCAGGCGGTTGACGCTGGCGTGACCGAGGCGGTTTCAAACGACACCCTGGCGTCCAACATCCCGGCGCATCTGCGCGATCCTGATGGCCATTGGTTTGCCCTGACCCAGCGTGGTCGTGCGATTTATGCTTCCAAAGACCGCGTTGAAGAAGGTGAAATTACCTCCTACGAAGATCTTGCTGATCCGAAATGGGAAGGGCGCATTTGCACCCGTTCGGGCAGCCATGTTTATAACGTTGCGCTGTTTGCATCCATGATCGCCGTCCATGGAGAGGAAAAGGCCAAGGAATGGCTGCAGGGTCTTAAGAGCAACCTCGCACGTAAGCCGCAGGGCAATGACCGCGCACAGGTCAAGGCGATCAAGGAAGGCGTTTGCGATCTTTCGATCGGCAATACCTATTACTACGGCAAGATGCTCGATAACCCGGAACAGCGCCCATGGGCCGATGCGGTCAACCTTGTCTTCCCCAATCAGGGTGGCCGGGGCATGTCGATGAACATTTCGGGCATGAGCCTGATTGCCGATGCGCCGAACCGCGAAAACGCGATCAAGTTGATGGAATTCCTGTCTGATGATGTCGCACAGGGAATCTATGCCGAGGTCAATTACGAATACCCGGTCAAGCCGGGCGTCGAATGGGCCGATAACGTAAAGTCCTGGGGAACGTTCAAGGCCGATGAATTGTCGCTGGCCGAAATTGCGCGCCTTAGCCCGGATGCGATCAAGATGGTCGATGAGATTGGTTATAACGAATAGTCAAACCGACTGAGCTTGAATGTCTTTTTGAAAGGGGTGGTGTCGTGCCACCCCTTTTTCTGTTTCCGGGGGCAGGGCGGATGCGCGCCATCGTCGCGGTTTTGTGACCCGATCCATGGCAGCTATGTGGTTTTCGTGCTTGCAAAAAAGCGGGCTGGCCCTTTAATTTCGCGCTTGGCAAATACAAATCATTCCTAATTGCTGCGCCACCTGCAGCTGATCCAGATGAGGCATTTATGATTTCTCTGCGCAAAACCGTTCTTGGTCTTGTTGTTTCCGCGATGGGGCTTTCGGCCCTGTCCGCCGCCCACGGGGCAGAGGAAGTCAATGTCTACTCGCTCAGGCAGCCGTTTCTGATTGAGCCGATGTTCAAGCGCTTTACCGAGGAAACCGGTATTCGCGTCAATACGCTGTTCTCGCAAAGCGGTCTGGTGGAACGCATCAAGCATGAAGGGCGCAATACGCCTGCCGATCTGCTTTTGACCGTCGATATCGGACGTATTCAGGATGCGGTGGATGCCGATATCGCCCAGCCGATCGAAAGTCCGGTGCTGGATGCGAATATCCCTGATCAGTTCCGCGATGATGACAGGCTTTGGGTTGGGATGACGACACGTGCGCGTGTGCTTTATACCTCGCTTGATCGCGTCGCGCCCGATGCCATTACTATCTATGAAGAACTCGCCGATCCGAAATGGCAGGGCCGCATTTGTGTGCGTTCCGCCATGCATGTTTATAACATTGCTCTGATCGCCTCGATGATTGCCCATCATGGCGAAGAAGAAACCAAAACCTGGCTGAGTGCGGTTAAGGATAATCTGGCACGCAAACCACAAGGTGGGGACACCGACCAGATCGAGGCCGTGTCACAGGGCGTCTGTGATGTAGCGATTGGCAATTCATACTATTACGGCAAGATGCTTGATGACCCGAACAAGGCCGATGCCGCCAAGCAGGTCCGCATCGTCTTCCCCAATCAGGGAGATCGCGGCACGCATGTGAATATTTCCGGTGTGGCGCTGATGAAATATGCGCCGAACAAGGAAAACGCCATCAAGCTGGTGGAATTCCTCTCAAGTGCTGAAGCCCAGCATATGTATGCCGATATCAATTTCGAATACCCGGTCAAGCCAGGTGTTGCCTGGTCCGAACGGGTTCGGGCATGGGGCACGTTCGTTCATGATGATTTGCCGCTCAATACGGTTGCGGCCAATCGTGGGGCGGCGATCCGCCTGATTGATGAAGTCGGCTTTAACGAGTAGACCGGACGCCGATCCCAAGGTATCAAGACCGGCCGCCCCGCACAGGGTGGCATGATCCGCGACGCAGGAAACGGAAACAGCCTTGAACAACGCTTGCCAGACGCCAGAGGAAGAGGATATCCGGCCCGCCGCCGTGACGGAAACCTTTGATCCGATGCGTGCACCATCCGGGCGCACGGCAATGCGTTGGTTGCCGCGTGGTCAGTCGGCTGTCTGGCTGATCGGGGCGTTTATTGTTGCGGCGATGGTCGCGGCACCGATCGTTGCAGTGGCCTGGATCGCCCTGTTCCCGACCGAGAATATCTGGCCGCATCTGGCATCAACCATGTTGCCAAGGTACCTTAAAAACACCGGGATATTGATGCTGGGCGTTGGCATCGGGGTGACCCTGATCGGGGTTGCCTCGGCCTGGGTTGTGACCATGTGCCGCCTTCCGGGCAAGCGGTTCTTTGAATGGGCGATGCTGCTGCCCATGGCGGTCCCGGCTTATATCGTGGCCTATGTTTATACCGATCTTCTGGAATATGCCGGGCCGGTGCAGCGGATGCTGCGCGATATGTTTGGCTGGCAATCGGCGGCCGATTATTGGTTCCCTGATATCCGCACCAAGGGTGGTGCGATCATTGTGCTTAGCCTGACGCTGTACCCTTATGTTTACATGCTGGCGCGTGCAGCATTCCTGTCGCAGTCCATCTGCGCGATTGAAGCGGCCCGTATTCTGGGACGAAGTGCCTGGAGCTCGTTCCTCACCGTGGCCCTGCCGCTGGCGCGACCGGCCATCGTTGTTGGCGTTGTGATCGCCCTGATGGAAACACTCAATGATTTCGGCACGATTGATTTCTTTGCGGTACACACTCTAACCGCTGGCATTTTCAATGTCTGGCTTGGTATGGGCAATGCCGGTGGGGCAGCACAGATCGCATTGACGATGTTGGCCGTTGTGATTGCATTGATGGTGATCGAACGCTATTCGCGCCGCCGTCAGCGGTTCCATGACACCACCAGCCGTTTTCAGGAACTGCCGGGCTATGAGCTGACCCCGCTTGCCAAGACTGGGGCGCTGGCGGTTTGTATTCTGCCGATTGTGTTGGGCTTTGTCGTGCCGTCACTGGTGCTGATCTATTATTCCATCGGCTATTTTGATCAAAGCTGGACAGCGGATTTCTTTGAGTTTGCCGGGAATAGCCTTCTGGTGTCAGGGCTTGCGACACTTGTTGCGGTCGGCTGTGCGATCTTTATGGCTTATGCGCTGCGCCTATTCCCGCAACCGCTTTTGAAGTTCTTTGTGCGCCTGTCATCGGTTGGTTATGCCGTGCCGGGTGCAGTGCTCGCCATCGGGGTTCTGATCCCGTTTGCTCGGTTTGACAATGCGCTCGATGCTGTGATGCGCGATACCTTCGGCATCTCAACCGGATTGCTATTGAGTGGGACGGTGTTTGCGCTGGTATTTGCCTATGCGGTGCGTTTCATGGCGGTGTCTTATGGCTCGATCGAAGCAGCGCTTGGCAAGGTGCGCCCAAGTATGGATGACGCGGCCCGCACCCTTGGTGAAAGCCCGTGGGGAACGCTTAAGCGCATTCATTTCCCGATGGTGCGTGGCGGCATTCTGGCCGCATCGGTGCTGGTTTTTGTCGATGGGATGAAAGAACTGCCAGCAACGCTTATTCTGCGTCCGTTCAATTTTGATACGCTGGCCACCCATGTTTATCAGTTCGCCAAGGATGAAATGATCGAACATGCTGCCCTTGGGGCGCTGACCATTGTGCTGGTGGGTGTTGTGCCGGTGATCATGCTGAGCCGTGCTATTTCCAAGTCCCGCCCGGGGCATGGCGGACAATCCTGATGCGCCGCGTCTGCGATCAGGCTATCCTGATTGCCGATCTGAAAATCAAAACAAGACCAAGGGCCGGCAGGAAACCATCCAGATGCAAACGATCAAACCGGGACTGACCAAACTTTCCGATGCACTCGAAATCGCTTATGGCGAAGTGCCGGTCATGGCGCCTGCCGAAGACCGCGCTATCAGCGATTGTTATGGTGCCGTCTTGCGCCAGGACGTGGTGGCGAAGGTTTCGGTGCCGTCCGTCGATAACTCGGCCATGGATGGCTATGCGTTGCGTCATGCGGACCTTGTCGCAATCAATGGGCCGGTTCCGGTTGTCGGTGTTTCGTTGGCCGGTCATCCCTATGACGGAACGCTGCCCAAGGGGGCAGCCATTCGCATTGCGACCGGGGCGGCAATCCCGGATGGTGCGGATTGTGTGATCATTCAGGAAAATGTCACGGCCAACGCCGATGAAACCGTTATCGAAATCGATGCTGATGTGATTGCGCGCACCAGCTTGCATCAGAATATCCGTTGGCAGGGCGAAGACATCAAGGCCGGTGATACGGTCTTGTCAGCGGGCGCGATCCTGCGGCCACAGGATATAGCGATTGCCGCCGGGCAGGGATGTGGAACCTTGTCGGTGGCCCGGGCATTAAAGGTTGCCGTTTTCTCGACCGGTGATGAGCTGGCCATTCCCGGTGATCCTTTGCCACCGGGTGGTATTTATGATTCCAACCGCTTTGCCATGATCGGAATGCTGCGCTCGATTGGATGCGACGTTACCGACCTTGGCTTGCTGACCGATGATTTTGATGTGCTGCAAGGCGCACTGGCCGATGCGGCAAAGTCCCATGACGTGATGATTACTTCTGGCGGGGTTTCGGTCGGCAAGGCGGATCTTCTAAAGCCAGTTGTGGAAAGCCTTGGCGAAATCACCGCCTGGAAACTGGCGATCAAACCGGGCAAGCCGTTGATGCGCGGCAAGATCGGCGATTGCCTGGTTATCGGGCTGCCGGGCAATCCGGTATCGGTTCTGGTTTCCGGTTTGTTGTATGTGCTGCCCTTGTTACGTCATGCCATGGGGGCGGATCGATCCCGACTGGCGCCCACCCGCATTCCGGTGCGGGCCGGGTTTGATTTTAAACGCATGACCGGTCGGCGTGAATGGCTGCGCGCACGGCTGGTTCAGAATGATGACGGCGTGTTCGAAGCAATCGCCTTTGCCTCAACCAGCTCGGGGATGTTGTCATCCATGGTCTGGGCCGAAGGCCTGATTGAAGTTCCAGAAGATTGCGGTCAGATCACAAAGGGTGAAAGTGTCCTTTATCTGCCGCTGCAAGGCTTGCAGTGACTTCATCAAAAATGATCCAAATCATTGCAAACGAAGATCGTTTGCCAGACTGTTGGATCGGTTCCAATCCGCGAAAGTGAATAGAATGACGATATCGGTAACGTTTTGTGGTGCTGCTGGCGGCGTGACAGGGTCTTGCTATTTCTTGCAGACCGATCATGGCAACTTCCTTGTCGATTGCGGCATGTTTCAGGGCAGCAAGACGGTTCGTGAACTGAACTATGGCAAGTTCCCGTTTGAAGCGGATCGGATTTCGGCTGTTCTGCTTACACACGCCCATATTGACCATACCGGTCTTGTACCGAAACTGGTCAAGGCCGGGTTTGGCGGGCCGATCTACGCGACCGAACCGACCTGTGATCTTCTGACCTATATGCTGCCGGACTCAGGCTACATTCAGGAAAGCGAGGTAGAACGTCTTAATCGTCGCAATGCGCGCCGTGGCCGTCCGGAAGTGACCCCGATCTATACCCGCGAAGATGCCGAGAATACGCTCTCACAACTCAAGACCGTTGAATATCATGACTGGCTGCCGGTAATTGAAGGCGTGCGCGCCCGTTTCTGGGATGCTGGCCATCTTCTTGGTTCGGCATCGATCGAGGTGGAAATTGAAAACGGTGACGAAGACGGCGAGCCGACCCGTTTGCTGTTTTCCGGCGATGTTGGCACCGGGGAGGCCGTGTTTAACGAGGCCCCCGAAGCACCAAAGGATATCGACTATCTGTTTATCGAAACCACCTATGGTGATCGCGCGCGCCCGGTGATCACGGATGAAGAACGCCGTTCGATGTTGCGTGAGGAAGTGCGCGACGCGCTTGAGAGTGGCGGCAATCTGGTGATTCCAAGCTTTGCGGTTGCCAGAACGCAGGAACTGCTTGTCGACCTGGCCCATCTTTTCAATCGCGGTGAGTTGCCACCAGCTAATGTCTTTGTCGATAGCCCGTTGGCACAGCGCGCAACCGATGTTTTTGCCAAGCACCTCAAACGCGGTGACGCGCAGGCCTTGTCGCACCCGAAATTCCACATGGTCCCGGATGTGCAGGCCAGTAAACAGCTGGCCCAGGTTACAAGCGGCGCGATCATTATTTCGGCGAGTGGCATGTGCGATGCGGGGCGTATTCGCTACCATTTGAAAAACAACCTTTGGCGCGCCAATAGCACCGTGCTTCTGGTTGGTTTTCAGGCGGCGGGGTCGTTCGGGCGCGTGTTGCAGGGCGGGGCCAAGCATGTGCGGATCCATGGGGATGAAATCGAAGTGCGCGCACGTATTCGCACGCTTGATGTCTATTCCGGTCACGCAGATCAGGACATGCTGTTGCAATGGACCAAAAACCGCTTGCCGGTGGCACGCCAGATTTTCCTGACCCACGGCGAGGAAGGCGCACGCGCGGCCTTCCGCGAGGTTCTGGTGGCGCACGGGATTGAAGAAAAGCTGATTTCCATGCCAATGCTTGATGATACGGTCACGCTCAAGAAGGGCGATGCCAAACCTGCCATTCCGGAGGCGCGCCTTTCGGGTGAAGAACTTTCGCGCGACGACTGGCACAATCTTTATGCCGGGACGGTTACGGCACTTTCCGAGAAGCTTCGGTCGCTGGAAACCGCGGAAGAAAGAAAAGAGATGCTCGAAAAAGTCTTGCGCGATATCGGGTCAGTGTGAGAGCAATTATTCTGGAGCCGAAAGAAGGGCGTAAAACCCGCATTCACGGATTCAGTTACCAACAAGAGAGAGCCTGTCACCCTGAATACAGGTTGTGCAGGTCTATGAGACCACTACGCAGACGGGCGGGTAGATGTCAATCGTAGGGAATTCCGGTTATCGGGTTCTGATTTATAGCCATGATACTTTCGGGCTTGGGCATTTACGCCGTTGCCGCACCATTGCGCATGCGCTGGTGTCACGACGTGATGATGTCTCGGTTCTGATCCTGTCTGGGTCGCCGATCATTGGCAGCTTCGAATTCCGTTCGCGCGTGGACTTTGTCCGCATTCCGGGCGTGATCAAGCTGTCCAACGGTGAATACACCTCGCTTAATCTCAATATTGATGTCGACCAGATTTTGGCGATGAGGGAATCCATCATCAAGCACACAGCCGATGTGTTTAATCCCGACATCTTCATTGTCGACAAGGAGCCGCTTGGCCTGCGCGGCGAGGTGGAGTCCACATTGCAGATGCTGCGTCACCGCCGCACCCGTCTTGTCATGGGCTTGCGCGATGTGATGGATGATCCGGTCAATCTGCGCGAAGAATGGGATCGCAAGCAATGCGTCCCGGCGCTGGCCGATCTTTATGATGAAATCTGGGTTTATGGCCTAAAGGATATCTGTAATCCGCTGGAAGGTATTGATTTGCCGCCGGGCGTTGAAGAAAAGATGTCCTACACAGGTTATTTGCCGCGTACAGCAACCCGTAGACCCGCACCCGAGCACGGGGCGCTTGGGCTGGAGGAGCCGTTCTATCTGGTAACCACCGGCGGTGGCGGCGATGGGGTCAATCTGGTTGACTGGGTGATCAGCGCCTATGAAACCGACCCGGATATACCCGTGCCGTCCCTTGTGGTGTTGGGGCCGTTCATGAGCCCGGCACAGCAAAACGAGTTCATGAAGCGTGCCGAGAAGATCGACAAGCTTTCAGTCATCACCTTTGATGCCAATGTCGAAGTGCTGATGCATAAATCGGCCGGTGTGATTGGCATGGGCGGTTACAACACGTTCTGTGAAATCCTGTCCTTTGACAAGCCAGCGGTCATTGTGCCGCGGACGGTGCCGCGTCTTGAACAGTATGTGCGGGCATCAGCGGCTGAAAAGCTTGGCCTGATCAAGATGCTGACCGAAGATGGCGGGCGCGATCCGCGCGAAATGGCCGATGCGCTTCGGGGGTTGATCGACCAACCCAAACCGTCGCATGTAACGGTTCCGAACCTTATGGGCGGGCTGGATCGTGTAGGGGATCTCGTGGATCGCTGGCTTCCACCACAAATGGCCGCAGAATAAATCATCGGGAACAAAGTTGATGGCACGCGATAATCTGGCAATCGTGGTAAAGGGATATCCGCGATTGTCGGAGACTTTTATAGCGCAGGAAATTCTTGGCATTCAGCAGGCAGGCATTCCGTACCGGATCGTCTCGCTGCGTCATCCGACCGACAAGAAACGCCATCCGATCAATGAGCGCATCACGGGCGCGGTCGATTATTTGCCTGAATATGCCTATCAGGAACCGATGCGGGTTCTGCGAGGTTGGCTTAAGGCCCGCAAAATGCCGGGATATCGCCGCGCGGTGAATATCTGGTGGCAGGACTATTGCCGGGATCGCACGGCCAATCGGGCACGACGTTTTGCTCAGGCGATGGTGATGGCCGCTGAACTGCCTAGTGACATCACACGCATTTATGCCCACTTCCTGCATACCCCGGCTTCGGTGGCGCGCTATTGCGCGATCATACGTGGTTTGCCGTGGTCCTGTTCTGCACATGCCAAGGACATCTATACCAGCCAGGACTGGGACATGCGCGAGAAGCTGCGCGATATGGATTGGCTTGTGACCTGCACCAAGGCCAATGTCGACTATCTGCGCAACCTTGCCGAAGACCCGGTCAAGGTCAATCTGCTCTATCACGGTCTTGATTTTTCCCGCTTCCCGGAAGAATTGCCAAATCGTCCTGTTCGGGACGGCAGTGATCCGGAAAACCCGGTCATGATCCTGTCTGTCGGGCGCCTGGTGGGCAAGAAGGGCTATGACGATCTTCTACGCGCCTTGGTAAAACTGCCCGACGGTCTGCATTGGCGGTTTATCCATATCGGGGGCGGTGATGGTGATAAATACCAGAAACTCGCGACCGAACTTGGGATTGCGGATCGCTGCGATTGGCAAGGCGCCCGTGATCAGAAGGAAGTAATTGCGGCCTGCCAGTCATCGGATCTGTTCGTACTGGCCAGCCGGATTGAAAAGGACGGTGACCGCGACGGTTTGCCAAACGTTCTGATGGAAGCACAGCTGTGCGGACTGGCCGCTGTCTCGACCGCGATTTCGGCTATCCCAGAGCTGATTGAGGATGGCGTGAATGGCATGCTTGTCCCGGAACGTGACCCGGATGCCCTTGCGACCGCACTGAACGACATGATTGTTGATCCGAAGCTTCGCGAGACGATGGGGCGCAAGGGCAATGAAATTGTGCGGCGTGATTTCTCGTTCTATCGCGGGATGAAGGACCTGGCGGAACGCTTTGGCGTTACAGAACCAAGCAACGAACACGCGGAAGACCCAGCAAAACAACCCGCGGCAGAGTAGGAGGCACACATTTGCAGGTTGCCTTTTACGCCCCGTTAAAGCCGATTGATCATCCCGTTCCATCCGGGGACAGGCTGATTGCCCGCATGTTGTGTGAGGCGCTTCAAACAGCCGGTATGAAAGTTGATATTGCCGCGCGCCTGCGCAGTCGGGATGCCGATGGTAACGTTCTTAAACAGGCACGCTTGGCAGAACTGGGGACCAAGCTGGCGGCAAGGCTGCTTCATCAGTATCAGTCGGGCGTTCGACCCAAGCCCGATCTCTGGTTTACCTATCATCTTTATTACAAGGCGCCGGACTGGATCGGGCCGATTGTGGCCGATGCGCTGGGTATTCCCTATGTCGTCGCCGAAGCATCCTTTGCGCCCAAGCGCGCTGACGGCCCCTGGGCACCAAGCCACGCGGCAGTTGAAACGGCGCTCAGGCAGGCGGATGCTGTTTTCTCGCTCAACCGTGTTGATATGGAATGCTTGGCACAGGTCTGTCCCAAGGACCGCCTGCATTTCCTGCCACCCTTTACACAGGTTTCCGATTGGCACGTTGCTCAGCGCCCGGATATCGATCCGGGCTGTGTCCGGTTGGTGACAACCGCCATGATGCGCGATGGCGACAAGCTTAAATCTTATGGGGTTCTGGCAAAGGCGCTGGGGCAGTTAAAGCGGGGCGGCGTCGATAACTGGCACCTGAGCGTGATTGGGGATGGGCCGGCCCGGCAAAAGGTTGAGGACCTGTTTGATGAACAGGAACTTGGTGAAAGCGCAGTTTCGCTCGTCGGGCTTAAAACACCCGAACAAACCAGAGATATCCTTGCCAAATTGGATCTGTTCGTCTGGCCGGCGATCAACGAAGCATTCGGCATGGCCTTGCTTGAGGCGCAATCGGCAGGGCTTCCGGTTCTGGCCGGGGATACGGGTGGGGTCTCGGGCATTGTGTCATCGGGTGTCACCGGATGGTTGGTCCCGGTCGGTGACGTAGGGGGCTTTGCCAGCCGTTTGGGCGAGTGTGTTCAGGCCGATGTCACCCTGCTGCGCAGGATGGGGCAGGCCGGGGCGTCAAAAGCGGCTCAACACCACACGGTGGAAGCGGCAGCCAACCTGTTGTCTGCGACCATCCATAAAGTGGTTGATGCCAACGGCGGGCAGGGCCTGGTATGAAACAGATCCGTTTTGCATTGCTGCGCCATGGCGTCACGGCTTGGAATACCGAAAAGCGTATTCAGGGCCGCACGGATATCTCGATCACCGCCGAAACGGCTAATTGGTATCGCCAACATCGATTGCCGACCGAATGGCGGGATGTGCCATGGCTTACCTCGCCTTTGTCGCGGACGCGTGAGACGGTCGATGCCTTGGGGATAGCCCCCATCGGTTCAGAGCCCGCGTTCATCGAAATGGACTGGGGCGCGTGGGAAGGCGCAAAGCTGCCGGACCTTCGCGCAAGCTTGGGCGACAGCCTTCAAGAAAACGAAGATCGTGGATGGGACTTCCGGCCAGAGGATGGCGAGAGCCCGCGCGACGTTCTAGGACGTGTTGAGGGATTCCTGAAAGAGTGTGACTTGCCGCAGTTTGGCGCTGTGACGCACAAGGGTGTGATACGGGCTGTTTATGCTGCCGCACGCGGATGGGACATGATGGGGAAAATTCCAGATAAACTCGATTGGCATTGCTTGCAGGTGTTTACTTGGTCTGACGCGACAGGGTTATCTATCGAGGCCTTGAATGTCCCGCTCGCGCCTGCACAGGAGACAGCCTGATGAGTGACGTCATGGTCTATGTGCAGCACCTGCTTGGCATTGGTCATGTGCGCCGGATGGCGCTGATCAATCAGGCGCTTCGCAACAAGGGTATCAGCGTCACGGTCGCAAGCGGTGGTGTTCCGGATGACAGCCTTGATTTTGCGGCAAGCGAGGTTATTCAGCTTGCTCCGTGCAAGACATCCGATACCGGATTTTCCGGGCTTGTCGATCCGGATGGACATTCCCTTTCTGATGACTGGAAAGAAGCACGCAAAAAGCAGCTGTTGGATGCATTTACGGAAACCGCGCCAAAGCTGCTGATGGTTGAAATGTTCCCCTTCGGGCGCCGGGCATTTCGATTTGAACTGATCCCGCTTTTTGATGCCGCGAAAGCAGCGAGCATTCCTGTCATTTGTTCTGTCCGAGACCTTTTGGTGCGCAAAAAAGACATCCGCAAGACTGAATGGATGCGCGATACGGCGCGTAAATATCTGGATGGGGTTTTGGTGCATGGTGACCCGCAGCTGTTTGGTTTTGATCGCAGCTTTGAGTTCACGGATGATGTTTCGGATCTGATTACCTATACGGGCTATGTAGCGCCCACGATTGACGAAACGCTCATGGGCCGCGGTGACGCACATCGTGATGGTGTTCTGGTGTCGGCGGGGGGCGGTGCTGTCGGCGCGGAACTGATCAGGCTTGCGATCGCGGCGCGTGCGTATTCCCAAAACTACAATGACGCGACTTGGGATATTGTCACCGGACCGCATTTCCCGTCAGATCAGTTCGATGCGCTGCAAAGCCGATTGCCGGATGGTGTGGTGTTGCATCGGTTCTTGTCTGATTTTCGCGAAAAGATGGCCGGGGCGGCTGTTTCCGTTTCGCAAGCCGGATACAACACCCTGATGGATGTGCTGGCAACCCACACGCCAGCCGTCATGGTGCCCTTTGCCGAGGGTGGGGAAAGCGAGCAAACAGAACGTGCAGAAGTCCTTTCAAAAGAAGGGGTTATTTCCCTGCTTGATCTTGATGGCCTGTCTGCGCAATCATTAGCAAAACAAATAGATAACGCCACACAGCCAAGCGGGATTAAAATCGCATTGGACGGGGCGGCAAAAACTGCGTCAATCATCGCAGACAAGATCAAAGGGAAGGCATGAGCAGTTGGGATCAATTACGCGCAGAGCTTGATCTGTGGCAGTCCGAGGAACGGACAGCCACTACATGGTGGCGTGATGATGACGCTGTTTCCGTGACCCCGGCGCTCGAGACGCTTCTGGCCTTTGAACAGGACTACAAGGTCCCGCTTGCCCTTGCTGTCATTCCCGCTGATTTGCAGGATGATCTGGTCGAACGGCTGGTCGAAACGCTTGATACGCGTGTCTTGCAACATGGCTGGTCGCATCAGAACCATATGCCGGACGGTCTCAAGAAGCAGGAACTTGATGACGTGCGTGATCTGGGCGACGTCGTTGCCGATCTGCGTAACGGCTTTTCTGTTTTGCAATCACGCTTTGGCAACCGCTTCCTGCCGGTTCTGGTGCCGCCATGGAACCGCGTGGCTGAGGATGTCGTGGCCGCCTTGCATTCGCTTGGTTTTTGCGGGATCAGTACATTCAACGCCCGCAAGGCAGCAGAACCTTATAAGGGCATCACGCAGGTCAACACCCATGTGGACGTTATCGACTGGCGCGGCACGCGCGGTTTCGTTGGTGAAGACGTCGCCCTTGGCGCCATGATTGCGCATCTTGCCGCAAGACGAACAGGGCAGGCGGACGCGGACGAGCCGACCGGCATTCTGACCCACCATCTTGTCCATGACGAGGCCACCACGAAGTTCCTTGATAATCTGTTTTCTATGGACCATTCAGCTTTGAGCTGGTTGAGAATACCCGGAGTATTTCCATGGCAGTAAACCGCAGAAGACGTCGAGAACCCGAACAGGTGGCCCCCGAACAAGTCACGCCCGAAGATATCGCGCCTGAGCCGGCTGCCAGCGTGCCAAGCACCGTGGATCCGGTAAAGCCGGCCGGTGTTGGTGATAGTGAAGTTAAGACAATGGGCTATCCGTCGAAACTGATGGCGCCGGACCTGGCGAAGTCGATTGTCGGATTGTTGATTTGTGGCGTGATTGCCTTCATCCCCGAGATGCTTGAGATCATCCAATGGACCGCGGCCGGGTTGGCGTTGCTGTTCGTGTTCTATTTTGCGCGCACAATTATCCGCTTCCAGTCCAAGATCTATGTCTCGGAATATGGCATCCGTCTTTCAAGCATCCGTGGTGGGACCGCCTTCGCTTGGTCGGAACTTTCGAAGTTCCGTTTGCGTTATTTTAGTACCAAGCGTGATGGCAACAAGGGCTGGTTCGAGCTGACCTTGCAGGCAGGCGAAGCAAAAATTGTCGCAGAATCAACACTGGACGGATTTGACGATCTCCTTGAAATTTCTCGCGATTGGGCGAAAGATAACCAATTGCTGGTTGATGACGTTACAAGAACAAACCTGATGCGGATGGATGAGGCTGAAACACTCGTCAAGGCCGCCGCATCTGAACGCCTCGAGGGTGGAACGCGCTAGAGATGACCGATATTCTGCGTATCAAGGATCTGAAAGTTGAATTCGTCCTGCCGCATATGCGGGTCAAGGCAGTCGAGAATGTAAGCTTTCGCATCGGTGCGCAGGAAACCGTCGCCCTGGTCGGTGAGTCCGGATCAGGCAAAAGCACGATCTCGCAGGCGATCATGGGCCTGCTGCCTAAGGTCGCCCAAGTCACCAACGGTTCGATCATTTTTGCCGACCCCAAAAAGCCCGGAACCCGTGTTGATATCGCGATGCTGGATCGGTCCGGGTCGGAAATGCGTGCGATCCGCGGTGGCCGTATTTCAATGATTTTCCAGGAACCCATGAGTTCCCTGTCACCGCTTCACACCATCGGGGACCAAATCTGCGAGGCTGTTAAACTGCATCGCAAGGTCGGTGCCGCTGAGGCGCGGGAACTTGCCGTTGAAATGCTGACACTTGTCGGCTTCCCGCAGCCCAAAAGATCACTGAAAACCTATCCGTTCGAACTTTCCGGTGGGTTGCGCCAGCGTGCGATGATCGCGATGGCACTGGTTTGCCGCCCGGCACTGCTGATTGCCGATGAACCGACAACTGCGCTTGATGTGACGATCCAGGCACAGATCCTGCGCCTGATCAAGGAAGTGCAGGCAGAATTGCAGATGTCGGTCCTGCTGATCACGCACGATCTTGGTGTAGTGGCCAACATGGCGGACCGGATGGTTGTGATTTACGACGGACGGGTGGTTGAATCCGGGAAAACCGATGATGTGTTCATCAATCCCGGTCATGCCTATACACGGTCGCTTTTGGCGGCTGTTCCGCATTTCGACATGGGTCCGGATGAACGCCTGCGCCCATTGCGTGAGATCAAACCAAAAACCGGCAGTCTGTTGGCCGATGCGGGCGACAAGGTCGCGGAGCAAGACCCGTCAGATGTTCCGGCGTCGCTCGCCCTGCATCCGACAATGGCAAGTGAACCGGTTTTGGCCGTGCGTCACCTCAGCAAAAGCTTCACCACCCGCAAGGGCAACTGGATCAAATCGGAAGAACAACTCGTGCCCGCCGTGTCGGATGTTTCCCTGACGGTTAATCGCGGGGAATGCGTCGGGCTTGTTGGCGAAAGTGGTTGTGGCAAAACAACACTTTCAAAGCTGATCATGCGCGCGATGAGCCCGGACGAAGGATCCATTCTGTTCCGAGGCGAAAGCGGGCAGATGACCGAATTGACCGGGCTTGATGAAGATCAGCTAAATCCTTACCGAAAACGGATACAATTTGTTTTTCAGGATCCGTTCGGGTCGCTTAATCCGCGGATGACGGTGCAGGATATCATCACGGAGCCGATGCTGATCCACGGTGTTGGCGACAGTGCCTATCGTCAAAAAATGGTTCTGGAATTGATGGATCTGGTTGGTCTGGATCCGCGCTTCCTGAACCGCTATCCGCATAGTTTTTCCGGCGGGCAGCGCCAGCGTATCGGCATTGCACGTGCCCTTGGCCTGAAGCCGGACCTGTTGATTTTTGATGAGCCGACATCAGCACTTGATGTATCGGTTCAGGCGCAAATACTTAATCTTTTGAAAGATTTGCAGCGTGATCTTAATTTGACGTATCTGTTTATATCGCACAATCTGGCGGTCGTGGATTACGTTGCGGACAAGATCGCTGTGATGTGTGCCGGGCGCATTGTTGAGTCTGCGCCGCGTGAGTTGCTGTTTAAAAATCCGGTGCATCCCTATACGCAGGCGCTGCTGCATGCCGTGCCGTTTGCGGATTTGGATCACCTGCTTGATTTCGACAAGATCGTGGATGGCAAGGCATCTGATCCGGCCCGCTGGCCAGCACCATTTACGATCAACAAGACAAGCGATCCCAAAATGATGCAGGTCGCAGAAGATCACTTTGTTCGTGCCGAACGTGCCGACTTTACGGAGATCGCCATATGATCAGCCTTTCGAACCCGTCGACGACCAAACTTCATCGTGCGGTAACCGGTCTGATGATGACAGCCGGTATTCTGGGGGCAGGCGCCTTCACGACATCTGCGCGTGCGGAAATTCCGTATTTTGAGGATCAGGTCGCAAGTGGTTCGCTGCCGGCGATGAATGACCGCCTGCCGGAACACCCGCACGTCATCGACTTCGGTGCCGAGGGCAAGGAAATCGGCAAATATGGTGGGGAGTTCACCACCATCATGGGACGATCCAAAGATATCCGCATGGCGGTTGTTTACGGCTATGCGCGGCTGGTTGGCTATGATCAGGACCTTAACCTCAAACCTGATATCCTAGAAGCGCTTGATGTCAACGAGGAAGGCAACGCGTTTACGTTGCATATCCGCAAAGGTCACAAATGGTCTGATGGAGCGCCGTTGACGGCCGAGGATTTCCGCTATTACTGGGAAGACATCGTCAATAATGACGAATTGTTCCCGGTCGGTCCGCCGCGTTTCCTGTTTGTCGGGGATGAACCGGCAACCTTTGAAATTCTTGATGAATATACGGTGCGATACAGTTGGTCACAGCCAAACCCGTTCTTCCTGACGGAGCTGGCTGGCACACGTCCGCCCTTTATCTATCGCCCGGCGCACTATCTGAAACAGTTTCACGAGAACTACCGCGATGCGGGCGAGCTTGACGCCATCGTTAAAGAGCGCGGGCTTCGGAGCTGGGCGGTTTTGCATACGGATATGGACCGGCCTTACAAGCTGTCAAACATCCATCGTCCGTCGCTTGAGCCGTGGCTGATCACGACGGAAGAACCGTCAGACCGGTTCGTATATGTCCGCAATCCGTATTATCACCGGGTCGATCCGGAAGGGAACCAGCTTCCCTATATCGATCGCATGATTTTCAATATTTCGAACGCCAAGCTTGTTCCGGCCAAGGTCGGTGCGGGCGAGGTCGATCTGCAAAGCCGAATTCTGTCGCTGAAGGACTATACGTTCCTGAAACAATCCGAAGCGAAGCAGAACTATAACGTGCGTCTGTGGGATGTGGGGGCAGGTGCCTATGCAGCTCTTTATCCCAACCTGACCTGCAGCGATCCGGTTTGGCGCGATGTTCTGCGTGATGTGCGTTTCCGACGCGCGCTGTCGCTTGCGATCAACCGGACCGAGATCAATCGTGTGATGTTCTTTGGCTTGGCCAAGCCGACCAACAATACGGTTCTGCCAAAAAGCCCGTTGTTTAAACCGGAATACCGCGAAAGCTACACCGATTTTGACATCAAGGCAGCAAACACCTTGCTTGATAAAATGGGGTTGGACGAGCGTAACGACGAAGGCATTCGCTTGTTGCCGGACGGTCGTCCGATGGAAATCATTGTCGAGACCTCCGGCGAGAACCCAGAACATGACGATATGTTGGAGCTGGTTGGTGACAGCTGGCGTCAGGTCGGCATCAAGATGCTCGTTAAAGGCTTGCAGCGCGAAGTCATGCGTAGCCGTGCCTATAGCGGCGAAACCATCATGTCGATCTTTAACGGTATTGATAACGGACTGGCCACGCCCAACACTGCACCGGATGAGTTTGTCCCCGTTCTGCAAGACAGCCTGCAATGGCCGAAATGGGGCCAGTACTATCAAACCGATGGTGAAGCAGGCGAAGCACCGGATATGCCAGCTGCCAAGGAACTGATGGAACAGTATCAGAAATGGCAAACCAGCAATGAAGCCGGCCAGAAAGAAGCATGGCAGGCCATTCTGGATATCAATTCGGAAAACATGTTTTCGATCGGTCTGATCGGCAATGTGCCGCAGCCGGTTATCGTAGACAAGGATATGCGCAACGTCCCGGAAAAAGGCATTCATAGCTGGGAGCCGGGGGCGTTCTTTGGGATTTATCGACCTGATACCTTCTGGTGGGACAGATAATCTTTTAAATCAAAAACGTGTCGTTTCTTCGCCGTTGAGGGAATGGCGTGAAACGACCTCGGGGGAGCGACAGCGCCGATGCTGACCTATCTGGCAAGACGGCTTTTTGTGATGATACCGACACTGATCCTGATCAGTGTGTTGGTGTTCGTGATCATTCAGCTTCCCCCTGGCGACTTTCTGACCACGTACCTTAACGAGCTGCAGGCCCAGGGCGAGGCCGTCGACCCGGCGAAGATCGAGTTTCTCAAACGGCAATATGGGCTCGATCAACCGATCTATGTTCAGTACGCCGAATGGGCATGGGGGCTGTTGCAGGGCGATCTTGGCTTCTCGTTTGAATATAACCTGCCGGTGACAGAGGTCGTGGGGGATCGGCTTTGGCTGTCGCTGGTGCTGAATTTCAGCACGGTTCTGTTCATCTATATCGTCAGCTTCCCGATCGGGATCTATTCCGCCACCCGACAATATAGCTGGGGCGACTATGGCTTTACCTTGCTCGGTTTCCTTGGCCTGGCAATGCCGAACTTTCTGTTTGCGCTCATCCTGCTCTATTACGCGAACGTCGTGTTTGGCACGTCTATCGGCGGACTGATGGATCCGGAATACATCAATGAGGGCTGGTCGCTTGGCAAGATGATCTCGGTTGTCGAACATCTTTGGGCGCCGGTTGTTGTGATCGGGACGTCCGGCACGGCCTCCATGATCCGTCGTCTGCGCGCGAACCTTCTGGATGAATTGGGTAAGCAATATGTCGTGACCGCCCATGCCAAGGGGCTGTCACCCAAAAAGGTGTTGTTCAAATATCCGCTGCGCATGGCGCTCAATCCGTTTATTGCCGATATCGGTAATATCCTGCCGCAGGTGGTGTCCGGGTCTGTTCTGGTGTCGGTTGTGATGTCTCTGCCGACCACGGGGCCGATGCTCCTGACAGCGCTGCAAAGTCAGGACATGTATCTGGCCGGTTCGTTCCTGATGTTCCTGGCACTTCTGACGGTTGTCGGGATGTTTGTTTCCGATGTCTTGCTCGCCTGGCTTGATCCCCGTATCCGTTTGCAGGGAGGGGTCGGTAAATGAGCAAGGAAACCGAAAAGCGTAACGAGCATTTTGTTGATTCCGCCCCGTTTAATCCATGGGAGCGTGAGGAGCTGACACCCGAACAGGAAAAGTACTTCCTGGCGTCGCAGTGGCAGTTGATGTGGCGGCGGCTGAAACGTCACCGTCTGGCGTATTTTTCGCTGATCATTCTGGCGATCATGTATGCGTCGGTGTTTATTGTCGAATTTATCGCGCCCTATGCGCAGGAAACGCGCAGCTCCGAATACATTCACCATCCGCCACAGGGCGTGCATTTGTTCCACGACGGCGAATTTGTCGGGCCATTTACCTATGGGACCGATTTCTCCGTTGATATGGAGACGCTCAAGCCGACCTACACGGTTAATCCGGACCGGATCGAGCCGTTGCGTTTTTTCTGCTCGGGGGATGAATATGAATTCTGGGGCATGGTCGATATGGATTTCCATTTCGTCTGCCCCTCAGAAAACGGCACCTTGTTTATGCTGGGTACGGACAGGCTTGGGCGTGACATGTTCTCGCGCATCATTTACGGCGCGCGTGTTTCACTGACAATTGGCCTTGTCGGTATTTCGGTGAGCTTCCTACTGGGGATCCTGATCGGGGGCGCGGCCGGCTATTATGGTGGCTGGGTCGATGCCACTGCGCAGCGCACGATTGAAGTTATTCGTTCCTTGCCTGAAATCCCGCTTTGGATGGCGCTTTCGGCGGCCTTGCCGGTCACCTGGAGCCCCATTCTGATCTATTTCGGGATTACGATCATTCTGGGCCTGATCGACTGGACAGGGCTTGCCCGTGCGGTGCGATCAAAGCTGCTTGCGCTACGCGAAGAGGATTACGCACTGGCGGCCCGATTGATGGGGGCCAAGCCAAAACGCATTATCGGCCGTCATCTTCTTCCAAACTTCGCAAGTCATCTGATTGCTTCGGTGACACTTTCCATCCCCAACATGATCTTGGGCGAAACAGCGCTGAGCTTCCTTGGGCTTGGCCTGCGCGCGCCTGTGACCAGTTGGGGCGTCCTGCTGAACGAGGCACAGAACATCAATGCGGTCGCGGTGTATCCATGGCTGATGTTGCCAGTGGTGCCGGTGGTGATTGTGGTTCTGGCCTTTAATTTCCTTGGCGATGGGCTGCGGGATGCAGCCGACCCCTACAAGAACTGAGCGGATTATGTCGTCTAAGGCCCCTAGGATTGAGACCGAACGCCTGATACTGCGCAGGATGTCGTTTGACGACTGGCCGGATTACGCGTCCATGCTTGCGTCAAAGCGCTCAGCACACATGGGCGGCCCATATGATGCTGAGGGTGCATGGGCTATGTTTTGTCGCGATGCTGCTCAATGGGATTTGTTCGGCGTTGGTGCGCTGATGATGGATGAGAAATCGACCGGTCATTGCGTTGGTCAAGTGGGCATCAATTTTGGGCCGCCGTTCCCTGAATATGAATTAGGTTGGCTTGTGTATCCGAATGCAGAAGGCAAGGGATATGCGTTTGAGGCAGCAACGGCCTTGAGTGATTGGGCGTTTAACGCGCGCGGCTTGCCAACGCTTGTCAGTTACATCGCACCAGAAAATGATCGTTCTATTACTCTGGCGGAACGCCTTGGTGCCGTTTTGGACCAGACCGCGCAGCGGCCTGATCCGAATGACCTTGTTTTCAGGCATGCACGCCCAAAATAAGGATTACTTTTTGCGCAGCCACAGACTGGTCTCATGTGCCCCGTCGGGCAGATGAATGCCATTGGCGATCGATTGATGTACTTCATCGCTCATGCGGGTCGTGGCATAGGCGCTTGACCACATGATTTCAAAGCCGCCACCGGCCAGAAGTGCTGCCACACCCTGTTGTTCGTTATATCCGCGCCATTGCCAGATTTCGGGATAGTCATCCGGCAGGGTGATGTCGTGGATGTGGATGATCGTACCGCTTGGCAGTGTCGGGATGACCGATGAAAACAGAAGATCAACATCAGTACCGGGCATCAGGATATGACTGGAATCGATTGACAGAAAGTCCGCCCCGGTCAGGGTTTTGAAAACCGCGGGATCGGCTTTCTGGACAATGGTCCGTTCAATGCTGATCGGCAGTTTTGCGATATCTGCGCGCGGGGCGGGATCGATTGCATGAAACGCCGTTTCAAGTTCGCCATCCTTGATCGCGCGGTAATAAAACCGTGTTGAATGACCCGATCCGATTTCGATGATGCGGTCTGGTCGAAATTCCCGGGTAAAGACATAGGCCATCATGCCATCAAGGCGCGGAAACCAGCTTTGTTGCCAGCGGGGCTCGGGCGGGGTTGCGTTGCCGAAACTTGCAAAAGCCTCCTGATACTGGGCGGCCTTGGTCAGCCATGCCTTCATCGTCGGGGCTGCCGTATCCATCATGGTTTCAATGGCCGGGTAGGTCGGGCGCCCAACCGCCTTTGCAGTTTCACTGGCGTAACGATAGGGAATGAAATAGCCGGCAGGTTCACTACCAAACAGGGTTTTCAAACCAAGTTTCCAACGGCGCATTCTGCGAGAGAACGGCATGGAGGTCATATTAAAGGCCCCTTTGAGTTCAATATTGCGGTCGGTCGTTTCTTGCAGATGTTATTATTCAGTCGCAAAAAGTCTGGTCCTCTCCACGCCATGTCCGGGTTAGCCAGATGGCAAAGCAAAACGCAATCGCCGAGAATGCGGCCATCAGGTAGTAAACCTGTGATCCGAACAGATCGTAAAGCGGCCCGGATATCCAGATACTGGTGCCAAGGAACACCCCCATCGACAGCGTCGCCATGAGGCTTTGCGCCGATGTGGCCAGTTGTGATGGTATGGCGCGGGCGATGAAACTTACGGCTGCCAAATGTGTGATCCCGAATGTCATGGCATGAAGGGGTTGAACAAGGATAATCAACCATAGATTGCCGCTTGTGCCCAGCACAATCCAACGTAAAATCCCCGAAGCGGTGCCCAACGCAAACAGAATGCCGGGATGCCGGCCACGGACAAATCGCCCGGCAACAGCAAACAGAACGATTTCCGCAATCACACCGATCGACCAGAAAATACCGATCATTTCATGGGAAAACCCAACCGATTCCCAATGGACCGACGCAAAGGCGTAGTAGGTGCCATGTGCCCCTTGTGCAAAGCCGATGCAAGCCAGATAGATGAGAAAAACCGGTTTGCGCAGCAGATAGACCAGCGACGATCCGGACCGCAAAGGACGATCGGTTTGTGGATCGGGCATGCGGGTTGTGATGGCAAAATTGACAATCCCGGCAACGAACAGCATCCAGACGATCCATTCTGTCGAGGTACCGTCAAGAACCCAACCCGCGCCATAGGACGCCAGAATAAAGGCGAGTGATCCCCAAAGCCGGACCCGGCCGTAATCAAGTTCACGCGCCTTGCATTCATGGACCGTGATGGTGGTGCCAAGCGGCAGAAGTGGCGAGAATGTAAAGCCGATCACGACCGACAGACCTGCAAGCCACCAGAAGTCACTTGAAAGCGGAAAGGCCAGAATTGAAACCACATAAATCCCGGCAAGCCACAGCATCGGTGTCTTGCGGTTACCGGTGCGATCCGCGCGTTGGGCAATCAATGGATCGGCAAAGACACGTACCCAGTTGGGCAGCGACAGCAGGATGCCGATTTCAGCCGCAGACAGACCTTGTGATTTCAGCCAGACCGGCCAGTAGGGCAGAAACACACCTTGAATAAGGAACAACCCGGAAAAGAACAGCGCCAGGATGGTCGCTGTTTTCATGCGATCAGGATCCTTGTCCGGCGAGGGTGTTGGGGACGCGGCGGCGCTTGGTGTTTTCATGCTGTGATTTGCCGCCGTTTAAGGCCACGAATAATGAACCGCGCCGGATGAATGGCATGCATCAGCGCTTTTTCCAGAGGCAGGGGCATATCGCAAATCTCACTGGCAAGAATCTCGGCGGCAAGTGGGGCGCCGATCAAGCCGCGCGCCCCAAAGCCGGTACAGATATACACGTCTTTGTGGTAGGGCGCATCGACATATCGGGCGCCTTTTTTACCCTTGTCGATATCGCCATAGGCCGCAAGGTAGGCGTCGAAATCCGGTGCCGGACCAATCAGTGGCAAATGATCCGCTGTTGTTGTGCGCAAGGACGCACGCCCGTCAAGGATGTCTGGTGAGAGTTTCTCTGCAATGTCGGGCAGCACCTTGCCAAGATGGGCGATGTTAAACGCATGATCATCCTGACGGAGGTCGGTCCTGGTATCATCACGGCCGAACGTGGCGCCAAAGACATGCTTGCCATTGCGGGCCGGTGTGACATAGCCCTTGTGGCTGAGGACGCGTTTGATCGCTCCGCCTTCTGACGCACCGTATACGACGTCCTCGGGTATAAAACTGATCTGTCCGCGAACCGGGTTGAGGTGATCTTCGAGCCATCGGGTTTGCTCAAGCAACCGGGTTTCAAAGGCACCTGCAATGATGATCGTATCAAACGGACCATATTCCAAGCCGTTCTGATCGGTTAGGCATTTGCCCGGGTCGGCGTCTTTGATGCCTGTGATCGTTGTCGACAGGCGAACATCAATGCCATCTGCAAGATTGCGCACGACGGAGGGCGGATTGACCCATCCGGCAGAGGGATAAAAAACACCGTCATGGGGCAAGGGCAGGCCAAATCGTTCTGACGCCTGACCCGCATCAAGTGGCTCAACAAGATCGGGCTTATCGCCAAGCCGCGCGATCAGACCATCGAGCCGTTCGCGTTTGCGATCACTGGTCGCAAGATCAATCACGCCGCAGAAATCGGCTTCGACCAGTCCCTGATCAGAAAGCCGTTTGATCATACGATGGCTGAAACGATAACCGGCCTCATAGAACCGGCCCATGATCGCGTCATCAACGGTCAAATAGGGTTCCAGCATCCCAATCGGATTACCCGAAGCGGCATTGGCCAGTTGATCGGCCTTTTCAAAAAGCGTGACCGCACAGCCGTGGACCTTCAGGACATTGGCACAGGCCGCACCGGCAAGACCGCCACCAATGATGGCGACTGACTTTGCGTTTTGGGCGCGCGGCAGATTGAACCATGGATCATCGGCAATCTCGAACGCAGTCGCTACCTCTTCGCGTGGAGGAAGGGTAGCAGTGATCATGTCGCGTTTATAGCCAAACCCCTTGCGTTTGCTGATCTCAAAGCCCGCACTTTCCAGTCCGTCCCGCGCAATGCGGGCGGCGGTAAAGGTGGCAAGACTTGCGCCATCGGGGTTGGATGCGCTAGCAAGTGCCGCAAACAGATCCGGATGCCACATGTCGGGATTGCGGGACGGGGCAAAGCCATCAAGAAACCAGCAATCAATTTTCCCGTCATAGCCCGACCAGCATTCAATCGCATCCCCGATCAAAAGGGTCAGGCTGATAGCACCATCTACTAGCGAAAACCGATGCACACCGGGCAACATGGTTTCATGCGGCCAGATATCGGCAAGCTGCGCCGAATAGTGCGAGAGTTCCGGCCAGCTTTGATGCGCACGGATCATGTCATCGCGTGATAGTGGGTATTTCTCGACCGAAACGAAATGCAGGCGTTTTGAACGGTTGTCGTCACTGTCCCAGCATTGCCAGGCTGCAAGGAAGTTAAGCCCTGTGCCAAAGCCGGTTTCGCCAATTACGAAGTTTTCGCAGACTTGCCAGGCATTTGGCAAGTTATTACCTTCGACAAACACATAGCGTGTTTCAGCCAGCCCATCCTTGGGATTGAAATAGATGTCACCAAAATGCGGTGAGTAGGGCACGTCGCCATCGCGCCAGGTTATTTCGCCAGCAGGCCTTGGTCCATCACCGTCTGGTGCCTTGGTTACATCCTTGGCGGTCATGCAGACAGGACCTCGTCATCCTGTTCGGGGACAAGTGCCAGGGCCTCGCGCACGACTTCGGTGCCTGCGCCTTTGCGATGGGCATTTTCGCTGAGGTAGCGGCGCCATTGTTTCGCACCGCGCATCTGTTGGAACAGGCCCAGCATATGGCGGGTCACGTGGCCAATGGTGCCATGTTCTTCTTTAAGGTGTTCTTCGATATAGGGCAGCATGGCTTCAACCACCTGATGGCGTGTTTTTGCCTTGGCATCATCACTATAAAAACGGCGGTCGACATCGGCCAGAACATACGGGTTCTGATAGGCTTCACGCCCGATCATGACACCATCGACCTGTTTGAGGTGTTCTTCGGTTTCATCAAGCGTCTTGATGCCGCCATTGATCAGGATTTCCAGCTCGGGGAATTCCTGTTTCAGCTGATAGACAAGTTCATACTTAAGCGGCGGGACTTCGCGGTTTTCTTTGGGCGACAGGCCCTTGAGCCACGCCTTGCGGGCATGAACGATAAAGGTTTTACAGCCAGCCTCGGCTACCGTTTCGGTAAAGCGTTTAAGCGACGGGTAATCTTCCTGATCATCAATACCAATGCGGTTTTTGACGGTGACCGGTGCGTCACTGGCGGCAATCATCGATTTTACGCAAGTCGCAACAATATCGGGTGTCGCCATCAGGCAGGCGCCAAATGCCCCGTTCTGAACGCGATCAGACGGGCAGCCGCAATTCAGATTGATTTCGTCATAGGCATATTGATTGGCGATCTCACACGCACGCGCCAGATCATCCGGATCGCTGCCGCCAAGCTGAAGCGCAATCGGATGTTCGGCATCGTTATAGTGCAGGTGCCGATCAACCCCGCCATGCAGGATGGCGCCGGTTGTGACCATTTCGGTATAAAGCAACGTATGACGACTGATCTGCCGCAGAAAATAGCGATCATGCCGATCCGTCCAATCCATCATCGGGGCGACGGAAATACGCCGATTAACAGTCATATGCCTACCGTTTTTCATCAAAGCGGGGTGAAGAGGGTTGCTGTATTCCAAGCGCGGTCTTTATATAGGTTCCGGGATTTAGGGTCAAAACCGATTGCGCGATGCATGGCTGCATCCCGAAGATTTTAAAGCACAGGATTTGATATGGTTACGATTTACGGCATCAAGAACTGCGACACTGTCCGCAAAACCCTGAAATGGTTTGACGCCAAGGGCATCGAAAACAAGCTCCATGATTTCCGGGTCGACGGGATTGATGCCAAAACCATCGAAGGTTGGCTTGAAGAGGTCGGCGGCAAAGTTCTGATCAACAAGCGCGGACCGAGCTATCGCAACCTGAGCGATGAGGACAAGGCGACGCTGGAAAATGGCGGTGCCGCAGCGGCCGCAGTGCTTGCCGCGAACCCGACCGTGATCAAACGCCCGGTGGTCGATTTCGGATCGACCCGCACGGTCGCTTATGATGAGGCATGCTGGACCGAATTGGCCGGTTGATAAGGGATTTATCCATGGAAAAGCCTGTCGTTCGGGGCGTGATTTTTGATTGTGACGGTGTTTTGGTCGATACCGAAACGCTGGCCTGTCGTGTGCTGACAGAGCAGCTTTGCGATTATGGCTGCGACATGAACATGGACAAGACCCACGATCTTTTCATTGGCGGCACACTGGCAATGGTGCCGCCCAAAATGGAAAAGATGTTCAGGATCACCTTGCCCGACGACTGGCTGTCTGAATGTTATGAGCGCACATTTGTCGCGTTTCGCAATGACCTTGCGCCTTTCCCGCATCTTGAGCCGGTACTTGATCTGCTTGAGGCGAATGACATTCCCATGGCGATCGGCAGCAACGGACCACATGCCAAAATGGAAGTATCGCTTGGCAAGGTAGGGCTGAAGGATCGCTTTGAAGGCCGGATATGCTCCGCCCATGATGTGGCCAATGCTAAACCCCATCCGGATGTGTTCCTGCTGGCCGCCGAAAGGCTGGGTCTGGATATCAGCGACTGTATTGTCGTTGATGACAGCCAGAATGGCGTGCGGGCCGGTGTTGCAGCGGGCGCGACGACCGTTGGTCTTGTTGATATTACGCCAGCGGAATATTTGCGCGATGCTGGAGCGCATCATATCGCATCCGATCACAAGGACCTTTATCGCCTGTTGGCAGATTGGGTATAGACCGACTGATAACGGTTCAATAAACGAACGGGCAGCATCGTGAGGGCGCTGCCCGTTTTCTATTGACGATCTCTGATCCTTATTGACCAACCACGATGCCTTCGCGGCGCGAATCTGCTCCGCCAATCAGGCCGTCTTCCGTTACCATGATGGCGTGAATGCCGGAGTTAAGGTCACGAATGCTGGTTGTGAAACCCATGTCTTCAAGGGCTGGCGCAAGGCTTTCGGCATCAGTTCCGGCCTCAAGGTCAAAGGTGCCAAACCGGTTGACCAGATGGGGCATGTCAATGGCATCCTGTGGGGCCATGTTCCAATCAATCATGCCGATCAGTGATTGCGCCACATACCCAATGATGCGTGATCCACCCGGTGACCCTGTAATGATCACGGGTTTGCCATCTTTCATGACGATGGTTGGCGCCATGGATGAACGTGGTCGTTTGCCGGGTGCCGGGGCATTGGCGATCGGTATGCCATCAACATGGGTTCGGAACGAGAAATCGGTCAGCTCGTTATTGAGCATAAAACCATTGACCATAAGGCGTGATCCAAAGCCGTTCTCAATG
Organism: Thalassospira sp. ABD4_177; assembly: GCF_056160125.1. NCBI lineage: Bacteria > Pseudomonadati > Pseudomonadota > Alphaproteobacteria > Rhodospirillales > Thalassospiraceae > Thalassospira > Thalassospira sp. ABD4_177. The sequence goes on along the minus strand of NZ_JBSWWO010000001.1, from coordinate 2,719,118 downwards.
GTGGTGGTCATCGAAACCGCGTTGCCATAGATATCAACAATCGAGAAATGGCTGGTGCTGGGGAGCTCAATGGCTTCGTCATCTGCCTGTCGCATGGTGTGACTAAAGCTTGGCGTGCCCGGTTCGACCGTTTTGAGTGCTGTTTCACGATCAATCAGCCTTGATCGCTCCGCCAGATAGGACTTGTCGAGCAACCCGTTGAGTGGCATCGGGACAAAGTCGATATCTGCCATGTAACGCCCGCGATCGGCAAAAGCCAGCCGGGATGCATCGCCAATCAACCGCCAGCTTTTCGCGGAATCCGGACCCATGGTGGCAATGTCGTAGGGGGCCAATAGACCAAGTATTTGCCCCACGGTCAGCGCCCCGGACGAGGGGGGACCCATGCCGCATACATCAAGACCACGATATTCGACGCAGACAGGTTGGCGTTCCTTGACCTGGTAGTTGGCGAAATCGGCAAGTGACAGTACGCCGGGGTTCCAGTCGGCTCCCTTGACCTTCTCGACGATATCCTGGGCAATTTGTCCCTGATAGAAATTCACCGTCCCGTTGGTCGCAATATCTTGCAGCGTCTTGGCGTATTTCGGGTTTTGAAGCAGTGTGCCCGCCGTCAGGGGTGCGCCATCGGTATCAAAGAAATATCCCCTCGCTTCAGGATCGCGGGACAGCTTTTCCTGATCATTGGCGATGAGTGTGGCAAGACGTGGCGAGACCTCAAAGCCGTTGGTGGCGGTATTGATTGCCGGATCAAACAAGGTCTTCCAGGGCATTTGACCCCATTTTTCGTGTGCGGCTTTCATCAGGGCAGGGGTGCCCGGCGTACCAACCGATCGGCCACCAACAACAGCGTCATAGAATTTAAGCGGTTCACCATTTTCGTCTTGGAACAGTGTTGGTGTCGCGTTCAGTGGTGCGGTCTCGCGCCCATCAAGGGTGGTGAGCTGTCCGCTTCTCGCATCGAAGTAAATCAGAAAGGCACCACCCCCAAGCCCGGATGATTGCGGCTCCACAAGGCCAAGCATGGTCTGAATGGCGACCATGGCATCGATGGCGTTGCCGCCGGATCGCAAAATAGTGGCGCCGGCTTCGACCGCAAGCGGGTTGGCAGCGCTGATCATCCAGTCATTGGCCGTGACTATGCCACGGGTCTGGTTGGACGCGCCGCTTGTGCTTGCTTCGGGCGCGATCGCGTCCGTTGTTTGCTGGGCAACAGCACCCTCAATCAGGCAGGTCGATAAAAGAGCTGCTGTCACCACAGACTTGATCAATGCGACAGAGACGGAAGCGTTGTGGGGCATGTTCCAGACCTCTCGGTTTGCTAGAGAGCGTGTATATAAAAAACAACACCCGCATCGTGGCAGATGCGGGTGTCAATGTGCAGTAAAAATCAGGTGTTGTTTACCTCAGGCAGCTGTCTTGTTGCCCTTGCTGCGCTGCTGACTGACGAGTTTGACCTGCAGCCATTCCAGCATGGTTTCGGCGACGTTTTCCCAGTTTTTATCGAGCATCATGGCATGGTGGATATCCTCGATTAGGGCATAGTCCGCGCCATAACGCTTTGCTGTGTGATGGATCAGCTCGCTTTGAATGATTTCGTCATATCGCGCGCCCATCACCAGCATGGACGGCACGTCTTCCTTTGACAGGAAAATCGGGTTGGCCCCCATCATATCAGCGATTGCGCGCTGGCTTTCGGTTTCAAGGCGCCCGAAATAGATCATGCCTTCGTCTTCTGCGATGTCAGGTGACAGCATCGCGCGACCAAGCCGTTCACGCAGCATGGTATGCGGCCCAATGGCCTGCAGCCAGAACATCTGGAAATAAAGGTCGGGCTGGGCCATCGCCATCATGGCGTTGCTGGCAATCAGGCCTTCTGGCGGGACAGACGCCATAAGGACAGCGGCTTCTGCACTGTGACGTTCGAGATACTTCTGAACGATATAGCCGCCCATCGAATGGCCAATCAGCACGGGCTTTTTGCCAAGGGTCTCGACGACCTCTTCAAGGTCTTCGACGTAATCATCAATGGAAGCAAGGCTGCGCAACTCGCGCCCACCACTTCCGCCATGGCCGCGTAACGAGAAGGCGACGGTTTCAAATCCGCGATCAGCAAACCAGGTCAGGAAATGTTCGTTCCAGCACCACGCCCCGGTATAGGCCCCATGCACGAACACCAATGGATGTTTGCTTTTGGGTTTGCCGGTTGGGCTGCGGCGGAAAATCTCCAAATCGGGACTCATGGCCTGTCTCCTCGCGCTACGGGATGAATGCAAATAGACGCCTTGACTGATCAGATATCCATTATGTTCGCACATGCAGCATATTTCTGTCTAATCACAAGTGGGGATACAACTTTGGTTTGGCAATGATTGTCAGTCTGAAGTTGTTTGCTTATGATTGCGTCCGGGACAGCAAAAGACGTGAGGGGATGCCAAAAATCTGGCGTCCAGATAAGAACAACACCGTAGTGAAAAGCTTGGGGGATATGGTTAAATTATCTGTGGTCGGCATTTTCGCGGATCTCGATGAGAGCGCGATAGCAGATGTCGAACGTCACGTTAACCGAAAGACATTTTCGGCCGGGGCGCAAATTATCGAGCCAGAGTCTGACAGTTCGGACGTGTATCTGATCCTTTCGGGGCGCGTTCGGATCGTCAATTATTCGCTTTCCGGGCGTGAAATCACGCTTGAGGAAATTGGCGCTGGCGGCTGTGTCGGGCAGCTTTCTGCGATTGACGGGGAGCCGCGTTCGGCCTGTGTTATTGCTGTGAACGATACCAATGTCGGTATTCTGAGCCCGGCCAATTTCGAAAAAGTTGTCAAAAGCCATCCATCCGTCGCCTGGAATGTGATCGGGGAGTTGGCAAGGATCGTGCGCAATTCGACACGACGGATTGTCGATGTCAGTACGCTCGGAGCCAACGAACGCGTGGTGGCAGAGATTTTGCGTCGGGCCACCAGCGTCTGTGACGGCAGTGGCACGGCCCTTCTTTCACCCGTACCGGTTCATTCCGAAATCGCCGGTCGGGTGAGTACATCACGCGAGACCGTGGCGCGCGTCATGGGGACGCTGGCGCGTCGCAATCTGGTAGAGAAAGTCGATAGCGGGTTACTTGTGCCTGATGTGCGCAGACTGGAAGAATTCCTCAGCGAGTCGATCCACTAGCTTATATTTGGATGATTTTTTTGCCTTTATGTGATGACTGTCACAGAGAATAGGGCACTTGGCAGGTAACTATATCGGTGTGGCGGACATTTCGATGTTCCGGCACATCTCCCCCAAGAGAGTTACTGGCCGTACATTTATTTGTACGGCCATTTTTTTGCGTTTTCGCATGGCGCGGCTCCACGGGCCTGTCTAAGGTAAGCGAAACAATTGCTTAGTTTAAGACAGGGAGCCTGTAATGCGTGTATCTGTGGTTATGGCCGGACTGAATGGGGCAGTGGCCGTCGCGTTGGGCGCGTTTGCGGCCCACGGTATGGCAGGCAGTGAAATGGACTATGCGCGCGGCCTTGTCGAAAAGGGCGCGCATTATCAATTGATCCATGCTGTTGCCTTGGCTGCCATTGCCGGTCTTGTGCATCATGTGCCCGATGAAAAATTCCTGCGCATCGCGGCCTATGCGATGCTTGTCGGCATATTGTTCTTCTGCGGATCTTTGTATGCCATCGCCTTTACTGGCATGTCTGGCTTTGGGGCCGTGGCTCCGATTGGCGGGTTTTCGTTTATCGGGGGCTGGCTGTTGTTGGCAGCTGCCGGGTATCGGCGTTTTGGCTGATATCTTTCGCGCCGGGGTTTTGCCGAGAGCTGAGTAGAAACAAAAAAGACGTATCCCGAAGGACACGTCTTTTTTGATCTTTGCAATCTGTTCCGAAGAACAGAATTACTTCATTTTCGCTTCTTTGAACACGACGTGCTTACGCACGACCGGGTCGTACTTGCGAAACTGGAATTTCTCGGTGGTATTCCGCGGGTTCTTCTTAACAACATAGAAGTAACCGGTGTCTGCGGTGCTTACCAACTTTACGAGGATCGAAGCGGGCTTCGCCATGTCTCTGCATCCTGTGTTCAGGTGTATCTCAGGCGGCGGAACATAAAGGTTATCGCCTGAGTGTCAAGCCATTTTGGCAAAAAAGAATGCAAATTTATTGGCTGGCAAATGTATCGGCGATTTCCTCTTGTCCGGCATAGGCCAGATTCTTGTATTCACGGTGATTTTTCAGCAGTTCCAGGGCGACGTCGATGTCAAATGTGGCGCCATTTGAATTGGCCGGACAGACATCACGCAGTTCGCGACGGGATTTTTCATCCTGATAATCAAGATTGCGCCATTTCATCATGACCGAAGCGATTTTGTCGCGCTGTGACAGGGCATCGGTTACCTGATGTGTTGCGGTGCTGCCACCATCAGCTTGCGTGCAGATGGCGGGGAAAAGACCGATTCTGTCAAAGGTGTAGCCCGATGGTGCTGTCATGCGTGACCAGGTGAAGGTTAGCGTACCATGGTTTGGCAGGTCATTGATCGCCTGAACAGATCCCTTGCCAAAGCTTGTAGAGCCGATCAGGACGGCACGGTGACGGTCCTGTAAGGCTGCGGCCACCAGTTCGGCAGAGGACGCTGTGCGCCCGTCAATCAGGACGACAAGCGGCACACCATCCGTCAGGTCGTTGGTTTCGGCCTTGAAGATGTGGCGCGCGGCGGTCACACGCGAAAACGTCTTGCCAATCGGTCCGTCCGCCAGAAACAGGTCGGCAACAGCCACACCCTGCTGCAAAAGGCCACCACGGTTGCCGCGCAAATCAAGAACAACGCCTTGAAGGCCGCCGTCATACAGCTTGGCCTTCATGATGTTATCGGCAAGGGTGGAGGCAGTCGCGGAATTAAAGCTGCTGAGCCGCGCAATCAGGACATTGTCGCGAATTTCGGCAAAAACGGTGCGGTCAATCACGCGTTCGCGCAGAATTTCCATCGGGGTTATGGCGGCACTATTGGCGGCATTTACCTCGATCAGAACAGAACTTCCTTCTTCGCCATGCAAAAGGTCGGCGGTGTAGCGGCTGGCCTTGCCATACATATCCCGCCCGTCGATGGTCAGGATCTGATCACCGGGATTAAGTCCCGCACGGGACGCCGGGCTTTCAGGATGGACAAGTTTGACGATGGGGTACCCTGTGCCGCCAACAACCCGAACCCCGATCCCGATATAGCCATCACGGCGATTGCGCGCATTCTTGGCGCGCTCCGGGCCTTCGTAGCGGCTATAACGATCAAGGTTGCGGATCGCGCCACTGATCAGTGCAGACTCGACATCTTTGGTCGGTGCATTGCGCAGTTTGGCTGAATGCGCGCGGTAGCTGGCCAGACCATGAAGCGTGATTTCGGACCAGACCTGCAGGTTATCGCGATCATTGGCATCGCCCGACACCGCGGGCAGGGCAATACGGTCCACCGTACGGGCATCATATTGCAGCACCAGATCAGACGGCGTTATGTCGACACGGATGGCGTCATCAATCATCGACAGCCCATCAAGTGAGTTGACCAAAATCTGTTCGCGGCTGATCGGGTCAATATAGCGCGTGGCAACCAGCTCAATGGTTTGGGAAATCAATTCACGGGTTTGCGGATCGTCCGGGGAGCTTACACCAACATGGTCCGAGCTTGCACAGGCGGTTAGAAAAAGCGAAATCCCGACTGCCGCGCAGATGCGTTTCAACGCCTGCGACCTGATGTCGGTGATGTCATGTGTTTTCTGCGAAATACCCAGTGCGGCCAACTAAACAATCCGTTTAATTCAGGTTAGATAACCTACGCATTCTAATGGAAAAATTGGCGTTTGGCCAATGGCTATCCTTTGATGCGCATGGCCCATTGTGTGCCAAGCACAGCACCTTTGATAAAGGGCAGGAATCCAAGACATAATGCAACCGTCGCCGGAAGCCAAATTGAAAGCTGCAAGGCAAGCGACGGGCTGAAATTCTGTTCCACGGCCAGTGCGCCGGGGACCACGATATGCCCGACCAGAAAGATCGTGAAATAGGGCGGGGCATCATCACAGCGATATTCCCCGATCGGGTGGCTGCACACATCGCATTCCGGGCGCAGCTTCAGATATCCACCGAAGGCAAAGCCATGGCCGCAATTCGGACATTTGCGGCGAAACCCGCGGCGAAGCCCGGTCATAAGACGGCTGCCATTTTGATTTTGGGTCGTATCGTTTGTATCGGGGGAAAGATCGTGTGGGGCATTCATGGTCAAAATTTACTCCTGTCACATCTCAGCGCGCACTTGATCCGGGTGACGAAAACGGGCATTGAGACGGTGAGCCATCATCATGATGTTCGGTCGCGCAAGCAAGTAAAATCGACCCGTGTTATTCGCCTTATGGGCGCATTTGAGGTCACGTTTGCTTGATCGGGCAGTTGCCAAAGGAGTGCCCAATGGGAAATGCGGACGCAGTCGTTGCCGGTCTGAAACAGGATTTCATTGAGGACACACTTGAACGCATTGATCGCATTGAAACAACGATTGATCGCGTTGCCGGGGGGATGGATGCCGCCGAACCCGGTATTGCCGAACTTCGGCGCGAAGCCCACACGGTAAAAGGCCTTGCCGGATCCTTCGGGTTCCCGCTGGTCGGGGCAATTGCGCACCGGCTTGAGGATTATATCGCCGATCTGACCGAGATTGACGATCTTGAGGCCGCCTCATTGGTTGATTTCACCAGCTGGATTCGGGAAATCATCGAAAGTGGCACCAATCCACAGGCCGAGGAAGAAACCCGCATCCTGCGCTCCTTGCCGACCCGAAGTGCCAAGGCCGATGAAAAAGACGAGGCATCCAACGTTGCCGTCGCCCAGGACAAGGAAGTCCTTCTGGTGACAGCAACGGCCGTGCAGGGCCATTTCCTGCAGCGTGAGCTGCGCGAGAAAGGTTTTCGGACAATCACCGCCAGATCAGCTGTCGAGGCCTTCCAGACCGTCGTACAGTCGCGTCCAGATGCCGTGATTACGGCCGCAGTCCTTGACGGATTAAGCGGGATTGAGCTGATCCGGGCGCTGGCGGCGATGAAGACACTGGAAGACAAAAAACTCGGCCTGCTGACAAGTTTCGAGGCGTCCCACCCGGATCTGGAAGGTTTGCCAGACAACGTTGCGATTATCAGCAACCGCGGCAAACAGACGTCAGAGCAACTTTCAAAGTTTGTTGAAACCATGCTTTGAGGACTGCTCAGTTCACTCGGACGTAAAAGCAAAAGGCGGCCCGAAAGGACCGCCTTTTTTTGATGTTTGAATGCGAACCGGACGACCTATTCCGGTTTGGAACTGTGCTTGGCCGCATTGCGCGATGCCCGGTTTGATGCCACCAGCTTGCGCTGCTTTTTCGGCGTGGTCTTTTTCTTACCACCAGCCTTGGCACCTTTGCCTTTTGATTTGGTGGCGGAACCACCGCCGGCACCCTTGCCATCGCGCGGGCCAGACCGGAAGCCTGGTTTGTTGCCATGACGGTGGCTGCGATCGCCCGGGCTACCGCGCCGTTTGCCTGATCCGCGGCGCCCGCGTGGACGTTCGATCAGGTCACGTTCGGTAATCTCGGCATGCTCAGCCAGACGCAGCGCCAAAGAGCCGGTGGCAGCATCGGCATCAGCGATGCGCACGACAACGGAATCGCCCAACTGGAACTTCTTGCCGCGGTTCTGTCCGACCAGTGCATGACTTGCGGCGTCATGCACATAGTAATCATCGGGCAGGGTGGAAATCGGCACCAGACCGTCCGCACCGGTTTCGTTCAGCGATATGAACAGGCCGAAATGCGTCACCCCGGAAATCTTGCCGGGGAATTCTGCGCCAACCTTATCGGACATATAGGCCGCGACATACCGGTCAACCGCGTCGCGCTCGGCCATGGCCGCGCGGCGTTCCGTGCCAGAGATATCTTCGCCAATCTGTTCGAACCGTTCGCCTTCTTCGGGCGTGAGGCCACCTTCGCCAAGTTTGAGCCCCGCGATCAGGGCGCGATGGACCAGAAGGTCGGCATAGCGTCGGATCGGGGAGGTGAAGTGGGCATATTTCTTAAGCGCAAGCCCGAAATGCCCGATATTGTCGGGGCTGTACATCGCCTGTGACTGACTGCGCAACACGACCGTGTTGATCAGTTCGGCCTCTGGCGTGTCTTTGGCCAATTCAAGGATCCGGTTGAAGTCACGCGGACGCAGAACCGATGCCTTGTTGAGCTTATACCCGGCGCCTTCAAGGAATTCATGCAGGGCTTCAAGCTTTTCTTCGCTCGGTGCATCGTGGATACGATACATGCAGGGCTGCTTGATGCGTTCAAGTTCCTCGGCCGCACACACGTTGGCCGCGATCATGAATTCTTCGATCAGCTTGTGACTGTCAAAGCGCGCGCGGGGCGCAATGGCGATGATCTGGCCCTGATCATTGAGCTCGATCTTGCGTTCTGGCACGTCAAGCTCCAGAACACCGCGCTTCTTGCGCGCTTCGAGGAAGGCGTTAAACGCGCCGTAAAGCGGCTTGATAATGGTATCGACCAGTGACCCGGTGGTGTCATCGGGTTGACCATCCATGGCGCGCTGTACCTGATCATAGGTCAGGCGCGCGGCAGAGCGCATCATCCCGCGGCAGAACTTGTGGCGCAGCTTGTGGCCATGCTTATCAAGCCACATCTCAACGGCCATACAGCCGCGATCTTCGTGCGGAACAAGCGAGCACCAGCCGTTTGACAACTCAAACGGCAACATCGGAACCACGCGATCCGGGAAATAGCAGCTGTTGCCGCGTTTGACTGCTTCACGATCAAGCGCATCGCCCGGGCGCACATACCAGGACACATCGGCAATCGCGACCATGATGTGCCAGCCGCCTTCATTCTCCGGATCCGGATCGGCTTCGGCCCAGACAGCATCGTCAAAATCGCGCGCATCTGCGCCATCAATGGTGACCAGCGGGATGTCACGTAGATCGGTGCGCTTGCCCAGCGGGGTTGCCTTGGATTCCCGCGCCTGAAGTTCAACTTCTGGTGGGAACTCAAACGGAATGCCACGCGCATGGATCGACACCAGGCTGATCGATTTCGGCTCGTTGATATTACCGAGAACCTCGGTAATGCGGCCCTTGCGCAGCCCGAAATGCTTGCCCGGCAGGATTTCGGTCAGAACCAGCGCGCCGCTTTCCAGATCAGGGTGATCATCCAGCGGGACGGCGATCTCGCCGCTATCCTTGCGATCTGTGGGCACAACGCGGCCTTCGCGTTCGTTGGGCCGATAAAGTCCCAAAACGCGCTGTGGGCCACTTCCAAGGACCCGCATGATGCTGGCTTCATAAGTATGCTTGCCGGTATAGCGCAGCTTGGCCAGAATTTTGTCACCAATGCCCGGCGCGCTCGGGCCACCTCGGCGGATCGACTTGACGACGATCAGCGGCGGGTCATAGTCGTGCTTCCAGACATTCGGCTTGGCTAGAACTTCGCCATCATCATCGATGCCGGTAATTTCAAGAACCTCAACCGGGAGCAGGCGGTCTGGTTTGTCAAAACGCCGGCGTCCCTTGACGACATCGCCGCCGATTTTCAGTTCTTTCAGGATCTTTTTAAGTTCGATCTTGGCTGCGCCCTTGATGTTAAAGGCGCGCGCAATCTCGCGTTTGCCGACAGGTGTCGGGCTCATATCGATGAATTCGACAATCTCTTCCTTGGTCGGGAAGTGTTTTTTGTCTTCAGTATCGTTCGCCAACGGTGCGGCGTCCTTTCATAGGTATTCCAGAGAAAAGGAAGGCGGCGATTAATTCGCCGCCGCCTTTTTCGTGGTTGTCTTTTTCGCTGCGGTTTTCTTGGCAGCAGGTTTCTTTTTGGCTGGAGCTTTTTTCGCCGTTGTCTTCTTGGTCGCCGTTTTCTTTGTCGTGGTTTTGGATGTTTTGCCCGACTTGACTTCCTTGTCCTTGATCGCCTTGATTGCCATTTCAAGCGTGATGTCGTCGCGCTCTACATCGCGGATATTGGCGATGGTTTTCTTGTGCTTTACGAACGGTCCCCAACGGCCGATGGCAACAAAGATCGGTTCGCCGTCATCCGGATGCTTGCCGATTTCCTTGCCGGCCTTTTCGCGCTTGTCTGCGATCAGGGTAATGGCCCGGTTTTCACCGATGGTCAGAACATCGTCATCGGCCTTAAGGGATGCAAAGATGCTGCCGGCCTGAACATAGGGGCCGAAACGGCCAATGTTGGCTTTCATTTCCTCGCCGGTTTCCGGGAAAATCCCGACAGTGCGCGGAAGGGTCAGCAACTCTTCTGCCTTGGTCAGGTCGACAACGGATGGCTCCAGGCCCTTGGGCAGGGAGGTCCGCTTTGGTTTAACCTTTTTGGGCTTGCCGTTCTTGCCTTCGACTTCCTCTTCTTCGCCAAGCTGGACATAAACTCCGTACGGCCCTTTGCGCAGGGTGATTTCCTTGCCGGTATCCTTGTCGACGCCCAAAACCTTCGGACCGGCATCAAGTTCGGAATCAGCGCCGTTTTCATTAGCGACCAGCGGACGGGTATAGTTACAGTCCGGATAGTTCGAGCAGCCAAGGAAGGCGCCAAACTTGCCGAGCTTGAGGCTGAGTTGGCCATCATCGCATTTCGGGCATTTATGCGGATCGGTGCCGTCTTCGCGCGGCGGGAACAGATAGTTTTCCAGCATCACCTGAAGCGCATCAAGAACGTCGGTGATCTTCAGTTCCTTGGCTTCGTCAACATTGCCTTTGAACGATTTCCAGAAGTCCTTGAGAACGTCTTTCCAGGCAAGCTTGCCCATCGAGATTTCATCAAGCTGGTTTTCAAGGTCGGCTGTGAAGTTGTACTGCACATAACGTTCAAAGAACTTCGACAGGAAGGCGGTTACCAGACGGCCGCGGTCCTGTGCAATGAAACGACGCCGTTCCAAAAGCACATAGTTTCGATCCTGCAGGACAGAGATGATCGATGCGTAGGTCGACGGGCGACCAATGCCGAGCTCTTCCATCTTCTTGACCAGGCTCGCCTCGGTATAGCGGGGCGGGGGCTGGGTGAAGTGCTGATCAATGCTGACCTTGTCAAGGTCGGGTTTCTGACCTTCTTTCAGCGGCGGCAGACGACGATCTTTCTCGTCATCAGACTCGTCATCCTTGCCTTCCTGATAAAGCTTCAGGAAGCCATCAAATTTCACCACAGAGCCGTTGGCACGCAGAACCACATGATTGTCATTCGACGACAGATCAACCGCCACCTGATCAAAGCGGGCATCTTCCATCTGACACGCCACTGTGCGTTTCCAGATCAGGGTGTACAGTGCCAGCTGATCCTTGTCGAGATGCCGCGAAACCTGTTCCGGGCGGCGGAACAGATCGGTCGGGCGGACCGCTTCGTGCGCTTCCTGTGCGTTCTTGGCTTTATTGGCAAAGTTGCGTGCATTGGCCGGAAGGTACTCGTCACCATAATCCTTGCCAATCAGGCGGCGCGCCGCCGCAAGCGCTTCTTGTGACAGAATAACCGCGTCAGTACGCATATAGGTGATCAGACCGACAGTCTCGCCACCGATATCGACACCTTCATACAGGCGCTGGGCAAGCTGCATGGTGCGTTTTGCGCCAAAGCCAAGCTTACGCGATGCTTCCTGCTGCAGGGTTGATGTGGTGAAAGGCGGCTGCGGACGGCGTTTGACATCTTTGCGCTCGACCTTGGAAACGGCGTAGCTGCGGCTTTCGACCTTTTCCTTGGCGATTTTGGCGGCGTTTTCGTCACCGAGCGCAAGTTTATCGAGCTTCTCACCATTAAGATGGGTAAGGCGTGCTGAAAACTTGCCTTCCGGCACGGCAAAGCCAGCTTCAAGCGACCAGTATTCGTCGGGCTTAAAGGCCTCGATCTCGATCTCGCGTTCGCAGATCAGGCGCAGCGCAACGGACTGAACACGACCGGCCGACCGCGAACCGGGCAGCTTGCGCCACAGAACCGGCGACAGGTTAAAGCCGACCAGATAATCAAGGGCACGACGCGCCAGATAGGCATCAACCAGTTCCTGATTGAGTTCGCGCGGATTGGCGATGGCGTCGGTTACGGCTTTCTTGGTGATCTCGTGAAACACGACGCGATGGACATCGCGCCCGCGGAGCAGTTTTTTCTGCTCGAGAACTTCAAGAATATGCCAGGAAATGGCTTCTCCTTCGCGATCCGGGTCAGTCGCGAGGTAAATGGTGTCAGAATCCCGCGCCGCCGATGCGATTTCGCGAATCTGCTTTTCCGAGCGGCCATCTGTTTCCCAGACCATCGAAAAGTCGTTGTCGGTATCGACCGAACCATCCTTGGACGGCAGATCGCGGATATGACCAAACGAGGCCAGCACCTTATAATCGTCACCGAGGTATTTGTTGATCGTCTTGGCTTTGGCCGGGGATTCGACGATGACAAGATTCATTACGTTTTTCGTGTCCGGTTCTTGCGCCCGAAGGCGGTCATTATGCTGTGTCGTCAGTAACCTGAAGGTCTGCACACATATATTATAGTGTGTGGCTGTTTTTCAGATCAAATTGCGCAAATTGCGGCAAATCACAACAATATTTGTCACATCCGACTTCGACGCGACTCTCATTTGGCGATACGCGATACCCTATTTCCGGGGTGACGTTCAACCCTTCCTGCAAGTTCGAGTTCAATCAAAATTGTCGAAACCTGTTCGGCAGGCAAGTCCGACGTACGGATGAGCTCATCCACAAGAAGGGGAGATGACGAGAGCAAATCAAACAGTTTCTCGGCATCTTCGACAGGGGTGATGTCGTCGGCAGAATCGCTTTCAACTGTAGTTATTTCAATTGGTTGCGGCGTTTTATTCATATTACGCGTCACGGCGTCCTGCTCAACAGAAGCATAGATCTCAGCATATGTGCCCGAGGACGGGTTTACGCTCTCTGTGCGGGCGTCTGTGTTGAAGGTGTGAAATTCTTCAAACAGATTGCTGTTCTTTTCGGCCTGGCGGACCGCATCCAAAATTACGTCGGCAGAGTCGCAGAGGATCGCCCCATCGCGGATCAGACTGTTTGGACCAGCCGCGCGCGGATCGGTTGGCGAACCCGGAACGGCAAAGACATCACGTCCCTGTTCGGCGGCAAATCGTGCGGTAATCAAGGAACCGGAATTACGACCAGCTTCAACAACGACAACCCCATAAGACAGACCGGATATGATGCGGTTGCGCCGGGGGAAGTGGCGTGCCTGTGGTTTCAGGCCGGGCGGCATTTCCGATATCACACAGCCATGATCACAAAGCTTCTCGTAGAGCTCCTGATGTTCACGTGGGTACACAACATCCACACCGCCTCCGAGAACGGCAACAGTTCCAGCAGCCCCGCCGCCTGTGCGTTGCAGGGCTGCGCTATGTACCGCGCCATCAATGCCACGTGCCATGCCTGACACGACCACATAGGCTGCAGTTACCAGTTCATGGCTGATCTTTCGGGCGAAACCGCACCCAGTCGCCGAGGCATTGCGCGCCCCCACGATGCCGATGGCAGTTTTCGTCAGGAGCTCGATCCGACCGATGGCATAGAAATAGGGCGGCGCGTCATCGATGCGGGTTAGCAGGGTGGGATATTCCGGATCGCCAAATATAATTGGTTTTGCCCCGCATGCCTTGGCGGTCTCAATTTCGGTAACCGTTTCATCGCGGGTGGCCAGTTTGATTTGTCGCGGTGTTTTGGCATGTGCAATGATATCGGGCAGGGCTTCAATCGCGTTGCGGCCAGAGCCAAACCGTTCAAGCATTTTGCGAAATGTAACCGGACCAACATTGGTACTGCGCGCCAGCCGCATGCGTGCAAGGCGTTCTGATTGTGATAATCGCGTGGGTTGTTGGTCGGGAAAATGCATAACGCCCGGATTGTGATCATCCGGGCGTTCGTTCGTCAAGCTATTCGAAGGGGCGGTTTGCGTCGGTTACGCAGTGGTTTCTTCGTCAGCCTGCTTTTTCTTCTGGCCGATTTTGGGTTCTTCACCGCGCAGCAATCGACCGATATTCGCGTGATGGGCAAGCCAGACGATTACGGCAAGAAACACCCCAAGCCATCCGGCACCCGGATCATTGGCGATAAAGAACGCCGCCAGCGGGGCTGCAATCATCGCAATCAATGCCGAAAGCGATGAAATGCGGAAAATCAGCGCCATGACCAGCCAGGTCAGGGCTGCACAAAGCCCCATGATCCAGTTAACAGCAGCCAGCGTGCCAAGGGTCGTCGCGACCCCTTTGCCGCCTTTAAACCGAAGCCAAACAGGGAACATGTGACCAAACACTGCGGCACCGCCGGCAAAAATGCCTTGTTCGGCACCATAAAGGTGGGTGAACAGCAAGGCGGCAAAGGCCCCTTTGCCGGCATCCCCGATCAGGGTCAGAAAGGCCAGCCCCTTGCGCCCGGTGCGCAGAACGTTTGTCGCACCGATGTTACCGGAACCGATCTGTCGGATATCACCAAGGCCGGCCATGCGGGTCAGAACCAGTCCGAACGGGATCGAGCCCAGCAGATAACCACACACGGTCGCAACTTGCAGCGACATCAACATTGCCTTGTAGGTGGCATCAAGTTCCATTTCAGGCACCTTCCGAGAAGACTTCGCGACCATCAATCAGGGTGCGCAATACGCGTCCCTGCGTCAAACGGCCATCAAATGGGGAGTTTTTGGATTTCGACTGGAACTGATAGGGATCAATTTTCCACGGGCGATCCGGATCAAAGATCACAAGATCGGCAGCCGTTCCTTCGCCAAGCGTTCCAGCGCCCTTGATGCGCACCAGTTCTGCTGGCGTGCGGGTCAGTTTGGTGATCACGTCAAGAAGCGACATGTGATCATTGTGATAAAGCTCCAGCGCCATCGGAAGCAGTGTTTCAAATCCGACAGCACCCGCTGCGGCCTGCGCAAAGGGCAGGCGCTTTGAATCGGCATCCTGCGGGTTATGATCCGATGCAATCGCATCAATCGTACCGTCGGCCAAGCCCGCAACAATTGCCTGACGATCATCTTCGGATCGAAGCGGCGGGGAAAGCTTGGCAAAGGTACGGTAGTCCGAAACCGCATTCTCATTCAGTGCAAAATAGGGCGGTGCCGTATCGCAGGTGACTTTCAGGCCGCGTTTCTTCGCCTTGCGGATGACATCAACCGATTCCCCGGTCGAGATATGGGCAAAATGCAGACGCCCACCGGTCATTTCAACAAGGCGCAGGTCACGTTCGATCTGAATGACTTCGGCGAGTGGAGAAACGCCTGTAAGGCCAAGTCGGGTCGCCAGTTCGCCACTATTCATGGCGGCACCCTTGGAAAGTTCGGGCTCTTCGGGGTGCTGAACGATCATGCCGTCAAAGAAGGCGGAATAGGAAAGTGCCTGGCGCAGCAGGCGCGCACTGGCAATGGTGTTGATGCCATCACAGAACGCCACAGCACCTGCCTGATGAAGCAAGCCCATCTCGGTGATTTCCTGACCGGCAATTCCCTTGGAAACCGCGCCATAGACAAAGACCTTGGCCAAACCGACCTTGCGTGCACGCCGGGCGATGAATTCGACGCCCGCGACATCGTCAATCACCGGATCGGTGTTGGGCAGGGCGATGATGGTTGTGACACCACCAATTGCGGCCGACTTGCCAGCGGTCTCGATGGTTTCCTGATGCTCAAAACCCGGTTCACGCAACTGAGCACGCATATCGACCAGGCCAGGCGCCAGGCAGGCGCCACCAAGGTCAATCACTTCAAAGCCTTCTGGAACCGAGGTTTCGGTAATGTCCGGACCGCTTTTAAGGATGGTGTCATCTTCGATCAGAAGGCCGCCGGTTTCATCGGTCTGTTTGACCGGATCAAGCAGGCGGGTATTGATGAAGGCCTTTTTGCCGGCACCCTTGGCGCGAATTGCGGGGCTCATGCCTGACCTCCCATCTTTCTGTGGTTCTGCACGAGCAATTCAAGCGCTGCCATGCGCACCGCAACTCCCATTTCGACCTGTTCGCGAATGACGGAACGTTCAACGTCATCAGCGACTTCACTGTCGATCTCGACCCCGCGGTTCATCGGACCGGGATGCATGATGAGCGCGTCGGGCTTGGCATTGGCCAGTTTGGCGCGATCAAGGCCATGGAAATGGAAATATTCGCGCACAGACGGAATGAAGCTTCCTTCCATACGCTCCAACTGCAGGCGCAGCATCATGACGATGTCACAGTCTTTCAGGCCTTCTTCCATGTCGTGGAAGATTTCAACGCCCATTCGGTCAATCTTTGACGGGATCAGGGTCGGCGGCGCCACCAGGCGCACACGTGATCCCATGGTGTTCAAAAGCAGGATATTGGATCGTGCGACCCGCGAATGGGCAATGTCGCCACAAATCGCAACATTAAGCCGGTGCAGGCGTCCCTTGTGGCGGCGGATGGTCAGCGCATCGAGAAGTGCCTGGGTCGGGTGTTCGTGGCGACCGTCACCGGCATTAAGGACTGCGCAGTTGACCTTTTCACTCAGCAGTTTGACCGCACCGCTGTCACCATGGCGGACAACAAGCGCATCCGGGTTCATGGCATTCAGGGTCATGGCTGTATCAATCAGGGTTTCACCCTTTTTGACCGAGCTTGTGCCGACCGTCATGTTGATGACATCTGCGCCAAGGCGTTTGGCGGCAAGTTCAAACGATGTCAGCGTCCGGGTCGAATTTTCGTAAAACAGATTAACAACTGTCGCGCCGGCCAGAATATTGCTGGTCTTGTCAGCGGAGCGGTTTTTTTCCGCATAGTGCTGGGCGCGGTCCAGAATAAGGGTGATTTCCCCGGGGGTCAGGCCCTCGATCCCGAGGAGGTGTGGGTGCGGATAATGATCCGCCGCTGGTCCCATGACGCTCATGGCGTTGCACATTTCCCTTGGATGGTCTTGCAAGAATTTCGCGCGGAGCATAACGAATTGCCCCAGTCACGAAAAGGTAAATATTCCCGCCAATTGGTTGTGTTTTCCTGACCAATTGGTCAGCTCACTGTGGCGATCAAACAACCTGAACCAGAATAGCGATCACCGGCATGGTGGCGATGGCGGCAAGGGTATGCACGGTAATGATGCTGGCCATCATTTGCGCGTCACCGCCCATCAGGCGGGCCAGAACATATGCGCTGGCAGAACAGGGAAGGGCAGCGTAAAGCACGACAGCCGCAAGTTCGGTCGCGGGCAGCCCTAGCATCAAGCAGAGGCCTGCGGCAATTGCCGGGCTCAGCGCCAGCTTGCCGATGGTTGAAACACCAACCGGAAAACCCGCGCGGCGTGCTGCACTTATATCTAGACCCGCACCAACTGCCAGCAAGCCAACGGGCAGGGCCGCACGGCCGAGAACTTCGAGGAACGGTCTCACAATGGGCGATAACCCGATATCAAGCAGGTTAAATACGCTGCCCAAAACGCAGGCAATTAAAAGCGGATTTTTTGCAACATCACGGAGCAGGGATAAAACGCCCGGCTTGCGGTCATTGTCGCCCAGATGTGCACAGGCCAGAACTGATATGACATTTACGGTCGGGACAACCAGCGCCACGCAAAGTGCCGTGACGGTCAGGCCATGGGTTCCAAGCAAGGCGGCTGCAACAGCAAGCCCGATATATGTGTTGGGTCGAATGGCGCCTTGAACCAGAGACGAGAACGTCGGCGCAGATACCTTAAGAAGGGGGCGGGCCGCCAGGATCAGGACCGTGCAAATGGCAATCGTGCCGAGCATCGCCGTCGCAATCCCGATCAGCGGCAGGCTGCCGAGGTCGGCTTTTGCCGTGTTGGAAAACAAAAGGGCGGGAAAGGTGATGAAATAGGTCAGCTTTTCCGCACCTGGCCAAAAGCTGTCTGGCAGAAATTTCCGTTCACGCAACACATAGCCCAGAACGATCAGGGCAAAGGTTGGCAGCAAGGCGGACAGGACGGCGATCATCAACGGACTTTCAGCACGATGTGCGGAGAAAAGGTCAATACCGCCCCAGTGTTACCATCAATGTGGCCCCGGTGAAATACACTCGCGCTCCGTCACCCGTTCAGGTGACTAAAATTCATTTGTGCGCCAGTTGTTCTTTGCCCGTGCTTTTTTTGATGTGATAGTCAGCACAGCCAACAGGTTTTGGCGTCTATACACTGCTTGCACTCAAAAGTCGTCCAGGTCGCTGAATATTCAAGGAAAGGGACGCCATGACACGCGCGATTGATCACATTGTCTTATGTGTGAATGATCTTGATGCCGCTATCGCCGCTTATTCAAAGCTTGGCTTCACAGTGACTCCGCGTGCAGTTCATCCCTTCGGAACCGGTAATGCGCTGGTGCAGCTGGACGGGATGTATATCGAACTTCTTTCCGTCGTTGATCCAGCCAAGATTGCCGAGACCGAACTTGCCCAGCCGTTCTCCTTTCCGATCTATAATCGTGATTATCTGCGCCAACGTGAAGGTATGTCGATGCTTGCCCTGCAGTCCGACGATGCCGAGCAGGACCGCGAAAGGTTCATGGCCGCAGGGGCAGCTGTCCCGCCGGTGTTTCACTTCGAACGGGATGCAAAGACGCCCGAAGGGGACACGGTTGGCGTAGCATTCTCGCTTGCCTACGCGAACCACCCGTTGCTGCGCCATGCGGTGACGTTTGTCTGCCAGCATCGTCATCCGGTCCAGAATTTCTATTTCCCGGCTTATCAGAGCCATGAGAACGGGGCGCTCAGAATTGGCAAGGTCGTGATTGACCACTGGGCGGCGGACGCCGTGCGAGACTTTTATGCCGAGATCGGAGTCGACGGGATCGTCGATGCCTTGCATGGCGATGAGCTGGTCGAGCGCTTTGGCATTGAAGATCCGGCTTTCCCGACTGATGGATTTGCCGGGTTTGAGTTGATTGTGGATGATCTTGCCAAGATCTCTGACGCGGCCATTGCCATGGGCGCGATCGAGCAGGGGGATGCCCTTATTCTCCCGCCATCACGATTCTTTGGCGTGATGATGGTGATACGGACCAAATAAAAAAGCTGCCTGAATAAACAGGCAGCTTTGAACTGTTTTGCCAAGACATCTGGCCGGATTAGTTTTCGTCAGCCTCGATATCGTCTTCATCGGGTTCGGCGTTTTCGCCGGGATCCGTATGGCGGTTCAGATGGTCCAGCGCCCCTTGCAGAATATAGGCAGCGGCGGTCTTGTCGACGACTTCAGCGCGACGTTTGCGGGTCATGTCGACTTCGTCGATCAGGATACGTTCGACGGCGTTGGTCGACAGGCGCTCGTCCCACATCAGAACCGGCAGGTCGATATACTTTTCCATTTCATCGACAAACGCATAGACGCGATGGCAGGCCTTGCCGATCGTACCGTCAAGCTCGCGCGGGAAGCCGATAATGATGCCGCCGACATTCTGCTTGTCGATGATCGAAGAAAGCTGCGCGATGTCTCGCGTGAACTTCTTGCGCGAGATCAGTTCATAAGGTGAAGCAATCTGAAGCCCGACATCCGACAGGGCAACGCCAATTGTCTTGGTACCAAGGTCAAGGCCCAAAACACGTGCTGCCGGTGGCAAGAACCGCAGCATTTCCTGAGTATCATTACAAATCATGGCGACCTTATAGGTGTGTTTGCCGGGAATTTCCAGTGCAAAGCAAGTCTATCGTTTTCCGATTTATGGAAGAAAACATGCTCATTTGCGCACATAAGCGAATTTTATACTAAACACCGCAAAGAATGGCGGATTTCCTAGCGGAAAAATCTTTATGAATTATGGGGGGTTGAAGTGCCATAGCAGGTTTGTTTTAATGTCGCACTGCAGAAATTAATCGAAATCGAAATAAGCAGGGCGAGGCACACTGACCGCATTTATGCAGGTCATCTTGAGAGAGACAAAACAGGCAGACGCAGCGCACCTGTTACATGGTAGTGTCGCAATGCTTCTATCCATGGGGTTCAGGAACCGTCATTCTGGATTGGTTCCAGTGGATTTCCGCATAGAATAATCACCAAGAGCGAAAACGCTGAACAAACAATGACATATCAGGGGGTATAGGGTTTGGCCGACGGTGCATCGAATGAAGCGTTCGTTGAGTTTGAACGTGTACAAAAAAGCTATGACGGCGAGTCACTCGTCGTTAAAGATCTCAACCTAACCATGCCAAAGGGCGAGTTCCTGACGATGCTTGGTCCGTCAGGGTCAGGAAAGACAACTTGCCTTATGATGCTTGCCGGTTTTGAAACTGCGACTCACGGCGATATTCGTCTGGGTGGCGTTTCGATCAACGATATCCCGCCGCACAAGCGTGGTATCGGCATGGTCTTCCAGAACTACGCACTCTTCCCGCACATGACGATCGCCGAAAACCTGGCTTTCCCGCTTGAAGTCCGCAAAATGGGCAAGGCGGAACAGGAAGAAAAGGTCAAGCGCGCACTCGACATGGTCGAAATGGGCAGCTTTGGCGGCCGTCGTCCGGCACAGCTTTCCGGTGGTCAGCAGCAGCGTGTCGCGTTGGCACGTGCACTGGTGTTTGAGCCGGAACTGGTTCTGATGGATGAACCGCTTGGCGCACTCGACAAGCAGCTTCGTGAGAAGATGCAGTTTGAAATTACGCACCTTGCCCATCAGCTTGGCATTACCACTGTTTACGTGACCCATGACCAGACCGAGGCACTGACCATGTCAGACCGCGTCGCTGTGTTTGATGATGGTCGTATTCAGCAGCTTGCACCGCCAGATAAACTGTACGAAGCACCCGAGAACAGCTTTGTTGCGCAGTTTATCGGTGAGAACAATACGCTCGAAGGCATCGTCAAGGAAATCAAGGGCAACACCTGTGTTGTTCAGCTTGATGGTGGCGAAGTCATCGATGCCGTTCCGGTCAATGTGAGCGAAGTTGGCGAACGCACGCGTG
The DNA here is from genome assembly GCF_056160125.1 of Thalassospira sp. ABD4_177. Lineage (NCBI taxonomy): Bacteria > Pseudomonadati > Pseudomonadota > Alphaproteobacteria > Rhodospirillales > Thalassospiraceae > Thalassospira > Thalassospira sp. ABD4_177. Next base: position 2,698,207 of record NZ_JBSWWO010000001.1, on the reverse strand, counting down.
TTTCGATCCGTCCTGAACGTGTCGAATATAACCGTGATCGTCTGCATGAAGATGCTCATACGCTCAAGGCCGAGGTGCTCGAATTCATCTATATGGGTGATATATTCCGTACACGTTTGCGTGTGGCTGGAAATGATGAGTTCATCATCAAAACCAGGAACGCACCCGATCAGGTTCGCCTGACGCCGGGGACAGAGATTGAAATCGGCTGGCTTGCAGAGGATTGCCGCGCGCTCGACGCGTCGTAATTAATCTTTGAGTCAGGCAGATACAGGACCTGCACGCCCGGGTGCTGGTCCTCAACGAATAGTCCGGGAAACAATCAGGGAGTCTATTAATGCAACTCATTAAAACCCTCACTGCTTCAACAGCTCTGCTCGTTGTCGCAACTGGTGCGGCATATGCCGATGACCATATGGCATCGGACATGACCCTCGTCAGCTGGGGCGGTGCATACCAGAACAGCCAGATCAAGGCTTATGCTGAGCCTTACATGGAGAACAACTCGGGTGTTTCGATCACTTGGGATGAAAGCTCCGCTGAAGCTGTTGCAAAACTGCGTGCGATGAACGAAGCAAACAACGTAACCTGGGATCTGGTTGACGTTGTTGCTGCTGACGCAATGCGCCTTTGCGATGAAGGCCTTGCAATGGAAATCGATCCGGACGAAGTTCTTGCAGCAGCGCCGGACGGCACCTCTGCAGAAGATGACTTCGGTGATCTCCTCGTAAGCGATTGCTTCATTCCGCAGATCGTTTACTCGACCACTTTCGGTTATCGTAACGATATGGTTCCGGACGGAACCTCGGCACCGACCGACATCTGTGCCCTGTTCGACACCGAAACCTATCCGGGCATGCGTTCGCTTGAGAAACGCCCGATCAACAACATGGAATGGGCTCTGCTCTGTGACGGTGTTGCCAAGGACGAAGTGTACAGCGTTCTTGAAACCGAAGAAGGCCAGCAGCAGGCTCTCGACAAACTGGCAACCATCAAAGACAGCGTCATCTGGTGGAGTGCTGGTGCAGATACCCCGCAGCTTCTGGCTGACGGCGAAGTCTTTATGGGCTCGACCTATAACGGTCGTCTGTTCTCCGCAATCGTTGAACAGGATCAGCCGATCTCCATGCTTTGGGACGCACAGGTCTTCGACCTTGACGGATGGATCATTCCGGCAGGTCTTCCGGAAGATCGCCTGAATCGCGTTCTGGACTTCGTGAAGTTCGCAACCGACACCCAGCGTCTTGCTGACCAGGCTAAATACATCTCGTATGGCCCGGCTCGTTTCTCCTCGGCACCGCTTGTTGGTAAGCATGCAGACCTCGGTATCGACATGGCTCCGCACATGCCGACCGATCCGGACAACGCCAAGAACACGTTCCTCTACAACTACGAGTTCTGGGCTGACTACCGTGACGACATCGATGCCAAGTTCCAGGCTTGGCTCGCTCAATAAGAGCTAAGGGAAGGGGGCCGTGCGCGGCCCCCTTTACCGACTAAGATCGCTATAAATAAATTGCCAGTCGATAAAACAGACCGAAAACACCGGGGCAGGCTTACGGGGGCGTAATGGGTGATACATCACAAGAAGTAGTGTTAGCTGCTGATGGCAGACCACTAAAACAAAGTCTACGAAGAGCATTGATGCGCCAAAAGATGCGCGCGCTCATGCTGGTTGCACCGCTTTTGATTTTTGTGGTGGTGACCTTTATCGTACCGATCCTCTCGATGCTTTTCCGGTCGGTTGAGAACGATATCGTGCCCAATACGATTCCGGGCACCGTTGTTGCACTGTCCGAATGGGACGGTTCCACCGGTCAACCGCCGCACGAAGACGTTTATCGCAATCTTTACATCGATTTGTTCAAAGCCGGGGAAGCAAAGCAGCATACGCGCCTTGGTACGCGCCTGAACTACGAACAAACCGGCGTATCATCGCTGTTCCGGACCACCGGTCGTTCGCTTGATGATATGGGCGAACTCTGGCAGGACCCGCTTGAAGACATTGATCCCGCCTTTGAAGAAGGTTCCTTCTGGTTCGAGATGATGTCTGGAACCGGTGGCCAAGGATTCCTTGATCAGCGCCGCGAAATGCTGGCGCTTATGTCTGACGAAGACATGAGCGGTGATGTTGGCTTCGTGCCGTCCGCAGACATTGTCGAAATGCTGCCATGGACCGCAAAAGCCTATACTGATTTCGCGATTTGGGCCGCCATTATGGACGAGGACACGGTTTCTGAAGAAGATCCGTGGGAGTCCGTTTATGGCGCTCTTGGCATGGATTTGACTCGTCCGGAGACCGTGTCGGCAATCAATAGCTATGGCGGGCCGGGTGCAAGCGCCCTGCAGGCCGCGGCTGCCAATATTGATCAGCTGCCGCAATTTGGTTTCCGTCAAGCCTTTGTCGAAGAAGACGAAGATTGGGGTTCTGCCGAAGTCTGGTCCATGATCAAGCTCTATTCTCCGAGCCTGACACCGGGTTACTTCCTGAACTCGGTGGATATGACCCTGACGCCGGACGGAATTGAGTCAAAGCCTGACAACCAGCAGATCTACACGACGCTGTTTACGCGTACGCTGATCATGGCGCTGATCATTACCGCCAGCTGCATTGTGCTTGGTTATCCGGTGGCATGGCTTCTGGCCAACCTGCCGATGCGCACGGCAAGCATCCTGATGATCCTGGTTCTTCTGCCGTTCTGGACGTCGCTTCTGGTGCGTACGTCAGCCTGGAAGGTGCTTTTGCAGCAGCAAGGGGTGATCAACGAAATCCTTGTCTGGCTTGGATTTGTCAATGATGCGGATCGTCTGATCCTGATGAACAACGCAACAGGTACGGTGATTGCGATGACCCACATCCTGCTGCCCTTCATGATCTTGCCGCTCTATTCTGTGATGAAAACCATTCCGCCAAGCTATCAGCGCGCGGCCAAGTCACTTGGTGCGACGAACTGGACTGCCTTCTGGCGCGTCTATTTCCCTCAGTCGGTGCCGGGCATTGGTGCCGGTTCGATCCTCGTGTTCATTCTTGCGATCGGTTACTACATCACGCCGGAAATTGTTGGTGGTACGGATGGTGTCTTCATCTCCAACCGAATTGCCTATCACATTTCCAGCTCGCTCAACTGGGGCCTTGCGGCCGCACTCGGGTCCATTCTTCTCGTCGTCGTTCTTGGCCTGTACTGGTGCTACGACAAGATTGTGGGCATCGATAACGTGAAGTTGGGGGGCTAAGGCCATGAATGAAGTAATCTCTTATACGAAACGGCCTGAATTGATGTCCTTCACCATGCCGCTTGTGGCTGTGTTGGGCGCGATGTTCGGCTTCGTGACCGGCAACATCTTTGGTAGCCCATGGACCGGGTTTATCATTGGTGCTGCAGTCGGGGCGGTACTGGCCTTTGTCTTCTCGAAAATCATCAAGGTCAAAAGCAAACAGAAAACGCTCGCAACTGGCGTGGTTTTCGGTGCGGTTGGCTTGATTTTCGGTGGTCTTGGTGGCCTGTTTGGCGGCTTTATCGTCGGCATTTCGATGGGCTGGTTTGCAAACTGGGTCGGCAGCGGCAAATACCGTGCCGGTGTTCCGATCTATTACACGCCGGGTCAGGTTCTTTGGCACAACACGTTCATGTTCATCTGTGCGTTTGTGTTCTTCTTCCTGATCGCACCGCTTCTGCCGGTGATCTGGCTCAGCTTCAATGCCGAGAACTTCTTTACCTTCACGCCTGAAATGCTGAGTTTCAAGGCAGAGGGTTATAGCCTCAAGCATTATCGCGATTTCCTCGGTACCGACGAATGGATGGTGCCGCTCAAGAACTCGTTGATCATTGCACCGATTGCGACGCTGATTTCGGTTTCGCTGGGTACGCTTGCGGCGATCGGTCTTAGCCAGTCGCACGTCCCGGGCCGTCAGGCGATGATGGCGGTTCTGATTTCACCGATGATCGTGCCGCTGATCATTTCGGCGACGGGTATGTTCTTCTTCTACGCGCCGCTCGGTAACTGGCTTGAACTCCAACTGGGGCTCAACCAGGCCTTTGTCGGCTATGTGAAGGTGATCCTGGCGCACGCCGTTCTGGGTATTCCGTTCGTGATTATCACGGTGACGGCAACGCTTGTCGGCTTTGACAAGTCCCTGACCCGTGCGGCAGCAAACATGGGTGCAAACCCGGTTACCACCTTCTTCAAGGTTCAGATGCCACTGATCCTGCCGGGTGTGATTTCAGGCGGTCTGTTCGCCTTCATCACCTCGTTTGACGAAGTGGTTGTTGTTCTGTTTGTCGGTTCTGCCCGTCAGCAGACGTTGCCGTGGCAGATGTATACCGGCCTGCGTGAGCAGATTTCCCCGACCATTCTGGCAGCCGCGACCATACTTGTGTCGGTCTCGATCCTGTTGCTTCTGACCGTGGAACTGCTGCGTCGTCGCTCCGAACGTCTGCGTGGCATGAGCCCTGGCTAAGCCGAACATGCATTCTGTCCCGGACATCCGGGGTAGTGTGAAAACATGAAACAGGCCGGCAGCCTTTATGTTGCCGGCCTGTTTGTTTTCATATGCCTCGATCCGATCACGGCAGGTGATATTTTCAGGACCGAGAGTTTTATCTGCCAGACAGCCCGACAACGGGCGCTCTTCGTTGTTACCAACCCTTGCGGCAGGGGCGGCGGGGTGCTAGTTTCCGCGCTGTAATTCACGTTCTGGCAGAGTTCTGTCTGCCGGGTTTTTGTCATTCCTTAAGAGAGACTTTCATCCATGTCGTCTTTGGATAAGGAAACAGTTCGCCGTATCGCCTATCTGTCGCGTATCAACGTGTCCGAAGAAGGCCTTTCCGAACTGGCGGGAGATCTGACCCGTATCCTCGATTTCGTCGAGGAACTGCAAGAAGTCGATGTTGAAGGCTGCGAGCCGCTGACATCTGTTGCCGATCTGACCCTGCCGCTGCGCAAGGACGAAGTCACCGATGGCAATATCCAGCAAAAAGTGCTGTCAAACGCACCGATGATCGATGCTGGCTGTTTTGTTGTGCCCAAGGTGGTTGAATAATGACTGATCTGACAAAGCTGACACTTGCAGAAGCCCGTGACGGGCTTGCAAAGGGTGATTATACCTCGGTCGAGCTGACCGAAGCACACCTGAAATCGATGGACGCGCATCGCAATCTGAACGCGTACATCACCGAAACCCCGGAAAAGGCCATGGAAATGGCCAAGGCATCCGATGCCAAGCGCGCCAAGGGCAGTGCTGGCAAGATGGAAGGCCTGCCGATTGCGGTCAAAGACCTGTTCTGCACCGAAGGTGTTCAGACGACAGCCGCATCGCACATCCTCGAAGGTTTCAAACCGGAATATGAATCCACCGTCACCACCAGCCTGTTTGGCAATGGCGCTGTGATGCTGGGTAAGGCGAATCTTGATGAATTCGCAATGGGCTCGTCCAACACGTCCTCCTATTACGGCAATGTGGTCAACCCGTGGAAAGACAAATCCGGCAAGGATCTGGTTCCGGGTGGATCGTCTGGTGGTTCGGCAGCAGCCGTTGCGGCCGACCTGGCGCTTGCCGCGACCGGTACCGATACCGGTGGCTCGATCCGTCAGCCGGCATCCTATTGCGGTATTGTTGGTCTGAAGCCGACCTATGGCCGTTGCTCGCGTTGGGGCATTGTTGCCTTTGCAAGCTCGCTCGATCAGGCTGGCCCGATGACCAAAACCGTGCGTGATGCTGCTATCATGCTGGGTTCGATGGCCGGTCACGATGCCAAGGACAGCACGTCGGCCCCGGTTGCTGTTCCTGATTTCGAAGCGGCATTGACCGGCGATATTCGCGGCATGAAAATCGGTATTCCAAAGGAATATCGCGTCGATGGTATTCCTGCGGAAATCAGCAAGCTTTGGGACGATGGGGTTGCCATGCTGCGTGATGCCGGTGCCGAAGTTGTCGATGTGACCTTGCCGCATACTAAATATGCACTGGGGACTTATTACATTGTTGCCCCGGCAGAAGCATCCTCGAACCTTGCGCGTTATGACGGCCTGCGTTATGGCCAGCGTGTCATGGACGAAGGCGACAGCCTTGATGATATGTACATGAAGTCGCGGGCAGCCGGTTTCGGCAAGGAAGTCCAGCGCCGCATCATGATTGGTACCTATGTGCTTTCGGCCGGTTACTATGACGCCTATTACAACAAGGCGCTCAAGGTCCGTCGTCGTATCTATCAGGATTTCGAAGCTGCGTTCGGACAGGTCGATGCAATCCTGACGCCGACAGCACCGTCTGCGGCATTCGCAATTGGCGAAAATGAAGACGATCCGGTCAAGATGTATCTCAATGACGTCTTTACCGTTCCGGCAAGCCTTGCGGGTCTTCCGGGTCTTTCTGTGCCGACTGGTCTTTCGGCCGGGGGACTGCCGCTTGGTCTGCAGCTGATTGGTAAGCCGTTTGATGAAGAAACCGTTCTGCGTGTTGGTGGCGTACTTGAAAGTGCGGCCAACTTCACCGCAAAACCTGCCGGGCAGGAGGGCTGATCCATGAGCTATATTCTTGAAGGTTCAACCGGCCCGTGGGAAATCGTTGTCGGTCTGGAAGTCCACTGTCAGGTGATTTCCAAGTCCAAGCTGTTTTCAGGGGCATCGACCAAGTTCGGTAACGAGCCGAACAGCAATGTCAGCCTTGTTGATGCAGCTATGCCGGGCATGCTTCCGGTGGTGAACGCAGAATGCGTGCGCCAGGCTGTGAAAACCGGTCTGGGCCTTAAGGCAAAGATCAACCAGGAAAGCGTTTTTGCCCGCAAAAACTATTTCTATGCCGATCTGCCGCAGGGCTATCAGATTTCGCAGTTTGACAAGCCGATTGTCGGTGAAGGCACGATCATTCTGGATATGCCTGATGGCTCGACCAAGTCGGTTGGCATTGAACGCCTGCATCTTGAACAGGATGCAGGTAAATCGATGCACGATCAGGACCCGAAATATTCGCATATCGACCTGAACCGTTCGGGTGTTGCGCTGATGGAAATTGTTTCCATGCCAGACATCCGTTCACCGGAAGAAGCCGGTGCCTATCTGACCAAGCTGCGCGCGATTGTGCGCTATCTGGGTACCTGTGATGGCAACATGAACGAAGGCTCCATGCGGTGTGATGCCAACGTTTCTGTTCGTCGTCCCGGCGAAGGTTTCGGCACGCGTTGCGAGATCAAGAACGTCAACTCCATCCGTTTCGTGATGCAGGCGATCGAGATCGAAGCAAAACGCCAGATCGAAGTGATCGAAGGCGGCGGCGAAATCCAGCAGGAAACCCGTCTTTATGATCAGCGTCTGGGCGAAACCCGCTCAATGCGTTCCAAGGAAATGGCACATGACTATCGCTATTTCCCGGATCCGGATTTGCTGCCGCTGGTCTTTGACGACGCGTTCGTTTCGGAAATCGAAAAGGAACTGCCGGAACTGCCCGACGAGAAAAAGGCCCGCTTCATGCGTGAAAACGGTCTGTCGGCTTATGATGCCGGTGTGCTTGTCGCCGAAAAGGAAAAGGCGGATTACTACGAAGTCGTTGCCAAGGGCCGTGATGGCAAACTGGCCGCGAATTGGGTGATCACCAACCTGTTCGGGGCGCTGAACAAGGCAGAAGTCGGTATTGCCGACAGCCCGGTCACGGCCGATAACCTTGGTAAGCTGATCGATCTGATCTCGAACGACACCATTTCTGGCCGTATCGCCAAGGATGTCTTTGAAATCATGATCGAAACCGGCGACGATCCCGAAAAGATCGTTGAGGAAAAAGGTCTCAAGCAGATCACCGATACCGGTGCGATTGAAACCGCGATTGATGAAGTCATTGCTGCCAACCCCGACAAGGTCGAGGAAATCAAAGGCGGCAAGGAGAAAATGCTTGGCTGGTTCGTCGGTCAGGTCATGAAGGCCACGGGTGGCAAGGCCAACCCGGGTATGGTCAACAAGCTTCTGCGCGATAAAATCCTCGGCTGATCGTAATCATCAGACCAAAGAAAAAGCCGCCCAACCGGGCGGCTTTTTTTTGTGTGAGGATTTGAAATCTAACCTTCGATCACCTGTGCCGGGTAGCCCGCCTTTTCGATGGCAGCAATCAGGGCTGCTTGGTCGGGCACACCCGATACAGCCGGTTCCCCGGCTTCAAGGTACACCTTGGCATCTTCTACGCCAGGGACATTTTGGGATGCCTTGGTCACTGCGTTTGCGCAGTGACCACAGCTCATGTTTTCGACTTTCAGGCGCATGTTTCATCTCCATAAGATTCGTTTTTATGGCATGAACATACGCCTTCCAGTCGCTGGAAGGTCCAGCGATTTACGCAGAAAGCAGTTTCAGAACAGCATCAGCGGTTTCTTCGCTGGATGCCGGGTTCTGACCGGTGACGAGTTTGCCATCCACAACCGCATAGGACGCCCAGTCTTCGCCACGTTCAAACAGGCCGCCATGCTTTTTGAATTCGTCTTCGATCGAGATCGGAACAACGTTTTCAAGCCCGACGGCCTTTTCTTCGTCATTGGTGAAGCAGGTGACTTTCTTCCCCGACACCAGCGGTTTGCCATCTGTGCCCTTGGCGTCAACCAGTGCCGCCGGGCCGTGGCAGACTGCCGCAACCGGTTTGTCCTGTGCGGTGAAGGCTTCGATCAGGGCAATCGATTTGGCATCCGTCGCAAGGTCCCAAAGCGGGCCATGACCACCCGGATAGAACAGGGCATCAAAGTCATCGGCCTTGAGGCCATCAAGCGTGACGGTGGTGGCAAATGCCGCCTGTGCATCGGCATCGTTTTCAAAACGCTTGGTCGCATCGGTCAGGGCATCCGGCACCTGACTGTTGGGGTCAAGCGGCGGCTGCCCGCCCTTGGGGGAGGCAAGGGTGATCTCGGCACCGGCATCCAGGAAGAGGTAATAGGGGGCGGCAAACTCTTCGAGCCAGATACCCGTCTTGTGGCCGGTATCACCCATTTTGTCGTGCGAGGTAACAATCATCAGAATACGCATCAGTTCCTCCGTGCGTGGATTTCATTTGCGCTGATGGTATCCGGCTTACTAAATTTGCGTTAGAGTGAATAATTAAACAGATTGTCGAAATATTTGAGCATTAAGAATGTCAGCACTTGATGAAGTCCGGGCCATGATGGTCTTTGCCCGCGTGGTTGATGAAGGCGGGTTTTCTGCCGCAGCCCGCAAGATGGGGCTAAGCCGTGCTGCCATATCCCATCAAATCCGGCAGCTTGAAGCCAAACTGGGTGTGCCGTTACTGCGCCGAAGCACACGCACCTTCAGCCTGACCGATGCAGGTGCCCGCTATTACGATAGTTGCCGGACCATCACGCTTGAAGCCGAAGCAGCCCGTAAACGGGTCGAGGAGTTGCGTGACGAGCCTGTCGGCAAAATTTCAATCACGTCTTCGGTCCATCTGGGGAATTTGCGTATCGTGCCCATTCTGGATCGCTTCCGGCAGACATATCCGGACGTGGCAATTGATGTGCATTTAAGTGACGAGGTTGTCGATCTGATCGGCATGGGCATTGATATAGGTATCCGGTCGGGCCCGCTTAAAAACTCCGACCTTAAGAGTTTCAAGCTTTATCAAACGCGGCGGATTATCTGTGCGAGCCAAACATATCTGGATCGGGTAGGAGCCCCTGAAACGGTTGATGCGCTGGCGTCCCATGACTGGGTCATGTATAGCCGCGTGCCTGAAACCCTGACCTTGATGTGTGACGGCGCGGAAAAGAAAGTTAGGGTCAAAGGCAATGTCCGGGTCGACAACGCGACAGCGCGATTACAGTTCATGCGGGGCGGGCATGGGCTTTCGGTCGTGCCGTTTTGTGATGTTCAGAATGAAATCAGGGATGGCAGGCTTGTTTGGGTTTTGCCGGATTGCCGTCTTCCGGATTTGAAGATCTATGCCGTTTTCGCCGCAGGGGTCACGCGCAGTGCAAAGATCCAGTCGCTGCTGGAATTCATGCGTAACGAAATGCGCGATATTGATATTTCGCGAAATGATGGCTGACAGCGGCTGCGCTGTATTGATCAATCGTGAATGATCGGGTATTTCCGTTCTGACTTGATCGGGGGACCCATGGCCAATCTGTTTTTCTATTACTCGTCGATGAATGCAGGGAAATCGACGACGCTGCTGCAGGCGAGCTTCAATTACCGTGAACGCGGCATGGAAACGTTGCTGATGACAGTGGCGTTTGATGACCGCTTTGGCGAAGGCAAGATTGCCTCACGTATTGGCCTCGAAGCCCCGGCATTGCTGTTTGATGCCAAAACCGATATGTGCGCGCTGATCCTTGAGCAGGTCGAAAAGGGTAAAGTCGATTGCGTCTTGATTGACGAGGCACAGTTCCTGTCAAAAGAGCAGGTCTGGCAGCTTTCCGATATTGCCGATATCCATGGCATCCCTGTGCTGTGCTATGGCATCCGGACCGACTTCCAAGGGCAGCTTTTTGAAGGCTCCAAATGGCTTTTGGCCTGGGCGGACAAGCTTAATGAGCTTAAAACCATCTGCCATTGCGGACGCAAGGCCGGCATGGTGCTACGGGTTGATGAAAACGGAAACCCGGTCCGCGAAGGCGCACAGGTCGAAATCGGTGGCAATGACCGCTATGTCCCGGTTTGCCGCCGCCATTTCAAGGAGGCGATGGGCGAGTAGGCGTTTGTTGCTGCTCCCAACAGCTAACCTGCCATAAGGGCTCGGATTTCTGGCGCCAGCAGGCTGTAGGCCACCAGCCACATCACAGCGCATGTCAGGCCATCAATGATCTTCCAGGTGACCGGGCGGGCGACATAGGGGGCAAGCCACGCGGCCCCCAGCGCAATGGCAAAGAACCAGACAAAACTGGCACTCATGGCACCCAGCGCAAAGCCAAACCGTTCACCGGCCGGATATTGCCCGCCAATACCGCCCAGCATGACAACGGTATCAAGATACACATGCGGGTTTAAAAGCGTGACAGCAAGCGTGGTGCCAAGAACCGCCTTCCAACCGGTCTTTGAGATTGCTTCTTCTGACAGTGTTTCGGTCTCAAACAAACGTTTGAGTGCGCCAAACCCGTACCAGATCAGAAACGCGCCGCCACCCCAGGCCGCAATCGTTGTCAGCAGCGGGTAGGCGGCAATCAGCGTTCCAAGCCCGGCAACGCCGGCTGCAATCAAAACCGCATCACATAATGCACAGACGAAGGCCACCATCACCGGATGGTTGCGCCGCAATCCTTGACCAAGAACAAAGGCGTTCTGGGCGCCAATCGCGATGATCAATCCGCCGCCAAGGCCAAATCCGGTGAGATAAGTTAGAAGCATTCTTCGACGGTCCTTTGTGTGTTGATGCGTCGTAGATAGCAGCTTTCAGATTTAAGAAAATCGAATTATACTTATCATTCATTAGAAAAAATGATGATATCTCATGCTTGATTACAAACTGGTTCAGGCCTGTGCCGAGGTTATCCATTTCGGCAGTTTCGAAAAGGCGGCGCGTGCGTTGGGGCTGACGCAGTCGGCAATTTCTCAGCGTGTCAAACTGCTTGAGGAACGGTTGGGGCAGCCGCTTATTGTCCGCGCCAAACCGATTGCTGCGACCGCGGCCGGGCAGCGATTGCTTGCGCATTATCAAAGCGTTCGCCTGCTCGAGCAAGATCTGGGCAGAGAATTGCCAGAGGTGCAGCCCGAAAGCGGTTTCGGTCAGGTAACCTTGGCGGTCAATGCCGATAGTCTTGCGACCTGGTTTGTCGATGTGCCCAAGCGCCTGTTTGAAAAGCTGGGCCTGCTTGTCCATCTGGTGGTCGATGATGAATCGCTTAATCATCAATCCTTGCAGGAAGGCAACGTGGTTGGTGCGGTCAGCCTGCGCGATACCCCCATTCAAGGGTGTCGGGTGCGTTCGCTTGGCTTCATGCGCTATTTCATGGTGGTCTCGCCGGACTTTCAGGAACGCTATTTCAAGGACGGGGTCACCGCGGATGCCTTGCGGGCCTGTCCAGCGGTGAATTTTTCCGAACATGATGAACTGCAAAACCAGTTTCTTTATCTGTATTTCGGGCTCAACCCCGGCGAATTTCCGGCCCATACGGTGCCAAGCTCACAAGGGTTCGTGACCCTGGCAGAGCAGGGCGTGGCCTATGCCGTGGTTGAGCAACATCAGGCGGAGGCAGGATTGCGCGCAGGAAAGCTGGTGCGCCCATGTCCGTTCGAGATTGATCGTCCTCTTTACTGGCATCATAAAACCATCAACAGCCGCCTGCTTGATCAGGTCAACGAAATCGTCCTCGCCGAGGCACGCCGCCATCTGCCTGAAATCCGCATGTAAAATCAGACTTTTCTGAACATTGTTTCGTCTTATTTGCCACCGACATTCATGCGCCCGAAGCGGCGCAATTTGACTTGTCGGCAAAAGTGTCGCTTACTTTGATAAGCGAACCAGTCCGGGTAACGGATTGTAAAAACAGGAAAACAATGTCTCATCGACTGATCGCCTGTGAACATTGCGACTATCTCCATGTCGAGGAGGACATCCCGGCGGGCAGTGTCGCATATTGCGTGCGATGTGGTTCGCCGCTTTATAGTGCGGTGCAGGCACGTTTTGACAAGCCCTTGGCGCTGGCCATTACGGCGTTTCTTTTGTTCCTGATTGCCAATAGCTATCCGGTTTTGACCTTTGCCATGGAAGGGCGGGTTGAAAGCAACACACTGGGCAGTGGTGTTGTGACCTTCTGGCGTGAAGGGTTTCCGTTTCTGGCCGTCATGGTTGCGGTGACATCGATGCTTGCGCCGTTGGGACTGATCCTTGCGCATATCTATGTTTTGCTTCCGATTACGCTGAATAAACAGGTGCCCGGCATGCAACGGGTCTGGCGCATTCTTGCGATGATCCGGCCATGGTCGATGCTTGATGTTTTCCTGATCGGATTGCTGGTGGCGTTGACCAAGCTTACCGATTTTGCCGAGGTCATTGCCGGACCGGCATTCTTTGCCATTTGCTGCCTGATCCCGACTGTACTTCTGATGAATGTCACTCTGGATCCACGCTATGTCTGGCGAAGATTGGCGCCAGCCGCCCTGCGATATCCGACATCTGATGACCTTGATAGTGCGCAAGGTCCGGATCGTCAGAAAGAACCACTTTTGACCTGCCATACCTGCGCGATGGTTGTTCTGGGCAACGGGCGCGAAGATGTTCGCTGTCCGCGTTGCGGTGATCTGGTGCATTTACGTAAACCAAGAAGCTTGTCGCGGGCTTGGGCGTTGTTGTTGGCCGCGGTGATTTTGTATGTGCCAGCCAATGTGTTTCCGATCATGACCGTGACCTATCTTGGCCGGGGCGAAGCCGATACAATCCTTTCAGGCGTCACTGCCCTGATTAATGCCGGGGAATGGCCGATAGCGATCGTGGTCTTTACGGCCAGCATTCTGGTGCCGATTGTAAAAATCGTGTTGCTGGGCTGGGTGTATTTGGCAACCGCACTGGGCCTGTCCGGGCCACTTCGGGAACGGACCCTGATCTACCGCGTTACCGAACTTGTCGGCCGATGGTCGATGGTCGATGTATTTATGGTCTCGATCCTTGCTGCCCTGGTGAAGCTTGGCAATATCGCAACGGTCCAACCGGGCTTCGGGGCCGTGGCGTTTTGCGGGGTGGTCATCCTGACCATGTTATCGGCCATGGCATTCGATCCACGCCTGATTTGGGATCGGGCCGGAATGCAATCGGGCAGGGTGGCTGTGTCGGGTGGCAGAAAATCAAAACAAGACCGCGTTGAAAAACAGGGGGTCCCGTCATGAGTGACGTGAATAATTCCAAACCGGAACAACATCCGGAAAAACCCGACGTCAAAAAAGGCTGGGGCCGTTTTTCGATCATCTGGCTTGTGCCACTGGTGGCCTTGATTGTTGGCGGGTGGCTGTTGTGGCGTGATATCGTCTCAAAAGGCCCCGAGATTACTGTGATTTTTGAAAATGCCGAAGGTTTGACCGCAGGAAAAACAGCAGTGCGGTATCGCGACGTTGATGTCGGGCAGGTTAGCGCAATAACCCTTGATGAAGATCTTGAAAATGTGCGCCTGACCATCCGCATCAATGCGGATTTCAAGGAATACTTAACAGATAAGACGCGGTTTTGGGTGGTACGTCCACGCGTTAGTGCCCGTGGCATTAGTGGTTTGGAAACGATTGTCAGCGGCGCCTATATCGAAGTGGCGCCCGACAAGTCAGGTGAACGGGTTCGCAAATTTGTCGGCGACGAAGAACCCCATTTTATCCCCCATGAAGAAGAGGGTACGCGCTTTGTCCTGACGGCACAGGAGGTCGGTTCACTTGACGAAGGAGCACCGATCCTGTTGCGCGGTATCGAAGTGGGGGAGGTTATTGATACCGAACTTGATGCAAGTGCTTCTGCAGTTTCGATCTCTGTCTTTGTACGTAAACCGTTTGATGCGCTGATCAAACGGAATACGCGGTTTTGGAATTCAAGCGGCATTGAACTGGATTTGAATGCCGGTGGCTTTGCAGTTCGGGCGCAATCGGTCCGCTCGGTTCTGGCGGGCGGGATTAATTTCTTTACCCCCGAAGCCCATATAGATGATGATATGGCCGAAGCCGACACGGTATTTCGACTGTATGAAAACCGTGAAAAGGCAGAATTGCTGGCCGAAGGATATAGCCAGCGCTATGTGCTTTATTTCGATTCATCGGTGCGCGGACTTTCGCGGGACGCGCCGGTGGAATTCAATGGCATTCGTGTCGGCACGGTCGAGAGCGTTGATCTGGAATATGTCGTGCAAGAACATAGTTTCCGCGTGCCTGTGGAAGTCACCCTTGAGCCCGAGCGCGTCAGTATTGTCGGTGGTCGTCTCGGCGACGTTGATCCGCAGGAAACCATTGAAACCCTGATTGATAATGGCCTGCGCGCACGCCTTAAGACCGGAAGCTTTATCACTGGCCAGTTGTTTGTTGATCTGTCGATGCATCCGGTGACCCCGGCGCGCTATCTTGGCAATGAGCAGGGCGATCTGCCCGAATTACCAACATTGCCGCAGAAGCTTGACGAGATCGCCAATTCGCTCACCAGTCTTCTGGAAAAGGTTGAAACTTTCCCGATTGAAGAGATCGGTATTCGTCTGCTGGGCACTGTTGAGGGCATGGAGAATATCGTGACCTCACCGGCACTGAATGACGGCATGGTCAGCCTGCAACAGGCCGCAGCCGGGATCAGCACACTTGTCACCAATCTTGATGCCAGCGTCCTGCCGGCGACCCAGACCGCACTTGATGCCGCGCGTGAGGCCCTGGGCGGAGTACGCGATGTAACCGCACCGACGTCGCCGGTGCGCTATAATCTGGAGCAGGCGCTTAAAGAGCTTGGTGCCACGGCGCGTTCCTTGCGTGAATTGACCGATTTTCTTGAACAGAACCCCAGTGCCCTGATCCTTGGCAGAAGTGGCCCGGAGGAGGATGAATGATGCGACAGACCCTTCAAAAAATGATCTCGCGATACATGTTGCTTCTGATAGCGACGATGTTGGTCGCCTGCGCATCGCCGTCCGTCCCGGATCAATACTATTTGCTGTCGCCGATGGCACAGCCCGCATCTTCGTCTGGTGCAACGCGCGTGATCGGAGTCGGGCCCGTCAGCATTCCAAGCTATCTGGATCGATCGACCATTGTCACGCGAAGTGCTGCCAACCGACCAGAGGTCAATTCCGGTTATCGCTGGGCCGAACCGCTGGGGGAGAACATCAATCGTGTTCTGATGGATAACCTTGACCGAACCGGTGTCGCATCGCGGCTGGAGGTCTTCCCATGGAATTCCCGCGATATGGTCGAATGGCAGATCGTTGTCGATATCGACCGGTTCGAGCGCCAGGCAGATGGTAATGTCAATCTGACAGCGCGTTGGAAACTCGTTCAGTTCCAAAGTGGCAAGATCGTCGCCGCTGCCAAATACAACAAAGTAAGTGCGCCCAATGCGCCGACCATTGAGGGCACGGTGATCGCCATGAGTAGTCTGCTTGCCGATTTGACCGGTGAAATTGCGACGCGGATTCCCTGAATATGACCGCAACAGGATTGCGCGCATTATGTTCAGTTGAATTGTGTTTGCAATTCAATCGCAAAAGTGATGGAAATTGAGAAAAAACTAAAGAAATAACCGAAAGTATATAGCTGAAGTGCATCCAACTATTGTTTTAATATGCCGATTGGCTTAATAAAGAAGAATAAATATAAAATTTGGGACACGCGCCTGACTAGTTATACGGCAGACACATGCCGCCCAAACAGGAAGTTAGGGAGCCAGAGCGCGTTATGTCGGATACGACATTTGAAGTTATGGTCCAGCGTGGGGATCGCTGGATAATCCACTCGACATTCGATGTCGAGAAGGAAGCGGTTACAGAAGCTGAAAAGCTTGTGAAAACCAAGATCTCTGCCGTGCGCGTTATTCGTAACTGGGAACGCGGCGACGGTCGTCATATCGAAAAGGTACTTCTCGAAAAAGAAGGTGCAGGCGAGGATCAGGATGATGACGTGCGCGTGTCGTCCATTGATGAAGCCCCTTTGTGCGAGACTGACAACGATCTTTTGCAGAAAGAAAGCCGCGCGACCATCAACCGGTTGCTGCGCAAGTATTTCGAACAGGAAATTCTGACACCTTGCGAGGTAATGTATAATTACCAGAACCTCCGCAAGCTGATGTTCCATGACACCCTGATGCCGACTGCGGTCGACAAGGTTGCCGGGCTGCATGCCAAGGCGACCGAGGGTGATCATATCGAGGCGATGAACAACCTTCATGGCGCGATCGAGCAGCTTTCTGCGCGCGCCCGAGAAGTGGAAAAAGTCGACCTGCCGGCCTTCGAGGATGCCACCATCACCGAAGTTCGCGACGAAATCCGTCGCCTGAACCTTGCCGAAGATACTGACTTCCTGACCATGGTTGCGCTGACGCGCGTGCTGTCATCGACCCGCAACTGGGTTGGCAAGCTTGATCTGGCGCTTAAGGTTAAGGGCGACGAGAAAGACGAAGCCGCGCGCAAGATGATCGATGATGTGATTGCCGATATTCTCGGATCACCGGTCGCGCTGAAAGAGCTGCTTGGCAGTTCGCGCAGCTTTGGCGAAGCGGTTACATTGCATATTGATCTGGCGCTTGGCCGGGCCAAGGGTAATCGCGGTGCCGCTGATGATATTCTTGAACTTTTAAACCCACTGTTTGGTTCAGGCCTTCTGGCGAATAGCCAGGAAGCGATGTTTGATTACATCGTGCGCGAGCTCAAAAGTGCAAACAACCTGCAGCGTCATGAAAGCGACCCGGATCCGCTTGAAGGGATTCTTGATCGCCTGATCACCGAGCAGGGCGTTGTTTACGGCACTCCGATGGTCGAAGCGATTGCCGAACGTGGGGCACGCCTGCGCAATGTCGGTGGCCCGCGCGCCCTGATTGAGGGTGTCAGCGAAATCAATGGTCGCCTGATCCCGAATTTCCGCAAACTGACCTGGCTTATCGCGGTTGCCAACAGTGGCATTGTCGAAGACTTCGCCGATGAGCTTTACGACATGATGCGCGATGCGGTTAAGGACATGCGGGCATTGCGGGCATTCTGCGATCCGGACTCCAAGCCGCGCGACAAGATGGCCACGGTCAAACACATGAATGACCTGCTGGCCTCTTCCAATGTTCCGGAAGAACAGAAGACGGAGATCGGGGCCAAGCTTGACGATGGCCTTGCCGAGTATCTTGTGCGTGAAAAGGTGATTGAACGGATCGATAACCCGTCGCTCCATCTGCGCAAGCGCGCCTATATGCTTGTGCAGTTCTGTTCCAGCGGCGTGTTGATTGAAGGCAAATCCGCGGCCATGGCCCGAAAAAGGGTGGTTGGGTACCTCAAACAACCCAACTTTACTGACAAGCTGGTCGATGACATCAAGGATATGACGACCAAGGAAGGCACAATACGTGACTTTTATGCCTTGCTGCAGCGAAGCGGGTTCTGAACCGAAAACCTTCTTTGATAGTTGATTGATTTGAACACCCCACGAATGCCAGTTGGCAAAATTCGTGGGGTGTTTGTCATTGTTGCCAGTTTGAATATCCGGCATCCTGTATCTGTGACAAGGAGATGCCGTGATGTTGAACCCAGCCAAAACCCCAAGAAAAATCGCCTGCTACGCCTTTGAGGGCGTCATGAGCCTTGACGTCATTGGCCCGCTTCAGGTGTTTGGCTCGGCAAATGATGAGTTGGCCGCGTTGGGGCGACCAACGGGTTACGAAGGGCTCGTTGTCGCGGAAGAAAGCGGACCGGTGCACACGTCATGTGGTGTGCGGATCTGTGCCGATATCGGATGGCGTGACCTTGATCTTAGCGGGATCGACACATTGTTCATCCCGGGCGGCACGGGTGTGTGGTCAATCCGCGACAATGCCGAAATTGTCGAATGGGTCCGCAGGGCAAGCACCATTGTGCCGCGACTGGGGTCGATTTGTTCTGGTGCGCTTATTCTCGCGGAAGCCGGGGTGCTTGATGGCAAGATGGCAACCACGCATTGGTCGCGCTGTGATCAAATGGCGCGGGAATACCCGGCCATTCAGATGATGGGCGATCGATTGCATAGCTATGACCCGGCGGGGCTGGATGGTGATCCGCATGTTTTTACATCGGCCGGTGTGACGGCGGGGATAGATCTGGCGCTGGCGATCATTGAGGCCGACTTTGGCCGGAACCTGGCCTTGTCCGTGGCGCGCAGGCTGGTGATGTTTCTCAAGCGTCCGGGTGGGCAGGCGCAATTCAGTGCCTATCTGATCCCGGAAACCGGCACCACGGCGCGTCTGACCAGCTTGCTTGAATGGCTGCCGGGCAATATTGCCAATGACTTGTCGCTTGAAAAGCTTGCCGAGCGCGCCGGCATGACACCACGGACCTTTTCACGCGTTTTCACCCGCGATCTTGGCATGAGCCCGGCGCGCTATGTCGAACGCGTTCGGGTCGAGGCTGCCCGTGCCCTGTTGCAGGACGAGGCGCTGGCAATCGGGCAGGTCGCGGAACTTTGCGGGTTTCGTCATCCGGAAACGCTGCGCCGGGCGTTTCAACGTCATCTGTCTGTCAGTCCACAGGAATATGCGGAACGCTTTGCTCGCAAGTCATTGATGGCGACGACCTGACAGGGGTCTGAAGACAGTCATTTTTCATCACAGTTTACGAATTGGGAGTTGGGAACATGTTGTTGCTGACCAATGGACCTGTGCGTCTGCTTTTTGTCGCCCAGGCACTATATTGGTCCTGTTCATTGATCGGGATCACCCTGACATCGATTGTTGGTGTCTCGCTTGCGCCGACACCGGCACTGGCGACGTTACCACTTGGCGTTCTCATGATCGGAAATCTGGTTTCTGTCCATCCGCTTGCCATGTTGATGCAGCGTCACGGGCGGCGTGTCGGGCTCACTGTCGGGGCACTGTTTGGTGTCGTTGGTGGCCTTCTGGTGGCCTATGGGATTTATGTCGGGGTGTTCTGGATCGTTGCACTTGCGCCGGCGCTGATTGGTACCTATCAGGCCTCAGCCGCATATTATCGCTACGTCGCACTGGAAACAGTCGGTCCATCTCAAAAAGGCCGAGCAGCGGCACTCGTCCTCGGCGGGGGTGTGTTGGCCGCACTGATCGCACCGGAAGTTGCCGCTGCCAGCCGCGATATGTTGCCGGTTCCATTTGCCGGGGCCTATGTCGCATTGGCCGGTTTGGCGGTGATTGGGGCGATCCTGATGACGATGTTGCCTGATGGCGGCATTCCAGTACGCACTGGATCAAGTCGGACGGTCATGGCGAAACTGCTCAGGCGTCCGGTCATTAGTGGGGCGATTGCCGTCAGTGCCGCCGGGCAGGGGATCATGGTGCTGGTCATGACAGCGACACCGCTTGCCATGAAATATTGCGGTTATGACGTTGATGTCTCTGCAAACGTTATCCGTTGGCACTTGATCGGGATGTTCTTGCCCGCCTTTGTTGCAGGGCCATTGATCGACCGGATCGGGCCGCGCCGGGTGGCATCGACGGGGGCCTTGGTTTTGATGGCAAGCGTGGCGTTTGCAGTTTCGGGGATTTCGGTTTCCGCCTTTCTGATCAGTTCATTCCTGCTTGGGTTTGGCTGGAACATGATGCTGCTGGCCGGCACAACATTGCTGGGCGAGGGGCATGACGTTTCCGAACGTGGGCACGCCCAAAGCCTTATGGAGCTTGGGAACAGCCTTACGGCCACGTTGGCGTCTATTGCGAGTGGGGCGCTGATTGCTGGTGCTGGCTGGGTTCCGGTGAACTATGGCGTTCTTCCGGTGCTGGTTGTGGCGTTGCTATTGATGTGGCGGGGCTATGTCGCCGGGCAGGAAACCGCAAAGGCATAAAGATAAAAGAAGCCGCCGGTCGGGGAGACCGGCGGCGAAGTTGCAGGGCGAACGGGGAGTGTCGCCCCGGCGCGACTGAGTGTTTCTAATTGCCGATGCGTCAGTGACAGGTAACAACGGCAAGGCAGTATGTTTGCGGCAATAAAAAACCGGCCATCAGGCCGGTTGGGATGCCAGTGACGCCGCGTTACCTGCGACGAATTCCTTGATCTTTTGCAGAACGAAATCACGTGAGCTGTTTTCACGGGTGCGGAACAGAACTTCGCGGTCCTGAATGACAAGACCCATATAAACCGGATCGTTGTGACCTTCCTTGGTCATTTTCAGGGCACGAAGGGTGTGACCGAAATCGTCGGTGCTTTGATAGATCGTACGCATCTTTCTCCAACCAGCATTTACGTCATATGACGGTGAAAAACCAATCGACCATCGCTTTATGACAGCTGTTTTTTTCCAACCGATGACAGCTGTGTGATGGTTTGAAGACTCTTTTTGCCCTCAACCGTGAAATGCACTAAGCAAAGCAGGCAAAAAGCTGCTGGTTTTATTTGTCAGGACTGTTAAAAAGAAAACGTCCTTGAGGCGGGTTTCGGGCATTGACATGCGCCATGGCGATGTTTAAGAAAGGCGTCGTTCCGCAGGGAACACCAAGGATATAGAGGGCAAGTGGCCGAGTGGCTGAAGGCGCTCCCCTGCTAAGGGAGTATAGGGTGACAAGCCCTATCGAGGGTTCGAATCCCTCCTTGCCCGCCAGTGAAAAAGCACCCCAAGACGGGGTGCTTTTTTCGTTTCTGGATACGGTATCCTCGTCAAGATCGCCACACATGAAACCGCGGCCCGGCTGACGCCTTAAGATGTCTCTGTCATGAGTCACGATATCAGGAGTTTCAGACGGTTAGGGGCTCGTCGCTAGTGTTCCGCGCTTGATTTCATCTGAGAGCTATGATGTATCTGAAAGACGTTCTCTGATCCGAACATAAGGCGAAAGATAATAAAACCGGCGGGGCCTGAATGACGCGCGACTTAAGCTATCTGGGTATTGACCGACAGGATGATCTGAACCGAGAAGATTTCATCGAGCAGTACCTGAAGCCAAAACGCCCCGTTATCATGCGCAGTTTCGCCGCCAACTGGCCGGCATTGCAGAAATGGACCTATGACCATCTCAAGCAGGGTTGTGGGGACGTTGAGGTACCGCTGTATAGCGAAGCATTTGCCAACTCGGACAATGACTATCTGGACTCAACCCAGAGCATGCCGTTTGGCGAGTATCTTGATCTGATCCAGGCGGGGCCGACGCCGCTTCGCATGTTCCTGTTTAATGTCTTCAAACACATGCCACAACTGCGCGAGGATTTTTCCTATCCCGATCTTGGCGTGACATTTCTCAAGAACCATCCGTTCCTGTTTGTCGGCGGGCAGGATGCTTATGTCGATATTCATTACGATCTTGATCACAGCCACGTTTTCCTGACACAGATGACCGGGACCAAACGGGTTATCCTGTATGGCAGTGAGAATGGACGGAAGCTTTATCAGCATCCTCTGACGGTTTCGTGCAATGTTGATTTTCGCAACCCGGATCTGGAGCGGTATCCGAAGCTCAAGGATATTACGGGCTATGAGTGCATCCTCGAGCCGGGTGATACCATCTTTATTCCAAGCCGCTGGTGGCATTTCATTGAATACAGCACGGCGGGTATCAGTCTGACCTTGCGCGCCCTGCCGGAAACCTGGCCTGCCCGGGTGGCAGGTCTTGCCAGTATCATCAAGCTTAAGGTGATCGACCAGTATCTCGGCAAGATGATTGGCGAGAAGAAGTGGTATCAGATGAAGGAAGACTGGGCGCAGGCCCGGGCCCGCAAGGCGTAACGGGCGTCAGGCGTTTTTCAGGATCGTCTCATAGCCGTTCTGGACGCCTTGGTGGGCCCATTGGGTCAGGTCCTTGCGGTTCGCAAAATCGGAAACCGGGCGGCTTGGACTGAAATGCACTTTGACGATGCAGCCCTTTGTCGCCATGAAACGCCAGAAATGGAAGGCAAGCGAGGTGTCGTCAAACCAAGGATACAGGACACGCTCGGGTTCGGGCGCTGCCTCATTACCGTCTGAACCATTTTTCAGGCACAGTACGGTGATGGGTTGGACGTGGCATACCTCGGCGATTTTTTCGTCAAAGACAAATTCCATCAGTGATGATTTGAATGGCAGGACGACGCTGCCATCGGTGCTGGTTCCCTCGGCAAACAGGACCAGTCGACGGTCGGGCAAAATCTTTTCGCGCAGGACCTTGATCTGTTCGTGGGACTTGATGGCACGACGTTCGACAAAAATCGTCTGGCAACAGCGCGCCAGAAACCCGATGCCAGGCCAGCTGCGGACTTCGGACTTCGCAATGAAATTGACGGTGAATAGCGAATTGATCACCGGAATATCAAGATAGGACGTGTGGTTCCCCAAAAGAAGCAGGGGCAGTGTGTCGCAGGGAGATCCGCTTTGCTCGACCCGGATACCGGTAATCTTGCGCGCACCGATATGCCACAGGCGTACAATTTTCGCGTTGGCGCGGATTTTAAGCCCCTCAAGCATCAGGAATGGTATCAGCAACACAAACAACCAGACCATAAGCACCGTGAACTTGATTCCGGCCTTTACATGTTGTGCAAGGGTGATCTGGGCAGTTTCTTTGGAAGGTGCAGTCTGGTCCAAAACGATTGAAAATCCTTGGTAAATGCCAGATCCGGTCTTTCATGTCGCCAAGAAGGACTGTGCAACATGAAAAGAGAATCACGTGTTTAGAGGTTCGAGTTCAAGGCGATCCGCCTGCTTCTTGTAAAAGCGGTAATATTGGTCCGGGACCTTGGCGACGTCGACGGTGATCAGCACATCAAGCGTCTTGAAATCGGGATCAAGAGCGACCCCATCGCCGACAACGCCCCCCAAAGACAGATAAGCCTTGATCAATGGTGGCAATTGAGCAAGGGCCGTGTCCGGGGCGATATCTGCTTTGGGCATGCGGTTCATTGACAGATACTCGAGTGCACGTGCCACATGAGCTGCATCGTCCAACTGATAATGGTGCAGGTAGGACAGTTCCGTGGCGACGTTATCGATGTCTGTCCCGTGGAAGCTTGCGCATCCGAACAGATAGCGGATGTCATGATCGAAGATCAGCTTGGTGATACCACGCCATAGAAGCTGAATGGCCTTGCCGTCACGGTAGTCTTTGTGAACACAAGAACGGCCAACCTCCATGCAGTTGTCCTGCACAGCATCAAGCAGGGGAATAGAAAACTCTTCCTGCGCAATATAATCCAATTCCGCAGGCTTTTGCGCCGAAAGCAACAGGCGCGTCGTTGCGATGACTTTCTGCTCATTGTGGTTGTCAACAACAAGCAGATGTTCACAGAACGCATCGAACTTGTCGCTATCGAGACCGGCAGAGTGTTGATCGGTCAAGGCTTTGGCGTGAAACTCGCCAAAGAAAACCTCAAAGCGGAGTTCTTGCGCTGCTTTCAGATCGTTTTCAGTCTTGGCAAGATGAACAGAATAACTACCGGTGGTCATGCAAAACTTTATGCTGTTGTTCTGATGAAGCTTGATTCTGTTAAGTTCAAGCGAACAAGTGACAAGCTATACCACATATTGAACAGTCTATAAAAACAATAAGATAGCGGCGGTCTTGCGTTGCCTGCCGGAAAATTTTGCCACATATGGCATAAACAGACCTCACGAAGCGTTGTCATAACTGGGTTGTCGCAATTTTGCGCAAAGTGCCCACATTAAAATCGATGTTTTCACGAGCAAGAGGTCGCCATGCCGTTCACACCAAGCTGGTTCAAAACAATCACCGCCGGTTTCATTTTCTTCGGTGGCAGTGTTGCGTTGAGCGCGCCTGGGCAGTCACATCCGACGCAATCGATCCATGAGCATGATGTTGTCGAACTTGCGCAAAGTGGCGGTGTCTTCAGCGATGAAGAGCGCCGGATCATTCGCGATGTGCTGGATGTTGCAACCGGACAGGCTGACGACAAACCGGACCGTGACGGCAACAAAAAGAACAAGGGAAAAAACGGCAAGGACAATAAGGACAAAGGGAACAAAGGGTTGCCGCCCGGAATTGCCATGAAACTTGAGCGGGGTGGCACCTTGCCGCCGGACATTGCCAAACGCGATTTACCCGATGACCTGATAGCGCGGCTTCCTGCGCGCAGCGATGGCGCACTGCGTCAGATTGTGGGCGACGATGTTGTCCTGATCGAGAAGGGAACAGAGGTCATTCTGGACGTAATCCGGGGTGCTGCCGGGAATTAAGACCCGTGATCTCTATTGAATAGAAAAAGCGGCGCCAGTTGGACGCCGCTTTTTTTCATGTCTCGTGTTCGCGCGCCTTCGTGAGTATCAGGTGAAGGCGTTAAAGGTAATGATGGTCTGGGTATCCTTGATGAAGGGCAGCTTGTGAATCTGTTCGTTCACATAGCGCCCGATATCCTGTTCGTCCTCGACATACACCTTGACCAGCAGTTCAAACGGGCCAGAGATCGAATAAACTTCCGACACGCCTTCAACCTCTTCAACGAGTTCGGCAGCGACGTCGTAGGCTTTGCCCAGTTCACATTTCACAAAGATGAAAAATGGATGCATCGGAATGGCTCCGGTTTGATGTGGATTTCCTGACAAGCTACCTGCCTTGAATGATGCTTGCAATCATCAAGCTGGCGGGTTTCAAAGCCAGATTTGTTAAAGCGGTTTACTTTGGGCCTGTGTTGCGCGCTCAGATACAGCTTCCTGCGAAACATCCCAAACTGTCGTGCCTTCGGTTTCTGCCGTAAGACTCGCCATGGCAAGGCCGGACGCCATGGCGTCCTCAAACACAGTATCGGGCTTGGCATAGGCTGTAAGAAAACCGGAATAGAAGGCATCACCGGCACCATTGACATCTTTGACCTTGGTCGGCAGGGGTGACCAAAACGCCGTTCCAGATGCGCAAGACGATACAACACCCTGTGCGCCAAGTGTAATGACGACATCGGGAATGCCTTTGTCGCGAAGGCACTCGATAGCTGCCTTTGCCTGATTGAGGTCCTTGATCTCGATGCTGGTCAAAACATGTGCTTCGGCCCGATTGACGATCAGAAGATCAAGCTTGTCGAGGGCGGGTTTGAACCGTGCTGCTTTGCTTGGCGATACGGTTGCCCCACAGAGCTTAGCCTTGCCTTTGTTTTCAGCAAGCCACGCGATGCTTTCGCTTGGCAGGTTGGCGTCAACCAACCACCAGGGCCACGCCTGACAATCAGCAAGGTTGGGTTCCAGGCGGTCGACGGTCAACAGATCATAAACCTCGGCATTCATCATGCCCAAGGCAAGTTCACCTGTTTCATCGAGAAGGGCGGTATAGCCAGCCGTTGCCATGCCATCGATCTTCATGAGATTGCGGGTATCAATCCCAATGTCTGAGAGCGCCTCGGTGACCTGATCGCCATCACCATCATCCCCGACAGCCCCCAGCAGCGCGACCGTGTTGCCAAGCAGTTTCAGATGTACCGCTATATTACGGCTGACCCCACCGGGTTTGCGGTGCAGGGTGCGCACCGGGTTGGAGGCAGCGGGGACAAAAGTCTCGGTACATTGCAAGGTGCGGTCAAAATGGGCGGCACCAAAGCAGAGTATATTGGCAGAAGACGTCATAGAGAACGGGTACTCTTCGTGGTGGTGCGTCACAGATGTGACGGGGCATGCATAACAAGCGACGTTGATAAGCCTCGTGCCGCCCCAAAGGCAAGCAAAACAAAAAGGCAGCCCACACAGGACTGCCTTTCGTTGATGAAAACCGGGATGCCCAACCTTATTTCAGGTTGATGCGGCCTTTGGTGCTTGGCGTCATCGGGGAGTTGAGCCCGATATAATCCGCCACTGCCTGCTCAAGGTTCGGGCCGAAATCATAGACATCCGTGGCATTATCCCGGAACAGGGCATAGCCATCGCCGCCATTGCGCATGAAGTCGTTGGAAACAACGCCATACATTTTGTCGGTAGCTATGGGGGTAAATCTATCACCCTCTGCGACCATCACATTTGAAACCCGCGATCCGACAGGCTGTGCAAGATCAAGATCAAACGTCAGACCCGCAACCTGCGGGAACTGGCCTTTGCCTTCCTCCACCAGCGATACGCCATGTTCAAGCGACGCCACGATATCCGCACCTGAAAGTTTGAAAGTCGCCAGCGCATTCTGGAACGGCAGAACCGTCAGGACCTCACCCATAGTGACAGTGCCTTCATCTATGCTGGCGCGAACACCGCCGCCATTCTGGATGGCGATCTGATAATCTTCACCAGCTTTCCAAAGCATGGCATCGGCAACGAGTGAGCCCATGGAGCATTCCATCGCACGACATGTTTCACGTGATCCATCGGCGGGCGCAGTAAAGCTGCCAACTTCGAGCGTGCGAACTGCGTCAACCTGACCGCTGGCTTCTTCGATGACCGCAAGAACATCCTCGGCCGGTGTGACGCTGGAATCCAGGGCAATCGGTTCGCCCGACCAGGTGGTGGCAACACCTGCATCATCGAAGGTGACGTTCAAATCACCCAGATAGCGGCTATAGGCATATGCCTGAACGATCAGCACCGGTTTGCCATCCACACCGTTCATAACGACCGGGTAGGGATGAGACGCCTTGTCATTGGTGTTGGAGAACAGAAGATGGTCATGACCGCCAACAATCACATCAACACCGCTGACGTTGGTGACATAGTCAAAGTCGGCATAAGAACCCGAATGGCTCAGTGCGATGATCTTGTTAATGCCCTGTGCTGTCAGGCGATCCACGGACGCCTGCAATGATTGGCCAAGATCGTTGAATTTAACGTTCGGACCCGCACTTGAGATATCGGCGGTTTCGGGTGTGGTCAGACCCACGATGCCAATGCGCTCTCCGCCCACCGTAATAATGGTTTCGGGCTTGATCAGCTCATTCAGGCCATCGGTGGTGGCTTCGATATTGGCCGACAGGATTGGTGTCAGGCTGGATTTGATGAAGTTGGCAAGAACATCCGGGCCATCATCGAATTCATGGTTGCCAACCGCCATCGCATCATAATCAACAAGGTTCATCAGTTCGGCGGTCAGCGACCCCTTGTAGGTCGAATAGAAAAGAGATCCCTGGAACTGATCGCCTGCATCGACCACCAGAACATTACCGCCCTCGGCACGGGCATTGCGAATGGCAGTGGCAAGCCGGCCATATCCGCCAAAGCATTTGCCCTCAGCATCATCCTCGGCACTGCAGGTATTGTTGTATTTCGTGACCGATTCAACGCGGTCATGAACGTCATTGGTATGAACCAAACGCAGGTCGTAGTCTGCCAAGGCAGTTCCGGCGCCAAGCGCCAATATGGTGCAGGTCGACAGCAGCCCGGTAAGTGTTCTTTTCATCCCTGATCTCCAACAATAGACAAACGATCCCGCTCCAAGCGGGAAAATTCATTTCGAAACGCCAAACCATGTGGGTTGGAAAATCTTTGCCCCGGTGGATGTTAGCACCAATTTATCAGCTGATATGTTTCCGGTTTTTGACGGTGTGGTGAACATTACACCCGGACCATTGCGCAGGAACGGCAGCCAGACAGCACGATTTTACAAGAATCGGCGGCGAACCAATTTCGCCCGGGACAGGCATGTTTCGTGGTGTCGCGCAAGCGTGATGGGCCCACATCGCGAGAAAAAAATTATCCGGATAAAGATGAAACTGTTTCAACAAGCGTTTGCCGAAAACTAAGGGAAACCCCGCAGGTAGGGGATGTTTACACCAGATAATGCCGGATCAATTTTGACCAAACGGACAGGTTTTGCCGAGCTCTTGCGTCCTCGGCTATTTACAGGGCACTATATTCTGTAGTTACCATTAGCATTCGCAGCATGATCGCCCGTGTTTCTTTGGTTGAGGGACCGAAGCGTGCGTTTCGTCATGTTGTGAACCACGTTTTTTCGATGAGGGAGTTCCGCCGATCAAGGAAATTGGCGGAAGGCATAATCAGAATTCAAACAATGAAGGGCATCGGAATGAAAAAGCTTCTGACCTCGGTGGTCGCGGCTGTCGCTTGCTATGCAGGTGTTGCTTCGGCTGCAGAAATTCGACCGGCTGTCGTATACGACCTTGGTGGCCGTTTTGACCGCTCGTTCAACCAGGCGGCATATACGGGTGCAGAGAAATACAAGGAAGACACCGGTACCAACTACCGCGACTTCGAAATCCAGAACGATTCACAGCGCGAGCAGGCAATGCGCAACTTTGCGCGCCGCGGCATGGATCCGATTGTTGCGATTGGTTTCTCTCAGGCATCCGCACTTGAAAAAGTCGCCAAAGAATTCCCGGATACCAAATTCACCATCGTTGATATGGTCGTAGACCTGCCGAATGTTCAGTCGGTTGTCTTCAAGGAACACGAAGGTTCCTTCCTTGTAGGTGTTCTTGCTGCGATGGCATCTGAAACCGGCAAAGTCGGCTTTGTTGGCGGTATGGACATTCCGCTGATCCGTAAATTCGCTTGTGGCTACGCACAGGGTGTCAAGTATTCCAACGCCGATGCTGAAATCTTCCAGAATATGACCGGTACGACCGGTGCTGCCTGGAACGATCCGGTTAAAGGTGGTGAACTGGCGAAATCCCAGTTCGACCGTGGTGCTGACGTTGTTTACCATGCTGCTGGCGGTACCGGCGTTGGTGTGCTGCAGGCTGCAGCAGACGCTGGCAAACTCGGCATTGGTGTTGACTCCAACCAGAACGGCCTGCATCCGGGGTCGGTTCTGACCTCCATGCTGAAACGCGTTGACGTTGCTGTTTACGAAGCGTTTGACGCTGCTGCCAATGACAATTGGGAGCAGGGCCTGACCATTCTTGGTCTTGCAGAAGGTGGTGTTGATTGGGCGCTTGATGAAAACAATGAAAGCCTGATCACCGACGATATGAAAGCAGCCGTTGCCGAGGCCAAGGAAGCAATCGTTTCCGGTAGCCTTAATGTACACGATTACATGAGCGATAGCGCCTGCCCGATGTAAGGCAGTCGTCAAAGCAAATCGGGGATTTGTCGTGTCGGATACGATGCATCAAATGCACGGCGCCGGGGAAGCCGGGGCCGTGCAACCTGCTATTGAACTGCGTGGAATAGACAAGCGGTTCGGTGCGGTACATGCCAATAAAGAAATCGACCTTAAGGTCGACAAGGGAACAATCCACGGGATCGTGGGGGAGAATGGGGCTGGTAAATCGACCCTGATGAGTATCCTGTACGGCTTTTATCAGGCCGATGCAGGCACCATTCATGTCGATGGAAAGCTTTGTGATATCAAGGGATCCGAAGACGCGATTGCCGCCGGGATCGGCATGGTTCATCAGCATTTCATGCTGGTGGAGACATTCTCGGTTCTTGAAAACGTCATTCTGGGCGTCGAAGGTGGTGCTGTTCTGCGCGACGGGGTCGACAAGGCCCGCGAAGAGCTTAAACGCCTTGAGCGGGAATACTCGCTCAATATCGACCCGGACGCCACCGTAGGGGACCTTTCGGTTGGTCTTCAGCAACGCGTGGAAATTCTCAAGGCCCTCTATCGTGGGGCTGAAATTCTTATTCTTGATGAGCCGACCGGTGTTCTGACACCGCAAGAGGCGGATCATCTTTTCAGAATTCTTGATACGCTCAAGGAGCAGCGCAAGACGGTTGTCCTGATTACCCACAAATTGCGCGAGATCATGGCAGCAACGGACAACGTGTCCGTCATGCGCCATGGCGCAATGGTGGCACATCGCAAGACAGCCGAAACCAGCCCGGAAGAACTTTCCGAATTAATGGTTGGCCGTAAGGTGTTGCTCCGCCTTGAAAAAGGTGAAGCCAACCCGGCCGCGACCGTTTTGAATGTCGACAACCTGTGTGTTGATAATGCCCAGGGTGTGCGCAAGGTCAAAAATGCGACTTTCAATGTGCGCGCAGGCGAGATTGTCGGCATTGCCGGGGTTTCCGGTAACGGGCAAAGCGAACTGCTCGAAGCACTTGGCGGGATCCGCTCTGCCAGCGAAGGCACCGTGGAATTGAACGGTCAGGATGTCACCCCGGGCAAAGGTGTCGATGCTGCTGAACTGCGGCGTCGTGGTGTTGCCCATGTCCCGGAAGACCGGCATCGCATGGCGATGGTCACGGCCTTTACCGCCAAAGAGGCAGCTATTCTTGGCTACGAGGATGACCCCGCTTATCAGAAGGGCGTACTTCTGGACTGGAACGCCATTTCAGACGCCACAGCAAACCTGATGTCGGAATTTGACGTGCGTCCGGATAATCCGGATTTGAAAGCGGCGAATTTTTCTGGCGGTAACCAGCAGAAGCTGGTTCTGGCACGTGAAATCATGCGCGATCCGGAATTGCTTCTGGTTGGTCAGCCGACCCGTGGTGTCGATATCGGTGCCATTGAATTCATTCACAAACGTATTGTTGCCATGCGGGACGCCGGCAAGGCTGTTCTTCTGGTGTCTGTGGAGCTTGACGAAATCATGTCGCTTGCCGACCGTATCTTGGTGATGTGCGACGGCGCCATTATCGGCGAAGTTGCTGCATCCGAGGCAAATGAACGTGTGCTTGGTCTGATGATGGCAGGCGTTGACCCGAATGAGGCCAAGGCCGTGGAGGGGCAGGCATGAGCAAGACTGTCGAACTGCCGCGCTGGATTGATGTCGGCGCGCTGCCATTGCTGAACCTGCTGCTCGCCCTTGTTGTTTCCGGGCTTGTGGTTCTGGCGATTGGCGAAAACCCGGTCGAAGTCGTGGAAATCCTGCTTTATGGCGCATTTGGCTATGAAGAAGCGTGGGGATACACGCTTTATTACACAACCAACTTCGTCTTTACGGGGCTTGCCTTTGCGGTGGCGTTTCATTGCGGCCTGTTTAACATCGGTGCCGAAGGGCAGGCTTATGTTGGTGGCCTTGGGGTGACGCTGGCGGCTCTTTATCTGGACTTCCTGCCATTCCCGATCATGTTGGTCGTATCAATGCTGGCGGCGATGATTTTTGGTGCTGCTTGGGCCTATATTCCGGCGTATTTGCAGGCACGTCGCGGCTCGCACGTCGTGATCACAACGATCATGTTCAACTTCATTGCGTCGTCGCTGATGGTGTATCTGTTGGTGAATGTGCTGCGTCCGGAAGGCTCCATGACGCCGGAAAGTGAACAGATTGCGGAACATCTGCGCTTGCCATTTATTCATGACATCGCCGGTGCCCTTGGCATCGAGATGGCATCGAGCCCGCTGAACCTGTCATTTGTCTATGCAATTGTCATTAGCGTGATGGTCTGGCTGTTCATCTGGCACACCCGTTGCGGCTATGCGATCCGCACGGTTGGTGCCAACGCGGTGGCTGCGACCTATGCGGGGCTCGAGCCCGGCCGGTATATCATCATTGCGATGATGATTTCAGGCGCGCTGTCATCCTTTATGGCGCTGAATGAGGTCATGGGTGTTCAGCATCGCTTGCTGATCGATTTCACCGCCGGGTATGGCTTTGTCGGTATCGCCGTTGCCCTGATGGGGCGCAACCACCCATTTGGTATCTTCCTGGCCGCATTGCTGTTCGGGATGCTGTATCAGGGCGGGGCGGAGCTATCATTTGAAATTCCGACCATCTCCAATGACATGGTCGTGGTTATTCAGGGTCTCGTCATCCTGTTTACCGGTGCAATGGAACATATGTTCCGTCCGCGCGTGACAAAGATCTATACGGCGTGGCGCCTGCACCAGGATGCCGGGGAGGCGGCGTAATGGATACATTTCAGCTGATTATCCTGTTGCTGGATGCAACACTAAGGACCTCGACCCCGCTGATCCTGGCCGCTCTTGCCGGCATGTTTTCTGAACGGTCCGGGACGATTAACCTCGCACTTGAAGGCATGATGCTGGGCGGTGCGTTTTCGGCGGCGGCAGTTGCGTTTTATGTCGGTAGCCCCTGGGTTGGTCTTTTGGCCGCGATTACCACAACGATCGCGCTTTCATTGCTGCATGGTTTTGCCTGCATCACGCATAAGGGCAACCAGGTTGTGTCGGGCATGGCGATCAATATCCTGATGTCGGGTCTGACAGCCCTTGTCGGGATTGCCCTGTTTGCGCAAGGTGGCAAAACGCCGGCGCTTGATAAAGCATCTCGTTTCCAGCCGATCACGTTCCCGGGCGCAGAAGCTGTTCGAGATGTGCCGGTTTTGGGGCCGATCTATTCAGAACTGCTCAGTGGCCACAACATTCTGGTCTATGTCGCCTTCATCGCGGTGCCAGCAGCCTGGTGGGTGATGTATCGGACCCGGTTCGGTTTGCGTTTGCGGGCCGTGGGTGAAAACCCGGGTGCGGTCGATACCGCCGGTGTTGGCGTTGTCATGATGCGCTATCGTGCGGTGATTTGCAGTGGTGTTCTTGTCGGGATGTCCGGTGCGTATCTCTCAACGGCACAAGGTGCATCCTTCCTGCAGGACATGACTGCAGGTAAAGGCTATATCGCACTCGCCGCGATGGTGTTTGGTAAATGGCGTCCGTTCCCGGCACTGGCTGCTTGCCTGCTGTTTGGTTTCCTTGATGCCGCGGCAACCCGTCTGCAGGGTGTTGTTCTGCCGGGCATCGGCGAAGTTCCGGTCCAGTTGGTGCAGGCATTGCCATATGTTCTGACGGTTATTCTTCTGGCCGGGTTCATTGGTCGCGCCATTCCGCCAAAGGCGCTTGGCCGCGCCTATGTCAAGGAACGCTAAGCTTTTCGTGGTTCGGGTCTGGGCCTATGATGCCGGCAGGCCCGAACCACAGTTTTCCGATACTTTGCGCTTTGGTCAGGCGCGATAGGTAATCAAAACAGGATCAAACAAATGGTTGCTCAGAAACAGGCTCCGCGCGATCTGATTGACGCGGCACTTGCTGCCCGTGACAAGGCGTATGCGCCTTATTCAAACTTCTTTGTTGGCGCTGCGCTGCGCACTGCGGATGCCAAGGTCATTTCGGGCTGTAACGTTGAAAATGCGGCCTATCCGGAAGGTGTCTGCGCAGAAGCCGGGGCCATTTCGGCCATGGTGCTGTCGGGTGAAACCCGATTTGACGAGATTGTCGTTGTCGGGCTTGGTGATATTGCCTGCACCCCGTGTGGCGGGTGTCGTCAGAAAATCCGCGAATTCACGGGGGCGGATGCGACAATCTTTATCATTAATGATTCTGGTGAAACGCTTTTGACGCTGAGCCGTGAAGAACTTATTCCCCATTCCTTCGGGCCGGAGAACCTTAAATGAGCAATGTAAAAGCTGCACTTGATGTCATTGCCAGCAAGGCACCCGGGTTCAAGGCGGAAGTCGCATTGGTTCTTGGTAGCGGCCTTGGCGGCGTCGTTGATGCTGTCAGTGATGCGATCAGCATCGCCTATGAAGACTTGCCAGGATTCCCGCGCCCGACCGTGGTCGGGCATGGCGGGACGCTTGTGCTTGGGCGGATCGGCGGTGTGTCGGTTGCGGTCATGCAGGGACGCGCGCATTATTACGAACATGGTCGTTCCGATCTGATGGCGCAGCCGCTTGAAACCCTGCGTGAGCTCGGGGCTGAGCGCCTTCTTCTTACCAATGCTGCCGGGTCCCTAATTTCGGATGCAGTGCCGGGCAGCCTGATGCTGATTACCGATCACATCAGCCTGTTTGGTCCGAACCCATTGATCGGCTATCACGGCAATGACCGCTTTGTCGGGATGGATGTGCCTTATGATCCGGAAATCGGATCGGGCTTGCACGATGCTGCGGCAAAGCTGGGTATCAAGCTGTTTGAGGGAACCTATTGCTGGTGCACCGGGCCAAGCTTTGAGACACCGGCTGAAATTCGTGCGCTCAAGGTTCTTGGTGCGGATGCGGTTGGAATGTCGACTGTGCCCGAAAACATCCTTGCCCGTCGACTTGGCTTCAAGGTGGCGGCGGTTTCAAACATTACCAATCTGGCAGCTGGCATGAGCGCGACACCGCTCAGCCATGACCAGACATTGGAAATGTCAAAAACCGGTTCAGCCAATCTTATCAAGATATTGCTGCAGTATTTTTCAAGCGCTTTGTGAAGTCGAATGACTCAAAGCTGCTGATTTGATTTAACGACAAGCGCGCAGGAGACAGCATATGCTGCCCCAGGAAATCATTCGCCGTAAACGCGAAGGCGAAGTTCTGACCGACGCCGAAATCGCCTTTTTCGTTAAGGGCATCACCGATAACAGCATCAGCGAAGGGCAGGTGGCCGCCCTTGCCATGGCCGTCTTCTTTAACGGTATGACCATGGATGAGCGTGCCGCGCTCACGCGCAATATGCGCGACAGCGGTACTGTTCTGGACTGGAAATCCCTTGGCCTTGATGGTCCGGTTGTCGACAAACATTCCACAGGTGGTGTCGGTGACAAGGTCAGCCTGATGCTGGGGCCGATTGTTGGCGCCTGTGGGGCCTTTGTGCCAATGATTTCCGGCCGCGGGCTTGGCCATACCGGCGGTACGTTGGACAAATTTGATTCCATTCCAGGCTATCGCACCACACCAAACCTTGAGGAATTCGCCAAGGTTACTCGCGAAGTCGGCTGTGCGATCATCGGCCAGACATCCGATCTGGCCCCGGCTGACAAGCGGTTCTATGGTATTCGGGACGTCACCGCGACGGTCGAGAGTATTCCCTTGATCACGGCGTCTATCCTGTCAAAGAAGCTGGCAGCTGGCCTTGATAGCCTTGTGATGGATGTGAAGTTCGGGTCGGGTGCCTTCATGGCCGAGTATGAGCGTGCCCGTGAACTAGCTGAAAGCATCACCGAAGTCGCCACCCGTAACGGCGTTCCCACCGTCGCACTTCTGACCGATATGGATCAGGTGCTGGGCGACGCAGTCGGCAATGCGCTTGAAATGCAGGAAGCCATCGATTTCCTGACCGGTAAACACCTGGAACAGCGCGTCTATGACGTAACGATGGCTTTGGCGGCCGAAATGCTGGCGGTGAGTGGTGTGGCTGCGGATGTGTCTGATGGCCTGCGCATGGCCACAGAGGCGCTCGAAGGCGGCAAGGCGGCCGAAACATTTGGCAAGATGGTCTCAAGCCTTGGAGGCCCGGAAGATTTTGTTGAAAACACCAGCAAGTATCTTGAAGCCGCCCCGATGATCAACACGGTCACCGCGGCCAAGACCGGTCGCGTACTTTCTATGGATGCGCGCAAGGTCGGCTTGGCGCTGGTGTCGCTGAAGGGCGGGCGGACGCGTGCCGATCAGAAGATCGATTTCGCCGTCGGCTTTACCGATTTCATCAAGGTCGGGCAGCCGGTTTCGGCCGAAACCCCGATTTGCATTGCCCATACACGCGATCAGGCACAGCTGGAAGAAGCGACTACCTTGCTGCGTGAAGCGATCATCATCGGCGAGGGGGAAGTCGATCCGACGGGCAGTGAACCCGCAGTTCGTGAGCGCGTTGTCGCCCGCAAGCAGGTCTGATGTTCCCCAGAAGAACAGATAAGAAAAGCCGGGTTGAAGCCCGGCTTTTTTTCGTTTCGGGCTCCAACGATGATCGCAAGCTTGATCAATCAGGCCAAGAGTGTCGGTGATTCGGCACGTGCTTCAGTTGGCTAGTCATCAGCTTGTTCTGATCGCCGTCATCGGACAAGACTTGCCAAATGGCGCCAGAGAAAGCATTTTGATCAGGAATGAAAATTTTCCAATAAAGATGAAAATGGAAGACAGAAGGAGAGAGGCATGGGGAAACTGGATCGTCGTCGTAGAGAGATATTGGAGCTTGTGGCGTCCAACAGCTTTATGACCATTGATACCCTTGCCGAACATTTTTCTGTCACACCGCAAACCATCCGCCGCGATATCAATGAAATGGCCGAAGAGGGCCTGATCGCGCGTTATCATGGTGGTGCTGCCAGCGTTTCGACCACTGAAAACACGGCCTATACCGATCGTCAGGTGCTCAACCTTGGCAGCAAGCGCGAAATCGCCAAGCTGGTGGCTGAACATATCCCGGAAGGCGCATCACTTTTCATCAATATCGGGACGACCAACGAAGAAGTAGCCCATGCGCTGCTGGGTCACAAAAGCCTTAAGATCATCACCAACAATCTACACGTGGCGGAAATCTGTGCGGCAAACCAGGGCTTTGAAGTGATCATTGCCGGTGGGGTCGTGCGCCAACGTGACTTCGGGGTGATCGGGGAAGCCACCATCGATTTCATCAACCAGTTCAAGGTCGATTACGCGATTGTCGGGATTTCCGGCGTGGATGAAGACGGTAGTCTGATGGATTTCGATTACCGTGAAGTCCGTGTGGCGCGTGCGATTATCTCAAACGCTCGTCAGACATTCCTGTGTACCGATGCCTCGAAGTTTGGCCGGCGCGCCATGGTGCGTCTTGGACATCTTTCGGAAATTGATGCGCTCTTTACCGATCGCCATCCGGGACCAATCTGGTCGGATGTTATCCGCGAGGCCGATGTATCGGTTTACACAGCGAACTAGGGGTAGGGGTTCGCTAAACCGACAGCCTTCTTGGTTCAGCTATAGACATGGTCTTCACGTTTGCCGGTTCGCATGCTGATCGGGCCTTGCGACGAACCATTGAGCATCTGGGTCAGATGGTCATTGTGGGCATCGTCGATGTCTTTGGTCTTGCCGGACCAATAGACCTTGCCGTCATGCATCATCATCAGGTTCTGATAGCGCGTGCGGGCGATCTGCATGTCATTGGTGATTGAGATCACCGTTGTGCCCCGTTGTTCGGCGATCTTACCAATCATGCGCTCAATATGGTTCGACAGGACCGGGTCCAGCCCGGCCGTCGGATTGTCGAGCAACAGGATCGACGGATCGGTCGAGATGGCGCGGGCGACACCAACGCGTTTCTGCATCCCACCCGACAGGTCGCCAGGTGTCAGGTCCGCACTTTCTGATGCCAGACCGACAAGCCCAAGCAAATGAACAGCATGTTCCTTGGCGTCCTTGCGGCTAAGCGTACCAAGTTCGATCTGGCGGAAACAGATGTTTTCCCAGACCTTCAGGCTGTCAAATAGGGCATTTTGCTGAAACAGCATGCCGATGCGTTCGGCCCATTCGGCGCGTTTGGGCGCATTGGTCTGGCTGACATCATTCCCATCCAGGATGATCTTGCCCCCGTCCGCCCCGTAAATCCCGACCAGGCATTTCATCAGAACGCTCTTACCAGCGGCCGACGGTCCAATGATCGCAAGTGTCTCACCCTTGGGCAGATGCAGGCTGACATCATCAAGGGCCAGCTTGTTGCCAAACCGCTTGCTGAGATGTTCGACAGAGATAAAGGCCAGATGGGTCGCGGAACTGGTTTCAGGCGGGGTCATTGGCATTCCGGGTGATGAATCTGTTGGGCCGAGTTTCGGCAATTGCGCGGGCCGGGGCAAGGATCATTTTCACAAAAACGAAAACGGCCCCGCATATGGGGGCCGTTTTGCAAAGGTCGGATGGTTGGATAACCAGTTAGTGCGACAGAATCTGGCTGAGGAACAGCTTGGTACGGTCGCTTTTCGGGTTATCAAAGAACTCCTGCGGACCCGCCATTTCGACGATCTGGCCAGCATCCATGAAGATCACGCGGTCTGCGACCTCTTTGGCGAAGCCCATTTCGTGGGTCACGCACAGCATGGTCATGCCTTCCTTGGCAAGCTCGACCATAACGTCGAGCACTTCCTTGACCATTTCCGGGTCAAGGGCCGAGGTCGGCTCATCAAACAGCATGATTTTCGGCTGCATGCAGAGCGAACGGGCAATCGCCACACGCTGCTGCTGACCACCGGAAAGCTGACCCGGATATTTATGGGCCTGCTCGGCAATGCGTACACGCTCAAGATAGTGCATGGCGAGATCGTTGGCTTCTTTCTTGGGCATCTTGCGAACCCAGATCGGTGCCAGCGTCAGGTTTTCCAGCACGGTCATGTGCGGGAAAAGGTTGAAGTGCTGGAACACCATGCAGACTTCGCGGCGCACGGCTTCGATGTTTTTGACATCGTCGCCAAGCAGAATGCCGTCGACATAGATTTCACCGCTTTGATAGGTCTCAAGACGGTTCATGGTGCGGATCAGCGTCGATTTACCAGAGCCGGACGGGCCACAGATAACGATACGCTCACCCTTGCGAACAGACAGGTCAATATCCTGAAGAACATGGAAATTGCCATACCATTTGTTCATCTTGTTGACGACGATGACATCCTCTTTGGACGGAGGAGGCACAGCGCCGGTAGTGGTTTCAGTTGCTACAGTCATTGTAAATCCTCACTCCTTACCTTTGTTCGCCTTTGCGAAGCTCTTTTTCAAGATAGGCGGAATATTTCGCCATCGAGAAACAGATCAGGAAGAATATTGCCGCTGCGAAGGCATAGCCTTCGACGTAATACTTGGTCCAGGCCGGGTCACTGCGAAGGGCCAGCTTCACCGTGCCAAGGAAGTCAAACAGGCCGATAATCACGACCAGCGTGGTATCCTTGAACATGGAGATAAAGCTGTTCACAGTCGGCGGGATCACCAGACGCAGAGCCTGCGGCAGAATGATCAGACGCATGGACTGCCAATAGGACAGCGCAAGGCTGTCACCGGCTTCGAACTGGCCACGCGGTAGAGCCTGCAGGCCACCACGGAACACCTCGGCGAGGTAGGCGGCGGTAAACAGGATGATACCGATCTGTGCACGCAGCAGCTTGTCGATGGTGACCCCATCAGGCAAGAACAGCGGGAACATGACCGATGCCATGAACAGAACCGTAATCAGCGGCACGCCACGAATAACTTCGATGTAGACCACAGAGACGGTTTTGATTGCCGGCATGTGCGACTGACGGCCAAGGGCCAACAGCAGACCAAACGGGAAGGCAAAGATCACACCGATCGAGGACAGGATCAGGGTCAGCGGCAGGCCGCCCCAATAGCTGTTCTGGACATAGGTGAGACCAAAGATACCGCCCCACATCAGAATGGCAATAATCGGCACGCCAATCACCCACATCGGGATGATGGCCTTGCGCAGGCTCGGATACTTAACGGCACCGAGGCTCCCGCAGATGATGCCCATGAGAAGGATCATGGCCAGCAGCGGACGCCATTGTTCATCAAACGGGTAGGTACCAAACAGGATCAGCCGCAAGTTGGCGTTTACAAAGCCCCAGCAGGCGCCAGAGACCTCTGCGCAGCCTTCAATCGTCGGAGACAGCGTCGCATTGACGATAGCCCATTCAACGATCGGAGGAATCAGCCACAGAAGGAACGCAATCGAACCAAGGGTCAGGAGGGTATTAAACCAGCCATCAAACAGGTTCTTCTTGGCCCAGGTAACAGCCCGCGTTGTAACTGTGCCGGTTGGAAGAGGAGGTAGTTTTGCGTTTTCTGACATTTTACCTCTCCACCAGTGCCATTTTCTTGTTGAACCAGTTCATAAAGAGCGAGGTCAACAAGGACAAACCAAGATAGATCGACATGAAGATCGAGATCGCCTCGATCGCCTGACCTGTCTGGTTCATGGTCGTGTTGGATACAGAAACCAGATCCGGATACCCGACAGCAACCGCAAGCGAGCTGTTTTTGGTCAGGTTGAGATACTGGTTGGTCAGCGGCGGGATCGCAACGCGCATCGATTGCGGCAGGATCACCTTGCGAAGGGCCACAGAACGGCGAACGCCAAGACTGTCGGCAGCTTCCCACTGGCCATTCGGAACGGCCTGGATACCGGAACGGACAACCTCTGCGACATAGGTCGAGGTATAAACCGTAAGGCCGATCAGAACCGCCATGAATTCCGGTGAAATGTTGTAACCACCCCGAATGTTAAAGCCTTTCAGGGCCGGCATGCTCAGTTCGGTCGGTGCGCCGCCTGCCAGATAGGCAAGGAAGACAAGACCGACGAAAATGCCAAGACCGGCAAGGAACATCGGGAAGGGCTGACCTGTCGCATCCTGGCGTTTCTTGGCCCATTTCTTGACGAAATAGATCACAACGCAGGCAATGACGGCGGCAATTGCCATCAGCGTATAGGCATTATCCGGTTCCGGAACCGGCATATACATGCCGCGCGACGTCAGCAAGACGCCGGGAATGGGTTCCAACGCTTCACGCGGGTGCGGGAATGCCCCCGGGATCAGTGCGTACCAGAAGAACAGCTGCAACAGAACCGGGATGTTTCGGAACGTTTCGACATAAACGGTTGCCAGTTTGCGAACGATCCAGTTCGAGGACAGGCGTGCAACGCCAAAGATTGTCCCGATGATCGTGCACAAAACGATACCGAGCAGCGACACCTTCACAGTGTTCAGAAGACCGACCATCAGCGCCGTCGCATAACTGCTTTGAGCGCTGTATTCGATCATGGTTTCACTGATCTCGAAGGAAGCTTCAAGATCGAGGAACCCGTAACCGGTAGAGATGTTTTGTTGTTCAAGGTTGTACAGGGTGTTGGACACCAGGTACCAGCCCGCAAGAACGATCAGTCCGATTGCGATGATCTGATAGAGAACCGCACGGACATTTTCGTCATTGAGATAATCGACGAGCCCCTTGGAACGCACATCCCCCGGGGCATTTTGAGGCTTACTCATATGACCCTCAGGTGTAGATTGTATCCAAAATCAGCAAGCACCTAACGAAAAGCTCCGCCCATGCGTTCAGGCAGTGGGGCGGAGCTTCGTAGGTTCAGATAGTCGGTTTGCTAGGGATTAGCGAACCGGCCATGCATACTGCAGGCCACCATCGGTCCACAGAGCGTTCAGACCACGCTCGAGGCCCAGCTTGGCGGTAACGTTTTTCTCATAGCTTTCGCCATAGTTACCAACCTGCTTGATGATGTTGTATGCCCAAGCTTCGTCGAGACCAAGAGCTTCACCCATGCCCGGGGTTACGCCAAGCAGACGCTGGATGCCCGGGTTGGTGCTGTTTGCTTTCATGTCGTCAACATTTTCCATGGTCACGCCATA
This sequence comes from Thalassospira sp. ABD4_177, assembly GCF_056160125.1. NCBI lineage: Bacteria > Pseudomonadati > Pseudomonadota > Alphaproteobacteria > Rhodospirillales > Thalassospiraceae > Thalassospira > Thalassospira sp. ABD4_177. Next base: position 2,656,820 of record NZ_JBSWWO010000001.1, on the reverse strand, counting down.
CTCTTCTGCTTCAACCATTGCGGTGAAGGCCCAGCGAACGACGTCCGACCACTGTTCGTCACCCTGGGCGACAACCGGACCGAGCGGTTCTTTGGAAATGATTTCCGGAAGAATGACATAGTCATCCGGGTTTTCTGCCATCTGGGTACGGATGGAAGCAAGACCCGAAGCGTCCGTGGTGTAAACGTCGCAACGACCCGAGAAGAAGGCAGCGGTTGCTTCGTTGATGTTTTCGATAACGACCGGCTCGAAGGACATGCCTTTGGCGCGGAAGTAATCAGCAAGGTTCAGCTCGGTCGTGGTGCCCGGCTCAACGCAGACGGTTGCGCCGTCAAGTTCGGTTGCGCTCGAAACGCCGAGACCTTTCGGGATCAGGAAGCCCTGACCGTCATAGTAGTTGATGCCAACAAAGGTCAGGCCCAGTTTCGCGTCACGGGTGGTGGTTGCAGTGGTGTTACGCGACAGGATGTCGATTTCACCGGATTGCAGTGCCGTGAAGCGCTGAGCTGCGGTCAGCGGGGTATACTGAACGGCGTTTGCGTCACCAAGCAGTGCAGCTGCAGTTGCACGGCAGACGTCAACGTCGATACCTTCCCACTTACCTTCGGCATTGGCAGCGGAGAAACCCGGAAGACCGGTGTTCACGCCGCACTGAACGAAACCTTTGTCCTTGATGCCGTCAAGCACGGCACCTGCCTGTGCGTTCTGCGCGGCAACGGCTGCAACGGTCATTGCGCCAGCGGCAAGGATCGTTTGAATTTTCATAAGATAGCTCCCTTGTTAGCAAAGCATTGTTTTTAGCTTTTATGCCACCCTGGATATGCACAGCCGCATATCCATCCGTCCGAAGAAGATCGGACCGCCAAATTAAGAAATTTTAGGCTGCCTTGTGTCAAGTGTGAAAAATTCGGGGCGTGAGCCGGGAGCGTGAATTGAGCGGAAAATTGAGAGTTTTTCTGCAGTTATATCCTGCGTAGTTTCACTTAGATACTTTATACAAAGCTGCGTTTTCTTCGTATATTCAAAGCGCTAGTACGAAAACGTGCAGGGTTCGGGGTGAGGTCTGGAATTGCACGAACTTTTTTTCATCAAAAGAAGGGGTGTGATCAAAAAAAGTGCATGAGGCCATGCTGTTTAAAAAACATGCATCACTGCAGTGCGGAATCGGACTGTTGCTCGTGTCACGGGTTTCTTGTCTCGAAGCGATCTGTGGCGAGGCAGAAAAAAGCCCCGCTCTTTGTGGCGGGGCTTTGGAGGATCAGTTTTTCAGTTCTGACAGATTGGAAAACAGCTCCAATGCCGTCGGGTTTGCCAAGGCTTCCTGATTTTTAACCGGTCTGCCATGGACAACATCGCGCACCGCAAGTTCGGTAATCTTGCCCGATTTGGTGCGGGGAATATCGGCAACTGCAAGGACCTTTGCCGGCACATGTCGCGGGGTGCAATTGGCGCGGATCTGTTTCTTGATCTTGTCGATCAGCGCGGTATCCAGCGCGTAATTATCGCGCAGCACAACAAACAGGATCACGCGAACGTCGTTATCCCAGTCCTGGCCGATCACAATCGATTCCTGAATTTCAGGCAGCTTTTCGACCTGGCGATAAATCTCGGCCGTGCCGATCCGGACGCCACCGGGGTTTAGTGTCGCGTCTGATCGGCCATAAATGACCATGCCGCCATCGTCATCAAGCTCGACATAGTCCCCGTGGCACCAGATGTTCTCAAACCGATCAAAATAGGCATCGTGATAGCGCGAACCATCCGGGTCATTCCAGAACCCGACAGGCATTGACGGGAATGGCTTGGTGCAAACCAGTTCACCCTTTTCATTGCGCACTGGATTGCCGTCATCATCAAACACATCAACCGCAACGCCAAGGGCGCGGGTCTGAATGACGCCGCGTTTGACTGGCAGGACAGGGGATGCCAACACAAAGCAGCCAAGGATGTCCGTGCCGCCCGAAATCGATGCCAGATGGATGTCTTCCTTGATGTCACGATAGACGTAATCAAAGCTTTCCGGTGCAAGCGGCGACCCGGTCGATGTCATGGCGCGTACCGTTGAAAGGTCGTGCGTCTCGCGTGGTTTCAGTTCGGCCTTGGCAAGGGCGTCAATGTACTTGGCTGACGTGCCAAACAGTGTCATGCCTTCTGCGTCGGCATAATCAAACAGGATGTTACCGTTCGGATAGAAGGGCGAACCATCATAAAGCAGCAGCGTTGCACCCGCTGCCAGTCCCGCCATCAACCAGTTCCACATCATCCAGCCGCAGGTGGTGAAATAGAACACGCGATCACCCGGGGCGACGTCGCAATGCAAGATGTGCTCGGATACCTGTTTTAACAGCGTCCCGCCCGTGCCATGCACAATGCATTTCGGTTTCCCCGTCGTTCCCGATGAGAACATCACGTAAAGCGGGTGATTGAATTCAACCTGCTCAAAGACGATCCGCTCCGTCGGGAAGGGGGCAATGAAGTCGTCATAGCTTACGGCATTGGGAATGTCGGTGGTGTTGTCCCCGTCAAATGCGTAAGCGACGATCACCACCTTTTTCAGGCTGTCGATGCGATCAACTACATCGCGCACCTTTTCGCGGATGTCATGTTGCTTGCCGTTATAATGGTACCCATCAACAGTTATCATCACGGTTGGTTCGATCTGACCAAACCGGTCAACAACCCCCTGAACCCCGAAATCGGGGGAGGCGGATGACCAGGTGGCCCCGATGGCGGCCGTTGCCAGCATCGCAATCACGGTTTCCGACATGTTTGGCATATAGCCGCATACACGATCGCCCTTGCCAACGCCCTCGGCACGCAGTGCCTGCGCGAATTTGGAAACGGCAATGTTAAGCTCGGCCCAGGACAGGCAGGTTTTGACTTTGTCCTCACCCCAGAAAATCAGGGCATCGCTGTCATCGTCACGCACCAGAAGGTTTTCGGCAAAGTTCAGTCGGGCATCGGGGAAGAATTGCGCACCGGGCATCTTGTTACCGTCAATCAGGATGCGCTCACCCCATGTTTCGGCCTTGAGTTCGGCATACTCAACGACAGCCTGCCAAAAATGTTCAAGTTCGGACACAGACCAATCATAGAGCTCCGTGAAACTCTGAAGGTTCAGCGCATACTTTTCATTCACCCAGTCGCGAAAGCGGGTGACATTTGCATTCTCAACGCGTTCCTTCGTCGGTTGCCAAAGCAAGTCGCTCATGATGGGTCCTTTGTTTCCTGCCGAATATACTTGGTGGTGTCGACGCATCGTTTCGGCGCGCCAATTTGGTAGTCCTTTACCGCTTTTCTAAGCGTAAAATTACACACCGGCAAGCGAAGTCACGTAGATGTGTTTAATTGGTAATACCAATTGCGCGATTTTTGATAAAGTGATTTGTTTTGAGTGGTCGTTAAGTGTCTGTATTTCTGAGTAAATGTGTTCGGATGTTCGCAGGGAAATTTGTTTGATCGTGTGGTCGGTTGGTGCGTTGATTTGCTAATAAAGTATCAAATGATGCCTGTTTTTTGTTGTTTCCTGATTCGGTATGGGCGTTGAGAACACTGTTGGATGTGAAAACGCTTGCACCTGTTTCAGGGCATATTAGGTTGGTGCAGCATTTCATGGGATATGGAGAGAACCGTGGCGGGAATTGACAAAAGCCAACCTTTTGTATCGATCAATATTGCGGTCCTGACCGTCAGCGATACACGTGATCTCCATAACGATACCTCCGGCGAAGTCCTGTGCGAGCGGATCATCGAAAAAGGGCATCGGGTATATGAGCGCGAAATTCTGCCCGATGATCAGGTCGCCTTGCGCAAACAGCTGGGGGCCTGGTGTGCCGATCAAAATATCGATGTGATCATCACGACCGGTGGCACAGGGGTTACGGGCAGGGATGTCACGGTCGAAGCCCATCGTGCCCTTTATGAAAAGGAAATCCCGGGATTTGGAGAGCTTTTCCGTTGGATTTCCTATCAGAAAATTGGCACTTCAACTGTTCAGTCAAGGGCAACTGCCGGGGTCTGCATGGGCACCTATCTGTTTGCCTTACCGGGATCAACGGGTGCTTGCAAGGACGCCTGGGACGAAATCCTGACCTACCAACTCGATATCCGGCACCGGCCATGTAACTTTGTTGAGCTGATGCCGCGACTTCTAGAACAATAATCCCATCGGCCAGCACGCCATCCCCGACATCCGGGATGTTCACCCCAAATAAGGACTTTCGATGGAATTCATCTCGGATCCGTTTTTTTATCTTGTTGGTATTCCCGCCGTCTTGATTGCAGGCATATCAAAAAGTGGCTTTGGGGGCGGACTTGGTGTCGTAGCCGTGCCTCTGATGGCCTTGGCCGTATCGCCGCAGGCCGCAGCTGCGATCATGCTGCCCATTCTGTGCCTCATGGATCTTGCGAATGTATGGGCCTATCGCAAACGTTGGGACCGCCGGAACATGATCATCCTCGTGCCTGCCGCTTTGCTTGGCATTCTGGTTGGCACATTGTCGTTTAGCTACCTGAACGAAGCGGCCGTCAAACTGATCATCGCCCTGATCGCGATCATCTTTACGCTCGATCATTGGTTGCGTGGCCGCAATGCAAGCAACGCCCCCGGATCGGCGACGATCAGCAAGGGCACCATTCTTGGCACGCTCGCAGGTTTCACAAGCTTTGTCGCCCATGCCGGCGGCCCCCCGGTTTCGGTGTATCTGTTGCCACAAAAAATGGATAAGTCGATCTTTGTCGGCACGACGGTGATGTTTTTCATTATCGTCAATTACGTCAAACTGATCCCGTATGCCTTGCTTGGGCAATTTGACGCGTCAAATCTTGGGACGTCGCTGGTGTTCATTCCTGTTGCGTTGTTCGGGACATGGCTGGGCTTGTGGGCCCATGACAAGGTAAGTGTGACTTTGTTCTACCGGGTTTGTTATAGCCTTCTGTTCCTGACAGGGATCAAGCTGCTGGCAGATTCGATCCTTGCCTTCACGGCCTGACACCCACGCCGAAGTATGATCAAACGCCAGAATTGAACGATCGTGCTTCGCTAGCGCGCATCTGATCTAAGTGAATGAAAGTGCGGGCCAAAACGCGCTGAGTATATAAACGCTCTATCGGTGCAACGCGCGGTTTTGGGGCAGGCGTGAATTCCATTATTTACGCCCAGATCGAAGTGACCTATGATAGAATAATGCTGCAAAGATAAGCAGAATTGATGACTGAGTAAAAAGCGAACAGCAGCAGGAGGGAACTTGACGTCCTTATGGGAGCTTTACTTGAATGCCAGAAAGAATTCTGCAGGTTGCGACGGCAATGTCCGGGCAGGCCAACGAGAAAATCACTGAAATCAAGGCCGTCACACGGGCAACGCGTACGCTTGCATTGAATGCACTGATCGAGGCCGCGCGCGCTGGCGAGGTCGGTCGTGGTTTTGGTGTAGTTGCCAACGAGGTCAAGGACATCTCCCAACGAGTGACAGGGATCACGGAAGAGCTTGAAGAAATGTTTCTCAAGCTTGCAAGCGATCTGGAGGAAACCGCCCAGACGGCCCGTGGCGACCGGTTTTCTGATCTGGCACGTTATGCTGTCGAATTGATGGATCGAAACCTGTTCGAGCGTTCCTGCGATGTCCGCTGGTGGGCAACCGATGCGGCGGTCGTCGATGTCTGCGAAAACCCGCAGGATGAGTCGATCGCCCAACGTGCGTCGCAACGGTTGGGCGTTATTCTTGATTCCTACACGGTGTATCTTGATCTCTGGATCGCAGATAAAAACGGCAACATCCTTGCCAATGGTCGCCCGGATACCTACCGGCTGAATGGCCAGAATATTTCAGACCATGCATGGTTCCACGAAGCATTGCGTTGTCGCGATGGCGGACATTATGCCGTGGCTGATGTTGAACAGAATCCCTTGCTGAACAATGCGGCCACCCCGATCTATGCAACCGCCGTGCGCAAGGGCGGCGCCGTCGATGGTGAAGTTATAGGTGTGATGGGGGTTTTCTTTGACTGGGAAGACCAAGCGCCAATGATCGTCAAGGCCCTGAATTTCAGCCCTGAAGAACGGGAACGCACACGCGTGATGCTTGTGGACTCCAATAACCGGGTTCTTGCCGCATCGGATGACAAAGGTGTCCTGAGCGAAAGGGTTGATTTGCGCGTCGATGATCCCGCACGTGGGGCGTATCTGCTTGATGATGGTTCGTTGGTGGCCTACGCCCTGACACCGGGTTACGAAACCTATGAAGGCCTTGGGTGGCGCGGCGTGATTGTTCAGGCACCCATAGCGATAAATGCCAGCCCCTAGTCGATAGCGAGGCTTTCGGCCATTCCAGATAAGCTAAAACGGGCAGTCCAACGGGCTGGCCGTTTTCTTTTAGGCGGTTCAAAGCCGTTTGCGCTTGCCTGTCTTCGAGAAACCGGATACCGATGTTGTCACTTTGTTGATAAGTTGTCATCGTTGTTTGAGTTGAAGGATAAGGCTGTTGGAACTGATCCTTGCCAAGATTGCTGTCTCGATTGGGACAGTTCTGGGATTATCTGTGCTTGCAGAGCGGGCCGGGCCACGCGTGGCCGGTGTTTTGTCCGGTTATCCCCTTGGGACGGCCATTCTTTTATACTTCATTGCGGTCGAGCAGGGTGTCGCCTTTGCCAGTGAAAGCGCGGTTTACACCTTGCCTGGCCTGATTTCGACACTGACATTTCTGTATGCCTATTTTCTGGTATCGCGGCGGTGTGTGGGGTTGCCGGTTATTCCTCAAATCCTGCTGAGTTCGGCGGGCGCATTCGTGACATATATCGCGGTATCGTGGTTGTTTCAGCTGGCCCCGATGAGTTTGACCCAGGCGGCTATCATTCTTTTGGTTGCGATCTTTGTTGCGCTGGTGCTGTTTCGCAAGATCGAGAACGTGCGCATTCTTAATCGCGTCCGCCTGACAAAGGGTGTTGTGTTGCTGCGCGCCGCACTGGCGGCGATCATTGTGCTGTTGATCAGTGGTATGGCGGCTTGGATCGGGCCGCGCTGGGCCGGGTTGTTATCGGGCTTTCCGGTCACGCTTTATCCGATGATGCTGATCCTGCATTTCTCCTATGGTGCTGAAACGGTTCATACCGTGATCCGGAATTTCCCGCGCGGGATGGGAGCACTATGGATTTACATTCTTGCAGTGACCCTTGGTTATCCTGAGCTCGGGCTTGTCTGGGGGACGGTTTGCGCCTTTGTGGCCGCGACTGTTTATCTGGTCAGTTACTCCACTTTCGTCTGGATGCGTCAAAAGTCCGTGCAAGCCGCACGATGATCTCCTAACATTCAGAGACAACATGACAATGATGGTCGGGATAATCGACCACTTGCAGGGAGAAGTCGCTGAATGCAGCAGGTCCAGTCACTGGTCAGAGCATTAAGCATCCTCAACGCGCTTGCCGAAAGCGAAGACGGGATGACTCTGACCGAAATTGCGCAACAGGTGAAGTTGCCGCCCTCAACAGCCCACCGTCTGCTGACCACCATGCAACATGAACGCTATGTTGCGTTTGACGGGGAACGCACCCTCTGGTTTGTCGGGGTGCAGGCCTTTAGTGTTGGTAATGCCTTTACCAAGAACCGCAACTTGAGCCAGATCGCCCGGCCTTACATGCGGGCCTTGATGGAAGACAGCGGTGAAACCGTCAATCTTGCTGTCGCAGATGGTGGGGAGGTTATCTTCCTGTCGCAGGTCGAATGCCGTAAAATGATGCGTGCCTTGGTGACGCCGGGCCGCCGTGCCTTGATGCATTGTTCGGGTGTGGGCAAGGCTCTGTTGGCATTCTTGCCAGAAGAAGAACTGAATTCCGTGGTTGCCCAGCATGGCTTGCCAAAGATTACCGAGCGAACCCTCATCACGCAGAGCGCACTGGAACAGGATCTGGAACGTTCCAGACAACGCGGTTATGCCCTTGATGATGAAGAGCACGCGGTTGGTTTGCGCTGTGTCGCTGGTGTTGTCCGTGATGAGACAGGCCTGCCAATTGCGGCCCTGTCACTTTCGGGTCCGGCCGCGCGTATTCCCAACGATCACATCGAGCAACTGGGCCTTAAGATCCGCCGGGTTTGTGCGGATCTTAGTCGGGAATACGGCGGCAAACCGGTCTGATTAAGGCGTTTGTCACATGCCAGGGCACGAAACGCCGGTGCCGCCAAGGCCACAATACCCGTCCGGGTTTTTGTGAAGATATTGCTGGTGGAAGTCTTCGGCGTAGAAGAATTCCGGCGCCTCGGTGATTTCGGTTGTCACATCACTCTGACCAGCCGCTTTCAGGGCGGCGTTGTATTCTTCGCGCGACTTCGTCGCCGTCTGTTGCTGGTCAGCCGTGCGGGCATAAATGACGGATCGATATTGCGTTCCGACATCATTGCCCTGGCGCATGCCCTGCGTCGGGTCATGGTTTTCCCAGAACAGCTTCAATAGCGCCGCATAAGACGTCACGGTCGGATCAAAAACAACCATGACCACTTCGGCGTGACCGGTCATGCCGCTGCAGACTTCGCGATATGTCGGGTTCTTGGTGTAGCCACCGGCGTAGCCAACAGCCGTGCTGTAAACCCCCGGTGCTTTCCAGAACAGCCGTTCGGCACCCCAGAAACAGCCCATGCCAAAGATCGCAATCTCAAGATGTTCAGGGAACGGTCCCTTCATCGGATTGCCTGTCACCACATTGGCATCGGCAACGGGCAGGGCCTCGTCGCGGCCGGGCAGGGCGGTATCGGCGGTTGGCATTTTTGGTTTGTCGGCTTTTAGCACGGAGAACATGTCGTTTTTCCCGTAGAATTTTTTGCGTTCATGGGTGCAATGTACTCCAGACGCGCACAATAGCAATTCCCCTCTTGATCAAATGTCTTTGAACATTCTTTTGGCAGGGCTTTGCATCGTCTGGATAATCCACATTCAAAGTCGGTGGAACTGCGCGTTAGGGTTGGCTTTGCGCAAGCTTAAGCATTTGCAATCAATGGGTTTGATGCTTGCAGGCGTGGTCTGTTTGCTGATCGGGTTGGTGTTTTTGCCGCTGCCGCCGCCATTTTTTGGCATGGTCTTTATTGCCCTTGGCATCCCGCTGCTCGCGGCGGGCTCAAAACGGACAAGACGGTTTATCCAGCATCTGCGTTGGCGCTACTACCGACACAACGCAAAGATCGAGTATCTGTTGGCAAAAATGCCCGGCTTTGTTCGAAGGCACGGTCGAAAAACCCGGCCGGATGGACTGATGCGGTCACGCAAGATGGCGGCATCAGCCAAGCAACGGCAAACGCTTAAGGGGTAACACGGCGCACAAGGCAATCTGTGCCCGCGGATTTAAGGGTGTTACACGCCCGCGTCGCTTCCGAAGAGGATCCATACATCCCCGTGAGCAAGCGGAAAAACAGACCTTTTCCTTCAATCGCAATGCTGACGACTTCATGATCGGCCGCGGCAAGCATGCCATGGCGAGCATTCTGGAAATCCGACCAAGCGGCTTCAGCCCGACCGCGTGAGCGATAGGCTGCCAGCTGAACAGCATAGTAAGGGGCGTTCGCCTGCGTTGCTGATGGTGCGGTTGTTTGTTGTGGCGCCTGAGTTGGCGCAGGCGCAGGGGCAGGCGTTTGCGCCGTGGTAATCGGCAGTTCGATCATTGACGCGGCCTCTGGTTGGCGATCAACGATATCAAGCTCACCCTGTTCGACCGGGCGGCTGTTTGAGGTGACGCGAACACCGGTATGCTCGGTCGTCGCTGCGTCCCCGGCAATAGTCGGTGCTTCAAGCACAGGGGCCGGGCGTGCAGATGCTGCCGGGTCGGGCGCTGCGACCGGTGCCAGTTTGGCAACTGTATCGGCAGGCGGTGTTTGGGCAGGCACTGTTGCCGATGAAGCGGCAGGTGCCGCCGTTGCACGCGGTGTCGCAGCTGGGGCGGGGGACGATGCCGGCGCAGCAGACGTCGTACGTCTCTCAACCCGCGTTAGCTGAGCGGTGTTGTCGCTGACTTCCATTTCCATGCGTTCCACGGTCGTGGTCGGTGCTTCCGGCTCAGCCTCCACAACCCCGCCGGTCTCATAAAATCGGCGATCTCGCTCGACTTGCGGCGGATCGGGCAATTCCGGACCTGGGGCAACCGTTGCCGCGGCGACAACTTTGTCAATTTCTGCCGAGCGCGCATATTCAGGCGACGCCGCATCAAGCGCGACAAGCCGTCTTTGTGCGAGGGAATTGATACTGCCCGACAGACGGACACCCTGTCCGCAATCAAGATCAACTTTCATGTCAGGTGGTGTTGCGGTCAGCCAGACATAGAGTTTTCGGGCGTTTTCGTAGTTTCCGTCCATGTCATAGGAAATGGCCTGCAGCAGGTTTTCCTGCGGACTGCCATCCAGTGAAATGGGGGCAGAGGCACCATTGCCGCCTTGCGCTGTGCCGGGCAAGTTTCCGTTGCCGAAAAACAGCCCACAGGCCGCGCGGTTAAAGGCCGCCTTTTCGGTCGCGGTCGCCTGATTGGTTGATGGTGCGGTGATTTCTTGCGGCGATGATGATGACCCGAACCAAAGCCCGGACAGATCATCCGTGCTGCAGCCAGCAAGAAGCGGCAGGAGAGCTGCGGCAGTGAGCCATCGCCAATTGCGGCGTGGGTTGTTTTTTGTTGTCGCAGACCTGATTTTCACGCTTCACCTGATCATCGCTGTATCAGGGAAAGTTATATCTTTCCTTGGCTGCAAAGACAACTGTTGCAAACAGGGGGACTGTGATCAGGTCTGCTGGAAAATCAGGAAGATAAAGAAGTCGGCGGCGGCTCAAAGTGGTGATCGATTATCGCATCGCCAACGGGATCATGATCCCCACCAAAAGGATCAAAACGGTTACAGCAATGACGATATTGATAATGCCCTTGGTGGCCTGTTTGGCGGTTTCACGCGTCATGCCGGGGCTTTTGCCAGGGCGCGCTGCAGAACCACTTGTCACGCCAGCACTTTCGGGCGTCAGAATCTTGATGACCTGCTTTTTATCCTTGCGGCTTGCCTGGTCGTACTTGTTTTCGACGATACGGACTTCAGAATTGCTTTTATTGGCAATTGCACTTTTTGCAGAACTCAGGGCAGCGCTGTAATCGGATACCGTTTCCAGCTCCATCTGCTGCCCTGCGGCCCGCAGGCAAACGACCGAATAGCTTTTGCTCATCACAGCGTTTGACATGTATCTTCCCGTTTGCGTAAGTCCAACCAAAGCAGACATATGGCCTTTCTGCCCACAAAAGGGAACCTATCCTGACGAATAGGTTTTCTGAGGTCCAGCATGTCGACTAGTTGCTGATTTTACTCGCCAGCGTTTTGTATTCGTCGCAACCCGTACCGCAAACTTCTTGTAGGCGCGCCAGATTTTCCGCTGCCATCTCAGGTTTGCCTGTCTGCAGGAACAATTCACCCTGATATTCAAGGGCGCCAGCATGCTCCGGGTTGATCATCAGCGCGCGTTCATAGTTCTGCGCAGCACTGTCAAAATCGCCCATCTTGCGCTGGCTGTAGGCGAGGTAATTATATAGATCGGCGTTTTCAGAATCGTCTTCGAGCATGGTTTCGATCTTATCGATCGCCATCTCGTACATTTCGGTATCGACAAGCTCGGTTACGGCCGAAAGATCGGTTCCCTCGGAGCTCCAGCTATCGGAGCTTCCCATCGCAAAAGCGTTGCCTGCCAGAAGCGGGGTAGCAAGCATCATCACCACAGCACATGCCTTGATCATTTTTGGGGTTTCACCTTCACGGTTCATCGTCGTACCTTTCTTTGGATCTGATTTGGCATTAATACGTGCGTTGGGACGCTTTGAAAGTGTGATTTATCACAACTGGAAGTTTTGCCCAGTCATTTGTTGGTGAGAATTGTGGCTTTGAAAGGGCGTTTTTCTTGGGTGTGATTGAAACTCTTGCTTTGGGAATGGGCGGGGCCTGGGCCAGCGGTGTAAACCTGTATGGCACAGTCGTTGTTCTCGGTTTCATGAACAACTTCGGACTGCTTGATTTGCCACCAGAACTGCAGGTTCTGGGAAGCTGGTGGGTACTCGCCCTTGCGATGTTCCTCTATCTGATCGAATTCGTTGCTGATAAAATTCCGATCGTCGATAGCGTGTGGGACGCGATTCACACCTTTATCCGTATCCCTGCTGGCGCATTGCTTGCGGCCGGGGCCCTTGGCGGCCTTGATGTCGGATTGGGGGATGGTGTTCAGACCGCGATTGCATTGCTGGTTGGCGGCACTGTTGCAGCCGGAAGCCACTTTACCAAGGCGGGAAGTCGTGCTGCGATCAACACATCACCTGAGCCAATCAGCAACAGCGTCGCATCAGTCGCCGAAGATGTGGCTGTCTTTGGCGCCCTTTACACGGTTGCCTTCCATCCGGTGGTGTTCTTTGTGCTGCTTGCTGTGTTCGTGCTGCTTCTGGTCTGGCTGGTGCCAAAAATCTGGCGCTTTATCGGTCAGGTGTTTGGCAATGCGCGCCATCCATCGGTTGCCTATGCGCAGACCCGCGCACAGCAAGCCGGGCCGGGGGCGGGATGCCGAAGCTGGATCTGTCCGGGGCAGGTGGCGGATCATTGCCGCCGTCAGACAAACCGAAACTTCCGCCGGAATAATTTGGAATTTGGTTAAAAGAAAAGCCCGCAAGCATCTGACTTGCGGGCTTTTTATTTGGGTCTCGTGGCTTGATTAGAACTCGGCTTCGATCACGCGATCGCGGATTTCTGCCGCCATCGCATCACCCAGTTCATCAATGCCAAAGGTCTTCTGGTGCTTGAAGCCAATGCGGCGAACCGAAGCGGTCTTTTCTTCGGCTTCGCGTTTGCCGAGTGCCAGGATCATCGGAACCTTGGCATGGCTGTGTTCACGTACCTTGTAGTTGATTTTCTCGTTACGGGTATCGAGCTCAACATTCAGGCCCTTGGCTTCAAGTGCTGCCTTGACTTCATGTGCATAGTCATCTGCGTCATTGGTAATCGTGCAGACAACAGCATGCACCGGCGACAGCCAAAGCGGCAGACGACCGGCATAGTTTTCAATCAGAATACCGATGAAACGTTCGAGCGAGCCCAGGATCGCGCGATGGAGCATGACCGGACGGTGTTTTTCACCATCTTCGCCCATATAGGACGCATCGAGACGCTCCGGCAGGACGAAGTCGGCCTGAAGCGTGCCGCACTGCCAGTCACGACCGATCGCATCGCGCAGCACGAACTCAAGCTTCGGCCCATAAAACGCGCCTTCGCCCGGGTTGACTTCAAGGGCGAGGCCCGCTTCTTCCGCGGCTTCACGAAGGGCGGTTTCTGCCTTGTCCCAGATTTCATCCGCACCGGCACGCACTTCCGGGCGATCCGAGAACTTCACGAGAATGTCGGTAAAGCCGAAATCCTTGTAAACCGACTTCAGAAGGTCACAGAAAATCTTGGTTTCCGAGACAATCTGATCTTCGGTGCAGAAGATATGGGCGTCATCCTGAATGAACTGGCGGACACGCATGATACCGTGCAGGCCGCCGGAGGGCTCATTTCGGTGACAGCAACCAAATTCCGCCATACGTAGCGGCAGGTCACGATAGGATTTGCTGCCAAGTCGGAAAATCTGCACGTGACACGGGCAGTTCATCGGCTTAAGCGCCAGAACACGTTCGGGATCATCTTCGTCCGGCGTCGTGGTGAACATGTTCTCGCGGAACTTTTCCCAGTGACCTGATTTTTCCCAAAGCACGCGATCGACAAGCTGCGGCGTGCGGACTTCCTGATAACCGGCATCATCGAGACGATCACGGATATAGGTTTCAACCCGACGATACAGCTTCAGACCCTTGTCATGCCAGAAGACAGAACCTTGGGCTTCTTCCTGCATGTGGAACAGGTCCATCTCACGTCCGAGGCGACGGTGGTCGCGCTTTTCCGCTTCTTCGAGCATGTGCAGATAGGCATCCAGGTCTTCCTTGCTTTCCCAGCAGGTGCCATAAATACGCTGCAGCATTTCATTGTCGGAATTACCACGCCAGTAAGCACCGGCAACCTTCATCAGCTTGAATGCCTTGCCGATCTTGCCGGTAGACGGCGCATGCGGGCCACGGCACAGGTCAATGAAATCGCCCTGGCGATAGCAGGTGATGGTTTCGGTTTCCGGCAGATCACGGATGATCTCGGCCTTGTACTTTTCGCCCTTGTCCAGGAAGAATTTGATCGCTTCGTTGCGATCCCAGACTTCGCGCACGATCGGCTCATTGCGTTCGATGATCTTGTGCATCTGCTTTTCGATCTTGACCAGATCGTCGGGCGTGAACGGCGTTTCGCGGGCAAAATCGTAATAGAAACCGTTCTCGATGGACGGGCCAATCGTGACCTGCGTATCGGGATAAAGTTCCTGAACGGCTTCAGCCATGACATGTGCGCAATCGTGACGGATCAGAGGCAGAACCTCTGCATGGCCCTTGGTCACGATTTCGATAGTCGCGTCAGTGTCAATCTCGCGTGCGAGGTCGCGCACTTCACCGTTGACGATGATGGCAAAGGACTTCTTTGCCAGCGAAGAACTGATGCTTTTGGCGACATCGAAACCCGATACCGGGCCGTCAAATTCGCGCACGGCACCATCGGGAAGGGTCAGGGCAATCATGGTTGGCTCAACTCTGCTTTATCTGCGGGCATAATTCAGTAATGCACATATACGACCCGCATGTTTACGCGGGGTAAATGCACAAGAAAAGGAATTTTAGGATGAGGTCAAGTTCGCTCTTTGAAAAAAGCGACTTTCGGGACAGCACGGACCGCCGCAACGCCAATCTGGCGTGCAGTGTTTTCGGCGATCTTCAACTTTTTGTCGGCAAAGCCGTGCATTGACACTATCCCGTAAGGTGAAGAGCCAATATAACAGGACAAACTTGTAGAGCAAGACGCAAGCCGTTGCCAAAGGCGCGTTTTGTCAAAAACATGAAATTGGCGCCACCACCGCCAAGATAGGGAGCCCCAAATGTCGAGCCCGGAAGTTCGCCGGAACATCATGATTTTAAGTCTGTGCGTCGCGCTGTCTGCTAGTGCGATGTCATTGATTTTTACCGTCGCTGCCGTGATTGGCTTTTCGCTTGCCAGTGACAAGTCGCTGTCAACCTTGCCGGTTGCGTGCATGATGATTGCCATGATGGGGATGACCGCCCCGTCGGCCGTGATCATGGCCAAGAAGGGGCGTCGGTTTGGCTTCTGGATGGGCGCTGCCATTGCGATGATGGGGGCGGTGTCGGGAATGGGGGCTGTTTATTACGCCAATTTCTGGCTGCTTTGCATCGCATGTGCCTGCATCGGGGCCGGGAATGCCATTGCCATGCAGTATCGTTTTGCCGCAGCCGAAGCCGCACCGGCAGAGTTCCGGGCACGTGCGATTTCCTACACCATGCTGGGCGGTCTGGCATCGGCCTTTATCGGGCCAAACTTGGCAAGCTTTGCGCGTGACTGGTTTGACACGGTGCCGTTCCTTGGCACCTTTGTGGCCCTGATAGGTTTGCAGTTCCTGTTGGTGATTGCCATTGGTCAGCTGCGCTTGCCCGATATGCGCGGACACAAGCATCCGGAACCAGCCCGCCCGCTTAAAACCGTGATGGGCCAGCCGGCTGTTATTGTTGCGATCATCGCCGGCGCGCTTGGTTATGCGGTCATGAGCTTTGTGATGACAGCAACGCCGCTTGCGATCCTTGATTGCAATTATGCCTTCGGCGATGCCGCCTTTATCATCCAGTGGCATGTTGTCGGTATGTATGCGCCGGGCTTCTTTACCGGCAATCTGATCAAACGGTTTGGGGCGCTTAAAGTCATTCAGGCCGGTGCGATCCTGAATTTTGTCTGTTTGGCTGTCGGTCTTGCCGGGCAGGACCTGATGGGCAATTTCTGGGTATCGCTTGTGCTGCTTGGCATTGGCTGGAACTTCATGTTTGTCGGCGCCACCACGTTCCTGACCGAAAACTATCGTCCGTCCGAACAGGCGCGCGTTCAGGCCATCAACGAGTTCTGTGTGTTTGGTACCGTCGCGATCGCTTCGCTGTCGGCCGGCACGATCTATGCCGGATCGGGGTGGGTAACGCTGCTTTACAGTGCGGCGCTTCCGGTCGGTCTGGTGTTGCTGATTGTTGCGACCTTCGCGATCCGCCGCCGGGCGCAGGCCGTTTGAAGATAACCGCTTATGAACTAGAAAGGGCCGCAAACGCGGCCCTTTTTCGTCGGTGCTGCGCTCAGTGATGGCCGCTCAGGATATCCAATGCGTGGGACCGGAATTCGCGGTTAAACAGCACAAGCGTCACCCAGGTCGCGCAGATGATGAAGGCAACCGGGTGGTAAAACCAGGCCAATGCCGACAGGGCAAAGAAATAGGCACGGATACCGCGGTTGAAGTTATGGGCCGACATCATGCTCATCCGTGATGCACGCGCCGCCGCACGGGCGGCATCGGGTGAATCTGCCCCCGGTGCTGCTCCGATCAGGATGGAGCAATAGTTTGAGAGCCGGAAAGCCCAGGTGAATTTGAAGAACGCATAGATAAAGATCACGATCAGCAAAACCACCTTGCACTCCCAAACACCGGCCGTGGTGACAGCGGCAAAGGGCAGGGCAGATACGGTTTCAATCGCCTTGTCGGTATAGCCTAAAAGCGCGACCAGACCGATTAGCACCAGAATGGTGGTCGAGGAAAAGAAACTGATGCCGGTAATCAGGTTGCTTGAAATCGATGTATCCACCATCCGGATGTCACGTTTAAGCATCTGCTCCATCCAGCGATGACGGTTGCGCGCCATATGGGCCGAGATGGAATTACGACGCCTTGAACTGGCATCGGCAAACAGCGTGTAGCCAACCCACCAGGCAAAGGCCCAGCAAAATGCAATGATATCGAGAAGCGTAAAGGTGGGCATAACGGGTTCCATTCAAAGCCGGTCGATCAGATCAATTCTAATCCTAGTGATAATGCGTTATCGTTCGCAATATTGTTTGGCATGCAATGTGATGGCTGCATAGCAGATGGCCATGTCACCAGTCCGGGTTGAGTTTTCCCGCAATCCAGAGTATCAGCAGCGCAAATTTTGATTGGAGAGCGACATGAGCGATCTTGAAAACGATCTTGGCGAAGATATCGACTTCGACGAATTCGAAGCACATACCGAAAAGCTGCTGGCAGACGGTCGCACCAAGGATGACCTGTTTGAGTTCGTCGGTTTCATGAACATCAACGAAGTTGGCACGCATATGATCGCGGCCGAGATGGTTCTTGATGAAGATGCCATCGATCAGATGAGTGCTAATCTGCGCAAACTCGAAATCGACCTGGGCCCGCTTGGCGATCTGACCGGCGGTCTTAAAGGTGGTGAAGACGTCAAACGCGCACTCGGCGCACTGTTCCTTGAGCTGGTTGAGCTCTGTGAACTGGATGAAGATGACGAAGACGCAGGCGAGCTTTCCGAAGAATCGCTGCTGCTTTTGAACTTCATAAAACGCTTCAATCCGCAGATGCGCCGTCTGACGGTTGCACTGACCGACACCGATGATGATGACGTGTCCTGCGAATACGAAGTGACCAACTGGTAAGCCAAAGCTTGCCGATCACTTATATAATCATGTAGCTAAAGGCAGGGCATCGTCCCTGCCTTTTTCTGTTTCGGAGCCATCACCGTGACCGTTTTGCGATCGTCTGCCGCAGCCCAACGTCTTCAAACCTATCAGGATCGCCTTGCACAAGGCCAAGAACCGATGCCGGAGGCCGCAAGCTTGCTTGCCTGGATCGAAGTGAACTGTGATGGGTTCCGCTCGGTCATGGACTGCGATCTCAAAAGCTGTGCGAAGATCGTCTATGATTTCTCATCAAACGGTGATGTTGTGATCGGCGGTGAAAGCGATCCGGCGCGCCAGACCGAAATCATGTGGCAGCAATTGGCAGATGCCAGTGCACCGGTTGGCATTGGCCGCTATCGTGAAGACCGGATCTGCTATCAGTCCGAACAGTTCAAAAATGATGGCGAAGCCCGCAGCCAGCATCTTGGCATCGATCTGTTTGCCCCGGCATACACCCCGGTATTCGCGCCACTCGATGGGGTTGTGCACAGCTTTGCCGACAACAACCTGCATCTTGATTATGGGCCGACCATCATCTTGCAGCACGAACCGGCGGCAGACATCAAATTCCACACACTCTATGGCCATCTGAGCCGCGAATCGCTTGAAGGGCTCTATAAGGGCAAGGAAATTGCGGCGGGTGATCTGTTTTGCAGCTTTGGGGATATCCCGATCAATGGCGACTGGATCCCGCATCTGCATTTCCAGATCATTTTCGACATGCTCGGCCGGGAAGGCGACTTCTTTGGCGCCGCCAAGCCGTCGGAATGGGATATCTGGGAAAGTATCTGTCCCAACCCGAACCTGATCCTGCAAATGCCAGAAAACGTCACCGCAACGCGGGAAGGGGTATAGATGCAGCCGCGCCTTAAAGCTGGGCTATGGGTGCGCGGGCAGATCGCGATTTGTCAGGCGAACCTGATTACAGCCATGGTGGCACATAAGGGCAATGAGGACGCTGGTGCGGTCCTTTTGAAGCTCAACCGGTTTGAAAGCGGATGTTTCGTCTATTCTCGGGTCACGACACTTGATGGCGATCTGGGCTGGATGCTGGTTGCTGGCGGCCCGGACGGGGGCCGGGAAACCGAATTTGCCTGTGACGATTACTGGCGCAAGCAGGTCGGCTTTGATCCCGATGTCTGGGTGCTCGAGATCGAAGATCACAAGGGGCAGTACGAGCTTGATGCGCCGATTGTTGATTTCTGAAGGGCGCGACTGACACGACTGAAAAGAAAAAGGCTGGCAAATGAATGCCAGCCTTTTTTAGTGCACGACGCGTAAGCGGTTGCTTAGGCGGTACGCTGCAGCAGGTGGTAACCGAAATCGGTTTCAACCACGTCGGACGTCGCGCCAACATCCATGCTGAATGCGGCGGCATCGAATTCCGGAACCATCATGCCACGGCCAAAGAAGCCAAGATCGCCGCCCTGCTGGCCGGACGGGCAGTCAGAGTTGGCTTTGGCGAGTTCGGCAAAATCGGCACCGTTTGCAACCTGATCCTTGAGCGCGTTGATTTCGGTCAGGGCTTCGTCCTTGGTGCGGGTGGCGGTCGAACGGGCCGAACCGGCATACATCAGAAGAATGTGCGACGCGCGAACTTGTTCACTCATAATGGGTCCTTTCTTCCGTCAAAGCTTGCGCCAGACAGATTTTCTGCAAAATTAGAAGTTTATGGTTAACGCCAAGGGTCCAAACCAATGTACAGCCGTATACTCCTGTACATGGGGTTGGGCCCTAGACATTGCCCATGCCTTGTGGCTTGTTACGACAAATCGAACCGAGATGAAAGAGAAGAGGCAGATTGATGCTTGCTGTTGTGTCCCCGGCCAAGAAGCTTGATTTCGAAACCGACGTTCCTGAAATGTCTGTTTCCCAACCTGCATTTCTGGATGACACCGAAGAACTTGTTGATGTCGCGCGCAAAAAAAGCCGCAGCGATCTGATGAAGCTTATGGGGATCAGCGAAAACCTTGCCGATCTGAACTATCAGCGTTTTCAGCATTTTTCGCGCCCGTTTGACAAGACCAACGCAAAACCGGCGATCTTCGCGTTTCGTGGGGACACCTATGTCGGTCTTGATGCGGATACGATGAAGGCCGAAGACATCGATTGGGCCGAAGCCCATTTCCGGATGCTTTCAGGTCTTTATGGATTGTTGAAGCCGCGTGATTTGATGCAGCCTTACCGTCTTGAAATGGGAACGCGCCTTGCCAATCCGCGTGGCAAGGACCTGTATGCGTTCTGGGATGACAAGATTTCAAAAGAAATCAACGAAATCACCAAGGGTCACAAGGATCGCAGCTTGATCAATCTGGCCTCGAACGAGTATTTCAAATCGATCAAGACCAAGGTACTTGATGGCCCGGTTATTACCCCTGTTTTCAAAGAGGTAAAGGGTGGTACGGTCAAGGTTGTCGGTTTCTCGGCCAAGCGTGCGCGGGGCATGATGGGGCGCTATATGATTGACAATCGGATCGAAGACCCGCAAGAGCTCAAGAAATTCAATGTGGATGGCTACAGCTATCAGGATGACCTCTCGACCGAGACGGAGTGGGTCTTTACGCGCATCCACGATCAGTAACGACATAACTATCCGGTGAAGCCCTATGACCGACGAGCATCTTGAACAGCTCGAGGATGAGAATGCCTTACCAGAATCACACCCGTTTTCGGGCTATCTGCGGACGTTTTACCGTGGGCCGGGCCGGTCACGCAGCCTGACCCGCGAGGAAGCCTTTGACGCGTTCTCGATGATTCTGCGCGATGAGGTCGAACCGATCCAGCTTGGCGCGTTTCTTTTGATGCTGCGCTATCGGGCGGAAACCCCTGAAGAACTCGCTGGCATGATCGAGGCCGTCCGGAAGGCGGCCCGTCTTGAACCGGATGAAGAGGGTGAGGACGAAAATCTTGACCGTCCGGCACTCGATTGGCCGTCATATGCGGCGGGCCGAACCCGTGGTTTGCCATGGTTTGTGCTTTCTGCCTTGTTGCTGTCGCAGAACGGTGTGCCAATCCTGATGCATGGCTATAACTCGCATCTGGTCAATGGCATGGGCACCGAGGCCGCCATCAAGGCGCTGAAACTGCCGATTGCCATGTCTGCCGAAGAAGCCAGATCAGATATCGCATCCAAGGGATTTGCCTATCTGCCGCTGCGTCATATGCATCCGAAGCTTCAGGAACTGATTGGCCTGCGTCCGTTGCTTGGTTTGCGCAGCCCTGTCAATACCTTGCTTCGTTTGCTGAACCCGTTGCAGGCAAAATCGGCATTTTTGGGTGTGTTTCACCCGGCGTTCCTCGATGTTCATCGGGAAACAGGCAAGCTTCTGGAATTGCCACGTATTGGTGTGATCAAGGGCGGCGGGGGCGAGGCCGAAAGAACCCCTTACAAGCATGTGGACCTGCGGATGCTTGATAACGGGGAACTCAATGATGTGCGCTGGCCAGCGATGCTGCCCAAAACCGCCAAGGACGGCGAAGAGCAAAGCCCGATATCGCTCAAACATTTTCTCGGTGTGTGGCGCGGCGACGTTGAAGACACGCCCGCCGAAGCCAAGATCAAGGGCAGTGCAGCCATGGCAGCTTTCCTTGCCGGCAAGGCCGACTACATGGACGAGGCCGAAAACCTTGTTCAAGACTGGTGGGACAATCGCGACCGGGATGTTGGCTGATCGTTTGGGAATTTGGCGACGCCGAATGAAAGGGACGGGAAACCGTCCCTTTTTTTCATGTTCAGAACGATGAACCCGGTTCCTTGAGAAACGCTGCTTCCTCTGGCGTTGAGGTGCGGCCAAGTATGTCGTTGCGATGCGGGTAGCGACCAAAACGATCAATGATCTTTTTATGCTTCAGCTCGAACTCGTAATTATGCTCAAGGCCCGGCTGAGAAAACAGATCGACAGCGACTTCGTGGATGATTTCGGATTCTGAATGCATGTATGGCATATACAAAAAGGCTTGCTCTTGCGGCGTTACCAGTTTGCGATCAAGCCCCAAGGCAACCGCTTCCTGGGCCAGCACCAGTGCCATCGTATCGTACGCAAAGGACTGCGGCTGATCGCGATACATATTACGCGAAAACTGGTCGAGAACGATGATTTCGGCCAGGCGCCCATGGGGCGTTGTGCGCCAGGTAAAAAGCTCACCGGCACACGCGGCGGCATGAAAATCGGAAAACCGTTCAGTGATGTGGCGGTCAAGGGACGTGTCCTTGATAAACCACTGTTTTTCTTCGAGTTCCTTGAACCAGAAAACAAGAACCGTTTCAGGTGTCATGATGTTTCCGCCCATCGTAATGCAGGCATTTGAAGCCCGTCGCCAAAGGTGGTGATGATCTTTGCCCGGCGCTCCAATCAGGTCAAGCCGTCCCCCCAAAAGATTATGGCCCCACAACCGGGCTAAGAGTTGACAGCGATCCGCCGCACGTGGATTATGACAGTGTCTTTGGTGTTGATCTGAATGGATCAACTTAAAAGGGAACGTGGTGCGTCACGCGTGACAAGGCCACGGCTGCCCCCGCAACTGTAAGCGGTCCAAGCACTGCATATGCCACTGGGATATACCGGGAAGGCGTAGTGCTTTTCAAACCGCGAGCCAGGAGACCTGCCTTTGACTGCCAAGTGCCTGGCACTTGGTATCAAACTGTTGGACGCCGGGGTGAGCGTCAGGTTGCAGGGGTACACACGGTCTTACTAAGATCCGCAATCTTGCTTCCAGCCATCCTATCGTTCTTTGTCCTGACCCTGCGCGTTGGGTTTTTCGCCTGCGTGCATCGTTTGAGAAAGAGACGATTATATGTTGAAGACTCTTGGAAAGCTTGCAATCGCAAGCGCCTGCGTGCTGTCGGCAACCATGCCGGCCCAGGCACATTTTCAGTTGGCCTACACGCCAGAAGTAAACGTGACCAAGGCCGGAGATCAGCCGGTAAAGCTGATTTTCTGGCATCCGTTCGAAAATGGCCATGTCATGGATATGGCTGAGCCGCTGGAATTTTACGCGATCAATCGCGGCAAGAAAATTGATTTGAAATCAACACTTTCGCCGATCACCTTCACCGGTTCTGCGAACTCGGCCGCGGCCTTTGATGGTGTGCTTTCCCTTCGCCGCAGCGGCGACTATGTCATGGTTGTCGTGCCAAGCCCGTATTACGAGGAAAGCGAAGAACTTTATATCCAGCAAATCACAAAATCCTATGTGAACCGCAACGAAATTCCGACCGACTGGATGGAGCCGCAAGGGCTGAAAACCGAAATCCTGCCGCTGAACCGCCCGACCAACATCATCGCCGGTTCGACCTTTACCGGCCGTGTTCTGAGCGAAGGACAGCCGGTCGCGGGTAGCGAGATTGAGATCGAATACATGGCCGCAGAACCCGATATGGCCAGCAACACACCACAGGGACCAACCGCATCGCCGATGCCAGGTGGTGCTGTGGTGGCAATTTCAGATGAAAACGGGTATTTCACCTTTGGTGTCCCCAAGGCAGGGTTTTGGGGATTTGCAGCACTTGGCAGCGGCCCTGAAAAAGAATTTCAGGGCAAAGAGCTTTCACAGGATGCAGTCCTGTGGGTTCGCGCCTATGATGTGAAATAGGCGAGGGACAAAACAGATGCATATTGTGGATGGTGCGCTGGCACCGGAAGTCTTGATTGGCGGGGGCGTTCTTGCAGTGGCCGGGCTTGGGCTGGGCTTGCGGAAGCTGCCAATCGATAAAATTCCCGCAACCGGGGTTTTGTCAGCAACATTCTTTGTTGCTTCGCTTATTCATGTGCCAGTTGGACCATCCAGCGTGCATCTGATCATGAGCGGTCTGGCCGGGCTGGTGCTCGGCTGGACTGCATTTCCTGCGCTGTTTGTAGGACTTTTGCTGCAGGCGATCTTCTTTGGTTTTGGCGGTTTGACGGTTCTTGGCGTCAATACGGTCAATATCGCGTTTCCAGCCGTTCTGGCGGGGCTCTTGTTCCGCGGCATGGTGTCGCGCAGCAATCCGGTAACAGCCGCTATTCTGGGCGGCATTGCCGGGGCCTTTTCAATTGCGCTAACAACGCTTTGTGTGGCGGTTTCCCTTGCGCTTAGCGGGGATGGCTTCGTCGCGGCGGCGAAACTCGTCTTCTTTGCGCATATCCCGATCATGGTTGTCGAAGGTCTGGTTTCTGCGGCCGCGGTTTATCTGATTGCAAAGGTTAAACCGGCCTTGTTACAGCCCGCAGACCCTGTAACCGATTTCCAATTACAGGCGGCGGCACTTCGCGCAAAGCAGGCCGGTGAGGCATCAAATGGCTAAGGCAGTTATGGTTGCCCTCGCTTTGGGGGTAATGGTGCTTGGCGCTGGGCCGGTGCAGGCACACAAGGTCATCGCGTCGGTGTTTCCCAGCGGCGAGAACATTGAAGGTGAAATCGGCTTTTCAAGCGGGGATATGGCCGAAAACACGCTTGTCGAGGTTTTCGATCCTGAAGGCAACAAGATCGACGAAGTGACAACCGATGAAGATGGTTTCTTTGTCTATACGCCAAGCGGTGATGTTGATTTGTTGTTTCGCGCCGATCTTGGGGCGGGGCATGTGGCCGAAGCGCGTTTTGCCATAAGTGATTTGTCGACTGTCGAAGATGTCGAACAAGCGGTCTCCAATCAAACAGGCACTGCATCACGCGTAACTGCATCCAACTCAAACGCCGCAATCACCCGCGAACAGGAAAAGATCATCGCGACCATTGTCCGCGATGAATTGCGTCCGCTGCGACGTGAAATCACGGCCTATAAGGAAAAGAATGATCTTCAATCGATTCTGGGTGGGATTGGCTATATATTAGGTGCCTTCGGGATCATTTACTACATCGCAGCGCGACGGTTACGAGCAAAAGCACCCAAAGCATGAGCCATCTTTTCGGACATGACCAACCCTTGAACGTTCAGGCGGGGGGCGGCGGACACACGCCGTCATTCATCGGAATGTTTGACCCTCGGGTCAGGTTGGTCGCGGCGTGTGTGTTTGCGATCGTCGTGGTGGCCTTGCATCAAATTGAATTTGCGCTGGGGGCGTTGGCGGTTGCGGCCATCACGCTGAGCCTGACCGATTTGCCGTTGCGCGTGACATTAAAGCGCATGGCGGCCATGGATGGCTTCATCATTGTGATGCTGGTGATGCTGCCTTTTACAACACCGGGTACGCCGATGTTCACTGTCCTTGGTGCGCAAGCCAGTCAGGAAGGTTTGATGCATGCCATCCTGATCGGTATTCGGGCCAATGCAGTTGTCTTGATGATGTTAAGCCTGCTTTCGGGCATGACGCCGGTGGCCCTGGGGCATACGCTTTATCGTTTGAAATGCCCGCCAGCACTTGTGCATCTGATGATGTTCACGGTGCGCTATATCTCTGTTTTGCATGATGAATATCATCGCCTTCGCATGGCCATGAAACTGCGTGGGTTCAAGGCACGCAACAATGCCCACACATACCGGTCTTTTGGCTATTTATTTGGCATGTTGGTGGTGCGCTCGCTGGAGCGTGCCGAACGAGTACTTGAAGCCATGAAATGTCGCGGGTTCAGTGGTCATTTCCCGATGATTGATGACATGGCCTTTCGGCGTCGCGATGGTTTTTTCGTTGTGTTCTTCCTGGCCCTGATTACCGCCTTAGTCCTTTTGGATCGAATTTATGTCTTCGCTTATTGAACTGAACGATATTTCCTACGGCTACCGGGCAGGGCAGAACGTACTAGACCGTGTCAGTCTGGCACTTGATCCTGGCGAACGTCTGTTTCTTGCCGGGCCAAACGGGGCTGGCAAAAGCACGCTGCTAAGGATCCTTGTTGGCCTGATCAAGCCGCATGCGGGCGAAATTCGCGCCTTTGGCACCCCGCGCGTGACCGATGCCGAATTCCATGATTTGCGCTGCCGGGTCGGTTTCATCGTTCAAGACCCGGATGATCAGCTGTTTTGTCCTACCGTGATCGAAGACATCGCTTTCGGGCCGCTAAACCTTGGCGCCAGCCGCGAAGAGGCGCTTGCGATCGTTGATGAGGTCCTGGACCAACTCCATCTCAAGCATCTGCGTGAACGGATTACCCACGAACTTTCGGGTGGTGAAAAGCGGCTGGTATCTGTGGCAGCGGTGCTTGCGATGAAACCCGATGTCTTGTTGCTGGATGAGCCGACCAACGCGCTTGATGAAGAAAATATGCGCCGCCTTGAGGAAATCCTGCTTGGCCTGCCGCAAGCCATGATTCTCGTGTCGCATGACCCTCATTTCCGGCGTAAGCTCGCCACGCGGATCATTGAATTGCGCACAGGCAAGATGTTGCATCTGCCTGAAAAGAAATGCACGGCCGGCGAGCGCGCCAAGCAGGCAGAGGACGCATCCTGAGGATCTGAGCAAAGGTCCCGTGGTCGAGCATGAAAGGGCGGAGATGACATCAAGCATATCCCCGTTTGCCAAACCGGCCTTTCGCCATCTGTTTGCAGCGCAGATTACGTCTCTGATCGGGACAGGGCTGACGACAGTGGCGCTGTCACTGTTGGCCTATGATCTTGCGGGCGACGATGCCGGGCGGGTGCTTGGTTCCATCCTTGTTCTGAAAATGGTGGCCTATCTTGTCATCGCGCCGATCGCGGGCGGAATGGCGCATTTGCTGCCACGCCGGATGTGGCTGGTTGGGCTGGATGTACTGCGTGCGGTGATTGTCCTGTGTCTGCCCTTCGTAGATCAGGTCTGGCAGATTTTCGTTCTGGTCTTTGTGGTGAATGCCGCGTCTGCCGCCTTCACCCCGGTATTTCAGGCGATCATCCCCGAAGTGCTGTCAGACGAAAAGGTCTACACCAAGGGGCTTTCATATGCCCGGCTGGCCTACGATCTTGAAAACCTTACCAGTCCGGTATTGGCCGCAGCCCTGCTTGCGCTTTGGTCGTTTGACAGCCTGTTTATGGCCAACAGCCTGACGTTCGCAATCTCGGCCATGTTGATCATGACGGCCAGTGTGCCCAAGGCCGCCCCAACTGATCGGACCGGCGGGATCTATGCCAATACGATTTTCGGGGTTGCGGCCTATTTGAAAACGCCACGATTGCGCGGGCTTCTGGCGGTGTATTTTGCTGTATCCTCGGTCGGGGCGATGATCATTGTGAATACGGTGGTGCTTACCCGTGGTGTCCTAGGGGGCAGTGAGCTTTTGACCACCAGTTTCCTTGCTTGTGCAGGCGGCGGTTCCATGATGGCCGCGCTCATGATCCCGCGTTTGATCGAATGGCTGGGCGAACGTCGCTTGATGCTGTCGGGCATTGTCGTCGCAGCAATGGCTATGCTGGTTGGTGGCGCCTTGATGATTGCAGGACATGCGTCTGTAATCGCGTTTGCCGTTCTTTGGGCGATTGCCGGGGCCGGAACAACCTTTGCGCAAACGCCGGGCGGTCGGTTGGTTCAACGTTCGGCGGGCGACGGGGACCGGTCGGCGTTCTTTGCTGCCAATTTTGCCCTGTCCCATGGCGGCTGGCTGTTTGCGTATGGCATTGTTGGCTGGCTGGGCAGTCTGGCCGATCTGTCGGTTGCGTTTCTGGCCTCGGGCGGTCTTGCGCTTTGCGCGATCTTTGCGGCGATGGTTTTGTGGCGGAGGGAAGATCGTCTGGAAATCAGCCACAGCCATCCCGGTTTCTGGCATGAACATCCGCATGACCATAACGATCCGCATCACGTCCATGTGCATGACGCCGAAGGGGGCGACGAAAAACACCGGCATCGCCATTACCATCCGCCGGTGACCCACAAGCATCGTTTCGTGATCGACAGCCATCATACAAAGTGGCCAATGGAAAGCGGCGATCGCGTTTAGGCGATATTTGAAATGCACAGAAAGTGAGGAAAGCTCACTTTCGCAACTGCCGACGCGCCATCACCCAGGCCGACACGCCGAAAATCCCGATGATAATGCCAATACCCCCGAGAATATCGGACATGCGGACATCATTGCGATAGGCATTGACCTCTTCGCGCAGCGGGCCGATTTGACGCGCCACCGCGTGATTGATCAGGGTGCTGAGCTCATCATGCGACAAGGTACTCAACCCGGAGGCAGTCGATTGTGAGGATTGCTCAGTTTTTGCCTTTGATTGGGTGCTTGCATTGCCTGTGGCCTCATCGGGTGCTGTGACCACATTCTCAACGATGATGTCGGCATTGGGTGTGGCAACTGGCAGGTGTTCTGCGAATTCATCAGCATAAAGATCAAAAGTCGCGACATGGCCGTCACCGGTGTTGGTGAAGACGCTGTAATCGCCACGGTGGCTGACCGTAAACGCAAAGCTGCCATCATGATGGGCCGTTGTGGTGAACAGCACCCTCTCTGCGGCGTTACGCAATTCGATCTGTGCCTGCTGCGCGCGCGTGCCGCCGGTGAAATAGGCATATCCTTCGATGGTGTCACCGTTACTCATCGCAAACACATTCAGGTTATGCGCCTGTGCGGCACTGATCGGCACGATCAATGCGAACAGGATTATCAAGGTCAGGCGTCGAAGAAATGTCATGCTCAAGGCCATGTGAAAATTGGGATCGGTAAAATGAAAGCGGGCAGGTGATGCGCACCCGCCCGAATGACATCAATCCATTGCGTCCGTCTTGATCCAAAGCACACCGCCGCGCTCGACCGGGACCTGTTGGTCACTGTCGGGGGCTGCCATGGTGCCGTCTTCGATGAGGGCGGCGAAGACCCACCAGCCGTCTTTGGGCATGGCATAGTGGAAAATACCATTGGCGTCTGCCTTGATCACCTGGGTGGCAAAGGTTGCGTTGGGAAGGGTAACGCTGCCGTCATTGGCATATTCAACTTCAACTTCGGCAAACGGAACCGGTTCACCATTGTGACGCACCATGCCCGAAAAGACATTGCCGGTCCAAACGCCATAGGGGCGGGTAAGAGGTTCTATCTCGACCGGGAAGCCAACCATCTGATCCCAGTCTTCGCCCGCGTCATAGGCATCAATAATCGTCTTGGTGTACTGGATGATGAACTTGCCTTCAGCCGGCTCGTAATACGGTACCGGTTCAAGATAAAAGGCGTAACCGCCCGGGGCTTTGAGCTGTGCGGTTGCATCGAAGGCGGTTTTAGCATCGACTTTCTTGGCTTCGATGCTGCCCAGAAGATCGGTTTTGGCGCCATTGAACTGCATACCGAACTGCAGCGGCTTTTCCATTTCCATTGCCGGACCATTGGTCATCGGATGGGTAAACGTCAGATCAAAGGACACCGTCCGTCCTGTTTCCTGATCAACAACATTGGTCGACGGGATCATTTTCTGAAAATGTGCTTGCGCGCCACTGGTGGCGGCAGCAGCGATGATCACGGAAAGAGATAGCTTGGAAAACAGGCCGGATGTGAGGGACATGAAATGGTCCTTTATGCGATAATCTATTGGGTGAATGCCGTAAGTTGATATCGGCATGAGATTGATTTAAAACATTTCATACAAAATATCAAAAGGTATGATTCAGAAAAACAGACTTTTCCCAGAGTTGTTTTGGGGTATGGTTTTGCAATCGAAAACCGAAAGGGCGGGCTTATGGATATTGTTTACGTCTCAAGTGACGGGGGTGATCACTGGATCGATACGAAACTCCGTTCGACCCTGACCCTTGATCAGGCCATTGCGCAAAGCCAACCGGGCCAAATGATCCGGATGATTGCCGGTAACTATAGTTGTGATGCGCCCCTGCGGTTTCCGCGCGGCGGAACAGCTGACAAACCGATCATTGTTCGTGGGGAGCCCGATGCGATCATTGATGCGGCAAAGCTTCCCGACCCGTCGATATCGGCAAGCAATCCGGGGCAGGCCGGCTTTGCCGTCTTCCAGTTGATCAATGTCGGCCATATCCGGTTGGAGCTGTTTACCATCAAACGCGCATGGCCGAGTGCGGTCTATATCGAAAACAGTCACGATCTGGCATTTAGTGATCTTGATATTACGGAGGGCACCTATGCCTTTTATGCCAATGGGGAGCAGACACGTGGTATTTCGATCTCTGACTGTCGTTGGGTGCAGAATCCCGATATCTGGCGTCAGATCTGCTGGGATGAAATTCACGACGGCAAGGACGCGGATGGCAACGTTATCAAGGTCGAATATCGCTATCTGAACGGCGCGTTCTTTGGTTCGGATGACATTATCGGTGATGTCGAGATCATCCGAAACGATATCTGTGATTGCTATAATGGCGTTCGAATGGACGTATCCGCGCGTAACCTTGATTCCCCGATTGGCAGCTTTAACCGGGATGTGCGGATATTTGACAACCGTTTCCGATATATCCGCGACAATCCGGTCGAACCCGAAGCCACTGCCGTCGGCTGGTGGATCGGGCGCAACCGGTTCTATAACTGCCACAAGCTGTTCTCTCAGGACGGTGTGCGTGGCGGATTCTGGTATTATTTCGGCAATATCTGCTGGTTTGACAGCCGTCCCGGGCCCGAGGGGGATGAGTATAATGGTGGCGCTGTCTTCAAACTTGGCAAAGGTGGTTCTGTTGCCCAACCGGATTACGTTTCCGTATGCCTGCACAACAGCTTTTTCCTCCGCCAGAAATACATCAAGAAGGGAACAACGCGCGGTCTGATCAATGCCCGCAACGCGATCGAGCACGCCGATCCAACCAAGCTGCCCGAAGACATGATGCCGCTTGATCAATCCTTCTTTGGGTCCGCCGAAAAGCTTGAACTTTCTTCAACCGGACCCTTGCCCGTGCAATTTACTGGCGATCTCGCAAACCATCAGACATATCCCGAGGTGTTTGATTCGTACCCGGGTGTTCTGAATGCGCCACGCGTCTCGGACACCCCGCTGTTTGAGGACGGATTGGGGGCACGCTTTGAACTCCGTCCCGAGCATCAGGAAGCTTACTGTGATCGCGTGACCGTTCCTTTGCCAGATGGCAGTAACTGGCTGTCAGCTGGTGGGGTTTGGCCCGGCGCATTGATGAATGGGCATGTGTTCGAAGGCCCGGATTATGTTCCTGTCGATCTTGATTACGTGCGGTCCTTGCCGACCTACAATGACTGAGGCGACGTCATCGTAAGACGCCACACAGGCTGTTTTCTCCTGACGTATGCGTAAATCTGTTGACTGGGCTGTCGGAATGTTGCGATGGTGGCGGATCGCATTCAACAAACAAGAAAAACCATGAACGACAAGCTATATAGCATTACCGAGCTGGCCGAAGAATTCGATATCACCCCGCGCGCGATCCGGTTTTATGAAACCAAAAACCTGCTTGCGCCGCAGCGGGCAGGGTCGACGCGTGTTTACAATTATCGCGACCGTGCGCGCCTGATGCTTGTTTTGCGTGGCAAACGCCTTGGCTTCTCGCTTGAAGACATCAAGGAATATATCGACCTTTACGACGCCGATCGCAGCCGGACAGAGCAGCTTGCCCATCTGATGCTGGTCGGGCGTCGCCGGATTGAGGAACTTGAACAGCAGCTTGAAGACGTTCAGACGACCTTGCAGGAATTGCGCACGATCGAGAATGAAGCAATTGATTCGCTGCGTGAAAAAGGCATCGACCCGGAAAAGGCCGTTTCTGATATCAAGGCGAAACTGGTGGCAGAAACCGCCTAACATCCAGCGATGCATCGCCAGGACAACAAAGCCCGGCAAATCGCCGGGCTTTGTTGTTTGATCTCGGTGTGACGATTTATTCCGGATCACGCTGCAAGGGCAAGGTCACCTCAAACACATCCTCATCAGCGATGAATTTGCGGGTAAAGCCGAGGCTTTCGCAAAGAGTCAGCATCCGACGGTTATTGGGAAGCACCTGCCCAATGAAGGTTTCTGTGCCTTTGCGGCGGCAGAATTCGATCATTTTTTCCATCAGAATGCGGCCAAGGCCGCGCCCCTTGATGTCGGAGCGGACCATGATCGCGTATTCGGCCTTTTCGTTGTTCGGGTCGATGACAACCTGAACGATACCGTGGAATTCGACCTCTTCGTCGCCATCCATCATAATGGCGAGGAACGCCATGTCACGGTCGTAATCAAGCTGCGTCTGACGGGCCATTTCCGAATGCGGCAGTTCGCGAACAGAGCCGAAGAAGCGGAAATGAATGTCTTCCGGGGTCAGGCGCGACATGAACTCATAGTGGGCCGGTTCATCTTCGGGCTTGATCGGGCGCAACAGATAGGTCGTACCATCATCCATCACCACTTTTTCTTTGAGATGGCGCGGGTAGGGATGAATGGCCAGACGGTTTTCATCGCTGAGAACCTTTGGCGTTACCTTGATGCGGGCATCAAGGGCAATGACACCTTCGCGGTCGGCCAGAAGTGGGTTCATATCAAGCTCGACAACCTCGCCAAGCTGCACAACCAGCTGCGACAGGCGCACGAGCGTCATGTAAAGCTCTTCCAGGTTGACCGCAGGGACATCACGGTAGCCTTGCAGAAGCTTGTGGATACGTGTGCCTTCGACCAGCTCACGGGCAAGCTTCATGTTAAGCGGCGGCAAAGCCATCGCTCGGTCGCGCACAACCTCAACCTCGACACCGCCATGACCAAACAGGATGACCGGGCCAAAAATCGGGTCGGTGGTCATGCCAACGATCAGTTCACGAGCTCCGGAACGTTTGACCATTTCCTGCACGGTAAAGCCGCGCAGACGCGCTTCCGGGAATTTTTCGCGGATGATACGCTGCATCTTCTCGGCCGCAGCCCGGACTTCTTCAACGTTTTCAAGGTCCAGAACAACCCCGCCGACATCGGATTTGTGGCTGATGTCGTCAGACAGGATTTTGAGTGCCACCGGACGGCCGATCTTTTCGGCCTTGCTGACGGCATCCTGGACATCAAGGGCGGCATAGGTTTTGACCGTGTTGATGCCATAGCATTCCAGAACCGATTTTGCTTCCGGTTCGGTCAGCATGTGGCGTCCGGCATGAATGGCCGAATGAATGATGCTGCGTGCCTTGTCGATATCAGGCGTGAAATCATGCGGTACGGATGGCGGCGTTTCCATCAGAAGATCTTGCAGCTTGCGGAAATTGACCATGTGCTGGAAGGCTGCGACGGCGTTTTCAGGTGTGCGATAGGTCGGAATCCCCGCCGCATAGAACATGTTGCGGGCTTCCGCCACCGTGGCCTCACCGACCCAGTTGGTCAGAATGTTCTTCTTGCTGCCCTTGATCGTGTCGATCACACCCTGTGCGACCTCGACAGGATCGGTAATCGCGGTCGGGGCATGCATGACAAGCAAACTGTCGATGTTCTTGTCTTTCAGGACCGCATCAATGGTTTTGGCATAACGCTCGCCCGGGGCGTCACCAATGATGTCGACCGGGTTGGCATGCGACCAGGTCGGCGGCAGAACGTCATCCAGCGCAGAAATGGTTTCGTCTTCAAGATGTGCCAATTGGCCCTTACGTTCGATCAGGGCATCAACGGCGAGAACGCCAATACCGCCACCATTGGTCACGATGCCAAGCTTGTCGCCGCGGAATGGGCGCATGCGCGACAGTGTTTCGGCGGCCGAAAACATCTCACTGACCGTATACACGCGCAAAACACCGGCCCGTTTGATCGCGGCGTCAAAGACGTCGTCAGCGCCGGCAAGCGCACCGGTATGTGATGCGGCGGCTGCCGCACCCTCGGCAAAGCGGCCGGATTTGATGCACAGGATCGGCTTGTTACGGGATGCCGCACGGGCGGCAGAGATGAAGCTTCGGCGTTCATGGATGGATTCAATATAAAGCATGATCGCCCGGGTATCGGGATCAGACCCCAGATAATCGATCACATCGCCAAAATCGACGTCGTCACATTCACCGAGCGAGATGAAGTGCGAAAACCCGATTCCACGTGCCGCCGCCCAATCAAGTACAGCGGTGCACAGCGCGCCGGATTGCGAGACAAAGGCAATCTTGCCGCTGCCAATGCTTTGATGACTGAAACTCGCGTTCAGGCCAATGCCCGGCACCATCAGGCCAAGGCAGTTAGGGCCAAGCAGGCGGATCTTTTTGGCAGCCGCGATATCGAGCATCGCCTGTTTGACGTTGCGCTTTTCATCATATTGCTCCGCGGACAGGCCGGCAGTCAGCACGATGGCAGCAAGACAGCCTTTTTCCGCCAGACATTCCATGACCGGTACCACGCCCTTGGGCGGCACACAGATCACGGCGAGTTCCGGAACCACCGGCAGGCTGTTGACGTCCGGATAGGCCAGAACGCCGCCAATAGACTGGCTGCGCGGGTTGACCGGCATGATCGGCCCATCAAAGCCACCAGCAAGCAGGTTTTTCATCAACACACTGCCAACAGAGTGCGGCCGGTTTGACGCGCCAATCACGGCAACCGATTTGGGTTTGAACAGATGATCGAGGTTGATTGTACTCATCGCCAAATTGCGCCTTGTCCTGTGGGCAGGGCCGGGTTTCGGCCAATTCGCCCTATATGGTGATGCGCATGCCAGATTGTCAGCACGCCATCCATGATGCAGTGCGGTATTTTAGAGGCGTAATAATTATATTGATTTGCTGTGCATCAATAAAGCACTGCGCACACGAAGTTTTTGTGGCAGTGCATTGCAGCGCATCCGCACTGGTCGGTGACTAAAGCAAGGGCAGGGCGTTAATGGACGTGTCCATGATGGCCGTCGTCATCAAACCGTTCGGATTCTTCAAGCCAGGTTTCGACTTCTTCCTGTGACGACATGGCCAGCGCGATTTCAAGATCGCTTTGCACATGGGCCAGGCTGTCAAACATCGGGCACCAGCCAAAGGCCTGAATACGCTGATCGGTGTTCGACGAGATGGTAAACAAATCGCCATCAATCGGGTGCACCATCCCGTGAATGATGCCGTTATCCCCAACAATCAGCCAGCCGCGGGTCGATCCGGAAAGGGTAGCAAGTTCTACTTCGCGCAGGTCGATTTTGACGGTCTTCATCACGTGATCATCCATCATGTCTGTGGGGCAAAAGCAAAAGGGACCGAACAATCTGTTCGGTCCCTTTTTAATTGGCTCCGGCAGCAGGACTCGAACCTGCGACCCAATGATTAACAGTCATTTGCTCTACCAACTGAGCTATGCCGGATCAGGCGTTGCGCGTCTCTCGAAGCGCGTGGCAGGTGTATAATCAAACAGTCCGAGGGCCGCAAGACCTTTTTTGAGAAAATCCGGCCAAAATCGTGTCTTTTTTCAACGCGATCAAATCTGGTGGCGGGCGGGTCAAAACGGGGTTGAAAGAGGCGTGCCGTTATACGCGTTGGTCTGCTGTTGAGAATGCCATCAGCTCGAACCGAAATGGGCCGTGAAAAGCAAAAACCCCCGGAACAGGGTTCCAGGGGTTTATGGCTCCGGCAGCAGGACTCGAACCTGCGACCCAATGATTAACAGTCATTTGCTCTACCAACTGAGCTATGCCGGATCAGTGGAGGCGCGAGCCGGAATCGAACCGGCGTGCAAGGATTTGCAGTCCTCTGCGTAACCACTCCGCCATCGCGCCTTCGCGTTGGCTGGAGCGGTGTATAGCCCCAACAAACATAGCCCGTCAAGCACCCAATTTTACATTTTTCAGAAGGCTTGACGATTGGATGCATGAAAAAGAAAAAACCGTCCGGGAAAACTTCCCGGACGGTCATAAAACGGAGGTTACGAGGCATGCGCAAAGATTCGGACAGGATTATTCTTTACCTGGTTTGCCAAAGCGTTGCTCAAGCCAGGGCCGCAAACGTTCTTCACGGACATTACTGGGCGCGAAATCAAGGTTTGCGACGGTACCAAGCGCGTTTTCAACCTCGAACGGGATGGTGGTGTTTGGCCCGTCGATGGTGATTTCGCCTTTGGCGCCCTGCAAAATAGGTTCTGCTAGTGAAACCTTTGTTCCACCGAATGACACATCAATGGTTTGACCACGGATTGATTTGCCACCCACGTTAACCGTCACAGCAAGCTGCGCATCGTAGCGCGGATCTTTGCGGCGGTTAACTTCCGGGGTTGCGGTTCGAACGATTCGAACAAGGCTGCTTCGCAGTTCGGCGATGCTTTCATCGACCTCCTCTGCGATCTTGTTCATATCTGCTGCTCGGGAAAGGTTGTCTTGTGCTTCGGAGGCAACATGACCGATCTTTTCGGTTACCTCATTTGATGCCTCTGCCGTCTGGACGACGTTGCGTGCGATTTCCTGCGTGGCATCATCCTGTTGACGGACGCTGACAGCCACGTTGGATGCGACTTCATCCACGCGACGGATACTTGATGTCATTTCCTGTACGGTTGAGACTACCGAACCCGTCACATTCTGGATATCGCCAAGCTGACGGGTGATTTCTTCGGTCGATTTTGCGGTTTGATTTGCAAGATTTTTGACTTCTTGCGCGACAACGGCGAATCCTTTGCCCGCATCGCCAGCACGCGCGGCTTCGATGGTGGCGTTCAGGGCCAGCAAATTGGTCTGTGCTGCGATATCGCCAATTAGTTCTGCGACCTCACCAATACGGTCAACGCTGTCTTTGAGTGACGTCACAGTACTTTCTGCACTAACTCCGGCCTGATTGGCTTCTGCAGTGATGGTCGTAGCTTCGTTAATTTGCCGGGTTATTTCCTGGATCGAAGCTGCGAGTTCTTCAGATGCACCAGAAACAGTTTCGGCATTTGCCAGCGCTTCGTGGGCCGCAGCAGCGACGCTTTCCGAGTTTTCTGAGACACGCTCCGAGGATCCAGCCATGTCACCGGCAGCCGAGTTCAGGCGCTGGGTCTGGTCAATGATCGATTGAACGACCCTCTGCAGTTCCTGTTCAACCGTTTCAGCAAGACCTCGCAAAGCACCGATACGCTGTGTATTGGCCTTTGCTTCATTTTCGATACGTTCCAAGCGGTTATAGGCAAGTTTCGCATGCAGTGCACGAAGCTGCTGGGTGACAGAGTTGAAATCGGACATTTTGGGCAATGGAATAAGGTAGGACGAATCATTGCGTGCCATGGCTTCAAAATGTTGACTCATGTCGTCAAGCGAACGGCGAAACTTCCGAGCCAGTAGGAAGCCATAAACAACGGTCAAAATTGACGCTAAGATCAGTAACCCGATGGTTACACCAACCGCAGTAAAGAAATTCGAACGTGCGGTTGCAACCTGTTTACCAACGACTTCACTTTTATATGCTGACAGATTGCTAATCTGTTCGATTAACGGGTCTATGGTCTGGTAAAGGTCATTCTGAATGAGGTCTTCCAGAGCAGATGCGTCCTGCGCGACCAATATCGCACGAAGTTTTGCAATTAATGCATCTGCCGACGGAACAAGTGCTTGGACTTTTTGGATGTTGCTGGCTTCTTGCCCTTCTGTGCTACGTGAGAAATAGGCGTCCTGATTTTCTTTTATGTGTTGTGCTGCATAATCGATGCTGTCGAGCCCTTCCTGCCAGGTAAAGCTGCCATTGCTTACCTTGTGGGTTGCTGCGATCACCAAGGCGGCGTAGTCGTTCGACATCTCTTTCAAAAGCTTAAGGGGTTTGACCTGATTGTCGTAGATGCGCTCTAGAGTCTGCTCGGTCTGGTATTCTGAGTAAATGGCGTAACCACCAACCAACAGCATCAGAATAAGTATCGTACCGAAGGCTAGCGTCAGGCTGCCCTTGATGCTGTTTATGAACTTTTTAACTCTGGCGCCAAAGCCCGTGTCTATGATTTCGCCATACTCAAGTGCTACATTCTTCGCATTGCCGTTGCGGAGTCCGGCATAAACTTGTTCCGCATTTCTCTTTTCGGCTTCGGTTGGTTTGGTGCGGATGGAGATATAGCCCGTCACTTCCCCATTTTCGATAGTTGGTGTGACGTTGGCGCGGACCCAATAATGATCACCATTTTGCGCCCGATTTTTTACAAGTCCCTGCCAAGGCATACCAGCTTTGATGGTTTGCCACAAATTTGCGAAGGCTTCCTTGGGCATGTCCGGGTGACGGACAATATTGTGCGCAGAGCCATTGAGTTCTTCATCGGTAAATCCACTGATATCGACAAAGGCTTGGTTCGTGAACTCGATGCGCCCGCCTTTATCCGTTCTCGAGACTAGGATGTCCTCGTCGTTCATTTGAATTTCGCGATTGGTTACAGGACCGTTATCACGCATGTCTGATGTTCCCCTAAATTGAACCGTGTTGCGTCACGTCATGTCGCGCCAAATGGAATTGTGGCAGGTTCTTTTATGCAAGTAATGCTTGTTGCGCGATTGTGAATATATACGATGGTATATAGCGCTCAAATGAATAATGTATTCTGTTTGTCTCAGTATTTTTATGCGTCATTTTGATCAGGCCGTCTTTGAGACGCCGCAAAGTTTGAAAAATTGCTTGATTGTGACGCTGCGCAAACGAAAAAGAGCAGAAAGTCCACGCTCAAAGAAGGCTTTGCGCTTGATCCGTGGTTGTCAGGTGCTTAAGTGGCAACTATAAACAGGGCAATTGCCGTAGCCGTCTTTGGGGACAACAAGGGGACTGCGGTCTGTTTCTCGCGAGAATTTTCAGGTCAGATAATCATGGATTACCAAGTCGCGCGCCATAACATGGTGGAAAATCAGGTTCGGACCAACAAGGTTACCGATCCGCTGGTCATCGCAGCGATGGAAGGGGTTCCGCGCGAACTGTTCCTGCCCGAAGCCAAGCGCGGTGTCGCCTATATTGACGAAGACATTGCTGTTGGTGGCGGTCGTTTCGCCATGGAGCCGATGGTCATTGCACGCCTCATGCAAAGCGCACAGATCGCCGAAACCGATGTCGCACTGGTGATTGGCGCCGGGTATGGCTATTCCAGCGCCCTGATGTCGCGCGTTGCCGAAACCGTTGTGTCGGTTGAAAGCGACAAGGACATGGCAGCCGCAGCCGAGGCGACCTTCCAGGCCGAAAACTACGACAACGTTATTGTCGTCGAAGGCGATATGGCCACCGGCTATGCCAAACAGGCACCGTATAACGTCATTATCTTTGATGGTGCCGTTGCCGAGGTTCCGGCGGCAATCCTTGAGCAGGTTTCCGAAGGTGGTCGTTTGCTGGCGGTTGTACGTGAGCCGGGCAAGGTCGGCGTTGCGCGCCTGTATGAGCGCGAAAACGGTATCATTGGTCATCGCGATCTGTTTGATGCGAACATTCCGTATCTTCCGGGCTTCGAGCCGGAAGAAAGCTTTGTCTTCTGATTTGGCTTTCGGATTCTGAACGGGACCGGGTTAAGGTTTGATGGTGTTCGATATCAGTTGTGAGGAACTTGCATCGCGACTTGATGACGCAACACCGATGACCTTGCTTGATGTACGCGAAGACTGGGAACTAGAAATCTGCGCGATCAGTCAGGCGCTGCATATTCCGCTTTCCGAGCTGTCGGGCAGGGTGGATGAACTGGCACCTGACAAGCCCCTTGTAATCATTTGTCATCATGGCGTACGCAGTCGTCATGCTGGGCGGTTCCTTGAGGACCGTGGATTTAAAGAGGTTTTTAATGTTCGCGGCGGTATAGATGCATGGGCGCTTGAAATTGAGCGCGATATGAGCCGCTACGATTGAGAACGGCAATGACGGTGAAACGGGGCACATTACTTTTTTTTGATGCAAATGCCTCTTTTCTTGGAAATTTTTTCTTCCGTCGTTACCATACGTGAAACTGCGCCGGGGTCGGGACTTGGTGTAGGATTTTACAAGGGTAGATAAATGATCAAACGGTTCTTGCTGACCTGCAGTATTCTGGCGACCGGCGGCGTGGTTGCCGGTGGTGCTTCTGCAGAAAGCCTGGAAGACGCGCTTATCAAGGCGTACCAGAGCAACCCGACACTCGAAGCCGGCCGTGCGTCTTTGCGTTCGACCGACGAAGAAATTTCCTCGGCCCTGTCCAACTGGCGGCCGAGTGTCAGCCTTTCGGGCAGCGCAGGCGTTCGTGACTACGAAACCGAAGTCAACGGTACGAACACCGATAACAGCCTGACACCGTACACGGTTGGCCTTGATGTTACGCAGCCGCTCTATCGTGGTGGCCGGACGACGGCAGAAACCGAACGTGCAGAATCCCGCATCAAGGCAGCGCGCGCTTCGCTGCGCTCGACCGAGCAGGATGTGATGCTTCAGGTCTCCACAGCCTATTTCAACGTTCTGCGTGACACGGCTGTTGTTGAGCTTAATCAGAACAACGTCCGCGTTCTTGAACGTCAGCTTGAAGCAACGCGTGACCGCTTTGCGGTTGGTGAAGTCACCCGTACCGACGTATCGCAGGCCGAAGCCCGCCTTGCCGGTGCGAAAGCCGATCTGA
Source organism: Thalassospira sp. ABD4_177 (assembly GCF_056160125.1). NCBI lineage: Bacteria > Pseudomonadati > Pseudomonadota > Alphaproteobacteria > Rhodospirillales > Thalassospiraceae > Thalassospira > Thalassospira sp. ABD4_177. Next base: position 2,616,952 of record NZ_JBSWWO010000001.1, on the reverse strand, counting down.
TTTCGGCTCAGGGTGCGTTGGCCAATACCCGCGCGCAGTATGAGCGCCTTGTTGGCAACCCGCCGAGCAATCTTGAAATCCCAAACCCGCTTGCCGGTCTCCCGACCAGCATTTCTGACGTTCTGTCAATTGCACAGGGTCAGCATCCGGATGTTCTGCAAGCCGTTTACACCGAAGAAGCAGCCCAGTCTGACATTCGGCTGAGCGAAGGTTCGCTCTATCCGGAAGTCAACCTGGCTGCCGGTGTCGAGCGCGCACATGAAGCCTCGACCGAGGATTTCACGGCTGACAGTGCTGACATCATCGCATCGGTATCGATTCCGCTTTATCAGCAGGGGGCTGTTTTCTCGAACGTCCGTTCGGCAAAGCAGACGGCCGGTCAGGCGCGCATTCAGATTGATGAAGCACGTCGTGCCGTGATTGAAAATGCGACCAGTGCCTGGGAAACGCTTGTGACCGCGCGTGCAAGCATCGAATCGCAGCAAGCACAGGTTTCATCTGCTGAAGTTGCCCTTGATGGTGTTCAGCGTGAAGCATCGGTCGGATCGCGTACCGTTCTTGATGTTCTTGATCAGGAACAGGAACTTCTGCAGGCCCGCGTGGATCTAGTCGGGTCGCGCCGTGATGCCGCCGTTGCAGAATTTCAGGTCAAGGCTGCCATGGGCGCGCTCAATGCGCAGGTCCTTGGTCTGCCGGTCGAAGTTTATGACACTGAGTCCAACTATAACAAGGTCAAGGACCAGTGGTGGGGAACGGATTGATTTGTTGATGGTCGGGGCAGGGTGAATAACCCTGCCTTCGGACTTGGGTCGGATCGGTCTGGTTGAATGACACTAGTGCGGAAGTTTAATTATGAGTGACGGGCAACAAGAACCTTCCATGGAGGATATCCTCCAGTCCATCCGCAAGATTCTTGCCGATGAGGGGGACGAAGAAAAACAGGAAGAAGCTGCTCCTGAACCCGAACCGACGCCGGAACCGGAGCCCGAGCCAGAACCTGAGCCGGAACCCGAGCCAGAACCGGAACCCGAGCCAGAACCGGAACCCGAGCCCGAGCCCGAGCCGGAAGAAGAAATCGACGAGCTCGTTCTTGATGAAGAGCCAGAAGAGCTTGAATTCGACGACGAACCCGAAGAGCTCGAGCTTGACGAGCCGGAAGAAGAGGAAGAACTCGAACTCGACGATATGCTCGATTTCGACGAGACTCCTCTGGAAGAAGAATTCGAAGAGCCGGAACCGGAGCCAGAGCCCGAACCGGCAATGCCAGCGCTTTATGACGACGAGGAAGATGACGAGCCGCTGATTTCCAATATGACGGAATCAACAGCGACCGGCACCATCTCCGAACTGGCTCAAGCTGTTGCAAAGAAACGCGCAGTTGCGCTTGGCGTCAATGCAGGACATGCCACCCTTGAAGATCTGGTGCGCGACATGCTGCGCCCGTTGCTTAAGGAATGGCTTGACGAAAACCTGCCCTATATGATCGAACGCCTTGTGAAAAAGGAAATCGAGCGGATTGTGAACCGCGCCGAAGACCTGTAGGCGAGCCGATTTTGACATTCGAGCGGCGCGCCAACGGTGCGCCGCTTTTTCTTTGTATAGATGATGAAACCCGCAGCGGATCAAAAGACCATGTTGGAGAAGACCTACAACCCGGCCGATGTTGAAGGCAGACTTTACGATAAATGGGAAAAAGCAGGCGCCTTTGCCTGTGATGTGAGCTCAAACGCCGATCCCTATGTCATCATGATGCCGCCGCCAAACGTGACCGGCAGCCTCCACATGGGGCACGCACTGACCTTTACGCTTCAGGATATCCTGATCCGCTACAACCGGATGAAGGGCAAGGACACCCTTTGGCAGCCGGGTACCGACCATGCCGGAATCGCGACCCAGATGGTGGTCGAGCGCCAGCTTGGCGAACAGAATGTCACGCGCCATGACCTCGGTCGTGAGAAGTTCGTCGAGAAGGTCTGGGAGTGGAAGGAAAAGTCCGGCGGAACCATTACCAACCAGCTGCGCCGTCTTGGCGCGTCGCCGGATTGGCCGCGTGAACGCTTTACCATGGATGACGGCCTGTCAGCTGCGGTCCGCAAGGTGTTTGTCAAACTGCACAAGGATGGCCTGATTTACCGTGACAAGCGTCTGGTAAACTGGGATCCGAAGCTTTTGACCGCAATTTCCGACCTTGAAGTCGTTCAGAAAGAAGTCAAAGGCCATTACTGGCACTTCAAATATCCGATCGAAGGGCGTGATGGCGAGTTCGTAACGGTCGCAACCACGCGGCCGGAAACCATGCTGGGCGATACCGGTATTGCTGTGCATCCGGAAGACGAACGGTACAAGGATCTGGTTGGCAAATACTGCATCCTGCCGATCGTGGGCCGTCGGATCCAGATCGTGGCGGATGAATATGCCGATCCGGAAAAAGGATCGGGTGCGGTGAAGATCACACCCGCCCATGATTTCAATGACTTCGAGGTCGGCAAACGCGCCGGTCTGGAAAAGATCAACATCATGGATGATCACGCGCGCATCAATGATGAAGCGCCGGAAGAGTACCGTGGTCTTGATCGCTTTGAAGCCCGCAAACAGATCGTCGCCAAGATGGACGAACTGGGCCTTCTCGAGAAAATCGAAGATACCGTTCACATGGTGCCGTATGGCGACCGTTCGAACGTTGTGATCGAGCCGTATCTGACCGACCAGTGGTTCGTGAATGCCGAAGTTCTGGCCAAACCGGCAACCGAGGCGGTTGAAGATGGCCGTATCCGCTTTGTGCCGAAAAACTGGGAAAACACCTATTACGAGTGGATGCGCAACATCCAGCCGTGGTGTATTTCCCGTCAGCTGTGGTGGGGGCATCGCATCCCTGCATGGTTCGGCCCGGATGGCGAATTCTTTGTCGAGGAAACCGAAGAAGAAGCCAAGGCAGCCGCCAAGGCCCATTACGGCAAGGATGTCGAGCTGACCCAGGAAACCGATGTTCTCGATACCTGGTTCTCGTCTGGTCTGTGGCCGTATTCGACCCTTGGCTGGCCGGAAAAGACGCCTGAGCTTGCCAAATACTATCCGGGCGATGTTCTGGTCACCGGTTTTGACATCATCTTCTTCTGGGTTGCCAGGATGATCATGATGAGCATGTATTTCATGGACGGCAAAGTGCCGTTTCGTGATGTCTATATTCATGCGCTGGTGCGTGATGAACACGGTCAGAAGATGTCCAAATCCAAGGGCAACGTGATCGACCCGCTGGAAATCATTGATGAATATGGCTGTGATGCGCTGCGCTTTACCCTGACAGCGCTTGCGGCACAGGGGCGTGACATCAAGCTTGCTGCATCGCGTGTTGAAGGCTATCGCAACTTCGCAACCAAACTTTGGAACGCGGCCCGTTTTGCTGAAATGAACGAATGCAAGCCGGTGGATGGCTTTGACCCAGCAAGCGTGAAATCGACTCTTGGTCGCTGGATCGTTGGCAAGACGGTTGAAGCCGCCAAGTCTGTTGGCACCGGTATTGAGACCTATCGCTTCAACGATGCTGCAAGCAGCGCCTATCAGTTCGTCTGGGGTTCGTTCTGTGACTGGTATCTGGAACTGGCCAAGCCGGTTCTGATGGGCAATGACGAAGAAGCCAAAGCTGAAATTCGCGCGGTGACCGCCTGGGTTCTTGATCAGATCCTTTTGATCCTGCATCCGATCATGCCGTTCATCACCGAAGAACTTTGGGACAAGACGGCCGACAGTCGTGCAAAAATGCTGATCGCTGAAGGTTATCCGGCATTTGACGAAGCCCTGATTGATCGTCAGGCAGAAGCCGAAGTTGATCTGGCCATCCGCCTGATCGGGGACATCCGTGGTGTCCGTTCAGAGATGAATGTACCGCCAGCAGCCGAAGTGCCGATCTATCTGGTGGATGCGTCTGATGCGATGAAGGCGGCTGTTTCCGCACAGGAAGCCCAAGTCAAACGCCTTGCACGTGTTGCCGAGATTTCCTTCAAAGGGCAGGGCGATGTCGAAGCCATTGCCAAAGGTGCGATCCAGACTGTGGTTGATGGCGTGACGGTCTTTGTTTCTGTCGCCGATTTCATCGATGTCGCGGCGGAAAAGGCCCGTCTGGAAAAGGAAATCCAGGACAAAACCAAATACATCAAGGCGCAGGAAGGCAAACTCTCGAACGAGAAGTTTGTCAGCCGTGCACCTGAACACATCGTGAATGCCGAAAAAGCCAAGCTTGAGGAAGCCAAGGATACCCTGGCAAAGCTCAACGAGGCGTTCGAACGTATTGCCTCGATGTAATCAGGATTTCGATGCTTCATGCGAAAGGCCAACCTTGATCGGTTGGCCTTTTCTTTTTTGGAGCTGGAAATCACATCGAGGCAATAAAAACCTTCGCCAGATAGCAAAAGAATCGCTTAGATTGGCGTGCTTTGTCATGGATATGGCGCCAGCCCGCACGTTGCGGCGGTTTTGATCCCTTTTCCCGCAAGATTGCCCCTGCTGAATGCTGATAGAAGAATGCCCCTATATCGAGCCCGTCGATGCCTACGGTGCCTTTGCCATCTTTGCTGATAGCCACTTTCTGGATTCTGGTGACCGGGACCGGTTTTCCTACATCGTGGTATCGCCGTTACACAAGCTGACGGCAAAGAACGGGCAGGCGATCCTGGATGGTTTTGATGTGCCCGGTGATCCGTTTGATGTGCTTGATGATCTCTTAGGGCGCTACGCGGTCGAGACGCGAGATGATCTTCCACCATTTCAGGGCGGGGCGGTCGGCTACTTCGGATATGAGCTGGCCCATCAGACAGAAGTTCTTCCGGTGGCGGCGGATGACTGGCTTTCCATGCCGGATATGGCGGTCGGGATCTATGATCTGGTGATTGCCTTTGATCAGCATGAACGCCGCATGTGGCTGATCTCAACGGGCATTCCAGAGGCGCCCGGACCCAAGCGTGATCAACGTGCAAATGATCGCATGGCGCTGGTGCGCAAGTATCTGAAACTTGCCAAGCCCCTGATCGAAACGCCGGAAGCGCCGCACAAGCCCGACGTCTCAAGCTGGAAGTCGAATTTTGATCGCAGCGCCTATGAGGTCGCTGTGCAGCGCGTGATTGACTATATCTTTGCCGGCGACATTTTTCAGGCAAACCTGTCGCAAAGTTTCCGGGCGGAATATCCAGATGATGCAGTTCCAACCCGGTTTGATTTGTATCGCCGTTTACGTGACATCAGCTCCGCCCCGTTTGGCGCGTTCCTGAATTTTGGCGATGTTGCGGTCCTGTCGAACTCGCCCGAACGGTTTCTTAAGGTCACCAACGGTCAGATCGAAACCAAACCGATCAAGGGCACGCGCCCCCGCGGAGAGACGCCGCTCAGCGATGCGGTACTGGCGCAGGAATTAATGCTGTCAGGCAAGGATCGCGCGGAAAACGTTATGATCGTTGATCTTTTGCGCAATGACCTGTCAAAAGTGAGTAATCCTCACACTGTGAAAACGCCGGCGATTTGTTCGCTGGAAAGTTATGCCAATGTTCATCATCTGGTTTCGACGGTTACCGGTAAACTGAAAGACGGCAAGACCGCGATTGATGCCCTGCGGGCCTGTTTCCCCGGTGGGTCCATTACAGGTGCCCCGAAAATACGGGCCATGGAAATCATTACCGAACTCGAAGGCACAACGCGCGGGGCTTATTGCGGGGCGATCGGGTATGTCGGGTTTGATGGCAGTATGGATACCAACATTGCCATCAGAACGCTTAGCGTGAATGGCGGCAAGATGGCCTTTAATGTTGGCGGCGGGATCGTTGCCGACAGTGATTCGGGGCTGGAATACGAGGAAACTTTGGTCAAGGCCGCCAAAATGTTCGAGTTGTTCGGCATTGATGCAGAGGATCTGACATGATCCTTTTGATTGATAACTACGATTCCTTCGTCTTCAACCTTGCCCGCTATCTTGAAGAACTCGGCCATGCTGTCATGGTTGTCCGCAATGACGAGATTACCCCGGATGGTGTACGCACCATCAAGCCAGAGGCGATTGTGTTCTCACCCGGGCCATGTGGGCCCGATGAAGCGGGGAACAGTCTTGATCTGATTAACGCGCTTAAGACCGAGTTCCCGATGTTAGGGGTGTGTCTTGGCCATCAGTCGATCGCGCAGGCCTTTGGCGGGACTGTCAAACGGGCAAAACGACCGGTCCATGGCATGACATCGGACATCCGTCACACTGGAAGCGGTTTGTTCGCGGGATTAAACAATCCTTTGCAAGTCACGCGTTATCATTCGTTAATTGTTGATTTGCCAAATGATGGCAGTTTGATTGAGACAGCAACGGGGCCGGACGGCGAGGTCATGGCATTTGCCCATGCGACCCTGCCGCTTTATGGCGTTCAGTTTCATCCCGAGGCTGTCCTGACGGAACAGGGCCACGCATTGTTGGCCAATTTTCTGAAACGTGCTTCCGGGCAGGGAGCCGACAACGACTAAAAGGGATCGGGCTATGCAGGTTTGGATGAATGGCAGTTTTCGCGATCTTGATGAAGCGTCCATTCCGGTAACGGATCGTGGCTTTCTTCTTGGCGATGGCTTTTTTGAAACCATGCGCGCGCATGAAGGCAAGATTGCCTGGATTGATGCCCATATGGGGCGCCTTGACCATCATGCGGAACTGATTGAATTCCCGCTTGATCTTTTGCCTGAGACTGAAGAAGTCGAAAGTGTTGTTGCAAAACTATTTGAGCACATTCACCGCCAGGATGCGGTCGTACGTATGACCGTTTCGCGTGGACCGGGGGAGCGGGGCATTTTGCCCCCAGACGCACCGGATCCCACCATCTTGATCACCGCTGCACCGTTTGAGCCGGTCGATCCCAATATTGGTCTTAACGTCGCGACGTCGGAAAAAGTGCGCCGAAATGCCCATTCGGTGGCAGGAAGCATCAAGAGCACCAATTACCTGGATAACATTGCCGCCCGACAGGAAGTGCAGAAATACGGAATGGATGATGCCATCATTCTGTCGGCAGATGGTCATGTGGCGGAAACCAGCGTGGCTAACCTGTTCGGGATTTCCGGTGACAGCGTGTGGACGCCCGACGAAGATACCGGAATTCTGTGCGGTCTTGCCCGTGACTATGTCCTGCAGTGGGCCGAGGAAGCCGAGCTTGAAATCAGCACGGATCCGAAAACACCCGAAGAATTGCGTGAATTTGATGCGGTCTTTACGGCCAACGCCCTTCAGGGGCTACGGGTGATTGACCGCATTGACGGCTATGTCGTCGGGGTGCCGGCGATGACATTCTTCACCAAGCTTGCTCTAAAGGTGGAGGAGTCACTATGCAATGGTATAGATATTTAGGTTGAGTTAACCATATTTGTGGCATAGGTTGTGACCAATTCACACAGGAATGCCATGAACGCCCACTCAACCAATCCCGCGCTGACCATTAACCGGTTTGTCGAAAGCCTGCGCAAACACGCGGCCAACGGCAAATCGCCATCATTGGGTATCCTGAATATCCCGGCCGACCTGCGTCTTGGCACAGAAGACTATCAGGCCATCACGCGCGATGCCTTTCACAACCTGCCAGAGAACACCAAGGTTCAACGCCTTGAAAACGGTATGGTGGCATTTGCGCGGGCCGGAGCGTGGGAGAATGATGACCACACCTTTGTTGAGCATATTCGCGAAATCCTGACCGATGTTATTGATCGTCAGGGACTTGGCCATATTCCCGATAACCTGTGGAACCGCTTTGAGTGGCCTCAGGATCAGGGAAAGCTGGGCGAGTTGCTTGGAATATCGCTAAGCGAGCGCGCGACCACGGCAAGTTCCCACCGTTTCGATATGGCCGAGATGCTCCGCGGTGCGATCACAACCGACGCCGTCTTTGATTCGTGTCGGCGTCAGGCGATTGTTGCGTTTGACGACAGCCGTCGCGAAATCCTTGGTCATGAAATCTATTGTTCACTGGATTACCTGCGCCAACATCATCTTGCCAGTTTCCTGCTCGAAGGGCCGGGCGAGATCGAAATTCTGTCGCGTGTGCTTGATGAAAAGATTATGGAGGTCACGGATTCCATCGCGCCTGAGATCCTGCCGGACAAACTGCATCTGAATATGCAAATTCAGACCGTGCATACCGACAAATTCACCGATTTCATCGCCGAGCATGACGGAAAACTGATCGAGAATATGGCGATCGAGTTTTCCATGGAGGACGCGATCGCGAACTGGTGGGAATTCGAAGATGCCTGCGCTTTCCTGCATTCCCTTGGCATACAGGTCGGGTTGGACCGGATCACGTTGCCTGCGCTTGAGTTTTTGTCGCCGCGCAAGATGAATGTCGATTTCATCAAGGTGATCTGGGACCACAATATTGTCGGTTCCCGTCGCGCCGAAGTCTCGGAAAGACTGCGTGAATTTGCTGCACTGTTTGCGGACCAAAGCCTGATCCTGACGCGCTGTGACAGCCGAACCGCACTTCGCATGGGTCGCAGTCTGGGCGTCGATGTCTTTGAGGGCAGCTATATCGACGCCATGCTAGGCAGCTATTTGCATCGGGAATGCAAATCAAAGCGCCGTTCTTCGGATAAAAGATGTGCTGTGTGCCAATGGGCACCACGTGAGGCGCGCAAGAGCGGCTGTGAGTTCCACTTCCGGGCCGGCAAAGTCCTTTCGGAAATTTAAACCACAAATTTTCAATGGTTTTAAGGTGTTTGACAACGGAGATGGGCTTTCTTAAAGTGCGGCTGTCGATCAATTGTGATCGGCGTTTGTCGTTGAAACACGGCGCTTATTCTCAGGGCAGGGTGCAAATCCCGACCGGCGGTAATTCAGTTTTCTGGAAAGCCCGCGAGCGCCCACAGGTCGCAAGACTTTTGGGGTCAGCAGATCCGGTGAGATTCCGGAGCCGACGGTAACAGTCCGGATGGGAGAGGATAAAGCGTGACGGTAAGGACAGGAACGCCTTGGCGTGACTGATTTACCGTCTGACTGCGACCGCGATGTGGCATGTTGTCGCAAAGCGGGCCTTTCTTTGTTGCCCTGGTTCGTAAGCCCCATCCGTAGAGGACGGTTATGAATCAGAGTATTGAAAAACAATCCGATCTTTCGATCTTTGGCGATCCGCGTGCGCGTATGGAACGTGCGCTTGATGATCTGCGTGAAGGCAAAGGCGTTCTGGTTGTTGATGACGAAGATCGCGAAAACGAAGGCGATCTGATCTTTTCCGCAGAAAATCTGACCAATGAACAGATGGCAATGTTGATCCGCGATTGCAGTGGTATTGTCTGCCTGTGCCTGACCGATGAAAAGGCCACGGAACTTGAACTGCCGCCCATGGTTGCTGACAACACGTCAAGCATGGGAACCGGCTTTACCGTCACCATCGAAGCCAAGGTCGGTGTTACCACCGGTGTGTCGGCCGCAGATCGCGTCACCACAGTCAAAACCGCCATCGCCGATGACACCAAACCAAGCGATCTGGCACGTCCAGGCCATGTATTCCCGCTGCGCGCGCGTCCGAGTGGCGTTCTTGAACGTCGTGGCCATACCGAAGGTACGGTGGATCTGATGCGACTGGCGGGGTTCAAGCCCGCAGGTGTGTTGTGTGAAGTCACCAACCCGGATGGCACCATGGCGCGCCTACCTGAGCTGATCGAATATGCCAACAGTCACGACATGGTCGTGATCAGCATCGAGGATATTGTCGCCTATCGCAGCGCGATGCAGCAGGCCGCCGAATAACGCTTGGCGCTTACCAAAACAAAAAGGGGCCGCATCCTAATCAGGTGCGGCCCTTTGCTATGTCAGTTATGACAACCGATCAATCGTCGATCATGCACCAGACCGGGGTGTGATCAGATGCCTTCTCCTTGCCGCGCGGTTCGCGGTCAATATCCGATGCGCTCAAGCGGTCGGCAGCGGCTGGTGTCAGAAGAAGGTGGTCGATGCGAATGCCATTGTCCTTGTTCCAGGCTCCTGCACGATAGTCCCACCAGCTATATTGATGGCCTTTCGGGTTGAAGGTCCGGAAGGCATCGGTAAAGCCCATATTCATAATGGTGCGCAGACGCTTGCGCTCAACCGTCGTGCACAGCACAGTTTCGTGCAGTTTTGCCGGGTCATAAACATCCATGTCATCCGGCGCGATGTTATAATCGCCGCCCATGACAGCGGCCTCGCCACTGGCGCGGATCTTCTCAAACCGGGTGATCAGGCGATCAAGGAAGTTCAGTTTGTAATCAAACTTCTCATCCCCGACGGCAGTTCCCATCGGAACATAGATCGATGCTACCCGGACGGGGTGGTTGGAGCTGATCGTTGCTTCGATATAGCGCGCCTGTTCGTCGTCATCATTGCCGGGCAGGCCCCGCTCAACATCTTCGATCGGGAATTTGGACAGGATCGCAACCCCGTTATAGGTTTTCTGACCATGTACCGCGATGTTGTAGCCAAGGTCTTCGATCTCCATCGCCGGGAACGCGTCATCGACCGTTTTGGTTTCCTGCAACAGGACCACATCGGGTTTGCCTTCCTGCAACCAGTCAAGAATGTTGGGCAGGCGGGCCTTGATCGAGTTGACATTCCAAGTGGCGATTTTCATTCGGGCCTCGGTTTTATGGGTGTCTGGTCAAACAAAACGGGGTTCGCCAGTAACGAACCCCGTTTTATAAATCGGTTTGTCGATCCGGATCAAATCGAGAAACTTGATCCGCAACCACAAGAAGACGTGGCATTCGGATTGTTCACACGAAACGCCGAACCAACCATTTCACGCACGAAATCGATCTCTGCACCGCCCAGAAGGTCGAGCGATACTTCATCGATCACCATCTTCGCACCGTGGTTTTCAAAGATGCGGTCTTCGTCCGTGGTGTCAGAATCCAGCGAGAACTCATACTGGAAGCCACTGCAACCGCCGCCAGAGACTTGCAGGCGCAGCATCGTGTTCGCAGCACCTTCACTTGCGATCAGTTCAAGAATGCGTTTCGCAGCACTCTCAGTCATTTGAACTTGCCGAGCAGAATCGGTCATTCAACACTCCTTGATCTTCAACCTGCCGGGGCAGGTGTGTTTGCGATCCTTGACGACATGATAGCATGGTCTGAACGCTGTATTTAAGTCACTATTTAGCGCGCATGGCTGAAATGTCAAAACCTGTAATCAGTCTAAATAAGGGTGACTTGCGTTTTGAGGTGAAATGGCTCAAAACAGGCGCCAGTCAATTGGCCGGTCCGGTCAGAACCAGAAATTACAAAGTTCCAAGTCATGAATGTTTTCAGCCTTTTGAAAAGCGATATCGAGAACGAGCTTCTCGCCCTTGAAAAAGACGGTGTTCTTCCTGCCGGAAGCGACACGTCGCGCGTGACAGTTGAGCCGCCGCGTGATCCGTCTCATGGGGATGCCGCAACCAACGCTGCAATGTTGCTTTCAAAGGCTGCTGGCATGAAGCCGCGCGATCTGGCTGAGAAGCTTGCGGAAAAGCTTCGTGGTCTTGATCACATAGAAACGGTCGAGATTGCCGGCCCGGGTTTCATCAATCTGCGTATGGCCGATCAGTTCTGGCTGTCCCAGGTCACCAAGGTTCTTGAAGTCGGTACAGCCTATGGCAACAGCGACCTTGGAAAGGGTGAAAAGATCAACGTTGAATATGTATCAGCCAACCCGACCGGTCCGATGCATGTCGGCCATTGCCGTGGTGCGGTTGTGGGTGACGTTCTGGCCAACCTTCTGGGCAAGGCTGGCTATGACGTGACTAAGGAATATTACACCAACGATGCCGGCGCGCAGGTGGATGTATTAGCGCGCTCGCTGCATATGCGATATCGGGAGGCACTTGGCGAAGACATTGGCGACATCCCGCAGGGCCTGTATCCGGGCGATTATCTGGTCGCGCCGGGCAAGAAAATGGCCGAACGAGAAGGCGACAAGTGGCAGAACGCACCCGAAGAAGAATGGCTTGAGGAATTCCGCGGCTTTGCCATCGTTGAAATGATGGCGTTGATCAAGGAAGACCTGCGTCTTCTGGGCGTTTCCCACGATGTGTTCACGTCTGAAGATGGTCTGGTCAAGGCCGGCAAGGTCCAGTCAGCCTTTGAGCATCTTGAGAAAAAGGGTGACATCTATGTCGGCGTTCTCGAGCCGCCAAAGGGCAAAAAGCCCGATGATTGGGAACCGCGCCCGCAGACTTTGTTCCGCGCGACCGAATTTGGCGATGACGTTGATCGTCCGCTAAAGAAATCGGATGGCAGCTGGACCTATTTTGCATCAGACATTGCCTATCACTTTGACAAGTATGAGCGCGGCTTCAACCTGATGATTGATATCTTCGGGGCTGATCATGGCGGGTATGTCAAACGCATGAAAGCTGCGACCAAGGCGATCACGCATGGCGAGGGCGATCTTGATATCAAGCTTTGTCAGCTTGTCAGCCTGTTTGATAATGGCGAGCCGGTTAAAATGTCCAAACGTGCAGGGACCTTTGTGACCCTGCGTGACGTGGTGGAGCGCGTTGGCAAGGACGTCGTGCGTTTCATCATGCTGACGCGCAAAAACGACGCGGCACTGGAGTTTGATTTCGCCAAGGTGACCGAACAGTCCAAGGATAACCCGGTCTTCTACGTGCAGTACGCCCACGCACGCGTCAATTCGGTCTTCCGTCAGGCAGCGGAAGCGTTCCCGGGACAGGACCTTTCCGAGAAAACGCTCGCCGAGGCCGATCTTGCATTGCTGAGCACGGAAGAAGAAAAACTCCTGGTGCGTCGCATGGCAGAGTGGCCGCGTATCGTCGAACAGGCGGCAACCGCTCATGAACCACATCGCATTGCCTTTTTCCTGACAGAAATTGCCGCAGAATTCCATGCATTGTGGAACAAGGGACGTGACAACACCGCGCTGCGCTTCATTGTTGCCGATGATCTGCCGGCGACTCTGGCACGTCTGGCGATGATCCGTGCAGTTGCAACGGTCATTGCATCCGGTCTTGAGGTGCTGGGCGTCACGCCTGTCGAGGAGATGTAAGATATGAGCGAAGAACACGGTTCCAACCTTCATGCAGAGCGTGCTGATCACTATGGATCAGAAAAATCCGCCGGCAAGAGCATGATCAAAGGGCTGGCCACCGTTGTTCTTGGGCTTGTGGTTGTCGGCGGCGCGCTGGGCGGTGCAGGCTACTGGTTTTATAATCAGGGCCAGCCGATCCAGGATGACGGCAATCTGCCGATCCTGCTGCCCGATCCTTCACCGATCAAAATCCGCCCGGAAGATCCCGGCGGGATGGAAGTCCCGCACCGTGAAACCACCGTTTACGATCAGTTGAGCGATGTTGATCCGGATGCCGATGTGGTCTTGCAGGAACTGCCCGACATGCCACGCGCACCGGAAGTTCTGCCGACCCCAAAGGCATCAGAAGGTGATCAAGCCGCAGAAGTAGCGGAAGAGCCCACCACTCAGGAAAGCGCTGAACCGGAACAAACAAGCGAAACCGCTGATGAGCCGGTCGTTGAAGCACCGGAAATCAACGAACCTGATCTGACCGACGCCGAGAAAGTGGTTGCGGCTGCGGAAAACCGCGCCAATGAAACCTCGGCAACCGAAACCGTGGACGCGGCCAAAGAAGAACCAGCACCAACAGTGCAAGCAGCGGCGCCGTCGGGCGCCTTTCGTGTGCAGTTGGCCTCAGTACGCGAAGAAGCCGGTGCGGCTTCGGAATGGAAGCGATTATCTTCGAAAAACAAAGACTTGCTTGGCAATCTTGAGATGTTTGTACAACGTATTGAAATCGAAGGCAAAGGTGTCTTCTATCGGCTGCAGGCCGGCCCGCTGGGCGATGCCGGGGCGGCCGAAAAGCTTTGTACAGATTTGAAAGAACGCAGTGTGGGGTGCCTCATTGTCCGGCCTTGATGTCAAAAAGCCGCGTGCCTGTATCCTCGGGATCGCAGGAACGGAGCTCAGCAATTGGGAAAAGGGTTTCCTGCGCGAAGCCGATCCTTTCGGATTCATCCTGTTTGCGCGCAACATCGAAAACCGCAATCAGGTCCGTGCACTGACCAACGCGTTGCGCGAAACCGTCGGCAATACGAACGTTCCGATTCTGGTTGATCAGGAAGGCGGACGCGTCATGCGCTTAAAACCGCCGCACTGGCGCCATATCGCGCCGGTGGGTGCATTTGGTGATCTGTTTGATCGCAATCCGGATGATGCCCGCGAAGCGGCCTATACCAGCGCGCGCCTGATGGCGATGGATCTGCGCGAAGCCGGGTTCAATACGACCTGTGCGCCGGTTCTTGATCTGCGCCTGCCGGGCATGAGTGACGTGATCGGGGATCGGTCTTATGGTGCGGATGTCGGTAAGGTCGTTATGCTGGCCAGCGCGGTTGCCGCGGGCCTTCTGGATGGCGGGATTGCGCCGATCATCAAACATATCCCGGGGCACGGCCGGGCGACTGTTGACAGCCACAAGGACCTGCCAATCGTCACGGTATCGCGCGATACGCTGTCCGAGTTTGATTTCGCGCCGTTTTCGCACATGAAAGATGTGCTGGCGGCAATGTCGGCACACTTGCTGTTTACCGCGATTGATGATCAGCGCCCCGGCACCATATCCCCCACGGTCATTGAAGATGTTATTCGCGGCGAGATCGGCTTTGAGAACCTTTTGATCAGTGATGATCTGTCGATGGAGGCCCTTGGCGGTTCAATCGCCAGCCGCACGCATGAATGCCTGCGTGCTGGATGTGATATCGCGCTTCATTGCAATGGCAAGCGCACCGAAATGGAAGAGGTCGTTTCTATGGCGCCGCTTCTGACCGGCAGCTCCCTACAACGGGCCCAGACATTTACCAACCAGATTGCGACCTTTAAGGCAGGTGTGCCCGACAATTCTCAGGTTGGCGACTGGCAGGCGCGTCTTGCCGATCTTCTGGCACCAGTCTGGTCGGCAGGAGATGATCAGAAGTGAATGATGTGATTGATCTGGTCATCTCGGCCTCGACCTGGATTATTCCGGTCCTGCTGGCCGTTACCCTGCACGAAGCCGCCCATGGTTTTGCCGCCAAGCTGTTTGGTGATGATACGGCCCAGCGTATGGGCCGACTTAGCCTGAACCCGATCCGGCATATCGATCCGGTCGGGACTGTCCTGATCCCGGCATTGCTTCTGATTACCGCGGCACCGTTTCTGTTTGGCTATGCCAAGCCGGTTCCGGTGGCGTTTCATCGTCTGCACCCCCAACGTCTGGGTGTCATCGGTGTTGCGATTGCGGGGCCGGCGACCAACGTGGCGCTCGCAATCGGATCGATCCTGCTTCTGGTCTGGTTGCCGAGCTTCTCACCAGCGGTGAATGACTGGCTTGCGACCATGCTTAACCAGTCGCTTTGGCTGAACTGTATTCTTGCGGTGTTTAACATGTTGCCGATCCCGCCACTTGATGGTGGACGCGTTCTGACAGCGATTTCACCGATGCCGATCGCACGGGTCTTGGCGCGTATGGAAAAAACCGGCATGATCATCTTGATCGGTTTGGTCTTTTTGCTGCCCTATGTGACAGCGCAGCTTGATATAGACCTGCCGGTGTTCCAATGGTTGGTGCTTGAACCGGCCAATGCACTGGTAAGGCTTCTGGCAGATATCTTTGCCTGAACGCCGACGCATGCAGGGGATAGTCGGGGATAAATGGCAGACCAGTTCGAATTCGAAATTCCAGATGATGTATTTGACAAGAAACCGGTCGATGAAGGACCGAGCCTTGCCGAACGGCTGATTCTGGACCTGGACGGGTTCGAGGGGCCGCTTGATGTCCTGCTTGAACTGGCACGCGATCAGAAGGTCGATATCATCAAGATATCGATCCTTGATCTTGCCGAACAATATCTTGAATTCATCAACACCGCGCAGGGTTTGCGCCTTGAACTGGCGGCTGACTATCTGGTGATGGCGGCGTGGCTGGCTTATCTGAAATCACGCTTGTTGCTACCCAAGCAGGAAAGCGACGAAGAAGAACTCAGTGCCGAGGAAATGGCAGAGCTTCTTGCCTTCCAGCTGAAACGTCTTGAGGCGATGAAAGCCGCTGGTGACAAGCTTTTGGAGCGGCCAAATCTCGGGCGTGATTTCTTTGGGCGCGGCGATCCGGAAGAAGTGCGGGTGACGACGGCGTCAGTTTATGACGCGTCGCTTTATGATCTTCTAAAGGCTTATGCGCGGATCATGCTGACCTCGGAAAGCAAAACGCTTGAGATCGAGGCGTTTGATCTTTACGCGATGGATGATGCCATTCAGCGTTTGCGTGACCTGTTTGGTCGCCGTGTGGTCCCGACATGGACCAAACTGCTTGAATTCATGCCGCGCGGGCTTGGAACACCGCTTAAGGCGCGTTCTGCATTGGCTGCGCACTTTGTTGCCAGTCTTGAAATGTGCCGTGACGGCGAGTTGGAAATTTCACAAGAAGAAACATTCGGACCGATTTTGTTGCGATCACCGCAGACGTTACGCGATGGGGATATGCCGCGCGATTATGACTATGACGCAGATCCGGTTCAGGAATAGGTGGGCAGGGGCATTTAATGAGCGAAGAATCGCAGCTTGAAATTGAAGGCGTCGAATCCAGTCCGGAGATCGATTTTCAACATATCCGCATCGTCGAGGCTGTTTTGTTTGCCTCGGCCGAGCCTGTCAGCGAACGGGTAATCGCCGCGCGCCTGCCAGAAGGCACTGACGTCAACGCCATCATGAATGCGATTGCCGACACGTATGAGCCGCGCGGTGTAAACCTGAAGCAGGTTGGCGACAAGTGGGCATTCCGAACCGCAGTCGATCTGGCCGGCGACCTGCATATCGAGGTCGAAAAGGCCAAAAAGCTGACGCGTGCGACGCTGGAAACCCTGGCCATCATTGCCTATCACGAGCCGGTCACCCGATCCGAGATCGAGGAAATCCGTGGTGTTGCGCTTTCAAAGGGCACGCTGGATATCCTGCTGGAATCCAAATGGATCCGGCCGCGCGGGCGTAAACGGGTTCCGGGGCGTCCGGTTCTTTGGGCGACGACGGACAACTTCCTGGATCATTTCGGCCTTGAAAGCCGAGATGATCTGCCGGGGCTTGCCGATCTTAAGGCGGCCGGGTTGCTCGATAGCCGTCCGGGCATGGGCCGTTACGGGGCGAATTCCGATGACGAAGCCCTGCCGGATCTGGTTGATGACGGCGAAGTTACCGATTCTGTCGTCGAAGAAGCGCTGACCACACGTAATCTTGAAGATCTGGATGAGACGATTTATTCGGACAATCCAAATCTGCTGGATGCGGACGAACAGAAGCCGGGCAGGGCTACTGAAAACGACGTGATCGACGTTGGCGACGCACACGACCCCGAAACCAATTGATCCATCTTCTTGCATCGGGCAAGCAGGGACCTTAAGTTTCACGAAAGATTTCGCAAATCATTTGCACCTTTGTGTGTTCGATCCCTGTTGTAAGAAGAGTACCTGATGACCGACGGCCTGAAGATGTCGCATGTATCGCACCTGTTCGGTGAAAACCGTGTGTTGCGCGATATCAGCTTCGATGTAGCACCCGGCGAACTGGTGTGTCTTTTGGGACCGTCCGGATGTGGCAAAACCACTGCACTTCGACTGGCGGCGGGGCTCGAAAAGCTTCAGATCGGTGAAATTGCCGTCGATAATCAGATCGTTGCCGAGCCTGGTGGCTATGTAGAGCCGGAAAAGCGCGGTGTCGGCATGGTGTTTCAGGACTATGCCCTGTTCCCGCATCTGAATGTTGCGAAAAACATTGGCTTTGGCCTGCGTCATTTCAGTGAAGCCGATCGGACAAACGCAATTGAAGCAGCACTCGATCAGGTCGGGATGTCGGAATATCTCAATGCCTATCCGCATGAGCTTTCCGGTGGGCAACAGCAGCGCATCGCGCTTGCACGTGCATTGGCGCCCAAACCGCGTATCATGTTGCTTGATGAACCGTTTTCGGGCCTTGATGTGGCACGACGCGCAGATTTGCGGGACACCACCTTGCATGTACTCAAGGACGCCGGGATCGCGACCGTGATGGTGACCCACGATCCGCAGGAAGCCATGTATATGGCTGACCGGATCATCATCATGAATGAAGGCCAGATCATGCAGGATGGCACGCCTGAAACGCTGTATTTCCGTCCGGAAAACCGGTTCGTTGCGTCATTCTTTGGTGAAGTGAACCGGTTTGCCGGCATAGTTTCAGATGGCAAGGTAAAAACGCCGTTCGGTGCCGTCGAAAGTGCCGAGATCGACGATGGAACTGACGTTGAAGTGCTGATTCGCCCCGAAGGACTGCATATCGGTGAGGCGATCAACGGTCATGATGTCTTGGCCCATGTCGACGCCATACGTGTTCTTGGTGAAGTTAATCTGGTCCACCTGACACTTGAGGCGGGCGACCACATTCATGCGCGGGTCCCGAGGCGTTTTTCACCGATTAATCAGCCATCTGTAGCTATAACGCTTGATCCCGAGATGACCTTCGTGTTTCCTATGTCCTGAGGCGTTGTCGCGAGCGGGGTTTTAACCCGGTTTGACAGACTAAAAGACGCAAGTGTAACAGGCATTTTGTAGTGCACGGCTATTAACCAACCGTCGCATTGCACAGTGGGGGGCTTTCTGCCATTATCCGGGCAAGTCGCCGGAAGGCAGAATGGATCTTTGGAGATTGAAGTTATGGGTATTGGCGTTTGGCAAATCGTTCTGATTCTTGCGATTGTCCTGATCATCTTTGGCGCAGGCAAACTGCCGAAAGTCATGGGTGACATGGGCAAAGGGATCAAGAGCTTCAAAGCGGGCATCAATGAAAAAGAAGAACAGGATGCAGGCGCTTCGGCCAAGACCATCGAAAACACGACCTCTGCATCGGTTTCTTCCGAGAGCAAAGACAATGAAAAGGATTCTGTGAAATCCTGATCGTCTGTCGGATTTCCTTCAGATAGGCGTGTCATATGTTTGATATCGGCTGGACCGAATTGGCTATGGTGGCCGTCGTCGCACTGTTTGTCGTCGGCCCCAAAGAGCTACCGCATTTGCTGTATAAATTGGCGGGTTACTGGAAAAAAGTGCGCGGAATGGCGCGCGAATTCCAAAGCGGAATTGATGACATCATCCGTGAGGCGGAGCTTGATGATCTGCGCAAGCAGGTCAACAGTTCGCACAGCAATCCGACCGATTTCCTCGAGAATAAAATCTCAAGCCCCAAAAGCGACGAAACGAAGACCGAGTCAAAGCCGGCTGCAGACAAACCCGCCCCCAAGGCGGATAGCCCTGCAAAACCGGCGGAGAAGACGGCTGGTAAGTCCGCAGATGAGAGCAAGAAAAAAGATCAGCCGGAGAGCCAGGCGTGAACATGCAATCGCATGACAGACCGATGCCCATCATGGAGCATTTGATCGAGCTGAGAAACCGCCTGACCTGGGCGGTTCTTGCGCTGTTTATTACATTCGGTGTTTGCTACTACTTCGTCGAGGATATCTACGGGTTCCTCGTACGACCGCTTGCCGACATCATGGGGCCGGATCGCCGCATGATCTATACCGCCCTGACCGAGGTGTTCTTCACTTATGTCAAGGTGTCGTTCTTTGCGGCCTGCTTTGTGTCTGCACCGGTCTTTCTTGGCCAGTTCTGGGCCTTTGTCGCACCGGGGCTCTATAAGAATGAACGTTCGGCCTTCATGCCGTTCCTGTTTGCGACCCCGGTTCTTTTCCTTATGGGCGGTGCGCTGGTCTATTACCTGATCATGCCGCTGGCCTGGAAATTCTTCCTGAGCTTCGAACAGGCGGGTGGGGCAGCCAATCTTGCAATCCAGCTTGAAGCCAAAGTCGGTGAATATCTGTCACTGGTGATGAAGCTGATTTTTGCCTTTGGGCTTTGCTTCCAGTTGCCGGTTCTCCTGACCCTGATGGCGCGTGCCGGTATTGTTACCGCTGATGGTCTGGCGCGACGTCGTAAATACGCGATTGTCATTGCGTTTGGCTTTGCGGCTGTTCTGACACCGCCGGATCTGATTTCACAGGTGGGGCTGGGGATCCCGATCATCATTCTGTATGAAATCTCGATCATCATGGCGCGGGTTTCCGAGCGCAAGCGTGCCAAGGCAAATGCCGAGGACGACGAAGACGAGGATGATGAGGCGGAGACTGATGACGACGCTGGAGCACAGGCTGCCACCGGAACAACGGTCGCGACCTCGGAAGACAGCGTTGATGCCCAGGCAGAAGCCGCTGCGTCCTATGATGATGGTCAGTCATCCTTGACCCGATCTTCCGATGATGACGGCGATGCGCCGAAATTGTCCGGACCATCGACCAATGATGATGGCGAGGATGATTTCAACAACGCCCGTTGATTGAAAACGCCCGCCGGAACCGTCCGATTTGACGGGGTGGACCTTGGGTCCACCCCATCGTATAAAGCCACAAATAGATAGACTGACAGGGTGCTGTTCGATGCACGACATTAAATGGATTCGGGACAATCCCGAGGCTTTTGACGCAGCAATGACTGCGCGCAAACAGGACGTAACCGCACAGCGTCTGATCGATATCGACGTTGAGCGCCGCAAACTGATGACCGAGCATCAGGAAATGCTCGCCCGCCGCAAGACGATCTCCGGTGAAATAGGCAAATTGCGCAAAAACGGCGAGAATGCCGACGATCTGATGGCCGAAATGGGCACGCTCAAGGACAAGATCAAGGAAGCCGAAGACGGTCAGGCATCGCTCAATGATCAGCTTGATCTTTTGCTGTCTTCCTTTCCGAACATCCTTGACCCAGAAGTTCCGGTTGGCGAAGACGAAGATGACAATGTCGAAGTCAATCGTTGGGGAACGCCCGGCGAGTTTGATTTCAAGCCGCTCGAACATTTCGAGATCGGCGAGAAACTTGGCCTTATGGATTTTGAAACCGCGGCCAAACTTTCGGGATCGCGCTTCGTGATTTTGCGGGGTGGTCTGGCCAAGCTTGAACGCGCGCTGTCGCAGTTCATGATCGACCTTCACACGACCGAACATGGGTACGAAGAAACCATTACGCCGATGCTCGTGCGTGACAATGCAGTCTTTGGAACCGGTCAGCTGCCGAAATTCGCCGAAGACCTGTTTAAGACCACCAATGATTACTGGTTGATCCCCACCTCTGAGGTCACGCTCACTAACCAGGTGGCTGATGAAATCGTTGATCAGGCAACGCTGCCGCTGCGTTATACCGCGTTGACCCAGTGCTTCCGCTCAGAAGCCGGTTCAGCCGGGCGTGATACCCGTGGCATGATCCGTCAGCACCAGTTCTCGAAGGTCGAAATGGTTTCGGTGGTCGAGGCCGAAAAGTCCGACGAGGAACTGACCCGCAAGACCCGTTGCGCGGAAACCGTTCTGGAACGCTTGGGATTGCCGTATCGCACTGTCATTCTTTGCACGGGTGATATCGGGTTCTCGGCAACAAAAACCTATGACATCGAAGTCTGGCTGCCGGGGCAGGGCAAATATCGTGAGATTTCGTCTTGCTCGAACACGCGTGATTTCCAGGCACGCCGCATGAATGCACGTTACCGTGCGACCGGCGAGAAAAAGACCCAGTTTGTCCATACCCTGAACGGGTCGGGCCTTGCGGTTGGTCGTTGCCTGATTGCGGTGATGGAAAACTATCAGCAGGCTGATGGTTCGATCCGTGTTCCGGATGCGCTCAAACCCTACATGGGCGGTCTTGAGGTCATCTCGGCGCGCTAGGACGATACAGACATGCTTGATCTCACCAATGCACGAATCCTGATCAGTAATGATGATGGCATTGACGCGCCAGGGATCAAGCTGCTCGAACAGCTCGCGCGCGAGTTTTCCGATGATGTCTGGGTGATCGCACCGTCGATGGAGCAAAGCGGGGCAGGGCATTCCCTGACCCTGCGCCGCCCGCTGCGCATTCACAAACGTGACGAACGGCATTTCGCCGTTGATGGCACACCCACCGACTGTATCCTGCTTGGTTTGCAGCAGGTGATGCGTGATAGCCCGCCTGACATCGTTTTGTCCGGAATTAACCGGGGCGGTAACCTTGGCGAGGATGTGACCTATTCCGGAACCGTCGCAGCCGCGATGGAGGCAACGCTTCTGAACGTGCCAGCTGTGGCGTTCTCGCAATACTTTGCCAGCGATATGATCGACTGGACGATTGCCGAGAAATACCTCAAGGACGTCTTGGCGACCTTGGTGACGACGACCTGGCCCAAAGGGGTGCTGATCAACGTCAATTTCCCTGATCATGAAGCCAATAGCGGGGCAGAAGTCAAAATAGCCAAGCAGGGCCAACGCAAGATCGGTGATCACATTGCAGAGCGGCTTGATCCACGTGGTGAGCCTTATTACTGGATCGGTGCCATTCAATCCGATCTGCCAGAAGACCCAACATCTGATCTGCGTGTGATTGAACAGGGCAATATTTCTGTTACCCCGATCAGTCTTGATTTCACCCATTACGAAACGTTTGAAAAACTGACGAAGGCATTTCCGTGAACGAGCCGGTGATTACGCGTGAAACCGCCATAGGCAATTTGCTGCAGACGCTTCGTGATGATGGCATTCACGATGAAGAAGTGCTGTCGGCACTGGCTGATATTCCACGTGAATCCTTTGTCGCGGAACCGTTCGTGACCCGTGCCTGGGAAAATGTCGCCTTGCCGATCAGCAAGGGGCAAACGATTTCGCAGCCCTATATCGTCGCGTTGATGACCCAGGCGCTTGAACTTAATGACCGCATGAAGGTTCTTGAGGTCGGCACGGGCTCTGGCTATCAGGCCGCCATTCTGGCCAAGCTTGCACGCCGGGTTTACACCCTTGAACGTCACAAGCCGCTGTTGCGTGAGGCCGAAGACAAGTTTCGCGAGCTTGGGCTTCACACCATTTCCACTCTCCATGCCGATGGCGGGCTCGGCTGGAAGGCACAGGCGCCGTTTGATCGCATTATCGTCACAGCTGCCGCACAGGACGTACCGCCCGTGCTTGTCGATCAGCTGGCTGTTGGCGGCATTATGGTTGTACCGGTGGGCGAGGTATCCCATACGCAGCTTTTGCTTCGCGTCATGCGCACGCCGACTGGTGTGGACGTTACTGAACTGATGCCGGTTCGCTTTGTGCCAATGCTGCCCGGTACTGAAGAATTCTAATCTTTCTGGACCACAAAAATTCCGTCGCAAAACGCCTTCATGCTTACTGATTGTTAACCGCTGATCGGAGACAATCAAAAACATGATGGAAAATTGTGTCAAACGCGCTGTTTATCACGGAAAACGCCTGCTGCTTGTCTGTGCGGCAAGTGCGGCGCTTGGCGGCTGTTTGCTCAATTCCGTTCCGGTGCCTGTGGTCTATGGCGACGGGGCAAGTTATAGCCCCTATAGCATGCCGAAGCTCAAGAACGGTGAACGCGTGATTACGGTTGCGCCGGGTGACACGGTTTCCGAGCTTGCCGTGCGCTATCACATGGACTTCGTGCAGTTCACGGCCCGCAATGACCTTCGCAAGCCTTATGTGATTTATCCGGGGCAGCGCCTTGTGCTGCCGCCCTGGACACCAAATTACGACAGCATGCCGCCGGACACGGCCGTTGCATCCAAATCCACGAGCCGGACGAAAACCGTCACGATTGGCGGCAAACGAACGGTGGTCAATGTGCCCGAGAAAGCCACGAACAAACAGGTTCGGACATCGCGCCCGACAACCACCGTTGCACGGGTCTCGCCGCGCAATGGCGGCAGCATCCCGACACCTGGCATAAAACCACAGGATTTCGCCGCGGCTGCCGAACGCAAGATGGCATCCGCGCGCAGCTGGGTATCAGATAGCAGATCCACACCGGTCGCCGGCCAAGGCAGCAATGTTCGTCAGAACGTCGCGTTGGCCGAGCCATCCGCACGAAAAGGCTTTATCTGGCCTGTTCAGGGTAAAGTCGTCTTGAAATACGGGGCAGGGTCTGGTGGGCTGTTTAACGACGGCATCAATATTCAGGCCAACCGTGGCACCCCCATTGTCGCAGCCGAAAATGGCGTTGTGACCTATGTCGGCAATGAGTTGCGCGGGTTTGGTAACCTCATCCTGATCAAGCATGCCGATAACTTCGTGACGGCTTATGCACATACCGAAAACCCGCTGGTGGCGCGCGGTGATGTTGTAACGCGCGGCCAAAAGATCTCGACCGTTGGCACGACCGGTGCGGTGACCTTCCCGCAGCTTCACTTTGAAGTCCGACAAGGGCGGAAATCCGCAGATCCGACCAAATACCTGCCAAGTGTGATGGTGT
Source organism: Thalassospira sp. ABD4_177 (assembly GCF_056160125.1). Classification (NCBI taxonomy): domain Bacteria; kingdom Pseudomonadati; phylum Pseudomonadota; class Alphaproteobacteria; order Rhodospirillales; family Thalassospiraceae; genus Thalassospira; species Thalassospira sp. ABD4_177. Next base: position 2,592,637 of record NZ_JBSWWO010000001.1, on the reverse strand, counting down.
CGCGATAACAAAAACACCCGGACCAGCGGCCCGGGTGCATTTTTCATCTTTTCTGATGTCTTGCTTGGTTAGTCGATCGACTTGCCAAGCTCGCCAGCAACTTCCTGAATAAACTGCCAGGCAACACGACCGGACCGGCTGCCACGTGTGACCGTCCATTCCTTGGCGCGTACATGCAGTTCTTCTGAGGGAATATCGAGTTTGAATTCCTTGGCGTAGCCATCGATGATCTCGAAATAGACGTCTTGCGAGATATTGTGGAAACCCAGCCACAGGCCAAACCGGTCCGAAAGTGATACCTTTTCCTCGACTGCTTCGGACGGATTGATCGCCGTCGAGCGTTCATTTTCAATCATGTCACGCGCCATCAGATGACGACGGTTTGACGTCGCATAGAAGATCACGTTTTTCGGACGTCCTTCGATACCGCCATCAAGCACAGCCTTGAGCGACTTGTAGCTTTCATCATGCATGTCAAAGGACAGGTCATCGCAGAACAGAACCGTCCGGCGGCCGCTTTCCTGTAGGATATGCAAAAGATCGGGCAGGGTCGGGATATCTTCACGGTGGATTTCAACCAATGCCAGCGACGCCGGGCTTTCGGCGTTGATCTTGGCATGCATCGCCTTGACGATGGAGCTTTTACCCGTCCCGCGTGCGCCCCAAAGCAATGCGTTGTTGGCCGGTAGGCCATCGGCGAAGCGTTTGGTGTTGTTATAAAGGATTTCTTTTTGCTGCCCGATGCCCTGAAGCAAGCTGATATCAACCCGGTTCACGTTGCGGATCGGCTGCAAGTAGCTCGTCTGCGCCTGCCAGACAAAGGCGTCAGCAGCGCTCAGGTCATTTTCGGACCGTGGCGGGGGCGCCATGCGTTCCAGTGCTGTGGCAATGCGTTCCAGGGTGGGCAAAACTTTGTCGAAATCGCTACTCATCGGGGCCTCTTGGGTGTTTCTTAATTTGGTGGCATTTTTTGTTTGGCCGGAAAGCTAGCACATCAGTAAGCCAATGGAAGTGTTTGTTGTCTGGACTTTCGTGCAACGCAAGGTGAACAAAAGCACACAAGTGCTGATTTTACCGCTTTAAAACCGGTTCTCCCTTGCTTTGGCGCAACACCCCGTTATATTCCGGCAGTTGATATTTTTTGTCCTGAGGAATTAGGAGTTCCTAATGTTTATTTCGACGGCTTACGCTCAGGCCGCTGGTGGTGCAGATGGTGCGGGTGCGCTCATGCAGTTTGCGCCGCTGATCCTGATTTTTGTTGTTTTCTATTTCCTGCTTATTCGTCCTCAGCAGAAAAAGCAGAAAGAACATAAAGCAATGCTCGAAGCGATCCGTCGCGGCGACAAGATTGTCACCGCGGGTGGCCTGATCGGTACCGTTGCCAAGGTTGTTGGTGATGACGAACTGTCGGTCGAGATCGCGGATGGCGTCAAAGTCAAAGTAGCGCGCGGCATGGTTTCCACGGTTCTTTCGAAAACCGAACCGGCCAAAAGCGACGCGAAAGAAGACAAAGAAGAAAAAGAAGAAGAGACCAAGAAAGACTGATCTCTTCGTATCAAGCAAGGCGGGGCATATGGCTCCGCCTTCTTGCATTTTGCCGGTGGCCTGAAGCGGTACCAAATACCCGTTGTTCCAAGAACCTTGGAACCAGACCAAGGTTGACCCAGACAGATCCGGTCACAAAAACATGCTTTATTTTACCAAATGGAAAGCAGCACTGGTCCTTCTGGTGTGTGCATTGGGCGTCATCTATGCGGCGCCGAACTTCCTGCCGTCGGGTACGTTCCCGACTGAATCCAGTTATCTGCCGGGCAAGCAGATCAATCTTGGCCTTGACCTGCGTGGCGGCTCGCACATGTTGCTTGAAGTCGACACCGACACTGTCCTGCGCGAACGTTATGACGCGCTTGCCGATGCGATCCGTACCGAACTGCGCCAGGAACAGATCCGTAACCGCCCGCGTGAAGCGACGGCCAATGGTGCCGAGATCACCATTCTGCGCCCCGAAGACGTGGAAAAGGCGCGCGAGATTGCGCGCACGGCTGAACCCAACACCGACCTTGGCGGCGAGGGCAACAACATCGTTGTGACCTATAACGAGGTTGCCTATCGCGAGCTGATCGACCGCGCGATTGCCCAGTCCCTTGAAGTTGTTCGTCGTCGTGTTGATGAACTGGGCACAACCGAGCCGTCCATTCAGCGTCAGGGCGAAAACCGCATCGTTGTTCAGGTGCCGGGCCTTGATGATCCGTCGCGCCTGCGTGCTATCCTTGGCCGTACCGCAAAGATGAACTTCCATCTTGTGAACAACGAAAAAACGGCTGCGGATGCTCGCGCGACCGGCCTTCCGCCGGGAACCATGATCCTGCCGTCAGCAGACGAAGGCGATGGCATTCGTGAATATCTGATTGATCGCCGTATTGTAGTGTCGGGCGACAACCTTGTTGATTCCCAGCCGACCTTTAGTGACGGGCGTCCGGTTGTGTCGTTCCGCTTTGATGCGGCCGGTGGTGCGCGCTTTGGCGATATCACAAGCAAGAATTCCGGACGTGGCCTTGCCATTGTTCTGGATGGCGAAGTGATTTCCGCACCGCGCATCAATGAGCCGATCCTGGGTGGTAATGGTATCATTACCGGCCAGTTCAGCGTTCAGGAAGCCAACGATCTATCGCTGCTTCTGCGTGCAGGTGCCTTGCCGGCCCCGATGCAGATCCTTGAAGAACGCTCTGTTGGTCCGGGCCTTGGTCAGGATTCGGTCGAGGCGGGTGAATTTGCCGCTGTTCTTGGCCTTGTATTCGTCATTGCCTTCATGATCATCAGTTACGGTCGGTTCGGCGTCTATGCCGACATCGCACTGATGATGAACCTGATCCTGGTTCTGGCGGTGATGTCAGTCCTTCAGGCGACGCTGACGCTTCCGGGCATTGCGGGGATCGTTTTGACGGTCGGTATGGCAGTTGATGCCAACGTGCTGATTTTCGAGCGCATCCGTGAAGAACGGCGCAACGGCAGAACGATCATCAATGCGATTGATGCCGGTTACCGCAGTGCCATGTCGACCATTCTTGATGCCAACATCACGACCCTGATCGCAGCCCTTGTGCTGTTCAGCTTCGGTTCCGGCCCGATCAAGGGCTTTGCCGTGACGCTGGCGATCGGGATTATCACATCGATGTTCTCGGCGATCTGGCTGACCCGTTTGCTTATTGCAACCTGGGTCAAGCGCCGTCGTCCGACCGAGCTGGTAGTTTAAGGAAGGGAACAGGGAAGATATGAAACCTTTACATCTTATCCCGGATGACGTGAACGTCCCGTTCCTTAAATTCCGGAAGATTTTCTATATCGTGTCTCTGGTAATGGTGCTGGCATCTGTTGGCATGTTCTTTACCAAGGGACTTAACTTCGGCATCGATTTCCGTGGTGGCATACTGGTCGAAATCAAGACCGATGGCCCGGCAGATATCAATGCACTGCGTGATAACCTTGGCAGCCTTGGCCTTGGCGATGTTTCCATTCAGGAATTCGGCGAGCCGGATGACGTTCTGATCCAGTTGCAGCGTCAGGACGGCGAAGAAGAAGCCCAGATGGCAGCGCTTGCTGCCGTGACCGAGGCACTTGGCGAAGACGTTACCATTCGCCGTAGCGAACTCGTCGGCCCGAAAGTCGGGAGCGAGCTTAAGGAGGCCGGTTTCTATTCGGTCGTGATCTCGCTGTTCCTGATCATGGTCTATATCTGGGTGCGGTTCGAATGGCAGTTTGCTGTCGCCTCTGTTGCCGCGTTGCTCCATGACGTGCTGATCACCATTGGCTTCTTTGTCATTACCGGCGTTCAGTTCGATCTGGCGACCTTGGCAGCCGTTTTGACGGTCGCGGGTTATTCAATCAACGATACGGTGGTTGTCTTTGACCGTATCCGCGAATATCTGCGCAAGTTCCGCAAGATGGAAATTCCGGATCTGCTGGATCTGTCGATCAACTCGACACTGGCGCGTACGACCATGACGTCATTGACCACCTTGCTGGCTTTGATTGCGTTGTTCGTGTTTGGTGGGGAAGCCATCCGTGGTTTCACCATGGCATTGATTTTCGGCATCGTGATCGGGACCTATTCCTCGATCTGTGTGGCTTCGCCGCTTCTGGTGGTTCTGCGCCTCAAACGCAAAATCCCGGAAGCCGAAGAAGGCCAGGAAGCCAACGCCTGATCATTCGGTTGGAATTTATAGACATTTACACTATGGCCGGGTTTGTGAGACAACAAACCTGGCCATTTCTTTTGGGGGAACTGATCGTTTGCGGTCGCGAGCTTCCGTCCATGGGGAGCCGAAAAAGTCCATTAAAAACTGACGGCAACCGATGACAGCCCATATAGCTTCTAATCCCGAACACCGCGCCAATCTGATAGGTAGCATCTGGATGATGGCCGCGATGGTGGCGTTTTCTTTTGAGGATGCGTTTGTCAAGGCTGCCTCAGAGACCCATGCCGTGGGTCAGGTCTTGGTTGTGTTTGGTGTCGGAGGGGCGCTGCTGTTTGCAGTTGTTGCCCGGATTCAGAAGAAGCGTCTGCTTAATCCCGACGTGCTGTCGCGTGCCATGAGCATTCGGGTCGTGTTTGAAATTATTGGACGTTTATTTTACGTCCTCGCACTGGCACTAACGCCGCTTTCATCGACGACAGCAATTCTTCAGGCGACACCTATCATTGTTGTTTTAGGAGCCGCGCTTCTGTTTGGCGAAAAAGTCGGTTGGAGAAGATGGGCCGCAATCATCATCGGATTGATCGGCGTTCTGATTATTTTGCGCCCGACTGCGGACAGTTTTTCTGCGTTATCGTTGCTCGCCGTGATTGGGACAATTGGCTTTGCCGGGCGTGATCTCGCCAGTCGTGCTGCACCTGTATCCCTAAGTACGGCTATCCTAGGTTTCTATGGCTTTGTGGCCATAATTCTGGCCGGTGTTGTGTTTTCGCTTTGGGATGGAAAAGCATTCACCTGGATGAATACGCAAAGCTCTTTGTATTTCGTTGGCGCAATCCTGATGGGGGCATTTGCTTACGCGGCTTTGATGAAAGCGATGCGCACTGGTGATGTCTCCGCAGTTACGCCATTCAGGTATACCCGTTTGTTGTTTGGTATTGCATTGGGTGTGATCCTGTTTGGCGAGAAGCCAGACATGTTAATGATGATCGGATGCGGTATTGTCGTTTTATCCGGGTTGTTCATTTTGTGGCGTCGAAAAATTACCGAAGAGCATCTCGACACACCGCAAAATTCGGACTAAGTCCGAACCAACTTTATCGAACGATGGCGAAATGGGGCCAATATGTCTCTTGAAGTAAGTACCTTGGTTGCCGAGGGCAGTAAACTGGTCACCAGTTATGGTGACGGTGTGTTCCGGTTTGGCGAAGAGACAGTAACGGGGTCGATCTTGCTGTTTCCCGAAGCAGTCTATTCGTGGAACGTAACGAAGTCTGAGGACATTACGCCAGACTCCTTTACCCGGGTGATCGAAAACGCAGACGATATCGAAATTCTGCTGCTTGGTATGGGATCTCGGCTGACGCAGGTTCCAATGGCCTGGCGGCAGGCGCTTAAACCACATGGTATTGTTATTGAGCCGATGGATACCGGCGCCGCGTGCCGAACCTATAATGTTCTGGTGGCCGAGGCCCGCCGTGTCGCTGCAGCGATGATTGCGGTTTAGTCCGGGCCAGGTAGTCCAGCCAGACAAGCCTTATGCGAAGAACCTCTGCAGTTCGTGCCGGACATCTTGCACGCTTGAAAACAAGGCCGCGGGTCCGGGTGCCTGATCGACCGGGAAAACATCCCCGCACAGGAACAGGTTTTTCCACGGTGCACGCAGGTGCTGACGGGTTGCGGCCATGCCGGGTGTCATTTCCGGAAAAGGTGCCTCAGCATCAATGAAAAGATGCTTTGGGTGCGCGCCGGCGTCGGTATTGTCGGTTCGGGTTTCCAGATCCAGATTAAGATATTGATCGCACAGCCAGACACAACGCTGCCAAACAAGTTCGGCGAACTGTTCGGCGTCCTTTGTGTCGGGTAGATGCAAGCTGGCATTCAGGCTGACCAGAAGGTGGCGACGATTGCAAAAGATCGCCCGGACGATGTCATCACTGACCAACAAAGCACGCGGTTCGGCAAAGAGCTTGCGCATTTCAAACGCCATGCTGCGCCGTTGTGCCGGTGCCGGGGAAATACCGATATCGGGCACTGCGTCACAAAGGGGCTTGGGATGGAGGGCGAGAACGACGGCGTCATCCGGTTTCAAGACCACCTGACTATCATCTTCGAATAACAGGTCTGTCGCGTAATCGGACGTGCTGTCGATGTCACCAAGCTTGGTTTGGCCCTTGATCACGCCACCAGCGGTAAGAAACCGTTCACGCAGGGCGGGCAGGGCGATGTCATTGAGGATGATCGGGTCAATTGCCGAAAACACCGGCTCATGGCTTTGTGCCAAAATTGCCCGCAGTTTCGGCACCAATATGCGGCCCAGAAGCGCCTTCGAACATCGGTGGGCCGGCATTGAAAACAGGACTTCGGCCAAGACGGTAAGCGCATCGCGGTGATAAGTGCCCGGTTGATAGGCCTTGTCATCCGGTTCAAATGTGCCGGATGACAAAGTACTTTCGACCCGGTTTTCTTCACTGGCATAACGTTGTTGCCACATGGCGAGCAGGGTATAAAACCGCGCGGCAAAGCCGATCCTGCGGGAAATCAAGGCGCGTGAAACACCCTGATCAAGGGACACGATGGCGGGTTTGCGCCGTCCGCGTTTTAATCCCATCACGCTATGGGCGGGTCTGATCAGTTTGTTGGGGACTTCCGGGTAACGCGCGAAAAAATCTGCCACCAGACCAAGCGGATCATAAAATATCTCAGGCTCGGCCGTTTTATAACTTTCGGGTGCGGTGTGCATCCCGCGTGTCCAGCGACTTTCAAATGGCTCTGCCTCGTCATAAAGCGTCACGTCAAAGCCATCTTCGGCCATGCAGGTCGCCAGTGCCGATCCGGCAAGGCCGCCGCCAATAACGTGTAAGCTTCCCGACGCAAATGATGCCATATGCCTGAGCCAATTTAGTTGTTATACAAAGGCCAGAGAACGATGTGCTACAAAGTCGCAGCATGTCAGAAGTCGCAATAACCTTAACATCAGAACAGCTTACAAGCCATGGATGAAATCACGACCGAACTGGACAACCTCAACGAGGAGGTGATCGGCCACATGAATTCATGGGTCGATATGCTTGGCGGCGGAGAGATCGGAAGACTGATCGGCGCGCTTCTGGTGCTGGTGGTGTTCTTTATCTTCAAGCGTGTTCTGGTGCGCGGTGCCCTTGGGATATTGCGCCGGGTTGCGCAGCAACGCTCACAAAGCATGATGGCCAAGGTGCTCGATGCCTTTGCGCTGCCGCTGCAGGCGCTTTTCATGTTGCTGGGCGCCTATTTCGCGACCGAAGTGCTGTCCCTGCCTAAGGAAGTCGATGCGGTTGTCGTCGAGGCCATTTCTGTTGCTGCAGCGTTTTGCATCTTCTGGGCTCTGTTTAGGGCTGTGGAACCCTTGGGGGTTTCGCTTAATCGCCTGGTTGGGCGCTTTGGCGCCGGTCTTGGTGACGATCTGCGACAGTTCTTTATTCGCGGTGTTAAGACGCTCATTGTTGTTATTGGCGGCGTCATCATTCTCGAAAACTGGGGCATCGATGTTTCAGCCTTCCTCGGCGGCCTTGGTCTGGCCGGGATGGCGGTCGCATTGGCGGCCAAGGATTCTGTTGCCAATATTTTTGGCGGTCTGACGATTTTTGCCGATAACCTCTATAAGCGCGGCGACTGGATCGAAACGCCGCATTTCGAAGGAACGGTCGAGGTCGTTGGTTTGCGTGCCACAAAGGTGCGCACCTTTGCCAAGGCGCTGGTCACCATGCCTAATGCCCAGATTGTCGATTCTCCGGTGATCAACTGGTCGCGCATGACCCATCGCCGGATCAAGATGGTGATCGGTCTTGAATACCGCACAACAGCCAAACAGATGGAAGCCATCGTCGACAAGCTGCGTGATTTCCTGAAAAACGATGATGATGTCGCGCAGACCGATGTTGCCCAGATGGTTCATTTTTCGGATTTTGGTGCCAGCTCGATCAATATCGACCTTTACTACTTCACGACCACCACGGACTGGGTGACCTGGCGCGACATCCGCAATCGCCACATCATTGCTTTCAAGCGCATTGTCGAAGAAGAAGGGGCGGCTTTCGCCTTCCCGTCACAATCGCTATATGTCGAAAGCATGCCGGAACTCACCAATAGCCCGAATGACGATCAACGTTCCGAACGTAAGATCGGATAGGATAGATGACCGATACGCCCAAGCTTTCCCATTGTGCCGACTATGTCCGGCGCCATGACCGGGACCGGTTCCTGTGCGCGCTGTTTGCGGCACCGGAAAAACGCGAATCCCTGTTTACGCTCTATGCCTTTAATCAGGAAGTCTCCAAAACCCGCGAGATGGTCAGTGAAGTCATGCTGGGCCATATCCGCCTGCAATGGTGGCGTGACACCCTGACCGAACTGGGCGAGGGGCAAGTGCGCAAACACGAAGTCGTCGAACCACTCGCCGAACTGGTCAAGGACGGTCAACTTGATGTTGCCGACCTTGAAGCCATTGTGGCCGCCCGCGAGTTTGATCTGGAAGATCGTCAACCCGCCACGCAGCAGGAGCTTGATCGTTATATCGATCAGACATCGGGGCAGGTGAGTGTCCTTGCGTCACGACTTCTCGGGGCAGAGGGGGAGGATGCCGAACATGCCGCACGTCTCGCCGGCAATGCCTATGGGTTGCTCGGGATCATGCGCGCCATTGTCTTCCACGGGCGTTCGAAACGGCTTTATCTGCCCAAGGACCGAATGGACCATCACGAAGTAGCCCAAGGTGATGTGTTCGAGTTTCGCAAAAAGCAGGAAATCCGCGATTTCATCGGCGAGTTGGCCAAGCTTGCACGTGACCGGATCCATGAAGCCCGCAAACATCGCCGTGCCTTGCCAAAAACGGCCCACGCCGCCGCATTGCCGGTTGTTCTGGCCGATGGGTATCTGCGCAAACTGGCAAAGGCCGATTTTGATCCGTTTTCTGCTGAGTTTGGTTTGGCACGCCCGGCAAGCTTGCGTTTAACGTTAAACGGGATGCTCAAGAGATATTGATTGCATGTGGCTTGCCACATAAGCATCACAAAAATATCTCTTAATGTGAGAACAAAGGTCAGGACAGCATCGAACTGTCCATGGTAGCGTTGATAAGGCTTTGAAATTGGGCGCAACACAGGACGAACCTGAGATGAGTACCGGCATGGCAAATTCGATCTCACTGACACGGATGCGATGGCTTGATGGCCTTGTGCTTCTTGCCAGCCTGTGCCTGTTTGCGATTTCCTTTTCGACGGCGCGTGCGGCCAGCATTGATCCCTTTGTCGGATCTTATCACGGGACCACCATCGAACATGCCGAGAACGAGCTTCAGGCGCGTGATCTTGATGTCGTGATTGAAAAAACCGAACGCGGCTTTGTCGTCGACTGGTCAACCGTGATCCATAAGCCCGATGGCCGTGAAAAAAACGTATCGCTGGATGTCGAGTTCTATGCAACGGAACGGGCCGATATTTATGGCAGTGCGATGCGTTCGGGCCTGTTTGGCAAACGTGTTCCCAATGATCCCCTCAAAGGCGAACCGTTCTTCTGGGCCCGGATCGTTGGTAAGACGCTGACCATTCATGCGCTCTATATCAACGATGAAGGCGGGTATGAGATGCAGGTCTACAAGCGCACGCTTGACGAGGAAGGAAACCTTGATCTGGTCTTTCGCCGTTTCCGCGATGGTGAACAAATTCGCGATGTTACCGGCAAGCTGACCCGGCAATCCGATCCGTACTGATCGCGCGTGATGTTCAAAGAAAAAGCCGCATCTGATGTGATGCGGCTTTTGTCCTTTTAGGCGCTCGACACAGCACCCAACCATTCATCGAATAGCGGGATGGCCCGGTCAGTATAGAGCTTCTTGCGATCACGCCCCTTGACCCGTTTTGTCAGTTCAAGATCGGGAAACAGGCCGAAATTCACATTCATGGGCTGGAAGGTGCTTTCATCCGCACCACCGGTGATGTGGTTCAAAAGGGCGCCCATGGCGGTTGCAAGCGGCGGGGCCGCGATTTCCGTGCCGGCTTTTTCTGCCGCCGTAAACCGACCGACCATAAGACCAACGGCCGCACTTTCAACATATCCTTCGCAGCCCGTAATCTGACCGGCAAAACGCAGGTCCGGGCGTGATTTGAGGCGCAGCGTACCATCCAGAAGACGTGGCGAATTCAGGAACGTATTGCGGTGAATGCCACCCAGACGGGCGAATTCCGCGTTTTCAAGGCCCGGAATAGTCCGGAAAACGTCGACCTGTGCGCCGTATTTCAGTTTGGTCTGGAACCCTACCATGTTGTAGAGCGTGCCAAGGGCGTTGTCCTGGCGCAGCTGAACGATTGCGCGCGGCTTTTGCGTCGGATTATGCGGGTTGGTCAAGCCAACCGGCTTCATCGGGCCGTGGCGCAAGGTTTCACGGCCACGTTCGGCCATGACCTCAATCGGAAGGCAGCCATCGAAATAGGGGGTGTCTTTTTCCCATTCCTTGAATTCGGTTTTTTCGCCGTCAATCAGGGCGTCGATGAAGCGGTTATATTCGTCTTCATACATCGGGCAGTTGATGTAGTCCTTGCCGTCGCCCTTGTCATAGCGCGACTGGAACCATGCCTTGTCGAAATCGATGCTGTCCTTATAGACAATCGGGGCAATGGCATCAAAGAAGGCCAGGCTTTCCTCGCCAGTGGCCTTGCGGATGGCATCTGCCAACGCACCGGATGTCAACGGCCCGGTTGCGATGATGGTTTGTTCCCATTCTTCGGGCGGGAGGCCATCAATTTCGCCGCGTTCCATCGTGATCAATGGATGGTTTTCAAGCGCGTTCGTCACGGCTTCGGAAAAACCTTCGCGGTCGACAGCCAATGCACCGCCCGCGGGCACCTTGTGCTGATCGGCACAGCGCATAATGATCGATCCAGCACGGCGCATTTCATCATGGATCAGGCCGACGGCATTGTATTCCTTGTCGTCAGACCGGAACGAGTTCGAACAGACCAGTTCGGCACACTTGTCAGTGTGATGCGCATCGGTCGGGCGCGTCGGACGCATTTCATGGATGATGACGGGCACACCGGCTTCTGCCAATTGCCAGGCGGCTTCACTGCCTGCCAGACCGGCGCCGATAATATGAACAGGTTTGACCGTATTCACGTGTGCGAACTCCTTGCCAGAGTGGGTTTTGATAACGTGGCACACACATAGCGGTGCAAGGGGGCAGATTTCAAGTCAATTGCACTGCAAGATCAGCAAACGAGTTCACATCGCGCCAGGCGGGAAAACAATTTTCACAACACCACATCCATCGCGTCTTAAAGGCCAGAGCCGTTCTGTCCCGATAACGCGAAGATGGCATCATGAGTTACCCGCATCATCCTTATGGTTACGAACCCACCCATTGTCCGGTGATCGGCCTTGTGCCGCGCCGAAGACACGTCATCGATGTGGAGTGCATCGAGGTGCGTGAAGAACCTGAAAATGAGGATGATGAAATCAAAACCGAACCCAAAGAGCGTCGGCTTGGTTTTCCGTTCGGTGGCTTGGGCGAGGGCGGGTTTGGTCCGGCCGATATTGAAGGCATGATCGAATATGTAGTCGCCACGCGACAAGGATGGCGGTCTTCGATGGTTATTCGTGCCTTCCTGCGATGGTGGCGCGAGGAAGGCGATCCCGAAAACGCGGCACTACAGGACCGCAAGCAATCCGATGCCATCATCATGCTTCTCGCGCTTAATCAGGGGCGGGATGGCTTTGTGCAGGGATATCTGCATGACCTGAAACATGAACAGAAAGACAAACCGAAACTTTTGCCGCCGGCCAATCCGGTCGAAAAGGCGTTTAACAAAAGCCTGCGGATTGCTGCCCTAGCTTTGGCGCTGTCGCCGATTGTGCTCGTTTTTGCTGTGTTGCTGTTTGTTCAGGTCGACAACATCATCAGTACGGGCAGTGGCAAGGTATTCGGGTTTAGCTATGACTTGTTGTTTGTCGTGGGCAGTTTTGGCGCAATCGGTGCGCTGACCAGCATGATGATGCGACTTGGCAAGGATGTGCCGTGGGATGAAATGGAACCGGCATCTGTGTTCTTTAATTTCCTGTTTAGGCCCTGCATGGGGTTCTGTTTTGCGATCATCGTGCTTCTGGCGTTGCGAGCAGGGATGTTGCCAATCCCGCTTGATGAGCTGCACAAGATTGATGACCTTGACCAGATCAGTCAGTCAGCTGCCGCCGGTCAGCAGATTTCCATCGTTTTGGTCTTTGCCTTCCTGTCCGGATTTAGTGAACGCCTCAGCACAGCACTGGTCAAACGGGTCGAGGACCGGGTCACGCATTCCGGCTAGGTATGTCTGAACCCGATCCAATGTGCCGTCCTAAAATACGTTGACGGTTTTGCTTGAGCCAGCGGATGATCATCCGCTGGCTTTTTGATGCACGTTTTCTGGTGTTTGCATTCCCAAAGCGATGTGCGGTCGCATGGTATTGTAAGTATCGATGGCCTCCTTGACCAGTTTACGGAGGTCCTCGAAGGTTTTGCAGCGGTGCAAGAGGAACTCCTGCTTAAGAATACCGTTCATGCGCTCGGCCAAGGCATTCTGGTAGCAATCATAGCCATCGGTCATTGATGGTGTAATTTGGTGCTTCCTCAGAACCTTCTGATAGCAGCCCGAACAAAATTGCAGGCCTCGATCAGAATGATGGATCAACGGCTCTTTGGTGATCCGGTTACTGATTGCCTGTTTCAATGCCCCGACTACCTCGGATGCGGCCATGTTGTGGCTGAGCACATGTCCCATAATCTTGCGGGAAAAGGCATCGGTGACCAGCGAAAGGTAGTGCACGCCTTCATCACTCTCGACATAGGTGATGTCGCTGACAAAGATCTCTTCGGGACGGCATGGCTTGCGTCCGGTCACCAGGTTTGGATGCTTTCTCATCCAGTGTTTGCTGTGGGTGGTTTTGGTATAATTCTTTTGTGGCTTCACCAAAAGACGATGCTCTCTGAGCCAGTCAAACAGACGATCACGCCCTATCTTGATCCCAAGACGGCGTAAATCATCCTGCAGCAGTTGGTAAACCGACTGCCTTGAAAGACCAAAACAGCGACAGGTTCGGCTCAGACTGACTTGCCCTTGCGCCTGTAATGTTCTCGCAGTTCGGATAAGTACTTTTTTCGCAGGCCGGCTCCATATTCCTCATCCATGATGGTGATCATGCCATCCATCACCATGACGCGAATCCGTTCGTCTTCAAGCTCCCTTTCAAGGCGCTTGATCTTCTGTTCAGGTGTTTCTTTCAATGGGGACATGGCTGGTTGCCTCGTTATGGACCAATCGAGCTTACCATGTTTGCGCAACCAGTTCAGGACTGTACTGCGTCCCTGGATACCATAGTGGGATTGTGCCTGCTTATAGGTCATCTCGCCTTTTTCGACCTGATCCACGACAGCCAGTTTAAAGCCCATATTGTAATCACGTTGCGTGCGCTTGCGACGCGCTGCTCCTGACTTTGACATTGTCATCTCCTATAGGTGACAACGTATTTCAGGACGAGACACAAAAATAAAAAAGGGCAGCTCGAAGCTGCCCTTTTGGTTTATTCAAGCCCCAGATGGCGTTTCAGGTAACGGCCGGTATAGCTGCGCTCATTGCCCATGATGTCTTCCGGTGTCCCGGTGCCGACCAACTGGCCGCCGCCATCGCCACCTTCTGGACCGATATCAATGATCCAGTCGGCGGTCTTGATAACATCCAGATTATGTTCAATCACAACCACTGTATTGCCCTGATCAACAAGAGTATGCAGCACTTCCAGAAGCTTGCGGATATCATGGAAATGCAAGCCCGTCGTCGGTTCATCAAGGATATAGATGGTGCGACCCGTGGCGCGTTTTGACAGTTCCTTGGCAAGCTTCACACGCTGGGCTTCACCACCGGACAGTGTCGTCGCCTGTTGGCCCAGATGGATATAGGAAAGCCCGACCTGTTTGAGGGTTTCCATCTTGTCGCGGATTGATGGCACGGCCTTGAAGAAATCCGCACCTTCTTCGACTGTCATATCAAGGACATCGGATATCGACTTGCCTTTAAACGATATTTCCAGCGTTTCACGATTATAGCGATGGCCTTTGCACTGATCACATTCGACATAAACGTCGGGCAGGAAGTGCATTTCAATCTTGATCACGCCATCGCCCTGACAGGCTTCGCAACGCCCGCCCTTGACGTTAAACGAGAACCGACCGGGCTTGTAACCGCGTGTTTTGGCTTCAGGCAATTGCGCGAACCATTCACGGATCGGCGTAAAGGCGCCGGTATAGGTCACCGGGTTCGAACGCGGGGTTCGGCCAATCGGGCTTTGGTCGATATCAATGATCTTGTCGATCAGCTCGACACCCGTGATCTCGTCATGTGCGCCGGGATAATGACGCGCATTATGCATCCGCTTGGCCAGCGCCTTATACAGCGTTTCGATCACAAGGCTTGATTTTCCGCCACCGGAAACCCCGGTAACGCAGATGAATTTACCCAGCGGGAAGTCGACATCAATGCCCTGAAGGTTGTTGGCCGTCGCACCCTTGATAGTGATCGCCTTGCCATTGCCATTGCCCTTGCGGCGTTCCTTTGGAACCGCAATCTGCTCAACGCCGACAAGGTATTTACCTGTCAGGCTGTCCGGGTTTTGCTGGATCTGCTCGGGCGTGCCTTCGGCAACAATGCGGCCGCCATGGATACCCGCACCTGGGCCCATATCAACGACGTAATCGGCCGCACGAATGGCATCCTCGTCATGTTCCACGACCAGCACCGTGTTCCCCAGATCACGCAAGCGTTTCAGGGTCTCAAGCAGGCGGTCATTGTCACGCTGATGCAGGCCGATGGACGGTTCATCAAGCACGTACAAAACGCCGGTCAGGCCGGACCCAATCTGTGAGGCCAATCGGATACGCTGGCTTTCACCACCTGATAACGTACCTGATGTGCGTGACATCGACAGATAATCCAGACCGACATCACGGAGGAAGCGCAGGCGATCATTGATTTCGCGCAAGACACGACGCGCGATCTCGGTTTCTTTGGCGTTCAGTTTCTCTTCAAGGGCGATGAACCAGTCACCTGCCTTGGCAATCGAAAGGTCGGTCACCTGTGAAATATCACAGCCATCAACCTTAACCGCCAATGCTTCGGGCTTCAGGCGCTTGCCCGAGCAGGTCGGGCAATTTGACACCATCTGGTATTTAGACAGTTCGTCACGGGCCCACTGGCTGTCGGTTTCCCGCCAGCGCCGAGACATGTTGGGAATCACACCTTCGAACGGGCGGGAAACCTTGTAGCTGCGCGAACCATCGTCATAGGTCACCGTGACTTCCTCGTCACCGGAACCATGCAGAATGATATCCTGTGCCTTCTTGGGCAGTTTTTCCCACGCGATATTGGTCTTGAACCCGAAATGCTTGGCAACCGACTTCAGGGTCTGCAGGTAATATTTCGATGTCGTGCTGGCCCAGGGCGCAACAGCCCCGTCCTCAAGCGTCTTGCTTTCATCAGGCACGACCAGCATCGGATCAAACTCCATCTGGGTGCCAAG
Source organism: Thalassospira sp. ABD4_177 (assembly GCF_056160125.1). Classification (NCBI taxonomy): domain Bacteria; kingdom Pseudomonadati; phylum Pseudomonadota; class Alphaproteobacteria; order Rhodospirillales; family Thalassospiraceae; genus Thalassospira; species Thalassospira sp. ABD4_177. Next base: position 2,576,867 of record NZ_JBSWWO010000001.1, on the reverse strand, counting down.
GCCATCACATGCCGGGCAGGCGCCAAACGGATTGTTGAATGAAAACAGACGCGGCTCGATTTCCTCGATGGTAAAGCCGGAAACCGGGCAGGCGAACTTTGCCGAAAACACGGTGGTGTCGCCGGTTTTGGCATCCTCGGTCAGGACAATGCCGTCGGTGAGTTCAAGCGCGGTCTCGAAACTGTCTGCCAGACGGGTTGAAATGCCTTCCTTGACGATCAGGCGGTCGACTACGATGGAAATGTCGTGTTTGAGCTTCTTGTTCAGCTCCGGTGCTTCATCGATGTCATACATTTCGCGATCGATTTTGACACGCTGGAAGCCGCGTGCGCGCAATTCACGCAGTTCCTTTTTGTATTCGCCTTTGCGACCCCGCACGATCGGGGCCAGAAGATAAAGGCGCGTGCCTTCATCCATTTCCATAACCCGGTCAACCATTTGCGACACGGTCTGGCTGACAATCGGAAGGCCGGTCGCCGGCGAATAGGGGATGCCAACACGCGCCCAGAGAAGACGCATATAGTCATAGATCTCGGTCACCGTGCCGACGGTGGAACGCGGGTTTTTCGATGTCGTTTTCTGTTCGATGGAAATCGCTGGCGACAGACCATCAATATACTCGACATCGGGCTTTTGCATCAGCTCAAGGAACTGGCGCGCATAGGCCGACAGGCTTTCGACATAGCGACGCTGGCCTTCGGCATAGATGGTGTCGAACGCGAGCGAGCTTTTGCCAGACCCCGACAGGCCGGTAATCACCACAAGGGAATCGCGCGGCAGTTCCACATCAATGTTCTGAAGATTGTGTTCTTTCGCACCGCGAACCGAAATTTTCGTCAGCATGTCGGGCCTTTTGTTCCTGAATTGTTCGGAAAGTGTATAGAGGAGCCAAACGCTATACGCAAGCGCACCCCTGACAGTTCCTGTCAGTATTTGTCAGGAGACTGTCAATTAACAATCCCGCGCATGATGGAGCCACGAAAAAGCCCGCCGAACAAGACCGGCGGGCTTCATAAATCCTGTGACCGGAAAGGTCAGATTTTTTTCTGGCTTAGCCTTTGGTAACCGAGCGACCGGTTGCGCCAAGGTCCTTGAAAGCTTCTTCGAGGCGGGCTGCCATCGAAAGTTCCGCTTCACGGATCCAGACGCGCGGATCGTATTGCTTTTTGTAGGGCTGATCGGTTTCCGGATCGACCTGATACTTGAAAGCACGATCATTGGCTTCGACATATTCGCCGACCGGACGGGCATAGGCGAACTGGGTATCGGTATCGATATTCATCTTGAAGCAGCCATAGCTGACAGCTTCTTCGATTTTCTCTTTTTCCGAACCGGAACCACCATGGAACACGAAGTCGAGCGGACGGTCACCAAGACCATGTTTCTCGGCAACGTATTTTTGGCTTTCCAGAAGGATTTCCGGCCGGAGCTTGACATTGCCCGGCTTGTAAACGCCGTGCACGTTGCCAAATGCGGCCGCGACAGAGAAGTGACCCAGCGGGGAAAGACGACGATAGGCTTCTTCGACTTCTTCCGGGCGGGTGTACAGGCGCGGATCGATTTCCTCGACCGAGGTATCAAGTTCCTGACCGATACCGTCTTCTTCACCACCGGTAACGCCCAGTTCGATCTCAAGGCTCATTTCGATGGCGGCCATCCGTTTGAGGAACGTCTCGCAGGTTGCGAGGTTGTCTTCAACGGACTCTTCGGAAAGATCAAGCATGTGGGAGCTATAAAGCGCCTTGCCGGTTTCGGCGTAGGCTTTTTCGCTCCATTTCAGCATCTCATCGACCCACGGCACGAACTTGCGGTTCGCGTGGTCGGTATGCATGACAACAGCAACGCCGTAATGCTCGGCCAGAAGCTGCGCATGGCGGGCAGCAGAAACAGCGCCCAAAACGCGCGCCGTTGCGGCATCCTTGATGCCCTTGCCGGCAAAGAACTGCGCACCACCATTCGACAGCTGAATGATGATGTCGGAACCGGCATTTGCAGCAGCTTCAAGGGCCGCGTTCATTGTGCTCGATGAGGTAATATTGACGGCGGGAAGGGCGTAACCGTCCTGCTTGCAGGCAGCAACGAGTTCGCGGTAGGCAGCACCGGTAACAACACCGGGTTTAACGGAAGGCATGTGGGTACTCCTCCTGGGGGTCAGAGTAAAAACAGATCAACAGCAAAATCTCCTGAGGATCCTGCATACAAACTGTTACAGAGCCCAATGCATCTTCTAAATGCTCTCTCAGGTCAAGGTTTTCCATCATAGACTTTCGGAAAATATCGCGTTTCCCAAGAACTATGTCGATTGCGCGCCCCTGATCCAGCTTTGCGACACATTGAACTGATCATCAAACAAGATCATATCGGCCTGATAACCTGGCGCCAACCGGCCAAGAACATCACCAAGCCCAAGAAATTCCGCCGGGTAAAGCGATGCCATGCGCAGGGCTTCATCAAGCCCGATCTCGGCCATTTTCATGCAATTGCGCACCGCAGAAATCATATCGAGGTCCGAACCCGCCAATGTCCCATCTGCAAGCGCACAGCGCCCGGCAACAGCGATGATTTCCTCATCTCCCAGCTTAAAACGCTTTTCAGTCGCACCAACCGTTGGCATCGCGTCGGTCACCAGCATCATTTTGCCCTTGGCTTTGGCGCGCACGGCAACCTTGATCACGGAGGGATGAACATGAAAACCATCGGCAATCAGGCCGCACCACGTGCTGTCATCAGACAGTGCTGCGCCGACGACACCCGGTTCGCGATGGCTTAGGGGGCTCATGGCGTTAAACAGATGGGTGAAGCCATGCATGCCTTGACCAATGGCTGCCATGATATCCTCATAACGACTAGCGGTATGTCCGGCACAAACAAGAACACCGCGTGAGACCAAATTTGTGATGGCATCAGGCTCCGTATTTTCCGGTGCCAAGGTGACCAGTGTCCGTCCATTGCGCAGGCCTGACAGCAGCTCAATCGCGTCATCTTCCATCGGCCGGATCTGCTCGGCCGGATGCACACCACGTCGCTCGCGGTTAAGGTAAGGTCCCTCAAGGTGGATCCCGACCACACCGTGAACACCTTCATCAAGCGCTTGCTGAACAGCAGCAATGGCAGCAACCATCTTTTCACGGGTATCTGTGATCAGTGTTGGCAGCATGGCGGTTGTGCCGAACCGACGGTGCGCGGCGACGATTGTTTTGATGGTCTCGACATTTGGTGCATCGTTCAGGAGCACGCCGCCGCCGCCATTAACCTGAACATCAATCAGTCCGGGGGCGAGGATCCGATTACCTACATCAATAACATCAATGTCAGAAGGGATTTCGTTTTTTGGGAGTAGGGCTTCAATCATCCCTTCACGGACGATAACAGCCTTATCCGTATGAAAATCGTTACCATCGAAAACCCGGGCGTTGAAAATTGCAAATGTGGTCATTGGTCTTCCCGGCAAAGCTTTCGGATAGCGACTAAGTAGGGCGTGCGTACCTTGCTGGCGCACAAACCGAATTTCCCAGAACCTTTACACATCTGCAATGTGCAAACCAACAGTTACTCGTTGATTTTAAGATACCCGACGTTCGGGTTTTAGAATCGTCAAGAACGCTCGAAGCCAAATTCGCAAATGAAAATCGGCACATCAAACGCAATATTCGTTTCAACAAAGCCGAAAATCAAAATCGCAGCCAGTCGATTCAAAAAATCACTTTACTGTAACATTTCGACGGAATGCGAAAACACAAGGAATACCGGGGCATGCAGGAGGGGCGTCGTCAAACACAGGATTTCTGCATGATCGAAAGGCTTTCATGCCCATTCAATTTGTGAGATGTTCATTTGAACATTTGAAGGGGTCGAATGTACTAACAATATCAATAATCGACAGTCCAAACGGTAATTACGCACATCAAAAAGTAAATTTCCGAAAACTGTCACTTGAGGAAGCGTCCCCCTCAGATGAAAACGAGAGCGTTGCGAGAGACCGTTCAACGAGCGGCTTTTCGCGCAAAGTTTTTATTTGGGAGATAGAAAATCATGTTCCGCAAAACACTGATGGCGGCTGCTGCCGTGTTTGCCCTTGGCAGCACCGCACAAGCTGCAACCGAGATCACTTGGTGGCATGCAATGGACGGCGCACTTGGCGACGTCGTCAACCAGATCACCGAAGACTTCAACGCAAGCCAGGATGAATACAAACTCGTATCCATCAACAAGGGCGGTTACGAAGACACCATGACGGCCGGTATCGCAGCGTTCCGCGCGAAAAACCAGCCGAACATCATTCAGATCTTCGATGCCGGTGCTGCTACCATCATCAACGCCAAAGGCGCTGTTAAGCCGGTTCAGGACCTGCTTGAAGAAAACGATGTCACTTTCGACATCAATGATTACATCCCGGGTGTTCGTTACTTCTATGCCGATTCAGAAGGTAAGATGATCGGCATGCCGTTCAACAGCTCGACCCCGCTTCTGTATTACAACAAGGAAGCCCTCGACAAAGCTGGTGTTGATGTGCCGAAGACCTGGGAAGAGTTCGAAGCTGCTGCTCCGAAACTCAAGGAAGCTGGTTTCACAGCACTTGCACAGTCGCACAGCCCGTGGATCTTCTTTGAGAACTTCATGTCGCGTCACAACCTGCAGATGGCGACCGCCAACAACGGTTATGACAGCACCGATGTTGAAATCCTCTACAACAACGATGCTCTGAAAGATCACTGGCAGCACGTCAAGGATTGGAAAGACGCTGGCTATTATGGTTATTATGGCCGTGCATGGGGCGCAAACCAGGACGCATTTGTTCAGCAACAGGTTGCAATGTGGATCGGTTCGTCTGGTTCGTTCGGTGGCCTGCGTAAATCCGCGCAGTTTGATTTCGGCACCTCGACCCTTCCGTACTGGGAAAATGTTGGCGATGCACCGAAATCGACCTTCATCGGTGGTGCAGCACTCTTCGCATTCTCGGGCCATGATGCCGAACAGGATGCAGGTGTTGCTGAATTCTTCAAATTCCTGACCAAGCCGGAAACCCAGTACTACTGGCACAAAGAAACCGGCTATGTTCCGATCACCAACGCAGCATATGACCTTGCAAAATCGGACGGCTATTACAAAGAAAGCCCGGATGCCGAAGTTGGTATCATCCAGCTTTCAGAAGAAGGCGGCGAGTGGACCAAAGGTTACCGTCTTGGCTTCTACGTCCAGATCCGTGAAGTCATCTATCGTGAAGTCGACAAGATCATGAACGGCGAAGAAACCGTTGATGCAGCCTTTGCGACCATCGAAGAAGAAGCAAACGGTCTGCTGGATCGCTTCAACGATACCTACTCGAACTAATCTGCTTTTCGCAAATGCGGGGCGGCCGATCTTTTGGCCGCCCTGTTTTGCATTTTCTGATTTTGCCTTGAGGTTGCGTTCACAATGAAGCGCGTACAATTTGAACACAGCGCGGTGCCATATCTTTTCATCGCACCGCAAATTCTGATTATTTGCATATTCTTCCTGTGGCCGGCGGCCCAGGCGCTGTATCAGTCGTTCCTGCTTGAAGATGCCTTTGGCCTGTCTTCGCAGTTTGTCTGGTTCCGCAATTTCGAAGATGTGCTTTCCAGCAGTTCTTGGACACGCTCTGCCATCTTCACTGTCGTATTCTCGGTTCTGGTTTCCGTGCTTTCCATCGCGATCTCCCTGTTTCTTGCAGTGCGCGTCGATGAAGTGATCCGGGGTGCCAAGAGCTATAAAACGCTTCTGATGTGGGGTTATGCGATTGCGCCGCCGGTGGCAGGTCTTCTGGGCAACATGATGTTCAACCCGTTGATGGGTGACCTTTACAAGGCATTCAACAGCTTCGGGTTTGAGTTCAACCACATCCAGAACGCCAATGACGCAGCCTTCGTCGTCATTCTGATTGCCGTCTGGAAACAGGTCAGTGTGAACTTCATCTTCTTCCTGTCCGGTCTTCAGGGCATTCCGAAATCGGTCCAGGAAGCAGCAACCCTTGACTGCAAAAGCCCGGAACGCCGTTTCTGGACGATTACTTTCCCGCTTCTCGCACCGACGACCTTCTTCCTGTTGGTGATCAACCTGACATACGCCTTCTTTGAAACCTTTGGCATCATTGACGTTTCGACAAAAGGCGCGCCGGGTGGATCAACCGCGACCCTTGTTTACAAGGTTTATGTCGATGGCTTCCTTGGTGCAGATATGGGCGGCAGTGCCGCGCAGTCGGTCCTGCTGATGATCATGGTCAGCGTCCTGACCGTGTTCCAGTTCCGCTTCATCGAACGTAAAGTGCATTACTAGGGGGAACGTCATCATGTATCAGTCAAAATGGCGTATATTTACCAACCACACCATTCTGGTGCTTGGCGCACTTTTCATGATCCTTCCGGTCTGGATAGCCTTTGCGTCTTCCACCCACACCCGGGAATACATTTTCCAGCATGGTCTGCAATTCTGGCCGGGGAACGAGTTCTTTTCAAACTACGGCGCCATCCTGTTTGATGCAGAGGCAACCAAGGGCAGGGTCACCGCAATCGAAATGCTGTTTAACAGCATGGTGCTTGGCCTTGGCTTTGCGATCGGCAAGGTGATCATTTCGATGATGGCGGCTTACGCCATTGTCTATTTCCGCTTCAAACTGGCGGTGCCGTTGTTCTGGATCATTTTCTCGACGCTGTTGCTGCCACTCGAAGTCCGCATCGTGCCGTCTTACGAGGTTGTCGCAAATCTCGGGTTGCTCAACACCTATACCGGTTTGATCTTGCCGCTGATCGCGTCCGCTACGGGCACATTCTTCTTCCGGCAGTTTTACCGTTCGGTCCCGGATGAGCTTCTTGAGGCTGCCAGACTGGACGGGGCAGGGCCGCTGCGCTTCTTCATCGACATTCTTGTGCCGCTGTCTGTCACCATGATTGCCGCGATCTTCATCATCATGTTTGTCGTTGGCTGGAACCAGTATCTCTGGCCGCTTCTGATGACGACGGATGATCAGCTCTACACCATCGTGATCGGGATCAAGCAGGTCTACAACTCGCTTTATGAAGGCGGGCAAATTCCGCAGTTCCCCAAGGCATTCGCACTGACAATCATGGCAACCATCCCGCCGGTTCTGGTGGTGGTGATCTTCCAGCGCATGTTCGTAAAGGGGTTGGTCGAGACGGAGAAATAATTCCGTCTCCCAAGCCCGCTGAATTGAAAATAATTGATCCGCATACAGGATACTAAGATGGCAACTGTAACGCTTAATCAGGCTCAGAAAACCTACCCGAACGGCTTCAAGGCCATTCACGGGATTGACCTTAAAATCGAGGATGGCGAGTTCACCGTTCTTGTCGGTCCGTCCGGCTGTGGCAAATCGACCTTGCTGCGCATGATCGCAGGTCTGGAAGGCATTTCTGACGGGGAAATCAGCATCGATGACAAGGTCGTCAACACGGTCGCCCCGGCGGACCGCGATATTGCGATGGTGTTCCAGAATTATGCGCTTTATCCGCATATGAACAACTATGACAATATGGCTTATGGCCTGAAAAACCGGGGTCACAGCAAGTCGGAAATCGATACCAAGGTCCGCGATGCGGCCCGCATTCTCCAGCTTGAAGACCATCTTGAACGCAAACCCCGCCAGCTTTCCGGTGGACAACGCCAACGTGTGGCCATGGGCCGCGCAATCGTACGTCAGCCAAAGGTGTTTTTGTTTGACGAGCCCCTTTCAAACTTGGACGCCAAGCTGCGTGTCGATATGCGCCTTGAAATCAAGAACCTGCAGCAACGCCTTGGCATTACGTCGGTTTATGTCACCCACGATCAGGTCGAGGCAATGACGCTTGCCGATCGTTTGATCGTGATGAATGGCGGGATTGCCGAACAGATCGGCTCACCGATTGAAGTCTATGAACGACCGGCAAGCCAGTTCGTTGCAGGCTTTATTGGATCGCCAGCCATGAACTTCCTGAAAGGCAAGGTCTCTGCCGACAAGAAGCATGTGACGGTTGGGGACGGTGTTGAACTGGAACTTGATCACGATGTCGAAGGGGGGCGGGATGTCACGGTCGGCATCCGCCCAGAACATCTTAACATGCATAATGATGGCCAGGGCCGCATTGATGCCGGGGTCCGCATGGTTGAATCGCTTGGTGCGGAAACACTGGCCTATCTGGATTTCGGTGCGAACGCCGACAACGTCACCTTTCGTCTGCAGGGAACGCATCAGTTTGCTCAAGGTCAGAAATTGAACCTTTCTGTTCCGGCTGAGAAAATCCATCTATTTGATATCGATAGCGGCAAGCGCATCTGACCACGATCGAATATCTCAGCTATTTATCAAGCGCCTCTGACACCATAACTGTCAGGGGCGTTTTTTGTTCTCCGCATGGACAGTTTACCCTTGTCTCAAACCGTGCGACCGGGGTAGTTCCTATCGGCGAACGTTAAGGAGTACATCGTGCAGACCGACCAGAAAAAAGCGCTTTATGAAGAAGCGACAAAAGAACTGATCAGCATCACTGAAGGCGAAACCAACGTGACCGCCCTGATGGGAACGGTTTGCTGCATCCTTTCGCAAAAGTTCGATTATTACTTCTGGACGGGCTTCTATAATGTTGATCCCCAAAAGGAAAACGAACTTGTCGTCGGGCCATATCAGGGTACCCTCGGCTGCCTTCGCATTCCGTTCGGGCGGGGTGTCTGCGGTGCGGCGGCATCAACGCTTGAAACCCAGGTGGTCGCCGATGTTCATGCGTTTCCAGGCCATATCGCCTGTGATAGCCGGACCAATTCGGAAATCGTTGTGCCCGTGACTAATGCGGATGGACAGTTGATCGCCGTGCTCGACGTCGATAGTGTCGAAGCCAATTCGTTTGATGAAACGGATCGCATTGCACTTGAATCTTTAATGCAGCGCATTTTTGCGCAATGATAACCCACAAGCCCCGACAAACCGGGGCAGCGGACAACACAAACTTTGGAAGATAACCCATGGCTGGCAGTGTCAATAAAGTCATTCTCGTCGGGAACCTTGGCCGCGATCCTGAAATCCGGTTTACCCAGGCTGGCAAAAAGATCGCCAATTTCAGCATCGCAACCTCCGAACAGTGGCGTGACCGTCAGTCCGGTGAGCGCCGTGAGCGCACCGAATGGCACCGCATTGTCGTGTTCAATGAAGGGCTTGCTGATGTGGTAGAGCGCTTTGTGAAAAAAGGCAGCAAGCTCTACATCGAAGGTCAGCTACGCACCCGTAAATGGCAGGGGCAGGACGGCAAAGACAACTACACCACCGAAGTCGTCCTTGAAGGCTTCAACTCGAACCTGACCATGCTCGACAACCGCGGCGGCGGTGATGGTGGCGGCATGGGCGGCGGTTCGTCCTCCGGTGGTGGCTATGGCGGGGGCCAGGACAGCGGCGGCTTTGGTGGCGGTTCTGATGCCGGTTGGGGCAATGGTGGCTCGTCCGGTGGCGGTTCGGCACCGGCTGGCACCCCGGATCTTGATGACGAGATCCCGTTCTAAGCATCTGCGTCAAACGACAGAATTCAATGCACCTCGAAACATTGATTGTTTCGAGGTGTTTTGTTTTGGGGCGGGTCCTTTGAATTCGGTCCTTCCAGTCACACATCACATGGAACAGCCAAATCAAAAGATTTTCAGCTACGACGCTATAAATACTTAAGAAAATCTGATTTAAGATTGAAGATCACACTTGGTGGAACATGGGAGCCGTTTTTGGCCGGTCCGATATTTGGAACCCCGCGGATGGGGCAGAGCTATAACGTTCAGGACTGTGTCTATGCCGTGATCAAACGCGAGAATGGCGACGTTGCCGTTGCGCGCACGCCCAAAGGGATTGTTCTTTTGGGGGGCGGCGTTGAAGACGGCGAAAGTGAACGCGATGCCCTGTATCGTGAAGCTTACGAGGAATCCGGATACCGGGCGCACATTCTATCGCGGCTCGGCTTTGCGTCCCAATATGTCAATAATGCTGCCAAGGACCGCTTCCGCCTGAAACGTGCGACCTTCTTTCTGTGTGAATTGACCGAAAAGCTTGGCCCACCGGTTGATCAGGACCACGAACTGCTTTGGCTACCCTATAAAGAAGCCCATGATGGCCTCATCCGGCCATTTCATCGATGGGCACTGGAATTTGTGCGCTAACCGCAGCACTTTTTGAACTTTTTGCCCGACCCGCACGGGCAGGGGTCATTTCGACCGGCTTTGGCCGGCACTGACAAGTGCTTTTCGCCCGGAAACACGCCATCTACATAAAACCACTTGCCGTCGCGACGTTCAAAATTGGATCGTTCGTGAAGCTGATGTTTTTTGCCGTTTTCCTCAAACCGGGCGATGAATTCGACAATGCCGGTCTGATCAAGAATGCCACCAGCGACGCATTCAATAATTTCCAAACCAGTCCAATGCGTGGTGTCTTGCGCGATACTTTCCGCGTCAAACCCGGAACGATTTTCCTCTGCCAGCGTTGAAAGAAGGTAAGCCCCATCACGCAGGACAAATGCACAATATCTTGATCGCATCAGCTTTTCTGCCGACTCAGCACTGGCAGCACCCGAATGGTACTTCCCACAACAGGCGCCATAACTTTTCAGACTTCGACACGGGCAGGGCGCGTCTGCGGTAAGGGTGTGCATGATGAACTCCATTCAGCTTGGGCTTTTGCGGCCACCATACAGGAGCCTTTTCACGCACGCCATATCGCAGCGCCGCGCATATTGAAATATGGCCTGATACGACTGGAAAAGCCGTATGTCAGATGCGGCAATGGGAATTTGGACAATTTGCCTTTGTTTCGCCGCATATCGATCCTAGCGTTAATTGTTAGCGTTTTAAGTACCCGACTGTTTTTGTCGACTATAGTTGCTAAAACGCTGATTTAGACTGATTAATATATCTGAAACACATGTCGGAAGTTCTTGACGGATTTAGTCGGGTTTAGATATATTAATAAATGCGGGTGGGGGCCCAAAGGCACCGCCGGATCAACGTCCGGCCAATTGGCGGACATGTAAATTGTCGATTTGCTTCGAGTAAGGATGAGACACGATGAATGAACTTCTTATTAGCGTCTGCTGTCCTCTTCCATAGGTGACTTTGGAATGAGATACGGTCGGATAACACGTCTTCGCAGGCAGAATCCGGTCGTCCACGTGAATTATTTCACAACCGATAGCGTTTGCGCGTCATCCAGCTTCTGACGGACTCCGTATCCAGTATAGATGCCGACGTGTAAACCTCTCAGGAGGACATAGAATGAGCGCCATTAAATTACCAGCCGTTCCCCAGGAAGAGGGTTTCTCGGGCTATCTCCGTGAAGTCTGGAAATTCCCCATGCTTACGGCAGATGAAGAATACATGCTGGCCCACCGTTATCAGGACCATGATGACACCGAGGCCGCCCACAAACTTGTAACCAGTCACCTGCGCCTTGTTGCCAAGATCGCGTTTGGCTATCGCGGTTACGGCCTGCCGATGGCAGACCTTGTTGCAGAGGGCAATACCGGCCTGATGCGCGCTGTGCAGAAGTTCGATCCGGAACGTGGTTTCCGCCTGTCGACCTATGCGATGTGGTGGATCCGTGCAGCCGTGACCGAATACATCCTGCAGAGCTGGTCTATGGTCAAGCTCGGTACGATGGCCGCGCAGAAGAAGCTGTTCTTCAGCCTGCGTAAAGCCAAGCGTCAGCTTAACATTTATGACAATGGCGAGCTTTCGCCAGAGGAAGCTGATCAGGTTGCAGAGAAACTTGGTGTAACCGGTCGTGAAGCGCTTGATATGAACCGTCGCCTGGCGGCGCGTGACTTCTCGCTCAACACGCCGATGCCAAAAGACGAGGGGATGGAGTATCTCGATACCCTGTCGTCTGAAGCACCGAGCCCGGAAGCCATGGTTGCCGACGCCGAAGAACGTGTTCTTCACAACGGCATGCTGAAAAACGCCCTGGGCGAGTTGCCGGAACGTGAACAGGAAATCATCAAGGCCCGTTTCCTGAGCGATGATCCGATCACGCTGGAAAAGCTTGGTGAACGCTTCGGTGTCAGCCGCGAACGTGTCCGTCAGCTTGAAGCACGCGCTTTCAAGAAGATCCAGGAAAGCGTTCTGACCCAGCACGCGGCGGCTTAACCATAACGCACCCGACCAAAACAAAAGGCGGCATCCCCTCGGTGCCGCCTTTTTTATGCTATATCGTTTGAACGAAAATAGACTAGCTCAGCCTTTTGAAAGCACGTCGCGCGATTTGGCAATAATTTCGATGGTCTTGTTCCAAAGCGCGTATTTGGTGACTTCCTTTACATTGACCCACTTGGCATCGGCGGCATCACCGCCCAGCGTGATGTCAGGATTAAGCGCCACCGCGACAAAATCGATCAACGTGTAGTGATATTCGACCTTGTCATCCTCGTTGGTGGAAATCATGTCCACCGCATCGACAAGGATCGGACTTGAAATCTTGATCCCGGTTTCCTCCAGAACCTCGCGGCAAACGGCATCGCGGACGGTTTCACCAAGCTCCTGCGCACCACCCGGAAGGCTCCAGGTGCCCGCATGCGGTTCCTTGCCGCGCTGGATCAAAAGAACATGGTCCTTGTGCCAGACAACGGCGCCGACACCGATAAGGGGTCTGGGCAAAAAGGTTCGCTGATCATCAAGTTCAGTAATCGTCATCATCTTCTTCCAAATCATCGTCCGGGTCAGGGACTTCATGCACGACCTTGCCGGTCATTTCGCGGGCCCGAATACCGGGGGTTCCAAGAAACTGTTCCTCGGACTCCGGATGGAGCGACATCACAAAATCCCGGGTCGGCGCATCACCGATGGCAAACTGCCGCGCGGTTTCATAATCAGGCGCACGAACCTTGGCGGTTTTGATCCCGACCGAGCCGTCATCATCGTAAATATATTCAACAATCCAGACCTGCAAAACGTCTCCACAACAATTCTGATCTGCAAATTACGGTTTGTTGGTTGCACCGCAAACTTGAATACTGCTATCACTTTAAGAAGCGGGAATAACCCGGCTTTAAGTCCCAGCTTCACTATATTCTCACGTACAATGATCAAAAGCCAAAGACTAATCTTGCAGTTTTGGCTCTTGATATTTGGCTCTTTTGCACAGGTGGTCAATGAACGCCAAGCGCGACGACAGTGATGATCCGGAAAACAAGAGTTCGGATCATGTTATCCCAAGTCCGGGTATGTTTGCCCGGATAAGAGCCTATTTCCTGACCGGTGTGCTTGTCAGTGCACCTCTTGCAATTACCTTCGGGCTTGCCTGGTGGTTCATCGAGTTTGTCGACAGCAAGGTCATCCCGCTAATTCCGGCGCACTACAATCCGGAATCCTATCTTCCGGTCGGATATGAAGATTACGGGATTCCCGGCTTTGGCCTTCTGGTCATTATCGTTTTCATCACCGTTGTTGGCTGGTTTACCACCAACTTTGCCGGTCGAGCGTTAATTAAGCTTTACGAACGCATTCTTGGCCGCATCCCGGCGGTGCGCAGCATCTATGGCGCGGTAAAACAGATCCTTGAAACGGTTCTGGCCAACCAGTCCAACGCATTCCGTCAGGCTGTCCTTCTCGAATATCCGCGCCGCGGCATGTGGGCGATCGGCTTTATCACCGGCGAAACCACAGGTGAGGTGCAGAACCTGACCGAAGACAAGGTGATCAATATCTTCCTGCCCACCACACCAAACCCGACTTCGGGCTTTTTGCTGTTCGTGCCCAAGCGTGATGTGGTGATCCTTGATATGACGGTCGAAGAAGCCATCAAGATGGTCATGTCGGGCGGCATCGTTACACCGCCAGACCGTCGTCCGGAAGCAGAGCGCAACCAGCCGCAGGTCTCGGCCAAAACCTACGAGAATGTCGATACCCTGCGCGAAAAGGAAAACGTTCCAATCCTGGTCTCGCGCGACATATCTGCACGGACAGAAAGCAGTGACACGCAGCCGAAGGACGGCAAGACACCTGAAGACGCGTGATTGCTGAACACCCTGCATGCTTTAGAAGAAAAGGGCGCATCAAAAGATGCGCCCTTGTTTTTTTTACCCAGACCGGAAATACCGAACCGCTTCGTCGCGCTCGAACAGATAAAGCAAAAGCCGTAGCGCATCCCCCCGGGTTTTCTGCAAATCCGGGTCACGTTCGACAATCAAACGCGCATCATCGCGCGCAATCGCCAACAAATCACCATGTAGCTCCAAATTGGCCAGCCGAAATTCCTGAAGGCCACTTTGACGCGTGCCAAGAACCTCGCCAGCACCACGAAGCTTCAAGTCTTCTTCAGCGATAATGAAACCGTCCTCGGTTTCGCGCATGATCTTGAGGCGGGCCTTGGAAACCTGCCCAAGCGGATTGCCATACAGCAGCAGGCAGGTTGAGGCAGCGTCACCACGCCCGATACGACCGCGCAGCTGGTGAAGCTGTGCCAGGCCGAAGCGTTCAGAATGCTCAATCACCATGATGGTTGCTTCGGGCACATTCACCCCGACTTCGATCACGGTGGTGGCAACAAGGATGGAGGTATCGCCATGGGCGAACTTTTCCATGACTTCATCCTTTTCCTTGCCCTTCATCTTGCCATTAACAAGGCCGACACGCTCCGCGCCAAACAGCTCTGCCAATACGCGATGGCGTTCCTCGGCCGCTTGCAGGTCCAGAACTTCTGAATCCTCGACCAGCGGACACACCCAGTAAATCTTGGTGCCGCTGCGCATGGCGCGTCCGATGCCCGAAATGACATCATCGACCTTATCAATCGGCAAGACACGGGTATCAACGGGTTTCCGACCGGGTGGCTTTTCATCAAGCCGCGAGACTTCCATATCTCCAAAGGCCGTCAAGGTCAGGGTACGTGGAATAGGGGTGGCCGTCATGACCAGAACATCCACTGCCTGACCTTTACCAGCCAGCATCAACCTCTGATGCACGCCAAAGCGATGCTGTTCATCGACGACCGCAAAAGCCAGATCATGGAACGCTACATCATCCTGAAACAGGGCATGCGTTCCGACTGCGATCTGGACATCGCCACTGGCAAAGCCTTCGAGTGCGGTTTTGCGGGCCTTGCCCTTGTCGCGGCCGGTCAGAATGGCACATTTGATGCCGATTTGCTCAAGCAGTGGTGAAATGGTTTCAAAATGCTGCCGGGCAAGGATTTCAGTCGGCGCCATCAGGGCCGCCTGACGGCCGCATTCGACCGAATTTAGCATCGCCATCAGCGCAACCACGGTTTTGCCTGACCCGACGTCCCCTTGGAGTAGGCGCAGCATGCGGCCTTCGCTTGCCATATCATCATAGATATCGCCAAGTGCGCGTTGCTGCGCACCGGTCATGGCAAAGGGCAGGTGGTTGCCGAGCGCTTTGCGCAGGCGGCCATCGCCCTTGGTCACACGACCGCCCAGTTTGCGCATCTTGGCGCGGATCAGTGTCAGGGCCAGCTGGTTGGCCAGTAATTCATCATAGGCGAGGCGCTTGCGCGCCGGATGATCGGGCGACAGGTCGGTTTCATCCTGTGGATTATGAACCGTATAAAGTGCCGTTTTCAAATCCGGCCATTTGTGGCGATCAACCAGGGCCGGATCATGCCATTCCGGCAAATCGGGCAGGGTCTCAAGTGCCCCTCGCACTGCCTTGGTCAGCGTTTTACCCGTAACCCCGGCAGACATCGGATAGACCGGCTCAACCGTCTGGATTTCAGAACGTTCTGCCTCTGTCCCGATACGGTCCGGGTGGGTAATCTGATATTCCCCGCGATAATGATCTATCTTGCCTGAAACGATGCGCTTTTCACCCACCGGCAAGATGTCATTTAGGTACTTGGCCCGCGCATTGAAAAACGCCAGAACCAGCATACCGCTTTGAGTTTTGCAAATCACGCGATACGGACGGCGCCGATTGGGTGCGGGGTCATGCCGTTCCACCCAGACATCCATGGTCACGACCGAACCGTCTATGGTGTCAGCAAGGTCCGGGGAAAACCGGCGATCAATGATGCCAGATGGCAAATGCCACAGCAGATCTGCCACATGTTCCCCACCGATCAGGCGCGCCACCAACGGCTTCAGGCGCGGTCCGATACCGGCCAGCGTGTCAATTTCAGCAAAAAGCGGGAACAGAATTTCCGGGCGCATGACGGTTTTCGTTGAAACTTTCGATGAGAACGTTAATAGAACAATTGCGTTTATGGCACGGGTATACAACAAAACTATCCCGCCACAACCATCAAGTCATCATTTGATGCAAAATGACCCGATCACGGCATGGACCCGTAGGAAAATTTGCCGTACAAACCATGCCACAGAACAGGCTGCAGTCGCCGCCCGCCAGGCACTGCCGAGGAAGTCAGGAGATCGTATAATGACCGACACCGTATCGGACCTTGAAATGCGCCGTAAAAAGCTGCTGTTCCGGGGAAGCCACCGTGGCACCAAGGAGAACGATATCCTGATGGGCCGTTTCATGGACAAGCATCTCGCGACCTTGAGCGAAGAGCAGCTTGATACATTCGAAACCCTGATCAACGAAGTTCCGGATGCCGATTTCTTCAAATGGGCCACCGGCAAGGAAGAAGCACCCGCGCAGTATGACACCGATGTCCTGCGCATGATCCGCGCGCTAAGCAACGCCTGACAAGACATTGAACAAGCTTAAAGAAATCATATCGACCAATGGTCGCAAACGGGTCGGCGGGGTACCAGAAGGTGCCGACGCCCTGATCCTGCGCGAGCTGCTTGAGAGTGCAGGCACGAACAAAACCGTTCTTCACATCGCACGCGACGACAAGCGCATGGCCCAGCTGGCCGAGGCACTGCAATTCTTTGCCGGTGAAATTGAAGTCCTGACCCTGCCGGCGTGGGATTGCCTGCCATATGACCGGGTATCGCCGATTTCCGAGGTAACGGCACGTCGCGTTGAAACGCTGACGACGCTTGCCGATGGCGTGGAATCTGCCACCGGAAACGGGCGTATTGTCCTGACAACTGCGGCATCGGCCATTCAGCGCGTCCCGACGGTTAATGTGATGCGCAAGGGCAAACTGGCCTTCAAGGCCGGCAATGAATATGACCGTGCTGAACTGACGGCCTATTTCGAACGGATGGGCTATAACCGCGCCGAACAGGTGATGGAACCGGGCGACTATGCGGTTCGCGGCGACATTGTCGATATCTTTGCGCCGGGCATGAAAGAGCCGGTACGTCTCGATTTCTTTGGCGATGAGATCGAAAGCATCCGACGCTTTGACGTCGAAACCCAGCGCACCGTCGGCAAGATCAAGGAAATCGCTCTTTTGCCGGTCGGTGAGGTCTATCTTGATCCGGACAGCATTTCTCGTTTCCGCAGCGGCTATCGCGAGCTTTTCGGCGCGGTGTCGCAGACCGATCCGCTGTACGAATCAATTTCCAACGGCCTGAAATATGGCGGGATGGAACACTGGTTACCGCTGTTCCATGATGGGCTCGACACCATCTTTGCCTATTTGCCAGAAACCATCGTCAGCCTTGATTATCAGTATGGCGAAGTGATCGAAAACCGTCTTGAGATGATCGACGATTATTATCAGGCGCGTCTGAACATCAAGGGTGGTGGCCTTTCGGGCGATAACGTCTATAAACCCGTACCGCCAGAACGGCTTTACCTTGATCAGGCAGAGTTTGACCGCATGGTGTCAGACCGCCCGGTTCTGGAATTCTCGCCCTATTACGATGATGAAAACCCGGAGCGCGGCATTTTTGACCTGGGTGCGCGGGCAGGGCGCGATTTTGGCGATATCCGCACACGGGCAGACGTCAATCTCTATGACGAACTGCGTGATTTCATCACCACCCAGCGCGCCAAGGAAAATCAGGTTGTCATCGCGGCCTATTCCGACGGATCGCGCGACCGAATGGTTTCGCTGCTGCGTGAACATGGTGTGGGCAAGGTCGTGCCTTGTGAATGCTGGGAAGACATCGCCGATGATCTGACCCATGAGCATGTCGGCGTGGTCATCCTTGATATCGAACGCGGTTTCCGGCGCAAGGGCCTGTGGCTCGTCACCGAACAGGATATCCTTGGCGATCGCATGAGCCGCCCGGGCGGGCGTCGTCGCAAGGCCGATAACTTTCTGCGCGAAGCCTCCGAGATTGCCGAGGGTGACCTTGTGGTTCACCTTGAACACGGTATCGGGCGTTATCTGGGCCTGAAGACCGTTACGGCGGGTGGTGCGCCACATGATTGCCTCGAACTTGAATATGACGGCGGAGACAAGCTGTTTGTCCCGGTCGAGAATATCGAGGTCCTGTCACGTTACGGCTCGGACGAGGGTGTCTCGATTCTTGATAAGCTGGGCGGTGTTGCCTGGCAGGCGCGCAAGGCCAAGCTGCGCGAACGTATCCGCGACATGGCCGGCAAGCTGATCAAGGTTGCCGCCGAACGTCACCTGCGCAAGGGCGCAACGCTTCAGGCGCCCGAAGGGGCCTATGACGAGTTCTGCGCGGGTTTCCCGTTTGCCGAAACCGACGATCAGGCGCGCGCGATCCGCGATACGCTTGATGACCTGTCGGCGGGCAAGCCAATGGACCGTCTTGTCTGTGGTGACGTGGGCTTTGGCAAGACCGAGGTCGCCATGCGCGCAGCCTTCGCCGCCGTAATGTCGGGCAAGCAGGTTGCTGTGGTGGCGCCGACGACCCTTTTGTGTCGTCAGCATTACCTGAATTTCAAGGAACGCTTTGAAGGTCTGCCGGTTCGGGTCGAACAGCTTTCGCGCCTTGTCACGGGCAAGAATGCCAAACTGGTCAAGGACAATATCGAAAGCGGCCATGTTGATATCGTTTGCGGCACGCACGCGTTGTTGGGCAACGGTGTGCATTTCAAGGATCTCGGTCTTCTGATCGTTGATGAGGAACAGCATTTCGGTGTGAAGCATAAGGAACGGCTGAAGGAACTGAAATCCGATGTGCATGTTCTGACCCTGACGGCGACGCCAATTCCGCGAACCTTGCAGTTGGCCTTGACCGGGGTGAAGGAACTTTCGATCATTGCGACACCGCCGGTCGACCGTCTGGCGGTTCGGACCTATATCACGCCCTATGACCCGGTTGTCGTGCGCGAGGCCATTTTGCGCGAACGCCATCGTGGCGGTCAGATTTTCTATGTCTGCCCACGGGTCAATGAACTGGGCCGGGTTGCCAAGGAACTTGAAAACCTTGTGCCGGAAATCAAGTTTGACGTCGCACATGGGCAGATGGGTGCGCGTGACCTTGAACAGGTCATGACCGACTTTACGGACCGGAAATTTGATCTTCTGTTGGCAACCAACATCATTGAATCCGGTATTGATGTGCCCAACGCCAACACCATGATCATCCACCGGGCCGACATGTTTGGCCTGGCGCAGCTTTATCAGTTGCGTGGACGTATCGGACGCTCCAAACAGCGAGCCTATGCCTATCTGACCTTGCCAAACGGCAAGAAACGGACGGCAACGGCACTCAAGCGCCTCGAAGTCATGCAGACGCTTGATAGCTTGGGAGCTGGTTTCAATCTCGCCAGCCACGATCTAGATATTCGCGGGGCAGGGAACCTGTTGGGCGAAGAACAATCCGGTCACATCAAGGAAGTCGGGATCGAACTGTATCAGCAGATGATCGAAGAAGCCGTGGCCGAGGCCAAGGGAGAAATCGACGCATCCGAAGAAGCAAGCTTTGTCCCGCAGATCAATATCGGCATGCCGGTCCTGATCCCGGACCGTTATGTGCCGGACCTCGGGGTGCGACTGGGTCTTTATCGCCGGATCTCGGAACTGCGATCGCGTGAAGAAGTTGACCAGTTCGCAGCCGAGATGATCGACCGGTTTGGCAAGCTGCCCAAAGAAGTCGAAAACCTTCTGGATGTTGTCACCATCAAACAATGGTGCCGTGTTGCCAATATCGAGAAGCTCGATGCCGGTCCGAAAGGTGCCTTGATCACGCTGCGTAATAACGAGTTCCCGAACCCGGCTGGTTTGATCGGCTTTATCCAGCAACAGGTGGGGGTCGCGCGCCTGCGCCCGGATCACAAAATGGTCTATTCCGCCGGCTGGGATGGGCCGACCGACCGGCTTGAGGGGCTTAAACGACTGATGAAACGGCTGTCGGATATCGCAGTCGCCACATAAAGAAAAGGCGGGTAACATATTGTTATCCCGCCTTTCTTTTTACTCTTTTTCGCGAATATTAAACCGGTATTTCTTCCTGTCGGGCCAACCGGATCATGCGTTGAAGGATGTCTGGTTCCTGAGCGCCGGAAAGGGCATGGCGACTGTTAAACAGGAAGCACGGCACACCGGTTACCCCCATCTGATGAGCAACGCGGTTTTCCTGGCCGACGAATTCCCGGTCCATGTCACCGGCCAGATATTCAAGGATTTCATTTCGGTCCTCACCATGCCGGACTGCGATATCGGCCAGAAGTTCCTGATCACCGATATCCTGACCTTCGAGGAAATAGGCGACGAACAGGTCTTCGACCAGATCATTGCCCACGGCGGGGCGTTCGGCACAAACTTTGTGAATCAGGCGATGCGAGTCCGTTGAATCAGGGGTGACTTGGATCTGATCAAATTTGAACGGAATACCAACGGCTGCCCCGGCATCCTCGATCGCCTTGTAAACCCGTTCGGCACTTTCGGAGCCGCCGAATTTGGCCGACAGATAGAGTTTGCGATCAATACCGCCGCTTGGCATGTCGGGGTTCAGCAGGAACGGGCGCCAGTGAATGATCAGGTTATCGAGCTTCTCACGCGCCAAGGCCTTTTCAAGGCGCTTTTTGCCGATATAGCACCACGGACAAATCGTATCGACAATCGCCTCGATCCTGATCGGCGAATTTGAAGGTTCACTTTGTCCGAACTGCCAGTTCATTCCACATTATCCATTCAAAAAGGACGTTCCGGCGGCCAGCGGCGCAATCCCGAGATGGTCGGCAACCGTTTGCCCGATATCGGCAAAGGTTTCGCGCATTCCGAACGGACCGGGCGCAATGGCGGGGCCAAATGCCAGGATCGGTACAAATTCGCGCGTATGGTCATTGCCACGCCAGGTCGGATCACATCCATGATCGGCCGTAATGATCACCAGATCGCCGGGCTGAAGGGCTGCGCGCAGCTCAGGAATACGTTTATCAAATTCCTCAAGCGCGTTGGCATACCCGGCCACATCGCGACGGTGACCGAATTCCATGTCGAAGTCCACCAGGTTGGTGAACACAATGCTGTTATCCGGAGCTTCGGCAATCTCGTTCATCATGGCATCAAACAGTGCCATATTCCCCGACGCCTTGACCTTTTTGGCAATCCCGCGATGGGCATAAATATCGGCAATTTTACCCACAGAAATCACCTTGCCACCGGCATCGCTGAAATGATCGAGCAGCGTCGGCTTGGGCGGCGGCACGGCAAGATCGCGCCGGTTTGAGGTCCGCTTGAAATCGGCCGGCGTTTCACCGACGAACGGACGGGCAATCACACGCCCGATATTGTATGGCTCCACCAGTTTGAAGGCGGTCTCACAAACCTCATACAGACGGTCCAGACCAAAATGCTCCTCGTGGGCCGCGATCTGAAACACGCTATCGGCCGAGGTATAGCAAATCGGCTTGCCGGTTTTGATGTGTTCTTCGCCAAGCTCGGCAATGATGGTCGTGCCCGATGCATGACAGTTGCCAAGAATACCGGGCAGTTTAGCCTGTGCAATCAGGGCATCGGTCAGTTCGGCCGGGAAGGTCGGAACAGAAAGGGGGAAATAGCCCCAATCGAAATCGACGGGCACACCGGCGATTTCCCAATGACCGCTTGGCGTATCCTTACCGCGTGAGATTTCCTTGGCATGACCAAAAGCACCAATCATCGCGCCGCCATGATCAAGCCCGGGCGGTACGCGCCCCGTGGCATCCTTGGCGGCTTCACCAAGACCAAGTGCAACCATGTTCGGCACATTGAGTGGCCCGCTGCGCTTGTCGCTATCCGCAAGGCCCTTGGCGCATTGTTCTGCGATATGACCAAGGGTATCGGAGCCCTGATCGCCGAATTTTGCTGCGTCCGGTGCCGAACCGATCCCGAAACTGTCCGCCACGATAATGATGGCACGTGCCATTGATGTCTTCCTTCAAACCTGATGCAGGCAACATGATCACCCGCAGATAGTCATAAATTCTAGTAGTTGCCAGTCGCAGCCGGTGCATCACCCGGTTTCGCACCACAGGTTTCAAGCAATGCGGTCAAAACGCCACTCGCCCCGAAACGGAAGGTTTCCGGCTTTGCCCAACCATCGCCCATGATGTGATCAGCAATCGCAAGATAAAGGGCCGCGTCCGCTGTTGTTTTCACCCCGCCTGACGCCTTGAAACCCGCATCAATGCCGTCCTCGTCACGGGCATCACGAAGGGCTGTCAGCATGGCAACCGCGGCTTCGGGTGTTGCACCAACCGGCACCTTACCGGTCGAGGTTTTGACAAAATTAGCACCGTGTTTGATCGCAAGGCGGGCGGCCTCATAAAGCTTGGCAAGATCATCAAACTCGCCGCTTTCAAGGATGACCTTCATGATGGTCATTGTGCCGCAGGCCATGCGGGTGGCATCGACAACCTCGGTCGCAGTCGCAACGTCGCCATCCAGAAACGCCTTGTAGGGGAAGACCAAATCAATCTCGTCAGCGCCCTTGGAAACGCAATTGGCGGTCTCGTCACCAACGCGCTGTGCATTGGTGCCGCCTTCGGGGAAGTTCACGACAGTAGCGGTTTTGACACCGGACTTGCCCAATGCCCGCCATGAGGTTTCGATAAACGGTGCATAGACACAAACAGCCGCCGTATTGCCGACCGGGGTTTGTGCACGCTTGCACAGCGCTTCGATGACCTGTTCGTCGTCATCATCATTCAGGCTGGTCAGATCCAGAACAGAAATGGCGCGACGGGCCGTATCGGCATCTGCCACAGCCTTGTCCTTTGCAGCAGAAATCACTTCTGAAACGGTACTTGGATCAAACATCAAACATTCCTTGTAATGCACCGGCAATCTCTATGGTGCAGTTTGTCCATCACAGCATTCGATGCCATGGGGCACGAACGCGAAAGACGGATCAATCAGCTGCCCTGAAAGGTATCCAACCTTCACCCGGCAATCAATCGATCCGTCTCAAAACACAGTTTCAATCAGAACACGGGAAAGCGTTCTGGCGCGTTACTTGGACAACAAGAGCTGTCCTTCACGTCCCTCAAGCGGCGTGTCCCCCGCGACCGAGCACAGATAGCCACCCGGGACGATCAGACGGATGCCAATGCGGGAATACAAAACGCCATCCGTCCGGCTCGAGAACGGTGTTTTCTCACCCGTTTCACAGTCAAGAACATAGCCCAGTTCCTGACCCGCTTTGACCTTTGCACCGGCTTCCACGCCAAACACCACCATGCCGCCCTGCGGCGCCATGACACGATCAACACCCGAAAGCGGGGTGGCATCACATTTGGCTTCGGGCAGGGGCCCTGGGTCGCCCGCCACCAGACCACGGCGCTGCAGGAACTTGAACATGTTTTCGGCGTCTTTGATCGCATATTCGTCATAGACGTCACGATCACCGCGCAGCTCAATCGTGGTTGCTAGGGTCGCCATCGGGATCGGGAAGCTGTCGCCATAGGCTCGGCGCAGTTCGACCCACGGACGGCTGAACGCCTCGTCAAACGGGTTATCACCACTGATTTCCGCGATCAGGCTGCATTCCGATCCGATCTGTGCTGAAAGGTCGGCTGCATCCGGCCAGTTATGATCGCTGATGTAAAGATGCATCGGCGCTTCCCAGTCGCAATGCAGATCCATCACATAATCAGCATCAATCGCCAGTTCGGCAAGGGTCAGGCGCAAATCCTGCAGATCGGTCAGCGGACTGACATCCTGGCGGTGCTCCTTGATCAGGCGGCGCAATTCAGCACGGATCAGGGAAACGTTGGCATCTGCATCCTGACCCAGTTTTCCGGTAACCGCATCAATCAGTGCCGCACTCAAGTCCGGATAATGCCGGTTAAAGTTCTGGCCGCTGCGCAGCTCAAACCGGCCAAGCGGCTTCATGTCGACATATTGGGTAAAGCCAATCGGGTTGGCGAATGGCACGATAACGATTTCACCAATAATCTCGCCCTTGGCATCGGCCTCTTTCAAAAGGGTTTCAAGGTGATGCAGGGTAATCACACCGGGCAATTCATCGGCATGCAATGCCGCCTGGAAATAGGCCTTTGGGCCTTGGCCTGGTTTGCCATAGCGACGCACCGTCAGGGCGCGTGACGTGCCCATTTGCGGGCGGACGAGTTCAATGCGTTCTTCTTGCATTTCGAAATCCTGAAAGGTGGGGATGTGGCGCAGAACAACCCGGCCGGATCAGGAACGCCAACCTATAAGGTTGGGCATTTCCGTCTCCGAAGGCCGGGTTTGATATGGGTATTCGATCAGGCAGATGCTGCTTTGGCTTTACCCGACTTTGGTTCCTTGCGCACTTCGCTACGGCGCAAATAACGTTCGATCCCTTTGAACCCGAAGGTCAGGGTGTAGACGATAATCAGATAGATCACACCGGCCGAAATAAACGCTTCATAGGGAAGCGCGGTACGGGCAACGATTTTACGTGCAGCACCGGTCAGCTCCATCATGGTGACGGTGGACGCCAGCGACGTCGCCTTCAGCGTGAAAATCACATCGTTGGTGTAAGCTGGCCAGATCATCTGCCACATACGCGGGAAAATGATTCGGCGATAGGTGATCCAGGGCGACATGCCACACGCACGCGCTGCTTCCAGTTCACCATTCGGCACGTTCTGAATGCCGCCACGCATGATTTCGGCGACGTAAGCCGCTGTGTTCAGGACAAATGTCAGCAGGCAATACCAGTAAGGATCGCGCAAATAGGTCCAGGTCCAGTGATCCTGAATGCCATCAATATTCGCAATCAGCTGCCCGACGCCATAATACATCATGAACAGCTGCCCGATCAGCGGCGTGCCACGGAACACGTAAATAAACGCAAAGGGCAGGGCCTGTATCCAGACCTTTTTCGACACGCGCGCGACGGCGAGCGGAATGGCCAGAAGGGTCCCCAGCGTGACCGAAATCACCAGCAACTCAATGGTCAGCAGGAACCCGCGCCACAGCCAGGTGTCGTATTTACCAAGAACGTATATGAGATCTTCAAACATCTGCTACGCCCTCGCCACACCGCGGGCTGCCCGCTTTTCAAGATAGTTGAAGACCAGCAACGAAACCGTTGTAAATGAAAGAAACATCAGCATCGCCACCAGATAGAAAGTGAACGGCGCCTTTTCCGTGCCGGCACCGATGGCGGCCTTGCGCATGATCTCTTCGACACCGACGACCGAAATAAGCGCGGTGTCCTTGATCAGGACCTGAAACAGGTTGTTCAAGCCCGGCAGGGCAAAGCGCCACAGCTGCGGCAGCTTGATGCGCATGAAAATCTGCATCGGCGTCATGCCGCACGCTGTTGCAGCTTCGATCTGACCAATCGGGATCGACTGCATGGCCGCGCGGAAAACTTCGGATGCAAATGCGCCCTGAACCAGGGCCAGGGCCGCAACCCCCGACCAGAAGGCCGGAATATCAACACGGGTTTCCTCGCCGGAAATAAGCTCGGCAAGGCCTTGGACGGCCATTGTGCCGCCGAAATAAATCAACAAAATAACAAGAAGCTCGGGAATGCCACGAATAAGAACGGTATAGCTTTCCCCGATCACACGCAGTGTGCGATAACGCGACAGCTTTGCAGACGCGCCCAACAAACCAATAACAATCATGAATGGCAGGACGGTCAGGCAAAGCTGAACTGTCACCAGTCCCCCTTCAAGCATCTGCCAGCCGCGGCCGTATAAATCGAGCATGGTATCTCCAGCTTTCCTTGATGCTGCGCGTACTTGTCACCCCTGACTTACAAACAACGCACAACAATAAGGGAAGGGCGGCGAACAGTTCGCCGCCCCAGATGCCTCAGGCAGATCAATTCGGATGCAGATCGATCGCCGGGAAGTATTTCTTGTTCAGTTCGTCGTAAGAACCGTTTTCAAGCATTTCAGCCAGGGCCTTGTTGAAGATTTCCTTCAGGTCCTGGTCTTCCTTGCGGATACCGATGCCGGCACCTTCGCCGAACCATTCGCTCGGTGCGAACTGGTTGGATACGAAGCCATAGCCTTCGCCTTCTTCCGAGTTAACCCAAGCTTCGAGGGTACCGGAATCAGCAAGGGTTGCATCGATACGGCCAGCGGTCAGGTCAAGCAGGGCTTCGTCCTGGGTGCCGTACATGCGGATTTCGATATCCATGAAGTTGTCTTCGAGGAAGTTCGCGTGCGTGGTCGAACGCTGAACGCCAACAAACATGCCATCAAGAGCGTCTTCAATGACTTCGCCGTCTTTGTAGGCGGTGATGCTCATGCCGTCTTTACCAACGAACACCGCCGGGGTGTTGCTGTAATAGTCGGAGAAGTCGATGGAACGCTTGCGCTCTTCGGTGATCGACATCTGCGCGATGATCGCGTCATATTTTTTGGCCAGAAGACCCGGGATCATGCCGTCCCAGTCCTGTGCAACGATTTCGCACTCAACATTTGCGGTTTCGCAAAGCTTGTTGGTGAAATCAACGTCGAAACCGATGAGGTTGCCATTGTCGTCCATCATGTTGAACGGAGGGTAGGCACCCTCGGTCGCAACAACGACTTTATCCCAATCAGCACTTGCTGCCGAAGCGCTCAGTGCAACGCCAACTGCTGCGGCAGATGCAACCTTGATCCAGTTTTTCATTCATAGTCTCCCTTGTTGATTGGAACGGAGCGTGCACCACGGCACTCCCATTCTTAAGACCAAGGCACACCAGGCCCTGGCCTGCCCAGATCAGAAATCGCGCTGAAGAAACTGCTTCATGCGTTCCGATTTTGGATTCTCGAAAACATCAGTCGGATTGCCGAATTCCTCGACACGTCCCTGATGCAAATACATGACATGGCTCGAAACACCG
This sequence comes from Thalassospira sp. ABD4_177, assembly GCF_056160125.1. Lineage (NCBI taxonomy): Bacteria > Pseudomonadati > Pseudomonadota > Alphaproteobacteria > Rhodospirillales > Thalassospiraceae > Thalassospira > Thalassospira sp. ABD4_177. The sequence goes on along the minus strand of NZ_JBSWWO010000001.1, from coordinate 2,549,841 downwards.
CGGGCAAAGCCCATCTCGTGGGTTACCACAAGCATCGTGCGGCCTTCTTCGGCAAGATCGGTCATAACGCGAAGAACTTCACCGACCAGTTCCGGGTCGAGCGCCGAGGTCGGCTCGTCAAACAGCAAAACGTCCGGTGAAATGGCAAGCGCACGGGCAATGGCGGCACGCTGCTGCTGGCCGCCGGATACATGACCGGGATAATAATCCCGACGTTCATACATCCCGACCTTTTGGAGCAACGCATCGGCGCGCTCGATCGCTTCTTTGCGAGGCACACCCAGAACATGGACCGGTGCTTCGATCACGTTCTCAAGAATGGTCAGATGGCTCCAGAGGTTGAAGCTCTGAAACACCATGGCAAGCTTGGTGCGGATACGTTGAAGCTGCTTTTTATCTGCGGCTTCCTGTGAACCGTCCTTGAGCGTCTTCATGCGGATTAGCTCACCTTTGACGTGAACTTCGCCGGCATTTGGCGTTTCAAGCAGGTTGATGCATCTCAGAAACGTACTTTTGCCCGATCCGGACGAGCCAATAATCGAAATCACGTCCCCGGTGTTGGCCGTGAGGTCAATTCCTTTGAGAACTTCATGCTCCCCAAAGCTTTTGAACATCCCTTCGACCTGCAGGGCGGGTATGTCTGTGCTCATATCGAGTTTAAATTATCCCTGTTGAGAGTCTTATATTCTTCGTTCGTCTTAGCACCTGAAAACAGATGCTCCCCCACAAGACACGCCAAAGCGCCTCTCATTCCGTCAATAATTGCCTGTCCAACGAGAGCTTTTCCACTGATATTTTGCAGTTTTATGAAGAAAACTGCGGTTTCAGACGGTTAGACATCACCATTAACGACCGCATTGCACAAATCGTGCAGCAGTAAGGGATTTTACGCAATAAAAAACTACAGCCCTTTTTCGCACTAAGCCGGGAGTCCATGAAAACGCCTGATATCGAGGACGAAGGATTCCATCGGCGCCGAGTTGTACCTTGTGACTTGAATAGTGAATCGCGCACGGATCATGCGTTGAATACCGGCACTGCAAACGCAGCCCTTGCGACTAAAGTAGGATAATACGAGAGATCGACATCACTATGAAATCTCACCGTTTTCGGTATTGATTAAGAACCACATTGCCATCAACCTCGAGTTTCCCCACATGAGGAAATGGCTTGTGGCGAACTCTCACAAAATACCGATAAACGGAGGAAATTAATGAAACGCGCATTATTTGCAGGGATGGCGGTCGCGTTCGCGTTCGGGAGCACAGCTGCCGTAGCACAGGATCGTGACGGCTGGCCTGAAAGCTTCACCGTCGGCACCGCGTCTCAGGGCGGGACCTATTTTGCATACGGTTCTGGCTGGGCCAACCTTGTGGCTGAAGAACTCGGCATCTCGGGTGGCGGCGAAGTCACCGGTGGTCCGATGCAGAACATGGCCCTTGTGCATACCGGCGAAGCTGCCTTTGGCATGACGACCATGGGCCCGGCTGCTGAATCGCTTGCGGGTACCAACCCGATTGCACCGGGACTGCAGATGACCAATGCCTGCGCAATGTTCCCGATGTATCAGACGCCGTTCTCGATCACCGCACTGTCTTCTTCCGGTATCGGCTCGGTTGCCGATATTCCGGCAGGGGCAAAGATCGGCTTCGGACCGGCTGGTTCGACGTCCGACACCTACTTCCCGCGTATGCTTGAAGAACTCGGTGTTGATTTCGAACGCCGCAATGGCGGCTGGTCGGACCTTGGTGGTCAGTTGCAGGATGGTCTGCTTGACGTGATCGCGTTCGCGGCAGGCGTCCCGGTTCCGGCTGTCAGCCAGCTGGAAGTCCAGACCGACGTCAACATCATCGAGTTCACCGAAGATGAACAGAAACAGATCATGGATGCCTTCCCGGTATCCGAGTTCGACATTTCTGCAGACACCTACACGACGCTAACCGAAGCAGCACGCTCGGTTTCGATGTGGAACTTTGCGATCGCCAACTGCGATCTTCCGGAAAGCTTTGTTTATGCGGTCACCGACGTTGTGATGTCTGACAATGACCGGATGGTTTCGATCCACCGTGCAGCCCGTTCGACTGTTCCGGCTAACTGGGACAAGAACAAGGTCATGAAGTGGCACCCGGGTGCTGCGAAGTGGTTCAACGAGAATGGTGCATCCATTCCGGCAGACATGATCAACTGATCTCTGTTTGCAAAACATTTGAAAGGCGGACTGTCCTTGTGGACGGTCCGCCATATTTCGATTACCAGCTTGCCTGTGGCCAAAAACAATCTTGCGTGAGTGCGGGGGAATAGATGTCAGACAAAAGCCAGGTGGAAGACGAACACCTCATTGCCGATGGTGTAGATGAAGAACCGGTCGAACATAATCGTCGATTGTTTGAGGGCAGGGCACTGACCTTCATCACTCTGTCTGCGGCGATTTACGCGGCCTTCCATATGCTTGCGCTCAATGGCGTCTCCCTGTCTGGCATGACGGGTGGCATTGTCAATTTGCCATTCTTGCCGGATTTCCCGCTTGAAACCTGGAATTTCCGCATTGTCCACGTCGCCGGCGCACTGGCACTTGGTTTCCTGTGGTATTCTGCCAACAGCTTTAGTGACACCCCGGGTACCTCGACGCCGTTATTAGGCTATCTGTCCTATGTCCTTTTGGTGCCTGCCTTCATGGCAACCGGCATGGCCATCAGTTTCGCATTCGACATCCAGAACGGTGTGATGTGGAACGGGATTGATGCGACCATCAAGTTCAATGAAACCTGGATGTTCGGAACACCGCTTCTTATCGCAACGGTTGGCGGGATCGTTCTGTCCTGGTTCCATAAGACATCGCGCGACAGATATTCCGCACCAGATTTTGTCTTGTGCGTCTGTGGTGTTGCCGTGGCCGTCTATTTGATTACGATTTACGGCACCCTGATGCGTAACTCGACCGGTACACCGTTTGCGCCGATTGGCATCTCGATCGCAGCCGTCGCCGGCACCTTGCTGATCATGGAGCTGACACGCCGCGTTGCCGGTCTGGCACTCGTCATTATTGCGACGATCTTCCTGGTCTACGTTTTCGTTGGAGAGTTCCTGCCAGGCTTCCTGCAGTCACCGTCGATCACCTGGCAGCGCTTCTTTAGCCAGGTCTATACCGACGCCGGGATTCTCGGACCAACGACGGCCGTTTCGTCGACCTACATCATTCTCTTCATCATTTTCGCGGCCTTCCTTCAGGCGTCCAAGGTTGGCGACTATTTCGTGAACTTTGCATTTTCGGTTGCCGGTCGGGCCCGTGGTGGTCCGGCAAAGGTTGCCATCTTTGCATCCGGTCTGATGGGGATGATCAACGGCACCTCGGCGGGCAATGTTGTTGCCACCGGGTCGCTGACCATTCCGCTGATGAAAAAGGTTGGCTATCACAAGAAAACCGCCGGCGCGATTGAGGCCGCGGCTTCGACCGGCGGTCAGATCATGCCGCCGATCATGGGGGCAGGTGCCTTCATCATGGCCGAGATCACCGGCATTCCTTATACCGATATCGCGATTGCCGCCGTCATCCCGGCCATCCTGTATTTCGTTTCGATCTATTTCATGGTCGATTTCGAGGCGGCCAAGCTTGGTATGCGCGGCATGCGCGATGACGAATTGCCGCGCTTTGATGCGATGGTCAAAAAGGTCTTCCTGTTCCTGCCGATCATCATTCTGATCATTGCGCTGTTCCTCGGATACTCCGTGATCAGGGCAGGAACGCTTGCCACGGTTGCAGCTGTGGTTGTCAGTTGGCTGACACCCAACCGCGTTGGTGTGCGAGCTGTTGCCAAGGCCTTTGAGCTTGCCGGCGGCATGTCAATCCAGATCATCGCGGTTTGTGCCTGCGCTGGTATCATCGTTGGTGTGATTGCGCTTACCGGTGTTGGTGCCCGGTTCTCGAACCTGCTGCTTGGTCTGGCCGAAGCCTCCCAACTTCTCGCACTGGTCTTCGCCATGCTGATTGCCATTTTGCTGGGCATGGGCATGCCAACGACGGCGGCTTATGCCGTGGCGGCATCTGTGGTTGCACCGGGCCTGATTGAGCTCGGAATTGAACCACTTACGGCACACTTCTTCGTGTTCTACTTTGCTGTGGTTTCGGCAATTACCCCGCCGGTGGCATTGGCATCCTACGCTGCGGCCGGGATATCGGGGGCGAACCCGATGGAAACGTCGGTTGCGTCGTTCAAGATCGGCATTGCCGCCTTCATCGTACCGTTCATGTTCTTCTATAACTCATCCATTCTGATGGATGGTACTTACCTTCAGATTGGTCAGGCTCTGGTGACGGCCGTCGTTGGCGTGTTCTTGCTGTCATCAGGCGTGCAGGGATGGTTCCTTGGAAGCAGTGCGGTCTGGTTCCTGCGCATTCTGTTGATCATTGCCGCCCTGTTCATGATTTCGGGTGGCCTGATTACCGATCTCATCGGGGTCGGAATGGCGATCGGCACACTGTTCATTCAGCGTGTCCTAAAACCAAAACCGGGATCGACCCTCCGAAGTGGCGGGGCGGATTAAAACGAGCGACCTGAAAACAAGAAAAGCGCACCATATTCGGTGCGCTTTTTCTTTCGGGTTGGTTGTTAAGAAGATCGCTTATTCAGCAACCTTCTTAACGAACTCCGATTTTAGTCCCATCTGGCCGATGCCGGGGATCTTGCAGTCGATGTCATGGTCACCATCAACGAGGCGAATGCCTTTGACCTTGGTGCCGACTTTAACAACGGACGACGATCCCTTGACCTTGAGATCCTTGATCACCGAAACGGTATCGCCGTCCGCGAGCGGCGTACCATTGGAATCACGAACGACATTTGCATCTGTTTGCGCCGCAGACAGTGACCATTCATGGGCACATTCCGGGCAAATCAACAGCTCGCCATCTTCATAAGTGTAAGCGGATTCACATTTGGGGCAGGGTGGCAGTTCGCTCATATCAATGACCTTTCGACGATTGTGACGTCACGGCAGATACGGCTAGGCAGCAAGCAAGGAACATCGCCTTGCGTTTGCTGAACTGGTTCTGCTCTGTCCTGGATAAAGTGGCGGAGAGGGTGGGATTCGAACCCACGGTACCCGTAAAGGCACGGCGGTTTTCAAGACCGCTGCATTCAACCGCTCTGCCACCTCTCCGCAAAACCGGTTGGAGCATAATACGCTCTGGGCGCTTTCAATAAATTGGGGAGGATGACCTGTCAATAGGGCAATCCAATATTGCAGCGAATGCTGGTGATTTATCTTGATTTCAGTATGGTAAGCACATCGCACAAACCAATTCTTTTTGGAATTTCCAGACGTGTTCTACTTTCTGTCCAAAACGGTCCGCATCTTGATTGACGCTGTTTTCATGCACGGATTTCTTCTCGCAGTCCTGCTAGTGTTTATGCTCGTTAAGAGAACACGCAAATTTGCAGTGATAGGCCTGACTGTTGTGAGCGCGGCCTCTGTTCTGATCACGGCTGTGCCGGTTGGTGACATGCTATCGCATCCTCTTGAAACCCGTTTCGAGAAACCGGAGCTTTCACAGACCGAATTTGCTGGAACCATCACCTTGGCAGGGAGCCTTGATCCAGACAGTTACCTTGAACTCGGTGAAATGAACGTAGGGTCATCCGCTGACCGGATATTCGCAATGCTTCGATTGGCAAGCCTGTATCCAGACAAACCCATGCTGTTTACCGGCGGAGATGGCAACCTGACAGAGCGTGGGTTTAGTGAAGCCGCTGTGCTTGAAAACTGGTTGGGCGATTCGGACCTCAAGACACCGAACATGTATTTCGAGGCGCAATCACGCAATACGCATGAGAACGCCACGAAATCCCTTGAAATGGTGTATCGCGACTGGCCTGCACTTGCCCGAAAGCCTTGGGTCCTTATCACTTCCGCACAACATATGCCGCGCGCTGTCGGGGCGTTCCGTCAGGCGGGTTGGAATGTTATCGCGTATCCGGTCGACAGATTCACCTCTGATGAGCTCCATTTAGCAAGTCTTAACGTCTCAGGGGGTATCAAATCCCTTAGCCGTGGTTTGCGAGAATGGGTTGGTTTGACCGCCTATTACTGGACCGGTCGAACAGATGCGTGGTTCCCTGGGCCGCAAGCACCCGGGGCTGAAAACTGATACATGATTGGATGAGGCTTAGATGAAATTCTGGAAACTGCTTACTGCCGCCTCCGTCGTTGCTGTTATGGCGGCATATGCACCGGCCTTTGCACAGACCAATGAGGAACTCCCAGAATTCACCACCGAAGGATTTGACGAATGGCTCGTCGAATTCAAGGAAGAAGCCGCAAGCAAGGGCATTTCCGAGGCAACCCTTGATGTTGCCTTTGCTAACACCCAACCGATCCCCAAGGTGATCGAATATGATCGCAGCCAGCCGGAATTCAAGCTGACATTTGAGCAGTACCTTGATCGCGTCGTGCCGCAGTCGCGTGTGAATGAAGGTCGCCGAAAATACGCCGAAAACCGCGCAGTTATTGATGCGGCGGCCAAGAAATACGGGGTTCCGGGCCACTACCTGACCGCGTTCTGGGGCATTGAAACCGGGTTCGGTCGATTTACCGGCGGCTATTCGGTGGTTGATTCCCTGGCCACATTGGCGTTCGAAGGCCGTCGGGCAGAGTATTTCCGCAAAGAGCTGATGAACGCCCTGACGATCATTGATGCAGGCCATATCGCGCCGGAAGACATGTCGGGCTCCTGGGCAGGGGCCATGGGACAGGCGCAGTTCATGCCATCCACCTTCCTGAATTATGCCCGTGATGGAAATGGCGATGGCAAAATTGACCTTTGGGGCGCAAATGAAGACGTGTTTGCGTCGGCTGCGAACTATTTGTCTTCTGTCGGCTGGCATGCGGATGAGCGCTGGGGCCGTAAGATTTCTCTGCCGGAAAACTTTGATATGGAACTTGAAGGCCGCGATATCCGCAAGCCGATTGCCGAATGGCAAGAGCTCGGTGTGCGCATGCCAAGCGGGTCTGACTTGCCTGTTGCCGACATGCAAGCATCAATTGTCATCGTAAATGGCGGTGAAGGTCCAGCATATATGGTTTATAACAACTTCCATACCATCATGCATTGGAACCGCTCGACATACTTTGCGATTGCAGTTGGTACACTGGCTGACGCAATTGCGGGCCGTTAAAATACAATCCGAAGAACGGATTTAAAACTGAACGAGCATGGACAGAGCATCTACAAGCGGGGACACCTTGATGCCCAAACCACGAAAAAGTGCCTTGGCACATCTGCGATCCAAAGGCCGTTTTGCGATGGCGGCCGCAGCCCTTGGCATTTTACTGGCAGGGTGTGCAGAAACGCAGCTTGCAGTCCATGGCGTCAAACGACTTGGCGGACAATCGCAACCGGCACAGGTCGGGAACTACAAGATCGGCAATCCCTATGAGATTGCCGGTCAGTGGTATTATCCGGCCGTCGACTACGAATATACTGAAACCGGTATTGCTTCTTGGTACGGCCCCAAATTTCACGGCAAGAAAACCGCCAATGGTGAGATTTTTGATCAGTACGAGGTTTCCGCGGCCCATCGCACCTTGCCGCTGCCGAGCATCGTTCGCGTAACCAACCTTGAGAACGGCAAGTCCATCAAAGTCCGGGTCAATGACCGCGGTCCGTTCGCCCATGGCCGTATCATTGATATGTCCCGCCGTGCGGCCCAGCTGCTTGGGTTTGAGCGCAAGGGTACGGCCAAGGTCATGGTTGAAGTGATCGAGGCCGACAGCCGTCAGATCGCGGCCATCGCGCAGGGCAAAGCAGCCCCGAAAGTAACCGTTGCTGAACAAAACACGGTAAGTGCTGCCCCGCGCGATGTTGTCGAAACCGTACGTCTGGATGACGAACCAATCACCGACAGTGGAGAGCCCACGACGTCCCGGATCAAGCTGACACCGCCATCATCAAGCACGAGTGTCGAAAGTGCACCGCTCGATGGCGTGGTTGAGGAAGCCGCGGTTGTTGAAGTTACGCCGGTCACATCGTCCTCAATCTATGTTCAGGCCGGCGCGTTTTCGATCTATGACAATGCGCTGAACTTGCGCAATCGTCTCTATGACCTTGGCCCCAGCAAGATCGAACCGATTGATATCAAGGGCACGACCTTCTACCGTGTCCGCCTTGGCCCGCTGGAAACCGTTCCCGAAGCGGACATCCTTCTGGAACGTGTGATTGCCACAGGCCAGAACGGCGCGAAAGTTGTTGTCGAATGCGCTGATGGCGGTTCCGCTGCATCTGGATGTTGATCAAAAAAAGCTGGTTATGCTACCGCTTTAACGCACTGAGCATGCGGTGTTGCACAATTCTGCCGAATTTGCGACATAAGCAAAATAGCGGATACACCGGGTCCCGGTGGTTAGAGAATTTATTTAACAGGGTTTGAATGCCATGACTTTTATGCCGCCAGTTCCGTTCAAAAACACTCTGAACCGGGTAGTGGCCGGGGCCTTTATTCTTGGTTCCGTCATGGCAATGTCGATGACTTCCGCAAGCGCACAGGCAATCGAGACCAATGCGCGCGAAGCCTTCATTATGGATTTTGATACCGGGGCCGTGCTGCTCAACAAGGAAGGGGACACCCTGACCGAGCCCGCCTCTATGACCAAAATGATGACCGTCCATATGCTGTTTAAGTATATCAAGGATGGTCGGGTCTCTCTCGACGATACCTTCCACGTCAGCGAAAAGGCATGGCGCAAGGGCGGCTCGAAAATGTTCGTCGAGGTAAATTCCAACGTTTCCGTTTCCGACCTTTTGCACGGGATTATCGTCCAGTCGGGCAATGACGCCGCCATTGTTGTCGCCGAGGGTCTGGGCGGTTCTGAAGAAGCCTTTGCCCAGGCAATGACCGAAGAAGCTCGCGCAATCGGCATGACCAAGTCGGTGTTTAAAAACGCCACCGGCTGGCCGGCAGAAGGGCACCTTGTGACGGTGCATGACCTTGCGATCCTGGCCCAGGACACCATTCGCAATTTCCCGGATCTCTATGAACTCTATTCCGTCAAGGAATTCACCTATAACGGCATCCGTCAGCCGAACCGCAACCCGCTTCTGGGCACCAGTGCTGGCGTTGATGGCCTTAAAACCGGCCACACCGAAGCAGCAGGCTACGGCCTGACGGCCTCGGCCGAGCGTGATGGTCGTCGTCTTATTCTCGTCGTCAATGGATTGGGCTCTGTCCGTGAACGTCGTACAGAATCACAGAAACTCCTTGATTGGGGATTCCGCGAGTTTGACAACTACGACCTGTTTGCCGAGGGCGAAACCGTAAGCTCTGCCAATGTTTGGCTTGGCTCGGAAACCAAGGTGGATCTGGTTGCCGACAAGGAAGTTCTTCTGACCTTGCCGCGCACAGCAAGCCGCGACATGAAGGTGTCTGTCGTCTATGAAGGGCCGATCCCGGCACCGATCAGTCAGGGTGACCAGATTGCAATGCTCAAGGTCGAAGTTCCGGATCAGGATGCAATCGAGTTCCCGCTTTATGCCGCCCACGATGTTGGACGCCTTGGCTTTGTCGGCCGTATTGGTGCTGCGATCAAATACCTTCTCTGGGGGGCAAACGGGTGACATCGAAGCCCTGTTTGTTCATCAGTTTTGAGGGCGGGGAAGGCAGCGGTAAGTCCACCCAGATACGCGCCTTGGAAAAGTGGTTTCGGGATCAGGGCAAGGATGTTGTTGTCACCCGCGAACCCGGTGGATCACCTGGGGCCGAGGAAATCCGCAATCTTCTTCTGACCGGCGATCCTGGCCGCTGGGATCCTGTCACCGAAGCTCTTTTGATGTTTGCCTCGCGCCGCGATCATGTTGAGCGAACCATTCGTCCGGCCCTTGAGGATGGCAAGGTTGTCCTGTGTGACCGTTTTGCCGACTCATCGGTAGCCTATCAGGGCTATGGCCATGGTCTGGGGGCGGACTACATTCGCAATCTCTGGAAGCTGGCGATTGGCGATTTCAAACCGGACCTCACCCTGATCTTTGATCTGCCGATTAAGCTTGGCCTTGAACGCGCAGGTGCACGGTTTGCCAATGTCAGCGCGGCGGAGGATCGCTTTGAACGCATGGGGCTGGATTTTCATCAGCGTCTGCGCGATGGGTTCCGCGAAATCGCATCGGATGAATCTGACCGCTGTGTCGTCATTGATGCAAGCGGCGAGATTGAGGTCGTCAGTGAACGCGTGATTACAGCCGTTCGCGACCGAAGTGCCGGGCAGGGGGCCTGAACGCATGGCCAAGGACGACCTTCCCGAAGAAGAAAATCCGTTTGAACCCCGCCGCAACGATGCGCTTCTTGGTCATGAAGCCGCCGAAAAAGCCATCCTTGATGCCTGGAACAGCAAACGCATGCATCATGCATGGTTGTTATGCGGCCCCAAAGGGGTCGGAAAAGCCACTCTGGCCTATCGCATGGCGCGCTTTATTCTGTCTGGTGGCGGCGAGAATGGCGGTGCAGGGCTGTTTGGCGATCAGGGTGATGGCCTTTACGTCGATCCCGAGGATCCTGTTGCACGACGTATTGCCGGTGGCGGTCACGGCGATCTCAAGGTTATCGAACGCCTGTATGATGACAAGAAAAAGCGTCTTCAGGGCGAAATCACGGTCGCGAACGTGCGTACCGTTGGCAATTTCATGTCCAAAACATCGGCCGAGGGCGGCTGGCGAATAGTCATTGTCGATGCAGCAGATGAGTTGAACCGTAACGCCGCCAACGCGATCCTCAAGGTTCTCGAAGAACCGCCGTCAAACGCCATGATGATCTTGGTTGCCCATCACCCGGGGCGCTTGTTGCCAACCATACGCTCGCGCTGTCGGCGTCTTAATCTTGCGCCGCTTGACGATCATCAGGTTGTCGATCTTCTGGGACGCTATTGTCCTGAGATGGATCTTGGCGCCCGGGACGCACTGTCTGGTCTGGCAGAGGGCAGCATTGGACGTGCACTACAGCTTCATGATGTCGGCGGGCTTGAGCTTTATACCGAGCTTGTCAATATCATCGCCGCACTTCCCAACACCGATGTCGCGGCCCAGCACAAGTTTGCGGAGCGTTTTTCGCCCGCAGACAAGGATGCATCCTTTGCTACCATCACCGAGCTGCTGCATTGGTGGCTTGCGCGCATGATCCGCTTTGCCGCCACAGGGCAGGCGCCGCGAGAGGTCGTTGAGGGCGAATTGCCCGCCATGCAGCGCATGGCCGCCGCGCAACCGCTTGATCAATGGCTAGAGGTATGGGAAAAGATCAACGAACTGATGGGCGCGACCCGCGGTTTGCATCTTGATCGCAAGCAGGCCTTGCTGAATGCATTCTTCATGCTTGAAGAAACCATGCGAACCTGACATCACTGCCCACACACCGAAATTTTGACCATCACGGCCCATTTCGGGCCGTTTTGTTTCACGACTTGCGCGAAGGATTTGCGACCATGACCGGGCACAAACAGCCCTATTACATCACGACACCGATCTATTACGTCAATGACAAGCCCCATATCGGCCATGCCTATACCACGCTTGCCTGTGATGTTCTGGCCCGCTTCAAGCGCCTGGACGGTTATGACGTGATGTTCCTGACCGGGACCGATGAACATGGTCAAAAGGTCGACAAATCGGCCGCGGCCAAGGGCATCGATCCGCAAACCTTTACCGATCAGGTCTCGCAGAACTTCCGCGATCTGGCCGTTCACATGAACTATTCCAACGATGACTTCATCCGCACCACGGAAGAACGTCACAAGAAAGCCTGTCAGGCACTTTGGAATACCCTGCTTGAAAAGGGCGAGATTTATCTTGGCTCCTATGATGGTTGGTACTCGGTCCGTGACGAGGCGTTTTACGCCGAAAAGGAACTGATCGAGAAAGACGGTGAAAAGCTTGCACCGACCGGCGCACCAGTCGAGTGGGTGTCAGAGCCGAGCTATTTCTTTAAGTTATCGGAATGGGGTGATCGGCTTCTGGAATTCTATGAACAGAACCCGGACTTCATCGCACCACAGTCACGCCGCAACGAAGTGATCAGCTTCGTGAAGGGCGGCATGCATGATCTTTCGGTTTCACGCACCAGCTTCAAATGGGGCGTACCGGTGCCTGGCGACGAAGATCACGTCATGTATGTCTGGCTCGATGCGCTGACCAACTATCTGACCGCCATCGGATATCCCGATGCGGATCCGGCCAAGCTTGATAAATACTGGCCGGCAGACCTTCATATGGTTGGCAAGGACATCCTGCGTTTCCATGCGGTCTATTGGCCAGCCTTCCTGCTGGCAGCCGACATTCAGCCGCCCAAACGTGTTTTTGCCCATGGCTGGTGGACCAACGAAGGTCAGAAAATCTCCAAATCAATTGGCAACGTCATTGATCCCTATGACCTGACGGAAAAATATGGCCAGGATCAGACGCGTTATTTCCTGATGCGCGAAGTGCCGTTCGGCAATGATGGCGATTTTGCCCATCGCGCCATGGTCAACCGCATGAACAGTGAACTGGCAAATGATCTTGGCAATATGTGCCAGCGTGTTCTCTCCATGATCCATAAGAACTGCAACGCGGCGGTACCGACGCCGGGCGCGTTCACCGATGCGGACAAGGAAATCCTCGCCAAGGCGCATGGAATGCTTGAAACCGTGCGCCCGCTATTTGACGAACAGGCCTTTAACAAGGGGCTTGAAGCGATTTGGAGCCTTGTTGGCGATGCCAACCGCTATGTCGATGAAATGGCGCCCTGGGGCCTGAAGAAGACCGATCCCGCACGGATGGAGACGGTTCTCTATGTTCTGGCCGAAGTCATTCGCCATGTTGGTATCCTCGTGCAGCCGATCATGCCGGACTCAGCATCCAAGATCCTGGATCTTCTGGTTTTGGGCGATGATCAGCGTGGCTTTGATGCCCTTGGCCCGGAAAACGCTCTGAAACCGGGTTCGGAAATCCCCAAACCGGCCGGTGTGTTCCCGCGCTATGTCGAGACCGAAGACGAAGGAGAGAAGGCATGAATGTCGCCCTTGTCGACAGCCACTGCCATCTGGACTACCCGCAATTCTCCGACGATTTGAGCGGTACCATCGCGCGCGCCAAAAATGCCGGTGTCGGCATGATGGTCAGCATCGGTGTCAAGCTTACGACATTCGAGAATGTCCGTGCGGTTGCCGAGCAGGCCGACCATATCTATTGCACGATTGGCGTTCATCCGCATGAAGCGGGCGAGGAGGGGCTTTCAAGCCCCGATGCCCTGATTGCAAAGGCATCTGATCCGAAAGTCATCGGTATTGGCGAAAGCGGGCTTGATTACTTCTATGACAACGCCCCGCGCGATGCGCAGCAGGAAAGCTTCCGCGCGCATATCGCAGCTTGCCGTGAAACCGGTTTACCCTTGATCGTGCATACGCGTGACGCGGACGATGACACGATGGATATTCTCGAAGAAGAGTATGAAAAGGGGCCATTTACCGGCGTTATTCATTGCTTTTCGAGTTCAGCCATGCTCGCTCAGAGGGCACTTAAGATCGGGTTCTATATTTCCTGCTCGGGCATCATTACCTTTAATTCGGCCAAGGAAATCCGCGCAGCGCTTGAGGATGTGCCGCTGGATCGTTTGTTGGTCGAAACAGATGCACCGTATCTGGCACCTGTGCCCAAACGTGGCAAACCGAACGAGCCAAGCTATGTCGCCCATACCGCGGCCAAACTGGCGGAAATCAAGAGTGTAACCGTCGAAGAAATCACCCGGATCACGACAGATAACTTCTTTAAACTGTTCACCAAGGCAGATCGCAAAAATCTGCTGGCGCTGGGAGCAGAGTAAAAGTGACCAAAGTAACCATCCTTGGCTGCGGCTCTTCAAATGGCGTGCCATCGGTTGGCCTTGGATGGGGCAAGTGCGACCCGAATAACCCGAAAAACCGGCGTTTGCGTAGCTCGATCCTGATCGAAGAGGCGGGCAAGAAGATTCTTGTCGACGTCACACCGGATTTTCGTCAACAGGCGCTAACGCACAACATCAACCATGTTGATGCGATCCTGTTTACCCATTCGCACGCCGATCATGTGCATGGCATCGATGATGTGCGCTGGCTGAATGTCGCGATGGAACGTCCGATCGATATCTATGCCAATGCACAGACGATCTCGGATATCGATCATCGCTTCAATTATGTCTTCACGCCGCTGCCAGACGGCGTTGAGTTCTATTTCAAGCCCGTTTTGATCCCGCATGTCATCACAGGACCGATCAAGCCAGCAGGGGTGCCGATAACGGTATTCTCCCAGGATCACGGTTATGGCGAGACGCTTGGCTTTAAAATAGGGAAGTTTGCCTATTCAACCGATGTGGTGGAATTCCCCGAAGAGTCCAAAGAACATCTCTATGATCTGGATGTCTGGGTGGTCGATTGCTTGCGCCATCGTCCGCACAATACACATGCACATCTCGAAAAACTTCTGTCTTGGGTTGAAGAATACAAACCCAAGCAGGTCTACATGACCCACATGGGCATCCAGTTCGACTACGCACAAGCGATGTCCGATACCCCAGATCATGTGGAACCGGCTTATGACGGCCTGGTTATTGAGGTGAATTAACCACGAAAGACGTCAGAGGTGAGGTTCACATCGGTACCCCAAACATCACACCCGTAAGCTCTAAATAGTGCAATTTCGGGTTCTGTTGCTATTGATTTTGGGCGCGTTGATAGTGAAGAAGTGTAAGCCATATGCTCACTTCTTCACTATCAACGTGCAATTATCCTATCCAATTCGTGTTGCCTTTTAAATTTTCCCAAATTGTTGCGTTGAGCTATCTGCTCTAACCTTTGAAATATCAAAAAATGCTCTCGATTTAAGTGAGAATTTGACCATGGAGCAGGCATTTTACCCTGTTGCTGGGTTGATTTGTAAAACGAGACAAAGTGGCACGCCTTTGGTCCCAATAATAATAGATACGACACTTAAATGCGCATATTTGGAGGTCTCAAAGAACTATAGGGACCAAATTCGCTTTGCGTTCTCTGACGCGAAAGCCGCCCTTTCCGAGTTTGATGTCCCTTCGATCAGTGCTTGCGTTGTTGCCATCCATTGATCAAGCGATGAATTCAGCGTGCATACCGGGCTGTCAGACCCCCACACAACACGGTTCCAGCCGAAACACTCTATAATATGCTCGAAGTAAGGGCGTAGGGTATCGATAGTCCAGTCTGGCTTTGCATAGGCAGAGATACCTGAGATCTTCACATTCACGTTTGGACGTTCCGATAGTGTCGTAATTGAGCGTTCCCAATCATTAAAGCCATCTCCTGCGATGTCTGGAACGCCACAATGATCCAGTACAAAAACGGTATCCGGGCAGACATCAACAAGTTCGCATGCCAAAGGAAGCTGACGTTGTAGAACGCAGATATCGAATGGCAGCCCGATGTTGCCAATCTTGCGCACATTTTCCCGGAACAAGTTGCTTTGTGACAACTCGTCGGGAACAACATGCAATACGCGCCGAATGCCTTTCACAATCGCAAGATCAAGGCTTTCAAGAAACGCTTCGCAGTCCTTCGATTCCGGTCTAGCCGAGGAAACCGCGCCTTGCAGCAAACTGTTTGGCTTGGCCACAAGCTCACCAATGAACACGTTTTCAGTTGCAATATCATTTGGTGCACAGTCCACTTCCATGTGGAGCACACCCTCTATGCCGATGCGTTTGGCTGTTGCTTCATAGTCCTCAAACGTCCAGTCGCGATCCAGTGCAGGTACGTCTTTAAGCCAAGGGTAGGTAATCCGGTCGCGGGCAACAAGGTGCAAATGTGTGTCAATGAACATAACGTTTCCTTATTTCGCTGGACATTCTCCGAAACGCCCGAGGTGAACGTGCGGAATAATGTCATGGCAATCGTAGTTTTTTTTTCAGCATTAGGGCGATTTCTTATGGAGTTCACCTTGACTCACCATAGAAGTCAAGTTTACATATGAAACATGCTTCCGAATATGAAAGTCTCATCAAGAATGACCTCGGAAGTGAAACTCGGTCCGGAGGACCGTTTCCTAGGGAGGAATAGAATGAAAACGTTATTATGCGGTGCGTCCCGTGCCGCGATTGCAACTGCATCAATTGCCGCAACAGTTTCCGCATTCGGCGCCGCGCAGGCGACTGAGTTTGATGGTGTTACAATCGAAGCCAAGTTGATCGGTGGTCAGCAATACGAAGCACTGTATGCCCGAATTCCGGAATGGGAAGCAGCAACCGGTGCCAAAGTAAATGTCATCTCAAAAAAGAACCATTTCGAGTTGGACAAGGAGTTCAAATCCGACATCGCAGCTGGAACGACCAGTTGGTGCGTTGGTTCGAACCATTCATCCTTTGCGTCGCAATATCCAACCCTGTACACGGATTTATCCGACTTGATCGCAGCAGATGTGGTTGCGGAATTCGTCCAGGCCAACATCAAAGCGGCAACTTTTGACGGCAAACTCGTGATGCTGCCGCGTGCACAGTTCGATGTGTCGGCGCTTTACTATCAGAAAGATCTTTACGAAGACGCAGAGAAGGCAAAAGCCTTCGAAGCCAAGTTCGGATATCCGCTCGCGGTGCCGGATACCTGGTCCGAAGTCAAAGATCAGGCGATGTTCTTTGCCGATCCACCAAACTTCTATGGCACCCAGTATGCCGGCAAGGATGAAGCGATTGTCGGTCGCTATTACGAAATGGTCGTTGCCGAAGGTGGCAAACTGTTTAACGACGATTTCTCGCCAGCCTTCAATTCAGAAGAAGGCAAACGCGCTCTGCAGTGGTTTGTTGACCTTTACAACGCCAAAGCCGTTCCCGCCGGTACGACCAATTATCTTTGGGATGACCTCGGCAATGGCTTCGCATCAGGCACGATTGCCCTAAATCTGGATTGGCCGGGCTGGGCCGGGTTCTTTAACGATCCGGAAGCATCGAAAGTTGCAGGCAACGTTGGTGTTGCACCGGCACCAAAAGGTTCAGCAGGTGCCCGCACTGGCTGGTCTGGCTTCCATGGTTTTTCCGTCACGCAGGATTGCGAGAACAAGGAAGCGGCAGCATCACTGGTCGACTTCCTGACGAATGAAGAAAGCCAAAAGGTCGAAAGCGCAGCAGGCCCATTGCCAAGCCGGACTGCCGTTTGGGATTATGTCTCGGAGCAGGCAAAGGATGATCCGTATCGTAGTGACGTTCTTGCTGCGTTCAAGGAGACTGCTGCCACGGCCTTTGCAGTCCCACCAACACCGCTTTGGATCGAAGCCACAAACCTTATTTATCCAGAACTTCAGGCCGCTATTTTGGCTGACAAGACGGTCGATGAAGCACTTGAAGATGCTTCGGATGCTGTTAACGACTTAATGCTGGAAGAGGGCGTCTATTAAGACATCCTGAGATCTGGATGGTGCGATCCGTAGGATTGCATCATCCAACTTCCCCATAAACAGGCTGAAATGCATGGAACTGTTCCATGCCGATCCACGGGACATTCTGATGAAGCGTTTAAAGCTCCCGCCATGGTTGGTTCTTTTGATGCCAGCCATAATTATTCTATCGGCTGTTGTGCTGATTCCACTGCTTTTGTCATTGTATTCAAGTTTCACATCCTATCGCCTGACCCGGCCAGGTAGCCTGTTTAACTGGATCGGGACATTCAATTATGAAAAGGCCGTAACCGACGCAAAATTCTGGGCGGCATTTGGCCGGACAGTTTTGCTGCTGGCGGTTGCCTTGAATCTGGAGATGCTTTTTGGCCTCGGCCTGGCATTGATGATTTCAAAAGTCACACGTGGTCAACGCGCACTGCGGACCATGATGATGTTCCCGATGATGTTCTCGCCGATCCTGGTCGGCTTTCAGTTCAAGTTCATCTTTAATGACAATGTCGGCTTGGTAAACAATGCCTTGCAGTCGCTTGGTATTACTGACACCGCCATACCCTGGCTGGTCGATGGCAAGCTTGCTATGTTCTCAATCATTTTTGCCGAAGTCTGGACCTCTACATCGGTGTTCGGGATCCTCATTTTGGCTGGGCTTTATGCCATTCCGCGTGATCCGTTGGAAGCCGCCAAGGTCGATGGTTGCACGCCGTTCCAGTCGTTCCGTTTTGTAACGCTGCCATTTCTGATGCCTTTCATTTACATCGCAATGGCCATCCGGTCACTGGATGTCGCGCGTGCCTATGACATTGTACAGATCATGACCAATGGGGGACCTGCGCGGCGCACCGAACTGCTTTGGACGCTGATTGGTCGAACGGGATATGTCGATGCCCGCATGGGATATGCCAACGCGATGGGATATGTCTCAATCTTTCTGGCGATCTTCTTCACCATCTATTTCTTCAAAAAACTACAAAGCGCTCGCAAAGAGCTCGGAATGGGGGTGTAAGTCATGATTAGCAATATCAATCATCGTGCACGCCGTATTGCCCTTAAATGGTCGCACACTGTTGGCCTTTTCTGCGCCATGATGGTGCTGTGTGTTCCTGGGCTCTGGATCGTACTAAATTCATTCCGTCCAACCGTGGAGATCATGGCAAAACCGCCGGTCTGGGTCCCCAATGATCTTAATCTTGATCATTACCGGGCCATGTTTGGCGGGATCGGCGAGGGCAGCGTGCCCGTGCTGACCTATTTCACCAACTCATTGATCATTTCGGTGACCTCGACAGTGATTGCCATCCTGATCGGCATGGCCGGCGGGTACGCATTTGCGCGATACAAATTCAAGTTCAAGGGTGGTATTTTTGTTGGCCTGATGGTGACCCGTGCTGTGCCAGGCGTGGCACTCTCACTGCCATTGTTCATCCTGTTCGCCCGTATCGGCATTATTGATACCCATATCGGGATGATCCTGGCCTACGTGGCCCTGAATGTACCGTTCACGGTGTGGTTGATTGACGGGTTCTTCCGCCAGGTTCCACCGGAGCTGGCCGAAGCTGCCGAAATTGATGGTTGCACCCGTTGGCAAGCCTTTTGGCGAGTTGAGTTCCCGGTGGCCCGATCCGGGATCGCATCGGCCGGCATCTTTGCCTTCCTGACATCATGGAATGAATATGCTTTGGCGGCACAGTTAACCCGTTCAACTACATCTAAAACCATGCCTGTCGGGCTTCTCGATTTTACGTCTGAGTTCACCCTGAATTGGGGTGGGATGTGTGCGCTTGCGGTTTTGATGATTATTCCCGCGCTTATCCTCACATTCCTCGTGCAGAAACACCTCATTGCCGGCCTTACATTTGGCGGCGTGAAAGGATAATAGAATGGCTCAGGTCCATCTTCGCGACGTCGTCAAAAAATACGGCCCGCTTGAAGTTGTTCACTCTATCAATCTCGACATTGTCGACGGCGAATTTGTCGTTCTTGTTGGTCCGTCCGGATGTGGTAAATCCACAACGCTGCGCATGGTTGCCGGCCTTGAAGGCATCTCAGACGGCGAGGTTGTTATTGGCGATCAGGTTGTAAATGATTTGCCGCCGCGTGAACGAAACATCTCCATGGTGTTCCAGAACTACGCGCTTTATCCGCATATGACCGTCCGAGAAAATCTTGGATTCTCGCTGAAAATCGCCAAGCATTCTCAAGCGGATATCGACAAGGCAGTGGATGAAGCTGCCCAGATATTATCCCTGACACCGTTGCTGGATCGCAAGCCTGGTGCATTGTCTGGCGGCCAACGTCAGCGCGTCGCAATGGGGCGCGCGATTGTGCGTCATCCCGAAGTATTTCTGTTTGATGAACCGCTTTCCAACCTTGATGCCAAACTGCGCACCCAGATGCGCGTCGAGATCAAGAAACTTCATCAGAAACTGAAGTCGACGATCATCTATGTCACTCATGACCAGGTTGAAGCCATGACCTTGGCTGACCGCATTGTGATCATGCGTGACGGCCATATCGAACAGGTTGGTACACCTCTTGAAGTCTTCGAAAACCCGGTAAATACTTTTGTCGGGACGTTTATTGGCTCTCCGCCAATGAACTTGTTGGACGGCATCATCAAAGATGATGCGATCACATTCCAAGACGGCAGTAGTCTGGCCATCCCACCCGGATATGATCTTCAGGAAGGTCAGGCAGTAACCTTTGGGGTGCGTGCAGACAACATCATGCCGGTCGGCCACGCATTACCAAGCGGAGATCACATGGCCGAGGTCGAGATGACTGTTGAGCTGACCGAGCCGCTCGGTACGGAAACTCTTCTATTTGCATCACTCGCAGGTACAGAGATCCAGGCTAAAATGCTTAATCCGCGCCCGGTTCAAAGTGGCGAGCGCATGATCTTCCAGGTCATGCTCGACAAGTGCCACCTGTTTAACGCCGAAACTGGCGCGATGCTTCGGAAGTGAGATTGATCAATGGCGCGCATTACTTCTGCACAGGCCTTTATGGTCGATCTGGAACCGAAGGTCGTGCGCACTGATGCCATTCAGTCGTTCAATTCACAGGAAACGATTTTTGTCGTTTTACGTGACGTGGATGGCGCCAATGGAACAGGGTACAGCTACACCATCGGCGATGGCGGACCCGCAATCCTTTCGCTTTTAAAAGAAACGCTTTTGCCGCGGTTGATGGGGCAGGATGCGGATCGGATTGAAGCCGTTTGGCGAAATTTGTTGTTCTGCACGCACGCAACGGCTGTCGGGCCGATCATGTCACTGGCACTGGCGGCGGTTGACACTGCTCTTTGGGATATGCGCGGACGCACGACTGGTTTGCCGCTACATATTCTGGCTGGCGGGGCCAAATCATCAGTTCCAATGTACACCACCGAGGGAGGATGGTTGCATCTTTCCCCCGAGGAACTTGTCGATGATGCATTGGAATCACGAAAAGCCGGTTTTCTCGGATCCAAGGTAAAAATTGGAAAACCAACTGTCGCCCAAG
Source organism: Thalassospira sp. ABD4_177 (assembly GCF_056160125.1). Lineage (NCBI taxonomy): Bacteria > Pseudomonadati > Pseudomonadota > Alphaproteobacteria > Rhodospirillales > Thalassospiraceae > Thalassospira > Thalassospira sp. ABD4_177. The sequence continues at coordinate 2,528,939 of NZ_JBSWWO010000001.1, read as the reverse complement.
ATGCAGAGCGCCTCGAAGCCGTACGCTGCGCGCTGGGCAATGACTACGAAATCATGACAGATGCAAACCAATCACTGACATCGGGGGAGGCCAAACGTCGTCTACCGATGCTCGAAAGGTTTAATATTGCATGGTTTGAAGAACCACTTCCAGCGGATGACATCGCCGGACATACCCGGCTTCAACGCCAGTCCCGTGTTCCGGTTGCAGTTGGCGAAAGCATGTATAGCCCCGGTCAGTTTGCCGATTATATCGCCCAAGATGCCTGTGAGATTGTGCAAGCTGACGTCGCACGCATCGGCGGGATTACGCCTTGGCTAAAAGTCGCTCACCTGGCGGAGGCGCATAACATTGCAATCTGTCCGCACTTCCTCATGGAACTGCATGTAAGCCTTGTCTGTGCCGTGCCAAACGCGCCGTGGCTTGAATATATCCCACAACTTGAAGATATCGCAGCCCCAATGGAACGGCACGGTGGCAATGCCATCGCACCCACGCACCCGGGGCTCGGGATCGAGTGGGATCATGAAAAACTCACCTCACTAACGGTTGAGGGAAGCGCATTTGAAATCATGGAGGCCAGCCAATGACCCGTCATGGACAATTGATCGGAATAGGAGCCGATGCCATCGCCGAATACAAAGCATTGCATGCAAAGGTTTGGCCCGGCGTGCTCGCCAAGATTTCCCAATGTAATATCCGCAACTATTCGATCTTCCTCAAAGAGCCCGAAAACCTGCTTTTTGCCTATTTCGAATATGTCGGATCAGACTTCGAAGCTGACATGGCGAAAATGGCAGCTGACCCGGAAACCCAGAAATGGTGGTCAGTTTGCATGCCCCTGCAGCGCCCTTTGGACAGCCGGGCAGATGGTGAGTGGTGGTCGGAAATGCCGGAGGTATTCCATCATGACTGAGTTACGCCAAACTTTGGAGATGCCGCAAAAGGCAATACCGGCGGTCATTTTCGGGGCCGGTTCGATTGTCACAGATGCCCATCTGCCCGCATACCGTGGTCTGAATATTCCAGTCGCCGGCATCTATGACCCTGATCTTGAAAAGGCACGGGACGTTGCCAAGAAATGGGATGTCGCAAACTTTACAACCATTGAAGACGCCACAAGTCAGGGATCAGTTGTGTTTGACTTGGCTGTGCCACCCCAAGCAATCGCAGACCTGCTTGAAAAACTGCCGAACGGCGCCGTTGCCATCATCCAGAAACCCCTTGGCTCCGATTTGGCGGAGGCGGAGCGGATCATTTCCGTTTTGCGGCGAAAAAACATCAAGGCAGCGGTTAATTTTCAGCTACGTTTCGCCCCGATGTCTCTTGCGCTAAAGGACGCGATCAGCAAGGGCCAACTTGGTGAAATCGTTGATTTTGATGCGTGGCTGGCACTTGATACGCCGTGGCACCTATGGGCGTTTCTTGCCAATTTGCCACGTGTCGAGATTCTTCTGCATTCCATCCATTATCTGGACTTCGTGCGCGATTTGATGGGCAATCCGAACGGGGTTCATGCCCGCACGATAGGGCACCCGTCATCTATGGTTTCAAACACCCGCAGCGCAATCATGCTCGATTACGGTGAGACTGTCCGCTGTAACCTTTCGATCAACCATAACCACGCCTTTGGCCGCAAGTTCCAGGCATGCGAATTCCGGATCTGCGGCACAAAAGGGGCCGCCTATATGAAGCTGGGTGTCAATCTTGATTACCCGAAAGGCGAACCGGATGAGCTCTGGCTGAGTACCGACGGAGAGTGGCGACAAATCGACCTTGTTGGTAACTGGTTCATTGCTGCATTCCACGGACGTTTCGCACAGGTGCAGCGCTTTGCTGCCGGTCTTGATGACGTGCTTGAAGGGTCTGCCGAAGACGCGTGGCACACCATGGCACTAGTTGAGGCGGCTTATGAGAGCTCGGCCCTGCCAATGCACCCGATCAAGGAGGCTCCTGATGCTTGAGCAACTTAAATATTACGAAGACTATCAGGTTGGCGAGGGGCGCAACACGGTTGGCCGCACCATAACAGAGACCGATTTCGTGGTTCATGCAGGTCATTCCGGTGATTTTTTCCCACATCATCTTGATGAAGAATTCTGCAAGACACTGCCGTTCGGAAAACGTATTGCTCATGGCACGATGGTTTTCACGATTGGTGTCGGCCTCACAGCCACGATCATCAACCCGGTTGCCTTTTCTTACGGTTATGACCGGATGCGGTTCGTGAAACCGGTCTTTATCGGCGACACGATCACCTCAAAGGTTGAAATTATCGCCAAGGAAGTGATGGAAAAACGCCCCGGATACGGGCGGGTGACCGAACGCCTTACCGTGACCAAGCAGACTGGGGAAACCGCGCTTGTTGCGGACCATATTTACATGGTGGAGATGAAGCAATGACGAACCCGTTCCTGCATCTGCATGCCGACGACAATGTGCTTGTTGCGCGTGCCACAGCCTTAGCCGGAACAGAAGTCCGTCTGCAGAACACCTCAGTAACGCTTGGTCAGCCTATCCCGCTTGCCCACAAGATTGCCTATCGGGACATCGAAGCCGGTGAACGCATCCTGAAATACGGGATGCCCATTGGCATCGCAACCGAAGACATCGCGGCCGGTACGCATGTGCATATTCACAATATTCGCTCGGCATATACACCGACGCATGCCCTTCAGGACGCGAACGGTCAAAGCCCGGAGACGTCAAAATGACAGAACAATTCCAAGGATACCTGCGCTCTGACGGACGTAAGGGAATACGCAATACGGTAGTTGTCGCCTATTTGGTTGAGTGCGCTCATTTTGTCGCATCAAAGATAGTTGCCGGTTTTGAAGATGAAGATGTCCAACTGATTGGTTTCCCGGGCTGTTTCCCAAATGAATATGCCGCACGCGTAATGGGGCAATTGTGCACTCACCCCAATGTTGGAGCAGTTCTATTTGTCTCCCTTGGCTGCGAAAGCTTTGACAAGGTAAGGGCATCAGGAACCGTTGCAAGTACCGGACGCCCTGTTGAAACACTTGTTATACAACGGTCCGGAGGAACCGCGAAAACCGTTGAAACCGGTCGTTTCTGGGTGCGTTCTGCGTTGGAAGAAATCGCAAATGTTGAACGTGCCCCAATGGGGGTAGACGAGTTGATCATTGGGACGATCTGTGGTGGCTCGGACGGGACTTCAGGCATTTCTGGTAACCCAGCTGCAGGCAAGGCTTTTGATCTTCTGATCGGCGAGGGGGCTGCTTGTATTTTTGAAGAAACCGGCGAGCTGATCAGCTGTGAAAATATTATGGCGGAACGCGCAAAAACGCCCGAACTCGGCGAAGAACTGCGCGCTGCTGTTCAGAAGGCGGAACGTTATTACGCAACGCTTGGATATGGATCGTTTGCCGCTGGCAATGCCGCAGGTGGGCTGTCCACGATCGAAGAAAAAAGCCTCGGCGCCTATGTCAAATCCGGTGACAGTCAGATTTCAGGGCTGATCAAACCCGGCGATGTACCGCCCAAAGGCGGGCTATACCTCATGGATGTCGTGCCCGACGGTGAGGTCCGGTTTGGTTTCCCCAATATTTCGGACAATGCCGAGATTGTCGAGATGATCGCAAGCGGTGCGCATATGACACTGTTTGTGACTGGTCGCGGATCCGTGGTCGGGTCAGCGATATCGCCCGTTATCAAGATTTGTGCAAATCCCGATACCTATCGTGCTCTTGAAGACGACATGGATGTGAATGCCGGCGACATCATCGAAGGCAATCGGTCGATTGCCGAGGTTGGGCAGCAAATCCGTGATTTGGTTGTTTCCGTCGCCAAGGGGGCACAAACAAAATCCGAGGCCCTTGGCCATCGGGAATTCATTCTGACTTATAAATCATTCAATCCAATCGGGCCGTCGTGCCTGCCTGCGGTCTAAGGAGGAAACATGAAAAGACTTGAGGGAAAACTCTGTTTGGTCACTGCAGCCGGGCAGGGCATTGGTCGAGCATCTGCCGAACGTTTGGCTGCCGAAGGTGGACGTGTCATCGCCACAGACATCAATGACGCAGCCTTGGCCGAGCTTGTTGAGATTGGCGGGATCGAAGCCCGCAAACTTGATGTTACGGACAAGAACGCCATCAGCCGCCTGATCGATGACATCGGGACCGTTGATGTACTATTTAACTGCGCTGGCATCGTTCACAATGGGACCATTCTTGAGGCGACCGAAGAAGAATGGGATTTCGCCTTTGACTTAAACGTCAAATCGCAGTTTCGGATGATCCGTGCCGTGCTTCCGGGCATGCTCGAAAAAGGCGCTGGCTCGATCATTAACATGTCGTCGGTTGCAGGTCCGGTCACTGGCCCAGTCAACCGCTTGATCTATTCCGCCTCAAAGGCGGCGGTTGCTGGTTTGACCCGCGCAATTGCAAACGATCACGTCACACAGGGCATTCGGTGTAACGCAATTGCCCCGGGAACGGTTGATAGCCCTAGTCTGCATGAACGCTTGCGCGCGACCGGGGATTATGAAGGTGCGCTTAAGGCATTTATCGCCCGCCAGCCGATGGGCCGAATTGGCAAACCAGACGAAATTGCAGCTTTGGTTGCGTATCTTGCATCGGATGAAAGTGGCTTTACCACCGGCACAGTGCAGGTCGTCGATGGTGGCTGGACCGCCTGATCAGATTTTGAATGAAGGATAGGACTTAATATGAAATTCGCACGTTATGGAGAACGCGGTGCAGAGAAGCCCGCACTGGTCGATGCCAATGGCAACCTCCGCGACCTTTCGGCACATGTTGATGATATCGCAGGCGACATTCTGACACGCTTGGGCGACCTTAAATCAATCGATCCGGACAGCCTGCCGCTTGTAGAAGGACAACAGCGGCTTGGTGCCTGTGTCGGCCAAACCGGGAAGTATATCTGTATCGGGTTGAACTATGCCGATCACGCGGCAGAGTCTGGCATGGAAGTGCCGCCAGAACCGGTTATCTTTGCCAAATACACCTCGGCAATTTGTGGCCCGAATGACCCGATCATCATCCCACGTGGCTCGGAGAAGACCGACTGGGAAGTCGAACTTGGTTTCGTGATCGGCAAAAAAGCCAAATATGTTTCCGAAGCTGAGGCGCTTGATCACGTGGCTGGTTTTTGCCTGATTAACGATGTTTCCGAACGGGCATACCAGATCGAGCGCGCTGGTCAGTGGTCCAAAGGAAAATCGTCAGACAACTTTGGTCCGACTGGGCCATGGCTTGTGACGCCGGATGAAGTGGGTGACTTCAACAATCTTGGTATGTGGCTCGATGTGAACGGCGAACGTGTTCAGGATGGTTCGACCGCCACCATGGTATATCGTGTACCGCAACTGATTTCTTATCTGTCGCAGTTCTTTACCCTGCATCCAGGCGACATCATTTCTACCGGCACACCCCCGGGGGTTGGTCTTGGCTTTAACCCGCCGCGCTATCTCAAGGCGGGTGACGTGGTCGAACTCGGCATTGACCGTTTGGGCACCCAGCGCCAAGTCTGTGTCAACGACGACTAAACGTCACGAAGATCAAAAAAAAGGCGCGGCATCGTTAAAATGCCGCGCTTTTTTATTGATGGCTGTTTTGGTTACCAACCATTTTCCAACAACTCATTTGCATCACCTAATTCCGGCGCAGCACGTGATGAAGACGGCCGCACACCATCAATGCGAAGCGGCAGCTTGGTCGTTTTCATGGCCACATCCCCCCGTTCAATATTCTGCACCATATCAAGGGTCTGAAGGACTCCACTTCCGACGACACCATCCCAATCCATGACCGGTGCCGCCCAGATATCATTGGCAACAAAATCCTCCATCCAATCGGCACTGTGTTTTGTTTTAAGCTGTTTGGCGAGACCTGCCTTGATGTCATCACGCTGCTTGAATGCATCCAGCGCGGCAATCTCTGGTGCCAGTCCAGTGATAGTAGCAAGCAAATCAAGTTTGCCCATTGCAATGGCGATGTGACCGTCTGCGGTTTCATAGACGCCATAGGGTGCTGCAAGGTATGCATGGGCTGGATTGTTTTTCGACCGTTCCGGGGTCCGGTTGCCATCGTTAAACCAGGTGGTCAACAATTCGAACTGAAGGTCGGCGAGAACCTCAATCAACGAGGTTTCAACATAGCCACCAATGTTCTGTGTTGCCTTGCGATACAAAAGGGCAAGAACGCCGTGTGCCAACGCAGCCCCGGCCAAGACGTCAGCAATCGGTAGACCCATGGCAACCGGGCCATGATCACGACTGCCAGAAAGCCACATGACGCCTGACCGTGCCTGGGCCAGCAAATCCTGTCCGGGAAGGTCGACCCATGGGCCTTCCGATCCGTAACCAGTCACAGTGCCATACACGATGTTTGGATTGATCTTTTTAACCGCCTGATATCCGAACCCAAGACGCTCCATTACCCCCGGACGGAAGTTCTGCAAAATAATATCCGCATCCTTCACAAGCTGGGTAAGACGGGCCTTGTCCTGATCGGATTTAAGGTCGACAGCAATCGAGCGCTTATTGCGGTTAATCGCGTGAAAAATAGTGCTTTCACCACCAATCTTGGTATCGGTCAGATAAAGATATCGCGACAAGTCTCCAAGACCGGACCTCTCCACCTTGACGACATCCGCCCCAAGGTCTGCCAGTTTGAGGGCGCAGTAGGGGCCCGCAAGAAATTGCGAAAAGTCGAGTACTTTCAAACCGTTAAGGGGCAACATCTCAATCATTATCGAAGCTTTCGTCAAAACGTGTCTGAAGGGCCAAAAGGGCATTTTCCGGGCTGGTTTTCGCCGTCAGGGCATCAATAAGGATGTGCGATGCTTCTTCTTGGAACGCCATATAGCCGTCATGGCGCGGGCGAACCCAAGCGGCCTCATGGGTCATCCGGGTGTTGCTATAGCAAGACCCAACCGGCGCATTGACTGTCTCGTCAGCCCAGGCGAGCGCATTTCCGGGCTGGCCGTTATGCGTTGCATAAAGACCGCGTTGGATATCGGCCGACGCCACCCAAAGTGCATATTCCACGCAAAGATCCGGTTCTACCGTCTTCGATGAAACCGCAATACCAGTTCCGCCAAGTGCTGAGCCAAGCGGTCCTGAATCGCCAAGCGACGGCATATCGTGAAAGGCAATGCGATTGGCGCGATAACGGTCTCGCGCATAAGGCGCATACAGATAAACATAGGGGCACAATCCGAGCTTTCTGCTTTCACTTAGTGCATCAAGGGCAGCAATGGGGTCCATGTCGAAACACGCGGGGTCCACAAGGTTACTCAAGGTTTTCATCGCGGCGATCACATCACGCGCGGACGATTGATCTATCGCGGTTCCCTTGGTGACAGGGAAGGGATCACCAGCGTTTGCCAACAATGTAAAAAACGACATCAGCACATGCGGCGCACGCAGCGGCCAGACTACTCGACCATCTCTGGCCTCGGAGATCACGTCCGAAAAACTGCGAACCGGTGCGCTCAATAGATCCGAACGAATTGCTTGCACCTGACAAGCCGCGTCGACCGGTAGGGCCCACTGGTGCCGCTTGAAAAAATAACTCTGATAACTTTTGCCAACGGTCTCGGCCGAAAGCCGGGTGAGGGTGTCTGCATCTGCCAGGCGATCAATCGGCAACAAACAGTTCTTTTCCACAACCGTGCCAACATGAGGATGATCGATAATAATCAGATCGTAGGTGCTTGCCAGCTCCTCGACCGGGGTGCTCTCGAACCCCTGCAGCGACCGCTTATCCCAGACGATATCTACATCAGGATGGCGTTCACGAAAGGCTGCACCGGCTGCCACTAGCGGGTCATAGCCGCGCGGATCTGACCACGTCATGCCCCTGATTTTCTTTTGTTTGGTCATTTTTTTCCTCCCACCATGAGTTTAATATCGAACGTTTATAAATGAAAGTATGTTTTATATTTGATATGTTGTTTTCTATGTCACAGCGTCAGTTGCCACGATATGACTGAGCCGCATATACTCAGTCGACCAAAAACCAAGCGGTTTTCATCTGCCTGCGAGGACCAATGAACGGCAAAACCGAAGAACAGATTGAACAGGAAAAATACCGAGCTCCAGCCTTGTCAAAAGGGCTCGATATCCTCGAATTGCTTGCCTCGGAAGCGGATGGCCTGTCGCAGATTGCCATTGCGAAACAGCTGGATCGAAACACATCGGAAATCTTCCGGATGCTGATGGTTCTGTGTCAACGTGGCTACATCGAACAGCGCGAAGAGGATGACCGCTACCAACTGACGACCAAGATGTTCGAGGTGGCCCATCGTCATCCACCCATCCGCCGACTGACATCAATCGCTGGCGACGCCATGCAGCGGCTTGCAAATGAAGTGAACCAGTCAATGCATCTGGCGATCATTCATTCAGGCCGTGTTCTGGTCATTGCGCAGGTCGACTGTCAGGACAATAATATCACTGCAGTCCGCTTGGGCGCACAGATCAATATTTTCGATACGGCGTCCGGGCGTGTTCTTGCAGCTTGGATGGAGCAGGAGGCCCTTGATAACCTGATGAATGAGGTCGGTCGCGAACCGGCAGATAAGTATCGGGCTTTCCTGGATGATCTTCCGAACGTCAAGGCCGCGGGCTATTGTGAATCACAATCCCTGACCATTGCGGGTGTCCTTAACCTTTCTGCGCCGATTTTCGATTTTTCGGGCAAGGTCGTCGCAGCATTGACAGTACCGTTCATCCAACGCCTTTCTGGGACATCAGTCGCCACGGTTGATGAATGCCGGGAACGCCTGATCGACGTCACCACGGACATTTCGCGCCGTCTTGGGGCCGGTGCGCATTGGTCTTCACAAGAAAATACCGAGCAGGCGTAAGAACATTTGACCGCGTTCGCGTGACAAACAATTGATCTTTGACGACCTAATCGTGGTTGAGAGCAGGGCGCTTCACTTCGATTGCCCGAATGATGCTCGGAAGCCCTGGCGGCCCAACAAAGTCCGGCCCAAATTAGAGGAGCCGAACTTTAGCCTGAGGCCCACAAACATACCTAGTTGACGTCCGCTTGCTCCAACACTCGTTAGTATGGAGCACCAATTGCCCACACCGAATGGCCGTAAGCCAAGGCACAGGAACCGAAATCATAAGTTCCGTAGTTTTTCAAGTTAACAACAACTGCCGATTTCAGCTTCAAATGCAGCAAGAATAGGGACTCACACACAACCCAAAAGGGTATCCGATCAATCTCAACGCAACACACCTGAAATTAGACTGAAGTTCTATAATATATATTATGACAAAACCAACTCATTCATATCCGTTGCGTTTATCTGGACATTCCAGCGATACGCCCCACATGTGAGGCTTGTGTAGCGTAGCGGAACGAGGCTCACATGTGGGGCGTATCCGCCTTCAGTAGAAGGTTTACTGACCGATGCCGACTATTGTTATCAATAGCCCACATCTCCCGAACCAATTGCTTGGCGCACTATCAGTCGAGAGCGATGGTGTGCCGAGATATTGGATAATTGTATGGCTCGACAGTTTGAAGCCCAAATTGGCACAAAGCACCTACAGACGATACTGTCGCCATCTCAGCATTTTCTACGATTACAGTGAAAAACTTTACGGCAGACGTGCTTTCGATCGAGCAATCTCCGATTTAGATTTTGATCTGATCGAAACAATACTAAGTGGCTATCTCTATCACCTAAGAAACCGTCAAAAGCGCGCATCTTCAGACAACCAAGCTCATGATATTTGGAACACGTGCACTGCTTTCCTGCTTGATTTGTTGAACTATCTAGTACCGCCGTCATATGACAATAAGGCTGTTGAGTTGTTTGAAAGACTCAAGCATCGGGTAAATCTGTATGATCAGTTGACCCTCAGGGCGCATGCACAACCTACTTCAGCAAAGGTGCTTCCTGCCGCCGTCCTGACCGAATTGTGTGAGATATTCAACCCGACCTCCTCCTCAAACCCTTTCCGCACGGAGAAGCAAAGGTGGAGAAACTATCTTATTTTTCATCTTCTGACTTCACTAGGTGTACGCCGAAGCGAACTTTTACTACTCACCACCACTTCGGTTAAACAAGATACGTTTTATGGCAGCAATGGCTGTCAAACAAAGGCATGGATTTCCATAGAACCACCAAATGTCAACATTCGTGACCCTCGACATACCGAACCTTCACTAAAAACGTCTTTCTCAGCTCGTAACATTCCAGTCAATTCCGAGCTAATCGCTATCCACGACACTTATTTGCGCAACTTCCGAACTAGGTCACCCTACCCCTACCTTCTTACATCTCGAAATGGGCTTCCACTATCCACAGCCCGGGTAAATAGTGTTTTCGCTACGGCAAAAGAGAACCTCTCTAACAATGCGCTTAACTGCATTGCAAACAGTAAATCTATCTCTCCCCACGCCCTACGCCATACCGCAGCAGTCTACAGAATTCGAAAACACATCGATCAAGGCGATTCTTTGGATATTGCTGTTGAAAAGTTGCGTGTTTTTTTTGGTTGGGCACCGACCTCACAGATGCCACGGCTGTATGCAAGGGCTTATTTTGAATCTTCGCACCAGGACGTTTGGTCGGAGAACTTTGATCGATTTACTAACGGACTTAGGTTGACTTTGGGAGGCCATTGCCATGAGCAAACCAGAGTATGATTTTGACGGTTTGGTTGTATTCATCCAGCAGAATATTAACCGCTGGCCACCCCTTCCTGTACTAGCGCGATATTATGACGACTACGCGGAATGTTACAAAACACTAATTAACATCCGGACCGAAGATCGATGGCTCACTGTAATAGATGGAAGAGCTGAATACTTTGATTTTCGGCGTATTCCAGAAGGAGCCCGCGAATTATTCAAGCACTGGGTTATAAGTAAAATATCCACCGGTTTGAAATGTCGAGTGGTTCATGCTTATTTGCAGCGGATTGTGGTTTGGTGTTCACGTCACTCAGTTAATAAACTATTATTAATGATAATTTGCGGACCGGACGAAATACAACATTCTTGGCAAAATTTAGTAATATCCACCGATATCAGAAAAGACACAGCAACGGCAATCAAAAGCTTATTAAACTTCATTTGCGAGAAGAATTTAGGTGCATGGCACCCATCTTATATGCAGAGAATTTCTGCACTACCCACCCCAAAACTGGATTTGTACAAACGCATTAAGTCAGGTGACTGCTTTATCTGTAGCAAAGATCAAACTTCTTTCGTTGAAAGGATAGATTCTGCGGTTAAAGTTCTGAACAACAATAGCTCTAAAGAATCTCTATTTGAGATACAGTCGTATTGCATGCTCGTGCTTTGCTTTCAATATGGTTTGAGAGCAGGGCAAATTGCTCGCATATCTGTAAGTGATGTACGCTGTTTCGACACTGGTGCTGTTCATATATCTTTCCCTCGAACAAAACAGAGAAAGTCACATTCACGTGCTATACGGCGTATCAAGCGTGAATGGTGCCCACTTTTTACAAGCTACCTACAAATAAGAAAGCCCTCTTCTGACAAACTCTTTCACGTCAAACCTAATGAAGTAACAAGCCGCATCAAAGATTTCACACAAGATATATGTGGTACTCCATATACGCCGGGGCATTTTCGGCATACAGCCAGTCAAAGATTGGTGGATGCTGGGGCATCATCTGTATCCGTAGCGGAGTTCTTGGAACATTCAACGCTGAATGCGGGAACTGTGTATTACGATACATCAGCCAACCAGGCGGAATTAATTAACCAAGCGCTATCCATCTCCCCAATTTATTCAACGATCGCCGAAGTCGCTCGTACAAAAACAATCACGAAGAGAGCACTAGGCGAGGCCCCTAGTAACACCATAGTAGCAGGCATGCCTCATGGTATTCCTGTGTCTGGAATTGGAAAATGCACTGTTGGCCAGCCAAACTGCCAAAAACACCCCGTATTTTCTTGTTATAATTGCCGTCACTTTCTCGCTTTGAAGGACGAGGAAGTACACAAGAGGACGCTGACAGATTTTCGGAAGGTTGCACGTGACTTTTACAACGCTGAACGAGTCAGTGAAGTTTCTCCAGCATTTCTCCAGTTAAAAGATACAATTGCAGCTGTGCAACGAACTCTCCAGGACATTCAGGAGATGGATTGAGAGGGTGAAACCAATGGGAATCGCTGAATGTAAAACTCTGATTGCTACTGCTCAGCAACTAGCACAACAACGTGAGCTCAAATGGGACACGCCTATCGACGAAGAAGGAAATATTTTTAAAGAACATAGATGGAATTTAAACGCACTCATCGGCACTCCGCCTCCCCCTTTAGTTTGGTTAGGTACCACTAGAATTACGCCAAATGCCGAAAAATCACTAAGGGAGATGTGTTTACAAAGAGATGTCCCCTGCCCCAAGCAATTGTTCTTGGACGGACACTGGTTAGACTTCTACAAGGCCATCATTATCAATGAGCTATTGATAAAGAAGAACAAGCTTAGCCACGTAAATTCAAATATTGCCAAAATCATTCGAATCATTGGTGTCGTAAATCAAGCGCATCAACCTTGGGAAGTCACCGCGGAGGATGTGCGGTATTCATACAACGTCGCACTTGGCGTAGGTAGCTCAGGCAAGATTGCAGCGAACTTTGAAATGGTAGTGCGACTTGTTTTTGACGGAATGCAAATCGCAGAGACCCGTCCCCTCTCACAGTATTGCTTGCCTTATCAAGATCGACAGAACGCTCAGAAGAAAGTCGATGAACGGCGCATTCATGAACGGACTTTTCGTCAAACAGAAGGAATTCGCACCAAACTGTCAGAACGCAAATCCAGTAATTTTTTACCAGACAAGCGGGCATTCTGGGAGCTCGTTGAAATCATCTTTACAGAACAACCCACAACTTTCTCCGACTTCATTCGCTTTAGAATACTCCAGCTATGTATTATGACTGGACTTAGAATAGGTGAAGTCGTTTCGCTACCTGCCAATTGTTTGAGATGGCGGAGTTACGCAACAAAGGATGGACTGCCTGCGGAGAAGGAACACGGGATTTCGCAATCCCTTACATTGAAGTATTTCGCAGAAAAGAGTCTTACTCAGCACCATAAATCTTCTGTAGTACTTACAGAAAATGTCCAACATGTCCCTCCCCTATACGCAGATGTTGTTGAAGATCTAGTGCAAAGTACGTTGGCAGCTACGTCTGTTATGCGTAGTAACCTTGAACAGCAAATCGAACGAAACAGCCTGTTTCCAGATCTTGACCAATCGTCATTAATTCCCGCTTACGAGGCTTATGCCAGAGTTACCGGAAATATTGCGGTTAGTTCTCAACCTATTAGCCAGGAACTTATTGCATTATATCGCGCGCATTATCACGAAAGTGCGCTACGGGACATCTATCGAGAGCAAGAAGATAACATCTTTGCCCGCGGCATGGGAGTGACTCCACGACTTCGTTCATTACACAGTCGCTGGCGAGAACATGTTGATGCATTAAACTGTCGTGGTGTGGAATTTGAAGGGCAAGTTTTATGGGACATGGCCTGCTTTAAGGTTTCTCAAATTGAGGCATTTCTCAGAAAACACAGGAAAGACAAAATGCCTGATTGGATGCCCAGCACACTACAGAATGGATCTTCCTTTTATCCCTATCAGCACCTGTTCTTGATGCCTATTCGAGCGTTAGCTGAAGGTCGAAATAATGGAATAACTGATCTGATCCACTATTACGCAATAGGAAAATCCTCAGCATCCGACATCATGCTAATGCTGGACGGAAAACGTAAAGACAGCATATTTGCGCGCTATCGCCCAAACATTGCTGAGGATCTGACGATTAAAACGCACTCATTTCGACATCTGCAAAACACCGAACTCATGCGCCTTGGCGTTGCCGACACGGTCATATCCAAGCGCTTCCGAAAAGATGTACGCCATTCTGCTTCATATGACCATCGAAGTCTTTTTGAGGAACTACAACACATTGAAATTGAAGACGAACTTGTAAACGAGCTTAGTGAGCGCAGTCAGAGCTTGTTTAAGATGATCAAGGAAAAGAAAATTGCTGGCCCAATTGTAAGCGAATTCTATAAACTTCAGGATACCGTGGGGCTAGATGACGCAATCGCCTATCTACAAACTGAGGCAGATGGCTTCCATGTTACCCCCTACGGTGTGTGCTTGAATGCTTTTACAGTTGATACATGCCCAAACCACCTTGAGTGCTTCAACAACTGTAAACACTTGGCCCGGACGAAAGTTAAATCGGAAGAAGACAACCTTAGGAAACTCAAAAAACGGTTATCCAGTTGGATTGATCAAATTGAGAAACAGCCTATCGAAGTTCGTCCACTCGGTTGGGAAAACCAATTAACGCACGCTCAAACGCGATTAGACGCAGTGAAGAGAGCTCTCGACACCAAACCGGGACAAAAAGTCTCACCAAATGGGGATGACCGATATGATGATGGCTCCCACTCTAGCGCTTCCATCTTAGATGGCTGATGTATTTCTTTAATGCAAAGAACCTGCCGAGAGAAAAGACAATGACCCTATCTCAGCAAGACTTGTTGGCGTTCGAAAGGCAGCTGAAGCAAATGTTAGCTGAAGATATCGACCTTTCTGCTCGTTCATGTGTTCGGCGGGGTTTAGTCAAAAACCCTTCAGATATTACTCGCATACCAGCTCGCCGAGATCTTCTTGAAAAATATAGAAACTTTCAGAGAGAACGGCGCAGCAAAAATGAAGACCAGCGTAAAGTCAAACAGCTCAAGAAAGAACTGGAGAATGCGAGAAAAGAGATAAAAGAAGTAAGCGAGCAACAACAAATGCTAATTGCATCCCACCGAGCGATGATTGCGATAATTGGAGAATACGGCGGGATGGCAGCTTGGAGAAGCTTCTTCGGTGAGTATGAAAAAGCGCTAACCTTCTTGGAAACCGCCTCCGGCCTTAGGCATGCTTCTGATCCAGCAAAAAGAAAGAGCGCGACAAAAGTCCAACGTCTTTCTGCTGAGCATGACTAAACGAGTTAAAGGTCTAATATTTAAGGATTTATTTTCAACCTAAATAACTGAAAACCGCCGATTGAACGATCAAACTGCGACAAAAGTCCACTATCAAAGGTTCTTTTCATCCGATCAATTGGATTGACGATCTGCTCCCTTGGATCATCGACATCCAATCCTGATTTCCTCTCGGAAACTGGTATTGAGGTAGCCGTGACGCACCCTTTACTTCCGCCAATCAGACAAGCGCGAACCTCGCCCGGTGACCGTTTGGCGGTGCGTCAGTTTCACAGCCTGAGGCAACTTGTCGAAACAAAAACTTGCTACCAACTCATGTCGCAGTTTGGCCGATGATATTGAAGAGAGGAGGCTTGTTTTCAGTGCGGTCGTGGTGGAAGCGCCAAAATGCGATCTGAGCAGTTGTTCCTCATCCAAAAGTCAAGACCATCAATTCTTACGAATTGGGTGCTGACCTCGTATGGGGGGAAGCGCATCCACCAATAAATTTCTTTGCTTATGTACAATTCGTCAATGGAGATCTGCCTCGTGGTAGGCGCTGGCCATTTCAGAAGCTCACGCAACCGCTCCATGTTTGTTGAGAGAAAAGCCCCGCGCCTCTCGATCTTGGCAAACTGCCCCCTGTCAGGGGAAATCCCAAAAATCCGCTCGCGCAATCGTCTTGCATCCTTTGGGCAAAAGGGAGGTTGGTTGTACTTACATTCGCCAACTAGCCACTTTCCCTCTTGCGGCCAGTAAGCGAGGACGTCGAAGTCACCAACATCGTCAAATTTTTCCTCCGGAAAACGGCGATTAAAGTCGATGCCTTTAACGGAGAACGAGGTGTAATTCGAGACGATTTCGAAAGCCAAGTGCTCTAGCCCCTTTTCATGAGCTTGTTTAATCGTCCGGACCTGCTTCTGGATCGATGGCCAATCATAATCAGCCGGTAGGTAGCCACTCATGACGTTTCCCACCCAAATTTTTTGTGCGTTCTGCGCAGATGCTGCGCCCCAAATTAGGATATCTTGGTCTAGGGGAACTAGTGGCTTGATTGTATATCGTCCGCCGCGTTTTTTATGCTCCCAGATGGGGACATCGCCTTCGTCGACATCCTTCCCGATCAGCCTCCGAATCTCGGTCGGGCGCAGGCTAAGGAATTGAACGATGCTATCCGCCTCATCTGCGCTTATTCCGTCAATGAACGAGCAGAGCGCCTGCACAATGTTGCTCTTTGTTTCACGGTAGGAAAGTTGGAAACTCGATCTCCCATGAAGTGTTTCCCACTGCATCAAGACTGACAGAGCGTCCATCATGTGGCTGAAGCTGAACTGAGTATCTCTGAGGAAAGCTGCATCAAAATCCTCTTTGTATCCATTATCGGCATTCTGCTGCATTGTATCAGCGCTGGAATCGAGGTCGATACCTAGGCTGTAGCTCGCCTGTTCTCGGTTGAACGCCTCTTCCTGGGCCACCTGTTGGTCGGAATAAAAGACGTTCGGCACCAATTCCTCGCTGATCTCAATCCCTCCGGTAGCGATTCCGTTGTGAAGCGCGTCGCTGGCGCTGTAAAGGACCAGAAGCCAGTCGACATGCGCTAGAAGTTGTAGGATGTCGTCATCAGACGGCATAACGTCCTGTGTCGACGGCAGGCTGAGGGAGCTCTCCAACAGAAAGCGGAGATTGCGACTTTCTGTTACGAGGTCGTGATGGGCATCAGCAAAAGCTTGTCGTCGATCATAACTGACTTCGTGCCTAAGACTTTGTTCCAGGCGATCTCGTGTTCGCTGAAATTTTACAGACCACGCGTCATGTTGGGCGACGCAGTACGACAGCACCCGATTCTTGTTGAAGCGACCAATTTGCTTGTGAAGTTGATCACGAAAGGCATTGCGTGCCAAATCGATTAACCTTTTTGCCTCATCGAGCTCAAATCGGCCGGGCTCGATACCGTGCTCTTTAAAGATGATCGCAATGGCTTTACGAGCAAGCTTGAACATATCTGGTCGTGGTTTTTGCGGATCAACGAAGTCCGGGACATCGAAGATTCGCGGTGATCGTGAGAGCATGAACCGTGGTTTGCCCGGCGCCACCGACCGCACCTTCTGCATCAGCATAGCGTCCATGGGCTCTCCGAGAAATGCTGCCATTCCTTCCAAAATGGAACAGGCGCAACTGACCTCGAAGCTGTTGTCGACCGGATCTTCAAAGTGGGCCAGAGCAGATGAAAGATTTATGGAAACACCGACTCTTACGGATGTGTCGTCGCTACCGTCGTCGATCTGCTCCCACCCTTGCAGTAAGGGCATATCGTCACCTTGAACCTGTGGCCCGGACGCAAGCATTTCCGTGTTAGCCCTGAACTCGACAATGATCCGATGCCAGCGAAACATGTCGGCGTTCTCGAAATCACCCCGCCTGCGGTAAATGGCGTCGGCAACACAGTGCATGAAGAGTTCTAATACTCTGATGTCCAAGTTATCAAGATCAAGTTGAATGTGGTGGACGAGAAGCAATGTGCATCCTGACACCGTCATTGCCCAAGCCTGCGTGGGCTGTGCCTTCGAGGTCAGATCCAGAATTCCATCCTCGCCAGGCTCAATGACCCAACTCCTTGGGTCATCGTTTGGGAAACATGCCGTTGCTATGCTCCAGAATTTGGTCAACTCCTCGTATCGCCAGTTCGATCCACTGTGCGGATCGATCATGACGAGGTTCGGTTCAATCGCTCCATCTATCAGGACGCCATGGGAATAGCGAAACGCTGCAAATTTGTCCGTGAGGCTAAGGAGGCCCAGGTGGAGGGCGCCTTGATTTGCCTTGATATAAGCCCAAAACCGATCGAACTCGGACAGGTCCTTAATTGAGTCGAAAATCGACACCAAATCAGCAATTGGAAGAATCTGAGCAGATTTCGTTTCGGGAGGTATAAAGTTGCTTCCCTCAGTAGATTCCTGCGGTAAGGCGGCCAGAATCACGATCTCGTCCGGCTTTATGGCGTTGCCATCGACGCCCGAAAATTGGAGTCCTTGGCTTGTGCCGTCAATCTGGATCCCCCAGTCTTGGCGAGTTACCAGATCTAGAAGCTCGGCCTCGATCGCGGGAAGGCGCTCTAAATCGCCCATGCTCAAGATGACGACGAAATAAAAGCAGCTATCACCCCGTAAGAAAGCGGCGAAAGGCGTCGGTATAATTCTATTCTCGTCACGAACCCAGAATGGTCCCCCGATGATCGTACCGTGAGCTATTCTGCTTGCGAGAAATTCGCTGACCTGTTGCGTGAGATTGTAATGCCCCCTGAAAGGTAAGGCTTCCGCCCGATGCCCCCAAAAGTCGACGATGTTGGTTACAGCGCATCGTGGCGCTACCGGGAATAGAAGCTCACCGATCTTAACAAAAAGAGCCGGGAGCAGTTTGCCGGTCATCGAGGCATCCCCAAAGCCGAAGAAGCTCTTTGGAAAGTCCGATTTTCCAAGCTCCACAACCAATTCCGAGCTGAATTGCCCGGGGCTTGTGAAACTGGTTCCAACAGAAAGAAGTGTCGCCCGGCACACTTGCCAAAATGGTTCCGGGGGAATCTCGATATGCCCCGGAGAAATGCCGTCTATGTCACCGATGAGCGATTTATCGATGGAAGTTAAAATGCTATCTTGCAGAAGGACCGCGGCAAACATGTCGTCCAAAGCGGCCTGCTTATCTGCATTCGTGAGGCGAAAGGCTTCGATGTAATCCGGAACGCGCTCAAGCGAGGTGCCATAAAACAGGCGCAGTGCTCGCCCCTGCCAGTAACTCTTGACTTCGCCCCAATCTGCTTCGGGAACATAGTCCTCGAGCATAGGAAACGACGGAAGCAGTTCGTGGATGTGTGTTAAAGCCTCACAAAATGTTTCATAATCCTTCACTCTGGATTCAGACTTAAATCGATGTGGTGAAATTGCAGCAAAAATGCCGAACGCAAACAGGTGTTTGATCTGGCTTGAAATATTCGGAAGCCAAAGATCTGAAACGCCTAGTGTCAGAATGACGTCTTCAGCGGAATACGCTGTGAATAGCGCCTCCAACGAGGACCGCACTTTATTAAATTGCTGGTCGTGAGGATCGTCGGTAGGCGAAGACGAGCCTATCATGCCAAGAACCTGGTGGAGATTAGGAGGCGTCGGTTCCTCAAAACCGGACCGTAAGCAGCATTTTTTATATTTCTTGCCGCTCCCACAGGGGCACGGATCATTCCGACCAATTTTGCTCACACTGTTCCTCCGGTCATTAGTAGTTATGATTGTACGCTCATCAAGCCTAGAGCATTGGTCGGCATCTTCCTAAAGCGGTGTTACTGATTTTGTTCATTAAAGTTCCTTAACGGACAAATTCACAGCCGAAACAATTGCTGTAATCTCGGTAATATTGCCAGAATGCCCTTTCACGAACCAATATAGGGTTTGGTCGCGTTGTTCAGCTCGGCAAGGGCTCTCTGTTCCTCAGCAACCTTGTCTGATGCATAGACCAGAAACTGTTGAATGTCCGGCCAGACATCGCCGATCCCGTGGCCAATGGATCTGATCACAGCAGTGAGACGTGCACGGCTCTCTGGATGGGCCAACACAAAGAATACCCCGACCAACAACAGCAGCTTCATCCAGTCAGGCATGCGTGCCACCATATCACGGATAAACAGCATGACGTCTCCCAGCACCGAGAGGCTTATGTTGGAAATAACAACACCCCCTACCTTGATCGAAACCGAATAGCTGGCTGAGCGCGCGTAGGCGCGGATCGTCATCACGAGTTCTCGGTCAAGCCTGGTACCCCCCAGCGCATCAATATCTCTATCGTTGCTCAAGATACCGAGCGCCGATATGGCGTTCTGTAGCTGCACATAAGGGGCATCCTTGGGGTCTAAGCACGATGAGTTGACCTCTTCTGGTTGATTAAATCGTGCGTCAAATATGATGATCGCCTTATAGCTCTCCCAACTGGAAAACAGGGTTTCCTGCGGTATTTTGAATTTTTCCGATATCTGCGGGATGGTGCTAGACAGCATCTCCGTTTCAAGCCAGCTCGGTGCGTAAAGCCTTACGACACCTGATTTGACGACCTCTTCAAGGGTGGTTTGTTTGAGGTGAGGTTTTCGGTATTTATACAACAAATCTCTAATGGCGATGTTCGCATCAAGCACGATGTCGACCCTCGGGAGCTGCCCGGTCGCTTGCTCAAGAGCCGGATGTAACTCAATAAGCTGCCGCAAAGAATTCAGAATGGCTGAATCGAGATAATTCGCACTTTGATCTCCCTGCAAGTCAGGCATTCCGACGCTCCTTTGTAATCTGATGGTTCACAGAGCCTCCGGGAACACCAGACATCTGTCATGTGTAAAACGCCAGAAAGTTTAACAGCAAGTATCGATATTTTCTTTGGATTTTCTGATGCTTGAGCCTGCTCGCGATAAATTCATTTTCTAATATTACCACCATCACATCTAAATCATAGGTTGTGTGTTGTGTTGTCCTGGGCATATCGCCCGTTTTGCTTCCATGGAGGGAATTCGATGCACAACCAAACTGATCTGGAGACACTTCTCAAGCAGGCACTTAAACAGGCCATGAGAGATCGCAGATACTTCTATGTTTCGTGCTATCTCAAACCGGCCCTTGAAACACTCCAAGAGCAAAAAGAAGCGAAAAAGGCGTCCTGATATCAGGTTGTGACATCGAGCAAACACGGACTGCCCGGCACGTTGCCGGGCAGTTTCTTGGGAGGGCAATATCGCCAAACACTAACACATCAATTTTGATGTATTAACTGGCATTTTCGACGTTAACGTATCAATAGTGATACATTAAATCAGGGGCCTAATAGCAGTCATTATCGAGTACGCACCTGTTTGGCAGATGCCAAAACACCCGCGGCACTCGGACGCGGGTTACTGGTATTTAGTCATCATCGAATATAGGCGCGGTATCATCGAAGCCTTCCCAGACAGGCGGCTCACTCTTGCCCCGAACACGCTGCCGATCTGCAATTGGCCGAGCACGACGTGGCGCTAACGGACTGTCACGTGGCTCCGGAATATAGGCAGCCATTGCCTCGACTAGGTTCATCGCTTTGAGAACGCGCAGGAATGTATCGAGTGTAGCACCCTTGCCATTGAGCAATCGGCTGAGGGTTGGAACAGATATGCCGGCTTCATCGGCGAGTTCCTGCTGGGTAAGTTCAAGATGAATCCGGTATCGATTCAGTCGTTGAGCAATATCCTGATGGATCTGATGGGTGGAAGCGATCTGATAATCGAGTTTAGGCATGATCAGGTTTCCTGCGACAGTTTGCATCACGCCGAGGCGAGCTTAAAAAGCTATGGTTTACTCTCTCCCAACACCCCATTAACGGTCTCGCGCCTCCACTAAACAGCTGGCGTGAGAATTGGATTGGTCGTGCAAATCACAAGCTTTCGGGATCCGCGTGTCATTGCAACATAAAGATCACGAGCACTCAAATGATCTGTATCGATAATGACGGAGACATCGGCTTCCAATCCCTTGAGAAGCAAGGTACTTCCAACCGCTCGACGTGGCAATATACGCCCTTTAACGCGCGATTGCTCGCGAGCTCGGACCGCCATTTCATGAAAATCCTTTGCATCGACGCAGCCGTTGAAGGCCTGAATTGCGGACTGCACCAGTGCTGGTCGTAACGGGAAGACGCCGGCCTGGCGATTGATCTCGACCAGCAAAGTCACGGCTGTTGTCGGGCTTGGCGCTCGTGCAAATGCCAGTGCAGCTACCTCTGCATCATTTGGCGGAGATCGTTCCCGGCCAGCGAGAAGAACGCGTAACCTCTGCTTCATATGTGCAGCACCGACGCCAGTCATTGTCGATCCGGCGAAATCGATCAAGTCATCGGCGGCGGTCGCCGCATGCATATCGAAAGATGCCGCGAAACGAATGAAGTCCGTCAGATCAGCGTTCTCGACGACAACAGCACCTCGTGCCCGTGCAGCGATCTCCCGATGCCGCGGAGGCCGTCGGGCATCGCAGACAATCAACACGTTTCCACCTTCGATCGGTACACGTGTATTGGCAGCCTTGGTTTGATTCTCGATGTCGTCATCACCGGTGACTGTAATCACCTCTACTTCAGGCGGAGCCACACGAAGATCGATCGGTTGACCAGCTTTTAGCGCGGCTCTCACAGTCAGGAGCCATCGACCAAAGTGCTCAGTTCCAACGTTCCGCCAACGCCAAGGCGTATCCAGTTCGCCCGCCGGTGGGAACCTCAACTGAACGTCAGCCTCCCAATCGACCAGCACATTAGTGCCCCATCCAAAGATCGCCTGCATCGGATCACCGAGCACGCAGGTCGGCAGTACATCTGCTATCATAGAGACCATCGCATGCTGCTCAACAATACAGTCTTGGTACTCATCCACGAACAAACGCGCATAAGTCGCTTTCAGCACATCCCGAAGGTGACCGCCTTTTAGGATATTGACCGTTCCCTGTCGGATTGCGGGGTAGTCATTTCTCGGATCAGTCAGATCAAGAATGCCTCTGGCATGACCGCTCCGGAGCGGAAAAGTACCGATGAGGCGCATCGCCCAGCCATCGATTGTCGTGATCCTATAGGCACGTTGTGATACACCCAGATGCGTCAGCCGAGCGCGGAGCGCCGCGACCCCTGCATTGGTATGAGTCAGGATGAGGACCGGATTCGCATCATCATGCCGCAATAGAGCCGACGCGATCAGGTGTGTTTTCCCGCAACCAGCAGGAGCTGAAACGCTGCCACAGTCAATCTTGAGCAGATCGATATCAGCCATGCTACGTCTGTGCCCAGCCGAGCAACGCATTGACGCGGTTACGGAAGTCTTCACTTACATTGGCGAAGTTCAAAGCCAAGATTCTGCTGGCAACATGTTCCATCCGACCCACCGACTTAAACCACGGGTTGCTCTTGTTGGTGCTCGCTGTGACGAGAACAGCACGCTGCACAGGCGTAATGGTGTGCTGGGGCGAGTGGAGCAACGCTCGTAGATTTTCGACCGTCTCTTGATTACCGGACGCCGACTGAATATGAGCAGTCACCATTTCCTGCCCGTACTCGAAAATCGCATAGTCTAGCATCGCCAGGAGGGCCGCATCCCCCACATTATTTAAGATCGCGGCTTCCAGAGACTGACCCATGTCCCAAGTGAACGTGGTGCCGCCCAGTTCATGAAATGTCACCTGCACCTGCGTAGTGGGCGTGATATCGGCATCTCGAAAAACGGCTGTCCGATATCCAAGCTTCGCGAATTCGGTGCCACGCTGATACAGTTGATCCGGATGGCCGCCACCCCCGTCAACTAGTGCTACGCCCCGAGCGAAAACCGAAGGTTGACCCCGTCCCGCGCAAAACAGCTCGAACCCGCGCACAAACCCAACTTCTGACGCGCCCTCACAAATCAGAACAGATGGCGCCAGAAAAGCTTCCGGTGATCGGCGTAGTGTCCCCTGCGCCGAACTACGCACAGGTTGTGCTTGATGTTTTTCGCCAGACCGCCGCAAGATCCGAAGCTGAATCGCAGAAAGCTCCCGCAACACGATCGGTGAATGTGTCGTGGCGAAGACCTGCTGGGACGGCGTTTCGTCCTTTGCTCCTAGTGAGCCGAGAAGCCGAATGATCCGGTGCGGTTCAAGACCATTCTCCACTTCATCAACCAATAAAATGGAGGACATCGCCGCAACTTCGCGCTGAAGACCTGCGATAAGTAATCGGGTGGAACCGAGCCCCAAACCCCGCAGAGGAACCCCTCGCTCGTCGTGCAGGGCGATCGAACCACCGGTGACCGAAACAGAATGCATATCGAGAAGTGCTTGCGCCTTCTCGCCAATCGGGATGCCCAATTCATCCGCCGCCTTCTTTACCAATGTTAGCGCTTCGCCAAGCTGAGCGTCCGCCTCATTTCCAAAGCTTTTTCTTGCATCGCGTGCCGCCTGCGACAAAGCGAGGGACGCATCCGGCTTCTCCTCACTCAATCGATTTAGAACGGAGCCGCGCCGCCATGCGAGATTGTGATCAGACGTCGCACCGAGACGAGTTGGCGCAAGCTCGACCCGATCCTTCCAATTGAGATTTCGCTCCGCGCCCTTAGCGTCTGCACGATCCGACCTTAACCTCCAGCGTGGCTCGAGGTCGCCTGCGATCTCAAGATTCAACGACAGAACTGTTTCGAGTTCGTGCCCGGCTTCATCTTCGATCGTTCCAAGTACGTCCTGATAACCGCGTAAATAGTCCCCATACGCCTCATAATTTTTTAGTGCGTCTGACAACGCACCCAAGGTCAGTGTGATAGAGATAGGCGTCTCAACGTCGAGTTCGTAAAAATCCGCATCAGTTATTTGAACGGACCGACGCGCACCAAGGCACAGGTCGATAGCGTCGAGAACCGTGCTCTTGCCAGCATCACCAGACCCGATAAGACAATTAAAACCAGGTGACGGATACCATTCGAACGACTTGATCGATCGAAAATGCGAAATCTCAACCTTTCGAATAACCGCCATGTTCTTCTCCCAGACGCTTACCGCCAACCCCTAGCTTCGTCACCCGCGTGAAATTTGGACTCGCTCGGGCTCTTCGTTGTGTTCGACAACCGAGCCATCCAGATCCAAGTTTGGATTCACGACTAACACACCGTCCCCATCGGGGTCCGGATCGTCGGGCTTGACCGCAAAGGTGATGGAGCGGCCGGCGGCCACGACATCGCGCATCCACATTTCCAGAAGTTCGGATTGTGGAATGTTTGTCCCCACCCATGCATCCTTGACCATCATTGTGAACGAGGTGTTGTCGAAGTATCGACCCACATTCGAGTACGCCAGACGGCGACCGCCCCGCGGGCCCTTAAATCGGTCATCGTTTTCAAGAAGCTTCCAATAGGCATGGGGGATGTACATTCCTTTCGTCAGGCCTGTGCTATCGGGTTCGAACTGAATGCGTGGGCAAAACTTCAAAAAGAACGGGTTGTCGCTAAAGCGAAAATCATCCAGTGCCGAGGCGGCCTTTACCTTGGACAACTCCTTGAGAAACCTGTCCATTCGATTAAGCTCATCGGTGAGTTTTGCCTCAGGGAACCGAAAGATCGCACCTAAACCGTCATCCGCCTCCATGGCCTTGTATTGAACCATGACGAACGCCTTGAACCGCTCATTATAGTAGATCAGGTCAGTCCCGGTCTGCTCCTCGAGCGGCTGCCGGTTGGCCATTATCACGGTAAGGCGGTCGTCACCGTCAGCAAAAACGGCAGCGGCAGCATTGGGAATCTCTCGCAGGTAATCATAACCCGGCACTTGTCGCATATCTTGGATAACCATCGGATCTTCGCGCATGCGAGCCTCCGGCAACCCGTCCAAGAATGACCCGGGGGCCTCATCCTCCAATGACCACTGAGCCAGCGGCGCACGATCGATCCCGGCAAGGCTTAACGCGACCGCCAACGCTTCCTTCTGATAGGCAAGATTATCCCGCGTCCGCTCGCTAAGCCGCTTAAGGCGCTGGCGGGTCGATGTTGTGAAACGACCAACTAAGCTACGAACGCTTGGCGCGAGCTGGACAAAGAGATCGATAGTCTCCTGAAATGCCTTCGGCGATAGCAAACCGCCATTTAGGAATCGCTCTTCGACGACTTTCCGATTGCGGTTTGGAACGCCATCGATAATTAGTTGAATGGATATGGCGCTCTCGACCGGATGGATTTCCTCAATGTTGAGGCGGCTTTGCTGCGTTCCCGCGTTCACCCCTCGTCGTCCCCGTCCGATATGCGTGACACGGCCAGACGGATCGACGATGAAACAGATCAACGGTGCGTTGCGGCTATGCCCAAACGACGGTACCGCTTCAGCAAAACGGCCATACTCGTCTAAGGCATGATGAAAGACATCGCACCGCTCATGGCTTAGACGTAAGATATATCCGCCAGCCTTAGCCATTTGTCGTCAGCGCATTCAGATAGGGGCGGAGCACCGTACCAATCTCACCCCCGCAGCAGCTGTCGGCATTGCGCTCCGGCTCTGAGTGCCAAAACACACAAATGGCAGAAGTACCGCGGCCGGAGCTCCGTTTTGCAGCCTGTTTTGGACTATGAGTAATCATGCACCTCGCCGGATACCGCTCCAAATCCTCGCTCCTCATCGAATTCCTGCCATGGGGTATAATTGTGTAAGCGCGATGCAGTTCTCCGCTTTTCTTGCGCGGTTAACCAACGTCCCCCCTCCACTAAAAATACAACCTCCAGGTGACAATGCAACCCTGACGGCACTCGGAATCTCGGTACAATAATCCCATGATACGTCGGTTGGGCAGTCTTTATGGATCACATGTTATTGATTTTATGCTGAACAAAATTGCCACCAACACTTGCGGAGCCTCTGCCCCAAAAAGATATACGACTGTAAACAACAACCATAAGAGAGTTTCCCTGATGAATGCTACAACCCAAGAAAAGTCCAGACACCACCATTTTGTAACGCAATCCTGGATAAAGCGCTTTCGACCGGTCCATGATCCAGAAATCACTGAAAATAAGCCAAATCACGTACAAGTCATGACATACAATGAGGCTGGCATCCGCATTAAACCTCAGACAACAAAGAAGATAATGGAGATCTTCAACCTTTACACAGTGGACCCTAAAGGCATCGACAATACGGATGCAGAAGAAGTCGAGCTGAAAAAAGTGGATCAGGAATGCGTAACAGCGTTCGACGCCCTTCTCAAAAACGAAGATTATAGCGAAACTGTAAAAGACAGCCTGGCCTCTTTCTTCTCCGTTCAGTTCATGCGAGATCCATCAACCATGGCCCGTTATGCGCCCGCAATGCAAGAAATGCTTGTCGCTATTAAAGAGGCGGCCTCTCAGGCTCGAGACTATGATGATTTCAGTACTAAGCTTCGTAAGGAAATTCCCCACGCAGGAATGATGCCATCGGAAGACCAATACGACGCGCTCGTCTCCGAGTTGGGCAAGACGTCTGGTATTAACAACGACACAAGATTTCAGGCTATCTACGACGCTCTAGGAAATAGTGACGGACATCCGGATGCGCCTCACACAGACCTGTTGACTGATGAAAGCGGTTTGAGCGTCATTAGAACAGCGTTGTTGAACATGCAATGGACCCTGAAAACTTCAGAGACGGTTGAGTTCATCCTCGGCGACAATCCCTTGCTGACGGAGAAAGGTGATGTTGCTAAGGGGATTCGAATTCCAATGTCCCGCAATCAGGCCCTGATACTCACGCCAGATGTATCGCCAAGCAAAGAGATTGCACAGGACGTTGCAACTCCCTATGAGGTCAACGCCATTAATTGGGAATCCGCTGCTCGCACGAGACAATGGCTTGTCGGCCCAAAACAAGTTTTGGCCAGTGATGAAATCACTAACCAATTCAAGTCGAACCGATCATATGTTGAGGCTTAAGAAGAAACCGGACCGTCCAGCTACATTACATGGCAAGTTGCGCGTTCCGGTTATCTAGCCACGCCTTAAGTATTCGTCTGAAGAACGGAAGTTCAAAAATGCTGTCCACCCTCTCTGGACACTCGGTGTCTTAGAACCCCAGGGTATCCAGATCAACTAACAAAAAGTACAAACCACCTTCGACAGAGAAATTTATGGTGAGATGGTCGATATTACTCCATGTAAGGCACCTTTGGTGCACGAACCTTGGGCCAATGGGATTCTTATCAAACAGATGGGATTGCAAATGTCCCAACAAGCCCCGTTAAGCGCCCTAAAAGCATATGCAGCAAATTAGACATCAGGACGTTGAAATAACCGCCCATGTGTCGGCATTATCCTTGACAAGGTCAAACTGTTGGATCTGATCCTAGGAGGAATCACAACACCAATCATTTGGAAGCACTTTTTTTGCACGTTGTGATTTAAAGTAAAAATTTGAGTATATCATTGTTTTATAAAGCCAAATTTTCAGCCAAAATCACAACGTAAAATTTGGTGAGACACTTTGGTAAATAATGGTTGCTGCAGATGTTGGTCATTCAGTAATCCAATCAATGTCTTAGGATCTGTTGCTCTCACATCCGTCTATCCCGATGCGGTCAAACGTCCGCACCTTCGGTTTCTTCTGCCAGATCGAAACTGATACTAAAGATGCAGCCGCTGTGGCCTTTCGGTTCGGTCAGTCTCACTTTCGTTTCGTGACGCGCAGCGATTTCTTTGACGATAGACAGTCCCAGGCCGCATCCCTCGTCATATCCCGCATCATTCATCCGGAAGAACCGCTTGAAGACATCCTTGCGATGTTCGGCCGGAATGCCCGGGCCATTGTCCTCGACGGTCAACAAGACCTTATCTGAGGCTTCCTCTTCAAGTCGGACAGTGACGGCACTGCCGCCCGGACAATATGTCAGTGCGTTATTCACCAGGTTTTTAAGCAGCTCTTCGATCAGAGTTGCGTCACCCATAATCCAAGTGGTCTCGGTAATGCCTTCATATCCAAGATCAATGCCACGCTCCAACGCGACTGGCACTTTAGAACCCGTCACCGTCCGGGTAATTTCACACAGGTCAATCTTGTCAAACGGCCGCCCAGCAAGGCCTTCCGGCGCTGCACGTGCCGATGCCAGCAGCTGATTGGCCAGATGTGATGTCTGGCGCGTCGATGCTGCGATGGTATCCATGATCTGCCGGACTTTTTCAGGGTCTTTCTCTCGCTGGCCCAATTCGGCCTGGGTTCTCAGCGCTGCAAGCGGTGTCCTGAGCTGATGGGCTGCATCGGCGGTAAAGCGCTGCATGGTCTTGAGGCTGTTTTCCAAGCGCCCGAAAAGCTGGTTGATCGCGCCCACCAGATGACGGACTTCGATCGGCACATCATGTAAAATGGGCCTGAGATCACTTGGAGACCGCCTATTAAGTGCTTCTTCCAGCCTTGCCAGCGGTTTCAGGCCCTGCCCGATCCCGAACCAGACGATCATTGCGGCAATCACAATCAGCAAGATTTGGCGGGCTGCAGCACTGGCAAGGATATCTTCACTCAGCCGGGTTCGTGTGCCCATGGTTTCTGCAACAAGCACTTGAAAACGCGTTGCTTTTCGCACGCTTGCCACATATCGCGACAGTGCACCGATCCGCACGGTTTCACCGTTATAGACCGCGTCATAGAAAACCGGCTCCTCACGCAGCGGCAGGAACCGTTCGGGTACCGGTGGCAAATCCTCATACCCGGTGATGAATTCGCCCTGTGCCGTGCTAACCTGATAGAAAACGCGGTCCTCAGCTGCACTGGTCAGCATCTCGAGCGCAACATAGGGCACATCCACTTCGATCTTGCCACCGATCAGAACAACGCGGTCTGCAATTGCTAATGCGGAACTTAAGAGTGCGCGGTCAAATGCCTGATTTGTCGACTTAACTGCGTTGCTTCTGACCTCGAGCAGCATCAAGGAACTGACCACTAGAAGCGGCACCAGCAAGGAGATCACAAGTCTGCGTCGAAGGGATCGGTTACGCCATTTCATGTTTTTTTCAACAGATACCCAAGACCGCGCACGGTCTGGATTTTAACATCTGCTGCCTCAACACGTTTGCGCAAGCGGCTGATATAAAGCTCGACCGCATTGGCACTGAATTCGTCTTCAAACCCGGCAAGCTGATCGACAATCTGTTCCTTGCTCAGAACATGCCCCAACCGCATCAGCAGGATTTCAAGGATGTTAAGTTCTCGCTTCGGGATATCGACATCACTGCCATCAATCGTCACCCGACGCGCAACCGTATCAAAACTGAGCTTGCCGCATTTAATCTGGGTATTATGCGTCCCGGCATTGCGCCGCATCAGTGCCCTCACCCGTGCTTCAAGCTCCACAAGCTCGAACGGTTTGGCCAGGTAATCGTCTGCGCCGAGGTCCAATCCCTTGACCCGGTCTTCGATATCCCCGCGTGCGGTCAAAATAAGAACAGCACTTTCCGCCCCACGATGGCGCAGTCGTTTGAGGATTTCCAGGCCATCCAGTTTCGGCAGGTTCAAATCAAGCACCACAAGGCCATATTCCTGGGTACGCAAAACGTCATCGGCTTCTTCGCCGTCGGCAATCACGTCAACCGCATAGCCGGACTGGCGCAGGGAACCGGCAATGCCATCTGCAAGGGCCGCGTGATCTTCGACGACAAGGACTCTCATTGTTTGCGTAACTTTTCCCTGATAAACCTCGTCAGAGGCGTTTTGCGTGTCTCATTTTCCCGGCAAAGGCATGCGAGAACAAGCGATATCGTTATTGCCGCCCCATATGCCTATAACCATCCGTGACACAGAGTATTGCAGCATGAATTCGGGCCGTATCTGTATTGGTTTATGTGTCATCGCGCTTGCGATGCAAGTTTCTTCTGCTCTGGCCGAGGTTTTCACCTTTCCGGCCTTGCGTACAATACAGGCGTCCGACCCCGAACAATCCCTGCTGACCACCGCGCAACCGACCGCCGTTATTTATGGTTCCGCTGATATCGGCGCCTTTGCCCCGGTGATCGAGGCGTTTCAGGAAGACAACCCGTTTATCGCTGTCGATTACCATCAGCTGCAAACCCTTGAAATGTATGATATGACGCGAAGTCAGCGTACAAATGGGGACGCGAATGCGGATCTAATCATCAGCTCCGCGATGGACCTGCAGATGAAGTTGGCCAATGACGGCTACGCCACATCGCATCAAAGTGCCGAGACCGATGCCCTGCCCCATTGGGCCCGCTGGCGCAACGAGGCCTTTGCTGTCACACAGGAACCCGCCGTCATTGCCTATAACAGGGCATTTTTCCGCGACAACGACCTTGAGCCGCCCAGAACCCGCGAGGACTTCATCGCCTTGCTGGCCCACCACGATGAATTACTGAGCGAGAAGGTCACGACCTATGATATCGAGCGCAGCGGGGTCGGATTCCTGTTTCTAGCCAGGGATGAACGCTTTTTCCCCGGTATCTGGGATTTTGTCCGCACCCTCGGACAGGCAAAGGTGAAGCTATATTCCAACACATCACCGATGCTTGAAAAGATCGCATCCGGCCAGGTCGTGTTGGGCTACAACCTTTTGGGGTCCTACGCGGACACCTTTAATCAGCGAAACCCCAATCTTGGCGTCATTCTGCCCGATGATTTCATTGTCGTTTATTCGCGGATCGCCATCATTCCGCGCGGTGCACGCAATCCGGAACTTGGCGGGCGCTTTCTTGATTTCATGCTTTCGATCAAGGGGCAAAGCGTCCTGCAGAATGAAGGCAACTTCAATCCGGTGCGTGCGGATGTTCCGCCCAGCACATTCTCTTCGCTGGTTTTTGATCGATATGGCGAACGCGTGCGTTCCTTCCCGGTCGGTCCGGGATTGCTGGTCTACCTTGATCAGGCCAAACGCCAACGCTTCTTGCGCCACTGGCAGGATGCGCTGCTGAACCGCAGATAATGCACCCTGCCCGTGTGTCCGAGTTAAAACTCATGATTTGGCGCTGTCAGGCACCGCTCGGCGATCCGGGCCGGTATAATTCCAGATCATCCGACGCGGGATTGGCCCTTTGTTCCGCCCACCCTGCTCGGTCTGTTCCCAGGCATGGGCTAGAATACCGACCGAACGCGACAGGCAAAAAAGCCCGCGTGCCAGTTCGGCGGCAAAGCCCAGTTCGGCATAGATGACAGCCGTCGCCCCATCAATATTCATCGGGATGCGCTTGCCCTTGCGCGCCAGAAGCTCCGCCTCAACTGCGCTTGCAATTTCACTAAAGCGCCCGGAAATGTGGCCTTCTTTGGCCGCGTCGCTGACCAACGCAAGCAACCTTGGTGCGCGCGGATCAACCGGATGGAACCGGTGACCAAAGCCCGGAATATGTTTGCCATGTTCGGCAATCTGATGATCAAGCCCGTCTGAAACTGCCGCTGGCAAATCCTGACCGGCATCCATGCGTGCCGCAATGTCATGATAAAGGGCCACGGCCTGCTCACCGGCCCCGCCATGCACATCGCCAAGCACATTGACCGCACTGGCCATGGCATTGTTAAGGCCCACACCACACGTCGCCGCCATGCGGGCAATCGCAATGCTGGGGGCTTGTGGGCCGTGATCAACCGCGGAAACAAGTGCTGCTTCAAGCAGCTTGGCCTGCGGGGCGGATGGCAGTTCACCGCGCGTCATCAACCAGATCATGGTCGGGAAACTGATATTGCCGATCAGATCTTCGATCGCATACCCGCCATAACGAATTTTTCCCGGCTCCATATCGATGATACCGGTCTGCCACCAGTCGCGTACTTCGTTTTCAACGTCTTCAACGGTTTTTGAACTCACAGCACGCCCTCCTTGGCAAGGTTATCGATCTCGTCATTGGAAAAGCCAAGTGACGCCAGAATATCCTGATTGTCCTGACCCAGTTCGGGCGGCGGCGCATTCACCGACGGTGCATCGCCATCCATCTTGATCCCGGTCCGAAGAATTCGGATATCGCGATCAGCCCCCGGAACATTGTCAAACGACGCCATCATGCCGCGATCTGCAATCTGTGGAAGGGAAAGCGCTTGTGGCACGGTCAGAACCGCCCCGGCCGGAACCCCGACTGCATTCAGTTTTTCAACCCAGTAATCCGTTGACTGCGTGACCAGCACTTCTTCCAGCACCTCGGTCAGGCCGGATCTGTTTTCAAGCCGTTCCTTGCGGGTTACGAACCGTGCATCTTCCAGAAGCGGTTCAAGCCCAAGAACGCCACAAAGCGCTTCGAACTGTTCCTGTTTGTTTGCTGCAATATTGATCTGACCGTCAGCCGTGGCGAATGCGCCAGATGGCGACGATGTGAAATTGTCATTGCCATTGGCCGTCGGTTCCTTGCCGGCAATCAGATAGTTCGACACCACCCATCCCATGGTGGCAATCACGGATTCCAGCATCGAGATATCGATGAAATTGCCCTTTGCGTCCTTGTTACCCATCGCACGGCCCGCAAGGGCGGAACTAATCGCAAAGGCCGCCGTCATACCGCCGATGGTATCCGCCATTGGATAGCCCACGCGATAGGTACCGGTATCTTCCTCGCCCGTGATGGTCATGATGCCCGAAAGACCCTGAACGATCTGATCATAGGCCGGGAGTTTCTTCATCGGACCGCTTTGACCAAAACCGGAAATCGCACAATAGACAAGCCCCGGATTGACCTTTGAAAGCACATCATAACCGAGCTCGAGCCGGTCCATCACACCGGGTCGGAAGTTCTCGACCAGCACATCTGCCTTCGCCACGAGTTTTTTAAGGATTTCTTTGCCGCGCGGATCCTTGAGGTTCAGCGTGATTGACCGTTTGCCGGCATTTTGCGCCATAAATGAAACGCCCATCAGCTTTTCATTGAGCTCCATATCCGCGCCCAATTGCCGCGCAAGGTCACCACGTCCTGGCGCTTCGACCTTGATGACGTCAGCCCCCATATGGGCCAGCTGATGACAGCAAAATGGTCCGGCCAAGACGTTGGTCAAGTCCAGAACCGTGATTCCGGAAAGAGAGTTTGGTCCGCTCATGGATATTTCCTAAATTCTGTCTAGTAGAATTATGTTCTATTATATAGAATTTCTGACTTCGGCAAAATGGTATTCGCGCCGTTGCAATGTGCGCACATAAAACCAAAACGGATTTATCCATGTCAGAACAAAATGTTACGGCCGTCGAACGGGCCTTGGGAATTCTCGATGCCTTTACCGACCAGGACCCTGACTTGTCGCTGAAGGACCTGTCAGAACGCACCGGGATGTATAAAAGCACCATCTCCAGGCTGGCGGGAACGTTAGAGTCCTGTGGTTTCTTGATGGTCTCCGGGCGCGGCCGATATCGGCTTGGCCCTGCCCTTTGGCGTTTGGGGTCGATTTACCGGCGATCGTACCGCATGGATGACATTGTTCGCCCGCATCTCTCCATGCTGGTGTCAGAAAGCGGTGAAACCGCGTCTTTTTATGTGCCCGAAGGTCCGAACCGCCTGTGCCTGTTTCGTGAAAATTCACCCAGCAGCCTGCGCCATCACCTTGAAGAAGGTGCGATCCTGCCGTGCGAATTCGGGGCTGCAGGCCACGTGATCCGCGCCTGGGGCGATGGTGTCGATGACAAAGCTCTTCAGGTTCTTGATGACGGATTCGCACTTAGCGAAGGCGAACGTGACCCGGATATTTCAGCAATTGCCGTTCCGGTCCTTGATCGTCAGAACCATCTTCTGGGCGCACTGGCCCTGTCTGGTCCGATCAGTCGATTTACACCCAAAAAGCGACTCAACTGCCTGAAATCTCTACAATCGCGTGCATATGATTGTGGCAAACGCATGTCTTCATGATCACAAGCGAACGCTTATTTTTGCCCTGAGCGCATAAATCATGTGAACTTTTTTCACCCGATTTTTGCCGATGACAGGTTGGTGACAGGTTTGACTGATACCGTCCCGCTACTGCCGATCCGTGAGTCATAAATTGGCCCGGAACAAACAAGAATAATATTCGGCAAGGGAGGACAGTGAAAATTCCGGGGTCAGGCGGTCAGTTCCCTCTGAAAGCGGTGTTCAGATTCCCCTTGCAGGATCTTTGTTCCTTACGGTCGGCTCGCCACCATTCGGGTGGCTGGGAAATTGCTTTAGTGTCTGGAGGAGACTCTGATGAACAAACTGTCGATGTTCTCGCGTCGCGGATTTATCGCAGCAGCCACGGCTGTTGCTGTTTCGACTGCTGCCTTTGGTGCAATGGATGCCAAAGCGGCAGAAATGGACGAAATTCACTTCGTCATTCCGGGCGGCGCAGGCGGCGGCTGGGATGGTACGGCACGTGGTACCGGTGAAGCCCTGACCAAATCGGGTCTGGTCGGCACCGCGTCCTACGAAAACATGTCTGGCGGCGGCGGCGGTAAAGCCATTGCCTACATGATCGAAGCTGCTGATCGCCTTGACAACACCCTGATGGTCAACTCCACCCCGATCATCGTGCGTTCGCTGACCGGTGTCTTCCCGCAGTCCTTCCGTGACCTGACCCCGATCGCAGCTGTTGTTGCCGAATACGCAGCATTCGCTGTTCCGGCAGACAGCCCGTATGAGTCCTTCACCGATGTTGTCGAAGCGGTCAAAGCAGACCCGTCTTCGGTCAAGTTCGGTGGGGGTTCGGTTCGTGGTGGTATGGACCACATCGTTGCAGCCTACGCTGTTCAGAAAGGCGGCGGCGATGCAAAACAGGTCAAATACATTCCCTATGACGCAGGCGGCAAAGCAATCGCTGGCCTTCTGTCGGGTGAAACCAACGTTCTGTCGACCGGTCTGGGTGAACTGCTTGAACTTGCAAAAGCAGGTCAGGTTCGCATTCTGGCTGTAACCTCGAAAGAACGTGTTGAAGCTGCTCCGGACGTTCCGTCGCTTGGCGAACTCGGCATTGATGCCGAATTCATCAACTGGCGCGGTTACTTCGGTTCGCCGGCCCTGTCGGCTGAAAAAGCTGATGCCTATGCCGCAATCCTCAAGGACGTTCAGGCAACCCCGGAATGGGAAACCGTTCGTACCCGCAATGGCTGGGAAAAAATCTACAAGCCGCGTGCCGAGTTTTCTGCCTTCATGGAAGAGCAGGAAAAAGTTGTCGGCGATCTGATGCGCGAACTTGGCTTCCTGAAATAAGCCACTGATACACAACTAAAAAGACCTCCGAAGGAAATCACGCCATGTCCATCAATCGCGACAAATTTGGCGCGCTGCTATTTCTTTGCCTTGCGCTGATTTATGGCTTTTATGTCGGTGACATTCCGCTGCTGTTTGGCGACGAGGATGCCCCGTTTAATGCCAGAACCCTCCCGAACGCCCTTGCATGGTTGCTTGGTGTGGTTTCCTTCCTTCAACTCGTGCTGCCGACCAACAAAGAGGCCGGCAGTCTCGAACACGCGTTTCGTGGCCTTAAATGGAAACGCGTGATCATTCTTGCGGCTCTGATGGTGTTCTACGGCCTGACGATCCGCCAGATCGGCTTCCCGATTTCGACATCGCTCTTCCTGATGGGCGGTTTCTATACGCTCGGTGAGCGACGCCCGCTGGTTCTGATCCTGACGGCTGTTGGTGTCACGCTTGCCTTCTGGGGATTGCTTTATGCCATGGGCATCTACCTGACCCCGGGCGACTTCTTCTATTATCTCGGTTGGATGTCAAACGATGCTTGAGGGAATTTTCTCCGGTCTTTCGACCGCTGTCATGCCGGTCAACCTGTTGATGGTTGCTGTCGGCTGTTTCGCAGGCACCTTTATCGGGATGCTTCCCGGTCTTGGCCCAATCACTGCCATTGCCCTGATGATCCCGATCACCTATGGGTTTGATCCGTCCACCGGCCTGATTTTGATGGCGGGCGTGTATTACGGGGCCATCTTTGGCGGTTCGACCTCATCTATTCTGATCAACGCACCGGGTGTTGCCGGTACGGTTGCGACCGCGTTTGACGGCTATCCGATGGCGCAAAAAGGCCAGGCTGGCAAGGCCTTGGCGATTGCCGCCTACTCGTCATTCTCTGGCGGTACGATTGCGGCGATCTTCCTTCTGGTTGCCGCCCCGGCACTGGCGTCCGTTTCACTTTCGTTCCAATCGGGCGATTATTTCGCCCTGATGGTACTTGGTCTGACAGCCGTTTCTGCCTTTGCCGGCAAAGGACAGGTTCTCAAAGCGATTACCATGACCCTGTTCGGGATCATGCTTTCGACCATCGGGACAGATCCGGCGGCCGGTGTGGCCCGCTTCACATTCGGCAGCATGGATCTTGTTGATGGCATCAGCTTCCTTCTGCTGGCCATGTCGACCTTCGCCCTGTCCGAAGCCCTTCTTTCGATCCTGCGTCCGACCAAGGACACCCGCTCCGAAGAAGAAAAGGCGCTAAAAAGCCTGGGCTCGATGAAGCTGTCGAAGGAAGAAGTAAAAACCATGGTACCGGTCATTGGCCGCTCCTCGGTTCTGGGCTTCTTCACCGGCGTTCTGCCGGGTGCCGGTGCGACCATCGCATCTTTCCTGGCATACGGCATGGAACGCAACATTGCGTCCGCCAAGGAAAAGCTTGGCTTTGGCAAGGGGTCGATCCGCGGACTTTCGGCACCGGAGACAGCAAACAACGCGGCATGTTCCGGCTCGTTCGTGCCGCTTCTGACCCTTGGCATTCCGGGTTCGGGGACGACGGCCGTCATGATGGGTGCGCTGATTTCCTATGGCGTACAGCCGGGCCCGCGCCTGTTTGTTGAACAGCCCGATGTTTTCTGGTCAGTGATCATATCGATGTATATCGGCAACATCGTGCTGCTGGTTCTGAACCTGCCGCTGATCCCGTATATCTCGCGTCTTCTCGCCCTGCCCCAGCAGCTTCTCGTTCCGTTCGTTCTGTTCTTCTCGCTGGTTGGTGTCTATCTGGTGACCTTTAACACCATGGACATCCACATGATGGTGATTGCAGCTGGCATCGCGATCGGCCTGCGTCTTTTGAACTATCCGATGGCACCGATGCTGCTTGGCTTCATTCTCGGCAAGATGATGGAAGAAAACCTGCGTCGCGCACTGGCAATCAGTGACGGTTCGATTTCCTTCCTGTGGGAACGCCCGATTACGCTGGTCATTCTGTTGCTGAGCCTGCTGTTCCTGTCAGCACCGCTGATTGCCAACCTGCGCAGCTGGTTGGCCAACCGCAAGGCAGCAGTTCCGAATGATGGTGAACTCTAAGCTCCGATAATGAGCGACGCGAAGGAAACTGGTTATGCGCTTTCTTGACAACCTATCGATTGGTCCCAAAACCCTTTTGGTTCCGGTCTTCCTGATGATCGTCATCATCGCCATGGGGATTGCGACTGTCGCAACGCTTGAAAGCGAAAAGAACACACTTACCAGCCTTCGCGTTGAAGCCTATGAACGGCGATCCGATGCGCTAACCCTTAGCAACGCGCTGAACGAGGCGCACGGATCGCTGTTTCGCATTTTGACCTGGGATTCCAACGGCATTAACGCTGCGGTTGTCCCGGACCTTCGCGAAGAAGTCAGCAAACTTGAAGGCGAGCTGGCCCCGCTTGCCGAGCGTCTTGCCGCGGTTGGTGGTGACGCCTTCACCGAGAACTACGCCAAATATATGGAACAGGTCAGCCAGTTCCTTGTTGAAAGCGAAATGAACATCTATGGCGCACTTGAAGTCATTGCCCAGGCCGATGAAACCTTCCAGGCCCTTCAAGCCCCGCTGAACGATATCCTTGCGCAATCCCAGGACATTGCCACAACATCATTTGCAGATGCCTATGCCCAGGCCGAAGCCCTGCAACGCATCTTTGTGATTGTTGCCCTGATAGTCATTGTCGCTGCAGTGGCGGTTTCTGTTTTTGTATCGCGCCGTATATCTCGCCCGATGACCGATCTTTCCGAACTGATCGAACAGATCTCCAACGGCGACCTTGATGTCGATATCCGGGGTGGTCAACGCGGGGATGAAATCGGCAAGGTTGCCCGCTCCGTCACGGTCTTGCGCAATCAGTCCAAAGAAGCCGAAATGCTGCGTCAGGAACGCGAACGTGTGCGCGGCCTTGAAGGTCAGCGTCAGCAGAACCTGATTGATGCAACCCATCATTTCGAACGCGCGGTTCAGGAAGCATTATCGGGCTTTGATCAGGAATTCAGCTCGCTTAATGGCTCTGCCAGCGACATGGAACAGATCGCCACCCTGGCAAGCGAACGCTCGGCCGATGCCAATCAGCATTCCGAACAGGTCCTGCATCATATCGAAGCCGTATCACAAACGACCGCCAGCCTGTCAGAAGCCATTGCCGAAATTGGCCAACAGGCCCAGAATTCCGCCGAGGTTGCCGGACGCGCCCGTTCAGAAAGCGAACATTCCCGCGCCCTGTTTGAACAGCTGACCAACGCCACCCAGCGGATTGGCGATATCGTCGGCCTGATCGAAGAAATCGCAAGCCAGACCAACCTTCTGGCCCTGAACGCCACGATCGAGGCCGCACGCGCTGGCGATGCCGGCAAAGGCTTCGCCGTTGTTGCTGGCGAGGTCAAAAACCTTGCTTCCCAAACGGCACGTGCGACCGAGGACATCGCCAATCAGGTCGAAGAAATTCGCGGCCTGACCGATAATGTTGTAAATGCCCTACAAGGCGTTGCTGATGTGATTGGCGAGGTTGATCAATCTGCTGCGGCGATTGCCGCCGCTGTTGAAGAACAACAGGCGTCCACTGCGGGCATCTCTGACAGCATTCAGGATGCCAATGGCGGCATGCGCACCGTTGCCGAGGCCGTCGGCGCACTCGACGGCGAAACGGCACGCGTCCATAACGGATCTGCCAATGTGACGCGCGCGACAAGCACGCTCAATACCGAGGCCACCAAACTGCGCAACGCGATTGATGGTTTCCTCGAGCAGATTGACAAGAACAAGGCCCAAGCATAATGACCAGAACACCGGACGGTCCATCAAACGCCCGTTGGATCAATCAAATCTCCGGTGTTTTGACACCCCAGTTTTTTAAAAAACTGTCGGTCGCCTTGGGCATTGGTCTCGTGGGCGGCCTAATTGCCCATTTCATCAATATGCCGCTTGCCTGGATGATGGGCCCGATGCTGGCAACCTTTGTCGCAAGCCTGCTTCGGGTTCCAATGGGCGTACCGATGCAGTTTCGCTCCGGTATTCTCGGCATTATCGGCATTTTTCTTGGCGCCTCCTTCACGCCCGACACACTTGATCAGGCGGCACGTTGGCCGATCAGCATGATCGCGGTGCTTCTTTATGTGCCGATCATTACCTTTGTCATTACATGGTTTTATTCCCGCATCGCGCGCCTTGATCCGGCGACAGCCCTGTTTTCTGCCACACCGGGCGGGTTGACACCGATGGTGGTTCTGGGTGCCGCCGCAGGCGGCAATGAACAGGAAATCGCCCTGACACAAGGGTTACGGGTTCTGTTACTGGTGATGTCAGCCCCTTTGATCGTTCTCATGATCACGGGCGTAGTCGCAAACGGACATGGCGGCGGCGAAGCCGTTCAGATGACACTGGGCGAAGGTGTTTTGACTGCTGTCTGCGCCCTCCTCGCTGTTCTGCTCTTTCGCAAGCTACGCGTTCCAGCGGCCTACATGACCGGTGCCATGGCTGCCAGCATGGTTTTGCATATATCGGGCGTGGTTGAGGGCAACCTGCCGGGCTGGTTGCTGGCAGGAAGTCTTTTGATCCTGGGATCGGCAATTGGCAGCCGATTTTCTGGCGTCAAGATGGCGGTTCTTGTCCGACTTGCCGGCTATTCCGTGCTGGCGACCCTTGTCGTTCTGGCCTTTACCGGCGGTGTTGCGTGGTTTGTGTCGCAATGGCTTGACCTTGATTTTATCGCCGTGTTGCTGGCCTTTGCGCCGGGTGGTGTCGCCGAGATGTCGTTGATTGCACTCGCACTAAACGTCGAGCCAAGCTTTGTTGCCTTCCACCACATCGTGCGTATTTTCGAAATCGTCCTGCTGGCGCCGATCCTTGCCAAGTGGTTTCAGCGCCACATGCAAAAGAAGGCCACCCGGCAGGATT
Source organism: Thalassospira sp. ABD4_177 (assembly GCF_056160125.1). NCBI lineage: Bacteria > Pseudomonadati > Pseudomonadota > Alphaproteobacteria > Rhodospirillales > Thalassospiraceae > Thalassospira > Thalassospira sp. ABD4_177. The sequence goes on along the minus strand of NZ_JBSWWO010000001.1, from coordinate 2,488,410 downwards.
TACACTAATCCTCACGCGATCCCTTTGCCGGATCAGCCGAACATGTCCTTGGTGATCCCGTCATACCAGGCAATGGATTCCGCAAAAGTCTGTCTGCGGATATCGGCACTTTCATCAGGCTGACTGATAAAGGACGATGTGCTGGCGATCGCGCCATCCACATTGGCATATTGCGCGCCCACCTTGATCCCGTCATTGGTCTCAACAAGGCTCCAGCAGGTATTGAGATAGCGTGCCGGAAAAACTCGGGCATCGGTCAGATCGCCCATCAAGTGCATCACCACCACTTTCGCCTGACTGTTGGCCGCAGATCCGGACTTGGGCATGGCACCAGCAATCGATGCATCCCCGATAACAAAGATGTTTTCATCCCGTTTGGACCGCATGGTTTCGGCGTGCACCGGGCAGAAACCACTGTCATCCGAAAGCCCTGCGCTGATGGCAATGCTCCCGGCCCGCTGGGCTGGAATGATGTTAAGCAACGCACCGCCAAAGGTATCAAAGTCGGTTTCAACAGTTCCGGCTTCAACATCCACGCCTGTAATCCCGCCATGGATATTAGGGCCATACCATTCGACCATGCCCGGATAGTATTTTTCCCAACCGGCCGTAAACAGCCCCTGTTTGGAGAACTTCTCCTTGGGGTCCAGAACCACGATCGTGCAGTCATTGAGCCCGCGGGATTTCAGGGTATGGGCGATCATTGAGACACGTTCATACGGTCCCGGCGGACAGCGATACGGATTGGGCGGCGCAACCATCACCACCTGATCTCCATTTTTGAGGCCATCAATCTTTGATTTCAGCAGCTGCGTTTGTGGTCCGGCCTGCCAGGCATGTGGTGCGATTTTCGCAAATTCCTTGGAATATCCCGGCACACTCTCGAAAACCAGATCAATACCGGGTGACAGGACCAGGCGGTCATAGGGGATGGTTTCGCCGGTTGATGTGCGGACTGTCTGGGCAGTCCGGTCAATCTCCTCGGCCCGTGCGGTAATCTTGCGGATGCCGTAATCATTGACCAGCCGGTCATAGCCATGGGTGATCGACGCAAAATCGCGGTAGCCGCCCAGATACAGGTTGGAAAAAAAGCAGGTCGTGTATTTTTCGGAATCTTCGATCAGGGTGATATTAATGGCACCGCCTGCCTTTTCCGCCAGATGGCGTGCCACCGTCGCACCGCCTGCTCCGCCGCCGACAATCACGACATTCTTGCGCCCTTGCGCATGCAAAAGCCCCGGCATCGCCATGGCCCCCGCCCCGGCGCCAAGCAACTTGTTGAACGTTCTCCGTGTGACACTGCTCATTTTCTTGTTCCTGATCCGTTGATTAATGACGTTTCACAAACTCCAGATTCTAGTCCTTGGTCGAAAAATAGGTTGCCAGCGCAGAGAGTTCCTCCATGCCAAGGCTTGCCATGATGGCCTGCATCACAGAATTGTCGCGTAGGCGATATTTGTATTCCAGCATCGCCTCGACAAAATACTCGCGCGGTAGCCCGTTGATCGCCGGGATCGCATGGTTGGTTGAATGCTGCTGGTGACATGTCACACATTCGGTCGCCAGATACGCGCCGTATTCTGCATCGCCCGGAATTGCCAATACCTGTCCGATGGCCGCGCCCAGCGGCATGTCGGGTATTGGCGGTTGCGCACCGGGTTCAGCAAACGAAAAATGCGGGATCACAAAGATCCCGCACGCTGCGAACAGCCCGATTTTATGAATCCCCAACGCCCGAAAACCGCGCGCCATGAAACTGCCGTCACCATCCGTTTCATAGTGTTTCCGGTGACAGCTCCGCATTAATCAATGCCCCCGGTACCACCTTCATCATCGCCGTCGGGGGTCACGTCAAGAATACGCGCCCGCATCACGATTTCGGCCGAACCATCGCCACAGTTTTCCATGCAGGGTTCGACATTGGTCGCGAAATTGGCCTCTTCCAATCGATCATCGGGATAGAAGTTTTCTTCGTTGGGCAACGAAATCTCGTTGAAGGTTTCGTTGGACAGCTCGAAATCTTCATCCGTCACAATATCGTTCAAATACAACAGATAAGCGGTGATTGCGTAGGTCTGATCCGCGTCCAGTGACCGGGCATTGCCAAACGGCATCGCCCGATGTACATAGTCGAAAATCGTCGACGCGAACGGCCAATATGATCCGATGGTTTTGACGGGGCGATCCGCGGTCAGGGTATCAAAACCCCCGGCCAAAACCGGCCAGCGTCCCTCGCCCTCACCAAACACACCGTGACACACCGCACAGTTGTCATCATACAGAACACCACCATCGGCGACCGTGCCACTCCCAACCGGCAGCCCGACACCATCCGGGCGGACATCAATATCCCATGCCGCCACTTCTTCCGGCAGTGCTTCACGGCCAAGGTGATAAACACCATGTTCCGGGATCACCGCATCTGCGGCATTCGCCGCCGGTGCTGCGGCGGTTTCAACCGGCGCGGTTTCCCCACCTTCAACCGCTGCTGGTTCGGGATCCGGTTCCGCTGCCACCTGCTCCGCAGTTGTCGAGAAGGTCGCAAGATAGGCAATGACGTTGGCGATCTCGTCATCCTTTTTCAGACCGCCAAAGGCCATACGCGTCCCTTTGACAAAGGCACGTGGCTTCGCCAGATATTCGCTCAGACTATCATGATCCCAGATCAACCCTTCCTCACCGGCTTTGACCATGGCCTTGGAATACTTGAAATCCTCATGCGAACCGGCAAGGCGGCCGAAAATTTCATTGAGCTCCGGGCCGACCTTGTTCTTGGCCCCGTCACCGACGGCATGACAGGCCGCACATTTGCGGAAAACCTTTTCGCCGGCATCGGCATCTTGGGCGCTGGCATGGGTTGCCCACGCAGCACCAAGCAGAACGATGCTTGCGGTAAACTTAAGAAACTTCGACATTTTCCGCCTCTCCGTTCGACTTCAGGTACCAGGTCTGGATGCCATTATTGTGATAGATTGAGTTATCCCCGCGCGCCGCGCGCAACGCATCCTTGGTCGGCTGGACATAGCCATGCTCATCAATCGCGCGCGATTGCAGATAAAGCGGCGATCCATCCCAGTTGAATTCGTAATAGAACCGATGCAGTGACCGGCTCAGGCTTGGCCCATCGATCCGGGCATGCTGCCAGTTGCGACCGCCGTCAATCGACACATCGACACGCTTGATCTTGCCATGACCGGACCATGCAACGCCGGTGATGATCGTATGACCACGCCCATGCGTGATCGGGGCCTGCGGGCTTGGATTGGTGATGACGGATTTGACATCCATCGCCCAGGTGAACCGCCGTGCGCGACCGTCGGGCATCAGATCGGTATATTTCGACGTCTCCTCGCGCAGCTGCCATGGCTTGTCACCGACTTCGATCCGGCGCAGCCATTTCACCCACATATTGCCTTCCCAACCCGGCACACACAGACGCACCGGATATCCTTGTTCCGGACGCAAAGCCTCGCCATTCATCTTGAAGGCGACAAGGCAATCATCAAGCGCCTTTTCAATCGGGATTGAACGGCCCATCCCCGATGCATCGGCACCTTCGGCCAGGATCCACTTGCCAGATGGCTTAACGCCTGCTTCTTCCAGAAGCGTACGCAGGCGAACGCCGGTATACATCACGTTGTGCAGCATCCCATGCGTGAACTGACAGCCATTAAGCTGTGCGCCACGCCACTCCATCCCGGAGTTCGCCGCACATTCCAGGAAATACACCCGGTTTTCACGCGGGAAACGCATCAGGTCCTGCATGGTGAAAACAAGCGGCTTATCGACCAAACCATTGATCATCAGCCGATGTTCTGCCGGATCCACTTCGGCAACCCCACTGTGATGACGCTCAAAGCAAAGACCGTTTGGCGTGATGATGCCGTCAAGCTCATGCAATGGCGTGAAATTGATCGACGATATCGGATCGGCTGTCAGCCACGGCACATCTCGGCGCACGACATGTGATTCAAACGGCGATGGGACGCCATACGGTGCTGCATCAACACCCGGTCCGGAATACTGGTTCCAATCCTTGAGTTCGGTAATCGCCGGATCGGGTGTCCCGGCTGCAATCGCGGCACCGCCACCAATTGCAGCGACCGCTGCACCACCGGCAGCTGTCAGCCCACCCTGAAGAAAACTGCGCCGGCTTGGCACAAAATTCTTATCTTTTTCTGGTTGTTGGGACATGGCTCCTGGTGTCCTCCCTACACATTCGATATTTTATATATATTGAGACAAAAATGCCTTGCCCGGTGTTTGCAACCGGCCAAGTGATTTCGCCTAGTTCATCCCGATCACCTTCACAGTGTCATTGCGTGGAATATCAATGACCTTGTGACGGGTGATGTAGTTTTCCATGAGATCGTAAACCGCTGGACCTTCGACGCCTTCATTGACGGATGCCCAACCGGCAACGACATAACTGCGATCGGCTTCAATCGCTTCGCCGGTCTTGATCATGGTCATGTTCGAAATGCGATTGCCGATGCTTTCCTTCGGCGCACAGCTATACGCCATGCCGCCGACCCGAACCATGTCACCGCCCTGTTGGAAGAACGGATCCTTGTTAAACAGGTTGTCACAGACGTCTTCGAGGATTTCCTTGATCTGCGTACCGGTGAATTCCAGTCGATAAACAGAGGGATAATTCATGCTGGTCTGGTTATAGAGCTCATCGACCGTGATATCCCCACCCGGAAGCACCGTCGTGCCCCAACGGAAGCCGGGACTGAATGCCAGCTCGGCATCACGTTCTTCCATCATTCCCTGACAAATCAGGTCGTCCCAGGTGCCATTGAAATTCCCGCGGCGATACAAAAGGTCCGATGTCTTACCCAGCACTCGGTTGCACTCGGCCTCATAAGGTGCGCGAACCTCGTCAATCTTAGCGGCCATTTCCGTATCTGGTGCAATCACATCGGCAAACACCGGAATAAGCGTTGAATTATAATCTGTTACCCGACCATCTTTAACTTCCAGATCCACACGCCCAAGATACTTGCCGTGCGACCCCGACGACAAAAGCAACGTACTGCCGATCTTGATGGCTTCGGGCACGGCGTCATGGGTATGGCCGGTCAGGATCACATCAATGCCGCTCACAACGGTTGCCAGTTTCTGGTCAACGTCAAATCCGTTATGCGACAGCAGAACCACGACTGCCGCCCCGGCTTCGCGGGCGGCATCAACATTGGCCTGAATGACTTCGGGGCGAATGCCAAATGACCAGTTCGGGATCATCCAGCGCGGATTGGCAATCGGGGTATATGGCATCGCCTGCCCGATCACGGCCACCTTGTGCCCACCGGTTTCATAGAACGCGGTATGTTCGAAAACCGGTTCATCCCATTCATTGTCAAAGATGTTACTGGCCAGGAACGGATAGCCGAGATCATCAACGATCTCATTAACCCGGTCTTCGCCAAAGGTGAATTCCCAGTGCCCGACCATCGCATCCGGCTTGAGTAGTTTCATGCAATCGACCATGTCCTGCCCATTGGTCTTAAGCGACGTATAGGACCCCTGCCAGGTATCGCCACCATCAAGGAACAGAACGTTGCCATCCCCGCGTTCGGCACGGATCGCCTTGACCAGCGTTGCCGTTCGGTCCAGACCACCAAGGCGACCATACGTGCGCGCCATATCCATGTAATCGACCATGGTGTGGACATAGGCAAGCGGACTGCCCCGCTTGATGCCGAAGTGAGACAGGAACTCCTTACCGACAAGATGCGGCGGAATGCCTTCAAACGCCCCGACGCCATAGTTCTCTGATGGCGGGCGGAAATAGACGGGCTTTAGTTGGGCATGAACATCTGTGAAGTGCAAAAGCGTAATCGTGCCTTTGCTATCAAACTTCAAAAGATCGTCCTGTGTCAGACGCTGTTGGGCGGCAACACGGGTCAAACTGCCCACATAGCCGGTCGCTGCGGTGGTCACAGCAGCCCATTGTAAAAATTCACGGCGCGAAAACATCTATTAGTGGCCTCCGGGCAATATTCACCTGTTCGGCAGCGCGGCCGAGGCATTTAAAGGAAAAAAGGCGGGGCAACCGGGAGGATAATCCAATCACCCCTGAAGTAACTTTTGGGTCTTATTGGCGAACTGCCGGTGTCTCGACCGACAATCCGGTACCGCGCCAGGTCACATAAACCTCAAGTGCCATCAGCTCATCAGAGAACGCAGCAGGGTATTCCGCACGGGTATCGCGAATGCACCCACGGAAACGGTTATGCAGCGATATCAACTTGGCCTGTTTCAGGCGATAGGTCGGGAACCCGTTCACATTACCCTGGCTGAGATGGTCGGCCCGAATGTAGTTGCCATTGTTCTGCTCATGGCAGGACGCACAGGAAAGATTGAGCTGACCGGTCCGGGTGTAATAAAGCTCATTCCCGCGATCCCACCAGCTCTGCATGTGCCCTTCGGCAAGGTCGATGGTGACCGGGGTTCCCAAAGACTGATGTTTGACATAGGCAGTCAGTGCCTTTTGCTCAGGCGCATCAAACTTGTAGGCCTCCGCCCCCATCTCTTCGGTACGGCATTTATTGATCTGAAGTTCCACATTGATCGGGCGGTTGGATGCTTCATCCCATTTCGGGAAGTTCGCCCCGACACCGGCCATGCTTTCCTCGGCATCACCGTGACAGGATGCACAGGATTTTCCCGCCGTTCCATCGACCGTATTCCACAGATCCGCACCATCTTCCACCTCAAGCATTCCGGGGTTTTCAAAGGTGTCGGTTTCGAGCATCCGCGTTTCATCGGTTCGGTACAGCCAGCCTGACCGTACCTCGTCAAGCGGGTGCCCCTCTGGCGGTGCAGCCCGCGTGATCATCTGGATTTCACCATCAATCACGAGTTCATCGTCAACAGGCCCACCGGCAAACGCGATCCCCGGAACCATTGCGGTCATGGCAACCGCTGCAGCTTTGGCTATGATTTGGTTTCTCAAGACATTCCCTCCCGATACAGTGGCGGGCCCGTGATCACCTGACCAACGGACCCGTCCCGAATCATTTTATGGCGATCTTGTTTTCAGTCTCGTAGACAGAACCGTCATCATCCAACCAGCTGAACTTGAATGTTCCCGCTTCGGTAACCTTGGCGGAAAACTCGATATAGGGGTTGGCGGAAATTGCCGGCTCAAGGTCACAGGAAAACACCGGCTTACCGTTGAATTCACAGGTGAACTTATTGATGATCTGGCGCGGGATGAGGTTCCCATCCTTGCCCTTGCGCAAACCTGATTCCATTGGATGGTTGATCAGGGTCTTGATGGTGATGACATCACCTGCCGATGCGGATTTCGGCACTTTTACACGCGGCTTGATATTATCCATTTAACTTGCTCCCGATCCGATCAGCCGCCGCAACCACCGATGGTCACTTTGACTTCTTTTTTATCCATGAAAACCTGCCCTTTGCTGGTCTTGGCGACGGCAACCACATTCTGGGTTTTCGCAAGACGCATGCGGGTTTTCGCTTCGGCTGCACCGCTCATCGGGGTGAAGTGAAAGACAACGACATCCGGATTGGGGTTGCCTTCGGCATAGATGACAACCGATTCAACGTAATCGTCATCCGTCATCGGGCTGGCCACGGATACTTCAACAGGAACCGTATTGCCGTTTTCGGCAATTTCCGGCGTGTTTAATGTCAGATCCCCACCCATGGCGGGATCTTTGCCACCGGCAAAGTTCTTGATGCTTTCGGCTGTGGCTTCCGGCGTGGCAGAGGCGGACAGCGAGAAGCCGAACACTCCGGCTGCAGCTGCACCGACCGATCCACAAAGCATTTGGCGTCGTGTGAGATTCATCTTGGTTCCTCGGTGTTTGTTATTCTTTGAGCGTCGCCAGATAGGCCACGACATCTTCAACTTCCTGAGCCGTCAGGATTGTTTTGCCGACCAGATCCTCGCGGACATTGACGCCGACATTCAGCGAATAGAAACCGGGCATGACGGTTTCTTCAGAGAAGACCTGTTTGGCATCGGCAACGATTGCGCGGAGTTCACCCTCGCTCCAGCGATCGGCAGCACCGTCAAGGGGCGGGCCGACTTCGCCGTGGAACAGCTGTTCGATTTGATCTTTGACGGCGTGACATGCCAGACAGTTGCCAAGTTTACGATTGGCAAAGACCGAGCGGCCTTTTTCCGGATCCCCCGGCTGACTGGTCAGTGGCTGGGATACAGACATGTCATCATATTTGACGTCTGCGGGCGCAAGGCCATCAGCGACAGCAAGGGCCGGAAGGCCAGCGATCAGGCACGCAAGAAAGGCTCTTGGTTTCCAAGACATGGCGTTATGTTTCCTCCTGTGACGATGTCCCTGCCCTCTGTGTGGCATGGGCGCATCCCCGGTCTGACATCTGGCTGCTCTAACGGCGCCTTTATTTAACGTTATTCAAACTCAACTTTTAATTCAACACATAAATATGATATTTTTAATGTGTTAAGTGCTGAATTAGGAATACACTAGGGTTATCAAACGCTTGCTACTGCCCCAGACGCCCCTCTTCCTGAAGCTGACGAATGATGCGCGCATGGTATTTCTGGAAGTGCTCGTCGGTTTCGTAGCCCTTCTCATTCACCCAACGAAACATGTTCAGAAACGTCCACTTGCCAAACGCCCCGGGCATGGTCGCAACCGCCGCGTCTGCTGCACTCATGCCGTCTTCCGGGGCTTCTTCAGGCAAGAAAACAAGGGTCGGCGTAAAGACATAGCCCCACTTGCGCGCCGCGGTTTTTTCGCTCAGCACCTCGCCATCAAGGTCGATCACTTCCTCGTCGCCAAACATGTTGTACTGAACAACCTTGAAGTTCTTCTTGATGTAATCCGATACCTCCGGATCACTCAGAAGATCTGTATGCATCTTGGCGCAATAGATGCAGCCACGCTGCTCAAAGATCATCACCAGACGTTTGTTCTCATCACGGGCGGCTGCGATATCATCGGCAATGTCGCGGAAGGTGATCGAAAACCAGTCCTGCTTGTGCAGTCCGTCTTCGCCCAAAGATGCGGCCTGTGATCCTTGCGGCCAACTCACCATCAGCAAACCGGCGACCAGATATTTCGCCAAAGGCACTCCACGCAGCAGATGACGCATATTCATCACACAACTCCTATCCGAGGGTCGAAAGCGAAGGAAAAGTATCAAGCAACCACTGGGCGATGGCTGACATCTGCCCTGTCATGAACAGAACGCCGGTCAACACCAGCAATAGCCCCATTGCCCGTTCAACAGTGTGCATGTGACGTTTGAATTTCCGCGACCAGCCAACAAACTGTCCGGCAAAAAGCCCCGCCAACGCAAAGGGCAAGCCGATTCCAAGCGAGTAGACCGCAAGCAACCCAGCGCCGCGCAACGCTGTGCTTTCCGCCCCGGCCACAAACAGGATCGCCGCCAGTGCCGGCCCCACACAGGGTGTCCAGCCAAAGGCAAAGGCAAGCCCCATCACATAAGCCCCGATCAATCCCGCCGGCTTGTTCGCGACATTGACCCGCGCATCGCGATACAACAGCGATATCCGGAACACGCCCATGAAATGCAGGCCCATGACGGCAATCATGATCCCGGCAATGATCGATAGAATGTCAAAATAACTGGCCAGTGATTGGCCAATGACGCTGGCCGTTGCGCCAAGTGCGACGAAGATCGTGCTGAAACCCGCCACAAAAGCCAGGGCGGTAAAGAACACCTGACGTGACTTCGCACTCGCAACCGCACGATCATCAAGATCCGCAACACTGACCCCTGCCAGATAGGCAAGGTATGGCGGGACAATCGGCAATACACATGGCGTAAAGAACGACAGCACCCCGGCAAGGAAGGCTGCGCCGAAACCGATATCAAGCAATTCATGTTCCTCCCGGCGCTGTGGGTAGCTGATTTTGCAATTTGTTTATCAGCGCCTTCTCAAAGCATAGTCTTTTTCATATATATAATTCAATCACAAGTTTATGTAGAAGTCATACACATGAAAAACCCGCATATTCCCGGTGCTTTCGGGCGCATTCTAATCATCATCCTTGCATCGCAGATGTGGATCGGCTCCGCGTTGGCGACCGAATTATTGATGCTTGAACAGCAGGGATGCGCGTGGTGTCTGCGCTGGCATCAGGAAATTGGCGAAGCCTACCCGAATACCGATCAAGGCAAGCAGGCCCCTCTTCGTCGCGTCGATATCCATGAATGGCCTGAGGATCTTGATCACATCGCGCGTGAACGCGTTACACCCACTTTTGTGTTGATAGACGACAACCAGGAAGTCGCACGCCTGCGTGGTTATCCCGGCGATCATTTTTTCTGGCCCATGCTTGATGATATGCTCTCACAATTGCCGAACGATTAGGAAAACTGTATATTCGGTTTGAAGCACAGCAACGGATCGTGTATTGACCTAGATGTCCGTATAGGATGGACATTTAACGGCTTCGGACCCTTCAACCAACGAGCATAGCAAACGATGGCCCTACCACGTTTCAAGCAAGACATGGACTCGACCGAAGCCGAAGCCCTCCTTAAGCAGGCGCGCAAGGCCAGTGAAATGCTCAAGGCGCTGTCGCATGAGACACGCTTGCTGATCCTTTGCATCCTGCAGGAAGGCGAAAAGTCGGTATCCGATCTCGAAGAAATTCTGTCCATGCCCCAGGCCGTTGTATCCCAGCAACTGGCCCGGCTTCGCATTGATGGTCTCGTCTCCGCGCGCCGCGAAGGTCGCATGATCTATTACCGCATTGTTGACACCGAAATGGCGACAATCATTGGCACCCTTTATGACCTGTTCTGTGCCCCGGTCCGCGACGAAGAAAAAGCTGCTGCGGAATAAGCAGCAACCGCTGATCGAAAAACCTCTCTTGAATTAGAACAAAAAAAACGTCACGATTCCGCCGACGCCTTGGCAAAAAATTACAATCAACAAGGCGGGAGGAAAACGTCATGCTGGGTTTGGATAATCCCTGGGCCCTGCCGCTTGCCGGTATCTTGACCGGGATTGTGGTGGGATTTGTCGCACGTCGACAACATTTCTGCACGATGGCTGCGCTTGAACGCTATTGGTTTGCTGCCAACAGCATCGGTCTGCGTGCCTGGGTGCTGGCGGCGATCACAGCATTGTTGTGTACCCAAACCTTTGTTGCGCTCGGCATTGTCGATCTTTCCAACAGCTTTTACATCACCCCGACCCTGCCCATTGCCGGCAGCATACTGGGCGGTCTGATGTTTGGTTTTGGCATGGCCTTTGTCGGCACCTGCGGATTTGGTGCCATCATCCGTCTGGGCGGTGGCAATTTGCGTGCGCTTGTCGTTCTGACCGGGATCGGACTGGCGGCCATCGCCGCACTTCGCGGTGTTACCGGCCATTTTCGTGTTTGGTTCCTTGACCCGCTTTCCATTGAATTCACCGCGGCCGGATCGCAATCAATCGGGGCGGTCCTGTCAAAGGCCAGCGGCCTGGATCTGCATTATCCGATCGCCCTGCTTGCCGGGGCTGTCGGACTTTGGTGGGTATTTCGCAGTGCTGATTTCCGTGCAGAACGGGCCAAGGCGCTTGGCGCCATTGTGATTGGTGCCTGCATATCGCTTGGTTGGGTATGGACGACGACATTCGCCCAATATCGCTTCGTTGAAACCCAGATCGAAGCCGGATCCTTTGTCACCCCGGTCGGCGACACGATCATGCAGATCATCACCGTCACCGGAATCCTGCCCGACTATGGTGTTGGTCTGGTGATCGGGGTGTTTCTTGGCGCGGCGCTGGCGGCATGGAAAAGCAACGATATGCGCTGGGAAGCCTGTGACGATGCCCGCGAGCTCGGCCGTCATCTGCTGGGCGCATTTTTGATGGGGACCGGCGGCGTCTTCGCGCTGGGCTGCACCATCGGCCAGGGTGTCAGCGCGTTTTCCACGCTGGCAATCTCTTCGCCGATTGTCATGATCTCGATTACGATCGGGGCACGGGTGGGCCTTGGTGTGCTTCTCGAAGGATCACCGTTCGGGTTCCTGCGCGCGATATCCCTGCGCAAGCATGGCTAGGCCAAGGCCTGCGGCGCAATCATCCCGCCACGACAAACCGATACGCCGCACCTGCCCGCTCGACCGTGCCCAGCCCCGGATGCGGCATATGAAAACCGATAATCCGCGATCCATCAACGGCAAGGCGGTCCAGCAACATCTTGCGCGTGGCAATGCCCTTTTCGGCATCCTGATCAGATCCGCTTGCCCATTCCGGATGGGCCAGCGAAACCGCAACATTGGTAATGGCATCGCCCACCACAAGCGCACTGTTTGATCCATCATGGATCATAAAGGATGTATGCCCGGGTGTGTGACCAGACGTGTCAACGGCTTCAACGCCTGAAACGACCTCAGCACCATACTCGAACAACTCGATACGGTCTTCAAGAAACGCCATGCGATTGCGCGCCCCGACGACAAAGCTTTTCCGCGCTTCCGGCGTTTTTTCCAGGGTATCTTCCGCGCGCCAGTATTCCCACTCGATCCGGTTCATGTGATAGCGGGCATCGGTAAAGATCAGCTCGTCAAAATCATCAATCAGGCCCCACAAATGATCCGGATGCGCATGAGTGAACACAACATCGGTAATTTCATCCGGGCTGACGCCAGCCTCATCAAGGTTGTCCATCAACTTGCCTGCTGACGGCATGAAATGCGACCCTGACCCGACATCAAACATCACCACCCGATCACCATGGCGCAACACCGTGATATTGCAATCTGGCAGCAACGCATCGGTGGGCTGTCCTTCGGCTTTGAGGAAAGCAATCAGTTCATCGCGTGAAACATCGGGGAAGGCAAAGGATAACGGCAACATCAGATTCCCATCCGATATGACCGTGATGTCAGAGGCCCCTACTTTCAGCGATCCAACCGCCGATGCAGGCCCGGGAAACATCCCGGCGGCGCCAATACCAGCGAGGGCCAGCGAAGATTTCAGAACGTCACGACGAGACCAGAAACCGTTTCCAGACATTGCATCCTCCACATATATGTTTTTTTGAATGAATGCACTCATGGTTGAGTTGGTCAACCTAAAAACACATCATGTGGAGATAATTGCGCGCGGAAAGCCTCGGATACTGCACCCATGTCCGTGCCAGTAACCGTTGGATACTCACCCGATTTTTTATTTATTTACAGCCCACTGAAATAAACTTCAAAAGCGCTACATTCAACGACGATCGGCGGCCTTTTCAACAATCACATCGTGATCAAGAACCGGGGCAACATCGATGTCGCTTGCATCCATCATGCCTGAAACACGCTGAAGTGCGGCGATCAGGAAGGTCTGTTCCCATTCTTCAAGACTGTTGAAGTTCTCTGAAAACCGGTCATGAAGCGCCATCGGTGCACGATCCAGTATAGCCCTGCCCGGGTCGGTCAATCGGACAAATACTTTGCGTTTGTCCGTATCGCCACGTTCGCGAGTGACAAGCTGCATCGCCTGTAACTTGTCAACAAGTGCCGTGGTCGATGCCTGGGCCAGATTAACCTTGGCAGCAATCTGGCCAACCGTCATCTCGCCGAATTCCTCAAGGGACTGCAAAACTAGAAGCTGTGAGGTTTTAAGCCCGGTCACCTTACCAAGCTTTTTTGCGTGGATATCACTCGCGCGCAGAATACGGCGGATGGAGATCAACGCTTCATGCAATTTATCCATTGTTATTTTCCGGGCATCTTCGGTTTCCAGTAGAAGACGCTGTTTTAGCCGCACAACCGCGACTGTGCAACGCTTTAAGACATTTTTATATCGAATTTCGATTATTTATTCCATCGGACATAGATCCCTTAATGAAAGAATATTTCATCGAAGGAACATTATCCTCATCGAAGGCCGATAGATCATTCTTTCGTTTACTTTCAGTATTTTAGTGCTTTTCACAGGAAAGTCACACAGAAGGGGTTGATCAATTTCTATCGGTGTTCTATATATCTGCCGCGACATAAATGATCGTGTATCGAAATAACAGAGCAGGCAGACCGATGAAAATTGCCAACACAAACGGCAATACCGGCCAGAAAGCCAACCTGATTATCCGTAAACCCAAGGCAACAGACGGTGCTGCGGTAAACACCCTTATCTCCGACTGTAAGCCGCTGGACGAAAACTCGATGTATTGCAATCTGCTGCAGTGCTCGCACTTTGCGGACACGTGCGCGATTGCCGAACTCAACGGTGAAGCCGTTGGTTTTGTTTCGGGTTACATCGTCCCGGACAAGCCCGAACAGCTTTTCATCTGGCAGGTCGCCGTTTCGCCCAAGGCCCGTGGCCTGCGTCTGGCGAAACGCCTGATCCTCGACATTCTGGATCGTCCGTCCTGCCATGACGTCTCGCAGCTGAACACGACGATTACGTCGACCAACGCCCCGTCGCAGGGTGTCTTCCGTTCTGTTGCACGCGAACTGGGCGCGGACGTCAAACGCAAAGTCCAGTTTGAACGTGAAACGCACTTCGAAGGTGCCGCTGCCAGCGAGATTCTGTGGCAGATCGGACCGTTCGAGCGCGAAGACGTCGAACGCGTCGCCGCCTGATCCGGCTGACCGAATTTTTCCCACCTTTCATGCACAAAATGGCACGGCCATTTTTGGAACAACCGGCAAGCCGGAACGTTTGGCATGACAGGTGGACTTGATTTTTCCCAAAATGAAAAGAGGGAACCATGACTGTATTTGATCGCCTTGAATCGGAAGTTCAGAGCTATGCACGCTCCTTCCCTGTAACCTTTGAAAAGGCAGAAGGCGCCTGGCTGACCGACGATAACGGCAACCGTTATCTTGATTTCCTCGCCGGTGCCGGCAGCCTGAACTATGGCCACAACCATCCTGTTCTGCAGGAAAAGCTGATTGATTACATCAAATCAAACGGCGTGACCCATGGCCTGGACATGCACACCAAAGCCAAGGCAGCCTTCCTTGAAGCTCTCGAAGACAAAATCTTCAAGCCGCGCGACATGGAATACAAGGTTCAGTTTACCGGCCCGACCGGCACCAACGCCGTCGAAGCCGCGCTGAAGCTCGCGCGCCGTGTCAAAGGCCGTGAAACCGTGATTTCATTCACCAACGGTTTCCATGGTTGCACGCTGGGTTCGCTTGCCATCACTGGTAACGAACATCACCGCGGCGCTGCTGGCGTATCGCTGGACAATGCCGTTGCCGTGCCGTTTGACGGTTACATGGGCGATGGCGCCGATACCACCGAATATCTGGACCGTGTCCTGTCGGACAATTCCAGTGGTGTTGCCCTGCCCGCAGCTGTCATCGTTGAAACCCTTCAGGGTGAAGGCGGCTTGAATGCTGCTGACTTCGGCTGGCTCAAGAACCTTGAACAGGTTTGCCGCAAGCATGACATCCTTCTGATTGTTGATGACATTCAGGCGGGTTGTGGCCGTACCGGTACGTTCTTCAGCTTCGAACCGGCCGGCATCAAGCCGGACATGATAACCCTGTCGAAATCGCTTTCGGCGTATGGTCTTCCGCTTGCTGTTCTGCTGATGAAGCCGGAACTTGATGTCTGGCATCCGGGCGAACACAACGGCACCTTCCGTGGTAACAACCACGCATTCGTGACCGCTGCAGCTGCCCTTGAGCACTTCTGGTCAGATGACAAGTTTGCTGCTGATGTCCGTGACAAGGCTGCATTCCTTGAAACGCGCCTTTCGGAGATTGTTGATCGTTACGGCGATGGCAAACTTTATCGCAAGGGCCGCGGCCTGATGCAGGGTATCTGCTTTGAAAGCGGTGACGTCGCATCCAAGGTCACGAAGGAATGCTTCAAGCATAACCTTGTCATCGAGACCAGCGGCCCGGAAGATGAAGTTGTCAAATGCCTTGTGCCTTTGATCATCTCCAAGCAGGATCTTGCACACGGTCTGGACATCCTTGAACTGGCAACCGCCAAAGCCATGGGCAAGGAAGTTTCCCCGGCCAAAGCAGCCGCTGAGTAACAACAAGTTGGGGCGACGCTTTGCTGCGTCGCCCTGCCCCACAACTTAATTAGATCAAAGAGTTAAAAATGATTGTTCGTACTCTGAAAGAATGTGAAGCATCCGGTCGCCGTGTGGTTTCGGATAACTGGGAAAGCACCCGTCTGTCGCTCGCCGAAGACGGTATGGGCTTCTCTTTCCATATCACCACCATCTATGCCGGCACCGAAACCGAGATCTGCTACGCCAACCATTTCGAGACGGTGTATTGCATCTCGGGCAATGGCGAAGTGGAAACCATTGCTGACGGCAAGAAATACAAGATTGAGCCGGGCACGGTTTACATCCTCGACAAGCATGACCGCCACTATCTACGCGGCGGCACCGAGGACATGGTTGTCGCTTGTGCCTTCAACCCGCCGCTCAATGGTCGTGAAGTCCATGACGAGAACGGTGTCTACCCGCTCGATGGCGACGCACTCGCCAGCTAAACACTTTTGTTCGGGGCGGAATTCATTCACCGCCCCGGACGCTCTTGAGCATATTTTTTAAAGGAAACGCCCCCAAAGGAGGCAACATGCTTTCAGCCCAGAAAAACAAGGACGCTGGGCATAGCGTTCACAAGATCGGTGGTACGTCGATGACCCAGGTTGACGCGGTCATGGACAACATTCTGGTCGGCAATCGCAGCGAAGACGAACTTTACAACCGTGTCTTTGTCGTTTCGGCATATGGCGGATTTACCGACCTTCTGCTCGAAAACAAAAAGACTGGCGAAGCAGGCGTCTATCAGCTTTACGCCGGTTCGGAAACCGATTGGGCCTGGGGCGATGCTCTGACCAAAGTTTCCGAAAAAATGTGTGCCATCAACGAAGAAATCTTTGGTGATGCGCCGGAACTGAAACTGGCCAATGCCTTTGTTCAGGAACGCATCGAAGGCACGCGCAGCTGCCTGATGGATCTTCATCGCCTGTGCAGCTTCGGTCACTTCAAGCTTGAAAAGCATCTGCTGACCGTGCGCGAAATGCTTTCCGCCATTGGTGAAGCCCACAGCGCGCACAACACCATGTTGCTGCTGCGCGCAAAGGGCGTAAACGCCGTGTTTGCCGACCTTTCAGGCTGGCGCGAGCCAGAGGCATCCACCCTTGATGGTCGCATCAACAAGGTGTTCGAAGACATTGATCTGTCAAACCAGCTTGCAATTGCAACGGGTTATGCCCAGTGCAGCGAAGGCCTGATGAGCATCTATGGTCGTGGCTACAGTGAAGTGACCTTCTCGCGCATTGCCTGCCTGACCCAGGCGCGCGAAGCGATCATTCACAAGGAATTCCACCTGTCGAGCGCCGATCCGCGCATCGTCGGTGAAGACGCAGTGCGCCCGATTGGCCGCACCAGCTATGACGTGGCCGATCAGCTTTCGAACATGGGTATGGAAGCCATCCACCCGCGCGCAGCCAAGGGTCTTCGTCAGAACGACATTCCGCTGCGGATTGCCAACACCTTCGAACCGGAACATCCGGGCACGGTGATTGATGATCATTGGGAACCGGAAAACAGCCGTGTTGAAATCGTGACCGGCGTTCCGACCGCGTTCGAGATTGAAGTCTTCAATCAGGACATGGTGGGTGTTCCAGGTGGCGAGGAAGCAATCCTGAACGTTCTGAAACGTTACAAGGTGCCGACTGTCACCAAGAACCTGAATGCCAACACAATCACGCATTATGTCTCGGCACCGCTGAAACAGATCCGTCGTTGTGTTGACGAGATCGAGGCAAATCAGCCCGAAGCAACCGTTCAGACCCGTAAGGTCGCGATTGTTTCGGTCATCGGTGCCAATATCGAACAGCCGGGTCTGTTTGCCCGTGCCGTTTCGATCCTGGATGAAGCCGGTGTTGAGCTGGTGGCCTCCCACTATCCGAGCCGCCGCGTTGATCTGCAGTTTGTTGTTGCCGAAGGCGACTTCAACAAGGCAATCGTTGCCCTGCACCGCGGCCTCGTTGAAGGCAAGAAAGAGAAAGGCGCATCCTCCAAGGAAACCAAGGATGACAGCGCTACCACACAGGAAAAGCTCAAGGCTGCATAAGTCAAAAGGGCATCCAAACATCACCTCGAAACCCGCAAGTGCCAGTTTGGCCTTGCGGGTTTTGTTTTGCCCGCATCATCTTTCTTGTCAGTCGTGGTGCAGCGCGATAGGAATCAAACAATAGCACTGGGCAAAACAGCAAACTGACGGGACACTCACCATGACCACGCATAACAGCAAAGCCATCAACGACCTTCTCGACGTCATGGCAAAGCTGCGCAACCCGGATGGCGGTTGCCCGTGGGACCTGGAACAGGATTTCTCGACCATCGCGCCCTACACCATCGAAGAAGCCTACGAAGTTGCCGACGCGATTGCTGATAACGACATGCCCGAGCTCTGCAACGAGCTGGGGGATTTGCTTCTCCAGGTCGTATTCCACGCCCAGATGGCCAAGGAAGCCGGTCATTTCGAGTTCGAAGACGTCGCCAACAGCATCGTTTCAAAAATGATCAGCCGTCATCCGCACGTGTTTGGCGACGGCGATGCTACCACAACCGATGGCGTCAATCAGACCTGGGAAAAGATCAAGGCAGCTGAGCGTGCCCAAAAAGCCGAAGACAAGGGTCATGAACGCCACAGTGCCCTTGATGGCGTGGCAAGCGCCTTGCCCGCATTAATGCGCGCGGAAAAGCTCACCAAGCGTGCCGCCCGCGTTGGTTTCGACTGGCCCAGTACCGATGAAGTCTTTGATAAGCTGCACGAGGAAATTGACGAACTCAAAGCCGAAATGACCGACACCCCCGATCCGGCGCGTCTGCAAGATGAATTGGGAGACATGTTGTTTGTCATGGCCAATCTGGCGCGCAAGATCGGCGTCGATCCCGAAGTTGCCCTAAGGGGGGCAAACCACAAATTCACCAAACGCTTCCATTTCATCGAAGATGAACTCGCGCGTGATGGCCGAACGGCTGCGGATTCAAATCTGGAAGAGATGGATAATCTTTGGAATCTGGCGAAAAAGACCGAACGAGGTCAGGTGTGAATGCGCACCTGACCTGGTCCAGATTCCCCAACCTAGTTTTCCAGCGGCATATAGATCTCGGTTAGCAGTTCGGTTGGCGCAACTTCGCGCGGATTGTTGAGGTATTCTTCAAATACGGGACCTTCGCGCGCCTCTTCACCCGACTGCGGCAACCATTTGCCAAACAGCCACAAATAGGCCGCCTTCATATCGGCATACGGCCCTTTATAGTGCAGGCAGGCATATCTTCCCGCCGCCAACTTTGTTCTCTCAACCGGTGCCTGCAGTTCGATCTCCGAATTGCTTGAAAGCAACGCACCCGCCTTGGAAAACAGGTCCTCTTCAAGATGGCTATCGGGGTCGGTGTGATACACCCCTATTAGCCTGACATCAGGCGCAATCAAATCACGGACGGCCAGCCATCCGAACAACCTGTCAAACGCCTCGCCGATCTGCATGAATGATCCATGATGATCAATCGTCAGCAGCGACATTTCCGGCACTTCACGAATTTCGACGTCCCAAGGTCCGCTGATGACAGCCCCTTGATCTTCAAGGGCGCTTTGGAATTTCGCGTGGCTACCTTCTTTGCGATATCGCGCGGGCGGCATGCCATAACAATCCGAAAAGATGCGCGTAAAGGATTGCAGGTTCGGATACCCGCACCGTTTGCCGATTTCCTCAATCGCGATGGCGCTATTTGCCAGCATTCCGGCTGCCGTATGAAGGCGCACGCGCTTCACGGTCGCGGCAATGGTTTCCCCAAACACGCCGTGATAGATGCGATGCCAATGAGTTGGCGACATGCAGGCGATTTCGGCCAGCTTGTTCAGATCAAGCTCTTCGTCGAGATGATCATGGATATAGCCCTGCACCCGGGCAAGACGTTCCTGATAGGACTTCTGGGCATGCAATTTGTTCATCGTTCTCTCGTGCAGTTTGTTGTGCAGTTCGAAAACGCTAGCACGCGTCGATTTGACAAATCTTGCGGACTTGCGACCGCTCGTTACGCCGGAAAGAGCGGCATCAGGATTTCATTAATCTCGGCCCAGAGTTCTTCGGAACTCGCGCAGAGAAGCCCTGCCGCCGTGGCATTGGCATTATATTCGTTATCTTTATCTGCGGTGATATAGCGTGCATAACCGCCTGCTTCGCGCACCAGAAGTGTTCCCGGTGCATGGTCCCAGGGCTTGAGTGTGCGATAGGCACAGAAATCAAATGCCCCGCGCGCCATTTCTTCATACTCCGCCCCGCAGCAGGAATAATGCGCAACATCGGCAAAGAAATCGAGATGACCATAATGCTTGCGGATGCGATCACGCGCATATGAAATCAGAAAGCCCTTGGCATCGGACGCCTTGGTAATGTTGGATCGCACCGAAACCGGCTGATCCTGATAGCGTGTGCCTGATCCCAGTTCGGCGACAGTTGCCGCCCCTTCAATCGGATCGACAATCCAGGCTGCGACAGTTTCCCCGCCCGCATAAAGCCCAACCATGCAGCGAAACGGCTGTCTGTGATGGGCAAAATTCTTGGTGCCATCGACCGGATCAATGATCCAGAACGGGTCATCTGCGGCAAAAATGCGTTCCTGAAGGCTCGGGTCTTCATGGGCGGCTTCTTCGCCAAGCGCACGACTTCCGGGCAAAAGATCGGTCAGACGGCGGGTCAGAACACGCTCTGCCTCGGTATCGGCGATGGTAACAAGATCCATCGCATGGGTCTTGGTGTCGATATCTGCATCATCAAGCTGGCCGAAACGCGGGGCGATTTCAGCAGCCGACACTTCCCGAATGATCTCGGTTACCTTGTCCATATCGACTTTGATCGCCACGCGCTTTCTCCCTATCACACCAGATGAATATCAAGCCCGGCCTTGGCACACCAATCTTCGAACCGGCCGACACGGGTTGCATCGACCCGGACCTGAACTGAAATACCGTCCTGCCCCTCATTGCGTTTGAGAACCTCACCCTGCTCATAAAGCCGCGCAAGTGACTTCCCGTCCGCATACGGCACGCAAAGTTCAAAGATCGGCATATCTTCGGTCAGGCGATCTTCGATCAGATCAAGCAATGCCTCGCAATTCGTGCCCTTGACGGCCGAAATCGCAATGGTGTTGTCATGGCGTGCGGCATATTCAGACACCGCCTGCAAGTCTTCGCCTTCAAGCTGATCGATCTTGTTCAGTGCCTCAACCAGCTCTTCGCCGTCAATTGCCTTCTGAAGCCCGAGTTCCTTGAGAACTTCGAGCACATCAAGCTTCTGTTCTTCGGTTTCGGGCGAAGACG
This sequence comes from Thalassospira sp. ABD4_177, assembly GCF_056160125.1. Taxonomy (NCBI): domain Bacteria; kingdom Pseudomonadati; phylum Pseudomonadota; class Alphaproteobacteria; order Rhodospirillales; family Thalassospiraceae; genus Thalassospira; species Thalassospira sp. ABD4_177. The sequence continues at coordinate 2,467,122 of NZ_JBSWWO010000001.1, read as the reverse complement.
CATCGCGCACATGAACAATCAGATCCGCTTCCAGCACTTCCTCAAGGGTTGCGCGGAAGGCCGCGACAAGGTCGTGCGGGAGATCGGAAACAAAGCCCACAGTGTCAGACAGAATAACCTTGCGGCCGCTCGGCAGGACCAGACCGCGCATGGTCGGGTCCAGCGTCGCAAACAGCATGTCCTCGGCAAACACCTCAGACAAGGTCAGTTGGTTAAACAGCGTCGATTTGCCGGCGTTCGTGTAGCCGACAAGCGCGACAATCGGGTAAGGCACCCGACGGCGCGCTTCGCGGTGCAGTTCACGCGTACGTTTGACTTCCTCAAGCTCGCGACGGAGCTTGGCCAGCTTGTCACCGATAAGACGGCGGTCGATCTCGATCTGACGTTCACCAGGACCGGCAAGGAAGCCACGACCACCACGCTGACGTTCAAGGTGCGTCCAGGTGCGCACAAGGCGGGATCGCTGATAGCTCAGCAATGCCAACTGCACCTGCAAACGACCTTCACGGGTTCGCGCGCGATCGGCAAAGATTTCAAGGATCAGACCGGTTCGATCAATGACCTTGCATTTCCATTCCCGTTCCAGGTTACGTTGCTGGATCGGGGTAAGAATGCCATTGATCATCACAATGTCGGCTTCTTCAGCCTTGATTTGCAAACCAAGCCGTTCGGTCACGCCCTTGCCAAACAAGGTGGACGGACGCAACTTTGCGATGGGCACGATTTCTGCGCCCACCACTTCAAATTCAAGTGCACCCGTCAAACTGATCGCTTCTTCCAGACGCGACGAAGCGTCGCGCCAAGTCCCGGTTGGGTCTGCGCGTTTTAGTTCAGGGTGGAAAACCAGGACCCGGGGAGATTCCGGCGTATCGCCGCCCCCCGAAGTCAGAGACTCGTCAGCTATTTTCTTCTTCCGTCGCAGGCTGGCTCGGATCAAACAGCTTGATCGGGGTCGTCGGCATTACCGTCGAAATCGCGTGTTTGTACACGAGCTGGGTATGAGCATCGCGCCGCAGCAAAACAGAGAAATTGTCAAACCAGGTAATGATCCCCTGCAATTTGACTCCGTTGACCAGAAACACGGTAACCGGCGTTTTGTTTTTACGGCAATAGTTCAGAAAGACGTCCTGAACATTTTGTGATTTTTCCGCCATTGGTTAGACCTAGCCTTCTTTTATGAGCGTTTTTTTGGTTTCGGGCGGCCAAGGAAAATGTGGAACCGTCGACTTTTCAGGTCAGTCACGATTCCGGCCCCATTTTTAATGACCTTCATGAACTATAAGACGTTCGAGAAGCCTTTTACAACCCTTACAAGCGCCTCGCAATCGGCGAAATGCCAATCAGGGCTAAGAGTCGCAGAATTCTGCGTGTCGCCGTGACCGGTAATTTCATCACCAATCAGGATTGCCGTCGCCCCGACATTGCGCGCGCACTGAATATCAACCACGCTGTCGCCTACAAACCACAGATTCTCATATTGCGATGCCGAAGAGTCGCCCATCGCCATATGCACCGGATCGGCTGCTGGTTTATCCTTTGCCGCATCCGTCGCCCCGACGATCTTGCCAAAAAACGGCGTCCATTCAAGGTGATCGGCTTCCTTGCGCAGGAAGTCACCATTCTTGTTGCTCACGACACCGATATAGGTCCCGTTATCACGCAACGCACATAAAAGGTCATGCGCCCCATCAAGCGGCTTCAACGTTTGAAGATGGATGGACTGGAAATGACCATAAAAGCTGTCTTTGGCATCTTCCCAGCGATCTTCGCCAAACAGGATGGGGAAACTGTCGCGCATGGAGCGCGCAACCCGCTGCTTGGTCTGATCAAGCGACCATTGTTCCAGCCCAAATTCCTCAAACGTCATGTTAAGGGCAGCCTGAATGGTGCCCCAGCTATCAACAAGGGTATTATCCCAGTCAAAAATGACGGCTTTAGGCGGATGGGGCAATTGGTCAGACATTTGAATTTCCGGTGGCTGGCTGGGTATTGTTTTGTGTGAGGATTAAAAGAACCGCCTGCCCGATCAGAAATATTCGAGACGAACAGCGAACATCTTTTCAACCTTTTTGATCTGCTCGGACCCTGCAAATACCACAATCCGGTCATTGGCCTCGATCACGGTTGCGGCGCGCGGCATCACAACTTCGCCATTGCGCAAAATAGCGCCAAACACCACACCGGCCGGCATCGAGATATCCTTGATCGCCTTGCCAACGATTGGTGCGGTTTCAAGCGCTTCTGCCTCAAGAACCTCGCCAAAGCCTTCTGAGAGGCTGTGTACAGCCCGGATACGCCCACGGCGTACATGATGCAGGATGGTCGACACCGTCGTCATACGCGGGCTGATCACCACATCCACGCCCAGTTCGGACACCAGCGAGTTATAGGTGCTTTTGTTAATCAGGGTCAGCGCACGTGGGCAGCCATACCGTTTGGCCAGTAGAGACGCCAGAATGTTGGTCTCATCATCATTGGTCAGGGCCACAACTGCTTCGGCATTACCGACATTGGCTTCTTCCAGCAGTTCCGGATCCAGAACGTCACCACGCAGAACAACGCTTTTCTTCGGCAACTTTTGGGCAACAAAACGCGCGCGCTCCGGATCGGCTTCGACCAGTCGGGTGGTGACACCCGGGAAGTTCTTGTTGATTTCTTCAGCCAGGAACAGCGCGATGTTCCCGCCGCCAAAGATTACGATCCGGCGGGCTTCCGGGTCTTCATGGCCGAATGCCGACATGGCGCGATCCACCTGATCACCCGATACCGCCAGATAGACAAGGTCCCCCGCCAGCATCTGATCATCGCCCTTGGGATAGACCGCCTTGTCGCCACGGATCATGCCAAGGATCGAGATATTGAGATCCGGGAACAGTTGATGAAGCTGACGTAGCGGTGTGTTGATCACCGGGCAATCATCGCTGCAGCGAATACCAAGGATTTTGACCTTGTCATCGGCAAACGGGATCATGTCAAACGCACCGGGCGCCTGAAGGCGGCGTGCAACCGCACGCGCAACTTCCATCTCCGGGGAAATCACCACATCGATCGGCAGCTTTTCGCGACCAAACAGGCTGGCCCATTCCGGCTGCAGATAGGTCTGGCTGCGGATACGCGCGATCTTGGTAGGCACGTTAAACAGCGAATGCGCCACCTGACAGGCCGTCATGTTAACTTCATCAGCAAAAGTCACGGCGATCAGCATGTCGGCTTCTTCAGCGCCGGCCTGCTGCAGCACGTCCGGATGCGAGCCAAACCCGATAATGCCCTTGACCTCAAGCGTATCGGAAATCTTGCGCACCAGTTCTTCGGACTGGTCGATCACGGTTACATCATTGTTTTCGGCAGACAGATATTTGGCAATGTGGAAGCCCACCTGCCCGGCGCCGCAAATGATGACCTTCATGTCGAGTTCTCCCGTTCACAACAGTCCGTGGTGATCTTGGGCTTATTGCCCGTTCACACCAAGGCTTTTCAGCTTGCGGTGCAATGCTGAACGTTCCATGCCGACAAAGCTGGCCGTTTTGGAGATGTTTCCACCAAAACGATCAATCTGTGTCTGGAGATATTCTTTTTCAAACATCTCACGTGCTTCGCGGAGCGGCAATGCCATGATTTCACTGGTCTTGTCAAAACTTAGCGATGTCGGCACGTCAGAAAACAGCTCGGATGGCAGCATCTTGCCGCTGATCAGATCGACCTTGTCTTCGTCGCCGGGCGCCATGATCATCAGTCTTTCGATCACGTTACGCAATTGGCGCACATTGCCCGGCCAGTCATAGGCATGCAGGGTTGCCATCGCCTCGGGCGAGAGCTTTCTTTTCGGAAGACCCGTTGCGTCGGCATAGCGATCAAGGAACATTTCCGCCAGAACCGGAATGTCATCACGGCGTTGCTGCAACGATGGCACCTCAAGCGGAACCACATTCAGGCGGTAATACAGATCCTGCCTAAATTTCTGTTCTTCGATCCGCTGTTCGAGATCACGCGCAGTCGTTGCGATCACACGCACATCCACATTAACCGGCACGGAACCGCCAACACGTTCAAACGTCTGATCTTGCAACACCCGGACAATCTTGCCCTGGGTTTCAAGCGGCATGTCCGCCACTTCATCGAGCAACAAGGTCCCGCCATGAGCCAATTCAAGGACGCCGGTGCGCGCTTCGCGGTCCGCCGTCGCAATTGCACCGAAAAGCGACTCTTCCATGGTATCCGGCGCAATATTTGCGCAATTCAGGACCACAAACGGGGCTTCGGCACGGGCAGATTTCTGATGAATAAGCCGGGCGACAACTTCCTTGCCCGACCCTGCCGGACCATGGATCAAAATGCGACTTCCCGTGCGCGCCACCCGTTCGGCCGATTGGCGCAGGTTATTCAGGACCGATGATTTGCCGACAAGCTCGGTATCGCCGCCTGCCTTAAGAGTGAGCTCGCGGTTCTCGCGGCGCAAACGCGCATCATCAATCGCGCGCTCCACCACCATCAACAGGCGATCGGTATTGAACGGCTTTTCAATGAAGTCGTAGGCCCCAATCCGCGACGCTTCAAGCGCGGTTTCGATATTACCGTGACCGGAAATCATCACCACCGGGACTTCGCTATGCTCACGCTTGATCAGCTTGAGCGTCTCGATGCCATCATGGTCGCTTTCATCCATCCAGATATCAAGCACCACAAGGCTCGGCCGGCGGGCAGCAACCTCGGACAAAGCGCCCTGACTTGATCCTGCCTGGCGGGTTGTATAGCCCTCGTCTTCGAGGATGCCGGAAATCAGAGCCCGGATATCTTCTTCATCGTCGACAATAAGAATGTCGTGCGCCATGTCGTGACCAAATCAATCTTTTTCTTGTTACGATTTTGACAATTAAATCAATTGCCTGAGGAGTTTGCGTTCGAAGCAACGCCATCGGTTTCGGGTTCAATAACCTTCGGGAAAGATAGCGTAATCGTCGCTCCGCTTTCAACGCCGTCAGAGAGTATAAGCTCTCCGCCATGGTCTTCCATGATTTTCTTTACAATCGCCAAGCCAAGCCCGGTTCCCTTGGATCGCGTGGTGACATACGGCTCGGTCAATCGTTCGCGGTGTTCGGCAGGAAGCCCTTTTCCGTTGTCCGATACAGCGACGAAAACACGTTGATTATCGGGCGATGTCGCGACCGAAATCTCGATCCGGCCTTTTGGCAGATCGCCGTCTTCGGGCTTTTCGCGGCCTTCGATCGCCTCGGCCGCGTTTTTAAGCGTGTTGGTGAGACACTGATTGACCTGATGGGCATCACAGGAAATCTGCAGATCTTCGATGCCACTGCGATCGAAATCATAGCTGATATCGCTATGCGCCTGCTTTTGCAGGAACACTGCACTTTTCACCAGTTCACCGATATTTTCCAGGCGCATCGTCGGGGTTGGCATGCGGGCAAAGCTGGAAAACTCATCAACCATCCGTCCAATATCGGAAACCTGTCGAATGATGGTATCGGTACAGGTCGTAAATACTTCCTGATCATCATTGATCTGCTTGAGGTATCGGCGTTTAAGCCGCTCTGCAGACAGCTGGATCGGGGTCAGCGGGTTCTTGATTTCATGGGCAATACGCCGTGCCACGTCCGCCCAGGCGGCCATGCGCTGTGCGGTCTGAAGCTCTGTGACATCGTCAAACGTCACCACATAGCCAAACACCGTCCCGTCATCGGCCCACTCGGCGGTCACCCGTGACATCAAGGTGCGACTGACCCCATCGCGGCGAATTTCAACCTGGCGGGGTTTGCTGCGCTCGCCATCGCGGCCAAAGTCATCAAACAGTGGCTGGAATTCCGGAATAACTTCTGTCAGTTCCTGAGACAGGTAATCTTCAAGGTCGACACCAAGCAAATCCGACGCACTGCGGTTAGGCAGATCAATGTTGCGGTTCGGATCAAGACCAATCACACCAGCGGTCACCCCACCAAGGATCGCCTCTGTAAAGCGGCGACGTTCATCATTTAACCGGTTGGCGGCAATCAGTTCATTGCGCTGGGTTTCAAGCTGCGCGGTCATGCGGTTAAATGCCCGGCTCAGCGCTTCAAGCTCATCGCCCTGCCCGTCAAGCGGCACCCGGAAGGACAAATCCCCGTCACGGACACGCTCTGCACCGGTAATCAGTTGTGAGACCGGCTGCACCAGACGGGTTGCCACCATCAAGCCAAGCGTGACTGCGGCGAGCAAAAGCACAACCGAAATCAGAACGAAGATCATGACAAAGGTGATCACGATCCCGGATCGTTCACCTTCCAGGCTTTCATAGGCATCAACGGCGCGGCGCGCCTTGTCGATACGATCCAGCACATTCGGGTCGACAAAGCGCCCAACCAGCAGGAAGGCATCAATGAGGCTTGGGATCTTGGCGATGGCGCGGATGCGGTTGTCACTTGCGCCCACCATCAAAACCACATCTTTCTGACGTGCTTCGTCAAACACTTCTTCGGGAACAGACGTCTGATTTGCGTCATAGGAAAAACTGTATTCTGACTGGGCGATGATCCTGCCCGCCCCGTCAACCATCATGACTTCCGGCAAACCACGCGCCAGCGCCTGATCGGTCAGAATGCTGGAAATGCGATCCGGATTGGTTGAGAAATTGACACCAAAGCGCTGCAAGTCGCTGGTGGTCGCCAGGGCATCGGCGCGGATCAGTTCCTGGTGTTCGCGCAAATAGGCATCCGCAATCACCATGCTTTCTTCAACCGCGGTACGGATGCGGTCGCTAAACCAGCCCTGAATACCGAAATGCAGAAAGAGTGCGGAGAAAATCGCCACGACAATCGCTGGTGTCACTGCGACTAGCGAGAACATCAACACCATTCGGGTGTGAAGCTTGGCCCCTGCCACCCCGCGCCGACGTTCTACCCAGATCTGAACAAGCTTGCGCGCCACCAGCGTTGCCAGAAGCAATACCAGCACCAGATCGATGTTGAGTAACAGCAGAATAAGCCGTGGGTCAGGACGGAATGGCGCCGTCCCCGTCATGGCCAGATAGGTCGCCGTGACCGAAATCAGGGCCGCTGTAACCACACTGAACGCAAAGCGCCGTGACTGGCCCAGCCGCCCCAGAAACCGTACAAAGCCCGACCGCAGGAACCGGTTGGAGATCGAACGGTCGGTATTGTTCATTTCGTGCCCCTGACGACTTCCAGTCCAAGATCACGGATTTTTTTGCGCAACGTATTGCGGTTAAGACCTAGAACCTCTGCCGCCTTGACCTGATTGCCGCGCGTTGCTTCAAGCGTCACATTCAAAAGCGGACGTTCCATTTCACGCAGTATGCGATCATAAAGCCCGTTGGCCGGCAGATCATCATCATGGGCATCGAAATACTCACGCACATGGCGTTCGATGGATTCCGAAAGCGACTGTGGCTCGGCACTTGGGGCTGCTTCGCTGACATTGTTCTCGGAAAACTCGGTTTCGATAACATCCACACCGATCACATCGTGCGAGTACAGGGCCGTCAGACGCCGCACCATGTTTTCGAGTTCGCGGATGTTGCCCGGCCAACGATGCGCTTTCAAACGTGCCATCGCTTCATTGGACAAGGTCTTGCGCGGTAGGCCCTCTTCACTTGCCTGCATCAGGAAGTGATTGACCAGTTCTGGAATGTCTTCAAGACGTTCACGAAGCGACGGCAAACGGATCGGCACGACATTGAGGCGATAGAACAAGTCTTCACGGAACGTGCCTTCGCGGATCAGCTTGCGCAAATCACGGTGGGTGGCGGCGACAATACGAACATTGACGCGGATCGGCGTACGGCCGCCGACACGGGTATACTCGCCTTCCTGCAAAACACGCAGCAAGCGCGTCTGCGCCTCAAGCGGCATATCACCGATTTCATCAAGGAACAGCGTGCCGCCCTCGGCCTGCTCGAACCGGCCCACCTTGCGCTCGTTCGCACCGGTAAAGGCGCCCTTTTCGTGACCAAACAGCTCGCTTTCGATCAACTCACGCGGGATCGCGGCCATGTTGATGGCAACGAACGGTCCATGACGACGCCCGCCATATTCGTGCAGTGCGCGCGCAACAAGTTCCTTGCCGGTTCCACTTTCACCGGTGACCATTACGGTCAGATCGGTATTCATCAGGCGCGCCAGCGCCCGATAGATTTCCTGCATGGCCGGCGAGCGCCCGATCAACGGCAGGCGATCATCACCCTCTTCGTCTTCTTCCTCGCCCATTTCGCTTTCCTGCGGGGTTTCAAGCGCACGGTCAACAATGCCCATCAACTCATTGAGGTCAAAGGGTTTTGGAAGATATTCGAACGCACCGCGCTGAGCTGCTTTTACAGCGGTCATCAGGGTATTCTGGGCACTCATGACAATCACGCGCAGGTCCGGGCGCAGCTTGCGAATGCGCGGCACCATATCCAGCCCGTTCTCGTCAGGCATCATGACGTCGGTAATCACAAGATCGCCGTCCCCATCGGCAATCCAGTCCCACAGCGTGCGGCCATGGCCGGTGCTGCGGACTTCATGTCCCTGACGTGACAATGCCTGGGTCAGGACAGTGCGAATGGCCCGATCATCGTCGGCGACCAGAATTCTCGCAGGGCTGGTACTCATGCGGTTTCTTCCCTGTTTTTGATTATGACCGGGTCAGATGCCCCTTCGGCCAGAGCCCGATTGTATATCGGCAACATGATTTGAAACTCTGCACCTCCCCCGGGCACATCTTTGACTTCAATCACACCGCCATGGTCATTGATAATTTTCGCCACCAGCGCAAGGCCAAGCCCCGAACCGGTCGGCTTCGTTGTAACGAACGGATCGAACAGGCTTTCACGCATGTCTTGCGGAATGCCCGGTCCATTGTCACGTACCGACACCACCAACGGCAGGTGAACGCGTGCGTCACCGCCAGCAACCGCCAAGCGGATGCCATGTTGATAGCGCGTCGAAATGGTGATTTTGCCATCCTTGGGATCGACGGCCTCGCCAGCATTCTTGATCAGGTTCAAGAACACCTGAACAAGCTGATCGCGGTTGCCAAATACAGGCGGCAAGGACGGATCATAGATTTCCTCGAATGTCAGGTTCTTGCCAAACCCGTTTTCCGCCAGACGACGGACATGCTCAAGAACTGTATGGATATTGACGGCCCCACGCTCAAGCGGCTTGTCGGAGAAGATCTCCATGCGGTCAACAAGCTCGACAATCCGGTCGGCCTCATCACAGATCAGACGCGTCAAAACGCGGTCATCTTCATTGCTGGTTTGTTCAAGCAACTGCGCCGCCCCGCGAATGCCCGACAACGGGTTCTTGATCTCGTGGGCCAGAATAGCTGCCATTGCACTGACGGACCGTGCCGAATTTCGGCTGAGCAACTGGTTATCTATCTTTTGCGCGATTGATCGCGGCTCGAATGTCAGTACCGCACAATCACTGTCATCGGGCATGGACCCCACGGTCAGGTTGACCGTATGCTTGCCGATCTTGGGGCTTTCGATCAGAAGATTGTGGTCGGCAACCAGTGTTGCTTCGTCGATCGCTTGTTTGATCAGCGAGAAAACCGGGCTGTCTGCCGGGATGAAGTCCGTCAGGTCACTGCGGCACAACACGCTCGAGCTTGTGTTAAACAGCTGCTCTGTCGCCTGATTGACGAACTTGATCTTGCCATCCCGATTGGCGACGACAACAGCGCTGGCAATGGCGTTCAGAACGCCGGTGGGATCAACCCCATTGCCTTTTCCAAATCCCAGTCTCATGCATATCTTCCCCGACGACGCATTTTTGACGGTCGCCATATTATTGTTATGAAGCGATCAGGCTGCTTCCTGATCCAGTTTGATTTCGGCTTCGATCAACGGATCGTAGAATGACCGAATTTGATTTTTAACTTCGCGCGGGTCGTCCAACACGTTGACAACGCGTCGAAATTCCGTCGCATTGCGCAAGCTGTTGCAATACCATGCCAGATGCTTGCGCGCGATGCGCACACCCTGACGGCCATGATGATCAATCATCGCATCGTAATGGCGCAGGATGGTTTCAAGCTGAATTTCCAGATTTGGCGCCGCAAGCTTTTGACCGGTTTTGAGATAATGCGAAACCTGCGCAAGGAACCACGGGCGCCCCTGCGCACCACGGCCGATCATCACGCCATCGGCACCGGATCGGTCCAGAAGTTCCCTGGCGCATTCTTCACTGTTCACATCGCCATTGCCCAGAACCGGAATAGAAACCGCGTCCTTGACCAACGCAATCGCATCCCAATCGGCTTCGCCTTTGTAGAACTGGCAGCGCGTGCGCCCATGAATGGTCAGCATCGCAATCCCAAGGTCCTCGGCAATACGGGCCAGTGTCGGGGCATTGCGGTTATCATCATCCCAGCCCAGACGCATCTTAAGCGTCACCGGAACAGATACCGCATCAACGGTCGCCTTGATGATGTCTGCTGCCAGCTTTTCATCGCGCATCAGCGCTGATCCGGCATAGCCCTTGGTGACCTTTTTGGCCGGGCAGCCCATATTGATATCGATGATCATGGCACCGCGGGCCTCGTTCATCTTGGCGGCCTCGGCCATTTCTTCGGGCTCGGTACCGGCAAGCTGAACCGAAAGCGGGCTTTCGGCAGCGCAATCGCCGTTCATTTTCCGGACTTCCTTTTCATGCCGCTGGATGCGGGTCATGGCGTCTGACGCAATCATTTCGGACACAACAAGATGCCCACCAAAATGGCGGACCTGTTGCCGAAACGGAAGGTCAGTCACACCTGACATCGGTGCCAGCACAACATTCTCTGGCACATGCACAGAACCGATCTGCAATGACATGAAGGATTTCCAATTGCCTAAAACTTGGGCAGATTAATAAAACTGGCCACGACATGCAACAACTCTCGGCGCATCAACGCAAATATCGTGACGTCAAACCTGATAATTCAAAGAAAAACCGTGGAAAATTCAAATCCCCCGCCCCCGCGTCGTGCGTGGCAAAGGGTAAGACGCCCGGGTGAATGACTAGCAATTATGCATAAGGCATCAAAATCATCGTAAAAATTGGGCAACAGCTGTGTGTAGCACCGATTTTCTGGCTAGCCGATGATAAAGCCGGTCACCAGCCGAACGCCCGGAAATGCCAGGGTCAGCAGCAACCAGGCGCCCAGAACAAACCGCACAGCCATGCGCCCACGCAGGGTTGATCGTTCGTGGATAAAGATCAGGATACAGATGGTGGCAAATCCCAGCAGAGTCAGGAGCATCTTGTGGTCAATTTCCCAAAGGCTTTGGCCTTCGACGTAGCGCAATGCAAAGCCTGATATGATCCCGATAATCAACACCCAGGCCGACCATTTCAAAAAGCCGACCAGCATGTATTCACTGTCGCGCAATGGCGGCAAGCGGCGGCTCCAACGGGTTGGCTTGCGCTTTTTAAGGGCGTATTCCTGCACCACATAGGCCATCGCAGCAATCGCGGCCAACGTCACCAGCGCATAGGTGATCAACGAACTGCCGATATGCGCCCACAGCCAACCGGAATAGAGTGCCGGACCATTGACCACTTCCGGATCACTATTGCCAAACAGCCGGAAGATCGCGGCAAGAACGGCAAACAAAAGCAGATAACCGCCAATATAGCCGGCCAGACGCCAGACCTGATGTGGGCCCTTGCAGATCACCAACCCGCCAAAGATCATGATGACGGTCAGTTCCGACCAATGCAAAGCGGCCGCAAAACCGCGTGACTGGACTTCCTCGCCGGTAACACCAAGCAATACCATCGTGCCGAGTGCTGCCAGACAAATCGATGCATATAGCCACACGTCACGACGTGGTTCGGCACGCATGATCTGCGCGGTCAGGGGCAGCAGCGCAAGGATATGGATATATGCAGCAAGCATCTTGGAACCCATCTTGATCTTCAGAACCGTAAACGATCCCGATATTGCATTTGCCGACTTGGCAAAACCTCCGCAGAAAGATAGCCTGCGGCGCAGTTCAGACAAGCCATGGCATTACGTTTATGACCCAAAAAACAGGCGTTGTCATCGTTGCTGCCGGCAGCGGTAGCAGATTTGGCGACCCAATACCAAAACAATATCACATGCTTGGCGGCAAAAGCATTCTGGCGCATTGTATCGAATGTTTTGCACGACACACCGACCCAAACCTTATTCAGGTGGTCTATAACCCGGCCCATCAGGACTGGTATGATAGCGCAACCGCGTCCTTGAGCGATACCGTATCGCTCCCGGCTCCGCTTGCGGGTGGCGAGACCCGTCAACAATCCGTCCTGAACGGTTTGCGTGCACTGGCAGGACGCGCGCCAAACAGCGTCCTGATCCATGACGCCGCGCGCCCGGGTATTTCCGATGATGTGATTGAACGGGTCATGGCAGCCCTTGAAACGCAATCTGGTGCGATCCCCACCCTGCCCGTGGCGGATACCATCAAGCAGACAGACAGCAATGGCATTATCCACCGAACCATTCCGCGTGAAAGCCTTCAACGGGCTCAAACGCCGCAAGGGTTTGATTTCAAAACCATTCTTGATGCGCATCAGAAATTCGAGGGTCAGGAGTTTACCGATGATGCCGCCCTGCTTGAAGCCATCGGTCTTGATGTAATCTGTGTGGCCGGCACCACCAACAATGACAAGATCACCCATCGTGATGATTTTGGCCGCGCGCAAAGCTGGGCGGATACGAATAACAAGGAAACAGCGCACATGTCGCAAGAAGAATACCGGGCTGGCACCGGATTTGATGTTCACCGCTTCGCCCCGGGCGACCATTGCATCCTGTGCGGGGTCAAAGTACCGCACACCGCACGGCTTGAAGGCCATTCCGATGCCGATGTCGGCCTCCACACGCTGACCGACGCCATACTGGGCGCGATTGGTGCTGGTGACATTGGCCAGCACTTCCCGCCAAGCGACATGCAGTGGAAAGGTGCCGCATCCGATATTTTCCTTAAACATGCAGCCGACCTTGTGCGCAAACGCGGCGGACGGATTGTGAATGTCGATGTAACGCTGATTTGCGAACGCCCGAAGATTGGCCCTCACACGCCAGCAATGCGTGAAAAGGTCGCTGAAATCCTCGAGATTGATGTTGATCGGGTGAATGTCAAAGCCACCACCACCGAGCGGCTTGGCTTTACCGGGCGTGAAGAAGGCATTGCGGCTCAGGCCGCGGTCAGTGTTGCCCTGCCGATCAGCTAATCACTAATCCTACTGCAAACGAACAAAGGGCAGGATCGAAATCCTGCCCTTTTGCATGTCAGCGGTACGTACGCAGACCAGAAGCCCTAAGACGCCGTTTCGCTGCCCTCTTCTTCTGGCAACTGATGCTTCATCAGAACCGGTACCTGCGCCATGCCAAACACCATGGTGATCGGCATGATACCCCAGACCTTGAAGGCCACCCAAGTATCGGTCGAGAAATTGCGCCAGACAAGTTCATTGACCACGGCCAGAAACACAAAGAAGAACGCCCAACGCCAGGTCAGGATCCGCCAACCCTCATCGGTTGCCTTGAATGCGCTTTCGAGAACAAGCTTCAGAAACAGCTTACCAGCAGCCAGACCGCCAAACAGGATGCCGGCAAACAGCAGGTTAACAATGGTCGGCTTGATCTTGATGAACAGTTCATCATCAAGATACAGCGTCAAACCACCAAACACGATGACGAAAACCCCGCCGATCAGGGGCATGACCGGAATGGTCCGCGCCAACGCATAGGACGTGGCAAGGGCAACAACGGTGGCGGCCACGAACACCGCCGTCGCCGTCATCAGATTGGTCGTGGCGTTGACTGCGAAAAACAGGATCAACGGCCCCATTTCGAGGGCCATTTTGGTAAGCTGATTCATTAACTCGTATCATCCAAGGACTAAAATTTGCGCCATCCTAGGGGCCATGGCCCACAGATGCAATCACATCAGCCGTGATCTTGATCCCAGCTGGCTTTGAAGCCACGACACATAATCATGATTTCCCCGCCCCAATGGCAGCTCCAGGATGCAGGGAACTTCATAAGGATGGTGATCTTCCACCCATTGCGCCAGTTCGATGGCGGTTGTTTTCGATGTTTTCAGAAGAACAACAATCTCGGTTTCTTCTTCTACATCCCCGTCCCACTCATAAATAGCGGTCATTTGGGGCAACACATTTGCACAGGCTGCGAGTTTCTCGCGGATCGCACCACCGGCAATCACGCGTGCGATTTCCATATCCGGAACCGTCACATACAGAAATGACATCTCGCTTGGCTGAAACTCTTCTGGCGTCATTGCGATTGCTCCTTGGTTGATTATCCGTCACACTGACCAACATCTGATGTTTGTATCACCAATCATATCATAACGGTGCGGGGAGTACCGATGGCGGGGAAAAAACATTCGAAACCCACAGAAGTACAGCTTGAATGGCTACGTCGCGGCCTAAGCCAGCCGGGCGGCAAGCTGCCGTTATTTGACGGAAACGGCAAACAGATCAACGAAAAAACGGTTCGGAGCTGCATTGACCATGGCTGGGCGGCCCCGTGGTTCGAAAACCCGGTCAAACCGGACTGGTTGATCTGCAAATTGACCGACGAAGGACGCCGCGTCGCAAGTGCCGGCATCTGACACCGGTTAAGCTTGAGATTACCCCAACCAATCCCACTAGGTTCACTGACTTTCTGATCCAAAAGCACCGCTCAACGGTATCAGACTTAACTTCCTGTGCATGACAGATGGGTAAGGCTGATGTCGATATTGCTCAGAAATATGTTCCGTGCCGTGTGTGTTTTGGGCGTACTGACCTTTTCTTCGCACCCCGCGAACGCCAGCGAAGACGCGTGGCGGATTTGGCAGCAAGATGGCGTTCACGCCCTGATGCGCCATGCCATCGCACCGGGCACGGGCGATCCGGCAAGCTTTGTGCTTGGTGACTGCTCAACCCAACGCAACCTTGATGAAACCGGCCGCAAACAGGCGCGCGACACCGGAAATGCCATTCGCGACAAAGGCATAAAGCTCACCGCTGTACTGACAAGCCAGTGGTGTCGATGCGTTGATACGGCAGATCTGCTGGACGTCGGCCCGGTCACCGAAGAACCCGCGCTGAATTCCTTTTTCCGTGACCGCTCGACGGAAGGCGCCCAAACGCGCCTGATCAAACAGAAAATTGCAGGCCTGTCTGACACGGAAAAAGTATTACTGGTGACCCATCAGGTAAACATCACCGCCCTGACGGGAATTTTCCCGCGATCTGGCGAAATCATTCTGTTCCGACTGACGGAAAACAACGATGACATAGACGTACTGACCCGCTTGATGCCCTAGCATCCCGGGACGTGAACAAAGAAATGTTATCAAGGGAGAGATAATTGGTCGGAGCGAGAGGATTCGAACCTCCGACCCCCTGCACCCCATGCAGGTGCGCTACCAGGCTGCGCCACGCTCCGACCGTAGAGATGCGCCGTTTGGCGCGGCTCGATAAATAGCGGCGCCACGCCAAAGACGCAAATGGTTTTTACGGATTTTTTTTGGCGTCCTGCAGGCCTGTGCGCAGGATCGCCTGAAGTTCTTCAAGTTCGCCCAAAACAGCTTTGAGCGCCGCCTTGTCTGGACCGGAAGCACTGGCCTCAACCGATGCTGAGCTGCTTGGCGCCACATCAGAAGCAGCCACGTCTGCGTCTTGTCCGACAACCGCGATTTCAGAGGGCAACTTGCCCTTGTTCTGATCAAGAAGCTTTTGAACCCCTTTGATCGTGAACCCCTGATCATGCAGAAGGGTTCGAATATGGGCAAGGAAATCAATATCTTCGGGACGGTAATAGCGCCGTCCCCCTGCCCGTTTCATCGGCTGGATCTGGGGGAATTTGGATTCCCAGAACCGCAAAACATGCTGCTGGAGACCAAGCTCCTTTGCAGCTTCACTAATTGTGCGAAAAGCAGAGTCAGACTTTGCTGTCCGGCGGGAATTCCCCGCCGCAGCCCCCAAATTCGTTTTCATGAGTTCTTTTTCTTAAGCGTTAATGCGGGCTTTCAGGACCTGTGACGGCCGGAAGACAAGCACTTTGCGCGGAAGGATCGGCACTTCCTCGCCCGTTTTCGGGTTTCGGCCGATGCGCTGTCCTTTCTGACGAACCGAGAAACTTCCGAACGAGGAAATTTTCACGACTTCGTCCTTGATCAAGGCAGACGAAATTTCATCAAGAACAGTTTCCAGCAGCTGGGCGGACTCGTTCCGCGACAGACCTACCTCCTGGTAAACGGCTTCAGCGAGATCCGCACGGGTAATCGTTGTTTCCGACATGACAGGCCGCCTCCTAATTACGGGACTTAATTTACAAGGCTATATCTGGTAGCGAAATCAGTCAATATCAACAGGATACACTGCTTTTTGACAGAATGTTGTGAAAATTAAGAATTTCACGTGTTTTTCGGCCATTCTGCGCAACCGCTGGCCTGGTTACCAGCGCACCAGCGACGCACCCCATGTGAAACCGCCACCCATGGCTTCAAGCACGACGATATCACCACGCTGAACACGTCCGTCATGAACGGCCTCAGCCAGGGCCAGCGGGATCGACGCCGCAGATGTATTGGCGTGGCGATCAACCGTCACAACGACCTTGTCTTTGGAAATACCAAATTTGCGCGCGGTGCTATCAAGAATGCGCTGGTTGGCTTGATGCGGAACAAGCCAATCGATATCTGTCGGCTCAAACCCGGTATCGGCTAGGACTTCGCGTATCACGCCGGCAAGGTTGGTCACAGCATGGCGGAAGACTTCCTGGCCTTCCATGCGCAGATGTCCAACGGTTTGGGTCGCGGACGGCCCACCATCGACATAAAGAAGTTCGTATTTGCTGCCATCGGAATGCAAACGGTTGGCGAGAATGCCGACGTCATCCATGGTGCCATTTCCTTCGACACCCTGAACAACAACCGCGCCCGCACCGTCACCAAACAGCACGCAGGTCCGGCGGTCTTCCCAATCAAGAATGCGCGAAAATGTCTCGGCCCCGATGACAAGGGCCGTTTTGGCCTGGCCATTGCGGATATACATATCTGCAGTCGTCAGGGCATAGATAAAGCCAGAGCACACAGCCTGCACATCAAAGGCAAACCCTTTGACCCCAAGACGGTTTTGCACCTTGGTTGCAGTTGCCGGGAAGGTATTGTCCGGTGTCGCCGTCGCGACAATGATCAGGTCGATGTCTTCTGCGGTGACACCGGCATGTTCCATCGCACTTGTGGCTGCGGCGAACGCCAGATCACTGGTGGTTTCCCCCTCGGCAGCGATGTGGCGCTGACGGATACCGGTCCGCGCAACGATCCAGTCATCTGACGTATCGACGCGCTTGGCCAGATCATCATTGGTTACAACGTTTGCAGGTAGATATGAACCGCAACCAATAATGCGAGAACGAATTGTCATGATTTGGGAACCGCCGGCTTTCTGTTTTCTGGTGGGTTAATCAGTTGGCTTGACCAACAGGAACGGCAACGTCTTCTTGTTCAGCATTTTCAAGGCCGGTCATGGCCTGCTCAAACACTTCAAGTTCATGCTTGATGCTGTCATTGAGGTTATTGACGATCAAGTCATGGCACACGCCGATGGCATTGGAAAAACCAAGCGCATCCGTACCGCCATGGCTTTTGACCGCAATACCATTCAGCCCCAGCAGCATCGCACCATTGTAACGGCGCGGATCCATGCGATCGCGGAAACGCTGAAGCGAACGACGGGCAAGAAGATAGCCGATCTTGGCAAAGAACGAACT
The DNA here is from genome assembly GCF_056160125.1 of Thalassospira sp. ABD4_177. Lineage (NCBI taxonomy): Bacteria > Pseudomonadati > Pseudomonadota > Alphaproteobacteria > Rhodospirillales > Thalassospiraceae > Thalassospira > Thalassospira sp. ABD4_177. The sequence goes on along the minus strand of NZ_JBSWWO010000001.1, from coordinate 2,449,371 downwards.
TTTGAAGGTTTCACGCAGGAAATGCACCAACAGGCGTGCGGTCCCTTCTGCGGTTTTTAGCGCGACGTTGCCGGTAAAGCCATCGGTCACGATGACGTCAACGGTCCCCTTGGCAAGGTCATCCCCCTCGACAAAGCCCTCGAAACGGATCGGCAGATCAATCTCGCGCAAGATTGCAGCGGCTTTCTTGACCGATTCATTACCCTTGAGCTCTTCGATACCGACATTGAGAAGACCGACAGACGGCTTTTCAAGGCCAAACAGAATGCGGGTAAACACCTCACCCATCAGGGCGAATTGCACCAAGTTGTGTTCGTCGCATTCGATATTCGCACCAAGATCAAGCATGACCGTTTCGCCGCGCTGCGTCGGCATATAGGTCGCGATCGCCGGACGGTCGATACCGCGCACGGTTTTAAGGACAAACTTGGCCATGGCCATCAGCGCACCGGTATTCCCGGCAGAGACGACACCCTGCGCATCGCCCTCTTTGACGGCATTGATGGCAAGACGCATGCTGGAATCACGGCGCTGGCGCAGTGCGACGGAAGGCTTATCTTCCATCGAGACTTCCTGGGACGCATGGCGGATGTCGCTCACGGCTTCCAGGGATGGATACTTGGCCAGCAGCGGTTTGAGCTGCGCTTCATCACCAAACATCATGAACTTGAGATGGGGCAACCGCTTGAGAGCAATTTCGGCACCTGCCAAAACCATCTCAGGCGCGTGGTCTCCTCCCATCGCGTCAAGTGATATGCAAACCTGTTCAGGCAACGTATTCTCTTATGGTTGTTCTAAAATCTCTGAACCGGATACCCGGCAGACAAGCCAATAGGCAATAGCCGTCATTCATAGGCCGGAAGGCCCGTAATTACCGGAAATCTCGACCAGATACAAGGTAAAGCCTATTCCGGTGACCCGCAGCATGACAGCTTAAACGCAGCCATCGTGCCGTACAAAAGTGAAATGCCGGTAAATACCGGCATATTCATCAGGTCTAATCATCAGACGTTCCCGCCCGAATGACCACTATTTTTTCTTTTCGAGCTGTTCTTTAAGGCCAGCCAGCTGCGCAAACGGATTGGGTTTTTCGGCTTCGGCCTCTTCTTCGGACTGGATCGATTCCGGCATTTCCGCATCGTCCTTGCGCGGGTACGGGTCCATCGCAACAGCCAGGAACTGGGCGACAACTTCACCGAGATCAATCATGCCATCAACCAGCGGCTCTGGCTGTTCAAGCAGCGCCATCAGTTCTTCTTCCGACAGATCGTCAAGATCATCGGGGTTTGACGGCATGTCTTCTTCGGACACATGCGGGGAGAACAGAACTTCGACGGTATCTTCGACGGTTTCAGGCACAGGCTCGAGCGTCGCGACACAGCGCTGAACGATATCAGCACTCATCGGACCAAGAACGGTCACCTCGCCGTTCGATGCGGTCCTGATTTCAAGCTCGGCACGCAGGCTGTTGATGGAAACCAGTTCGAAACGCTCAGCAAGGGCAGCGCGTTCTTTTTCATTGGCTTCGACGACAAGTTTCTCTTTGCCACTGACCATTTCGTAGGTTTTGACAATTCGGGAAAACTCGGGGGTAAATTTATCAGACATCCGGTCTTTCTTTCTATTGCGGGTCAGTCACGGCGACGTCGGGCACTTCGGGGAAATGCACGGCACCGTTCTGCATTTGCAAAATGGTTTGATTTTCAAGTTTGGCCAGTGCGTCATGCACATAGCCCACCATTGCCATCAGTTGTGCGTCGCTGACCTCACAGTCAGCAAAAAGGTTGCGATCCAGTGCGGCGGCAAGCTCGGCTGCGCCCGACTGAACACCTTCTTCATATGCAACAATGCGTCCGTGATAGGATTCAGACATTTTTCGGATCCTTTTGAGGATACCGACATCGCCAACCCCCATTTCACGCATGTTCTGATCAAGGTCAGCAAACATCACATCAAAGATGTGCTGGGCAAGATCACGGTCCCCGTCATCCGCCTTGAGGCGGCGAAACAGGATGAAGGCATGCACGAGAATAAGGTCAAAACGCGCTTCCATCGTGTCGGGCACACCGAGCTTTGTATAAAAGCCGGGTTGGCGCGCCTGGGTTACCATTGCCGTGTAAAGTTCGAACGCAGCAGTTTGCTTGCGGTCCTTTTTCTTTAGCCATCCAAACAACAGTAACACTCCTTCGTTGACATTCCTGTCATGGCACGCAGAATACCGTAAATCTCATTGGGGCATGTCTGCCCCAGTCATTGCCCGGCAATATCATGCGCCTCGCGCAGAAACTCAAGGCAATTCCGGTTTGGCTTCAACAAGAGGGTCGCTCAGGTGAGCTTCATGCATAATAAAACTACCCGCATTCCCCTGATCATGCTGGCAGGGCTGGCTGTTGCCTTTGTCACAGCTTGCAGCCCCAGAATTGCGACCCGCGGCAACGCGCCGGAACCAGAACAGCTTGAACAGATCTCTGTCGGAGAATCGACCAAGGGTGATGTCACCAACATTCTGGGCTCGCCGTCCTCGGTTGCTGCCTTTGACGAAAATGTCTGGCTTTACATTTCCAGCGTCACCGAAACCGTCGCCTTCTTTGAACCGGAAACCGTTGAACAAAAGGTCGTCCTGATCAGCTTCGATGCCGCCAACCGCGTTGAAATCCTAAGCGAATATGATCTTGAGGACGGAAAACCGGTGATCCCGACGGACCGTGTCACCCCGACGGCTGGTCGTGAAATCACGATCCTGCAGCAGCTCTTTGGCAACCTTGGCCGGTTTAGCGAAGGGCAATAAGCCCGCCGCACCGATCAAACTCCTTGCCGTTATTTGAAATGGTCGAACCCGCCTTCTGCGAGTTCGGCCATTTTTCCATCCGCCCCGACCAGCGACACAATGCCAGCTTCATCGGTCACAGCACCGATAACCGTCACCATATCGCCAAGCGACGCAATATCGTCAGGTGATCCGGTGATCAGAAGTTCGTAATCATCGCCGCCGGCAAGAACGCGTTCCCACTGGGTCTCGTCGCTATCAACAACGGCCTTTGCCGCTGCGGATAGCGGGATCGCATCGCGATTGATCACAAGTCCGACATTCGATGCCGCGCAAATCTTGCGACAATCCCCGGAAAGCCCGTCAGAGACATCCATGGCAGCCAGTCTCATTCCTGCGCCAACAAAGCGTTCAGCTTCCGTCATGCGAGGTTGCGGCAGCCAATAGCGGTCTTTCAAGAAATCAGCCAAATCCGCTGAAAGATCGGGAAATTCCCCGTTCAACACCGCAAGTCCCAAGGCTGCGTCCCCAAGCGTTCCGGTCACGGCCAGAACATCGCCGGGCTTTGCCTGATCACGTTTAAGGGCACGCCCGGTTGGCACATAGCCAAAGGCTGTCAGGCTGAAAAAGGTTGGCCCCGGCGTCGCAACAGTGTCACCACCCCAAAGCGATACACCAAAGGATTTACAATCCTGGCCAAACCCCGCTGCGAACTGCACAACCCAATCATCGGAAAGATCGCGGTTATAGCCAGCACTGAGCACGACCCCACCCGGCCTGGCGCCCATGGCGGCCAAGTCAGACAGGTTCACGCGCAGAACCTTTCTTGCGATCAGGTCCGGATCATCGATGCTTCGGAAATGGACATCGGCCACCAGCGCATCGGTTGTGACAACAACTTCATACCCGGCAGGCGGAGAAAACACAGCCGCATCATCCCTAAGGGACAATGCGGCCGGATCACTTTGCGCGATGGGCGCAAAATGGCGCGCGATCAGTTCAAATTCGCCGGATCGCGCTGCCATATCAATTTTGCCCGGTTTCACCGGGACGCAGGGTTTTCCCGATACGATCCAACACGGCATTGACGAGCTTCGGTTCGTTCTCATCAAAGAACGAATGCGCGGCATCGACATATTCGGTGATGACAACGCGCATCGGCACGTCTTCACGCGCGATCAACTCATACGTGCCGGCGCGCAGGATGCTGCGCAGAACCGTCTCAAGACGCTGCGTGGTCCAGCCCTTTTCAAGTGCACCATCAATCAGTGCATCGATATCGACCATGCGTGCCGCGACACCTTGCACCAGATCGGCGAAAAAGCCGCGATCCGGATCGATCAGGTCTTCGTTCGGCACATCAAGATCACGACCACCCGTGCCATCAAGGCGGAAGTCGGAATATTCGCGCACGATATCGGCAGCTGACAGTTGCGACAGCTCTGCCTGATAAAGCGCCTGAATGGCGGCAAAGCGCGCTGCGCTACGCCGCTGTGCGGCTGATGCCTTTGTTTTATCGGTCATTACTTGTGATGTATTCCAAAATGGTTTTGAACTTCGATCTGACGCAGAACAGCCTTGGCAGCCTCGCCGCCCTTGTTCTTTTCGTCAGCTTTGGCCCGTGCAAGTGCCTGCGCCTCGTTCTCGACAGTCAGAATGCCATTGCCGATTGCGAGCTTGTATTCAAGGCAAAGCTGCATCAGCGCGCGGTTGGCTTCTTCGCAGATGTGATCATAGTGCGAGGTCTCACCGCGAATCACACAGCCCAACGCAAGATAGCCGTCATAACGCGGACCGGTTGCCAGCTCTTCCATCGACTGCACAGCATATCGGATGGTGATCGGCACCTCAAACGCACCCGAAACCGAAATCCGGTCCCATGTTGCGCCACCAGCTTCCAGCGTCGATGCGGCCCCTTTTACAAGGTCCTCGACGATATGCGTGTAATAGGGCGCATCCACAATCAGAATGTGGGGGGCGTTGCTCATGATTTTATTCCTCCGAGACGACAAGCGGACGCTGATCAACCAGATTTAGGCCGAAGCCGTCAAGTCCTACAATGTGGCGTTTGGTATTTGAAAGCAGAATCATGTCGCGAATGCCAAGATCATGCAAGATTTGCGCGCCAACACCGTAATCACGTAAATCACCATCGCCATTTTCATCGGCCAGTTCCTGACGGAGGGCTGAACCATCACCACCATTTAGCTCAATCAGCTTCGCAATCGATGATGAAAGCGTATTGGGGCGCGGTTCACGGATCAGAACGACCACACCACGGCCCTCCTCGCCGATCTGGCGCATGGCCGCAGCAAGCTGGCCTTGATGGCCGTCCTGGGTGTCGCCCAGAACGTCTTCGATGACATTAAGCGCATGTACACGGGTCAATACGGGTGCGTCGTCGGAAATATCACCTTTGACCAGTGCGATATGTTCGGCATAGGTGACGTTATTGACATAAAGATGCATGTCAAATTCGCCGCCATTGATGCTTTTGATCTTGGTCGTAGCCTTGCGCTGGACAACCTTTTCATGCTTGCGACGATAGCGGATCAAATCGGCAATTTGTGCAATTTTCAGATCATGCTTCTTGGCAAACTCGACCAGTTCCGGCAGGCGCGCCATTTCACCCGAATCACTCATGATTTCGCAAATCACACCCGACGGGTTCAAACCCGCCAGGCGTGCGATATCCACCGATGCCTCGGTATGACCGGCCCTGACAAGTACCCCGCCCGGACGGGCGCGCAGCGGGAAAACATGCCCCGGTGTCACGATGTCGTGGCGTCCGGCATTGGGATCGATCGCGACCGCGACGGTACGCGCGCGATCCGGCGCCGAAATACCGGTGGTAACGCCGGTCTTGGCTTCGATTGAAACAGTAAAGGCCGTTTCGTGGCGGGTGCCGTTATGGGCACTCATCATCGTCAGGCCGAGTTCATCGCACCGCTCGGACTCAAGCGTCAGACAAATCAGGCCGCGGCCATGGGTCGCCATGAAATTGATCGCATCCGGGGTCGCCATCTGGGCCGGAATAACAAGATCGCCTTCGTTTTCGCGGTCCTCGTCATCGACAAGGATAAACATCCGGCCGTTACGGGCCTCTTCAATGACGTCTTCAATCGGCGAAAGGTAATTGTGCGGCATTGTTGATCAATCCTTGCCCAGCATACGCGCGACATAGCGTGCCAGCATGTCGATTTCAAAATTGATCCGGTCACCCGGATGCTTTGAACCCAAGGTGGTTTCGGTTTGGGTATGAGGTATCAGATTGATACCGAATGTGTTGCCGTCAACCTCATTGACGGTCAATGAAACGCCTTCAAGCGTCACAGACCCCTTGGATGCGATATATTTTGCGAATTCTTCCGGCACCTCGAAGGTCAGCCGCAAAGAGTCGCCTTCTGGCACCCGTTTGGTCAGGATTGCGACCCCATCGACATGGCCCGATACGATATGCCCACCCAGTTCATCACCTACGCGGGTCGCCTGTTCAAGATTGACCTTCGAGCCGACTGCAAGATCCCCCAGCGTCGTGCGCGACAGGCTTTCTGCCGATGCTTCGATGGCAAACCAGTCATCACCGGTTTCAATCACGGTCATGCAGGCACCATTACAGGCGATGGATGCGCCCAGAACGATCTTTGAGGTATCAAAAGATGTGGTGAACTCAAACCGGGTGTCGCCGGTTTTTTCGATTGCACGAACGGTTGCGATATCGGTGATGATGCCAGTAAACATTCACTTATTCCGTTATTTTATCGTAGGTTACCGCAATATCCTGACCCATCTGTTGAGTCGAAATGCGTTTGAAGCGCGGTGCGTTTTCAAGCTTCGCCAAACCAAGGTCCGCAATCATTGCCTTGCCGTCGCCACCAATCACGGATGGCGCAACGAAATGAATGATGCGGTCCACAAGGCCCGCTTTGATCAGGCCTGCGGCAAGATTGCCACCCGTTTCAACAAGAACACGTGTCAAACCTTCATCTGCAAGCTTGTGCATGACGTCATGTAGGTCCAGATGATCTTCCGCGCATCCCGCAGCGATCACTTTTATCGCCGTTTTTTCAAATTTTTCCGATAGTTCGGTGAAATTCTGCTCTGCCGTCACCAGCCATGTCGGCACGGCATCTGCTGTCTCGACCAACTTTGCGGTCAGAGGAACATCACCTGCCCGATCCAGAACAACCCGCACCGGGGACTGATGGCTTCGCCCGGCCAAACGGCACGTCAAGCTGGGATCATCGGCGATCACCGTATTGGCACCGACCAGAATGGCATCGTGATTGGCACGCAACAGATGTCCGGCTTCGCGCGCCACAGGACCGGTAATCCACTGGCTTTCGCCAGCTTTCGTGGCGGAGCGCGCATCAAGGGTGGATGCCAGCTTTAGCGTCACAAACGGCCGCCCACGTTCGGCCTTGGACAGGAACCCTTCGTTCACCCGGCGTGCGTCATCACCATAAAGCCCGACATCGACCTGAATGCCCGCCGCACGCAGCATGTCATGCCCCCTGCCCGATACGCGCGGATCCGGATCAGTCAGTGCGCTGACAACACGCGACACACCCGCCTCAATCAGGCCGGTCGCACAGGGCGGCGTTTTGCCAACGTGGCTACAAGGTTCAAGGGTGACATATGCGGTTGCGCCACGGGCCAGATCACCGGCCATATCAAGGGCAACACGTTCGGCATGTGGGCGACCACCGGGCTTTGTATGACCACGACCAACAATGGTGCCATCAGAAGAAACAAGGACACAGCCAACGGCCGGGTTCGGCCAGACATTTCCCAAACCGCGTTTTGACAGGCTCAATGCGACCCGCATGAAATGCCGGTCGTCTTCGCTAAACGCGGGGGCTCTCATTACTCTGCGTCCGCCTCTTCTTCCCCATCATGCATTTTTTCGACGAATTGCTCGAAATCACGCGCTTCACGGAAATTCTTGTACACCGAAGCGTAGCGTACATAGGCCACCTGATCGAGGGCATTGAGCGCCTCCATCACCATTTCGCCAATGGTATCGGTGGAAATATCGCTTTCGCCACTGCTTTCAAGACGGCGCTGAATGCCATTAAGGGCCTTTTCAACACGTTCGTCTTCAATCGGGCGTTTGCGACAGGCAAGAAAGATCGACCGCGCCAGCTTGTCGCGGTCGAACAATTCGCGTTGCCCGTCTGTTTTCACGACCATCAACTCACGCAGCTGGACACGTTCGAAAGTCGTGAAGCGTGAACCACAGGCAGGACAGAACCGGCGACGGCGAATGGCGTGATGCTCTTCGGTCGGACGGGAGTCCTTAACCTGGGTATCGGTATGTCCGCAAAACGGGCAACGCATATGTTTATCTAAGCCTCAAATCGATCAGGAATAGATCGGGAAACGCTTGCAGAGGTCTTCGACCTTCGCACGGACGGTTGCCTCAACTTCGGCATTGCCTTCCGGGCTGTCGACCATGGCGTCAAGAACGTCACCAATCAGTTCACCGATCTGCTGGAATTCAGCAACACCGAAACCACGCGTGGTGCCAGCCGGCGTACCAAGACGCACACCAGATGTAATGGTCGGCTTCTCGGTGTCGAACGGAATGCCGTTCTTGTTACAGGTAATACCGGCTCGTTCCAGCGCGACTTCTGCGGCGTTGCCTTTCAGGCCTTTCGGGCGCAGGTCAACCAGCATCAGGTGGGTGTCGGTACCGCCGGTCACGATGTCAAAGCCACGCTTTACGAGGACTTCGGCAAGTGCCTTGGCGTTATCAACGACCTGCTGGGCGTATTCCTTGAATTCCGGACGCAGTGCTTCGCCAAAGGCAACCGCCTTGGCCGCAATCACATGCATCAGCGGACCACCCTGCAGGCCCGGGAAGACAGCGGAGTTGATCTTTTTGCCGATATCAAGGTTGTTCGACAGGATCATGCCGCCACGCGGGCCACGAAGGGTTTTGTGCGTGGTGGTGGTAACAACATCGGCATACGGAAGCGGGCTCGGATGGACGCCACCGGCAACGAGGCCAGCAAAGTGCGCCATATCAACCATCAGCAGCGCGCCAACCTTGTCGGCGATTTCGCGGAATCGCTTGAAATCGATCTGACGCGGAATGGCCGAACCACCAGCAATGATCAGGGCCGGCTTGTGCTCAACCGCAAGCGCTTCGACCTGATCGTAATCAAGGGTCAGGTCGTCTTCACGAACACCGTACTGAACTGCATTGAACCACTTGCCCGACAGAGCCGGACGTGCGCCATGGGTCAGGTGACCACCGGCATCAAGCGACATGCCCAGAATGGTATCGCCCGGCTTGCAAAGTGCGAGCATCACCGCACCGTTTGCCTGTGCGCCGGAATGCGGCTGAACGTTAACAAACTCGCAGCCGAAGATTTCCTTGGCGCGGTCGATTGCCAACTGTTCGGCAACGTCAACATACTCGCAACCACCGTAATAACGGCGCGAAGGATACCCTTCGGCGTACTTGTTGGTCAGGACGGTGCCCTGTGCGTCGATAACTGCTTTGGAAACGATGTTTTCCGAAGCAATCATTTCGATCTGGTTCTGCTGACGATCAAGTTCGTCGGTAACAGATTTGAACAGTGCCGGATCAGCTTCGGACAAGCTGGTGGTAAAAAAGCCTTTGAACGACATGCGGGGGCCTCTTTCGATGCGATGTGACGGGGAGCGACCCTTGGGCCGCCTGCCCGTTCCGGTTGATGCCAGATGGCGATAAAATCAGACGGAGCAGGACATTTTTGCGACGCGACCTTCGTGACGACCACCTTCAAATTCGGTCGACAGGAATGCATCCACGCAATCCAGTGCCGTGGCTTCACCAATAAGGCGCGCACCAAGGCAAAGAACATTTGCGTTGTTATGTTGACGGCAAAGTTCGGTCGAAAGACGGTCATGAACCAGTGCGGCCCGAATTTGCGGATAGCGGTTGGCTGCCATGCTCATACCGATGCCCGAACCACAGACAAGAATGCCTGCCTCGGCTTTGCCATCGATAATCGCCTTGGCGACCGCCTGCGCATAGTCCGGATAGTCGACAGAAGACGAACCATCCGTGCCCAGATCAAGCACTTCAATTCCGCGCTTTTTCAGGGTCTCGGCAATGGTTGATTTCAGGTCCACACCACCGTGATCGGAAGCAATGGCAAGGGTCTTGACGGTCATAGGCGTGCCTTCATCCAAAAGCAGAAGATAAAATTTGAGCGCCTTGTAGCATATAGCGTCGGACCTGCCAACGCGCAGCTCACCCAAAACGGCAAGTTTTCCAAACAGAACGGACGCAGCAAAACCGGCATGGTTCAGACGCTCCACATACTGAACACATATGTCGGTTTTTACGCCGTCAACAAGGCCAAACGAGGTATCAGAATGCCGATATCGCCGTACAGGATGATCCTGCCATTTAAACAGTAGTATTGCGCAATCGGTGCGGTTGTATTTCTTACGCCGTCTGAAAGCGTATGGATTTAAATGAAATTCGACAGAACATAAACTTTAATATAGCCCCAATATAACCTAATACAGGGCGGATTTAATAATTTACCTTGTGTTTTTCTGTGGTTTGATTATATCGGAAGAATAGTGCATTAAGTTTAATCTGAATTATCAAATGAAGGATTACTTCAATTATGGCTGAAACCGAGAACAGCGTGCTTGACCGCGACGAACTTTTACAGATGACCGTCGACATTGTATCTGCCTATGTCAGCAACAATGCCCTTGCGGCGGCACAGATTCCGGAACTGATTTCCACCGTCTTTGCTTCTCTTGATGAAATACACGAAGTTGAAAAAGAACCTGAAGCCGAACCGTTGAAACCGGCTGTTCCGATCAAGAAATCCATTGGTGATGATTATATTGTCTGCCTTGAAGACGGCAAAAAGCTGAAAATGCTCAAACGCCATCTGCGCACGACCTATAACCTCACCCCGGAAGAATACCGTGCGAAATGGGGCCTGCCGGCGGATTACCCGATGGTTGCCCCGAACTACGCCAAGCAGCGTTCGCAGTTCGCCAAGAAAATCGGCCTGGGTCGCAAGGCGAAATAACGCCCTTCCCTTAAATCGCCGAAACAAGAAACGCCGCCCAATTTCCGGGCGGCGTTTTCTTTTTTGGTCCGGCAGCAAAAAACACAGCCAAACTGGTCTCAGGATTTCTTGTTTAGGACGTATTGAAGTTTCTGGGCCGCCACGCGCTTTAACTGTTCGGGGTTACGGCTAATCGGGCCGGCCACTGTGACTTCCACCCCGGTCCTTCCATCAATGGCCGTGCAGCGCAAGTAAGTGCCCACTTTGCGCAGTTCAAAATAGATCTCGTTTGAGGTGTTATAGCGTGTGGCCATTGCTGTACTGATATTGTCAAAAAACGAATATGGCTATTCTGCCGCCATTTTCGAACAACGCAACAGATAACAAAACGGGCCCGGCAAACCGGACCCGCTTCTTTACGCGACTGCTTGCGTTCTGATTACTTTTCACCATCCAGCATTTTGACAATGGCCGAGAAATCCATACCGCCATTCCCGCCATTGGAATACAGCGCATAAAGGCTTTCGGCCAAGGCCCCCATCGGGGTTGTCGCCCCGGATGATGAAGACGCCTGCTGGGCGAGCTTCAAGTCCTTGAGCATCATATCAACGGCAAAGCCCGGCTGATAATCGCGGTTTGCCGGTGATGCGGGTACTGGTCCCGGCACCGGGCAATAGCTTGTCAGCGCCCAGCACTGGCCAGATGCCTTGGACGAGACCTCAAACAGTTTCTGCGCATCCAGGCCAAGGCGCTTGGCCAACATGAAGGCTTCGGAAACCGCGATCATGCTGACACCCAGCACCATGTTGTTACAAATCTTGGCCGCCTGCCCGGCCCCGCTGTCGCCGGCATGAATGATGTTACTGCCCATGCCTGCCAGAATGGGTTCTGCACTGGCGAAATCGGCCTCGGATCCGCCCACCATAAAGGTTAGCGTCCCGGCAGCTGCACCCGCCGTTCCGCCCGAAATCGGCGCATCAACAACGCCAAGTCCGGCAGCCTTGGCCAGCTCGGATGCCTTACGGGCCGAGTCCACATCAATGGTCGAACTATCAATCAGAACCGTACCCGGTTTGGCATGCGCAATCACACCGTCCGGTCCGTCATAAACGGCCAGAACATGTTTGCCTGCCGGCAGAACGGTTACGACGAATGCGACATCACTTGCCGCTTCGCCGACTGATGCGGCCTTCGCAGCACCGGCATCAACCGCCTTTGCCACCGCATCCGCTGACAGGTCAAATACCTTGACCGCGTGTCCTGCCTTTACAAGGTTTGCCGCCATCGGCCCGCCCATGTTGCCCAGCCCGATAAAACCGATATTCGCCATTTGAAGTCTCCTCTGTCACCCGATCGGGTGTTTTGTTCTGATTTATGGTGATCTGGCAGGTTTGGGTTCCCGCCCAATGCGTTCTAAAGATTAAGCTCTTTGTCTTCTGGCAACATTTCGAAATATTCCGCCACTTCGCGCGGATCGACCTGCCCGATATCGCCATGCTGCCATTTCGGCGCATGATCCTTATCAACAATCACCGCCCGGACACCCTCAAACAGGTCGGGCTTGCAGACCATGCGCTGCGACAGGCGGTATTCCATGTTCAGGACCTCGGCCAGCGACATGTCGCCACCCTGACGGATTTGCTCGAAACTGACGCAAAGCGCTGTTGGCGATTTGCCGCGCAATACCTCAAGGGTTTCTGTGCCAAACGCACTATCCGCATTCTGCAGGGCCTCAAAGATCGCCACGACACTGTCGCCCGCAAAGCAGTGATTGATCTCATCGCGAACTTCGGAAAGCGGCGCCACACCGAACGGTGTTTCATGCTTGTTAAGGATCTCCTCGGCGATGGCAAAGCCATCGCCAGCCCATTCTGCACCGACAAGTGCGCCCTTGATCGCGTCAAGATCCGCACTTTGTGCCCCGTGGGTGGCAAGTCCGGCATACAGGCAATCGGCGGCCTTGATCCGCGCGCCGGTAAGGCCAAGATACATTCCGATCTTGCCCGGGCATCGCGGCAGGAAATACCCCCCGCCGACATCCGGGAAGAAGCCGATCCCGGTTTCGGGCATAGCAAAAAGCGTTCGCTCGGTCACGACCCTGAACCGGCCATGGATCGACACGCCAACGCCACCGCCCATCGTGATCCCGTCCATCAACGCGATATAGGGCTTGGGATAGGTCGCAATATAATGGTTCAGATGATATTCCCGGCGATAGAACGCATCGAGTATCTCTTCGTCATCGATCTGGCGGGCATCATAAAGACCACGGATATCACCGCCGGCACAAAATGCCTTTTCACCAGTACCCTCGACGATAATGACCTTTACCGATGCATCCTGTTCCCAGGATTTCAGCTGCGCCATCATCATATCGACCATCGCAAGATCAAGCGCATTGAGCGCCTTGGGACGGTTCAACAGGATGCGGCCAACCGGCCCGTCCTGTGAAAACAGAACCGGTGCTTCGGCTGTATTTTCCGATGAATTTGAAACTGTGCTCATAACCTAGTCTTTCAGGGCTGCACGCGCGATGATCAGGCGCATGATTTCATTGGTACCTTCAAGGATCTGGTGCACCCGCAAATCGCGCAAAAGCCGCTCAATGGGATATTCCCGAATATAACCATATCCGCCATGAAGCTGCAGCGCTTCGTTACAGACATTAAAGCCGGTATCGGTCGCAAACCGCTTGGCCATGGCACAGAACTGTGTGGCATCGTCGGTCTTATGATCGAGCTTCCATGCCCCCTTGTGAAGCATCAAACGGGCAGCCTCGAGTTCGGTCACCATATCGGCAAACTTGAACTGAAGCGCCTGAAACTGATCAAGGCTTTTGCCAAACTGCTTGCGTACTTTCATATGGTCGCGTGCATGTTCCATGGCTGCGCGTGCACCACCGATCGAACAGGCCGCGATATTCAACCGCCCACCATCCAGGCCCTTCATGGCGAATTTGAACCCTTCGCCCTCTTCACCCAGACGGTTTTCGACCGGCACCTTGCAATTACTAAAGATAACGGCTGCGGTCGGCTGACTGTTCCAGCCCATTTTTTCTTCAAGCTTGCCAAATGACAGGCCGTCGGCATCCTTTGGCACGATAAAGGTCGAAATACCTTTCGGGCTGTCATCGCCGGTGCGCGCCATCACGACATAAACATCACTGCGCGACCCGCCGGAAATAAACGCCTTCTCGCCATTCAGAATGTAATGATCACCACCACGCTCGGCACGGGTTCGAAGCGATCCTGCATCAGATCCGGCACCCGGCTCGGTCAGGCAGTAACTGGCGAAATGTTCCATCGTGACCAGTTTGGGCAAGTACTTGGCGCGCTGCGCGTCATTGCCAAACGTATCAATCATCCAGCAGGCCATATTATGGATCGAGATATAGGCCGCCGTTGATGGGCAGGCTGCGGCGAGTTCTTCGAAAATGACCGCCGCATCAAGGCGCCCAAGCCCCGTACCGCCATGCTCCTCGCCGGTATAGATCGCGGCAAAACCAAGTTCGGCCGCCTTGCGCAGGGTTTCTTCCGGAAAGATATGATTTGCATCCCAGTCGCCCGCATGTGGGGCCATTTCATTCTCTGCGAAATCGCGCGCAGCCTGGGCAAATGCCTGCTGATCTTCAGACAGGGTGAATTCCATTGGATCGCCGCCTCTTTTACTTTTGTTATTTCCCTTTACGTAAACGTGAAATCGGCTGCTTGTCAATTCATTCGGTATAATCGTACCGAATTATCATAATTACGCATGATAACGCCCGCCACGCGCATGGATCTGATCTATTTCGCCAAATGTTCCTTGCAGATACCGGGCGGCTGCGCATACCCTCCTCGCGTCAGGAACAACGAAAAATCAGGGAAACATTCATCATGTCTTCGACCAAACCGGAAACCATTGTCCTTCATGCCGGCTATCGCGCCGAACCGACAACCGGTTCCGTTGCCGTGCCGCTTTATCAGACCACCAGCTATCAGTTCCGCGACACCCAGCATGCCGCAGACCTCTTTGCGCTTAAGGAACTCGGCAACATCTATACCCGCCTGATGAACCCGACCAATGATGTGCTTGAACAACGCGTTGCTGCCCTTGATGGTGGTGCCGCGGCAGTTGCACTGGCATCGGGTCAAGCCGCATCAACCTTTGCGGTTCTCAATATCGCACAGGCGGGCGATAACATTGTCAGCTCGACCGACCTTTATGGTGGCACCTGGAACCTGTTTGCCAACACCTTCAAGCAGATGGGTATCGAAGTCCGCTTTGCCGATCCATCAGACCCGGAAAACTTCCGCCGACTTGCCGATGACAAGACGTGCGCGTTCTATGCCGAAACCCTGCCGAACCCGAAACTTCAGGTCTTCCCGATCCGTGAAGTGGCCGATATCGGTGATGATCTTGGTATTCCATTGATCGTTGATAACACTGCCGCGCCGGTGATCTGCAAACCGATCGAGCATGGCGCCAGCATCGTCATGTATTCGACCACAAAATTCATTGCCGGTCACGGCACATCGGTTGGCGGCATTGTCGTTGATTCCGGCAAATTTGATTGGGAAAAACACGCCAAGCGCTTCCCGCTTCTCAATGAACCGGACCCAAGCTATCACGGCGCTGTCTGGACCGAGGCTGTCAAACCGATTGGCCCGGTGGCCTATGCAATCAAACTGCGCTGCACGCTTCTGCGCGACGTTGGCGCGGCCGCATCGCCGTTCAACTCGTTCCAGACCATCCAGGGCATGGAAACCTTGCCGTTGCGCATGGAACGCCATTGCGAAAACGCGATCAAGGTCGCGGACTTCCTGGCTGCACACCCGAAAGTCACCAAGGTCACCCATCCCAGCAAACAGGACGGCGAAAGCCGCCGTCGCGCGGATACCTACCTTAAAGGCGGTCTGGGCTCCCTGATGGGCTTTGAACTGGCAGGCGGCAAAGACGCCGGCGAGAAATTCATCAACTCGCTCGAGCTGTTCTATCACGTGGCCAATATCGGTGATACGCGCTCGCTCGCCATTCACCCGGCCACAACGACTCACAGCCAGCTTTCCGAAGAAGATCGCCTGTCATCGGGTGTGACGGACGGCTATGTCCGCCTTTCCATCGGCATCGAGCATATTGACGACATTCTGGCGGACTTGACCCAGGCGCTTGATAAAGCCTGATCAACCACCGCATCGCTACGAGATCAAGAAACCGGTCAGACCATCGTCTGACCGGTTTTTTATTGACGC
Source organism: Thalassospira sp. ABD4_177 (assembly GCF_056160125.1). Classification (NCBI taxonomy): domain Bacteria; kingdom Pseudomonadati; phylum Pseudomonadota; class Alphaproteobacteria; order Rhodospirillales; family Thalassospiraceae; genus Thalassospira; species Thalassospira sp. ABD4_177. The sequence continues at coordinate 2,433,343 of NZ_JBSWWO010000001.1, read as the reverse complement.
TACTGCACGGCCGAGATAACCAATACCGGCAATACATGCATAACATGCAAAACAGGCAGTACGATGTCGAGCGTCACCAGCCGTCAGGACGAAATCCAGAAACTTCTGCGCAGTCAGGGCACGGTTCATATCCACGATCTGGCCGCCCTCTTCCACGCCTCCCTTGATACGATCCGGCGCGATCTGCGCCAGATGGAAGAAAACGGCTATCTGCGCCGCATTCATGGCGGTGCGGTTCTGCCCAATACCGCACATGAAAGCTACACGGAACGCGCGCAGGAACTGCAACCCGAACGCACAGCCATCGCCCAAAAGGCCGCGCGCGATCTGATCCCCGATGATTGCGTGGCATTCTTTGACAGCGGAACCACGATCTGCGAGGTCGCGCGCAACCTGAAACCGTCTTTTCGTGGCACGGTGATCACGGTCAATCCGATGATCGCGGTTGAGCTCGCCAATCATCCGAATGCCGAAGTCATCATGCTGGGCGGCACGTTTCGCAAAACCGATATGGCGGTATGTGGCTCGACAACCCTAGATGAACTCAGAAACTTCAACGCGGATATCGCGTTGCTTGGCACCTGCGCCCTTCACCCCGAAGCCGGTCTTTCGACCAGTAGCCCCGAAGAACGCGCAACCAAGGCCGCGATGATCGCCCAATCAGCAGAAGTCATTGCCATCACCACCGCTGACAAGCTTGAAACCAGCCTGCCGCATCGGGTCTGTGACATTGATGCGATCTCACATCTAGTCACCGGTCGGAAGCTCTCGACCGGCTATCTTTCCAATTACACCCGACGCGGCTTGAATGTCATTCAGGCCTGATCATATCGCCCTACTCTGCGGAGCAATTCGATAAATGCAAAGCCACGCCATTGCGCATAACCGGGTGCGCGCCATCTTCTTTTTGCATGGTGCGGCATTTTCAAGTTGGGTGCCACATATCCCGCTGGTACAGGAACGCCTTGGTTTGGGGCATGATGACTTGGGCGGTATTCTGTTGGCAGCCGCCATCGGGGTTCTTGCCGTGATGCCGATTGCCGGACGGCTCGCCGATCGGTTTGGCAGTGAACGCGTGGTGCGCTTTTCCGGTTTGTTCTATTTCATTGCCGTCGGCATTCCTGCCTTCATGCCCGATTACCTCAGCATTTCGATTGCGATGTTTGCGCTTGGCTTTTCCGGTGCATTTCTGGATGTCGCCATGAATGCCAACGGGCTTCAGGTCGAACGGATCAAGGGCCGCAGCATCATGTCGGGCCTGCATGGCTTCTGGAGTCTGGGCGGTTTTGTCGGGGCTGGTATCGCTGCTGCCTGGTTCGCCCTGCCCATTGGCAATGAGTTTCACCTGCCCTTCGTGCTGTCGCTGTTTCTGATCGCCCATATGATTGCTCAGGCCAGACTTTTGACCGATCACGATGCACACACCTATCTCGCCCAAGAAAAAGATGGCACCCGAACCTCCAACACAGTCACAAGGGACCGCAACCTGTTCCTGATGTTGCTGCCGTTCGGGGTTTGCGCCTTTATCGGCCAGTTCGGTGAAGGTGTCCTGACTGACTGGGCGACGGTCTTCATGAATTCCGAACTGTCATCCGGGCCAACCTTGGCCGCCGTCGGCTTTGCCATCTATTCCTGCGCCATGGCTGCCACCCGTCTGTCGGGTGATGCGCTGGTCACGCGCTTTGGCCGGGTGCAGGTCCTGCTGACAAGTTCAATACTTGCATCGCTTGGCACGCTTGTTCTGACCTTTTCCCCGCATATCGTGATTGCCTGGCTTGGCTGTGCGATTGCCGGGATGGGGCTTGCGGTGATCCTGCCCTTGTTGCTGTCCGCCGCCGCCCAGACGACCGGAAAAGGTGGTGGTGCTGTTGTTTCAATCATTGCCGCAACGGGCTATTCCGCCATCATGGCCGGGCCACCAATCATTGGTGCAATTGGCGAGGCCGCTGGCCTTGTTAACGCCTTTGCCTTAACGGCGATGTTCCTTGCCATGATCATCCCGGTTTATCTGCTAACCATGCGGAGCCGCTTGCAAATTGCGGGCAATGGTTGATCAAAGGCGCAATCTGCCGCATAAATTGCCCAGCCTCACATTACAGAGATTAGATCATGGTCAATAAATTCGCCTATGGCACCTTCCCCAGCACCCGCCAGCGCCGCAACCGCATGACCGACTGGTCGCGCCGCATGGTCGCGGAAACCCGGTTGACCTCCCATGATCTGATCCTGCCGGTCTTTGTCATTGACGGTAAAAACGAACGCACTGCGATCCCGTCCATGCCGGGCGTCGAACGCCAATCTGTCGATGTTTTGGTTGAAACGGCCAAACATGCCGAAAAGCTGGGCGTTCCGGCTCTGGCGCTGTTTCCCTATATCGATGCCAGCCTGAAAACCAAGGACGCGCGCGAAGCCTATAACCCCGACAACGTCGTGTGCCGTGCGGTCAAGGCGATCAAGGATGCCTGCCCCAATCTTGGCGTCATCACCGATGTCGCGCTTGATCCCTTCAATGCCGATGGGCAGGACGGCATCGTTGTCGATGGTCAGATCCTAAATGACGAATCCACCGAGGCCCTGGTACGTCAGGCCCTTGTGCAGGCACAGGCCGGCTGTGATGTGGTTGCACCGTCTGACATGATGGATGGCCGTATTGGCGCCATCCGCAAAACGCTTGAGGATGCCAACCTCAAGAACGTGCAGATCATGTCCTATTCAGCCAAATACGCATCTTCGTTCTATGGCCCGTTCCGCGATGCGATTGGTTCGGCCAGCGCACTGGGCAAGGCCGACAAGAAAACCTATCAGCTTGACCCGGCCAACAGCGATGAAGCCATGCGCGAAGTCGCCTATGACCTGGATGAAGGTGCTGACTCGGTCATCGTCAAACCGGGCCTGCCCTATCTTGATGTGCTCTATCGCGTCAAACAGGAATTCGGCGTGCCGGTCTTTGCCTATCAGGTATCGGGCGAATACGCGATGATCCGCGCTGCAGCCGAGAATGGCTGGCTTGATTATATCGGCTGCGCGATTGAAACCCTGTCCTGCTTCAAACGTGCTGGCGCCTCAGGCGTGCTGACCTATAGCGCGATTGAAGTGGCCGAGGCATTGGAAGGCTAACCTTCCGCCGCGCCACAACAAATTCCGCATTAAAAAAGGGCCTCGTTTGAGGCCCTTTTTGTTTTGGAAAACTCGGTTCCACATCAGGCGGACTGAACGGCAACCGCGTCGGCATCATCTTCAACGCCATGGCCGATTGCGCGTGCACAGAAATGCGGCCGCAGGCCAGATAGGGCAAACGCCCCTTCGATATCCTGCCCATCCAGGAATCCGCCCCGATGCACCAGAAGGGTCTTGATCCCTGATGCCAGCCCGCCGAGCACATCGGTATGCACCGTATCACCCACCATCAGCACACGGTTGCGATCAACGCCGGGATGACGTTTCAGCACTTCCTCAAACACGTGATGATATGGCTTGCCAACACATTGCGGCATCACACCCGACGCATCGGCGGCCAGATGCGCAAAATAGCCCGACTCAACCGACAGGAAATCCCCCATCGGCGCACAGATATCCGGGTTCCCGACCAGGATCGGACGCGGATTATCATTAAGGCTCGCTTCCAGAAGCGATTGCTGCGTATCGGTCCAGCTGTCGGAATCAATCAGCAGGAACCCGCCCACGGCATCATAAAGCGCGCGATCACTGCCAAGCGGCTCAACATCTCCCGGCAGAATATCAAACGGCCAGTCAGTCGGTGCCATCGCCCCCCAATGGGTGATATCGGCATATTCACGCATAAGGGGTGCGACAAACTGCTGACTGCTGATCAGGCTGTTATTGTCAAAATCAAAACCACGATTGCGATGGCGTGCCAGAATGGCCTCGCCCGAGCTTGAGGCATCATTGGTGACAACGGCAATCTTCTTGCCCATATCCTGAAGGGCGGCGACCGTTTTGACCGCACCGGGAATGGCGCTTTGTCCGCTATTAAGCACCCCAAAGGCATCAAACACGATCAGGTCAAACTGACCGGCAATCGCCAGAAGATTATCGACATAATCGGTGGCTGCCGGAACGGCATCGGGCTGAACCTGTGGCAGACGCGGTGCATAGCGCAAATAGGCATCCATGGCCTGCGCAAAATCCAGTTGCAACCGATTGGCACTCATCGTCGTTTCTCCCACTCAAACAGCACGTCATTCAATTTCCGGCGTATTCAAACCGATTAGCGCTTTAATTACACGTAAAATTATTCGCAGCCGCTCAAACACGGATAATCAACCGGAACACTTCACACGACCCAATTATCCATGCACCATGCGCATGGCTCTGAAAAGTACTACACGCCGCAGATATGCGCACATTAGACAGGTTAACGAGAGATTTCAGCGATTTTTGCACTTTTCAAGCCGCTGGCATGCAAAAAACGCATTGGATTATCTGCGTATTCACCCGTAGATTGCCCTCACGAAATGAACTAGGACGTATCGACTGATGAATGCGCCACCAGGCAGTTGATCATTCGATACATCCCATGCAAACCGACACGTCAAACCAGCTAACTATTCCGCTTCGGAATATCTCGGTGAGAACATGCCGGTTAACTGAATTAGACGCCGAACAATCGGCCGGTTTGAAATAGGTGATGAAATGATCGTAACCAAGATTTTTGCTTTCCTCCGCGCTCTGCGCGTTCAGTACCAGACCCAGAGCGCGCTGCGTAAACTCGATCCGCGCGAACTGGCAGACATCGGTCTGAACCGCGACATGATCGACGATGTAGCACACCGAGTTGCTTTCGGTCGCTAAGCCACGACCGTAGCGTCCACGAGAAAACCCCGACAGAATTTCTGTCGGGGTTTTTTCTTTGTCTGCATTTCAGGATCGCGGAACAAACGCGCGCTGCACTAGTTGGCAAACAGCGCCTTGTGTTCTTCACGCAGGACATTCTTCTGCACCTTGCCCATGGCATTGCGCGGCAGCTCCTCGACAAAGAACACGCGCTTGGGCACCTTGAAATTGGCGAGTTCCGATTTAATCGCGGCAATCACGCCCTCTTCGCTAAGGCCACCCTTCTTTTCCGGTACGATCACGGCAACGACCGCCTCGCCAAAGTCGGGGTGCTGAACGCCGATCACGGCACTTTCAACAACCCCATCCATCTTGTCGATCAGGGTTTCGATTTCCTTCGGATACACGTTAAACCCGCCGGAAATCACCAGATCCTTGGCACGCCCGACGATGTGGACATATCCCTTGGCATCGATCTTGGCGATATCACCGGTGATAAAGAACCCGTCATCGCGGAATTCCTCGGCGGTTTTTTCGGGCATCTGCCAGTAACCGGCAAACACGTTGGGCCCACGTGCATCAAGCACGCCGATTTCATCCGCTCCCAAAACATTACCGTCTTCATCACATACACGCACCTCGACATCCGGCAAGGCCGGGCCGACCGTATGAACAATGCGCTCGCCATCCAGCGGATTGGACGTTGCCATGCCCATTTCCGTCATGCCGTAACGTTCAAGCAGCGCCTTGCCCGTGCGCTCCTTGAAGGCAGTAAAGGTTTCGGGCAGAAGCGGTGCGGATCCGGAAATGAACAGCCGCATGTTTGATGTCACATCGGCGGTGAAATCATCACCCGACAACAGGCGCACATAGAAGGTCGGAACGCCCATCATCACGGTGCTGCGTGGTAAAAGCGCCATAACCTGGTCGCGATCAAATTTCGGCAGGAAGAACATCTTCGACCCCGACAGCATCACGCAGTGGCACGCAATGAACAGCCCGTGGGTATGGAAGATCGGTAAGGCATGCAAAAGCGTGTCGCCCGCCTTAAAGCCCCAAAGCTTCTCAAGCGTCGCGGCATTGGACCACAGGTTCATCTGGGTCATCATCGCCCCCTTGGGCTTGCCGGTCGTGCCAGATGTGTAAAGGATGGCCGCAAGCTCATCATCTTCGCAGGCAACCGGGACGAACTCCGTGGATTGCGATGCCGCCCCGTCCATCAGGCTACCCTCGGCTTCCATGCCCAGTGTCAGAACGTGCGATACACCCTGTTCGTTCGCGATCGCCTTGACCTCATCTTCACGATGGGGCTGGCACACGAAAATGATCGGGGATGCGTTATCCATGAAATAGGCAAGCTCACCCGCCTGATAGGCGGTATTAAGCGGCAGATAAACCAACCCTGCACGAATGCAGCCAAGATAAAGAAACAGTGCTTCGGGGGATTTATCGACCTGAACAGCAACCCGGTCGCCCTTCTTCGCACCAAGCGACGTCAAAAGCCCCGCAATTCGGGCCGATGCATGATCGGCATCGCCATAGCTATAGGTCTTGCCGTCTGGCGTCTCGATCAGAACCGAAGACAGGTCTGCCGGAAACCGGTCACGAATGCGCATGAATAGGCTGTTGGTCACTTTACTGCTTCCCCGAAAATTTAGAATTGACCGGCAGGTTTCCCTGCCGGTCTTTTGTGCGGGCAGCATAGTGCAACCAATCATTATAGGTAAACAAGTACCTTTTTACCGCAATGATAGATTTTATCTGTGGTTCACACAGGTTTTGGGATCAAGCCCCTAGTCCATCGCAACGTGGGGGAACTCACCATCCACATACGGGAAAGCTTCACCCACCGTTACCTGCACCTCGGGATGGAACCCGTTGAAATGGGTGGCAAGCGCGTTGCTATAGGCCCCGATATGACCGAACTCGATCCAGTCGCCTTCGCGGATATCGGCAGGCAACGTCACGGTTGCCGGCAAGACATCCATATTGTCGCAGGTCGGCCCATAGATCGTGAAGTCGAGCGTCTCCTCGGCGTCAAAATCACCATCAATGCGCATCGGGCGGACAGGATACCGCAACTGCCCCGTCACGGTTTCCGACAGACTGCCGTAAACACCGTCATTGATGAACAGCGTATCTTCCTTGCGTAAGTGCACCTGCGTGATCAGCGAAACACCACTGGAAACCAGCGCCCTGCCCGGTTCGCACATATAGGTCGTCTCAGGCATATCAAGCCAACGGATACAATCCTTGATCTCATCCATGAACTCTTCAAGGCTGGCCCCGCGCTGGTTCATGTACTGACCGGGGAAACCACCCCCGACATCGATATGCTTGACCTTCACACCGGAAAAATCGACGACCTGACGGATAATCTCGACCGCGATCCGGTAACCGGTCGGCGTCGTGCATTGCGACCCGACATGGAAACACAGCCCGGCATGATAACCGTATTCATCAACCTTTTTCAGAAGCTCGGCCGCCACCATCGGACGCGCGCCAAACTTGGCCGACAGGTTATAGGTCGCACCGGCTGGCGGGGTCGCCAGGCGCACATGGATGACCAGGTTCGTATCGCCCTCGGTCTCTTCGCGGATTTTCTCTAGTTCTTCGATGGTGTCGATCACATAGTGATCAATCCCGAACATCCGATAGGCATTGCGGATGGCATCGCGGCTTTTGACCGGATGCATGAAATAGGCCTTCATTCCCGGGAACTGGCGACGCACGATAGAGATTTCCTCGGGCGAAGCGGTATCAAAATGACGCACCCCGCCTTCGTGAAGATATCGCATGACCTCCGGATGCGGGTTGCATTTCACCGCATAAAGGACGTCTCCCGGGAACATTTCGACAAAGCGCTGCGCTGTTTCTCGAAGAATATTGGGTCTGAGGCAATACACCGGATAGGAAGGTTTGAGTTCCTTAACAACATCGAACGTCGTATCGAAATGACGTGGCACAATATACTCCATCGTTTACGAATATCAGGCGCCCAGACACGTACCGCCGCCGGGCTGGCCTTTTAGCGCGTTAAGCGTACCAGCCCTTTTCCCACCTGTCATGTTCCTTGAATTTGCTATCGTTCTAATCGTGCACGAATTGCGCTTGATATTGCTTCGCCCTGCCGATAATTTGGTAAACCAATACCAAATAACCAATATCGTGCGCCCCACGCGCTTGAGCGGTCCCGCACGTCAACCTACAGGGAGCCTGAAATGCCCATCGATCCGATCCTTGATCCATCCGCACTGGCCAAGGAACTGTCCGGCTATCATCTGATCAACGGAAAGCTTGTCGCCCCGAAAAACGGCAAGACCTTTGATGTTCTCAACCCGGCAACCGGTAAGGTCATCGGTCAGGCTGCCGACGGTGACGCAGACGACGTCGCACTTGCCGTCGCCGCCGCCAAAGAGGCGCAGAAGGATTGGGCAGAACGCCCGGCACGTGAACGCGGCAAGCTTTTGTCTGAATGCGGTCGCGTTTTGATGTCGCATTCCGAGGAACTCGGTCGTCTGGTCGCGCTTGAATCCGGTAAGGCGCTGCGCACCGAAAGCCGGGTCGAGGCATCGGTTCTGGCTGACATGTTCGTCTTCTTTGGTGGTCTCGCGTCCGAGCTCAAGGGCGAAACCGTTCCGTTCAACCCGAACATGATGACCCTGACCACGCGTGAGGCTGTCGGCGTTGTTGGTGCGATCATTCCTTGGAACGTGCCGATGATGCTGATGGCGATCAAGGTTGCCCCGGCACTGGTTGCCGGTAACGCGGTCGTTGTCAAATCCGCCGAAGACACCCCGCTTGCTGTTCTGCGCGTGTGCCAGATCATGCAGGAAGTTTTGCCGGCTGGCGTATTCAACATCCTGTCTGGCTTTGGCCCGTCTTGCGGTGGCCCGCTGGTCGAACACAAGGACGTCAAAAAGGTTTCCTTCACCGGGTCGGTTGAAACCGGCCGGACCGTGTATCGCGCCGCTGCTGAAAAGCTTATTCCGGTCACCCTCGAACTCGGTGGCAAGTCGCCAATGATCGTCATGGATGATGCCAATCTTGATAAGGCCATCGCCGGTGCGATTGGCGGTATGCGCTTCACCCGTCAGGGACAGAGCTGCACGGCGGCCTCACGCATGCTGGTGCATGAAAGCCTGCATGATGAATTCGTCAAACGCCTGATTGATAAGGTCAACACCCTTAAAATGGGGGACCCGCTTGATGAAGAAACCGACATCGGCACGATCATTAACCGCAAACAGTTCGACAAGGTATGCGGTTATATCGAAACCGGCGAGAAAGAAGGTGCGACCAAGAACGAACTCAGCGCCCTTCCCACCGACAGTGCCCTTTCCGACGGCCTGTTTGTCCGCCCGGTAATCTTCACCGATGTTGATCCGGATGCCCGTGTGGCCCGCGAAGAAATCTTTGGCCCGGTTGCCTGCGTCTTCAAGTTCAAAACCTTTGAAGAAGCGCTTGAACTTGCCAATGACAGCGACTTCGGTCTGGCTGCAACCGTCTGGACGACCGATCTTAAAACCGCCCTTGTCGCGACCAAGCGCCTTGAAGCCGGTTTTGTTCAGGTTAACCAGAACCTGGTTGTTCAGCCGAACCTGTCTTATGGCGGTATCAAGCTTTCGGGCCTTGGCAAGGAAGCATCGCTTGAAAGCATGCTTGAACACTTCACCTACAAGAAGACCGTTATCCTGAACATGGAATAACAGGTCGCGCGTCAGACACGCCAAACATCAAGAAACCGGGTTGCACATAACGCAACCCGGTTTTTCTTTTCGCGTACTTGACCTTGCCCCCGCAATCCGCAAAGGTGCTTTTGTTAAACACATCCAAACCCGGAAAGTACATGGCTATGTCTGCAGCTACTGACATCTTCGCATCACACTCCCGCCCGACGCTTCGTGCCGGTGTGATCGCCATGATTATGGGTATTTCCGACCTGCGAATGTGATCCCTGTCATCTGCGGATGACAGGTCCGGTTGATTACCGTTTTTCACCCAACACATGATAATATTGCCACCTCACCATAAAGATGGTGGCCGCAGGAGCATGGAAATTATGACTGTTTCCTATCACGATATCGTTCGCGCATCGGGCTTTCTTGAAGGCATTGTCGCGAAAACACCGCTGGTAAAATCTTTAACGCTGTCAAACATTTGCCAGGCAGAAGTTTATCTTAAACTTGAAAACCAGCAATATACCGCCTCCTTCAAGGAACGCGGCGCCTACGTCAAACTGGCAAGCCTGACACCCGAAGAACGCGAAAAAGGCGTCATCGCCGTTTCGGCAGGAAACCACGCGCAAGGTGTCGCCTATAACGCCAAGCGTCTTGGTATTCCCGCCACCATCGTGATGCCCAAAAACACCCCCTACACCAAGGTGCATCATACACGCTCGCACGGTGCTGAAGTCGTTCTGACCGGCAATGTCTTTGCCGAAAGCCTTGAGGCCGCCGGTCGCATTCAGCAGGAACGCGGTCTGACATTTGTGCACCCGTTTGATGACCCGCATATCATTGCTGGCCAAGGGACCGTCGGGCTCGAAATCCTTAATGAAACCAATGATATCGACACCATTGTTGTACCGGTTGGTGGCGGTGGCCTGGCATCGGGTATCGTGACCGCAATCAAATCCCGCCGACCCGACATCGAGGTGGTTGGCGTTGAAACCAAGCTGTACCCTTGCATGTATGAAGGGATGCGCGGCGAAGATTTCACCGGCGGCGGTGTGACCATTGCGGAGGGCATCGCGGTCAAGCAGCCCGGCGGCCTCACGCTTCATATCTGCAAGGAAAAGCTTGATGACGTCGTTCTGGTCGAGGAAAGCTCGATCGAACGTTCCATCCAGATGCTGATCGAGATCGAGAAAAGCGTTGTCGAAGGTGCGGGTGCTGCCCCGCTTGCCGCCCTGCTCGATCACCCTGAGCGTTTCAAGGGCAAGAAAGTCTGCCTGGTTATCAGTGGTGGCAATATCGACACCCGCCTGCTGGCCCAGGTTCTGATGCGCGGCATGGCGCGCGAAGGGCGTCTTGTGCGCGTGCGGATCGAGATCCCCGATGTCCCGGGTGCATTGTCGACCATCAGCGCGCTGATTGGCGAAGAAGATGCCAATATCATAGAAGTTTACCACCAGCGTCACTTCTATGATGTTCCGGCCAAGCAGACCGATGTTGATATGGTTCTTGAAGTTCGCGACACCCAGCATGGTCAGGACGTGATTGACCGCCTGATCAAGGAAGGCTTTGGGGGCCGGTTGCTCGGCAATACGTCACTCGACTGAGAAACATTACGCAAACAAACTCGCAAACAAAAAGGGCCGCTGGCATTCCACCGCGGCCCTTTTATTTCTTTAAGCACGGCCTTAAAGGCGCACTCAGTCGCCCAAGGCGCGATACCGGCCACCGTAATACAGCAGCGGCGCGCCCGTTTCCCCCATCACCAGTTCGCGCACATGACCCACGATGATGCTGTGATCACCACCTTCGTGCAATGCATGGCGCTCGCAGGTGAACGCGGCAACGCTGCCGGTCAGGCGCGGCATGCCAAGGCTGTCATCCTCATACGCGATCTTGTCCCAGCCATCCTGTCCGGGGGCTGAAAACACCTCGGATTCCTGTTTCTGGTCCTGGCTCAGAATATTGATGCAAAACCGCGTCGCCTCGCCGGTAAACAGCGCGTGCGTCGCAGCACGGTGATCGACCGAAAACAAAACCAGCGCCGGATCCAGCGATACCGAGGCAAAGCTGTTGATGGTAATGCCTGCTTTTGCACCGTCGGCAGCACGGGTCGTTACAACGGCCACACCGGTTGTGAACTGACCAAGGCAATCGCGAAAATCACGCGGAGAGAAAGACATATTTAAGAATTCTCTTGTATACGAAGTCGGATGGTTGACGCGCCCCGCATGCAGGGCTTGGGGAAAATGGCGTCTAATCATCGCCCTGTCAAACCTAACTCGCCGCTAATTTAAACGCGATGTTAATAAGATTAAAACTTAATAAGAGCATATAGATGCCAGAAACGCGTTCTGCACTGCCGCAGAAGACAGATGTTTCAATGAACACGGGGATGATCGTTCAGGAATCTGGCGTGGGGTAGCGGAGAAGAAAAAGAATGTTCTTGATCATTGGCTATATTGTCGTAATCGGCTCTGTTCTGGGCGGTTATCTGCCGCATGGCGACTTTGGAATTCTGGTCCAACCCCTTGAAGTCCTGATCATTTTCGGTGCAGCGTTTGGCGCCTATCTGACGGCGAACCCGCTTGGCATTGTGAAGAAATCCTTCACATACACGCTGCGCGCCATGAAAGGCCCCAAGAAAAAAGCCGCTTACCAGGAACTCCTGATCTGTCTGTACGCGGTCTTCCGTCTGGCAAAATCCAAAGGCGACCTCGCACTTGAAAGCCACGTGGAGAACCCGGAAAGTTCGGCCCTGTTTTCCAATTTCCCGACGCTGATGAAAGATCATCATGCGATGGAATTCATGTGCGATTATCTTCGACTGCTGACCCTTGGCACAACCAACTCCTATGAGCTTGAAGCGGTCATGGATCAGGAACTTGAAACCCACCATGAAGAAGAACATGCCGTCGCAGCTGCGGTTCAGACTGCCGGTGACGGCCTCCCGGCACTTGGCATTGTTGCCGCGGTTCTTGGTGTGATTGTCACCATGAGCTCAGTTACCGAGCCGCCTGAAATTCTCGGTGGCCTGATTGCAGCCGCCCTTGTCGGCACCTTCCTTGGTATTCTGGGCGCCTATGGCTTTGTTGGCCCGACCGCATCCATCATCAAAAACACTGTTGATATGGACGGGAAATATTATGGCTGCATCAAAGCCGCGCTGATCGGCCATATGCAGGGATATGCCCCGCAAGTCTCGGTTGAATTCGCGCGCAAGACACTCCCGCATAATCTTCGGCCCAGCTTCAAGGAACTCGACGATGCGCTGCAAGACGCGCCGTCGGCCTGAACCTGAGTTCGTTTAAGGGACACCGCAGCACATGCCAGATATCGTCATAAAAAAGATCAAGAAAGGTGGGCACGGGCATCACGGTGGTGCGTGGAAAGTTGCCTATGCTGACTTTGTGACGGCGATGATGGCGTTCTTCCTGCTGCTGTGGCTGCTTTCAAGCGCGACTGAGGAACAGTTGCAAGGCGTATCGATGTATTTCACGCCGGAAACAATCTCGCAAAATGCGTCGGGTTCTGGTGGCTTGCTGGGTGGTACCAGCCTTGCCGAAGAAGGCTCGATGCGTTCTGAATTCGGCAATCCCAGCATCAGCATGGATATCCCGCCGGTTGAAACACCCGAACAACGCGAAGCCATCCGGGTTGCCCAGATGGAAGAACAGGAATTAAACGAGGCACAGGAAGAACTCCTCAAGGCAATCGAAGCCAACGAGGAACTTCAAGGCCTTGAAAAGAACATCCGTATTGAAAATACCGACGAAGGCCTGCGCATCCAGATCCTCGATGAAGACGGAACGGCCATGTTCCCGAGCGGCAGTGCTGCCATGGCCGAACATACCCGGCTTCTGTTGCAGCAAGTAGCTGACGTGATCGAAAATATGCCCCAGGATGTCTCGATCGAAGGCCATACTGACGCTGTGCCATTTAACCGAACGGATGGCTATTCCAACTGGGAACTTTCGGCTGACCGTGCGCTTGCAACCCGTCGCGCCCTTGAAGACATGGGGCTTGAAACGGCCCGCTTTGCCAAGGTTGCCGGCCTGTCGGATACGGACCCGCTTCTACCCGATGCACCTGAAAATGAAAGCAACCGTCGTATCAGCATCACCTTGCTGCGCGGTACCGGTGAACGCTCTGAGCTGACCGGTGACGGTCAGACCGCACCAGCAGGTGAAAGCCCGGCGCCACCAGCCCAACCGGCACAAGATGAAAACCAGCGCCGCCCGACCTTCTCGGTCCCTTCGCAACAGTGATTTCGGGCACTGGATGAGAATTCAGTGCCCTTTTGCCTGTCAGGCCTTTAAACTGTCATAAATCGAACCTAATCTCATAAGGTAGTTCTTCTTGATGTGACCGGGACTGATCGGACCAAATGACAGTTAATCAGCGGCGCCTGACCCAGCATTATTTCATGACCGCACCAATGCCGTGCCCCTACTTGCCCGGCCGGTTCGAGCGTAAGTTGGTTACCGAGTTGCGCGGACCAGAAGCCAACAATGTCCATGACCTGTTATCGCGTGCCGGCTTCCGTCGCAGTCATTCCATCGCCTATTTGCCCGCCTGCAGCGACTGCAATGCCTGTATTCCGGTACGTGTCTGTTGTGAAGGGTTCAATCCCGGCCGATCGTTTCGCCGCATCAAGAACAAGAACAGCGACCTTGTCCGCAGCGTGATGCCGCCAACCGCGACACAGGAACAGTATCAGCTTTTCAGCACCTATCAGGATGCCCGCCACGGCAATGGTGACATGGCGCGCATGGATGCCCGTGATTACCGTGCAATGATCGAAGACAGCACGGTGGAAACCTCGATCTTTGAATATCGTCGTGCGGATGACAGCCTGATTGCCGTCGCACTGGTCGATATTCTGGCTGACGGCCTGTCAGCGGTGTACAGTTTCTTTGATCCTGCCGAAGACCGCCGGGGACTGGGCACATACATCATTCTTGATCTGATCGACGAAGCCAGAATGCTGTCACTTCCCCATATCTATCTGGGTTACTGGATCGATGAGTGTCGCAAAATGTCTTATAAAATGCGCTTCCAGCCTCTTGAAGGATTTAGAGACGGCCAGTGGGTCGCAATGGAAGACTCCGAATAAGCTTTTTGGGCTTGCGCTCTGCACCAATTGCCTGAACCACTTTCCCCAATTAGACTAAAGTACGATACGACAACTCGATCCTTGGTTGCCTGCCCGCAAAGACGCATATAAGCTGCGGTTCATAGCCGATAAGACCGGCTTTTACTGATAAATCATGAGCTTGCATCTTTGGGAGGTTGTAACCAATGAAACGTCGTCAATTTCTTTCCGGCGCCGCCGTAGCAGGTGCGACTGCTGCTGCCGCGTCAACTTTCGCCAAACCGGCAATTGCCCAGGACGTCCGTGAGTGGCGCCTTGTCACCACCTGGCCGAAAAACTTTCCGGGCCTTGGCACCGGTGCGAACCTTCTTGCCGAATACATCACCAAGGCATCCGAAGGTCGTCTAAAAGTGACCGTGTTCGGCGCGGGTGAAATCGTTCCGGCATTCGAAGCCATCGACGCTGTCGGCAGCGGCACGGTCGAAATGGGCCACGGCGCGCCTTACTACTGGAAAGGCAAGGTTGATGCGACCCAGTATATCGCCGCAATGCCGTTCGGTCTGAACGCCCAGGAACAGAATGCATGGTTCCAGTGGGGTGGCGGTCAGGAACTGGCAGACAAGGTCTATGCAGAACTGAACTGTAAGTTCTTCCCGTCGGGCAACACCGGCACGCAGATGGGCGGCTGGTTCAACAAGGAAATGAACACCATTGATGACTATAAAGGTCTGAAAATGCGTATTCCGGGCCTTGGTGGCGAAGTTGTCAAAGCCGCAGGTGCTAACGTTGTGAACCTTCCGGGTGGCGAAATTCCGCCGGCCCTTCAGTCGGGCGCGATCGACGCGACCGAGTGGGTTGGTCCGTATAACGACCTTGCATTTGGCCTCTATAAATCGGCGAAATACTACTACTACCCGGGCTGGCACGAGCCGGCGACCGTTCTCGACAACTTCATCAACCTGGATGCATGGAACGCACTCCCGGATGATCTGAAAGCCATCGTCGAGCAGGCAAACCGTGCCGTTAACCAGATGGTTCTGTCCGAATTCACCGCCCGTAACGTTCAGGCACTTGATACCCTGCGTAACAAGCACGGCGTTGATGTTCGTCCGTTCTCTGACGACATTCTCACCAACCTTGGCAAACTGTCCGGTGAAGTTCTGCGTGACCTCGTTGCGTCGAACCCGCTGTCTCAGGAAGTCTTCGAAAGCCTGATTGCCTTCCGTACCCAGTCGATCGCATGGTCGAAATTCTCGGAATCAGCATTCGCACAGGCACGTGTCCTGCCGTTCAAATACTAAGTTCTCCGAAACCGGAAAACGACAAAGGGCTGGCATCTGCCAGCCCTTTTTGTTTGCCCTGTCCCAAGCTGATCGGGCGGAAAACAGATATAAAAAAGGCACCCGACTTGGGTGCCTTTTTCTTTGAAGATATGTCGCTATCGTTCCTAGAACAGAATGCTCGGCAACCAGGTTGCCAGCCATGGGAAGGCCGCAACAAGGCACAGGCCCAGCATCTGAATGATCACAAACGGAATGATACCGCGATAGATATCAAGTGTCCTGATTGCCGCAGGGGCCACACCGCGCAGATAGAACAGCGCGAAGCCAAATGGCGGCGTCAGGAAGCTGGTCTGCAGGTTGATTGCAATCATCACACCCAGCCAAACCGGATCGATATCAAGCTTGAGCAGAATCGGACCCACGATCGGGATCACGACAAAGACGATCTCGATGAAATCAAGGAAGAAGCCCATGAAGAACATAAGCAACATCACGACCAGCATCGCACTGAACACACCACCCGGAAGGTTGAGCAGCAGTTCCTCGACCAGGTGATCACCACCAAGGCCACGGAACACCAGCGAGAATACCGATGCACCAAGCAGAATGACAAACACCATCGCACTGACCTGAACCGTCTGGCGCACCACATGGCGCAGAACCGGCTTATCAAGGCGCTTGTAGAACGCAGCCAGAATGGTCGCACCAACCGAACCAAATGCAGCCGATTCCGTCGGGGTCGCAATACCGGTCAGAATCGAGCCCAGAACCGCAACAATCAGCAATGCCGGTGGCAGCAAGGCGCGCAGCACTTCACCCCAAAGACCTTCAGGGCGTTTGCCTTCCACCAGTGCCGGGGCCGACTTCGGATCGATCAGTGATTTGATGATGATCCAGCCGATATAAAGCGCAACCAGCATAAGACCCGGGATAAAGGCACCGGCAAACAGATCCATCACCGAAATCGGTTCCGGTGCCCAGTTGCCAAGCGAACGCTGCGCCTCGGCATAGGCCCCCTGAAGGATATCACCCAGCAGAACCAGAACGATGGACGGTGGAATGATCTGACCAAGCGTACCGGATGCGCAGATCACACCGGTCGAAAGTTTCGGATCATACCCGGCTTTCTGCATCGCCGGCAGGCTGAGCAAACCCATGGTCACAACCGTCGCACCGACAATACCGGTCGATGCGGCCAGCAACATGCCAACAATCACAACCGAAATGCCAAGACCGCCACGCATGGTGCCAAACAGCATGCCCATGGTGGTCAGGAGCTTCTCAGCGATCCGGGCGCGTTCGAGCATCACGCCCATGAACACGAACAGCGGGATCGCAACATAAAGCTCGTTGGTCATCACACCGAAATAGCGTGACGGCAAGGAGCCCAAAAGCGGCATATCGAAAACGCCCATCGAATTGCCGATAAGCGCAAATGCAAGACCGGTCCCCGCAAGCGAGAAGGCAACAGGAAAACCGAGAAGAAGCACACCGCACGCAGCGGCGAACATTACCAGGCTAAGAATTTCCCCCGACATCAGACGCCCTCGTGCTCTTCTTCTTGAATTTCAAACTCTTTGTGACCTGCAAGGACCAGAATGCTGCGTGCCGCAAGCGACAGCCCCTGAAGCAGCATCAGGACACAAAAGACCAAAATCACAGACTTATATAAAAACAGGCCCGGAAGCCCGCCGGTTTGATGGGATCCCTCAATGCGCTCCCAACTGGTCGCAACATAGGGGTAACTGTACATGAACATCATGATGATGACCGGTGCCAGCAGGAACAGGGACCCAAACAGATCAACCCATGCCTTGTAGCGTGCCGAAGCCGGCCGATAGAACACGTCAACGCGGACATGGCCACCATGCAGCAGCGTATAACCGGCACCGACCATGAACATGATGCCATACAGCCACATATAGCTTTCCTGCATCGACACCCAGCCAATCGCAAAACCATAACGCAATGTGGCCACCAAAAACGTGATCACCACCATCGGGATCACCAGCCAGGCCACGCCGCGTCCAATCCAGTCATTAAGACCATCGATCACGCGGACGAAATTTCCGAGAAATCTCACTTTTCACTCCCAAGCCCTTTTTGAATCTCACAGGAAAATTGCGGGCATCCTGCTTATCAGGGTGGGAAGTTACATATTAACCACCTAAAACGCTATATCTTTTGCACCGAATTTCCGCCATTTCTGCCGGGAAATGTAACAAATGATCGGTCCTGCATCATTTTTCGCCATTCACGCAGAGAAAAAGCCGGATGGCATCGCACCATCCGGCTTTCATAAACGTCTTGTATCGCGTGTTATTCGAACTTGTTGGACCGCGGGAAACCGTTCGGCGGCAGGCGCCCTGCTCCGGCACGTTTGCCGATCCATTCAGCAAGTTCGGTCACGGTACGGGTACGACCTTCACTGCCACCCATGGTCCAGCTCAGACCGTCTTCAAGGTTAAACAGCATCAAGTCAGACAAGCCACCCTGACGATATTTCTGCAAGATCACACCACGGCCACGGGTCATCTCCGGGATTTCGGAAACCGGGTAAATCAGAAGCTTGCGGTTGTCACCCAAAACCGCCACATGATCGTTTTCGACCGGCTCGAAGATCTTGGCAACTTCACCGGTACCGAGATTAAGAACCTGTTTGCCGTTCTTGGTCTGTGCGACGACTTCTTTTTCAGCCACCTGGAAACCACGGCCACCAGAACTTGCCACCAGCAGGTTCCGCCCGTCCTTGTGAACAACCATCGAAACGATGTCATGTTCCTGGGGCAGATCGATGGAAAGACGGATCGGCTCACCATGGCCACGCCCGCCCGGCAGCTTGTCACACGACATGGTGTAACAACGCCCGGCCGTCGACAGGATCAGAAGCTTGTCGGTGGTAAAGGCCTTCAGCGCAAAACGATGCTCGTCACCATCCTTGAACTTGAGGTCGCTGACGTCGGCAACATGGCCCTTAAGCGCACGTACCCAGCCCATTTTCGAACAGATGACCGTAATCGGTTCGCGTTCGATCAACGCTTCCAGCGGCACTTCAATTTCTTCCGGCGCATCACCGATTTCGGTACGGCGTTTGCCAATGGCGGTTTTCTTGCCAAAGGTCTCGCGCATCACCTCAATCTCGTCGCGGATTTTTTCCCAGCGCATGCTTTCGCTGGCAAGAAGTGCTTCAAGACCCTGTTTTTCTTCGGTCAGTTTGGCGTGCTCGTTCTTGATTTCCATCTCTTCGAGCTTGCGCAAAGACCGCAGACGCATGTTCAGGATCGCGTCGGCCTGAACTTCGGTAAGATCAAAGGCCTTCATCAATGCGTTCTTCGGCTCATCCTCATAACGGATGATCCGGATCACTTCATCAAGGTTGAGATAGGCAACAAGATAGCCTTCCAACACTTCAAGACGATGATTGATCTTGGCCAGGCGATGGTTGGAACGACGGATCAAAACGTCCTGACGGTGCGCAAGGAAGGCGCGCAGCACTTCACGCAGGTTCATCACCCGCGGCGTGTTATCCGCATCCAGAACGTTCATGTTCAAGCCAAACCGGATTTCCAGTTCGGTATTCTTGAACAGCATTTCCATCAGGTGTTCCGGCTCAACCGCACGCGTACGCGGCTCCAGAACCAGACGGATCACATCGGTCGATTCATCACGCACATCGTTCAGAAGCGGCAATTTCTTTGCCACCATCAGATCGGCGATACGTTCAACCAGCTTGGCTTTCTGAACCTGATAGGGAATTTCCGTGATCACGACCTGATACAGACCGTGGCTCAGTTTCTCGACTTCCCATTTTGCCCTAAGGCGGAACGATCCGCGCCCCGTGGCATAGGCTTCAAGAATGTTTTCGCGCGGCTCGACCAGAACGCCACCGGTCGGGAAATCCGGCCCCGGGACACAACGCGCAAGCTGCGCAATCGAGGTTTCCGGATCATCAATCAGCTTGATCAGACCGGCGCATAATTCGCCAACGTTATGGGGCGGAATGTTGGTCGCCATACCCACGGCGATGCCCGCCGCACCATTGGCCAGAAGGTTCGGGAAGGCTGCCGGCATGACAACCGGTTCCTGTTCCTCACCATCATAGGTCGGGCGGAAATCAACCGCATCCTCGTCAAGGCCGTCCATCAGGGCGGCGGCGATCGCAGTCATCCGGGCTTCGGTGTAACGCATCGCAGCGGCGTTATCGCCATCGATGTTCCCGAAGTTCCCCTGCCCATCGACCAGCGGATAACGCACCGCGAAATCCTGGGCCAGACGGACCAGCGCGTCATAGACCGACTGATCACCATGCGGGTGATATTTACCGATCACGTCACCAACAACACGCGCGCATTTCTTGAACCCCTGCTCCGGGTTCAGTTTAAGCTGACGCATGGCGTAAAGAAGACGGCGATGCACAGGCTTGAGACCATCACGCACATCAGGCAGGGAACGCGACATGATCGTCGACATCGCATAAGCGAGATAACGTTCGCTCAGCGCGTCGGCAAGGCGGGTTTCCCTGATTTGTCCGGAACCGGCCGGATCGGAAGTCTTGGTGCTCATGAACGATTTTTCTTGTTGCTTGTCAAAATGGACATGTGCAAGTGCGTTCGAAACCGAACACCTTACGTTATTGGCAACATACTACGCCGGGCATGGGCTTGGTCAACATATGGCGCACAAATTGCCGAATTTATTTTTCTTCGCCAAGATCTGTGCGCCAAACATAACTGACAAGCCGATCACGCGCCGCCACGGGTTTGATGCCTTTTGCCTCGAAAATATCGCGGTGAATGAAAAACCCGGTCAGCTTCAAGCCATCACGAAACTGCTCCCCGAGCGACATTTCCCGACGCGAAGATGCCGCGTGCCCGCCTGCCAGAAAGGCCGGCAATGGCAACAATCGATCCCGATAGGCATTCCCGGATGCCTCCCCCACGGCACGGCCGCTTTTGGGCGATACATAGGCAAGGTTTTCGGTTTCATCTGTTGCGGCACACCGATCGAGCGCAAGGCCATAACCAAGCTCTTCGAGCAGCCCGACTTCCCAGCGGATATAGGCAGGGAGCCACTGCTCGGATTTAAGGGCGCTCATCAGCGCAACGGTGCCGCGATAAAGATCCGGATGAGCTTCGCGTTCCGGCAAGGTCGCATCAAGCATGGCGCAAGCCGAACTCATCGCCATTAACGGCCCGGCTTGCAATAAAAGGTCTGCGGCATGTGCGCCGGTCAGCTCACAGCGAAACTGGCCCAGATGTTCGGCCAGACGGGCGGACCACCCCACCCTGATTTCATTTCCGGGCTCAAGCGTCCCGCGCATGGATTTGCTGGTCGCACCGCGCACCAGACCGGCATGGCGGCCATAATCGCGGGTCAGGACGGAAAGACGGACTGAGTTTTCGCCCAGTTTACGCGTTGAAAGAACGATGCCGTCGTCCCGCCAATCCATTAGAAAAATCCGCTGGGCACGATCAAGCGGGTAACAAGAAAAAAGAACCCAAGCAGGCACGACGCCAAACTGAACAGGGCAAGCCCAAACACCACCTTGCGCAGGATCGGACGGTTCGGGATCTCGTCGATGGCGTCTGTTAGCGGGTCTTTCGAATTATTTCTCATTAGCCGGGGCCTCCACCCGTCATGCGCCAGAACAGGCCCAGCACGAAAACGGCAATTGCGACCAATAGCGCAACCAGATTGAGCGGTTTGTGCAGGAACGATTTTTCACGTTGCACGGACGTGCTGGAACTGCGGTTACGAAAAGGCCGTCTGGCAACACGCGCGACAATCATTGCGGCAGCAGCGCCGACAACGATCATGACAATTCCCCAGACGGATCCGATTTCCATTACCTACCCGGCACGTTATGGTCAGTCGATATGCGGCCAATCACACGCTTACGCGTTGTGATCAAGGCCCCACATGGCAAAGCGATTGGGATCATCACCCCAGTTCTCGCGTACCTTCACAAACAGGAACAGATGCACACGGCGCTCGAAAATGGCTTCAAGTTCCTTGCGCGCATCACTGCCCAACGCCTTGATACGTTTACCACCTTTGCCAAGAATGATCGCCTTCTGGCCTTCACGCTCGACAAAGATCGTCTGCTCAAGCTTGACCGACCCGTCCTTGCGTTCTTCCCAAAGCTCCGTCTCGACCGTTGCCGAATAGGGAAGCTCCTGCTGAAGCTGGTAATAAAGCTTCTCACGGGTGATTTCGGCAGCAAGCAGTCGCAACGGCATGTCCGAAACATCGTCTTCCGGGAACATCCATGGGCCATCGGGCATCTTCGCGGCAAGGAAGTTCACCAGATCCTGCGTCCCGGCACCCTTTTTGGCCGAAATCATGAAAACATCGGTAAAGACATCATGCGCAAACAGGTCTTGCGACAGGCGCAGAAGCTTTTCCTTGTCGGAAACCTTGTCGACCTTGTTCAGTGCCAGAATAGCCTTGCGGTTCTGATCTTTAAGCTGATTGATGATGGCAAGATCTTCATCGGTGACACCACTTCCGGCATCAATCACCAGAACAACAAGATCCGCATCATCCGCACCATTCCAGGCGGCCTTGACCATTGCGCGGTCAAGACGGCGTTTGGGGGCGAAAATACCCGGGGTATCAATGAAAACAATCTGCGCATCTTCGGTCATGACGATGCCACGTACGCGGGTACGGGTCGTCTGGACCTTTGGCGAGACAATCGACACTTTCGTGCCGACCAGCTGGTTCAAAAGCGTTGATTTGCCAGCATTCGGTGCACCAACGAGGGCCACAAAGCCGCAACGTTGCTGATAAGGTAATCTGTCTTCGGCCACCGGTTCGGGAACCTCATTCATCACTAAGTTTTTCCAACATCAATTTGGCGGCGAGTTGCTCCGCCTCGCGTTTCGATTTGCCTTCCGCACTGACACGTTCACCGTCTCCGGTGGTCAGTTCGATGGTAAATACCGGCGCGTGGGCCGGGCCTTCACGCCCGACCATCTCATATTTCGGCAGCGGCTTGCCCCGCCCTTGCAGCCATTCCTGAAGCTGCGTCTTGGCATCCTGTGGCGGCTTGTTGGCTTCATCAAGAAGCGGCGTCCACAGCTTTTCAATAAACCGCCGTGCCGGCTCAAGCCCGCCATCCAGATAGAGTGCGGCAATCACCGCCTCCATGCAATCAGATAAAATCGCCGGGTTGGTGTCCGCACCTGCGGCACGTTCGCCCTTGGCCATCTGAATGTGTTCACCCAATTTGATCTGTTCGGCCACACGCGCAAGGGTCTCGCGGCGAACAAGTGCGACAAACCGCTTGGCCATCGCCCCTTCGCGTTCACGCCCGAAACGGGTGTAAAGCATTTCGGCCACGACAAGCCCCAGCACCCGGTCGCCAAGGAACTCAAGGCGCTCGTTGCCGCCGCTCAGCATATCCTTGCCCTTGGCCGCACTGCGATGGGTCAGCGCCACACGCAGAAGGTCCGGGTCGGAAAAACCGTGATCAATCTCGGCGATCACCGGCAAGCCGTCGCTCATCAGTTAACCCCCTGAAACAGGCGATCAAATCGGATGCTGCCAAGGTCATATACCGGCTGGGAGCTGTCCTTTGAATAGAACAGGAATTCTGCACGCCCAACGAGGTTTTCAATCGGCACAAAGCGGAACCGCGACGGGAAGGCACGGCTATCGGCGGAATTATCCCGGTTATCCCCCATCATGAAGAAATGACCTTCGGGCACAGTAAAGGCCTCGGTATTGTCACTCGGCCCCTGATCGCCAAACATCTCCAGGATGCGGTGTACGCGACCATTCGGTAGTGTTTCGATATATTGCGGCACGGCTGCTGAACGCCCGCCACCATCGGTCAGGATGTAATCCTCGATGCGTTCGCGCTCCGTCATCTTGTTGTTGATGTAAAGACGACCTTCCTTGACTTGGACCGTATCACCCGGCAGGCCGATCACACGTTTGATGTAATCCTGCGATGTATCTGACGGCAGTTTGAAGACCACAACATCACCGCGCTCCGGCTCGCTTTCAAATACGCGGCCCGGAATGATCGGCAGGCTGAACGGCATGCTGTGTTTCGAATATCCATACGAGAATTTCGACACAAACAGATAATCGCCCACAAGCAAGGTCGGGATCATTGAACCTGACGGAATATTGAACGGCTCAAAAGCAAAGGTCCGAACCATAAGTGCAATGACAATGGCCCAGAAAACGGTTTTCAAGGTGTCGAGCAAACCACCCGTTTTCTTTTTATGCACAAGCTTTTCCATTCCGTGTTCAACCAATCAATTTTTTTGTCAATCTGCCGAAATCACCACGACCGCATTGGCCAGCGGATATTCGTCCGTCAGGGTCACATACACAGAGGCAGTTTTCCCGTCCGGGGTCAATTCTTTAAGTCTTTCCAGCGCGCCGTCTATCAACACCATGTCCGGCTTGCCGCTGGGCTGATGTACCACACCCATGGTGTTGTGATAAACACCGCGGCGAAATCCGGTCCCCAGCGCCTTCGAACAGGCCTCCTTGGCGGCAAATGCCATGGCCAACGAAGACGCGGTACGATGTGGCTTGCGTGTGGCACGCGCGATCTCAATATCGGTATAGACGCGCTTCATAAAACGCTCACCATGGCGTTCAAGTGTCGCTTCTATCCGACGGATATCGCATAAATCCGTGCCAATCCCAATGATCATTTACGCATAACCTGCTTGCGTGCGTGCTTCATCCATCAAACGGCGCATTTCCGCGATCGACGCTTCCAGGCCGACAAACACCGCCTCGCCGATCAGAAAATGACCAATGTTAAGCTCGGCAATCTCGGGCATGACAGCAATCGGCTGGACGGTTTCAAAGTTCAAACCATGTCCGGCATGCACTTCAAGCCCGATCCCTGCCCCATATTGCACGGCATGGCGAATACGGTCCAGTTCGCGCGCGCGTTCCTCGGCGGTCTCAGCGTCGCAATAGGCCCCGGTATGGATTTCCACCACCGGCGCGCCAAGGCTTTTGGCGGCATCAAGCTGTGCTTCGGATGCTTCGATAAACAGCGAGACACGAATACCCGCCTCAACCAGCTCGGACACAAAGGGCTTCAAGTGATTATGACCACCAGCAACATCAAGCCCGCCCTCAGTCGTGCGTTCTTCACGTTTTTCCGGCACAAGGCAGACCGCATGCGGCTTGGTCTCAAGCGCGATCGACAGCATCTCATCGGTTGCTGCCATCTCGAAATTCAATGGCAGATCAACCTCTTCGCGCAGCCTTTTCATGTCTGCGTCACGGATATGGCGGCGATCTTCGCGCAAATGGGCGGTAATACCATCGGCACCAGCGGCCTTGGCAAGGGCGGCGGCGCGCACCGGATCGGGCATATCCCCGCCGCGCGCGTTTCGAATGGTCGCAACATGGTCAATATTGACCCCGAGACGGAGCTTCGAACTCATGATGTTTCATCCTGCTTTTTGGTGGCGTGCTTGGCAGCGGCCCCTATCTTTTCCTTGGCATGTTCGAGCATCGGGCCCAGACCATGGCGATCAGTCTTTTTCATCCGACGCAAGATGCGGTTGTGGCGATAAATCACCACTGCGCGTTTGATCGGGAAGTAAAACAGCATCCAGACGACGATGGTTGTCGGGATACAGCCCACCACCATCGGCCAGATGATATCCACAATACTGGCCCAAAGCTGGGCAAGCGCCTCGTGATCCGCAACATCCCAATTGCCGAAGATCAGCCCGCCGCCTACGTAATTCAGGCCAAGCACGACGAATTCCCACAGCACGGCCATATCGAAATGGACCGTAGAACTGCTTGAATGCGCGCCAAGGATCCAGTTGCCACAGGTATAAAGCCACAGCCAGATAAACGGAAATGTCCAGGGATTGCCCACCACCGTCCCCAAAAGGGAGGCAACAACATTACTGCGCGTCAGCAAGCTCAGCAGGGTTGAAATGACAAAGTGGAACCCGATAAACGGCGAAAACGAAACCGCCGCCCCGATGGCAAAGCCTGATGCGATGCTATAGGGCGATCCCGGCAAACGTGCGACCCGATGGGCAAAATATTGCGACGAGCGGCGCCAGCCACCCCGTGGCCAAACCACGTTGCGTACACGCTGGAAGGAAGAAGGTTTGATGCGGCGCCGAAACATGCGGGGTCAGTTCTGGATCAAATCAGGAAACGCTATAAATTCTTGAAGCATATGGGTAAGTGCTGACCGCGCGAATGGCAAGGGTTTTGCGCCAAATTAACCTAAAAGGTGAAGGCGTTTACAGTCCGCGCTCAAGTCCACCCTTAGCCGCGTGCCCGTTCAACCGCATTGACGACCGGGGTCGCACGCAGAGCGGCAATGATGTTGGTCAGATGTTTGACATCGACAACATCAATATCGATCAGCATCTCGAAGAAGTCGGTCGTACGATTGGTAAAACGCAGATTGGTGATATTGCCATGGTTCTTGGCAATCACGCTGGTGATCGAACTCAGCGCCCCCTGCTCGTGCCCAACGGTCAAACCAAGACGGCCGATGAAGTGTTCCGGCTCGCCCTCGTTGTCCCAACCGACATCAAGCCAGCGTTCCGGCTGCTCGGTGAAAGTTTCCAGCGTATCGCAGTCAATCGTATGGATTGTCACGCCCTTGCCGGTTGTAACAATCCCGACAATCCGGTCGCCGGGCAGCGGATGGCAACAGCCGGCATAATGCACGGCCATGCCCGGAATAAGGCCCTTGATCGGGATGGCGTGCTCGTGCTTGCGCGCCCGGACTTTATCTAGCGGCACGACCTTGCGCGCTGTTTCCTTGTCCTTGGTGCCCGGGAAGACGGCATGAACAACTTCACGCCCGGTATGATGCCCAGCACCCACAAGCGTCAAAAGCGCCTCGACCGAGGGCTGCTTGAAGATTTTAAGAACCCCTTCAAGCGCCTTGTCGGAATAGTCATAGCCTTCCTGACGGAACGCCTTTTGCAAGATTGCCTTGCCAAGGTCCTTATACTGGTCTTCCTGCTGCTGGCGGATGAAACGGCGAATTCGCGCACGCGCCTTGCCGGAAACAACAAACCGCTCCCAAGTCGGATTCGGCGTTTGTGCCTTGGAGGTAACGATCTCGACCTGATCACCGTTATTCAGAACGGTGCGCAGCGGCACCATCGCGCCATTGACCTTCGCCCCGACACAGGTGTCCCCGATATGGGTATGGATCATATAGGCGAAATCAACCGGGGTCGCACGCGCCGGAAGCGCAATCACATCGCCCTTCGGGCTAAAGCAGAACACCTGATCCTGGAACATCGCAAGCTTGGTATGTTCAAGGAATTCTTCGGGCTCAGACGCGTGATCAAGAATATCAAGAAGGTCACGCAGCCAGCGATATTGAACGCCTTCCTTCTGCTGGCCGCTCGGTTCTTCCTGTTTATAGGCCCAATGTGCGGCCACACCGTTTTCATTGACCTCGTGCATCTGGCGGGTGCGGATCTGTACCTCGATCCGGTGGTTTTCCGGGCCCAACACGGTGGTATGGATCGAACGGTATCCGTTGGGTTTCGGGGTCGAGATATAATCCTTGAACCGACCCGGCACGACTTTGTAATTGGCGTGCAGATAGCCAAGCACCTCGTAGCATTCCGGCATTTCACCGACCAGAACGCGAAACGCCATGATGTCAGAGAGCTCACCAAAGGTGATGTTTTTGCGCTGCATCTTCTTCCAGATCGAATAGGGCCGCTTTTCACGCCCGTAAATATCGACCTTCAGCCCCTGACGCGATACGACGTCTTGCAGTTCCGACACAATCCGGCTGACGACATTGTCGTCCTTCTCGCGCAGGAACTCGAGACGCGCCAGAATAGAGTCACGTGCTTCGGGGTTAATATGCTGGAAGGCAAGGTCTTCAAGCTCTTCCTTGATGTCATGCATACCGATACGCTCGGCAAGCGGGGCATAAATCTCAAGCGTTTCGGCCGCAATCCGCACCCGTTTTTCCGGTTTGGAAATATAATGCAGGGTCCGCATGTTATGCAGACGGTCAGCCAGCTTGACCAGCAGAACGCGAATATCTTCGGACATCGCCAAAAGCAGCTTGCGGAAGTTCTCCGCCTGCTTGGAGTCTGCGGATTTAAGCTCGATCTGGGTCAGCTTGGTCACACCATCGACCAGCTTCATGATGTTGGACCCGAAAAGCTTGGTGATCTCTTCAGGGGTCGCATCGGTATCTTCGATGGTATCGTGCAGAAGGGCTGTAATGATCGTGTCGCAATCAAGCTTGTAGTTCGTCAGAATGCCTGCGACTTCGATCGGATGGGAAAAATACGGGTCACCGGATGCGCGTTTTTGCGAACCATGTTTCTGGGTTGCATAGACATAGGCCCGGTTCAGCGTGGTTTCACACGCATCGGGGTCATATGCCTTAACCCGTTCAACAAGTTCGTATTGGCGCATCATTCAGGGGCGTCTCCGCAATTATCCAATGGGAACAGTCTGCGTTCCCTATTCTTAAGATAGTACGATCTGGACAAAAAAAAGCCACGGAAGATAAACACCGTGGCTCTTCTTTTGGAAAGGCTCAGATCAAAACCAGTCTGACCTTATTCTTCTTCCGACGGAGCAACAACGCCAACGGATGCGTCTTCGACTGCTTCGGCAACCAGTTTCGGACCGAAATCGTCTTCGGCTTCTTCCGGCTCGTCGGTTTCAACATGCCGCTGCAGACCCTGGACCATGCCATTGCGCAGATCGTCGAAATCAACCTTTACTTCGGCGATTTCGCGCAGCGCAACGACCGGGTTTTTGTCGTTGTCACGATCAATGGTCAGTTCTGCACCGGCCGAAATGTTGCGTGCACGCTGAGCTGCAAGCATTACAAGCTCAAAGCGGTTCGGAATCTTGTCAACGCAATCTTCGACGGTAACGCGCGCCATAAATGTCTCCAGAAATACTTTTGGGGTGTCCAGACCGAGCTTTATAGCGCCCGATCACGTGTGTTGCAACAGCGAAACCACTCTTTCGCTCAGGTTTTCGTATGCTTTTTCAGCTTTCCGCCTGTTTGCGAATCTGCTGATCGGCCGGAAGATCGGCAATCAGATCTTCGATATCACACGCCAGAACCGGATGCACCCAGTCGGCCACCACATCGCGCAGCGGCAACAAAACAAAGGCGCGCTCGGACATACGGGGATGGGGCACCTGAATACCGCCCTCCTCGCGCACCAGTTCCCGGCCATAGGCAATCAGATCAAGATCAATCACCCGTGCGGCATTGCGTTCCCGCCTGACACGACCAAATTCGGCCTCGACGTCATGCAACCGCGCCAAAAGATCATGCGCAGACAGATCGGTCGAAATCCGCGCAACACCGTTCACATACCAGGGCTGATCGGAAATCGGCACCGGTGCGGTTTCATAAAACGATGACACCAGATCAATCGAAATATCGCCATTTTCAGCCAAACGGCTGAGCGCGGCTTTCAAAGTTTGTGCGGGCGCACCATATTCTTCGGTAGGCAAATTTGCACCGAAAGCAATCAGGATAGCGTCATCCGCGATCATGCTGGTGTCTGTCGGTAAGGATTTGCGCACGAAGAAGACTTTCAGTTCGATGTCTGATGGGCGAAACAAGTTCGGAAAGACGGCATATCTAAGGGAGCCATCATACTCTGTCCACGATTTTTCACCTTTCTTTGTCCTGCAGGCCACGGTAAAGATTGAAGGTCTGTTTTTAAAAGTTCCGGATTTTAGGAACTCTGATAATTAAATTTGATGTTTGAGGAATTTAACGATGATTTTTTACCCGCAGGAACGCATCGGGTTGTTTATTGACGGCTCGAACCTTTATGCCGCCGCCCGCGCCCTTGGCTTTGATATTGATTACAAACGCCTTCTAGAGCTGTTTTCCCAAAAAGGTCAGCTGATCCGGGCCTTCTATTACACTGCCCTGATCGAGGATCAGGAATATTCCCCGATCCGCCCGCTGGTCGATTGGCTTGATTATAACGGCTACACCATGGTCACCAAACCGACCAAGGAATTCACCGATGCCACCGGTCGCCGCAAGATCAAGGGCAACATGGATATCGAGTTGGCAATTGACGTCATGGAAATGGCGCAACATCTTGATCATGTTGTCATTTTCTCGGGCGACGGCGATTTCCGCCGCCTGGTCGATGCCATCCAGCGCAAAGGTGTCCGCGTCACGGTTGTCTCGACGGTCAAATCCAACCCGCCGATGGTGGCCGATGAATTGCGCCGTCAGGCCGATAACTTTATCGAGCTTACCGAACTTGAAGGCACCATCGCGCGCAAGGTTCAGCAACGCCGCGATGATGGCCATCCCGATATCGATGATCATCCGGAGCACCCGGACCTCGACGAGTTTGATTACGATTGATCATCTTACCGCGTCGCCCATCACCCTGCCCTGATCACCACCGTTCACAGCCCGCACTGTGACCGGCAAAAAGTCAAACCTGCCATGACCGCCCATCAGCAACCCGATATCGATTGTCAGCTTTGCCCGCGCCTGGTTGAATTTCGGCGTAAAAATCAGGAAAAATTTCCAGAATTTTACAACGGTCCGGTTCGCCCCTTCGGCCCGCTTGATGCGCGCCTTCTGATTGTTGGTCTGGCACCGGGGCTTAAGGGCGCCAATGCCACCGGCCGCCCGTTTACCGGCGATTATGCCGGTGATCTTCTGTATGACACGCTCAAAAAGTTCGGTTTCGCCAAGGGCACTTATGACAAACGCCCCGATGACGGTCTGGAACTGCTTGATTGCCGCATCACCAATGCGGTAAAATGTGTGCCGCCGGAAAACAAGCCAACCGGGCCAGAAGCCAATACCTGCCATCCCTTCCTGATCAGCGAATTTGACGCGATGAAGAACCTCTCAGCCATCCTGTGCCTTGGTCAGGTGGCCCATCAGGCCATGCTGCGCACCTTCGGGCTTAAGCTTTCATCGCTGAAATTTGGCCATGGCGCGTCACATAAGATGGAAAATGGCATCACATTGTTTGATAGCTATCACTGTTCGCGCTACAACACCCAGACCTATCGCCTGACGCCAGAGATGTTTGAAAACGTCTTTGCCGGAATTCGCGCACATCTGGACGGTTAATTTGCCCGATACTTCGCCTATCCCTGAGCCAATGTCAGACCTGCTCGACCGACCTGCACAACGTCAACCGATTGATGTTCTGCAAGAAGTCTTCGGCTATGGCAGCTTTCGCGGCCAACAGGCTGAAATCATTGATCATGTCATTGCGGGTAACGATGCAATTGTCCTGATGCCGACCGGCGGCGGCAAGTCGCTTTGTTATCAGGTTCCTGCCCTTTGCCGTCCGGGAACGGCGGTTGTCGTATCACCACTGATTGCATTGATGAAGGATCAGGTCGATGCGCTAAACCAACTGGGTGTGAAGGCTGCCTTTATCAATTCGACCCTCGCCCCCGATGCTGCGCGCGAAATTGAAACGCGTGCCGTTGATGGCGATATTGATCTGCTTTATGTCGCGCCGGAACGCTTTGCCTCTGACCGGTTCCTTAATCTGTTGGATCGGATCAGCATTTCACTGTTTGCCATTGATGAAGCGCACTGCGTATCGCAATGGGGCCATGATTTCCGCCCGGAATATCGCCGCCTTGATCTGCTGCCAACCCGCTTTGCCCATGTGCCGCGCATTGCGCTGACGGCAACGGCTGATACGCCTACCCGCAAGGACATCGCCGAAAACCTGCATCTGACCGATGCGCAGTGCTTCATCACCGGTTTTGACCGCCCGAACATCACCTATCGCATTGAAACCAAGGGCAATGCCAAACAGCGCCTGCTGTCGTTCCTCAATCGTGAACACGCTGAGGATGCCGGCATTGTGTACTGCCTGTCACGACGCAAAACCGAAGATGTCGCGCAATGGCTTTCCGATAACGGGCGTCCGGCCTTGCCCTATCACGCGGGTCTGACACAGGAAACGCGCCAACTTCATCAGGACCGCTTCCTCCGTGAAGACGGCTTGATCATTTGTGCAACCGTTGCCTTTGGCATGGGGATCGACAAACCCAATGTCCGCTTTGTCGCCCATCTCAACCTACCCAAAAGCATGGAAGCCTATTATCAGGAAACCGGTCGTGCCGGGCGTGATGGCCTGCCCGCCAATGCCTGGATGAATTACGATCTGTCTGACATTGTTTCCATCCGCTCCATGGTCGCAAGCTCCGAAGCGCCCGAGGCCCAGAAACGTATTGAATCGCGCAAGCTTGATGCACTGGTTGGCTTGGCGGAAACCACAAAATGCCGCCGTCAGGTCATCCTGTCCTATTTCGGCGAAGACCAGCATCAACCTTGCGGCAACTGCGACACCTGCCTTGAACCGGTGGAAACATGGGATGCGACCGATGCATCGCGCAAGGCACTGTCGGCGGTCTATCGCACGGGCCAACGCTTTGGACCGGCCCATGTGATCGAAGTCCTGATGGGCCGGAAAACCGAAAAGATCCGCCAGAACGGCCATGACAAACTGTCGGTTTATGCCATCGGCAAGGATATAGCCCAGCCACAGTGGCGCTCGGTCTTCCGCCAGCTCTTGGCGATGGGATACCTTCAAGTCGATGTCGAAGGCCATGGCGGTGTTTATCTGACTGAGGAATCCCGACCGGTTCTGCGCGGTGAAAAAGTCGTCGAAATGCGCAAGGATCCCGGCGAAAACAAGCGCGCCATGACCAAACGCCTGCGTGATTTCGATACCGAATTTGAAAACGAAGAAGACCGGGACCTTTGGGAACGCCTGCGCACCTTGCGTCGCGAACTGGCCACCAGCCAGAATGTCCCGCCCTATGTGATCTTTAGCGACCGGACCCTTTGGGAAATGGTGCGCTTCAAGCCCCGCACCCTTGAAGACATGGCGTCCATCAATGGTGTTGGCGTTAAAAAACTTGATCAGTACGGATTGGCATTTCTTGATGTCATGGACGGACGGCGGTAATCCGCCGTCCTGTCAAGTGTTCCGGCAGTGCCACCAGCCTTAAAGGTTTGCGCGAATGGCGCTGACAATTTCCTCGTCTTCCGGCTTGGTCCGACTATCAAAGCTTTGAACAAGCTTGCCGTCACGGCCAATCAGATATTTGTGGAAATTCCATTGCGGGGCATTCTCCGTCCCCAATTCCTGTTCCGCCCATTTATAGAACGGATGTGCATCCGGGCCCTTGACTGTGGTTTTTGATGTCAGCGGGAAGTCGACATCAAAATTGACCTCACAGAAATCAAGGATATCGGCATCCTCGCTATATTCCTGCCCGCCGAAATCGGCCGATGGCACGCCAAGCACCACAAGCCCTTCGTCGCGGTAATCTTCCCACAGTTTTTGCAGGCCCGTATATTGGGGCGTAAACCCGCACATCGAGGCGGTATTTACCAGCAGAACGACCTTGTCGTTATACTCTGAAAGATAGATTTCACCGGCATCAATCGCCGGGAAAGAAAAATCATAAGCCGATGGCGCATCATCCGATGCCATTGTCTCCCTCCAGGACAAACTCACGACAAGAACCGTAAAAACAAAGAATACAACGAATTGCCGCCAGTTTCCAATCTGTCGATTAATCATATCGCTCCTCCGTCCACGGGTCGGCATTGTTGTGATATCCACGTTCTTCCCAGAAACCCGGCCGATCATCGCGCGCAAAAGTGATCTTTCGCACCCATTTGGCACTCTTCCAGAAATACAGCTTCGGGATCACGACGCGCAGTGGCCCACCATGTTCCTCACTCAGCGGCTCACCTTCCCAATGATGGGCCAACAACACATCATCATCGAGAAACTGCTCAATCCTTACATTGGTTGTGTACCCGTCATGGGCGGTGAACAACACATGGCGCGCAGCCGGTAACGGACCAACCATCTCAGCCAGGGTCGTTGCCAACACCCCTTGCCAGTGATTGTCATAACGTGACCAGCTGGTCACACAGTGAATATCGTTCTTCGCCGCAACATGAGGCAAATCAAGCAGTTCGGAAAAACTCAGTGTGACTGACTTTTTCACCTGTCCGTTGATCTCAAGCTGAAAGTCCTCTGGCGTAACATGCGGGGTAATCCCCAAATCAAGCACCGGCCAGTCGGTCACAAGGCGCTGGCCCGGCGGCAGTCGGTTTTCACGCGCGACGTCCGGCGCGCCCGTCATCAGGCGCCCGTCTTCAGCCCATTTGCGTTTGGCCGCAATCAGCTTGTCCTTGATCTTGCCTGAAAAGCTCTCTGTCACCAGACAATCCTTTGTTTCTATGCCTTCGCTACCATCTAATACGCAAATGGCGCCAACATGTTCATCATGCCAGCGCCATTTAATCTCTTTTTGCCAGAACGGGGCAAGTCACATGCCTGCGACCAACATCCCCATCAGCCAAAGTCACGCATGATGCGTGCCTTGTCGCGCTGCCAATCGCGTTCCTTGACGGTCTCGCGCTTGTCGGCCTTTTTCTTGCCCTCGGCAATGGCGAGTTCAAGTTTCGCAATACCACGCTCATTGAAATACAGTTTGACCGGAACAAGGGTAAAACCCTTCTTGTTCAGGGCATCGTGTATCTTGCTGATTTCGCGTTTATGCAAAAGCAACTTGCGCGGACGGCGTTCTTCGTGGCCGAACGGCATTTTGCTTTGATATTCTGGAATATAGGCGTTGATCAGCCACACTTCGCCGTTCTTCGCTTCGGCGTAGGACTCTTGAATGTTGCCCTTGCCGTCGCGCAGCGATTTGACTTCGGTACCGCGCAGGGCGATGCCAGCTTCAAACGTTTCCGTCAGGAAATAGTCAAAGCGGGCCCGCCGGTTCTGCGCGACAATCTTGTTGTTATTTGTTTCTTTCTTGGGTGCCATAAGACGCTTGTTATCGCT
This sequence comes from Thalassospira sp. ABD4_177, assembly GCF_056160125.1. Classification (NCBI taxonomy): domain Bacteria; kingdom Pseudomonadati; phylum Pseudomonadota; class Alphaproteobacteria; order Rhodospirillales; family Thalassospiraceae; genus Thalassospira; species Thalassospira sp. ABD4_177. The sequence continues at coordinate 2,398,638 of NZ_JBSWWO010000001.1, read as the reverse complement.
TAATGGCCGAGAATACCGGCGTTTTTAAGCGCGGTTTCGACCTTGCGTTTTGTTTCTTCGGCAATCTCGACCATCGGCAGGCGCATATGGCTGCCACACAGGCCAAGAAGCTCGGCGGCGTATTTCACCGGTCCGGGGCTGGATTCACGGAACATCGCCTTGTGAACCGGCATCAGTCGATAATTCAACTCCTGAACCTTGGAAATGTTCCCGGCAGCCCAGGCCGCATGCAAATCCGCACACAGTTTCGGTGCAATGTTCGACGTCACCGAAATGCAGCCATGACCACCCTGTGCCAGGAACGGAACAATCGTGCCATCCTCGCCAGAAAGCTGGCAGAAATCCGCACCTGCTGCCAAACGGGTCAGTGCCGGACGTTCGAGATCGCTTGTCGCGTCTTTTACACCAACAATGCGCGGCAATTTCGCAAGTTCCGCCATGGTATCGACATTCATATCGACGATCGAACGGCCCGGAATGTTGTAAATCACAATCGGGATATCGGTCGCGTCATGAATGGCCTTGTAATGGGCATACAGTCCCCGTTGGGTCGGCTTATTATAATACGGTGTCACCACAAGGGCCGCATCCGCACCGGCATTCTGCGCGTGACGGGTCAGCGATACAGCTTCTGCGGTCGAGTTTGAACCGGTACCGGCAATCACCGGACCGCGGCCCTTGGCAACTTCAAGTGCCAGTTCGACAACGCGATGGTGCTCGGCATGGCTGAGCGTCGGAGACTCACCGGTGGTTCCGACTGGCACAACACCAGTCGTGCCCTGTTTAAGCTGCCAATCCACAAAAGACTGGAACGCCTTTTCATCAATCGCACCATCTTGCGTGAATGGTGTGATCAAAGCTGTGATTGAACCCTTAAACATAGAGATCTCCAAATTCGGGATATATTGAAAGCGGTCGCGAAAATAGCCGCTGTTGAGGTTTCCCGCAAGCACTGTATACAATAATCCGAGCGATCCTTGATCGGCTCTGAAAATTCCCGTCAGGACTGTTTGGCTTTTATCGATTTCGCTGCCATAATGCCCGGCTCGAGAGAGCATTCGTTGCCGGAAGGCACAAGGGGAACATCACATGGCGCAAGCGTCTTTCCGCAAGATCTCGGCCTGCGCATTGGCACTGGGCGTATCGATACTGATACCAGGTAGTTATCAGGTGCAGGCCGCGACGAATGAAGACAGCGTTCTTCAGACGCAGCCGCCCTCGCCGCTTTATTCTTCTGTCAGTCGAGCACGTCTGAACGCCTTTCTGGACGCTGTCGAAGACGGCAAGACAGAAACGTTCAAGCAGCTCCTGACCAATTTTGATGATCCTCTGCTGCAAAAGGCAGCCGAATGGATGTTGCTGACCGCCCCTAATTCCGGTCACAACTTCGAAGAAATCACCTCTTTTATTGACGCCCATCCGAAATGGCCAAGTCAGGCGCTACTGCGTCAGCGCGCCGAAGAAGCCATGACCGATGCCGTTCCCGATGAAGAAATTCTGGCATGGTTCAAGCGTTCCGCACCGGTCACTGCCGATGGCGCAACCCGCCAGATCAAGGCGTTGCTGGGTGCTGGACAGGAATCGGCTGCCATCGCCCTGGTGCGTCACAGCTGGATTAACGAGAATTTCGGCCGCGGTCAGGAACGCCGCTTTTTGGATCGTTACGGCGAATATATTGATCAGGAAACCCACGAACAGCGTCTCGATCGCCTGTTGTGGGAAGGCCGCCTGACGACCGCATCACGCATGATGAAATATGTCAGCGAGGATTACCGTCGCCTGGCAGAAGCCCGGGCGTCGCTCCGCGCCATGCGTGGCGGTGTTGATGGTGCGATCAATCGCGTGCCGGAAAAATACCGCGATGATCCCGGCCTGATTTACGAACGTGTCCGCTGGCGCCGTAAAAAGGACCGCGATCAGGATGCCCGCGATCTTCTGCTATCGCAGGCCAATGACCTCGCCTATATCTCGATCCGCCCGCAATACTGGTGGCTGGAAAAGGCCATTTTGGCGCGTCGCGCCCTGCAAAAGGGCCATATTACCGATGCCTATCGCCTTGTCGCCAACCATGGGCAGGTTGATGCTGGCGATATTGCCGAAGCCGAATGGTATGCTGGCTGGATCGCGCTGGAATTCCTTGGCGATGCCGACATTGCCCTGACCCATTTCCAGAACCTTTATGATGTCGTGCAATACCCGATCAGCCTGGCACGCGGCTCCTACTGGGCCGGGCGCGCCAATGAGGCGCTTGGCGATGAAAAACGCGCCAAGGAATGGTATGCGATTGCCGCTGATCATGCCCATACCTTCTATGGGCAGCTTGCCATCGACAAACTTGGCAGCAAGCCGTCCTATTCGGTTGAACAACCGGTTCCGACCCCAGAACAACGCGCTGCGTTCGAGGCACAGGAACTGACCCAGGTCGTGCGCAAGCTTGGCGAAATGGGGCTTGGCAATATCATTCGTCCGTTCATCATGGCGCTGGTTTATGAACATGATGAACCGGAATACCTCGCCATGGCGACGGATCTGGCGCGTGAATATGGCCGGACCGATCTCGGTATCCTTGCTGCCAAGCGCAGCATCCGGACCGGCAGCGGCTATCTTGATGCCGCCTACCCGATCCATGAACAGGTTCCGCTCGGCCGTGCACCTGATCCCGCACTGGTCCATGCGATCATGCGTCAGGAAAGCCTGTTTAACCCGCATGCCATATCGTCTGCCGGTGCGCGCGGTTTGATGCAGCTGATGCCGGCCACAGCCAAACGCATGGCGCAGTCACTCAAACTCGATTACGACACCGACCGCCTGACCGAAGACCCGTCCTTTAACATTGCGGTTGGCCGTGCCTATGTTCGCCGGTTGCTGGATCGCTGGGATGGTCAGGAAGTCCTGACAATCGCCAGCTACAACGCCGGTCCGACCCGGGTGCGTCAGTGGATCAACGAATATGGTGATCCGCGCGATCCGGAAGTTGATCTGGTCGACTGGATCGAAATGATCCCCTATAGCGAGACCCGAAATTACGTTCAGCGTGTGATGGAAGGAACTTATGTCTATCGCCGGCGTTTTGCCCGGGACGAGATCGCAATGGGCCAGAGTGACACTGAAGACGCAGAATAACCGGTCCACAGCGTTTGGAGCGTGTTCCGTAATTTGCGCTTGCGGGTATACACCCCATATTTGATCAATACTGCTTGTCAGAAGAGGTCAGCAATATGTCCGATAACGCACTGTCTTCCTGCCGTGCTTTTGTATTCGATGCCTATGGCACCCTTTTTGATGTTGGATCGGCCGTCGCCAAACTGCGCGACAGCGTCGGCGACGAGGCAGACCGCCTCTCGGCACTCTGGCGCCAGAAACAGCTGGAATATACCTGGCTGCGCAGCCTGATGGGGGAGTTCGCCGATTTCTGGACGGTGACCGGGGACGCGCTGGATTATGCGCTTGATCAGACAGGCAAAAAGGATCCGGTTTTGCGTGCCAAGCTGATGGAAACCTATCTGTCGCTTGATACATTCCCGGAAGTCGTTGAAACGCTGAAAACGCTCAAGGATCAAGGGCACAAGCTTGCCATTCTGTCCAATGGCGCCAAGCACATGTTGATTTCGGCGGCCAAGACGTCGGGGATTCTGTCGCTGTTTGATCAGATCATTTGTGTTGATGATCTCAAAACCTACAAACCGCATCCGGATGTTTATCAGCTCGCTGTCGACAAGCTTGAAGTCGAACCGGCCGAGATTTCCTTCCAGTCGTCAAACGGCTGGGACATCGCCGGTGCCGGGCATTTCGGTTTCCGCACCGCTTGGATCAACCGGGCGCACAATCCGGCCGAACGTTTGTCGCACGACGCGGACGTGGTGCTGAACGGTCTTGATGAATTGCTGCCCCTTGTCGGGGAGCCGCAAAAGGCCTGATACACGGCACTTAATATCCCAAAGAAAAAAGGCAGGTCCTCAACCCGGAGCCTGCCTTTTTTTTAATTCTGCATGTGGTTTCAGGGCTGGCCGGACCCGCCATCCCGAAACCGGAAGAAATCACTTAAGCGATTATTTGTTTTCTTTCTTCACGTTGGACGCAACCACCTGGCCTGCCTGAATAACCGTCAGACCGCCTTCTTCCGCACCTTCGATGCGGCGGCAATGTCCTTCGATATGGGCACCCGGTTCGATCGACAGGCTTTCGTGAAGAATATCCCCGATCATGCGCGCCGTTTCCGAAAGAGAAACATCTTTCGCCCGGACCTGACCGACAACGGTGCCGCAGATGCGGATTTTCTCGGCAACGATTTCGCCGCGTACTTCGCCATTCTGGCCGATGGTGAGTGTCCGGGTGCGAATATCGCCGTTAACCGAACCATCTACCTGCACATCGGATTCCGAGATCAGATCACCGGTAACACGGAGATCGGCATTGATGACCGAAAGGCCACCCTTTTTCTCGGCAGTCGTATTGCTGCTTTTATTCGTCGTTTGTGTCGTCTTGCTCGCTTTTGAAAACATAACGTCCCGCCTCAATAAATTTAATGGGATTGACTGGCTTATTGTTGACCCGAACTTCGTAGTGCACGTGACTTCCGGTACTACGACCGGTACTCCCCATTAACGCTACTTTGTCCTGATACTGCACTTCGTCGCCCTTCTTTACGAGGACCTTAAGCAAGTGGCCGTAACGGGTGTGGACACCATTACCATGGTCGATTTCCACCATTTTCCCGTACTTGCCACTCCATCCGGCATGCACCACTTTACCTGGTGCGGTTGCCAAAATCGGTGTTTTGAGCGGTCCGGCAAGGTCAATGCCTGAATGAAAAGCCCAGCGACCATTGATCGGGTCTTTTCGTTTACCGAACGAGCTCGATAGATAGTATTTCGCCGCCGGTTCCCCGATTGGCGTCTTCTTTATCCTGTCATGCAGATTGGCGAGGTGATCCATACGATCATTCAGTGCCACTGCCGTATTCACAAATTCTTCGTCCTGCGGGTGTTCGGGCTCAAAGGCCACGAACGGACCACCAACGCCGGGCTGCAGCGGCTTCATCGGCGGCAGGATGAAGGTTTCCGGCTGAAGGCCGGTCATCTCCAGAACATTCTCAAGCTCGAGAATGGTGGTATCCGCCGTCTGGGCTACACGCTGCATTGCCTGCTGCTGGACGGAATGCAGATCGGCAATACGTTGGCGGGCGTCGCTCAGCTCACCCTGAAGCTTTTTGGACCGCTGCAAGGCCTGGTCACGTTCGCGCATCACCCGCGACATCACAGTTTCAACGGTTTCAAGCTCATCGCGCAGCGCAAGATTGCGGTTGGTAATCCCGTCAATCTGCCCCTGCAGGGCATTCATCTGGTTGTCCATCGACGTGCGCAGGGCTGAAATCCGGACTTTTTCCTTCTCGCTGGTCGCAAGCTTGGAGTTATATTCCTGTACCCGCGCCTGAAGCTGCAGGTTCTTTTCAGCCATCGACAACAGGTTGCGATGGGTGTCTTCCATTTGGGCGGTAATCTCGCCGAAACGGCGTTGGCTTTCGGTAACGCGAGCAATCAGACGGTTATAGGACAGCTCGCTTCTAAAAAGCTGCTCTTCACGCATTGTAAGGCGCTGGTCAAGGTACCAGCTATAACCTGTAACGCCGACCGTCCAGGTGATAGCTGCCGCCCCGAAAGAGGCCAACGCGACCTGCGCGTATTTTCCTAGCCGAAGCTGGTAAACGGAATCATTTGACCGGATAAGCAATTGCCGATCCGGAAACCATTTATCCACCAACCGACGAATGCGTTCAAACGCCGACATATTCAGTGTCTAACCCCTAATTGCTCGTATGCACGCCCGGTTGTCCGGTTATGCAGAGTTTCTATGCCCCCCGCCTGAGACTATTTGTCTTTTCTTTACGCTACCTGTAACTCGGCCTTCAGGCAAGCCTGTTAACACCTCCTTAATCGCAAAATTTTCACCTCAAGCCCTTATGCTGTGATACCTATCACCATCTTTCACATCATATGCGTTTGCGACAAATGGCGTTTTCCAGATTTCTGATCACCTTTGCCGCCACCTGGTTTTACAGCGGCAAAAGCCCAAAGGCGCCTGGCACGGCAGGCTCATTTGCCGCCGTGCCCTTTGGCTGGCTGGTCTGGGCCTATGGCGGCGATATGGCGCTTATTGTCGGCAGCATCGTCATCTTCGCCATCGGGATCTGGGTTGCGCATCTTTATAGCCATATGCTCGGCATTCATGACGCCGGCGAGATCGTCATTGACGAAGTGGTCGGTCAATGGATGTGCCTGCTTGTCGTGCCGCTTGCTGGCGGCTGGATGGATATTGTCTGGCTTCTGGTCGCCTTCATCGCATTCCGCGTATTTGACGTCCTCAAACCCTGGCCGATTCGCTGGGTCGACCGGCGCGTTGGCGGCGGCTTTGGCATCATGTTTGATGATGTGCTGGCCGCTATCTTTGCCATGATCGCACTGGCAATCCTTGTTCACCTGACCCTCGGATGACCCGGATGATGACAGACACCGATCTTCTTAACGCTGCAAGCACCCTGATCACCCACTGCAAGGCCAAGGGCGAAATGATCGCCACTGCGGAATCCTGCACGGGTGGCCTGATCACCGGCATGCTGACCGGTGTTGATGGCAGCTCCTCAGTCGTCGATTGCGGATTTGTCACCTATTCGAACGAGGCAAAGCACAGCCTGATCGGGGTTGGCAATGATCTTCTGGCTGAATTTGGCGCCGTGTCCGAACCGGTTGCGCGTGCGATGTGCGAAGGGGCGCTGGACCGTGCCCCCAATGCTACGATTGCCGTCTCTGTTACCGGCATTGCCGGTCCGGGTGGCGGGACCGCGACCAAGCCGATCGGACTGGTTCATTTCGGCTGTGCAGCCAAAGGACGCGACACCGTCACGACACATATCGTCTTTCCCGGTGATCGCCATGCCGTGCGCAAGGCCACCGTGCTCAAGGCCTTTGCCCTGATCGAAGAAATGCTGGGATAACCTGGGGGAATCCGGGGCTGGCTTAGCCCTGATTTTTCGGATCCGGCAATGTCGGCTCGCCGTAAACTTCGCGCGCCCGGGTCTCAAACGCCCCGACCATCAGCTTGACGGCTTCGTTGAACACAACGCCGATCATTTTCTGCAAAAGTGCTGAGCGGAACTCGAAATCAACAAAGAAATCAAGCCAGGTCCCGCCATCCTCGTCCTCTTCAAACACCCAATGGTTATTCAGGTATTTGAACGGCCCCTGCAGATATTCCACATCCACCCGGTCCGGGCGCTGCAGGGTGACTTTGGATGTGTATTTCTCGCGAAACATCTTAAAGCCGATCACCAGATCAGCCTTAAGCACATCGCCATCTCGCTTGCGCACACGTGATGCCACACACCACGGCAAAAATTCCGAGTAGGAATCGATATCCGCGACGAGATCAAAGAGCTGTTCCGGCGTATAGGGCAGTTTCCTGCGCTCTGCATGCGTCGGCACTCGACATCTCCCCTGATCGTCGTGGTCTGCGGTAAAACGGGTTAAAGGATTACTGTGCCGCGGTCACGGCCTGTTCGGCTTTGGCTTTGGCGGCCTCGGCTGCTGCCAGCTTCTTCTCACGCGCTTCACGCAGTTGCTCGAAGTCACGGTCAGCATGGTAGCTCGAACGGGTCAGCGGCGTTGCCGATACCATCAAGAAGCCCTTGCCACGTGCCATCGATGCATAATCGTTAAATTCATCCGGCGTGACAAACTTGTGCACGGGTTCGTGCTTAAGGGTCGGCTGCAGATACTGGCCAATCGTCAGGAAGTCGACATCTGCCACACGCAGATCATCCATCACCTGTGCCAGTTCCTTGCGCTCTTCACCCAGACCAACCATCAGGCCGGATTTGGTAAAGATCGTCGGGTCGATCTGTTTGACGCGGTCCAGAATGCGCAGCGACTGGTAATAGCGCGCGCCCGGACGGATATTTGTGTAAAGCCGCGGAACTGTTTCAAGGTTGTGGTTGAACACGTCCGGGCGGGCCTTGGCAACGATTTCGACCGCACCGGGCTTGTCACGGAAGTCCGGGGTCAGGATTTCAATCGTGGTTTCCGGCGACTTGTGACGGATCGCTTCAATCACGCGGGCAAAATGGGCTGCCCCGCCATCGGCAAGATCATCACGGTCAACAGACGTGATCACAACATGCTTGAGCTGCATGTCGGCAACCGCCATCGCCAGATTTTCCGGCTCGAACGGATCCAGCGCGTTTGGCATGCCCGTTTTGACGTTGCAGAACGAACAGGCACGTGTGCAGGTGTCGCCCATGATCATGAAGGATGCGTGTTTTTTCTGCCAGCATTCGCCGATATTCGGGCATGCGGCTTCTTCACACACGGTATGAAGGTTCAGGCCACGCGCAAGTTCGCGGGTTTCCTGATAACCCTTGGAGGTCGGAGCCTTGACCCTGATCCAGGACGGTTTGCGCCCCGATGGGCGGTCTGGCCGTTTCTGTTTTTCCGGGTGACGAACGGGTTTCTGTTCGCTGGGCGCCGTCGACATAGAGTTACCTCCGAAGGATTGGACGGGCGGCAATTTGCCGCCACGTCGCGCATTTGTCAAACCGACATTCGTTTTAAACGGTCATACCGGGCATGTGTTCCCGGTACAACCCGATGTTTTAGAAGTGGATCGCACGGCCATAGGCGTCAAGGACCGACTCATGCATCATTTCCGAAAGCGTCGGATGCGGGAAGACCGTATGCATCAGATCTTCCTCGGTCGTTTCCAGACCCATCGCCACCACAAAGCCCTGGATCAGCTCGGTCACTTCGGCGCCGACCATATGTGCGCCAAGCAATTCACCGGTCTTGGCGTCAAACACGGTTTTGACCAGACCTTCGGCCTCGCCAAGCGCAACCGCCTTGCCATTGCCGATGAACGGGAACTTGCCGACCTTGACCTCGTAACCGGCCTCTTTGGCCTTGGCTTCGGTCAGGCCAACACTTGCGACCTGCGGATGGCAGTAGGTGCATCCCGGGATCTTGCGCGGATCAATCGGATGCACGCCTTTGACACCGGCAATCTTTTCAATGCAGATCACGCCTTCATGTTCTGCCTTGTGGGCCAGCATCGGCGGGCCTGCAACGTCACCAATGGCATAGATGCCCGGTTCTGCGGTTGCGGAATACTCGTCCGTGCCGATCACATTGCGATCAACCTTGACCTTAGTGGTTTCAAGACCAAGCCCCTCGGTATTGCCAATCACGCCAACTGCGGAAATCACGCGATCAACGGTGAGTTCCTGTTTCTTGCCGTCCTTGGTTTCAACCGTGACAACGACGTTATCGGCGTTGCGCTTAAGGTTCGCGACCTTGGCTTCGGTCAGGATATTCATCCCGTCCTTGGTCATCATCTTCTGTGCAAGACCGGCAACTTCCTTATCCTCGACCGGCATGATCTGCGGCATGATCTCAACCACAGTCACATCAGCACCCATGGTGTGATAGAAGCTGGCAAATTCGATCCCGATCGCGCCAGAACCGACCACAACAAGGCTTTTGGGCATCTTGTCAGGCGTCATCGCCTTCTTGTAATCCCAGACAACCTTGCCATCGGCCTCAAGCCCCGGCAGCGCACGCGCACGGGCACCGGTCGCGATGATGTAATTCTTGGCGGTATAGGTGCCCTTGTCCTTGCCTTCGACCACGATCTTTTTCGGGCCGTCGAACTTGGCTTCACCATTGATCACGGTGACCTTGTTCTTTTTCAGCAAATGGCCAACACCACCGGCAAGCTGCTTGGACACGCCGCGTGAACGCTGGATCACGGCATCAAGATCAAAGGCCGGCTTTTCACATGAAAGGCCATATTCCTTTGCGTGGTGCATGTTGCGATAAACTTCTGCCGAACGCAGCAGCGCCTTGGTCGGGATACAACCCCAGTTCAGGCAAATACCGCCAACATGTTCACGTTCAACAACAGCCGTTTTCAGGCCAAGCTGGGCCGCACGGATTGCGGTTACATAACCACCCGGGCCAGCACCAATCACGATTACGTCGAAATTGCTATCCGCCATCGTAGGATCTCCTTCGCCTGCCCTTTAACGGTTACAGGTCTTTAAATTCAAATGCTTGCGGGGACTTATTAAAGCCCCCGCGCAACTTTGGACCCCTCAGAGCAGCATGCTCAGCGGATCTTCAATAAGCTTTTTGAATTCGGCCATGAACTCTGCACCGACTGCGCCATCGACCGCACGGTGGTCAACAGAAAGGGTACAGGTCATAACCGTTGCGATTGCCAGCGCGCCATCCTTGACGACCGGGCGCTGTTCACCCGCACCAACGGCCAGGATACAGCCCTGCGGCGGATTGATAATCGCGGAGAAGTCCTTGATGCCAAACATGCCAAGGTTCGACACAGAGAACGTGCCACCCTGATAATCTTCCGGCATCAGTTTGCCATCACGTGCCTTGCCAGCCAGTGCTTTCATCTCGGCAGAGATTTCAGCAAGGCCTTTCGAACCGGCATCGCGGACCACTGGTGTGATCAGGCCACCTTCGATGGCAACCGCCACCGAAATGTCCTGCTGCTTGCACTGCAGGGTGGCTTTGTCAGTCCAGATGGAGTTCGCCGCCGGAACCTTTTTGAGCGCCAGCGAAACCGCACGGATGATGAAATCGTTGACCGAAATCTTGACACCCTCGCCCGCCTTCTCATTCAGCTGCTTGCGGGTTGCCAAAAGATTATCAAGCTCGCAATCCACTGTCAGATAGAAATGCGGAACCTGCTGTTTGGACTCGGTCAGGCGACGCGCAATGGTTTTGCGCATGCCGCTGTTTGGAATTTCTTCGTATTCCGGAAGACCGGTAAGATCCGGGTTCCAGCCAGATGCCGCCGGTGCGGCAGCGGCTGGTGCGGCATCCGATTTCTTGTCTTCGGACGCGGCTGCTTTTTCGGCCGGTTTGGACGAAAGCGCTGCTTCAACGTCACGCTTGACGATACGGCCGCGCGGGCCCGAACCGGAAACCCCGGAAAGCTCGACACCTTCGTTCGCCGCAATACGACGTGCAAGCGGGCTTGCCTTGATCCGTTCGCCACCGGAAACCGGTGCGGCCGGGGCCGGTTTGTCACCACCCGATGCGGCTGGCTTATCAGCTGCCGGTGCTTTTTCCTCTTCGGCATCGCTTTCGGCCGGTGCGCTTTCGCCGCCACCCGTGCTTGCTGCCGAGGTATCCGCCCCCTCAAGGGCGCTTTCGTCTTCATCTTCCTCCAAAAGCAGTGCGATGACTTCGTTCACCGCAACATTTTCGCTGCCTTCGGAAATAAGGATTTTACCGATTTTGCCTTCGTCGACGGCTTCAACTTCCATCGTGGCTTTGTCGGTTTCGATTTCGGCGATGACGTCACCCGATTCAACGGTGTCGCCTTCCTTGACGTGCCATTTCGCCAAGGTGCCTTCGGTCATGGTCGGCGACAGGGCCGGCATCAATACTTTTACAGGCATGAACGCAATCTCCCGGTAACGGGGCGGCGCGGCTTGACCCGCGACCTGCCCCTGTCCGTCTTACTTAGCGATAGCAAACGGCCTTGGCCGCGGCGACGATGTGGCTGTCCTGAGCAAGCGCAAGCTTTTCCAGGTTGGCAGCATACGGCATCGGAACGTCTTCGCCGGTCACACGGGCAACCGGTGCATCGAGGTAATCAAATGCATGTTCCATCGCAACAGACGCGATTTCCGCACCAATACCCGAGAAGTGCCAGCCTTCCTCGACGGTCACCAGACGGTTGGTCTTCATGACCGAACGCACGATGGTGTTCACATCCAGCGGACGGATGGTGCGCAGGTTGATGACCTCGGCCGAAATGCCCTGCTCTGCCAGCTGTTCAGCCGCTTTCAGCGCCTTGCCCACCATGATCGAGAAAGCAACGATGGTAACATCGGTCCCTTCGCGTTCGATCTTGGCCTGGCCAATCGGCAGGACGAAATCATCATCATCAGGCACTTCGAAGCTCTGACCGTACATGATTTCGTTTTCAAGGAAGACAATCGGGTTCGGATCGCGGATCGCAGCCTTAAGCAGGCCTTTCGCATCTGCTGCCGACCACGGTGCAACCACCTTCAGACCCGGGCAATGTGCATACCAGGATGCATAGCACTGCGAGTGCTGGGCACCAACGCGCGACGCGGCACCGTTCGGGCCACGGAACACGATCGGGCAACCAAGCTGGCCACCGGACATGTAAAGCGTCTTCGCAGCAGAGTTGATGATCTGGTCGATCGCCTGCATTGCGAAGTTAAAGGTCATGAATTCCAGAACCGGCTTCAGGCCCATAAAGGCAGAACCGGTTGCAAGGCCGGTGAAGCCATGCTCGGTGATCGGAGTGTCGATCACGCGCTTGTCACCGAATTCATCAAGCAGACCCTGGGTAACCTTGTAGGCACCCTCATACTGCGCAACTTCTTCACCCATGACGAAAACGTTCTCGTCGGTGCGCATTTCTTCGGCCATTGCATCACGCAGGGCTTCACGCACGGTCTGGGTTTTAAAGCTGGTATAGGTCTTTTCGTCCTGGGTGCTGTTCATCACGCTCATTGCGCGTGGCTCAGCTTCGGAACGCTCAATCGCACCACTGACCGAAACCGGTGCTGCACCCAACGATGCAGCAGCCGGAGCTTCTTCGGAAGAAGATTCTTCTTCTTTGGCCGGTGCGGCATCTGCTTTGGGTGCAGACGATGCAGACACGTTATCAAGTGCAGACGCGTCTTCGTCTTCTTCGAGGATATAGGCAATCACTTGGTTGACCGCGACATTCTCGGTACCGGCATCAATGACAAGTTTACCAATGGTACCCTCGTCAACGGCCTCGACTTCCATCGTGGCTTTGTCGGTTTCGATTTCTGCGATCACGTCACCGGATGCGACAGTGTCGCCTTCCTTGACGTTCCATTTGGCAAGTGTGCCTTCGGTCATGGTCGGCGACAGGGCCGGCATCAAAACTTCAATCGGCATTGTTCCCTCTCTCCCGGGAAATATCGTTCAAAAGCGGTTCGCAGTCTTTGCGATCACGCGTCGATCAGAATGTCGGTAAACAGTTCGGAAACATCCGGCTCCGGGCTGTTTTGCGCGAACTCGGCCGCTTTTGCGACTTCGGCCTTAACTTCCTTGTCGATGTCTTTCAGACCTGCTTCATCAAGGATGTTGCCATCGATCAGGAGCTTTTTGACCATATCGATCGGATCGTGCTCTTTACGCATTTTGTCGAGCTCGTCCTTGGTCCGGTATTTCGCCGGGTCGGACATGGAATGCCCGCGATAACGATAGGTTTTGAGTTCCAGGATGTAAGGACCCTTGCCCGAACGGCAATGTTCCACGGCACGTTCACCAGCAGCCTTCACCGCCAGAACATCCATGCCGTCAACCTGCTCACCCGGGATGCCATAGGCCTTGCCGCGTTCATACAGGTCCGGGCTGGACGAGTGACGCTGGGTCGAGGTGCCCATCGCATACTGGTTGTTCTCGATGCAGTAAATTACCGGCAGTTCCCAAAGGGCTGCCATGTTGAAGGACTCATATACCTGACCCTGGTTGACGGCACCGTCACCAAGGTAGGTCATGCAGACCTTGTTCTCACCGCGATATTTGTAATTGAAGGCAATACCGGTTCCGAGCGGAACCTGTGCGCCCACGATGCCGTGTCCACCATAGAAGTTCTTTTCCTTGGAGAACATGTGCATCGAGCCGCCTTTACCGCGGGAATACCCGCCTTCGCGGCCCGTCAGTTCGGCCATGACGCCGGCTGAATCCATACCCGTTGCAAGCATGTGGCCGTGATCACGATAGCTGGTGATAACACCGTCTTCGTCCGATGCGGCGGCCTGCATGCCGACAACAACGGCTTCCTGCCCGATATAAAGGTGGCAGAAACCACCGATGAGACCCATGCCATACAGCTGACCGGCTTTTTCTTCAAAGCGGCGGATCAGCAGCATTTCACGGTAATATTTGAGGAGATCGTCACTGCTCGCCTGGTTGTCGGCGCGCGTCGTGGCGCGTTTGCGTTTTGTGGTCGCCATGTTTCCTCCCGGTGGATGGCTATCGCTTAAGCATCATGTATGGGCGCTTAATTCGGTACTGGACCACCGAAATGACTACCGAAAACAGACCTCAAGGGCAAGCAATCTCACCGCGTTTAAACCGTTGTTTTGCAACGCACAATCACAAATAAACTGTAATTTGGTTAATCATTGAGTTTACGTGTTTTTGCAGAGATGCTGGTTTTTCAGCAACTTGAGGCACTGCCTTAAAACTCGTTCATTCCCCTGTGTCACAAATGCTATGCTTTCTCGAGGATAATTTCGCATAGCAGCGCACAACGGAAAACAACCGCAAGAATGCATTGAATATCAAAGACCTCTACCAGATCAGATCAAAATGGCGTCTAAACCATAACTCAGTTTAAACAACCACTTACCCGTTTGCGAGCATTCCTGAACGCATTTCACAACCGTGAATTTCTGTTTCACGGCGCGATATCGGCGCATCAAATGTGATTTTTCGTGCCAAAAGCCACACTTGGTCAAAAATGGATTCTTTCCGGACGGCGCGCGGAACAAGATCAGCAGAATTCAACAGGGATCAGCGGGGATCAGCGGGGATCAGCGGAGGTCAGACAGGACTGCACCCTGCCCGATGCTCAGTTTGCCCCGGCGGCAACCGTCGTAATATCTGCGACGTCGCTATATCCATCGTGATGGAAAATGATCACATCATCGGGATGGGCGGCATTGAGCATTGCCCGCGCGCGCTCATCAAGCAGATCGGGATCAAGGTGTTTTGCACGCAGCGAAATCACATGCTGCTCAAGCGACTTGCGCTCCTCGGTGGTTTCTTCGAGCACACGGGCAATCTCGCTCACCCGGTCCTGCATCGACCAATAGGTCAGCAGGCCGCGTTCCCCTTCCACGCTGTGGAAGATGAAATATGCCATCACTGTAAATGCGATGACCGGCGCGACAGCCTGTTTCAGGCGACGAAAGACCGGCGAGTTGGACGCCATTTACCCTATGCCCCTTGCACATTTGTGCGTTTTGGCGACGAAACAAACCATTCCGGGTCCACAACGTAAAAACTGCGTGCGTTATTTCCGTTGCCTGACAGCAACTTACTATCAAACAAGGCGACAAACCCGATAACATTACTCTTAAACTTGCGCATAAGCGGGTAAAAATAGAGTTAAGCGACCAGCGCAAACCAATGCGATTACGCTCAATCCACTAATCCTGATATTCGAATTTAACGCCCTGTTCCGGAAGCAAAACAGGCCGCCTTCCCATCGGAAAGCGGCCTGTTTGCATATCTGCAATGTAGTGCAGCGTGGCGTTACTTCAGGATCGAACGACCCGGGAAGTGCGCACCGGCATCGAGAAGTTCCTCGATGCGGATCAGCTGGTTGTATTTTGCCATACGGTCCGAACGCGACAGCGAACCGGTTTTGATCTGGCCGCAATTGGTGGCAACTGCCAGGTCGGCAATGGTCGAATCTTCGGTCTCGCCCGAACGGTGCGACATCACCGCGGTGTAACCGGCACGGTGTGCCATCTCGACCGCTTCAAGGGTTTCAGACAGCGTCCCGATCTGGTTGACCTTGACCAGGATCGAGTTGGCAACGCCCTTCTCGATACCGTCAGACAGGCGTTTCGGGTTGGTGACAAACAGGTCATCACCGACCAGCTGGGTTTTGGCACCAATAGCAGAGGTCAGCTCTGCCCAGCCATCCCAATCGTCTTCGGCCATGCCGTCTTCGATCGAGAAGATCGGATATTTGCCAACAAGATCGGCCCAGTATTTGACCATCTCGCTCGGATCAAGCGACTTGCCTTCACCAGACAGCACATATTTGCCGCCTTTGAAGAACTCGGTCGATGCCGCGTCAAGGGCCAGCACAACGTCTTCTTCCGGGCGATAGCCCGCCGCTTCAATCGATTTCATGACATAGCTGATGGCAGCTTCGGTCGATGCGATGTTCGGCGCGAATCCGCCCTCGTCACCAACGTTGGTGTTGAGGCCATCTGCCGACAGGGCCTTTTTCAGGTTGTGGAAGATCTCGGCACCCATGCGGATCGCGTCCGAGCAAGTCTCGGCCGATACCGGCATGATCATGAATTCCTGAACGTCGATCGGATTGTCGGCATGCTCGCCGCCATTGATGATGTTCATCATCGGCACCGGAAGCGACCGGGCAAACGAACCACCAACATAACGATAAAGTGGCAGGCCCGCATCTTCGGCCGCAGCCTTGGCCGTTGCCAGCGATACGCCGAGAATGGCGTTTGCGCCGAGGCGGCCTTTGTTTTCGGTGCCATCAAGCTCGATCATGGCACTGTCGATTGCAAGCTGATCTTCGGCATCCATGCCGGCCAGTGCTTCAAAGATTTCACCATTCACGGATGCAACCGCCTTGGTGACACCCTTGCCAAGATAGCGGTCTTCCTTGTCACGCAGTTCGACGGCTTCGTGTGCACCGGTCGATGCGCCCGACGGAACGGCAGCACGACCAAAGGCGCCATTTTCCAGGGTGACATCAACCTCGACCGTCGGGTTACCACGGCTGTCGAGAATTTCGCGGCCGCGAACATCAATAATAGCGGTCATGACAGAAACGTTCTCCTCACTGGTAGGAACCATACCTGTAAATATTTAGCAGGCATGCAGGTTACAGCAAAAAAGAATGCCGCCAATCCCTGACTGGCGGCATCTGATATTTACGCGTCAAACATATCCAGACGAACCGGATTGGCTTTTGCCACTTTGTCCAGTTCCATCAGAACCGAAAGAACTTCGGGAAGCTTGTTTAACGGGATTTGGTTCGGGCCATCGGAAATGGCCGTCGCCGGGTTATCGTGGGTTTCGATAAACAGTGCTGCGATACCAACCGATACGGCCGCACGGGCCAGAACAGGCGCGAATTCGCGCTGGCCACCTGACGAGGTGCCCTGTCCGCCCGGCTGCTGAACCGAATGGGTGGCATCGAAGACAACCGGATAGCCCTGCTGGGCCATGGTGGGAAGTCCGCGGAAGTCTGTGACAAGCGTGTTATAGCCAAAGCTGGTCCCACGGTCACAGAGCATAATATTGTCATTGCCGGTCGCAGCCAGATTGTTGGCAACATTGGCCATGTCCCAAGGGGCCAGGAACTGGCCCTTTTTGACATTGACCACACGCCCGGTCTTGCCGGCGGCTTCGAGCAGATCGGCCTGACGGCACAAAAACGCCGGGATCTGCAAGATATCGGCAACTTCGCCAACCGCCGCACACTGATCGGGCAGATGCACATCGGTCACGATGGGAAGACCAGTGGTTTCCTTGACGTCGGCCAGGATATCAAGCCCTTCCTTAAGGCCGACACCGCGCTTGGACGTCGCACTGGTCCGGTTGGCCTTGTCAAATGAGCTTTTATAGACAAGCCCGATGCCAAGCCCTTCGGACAGTTCCTTGAGCGCTGAGGACATTTCGAGCGCGTGCTGACGGCTTTCAATCGCGCACGGCCCCGCCAGAACGGCGAACGGCTTGTCATTGGCGATTTCGATATTGCCGACTTTGACGGTTTTAATTTCGGTCATCACTTGGGCTTTCAGTCGATCACGTATCTGTTGCTATCAAATAGTCCGACAGTCGCGATTACACCAGACGGCTGCGTTCTTTGGCAGCCTTGATATAGGAAACAAACAACGGATGCGGATCAAGCGGACGCGAACGCAGTTCCGGGTGGAACTGAACGCCGATAAACCACGGATGATCCGGATATTCGACGATTTCCGGCAAACGGCCATCCGGCGACAGCCCTGAGAATTTAAGACCTTTTTCCTCAAGCTGTGCCATGAAATTGACATTCACTTCATAACGATGGCGGTGACGTTCCAAAACGGTTTCGTTGCCATAAATGTCACGCGCATGGGTGCCATCAACAAGTTTGCACTCATAGTTGCCCAAACGCATGGTCCCGCCAAGGTCATCATCATCGGTACGACGTTCAACCGCACCACCATCCTTGGCCCATTCGGTCATAAGACCGACAAGCGGTGTCTTGGTCGGACCAAATTCGGACGAGGACGCATCCTTGATCCCGGCAAGGTTACGCGCGGCTTCAAGAACCGCCATCTGCATGCCAAAGCAAATCCCGAAATAAGGAACCTTGTTTTCGCGGGCATAACGGGCGGCGGCAATCTTGCCTTCCGCGCCACGTTCACCAAAGCCGCCCGGCACCATGATCGCATCAAGCTTGGACAGGATTTCGTTGACGTTGCCGTCTTTTTCAAGCGCGTCAGACGCAATCCATTCAAGCTTCACACGCACCTTGTTGGCGATCCCGCCATGGGTCAGTGCTTCGGTAAGCGACTTATAGGCATCGGGAAGCTGGATGTATTTACCAACGATGCCGATGGTGACCTCACCTTCCGGATTGCGGATGGTGCTGCAAATGTCTTCCCACGGCTGAAGGTCGGGTTCCTGCGCCTGCAGGCCGAAGTGATGAAGCACTTCGTTATCCAAGCCATACTGGTGATAGCTGATCGGCACCTGATAGATGTTGTCAACGTCATAAGCCGGAATAACAGCCGCTTCACGGACGTTACAGAAACGCGCAATCTTGCGGCGTTCATTGATCGGAATTTCACGATCACAACGGCAGAGAAGAATATCAGGCTGAATACCAACACTCTGCAGTTCCTTGACGGAATGCTGGGTCGGCTTGGTCTTAAGTTCACCGGCCGAAGAAATATACGGCACAAGAGTCAGGTGCATGAACAACGCCCGGCCATCGCCAAGGTCGTTACCCATCTGACGGATGGCTTCAAGGAACGGCAGGCTTTCGATGTCACCAACCGTACCGCCGATCTCAACCAGGACAAAGTCCTCGGTCGCGTCCGACATTACGAATTCCTTGATCGCATCGGTGATATGCGGAATGACCTGCACCGTCCCGCCAAGGTAATCACCGCGACGTTCGCGCGCGATCACATTGGAATAGATACGACCCGTGGTGACGTTATCAGAACGGCGCGAAGAAACGCCGGTGAAACGTTCATAGTGACCAAGATCAAGGTCGGTCTCCGCCCCGTCTTCGGTCACATAGCATTCGCCATGCTGGTACGGGCTCATGGTGCCCGGATCGACGTTAATATACGGATCAAGTTTACGCAGACGAACTGTAAAGCCGCGTGCCTGCAGGGACGCACCCAAAGCAGCGGAAGCCAGACCTTTGCCCAGCGAAGAAACAACGCCACCGGTAATAAAGATATAACGAGTCATTATCTTGGCCTCATCTCAAAGCACAAAGCCTCGGTTCAGTGCATCACGAACCGTGGAATACAACAATCAAAAATTGAGGCGGCAAGTTTGCCGCCTCATGTCGTCGGTTTATTTTTTATCGGGTCGGAGCCGCGGGCCCGGTATCCTCGGCGGGCTCAGTGACCGCCGGCGCCGGTTCCGGTGCCTGATCAAGGATCGAAGCCGGCTGGGTATGGGTGTTCGACTGAAGGGCAAGGATGATGCTGGTGATCATGAATGCGCCTGCCAGTATAGCAGTGGTACGGGTCAGCAGGTTTGCAGCGCCGCGTGAACTCATCACGCCGAAGCCACCGCCTCCGCCGCCACCGCCGCTGTTACCGCCGATACCAAGCCCACCGCCCTCGCTGCGCTGCACGAGAATCACGGCAATAAGGCCGAGCGCAAGAAGAAGGTGGATTACCAGAATGACTGTTTGCATGGTGTCGAAACTCTTGTCCTAATCTACCGATCCAAACGCAATTGTGCCCGGATCGGGCATAAATTTGATGCGTATTTAACGCGTTTTATGGCTGTTGGCTAGAGCATATTGAACAAAATCTGCACCGCAGCGTATCAGGCGCAGGATTCAATAATCCGCCAGAAATCTTCAACCTTTAGGCTCGCCCCGCCGACAAGCGCACCGTCGACATCTTCAACCGCCAGCAATTCCTTGGCATTGGACGGCTTGACCGAACCACCATACAGAATGCGAAATTCGTTACCATCCTCGAACCGTTTGACAAGCTCGGCGCGGATCGCGGCATGCACCTCGGCCACTTCTTCAACGCTTGCCGTGCGCCCGGTCCCGATCGCCCAGACCGGCTCATAGGCTACAACCGTATTTTTCGCAGTCGCCCCTTCGGGAAGCGATACTGCCACCTGCCCGTTCACCACCGAAAGCGTCGCGCCAAGATCACGTTCTTCTTCGGTTTCACCCACACAGACAACCGCCGTCAAACCGGCATCATGGGCGGCAATCGCCTTTTTGCGGATATCGGTTGAGTTTTCCGCATGATCCGCGCGGCGCTCGGAATGGCCAACCAGAACATATTCCGCCCCAATATCAGCCAGCATCGCAGCCGCAACATCACCGGTATGCGCGCCAGAGATCGCAGCGTGGCAATCCTGCCCGCCAACAGCAACGACACTTCCATGCGTGACCCCGACCACGTCCGACAGCAACGTCGCCGGCGGACAGACCAGAACATCACAACCAAGCGCCCCTTTTTCAGACGCCTTCGACGCCAGGCTTGACGCCAGCGCAAGACCGTCTGCACGCAAACAGTTCATTTTCCAGTTTCCGGCAATCAGGGGACGGCGTTGGGTCATCGGGGGTACCTCGTGCTGATCAGGTTCATATTATGTCCGTGTATCAAGGCAATAACAACCTGTTTGCGGCCGTTACGATTTGTTACAGGACCTGTTTCGACGCGGGTTTTAGCATGCCATGCCAGCGGGGCCAAGTACCCGAAAACGCCTGATCCCTTATTTAGGATGTGATTGCAGTCATCTTCTATACAATCGCCTGTTGCCGCTGATAACACTCGCCATTAAGATGCGCGGCAAATTTGCTCGGCCCGTGTCATCTGACGTGGTGCTTGGGCGATCAATAATGAAACGACGTCAAAGCCTGATTTTGGCGTCAAACCACGGATTGTTAGGCTTATCATATGCTTGCTGGCATTCGCACATTTTCGAAATCAATCTTTGCCAAGATTATCTTTGGCGTGATTGCACTGAGCTTCGTGATCTGGGGCCTGAACGCATCGATGCTTAATCTGGGCACCTCGCGTGAAGTTGCCGAAATCGGCAGCCAGAAGATCACCCCGGTCGAACTGGACCGCGCGTTTCAGCGCAGCGTTCAGAATATGCGAAACATGTTCGGACCGAACTTCAACCAGCAGCAGGCCGTCCAGATGGGCCTTCTGAACAATACGGTGCAGTCGCTCGTCTCGCAGAAGATCCTGCGCGAAGATGCCAAGAATATCGGCATCGGCATCAGCGACGAAAAAGTCCGCGATCAGATTTTCTCGTCTGACAGCTTCAAGGACCCGGCCACCGGCCAGTTCAGCCGCGACCGCTTCATGCAGGCGCTTTATCAGGCGGGCTACACCGAAAACGAATTCATCAATGGTGTCCGTGGCGATATGATGAGCCAGCAGGTTGTTGACAGCCTGACCAGCCCGGCAGCTGTGCCCGACATCATGGCGCGCCAGATCGTTGCCTATCGCAATGAACAGCGCAGCGGTTCTTTCTTTGCACTGAATGCGGACGAGTTCGCCGACATTCCGGTCGCCGATGACGCCACCCTGCGTGCCTATCACGAAGATAACGCCACACAGTTCACCGCACCGGAAAGCCGCGACGTGACCCTGGCAACGCTCAGCGCAGCCGATCTCATCCCGACCATCCCCGTGACCGAGGATGAAATCGCTGAGTCTTATGCCCAGCGCGAACCGGAATTCCAGACCCCGGAAAAACGTACGGTCGAACAGATCCTGTTTGCCCCGAACGAAGAACAGACCGCGCGTGATGCCTATAACCGCCTTCAAGAAGGTGCTGACTTCATGGCCGTTGCCGAAGATGCCGGCATGGACGAAGCCATGGTCAAACTCGGCGAATTCACCGCCAACGATATTCTGCCGGATCTGAGCGAAGCGACCTTCTCCCTTGAAGAAGGCGGCATTTCCGAGCCGGTTGAAACCGCCCTTGGCTGGCACATCATCCGTGTTCCGTCCGTCACCCCGGGCAGCACGCAAAGCCTTGATGAAGTACGCGACATCATTGTTGATGGCCTCAAGCAGTTCAAAGCCGAAGACGCGATCTACGATCTTGCCGCCACCTTTGACGAGGAACTCGGTGCGGGCACCCCGATCGAAGATGCCGCACGTGACGTCGGTGCAAAAACCTACAAGCTTGACGGCGTTGTCCGCGGCGAAGGCCTTGTTGGTCAGAACGTTGACGGTGCAGAAGAAATCAACGCCAAGATCTTCGAACTTGAAAACGGCGAGGAAAGCTTCCTCGAAGAAACCGCTTCAGGCACCCGTTATGTTGTCCGCGTTGAAAACGTAACGCCCTCGGCCCTGCGTCCGTTCGAAGACGTCCGTGAAGACGTTGTCGCCGCCTGGACAGCCGAAGAACGTCAGCGCCTGATGATGGAAAAGGCCGAAGAACTGGCTGGCAACATCAACAATACCGGTGCTGACATCGCGACGCTTGCATCCGAAGATGCGACCACCGTTCGCGAAACCGGCATGACCCGCCGCACCGGCCAGGGCCTTGGTGATGATGTAAACCCGGCTGTTGCCGCAGCCCTCTTCACCCTTGAAGACGGCAAGGCCAAAGCCGTTCAGACCGGTGAAGACGTTCTTGTCGTCAAGCTTGATGACATCGAGGCAGCCGACATAAACACCGCAGACGCCGCACCGGTAAATGACGAGCTCAAGGAAGCGCTGAACGAAGATATCCTTGCGCAGTATCTCAATTACCTGAACGAGGAAATCTCGGTCAGTGTGAATAACAGCGTGATCAACGAGCTTTATCAACCAACCGCTGCAAACTGATCAGTCAACAAGGGCGACCGGAAAAATCCGGTCGCCCTTTTTCTATTTCTATCCCGACAACGCGTCTCAACATCGGACAGACCATGGAAATCAAACCGGATTTCACCAGTTTCAAGCAAAACTACGACAACGGCATTTCGCAGGTTCTCTGGACCTCGCTGACCGCTGACCTTGATACGCCGGTCTCGGCCTTTCTCAAGATCGCCGAAGGCATGCCAAACACCTATTTGCTTGAATCTGTTGAAGGCGGATCGGTTCGGGGACGGTATTCGTTCCTGGGTCTCAAGCCCGATCTGATCTGGCGCTGCTTTGGCGACAAGGCCGAGCTTAATCGCCGTGCGATGGCCGATGCCGACGCCTTCCTGGCCGAGGCTGACGCCCCGCTTGACAGCCTCAAGAAACTGATCGCCGAAAGCTATATCGAACTGCCCGACAACCTGCCGCCGATGAGTGCCGGACTGGTCGGCTATATGGGCTACGACACCGTCCGCCTGATGGAAAAGCTGCCCGACAGCAACAAGGACGAACTTGATGTACCCGATGCCATTTTCATCCGCCCGACTGTCACCGCAAGTTTCGATACCATCGAAGACACGGTTACCGTTGTCAGCCCGGTGCGCCCGGAAAACGGTATCTCGGCGGATGCAGCCTATGATCTGGCCTGCGCGCGTCTCAATGACGTGGTCCAGCAGTTCCAGCGTAACCTGTTTATCGACCGTCGCTCCAAATCCGTGCCCGACACCCTGCCCGAGCCTGCGGTCAGCGTTGATGAGGTCGGCTTCCACGACATGGTCGAAAAGGCCAAGGATTACATCCGTGCAGGCGACATCTTTCAGGTGGTGCTGTCACAACGCTACACACTACCCTATCAGCTCCCGCCTTTTGCTTTTTATCGGGCTTTGCGGCGGATCAATCCGTCGCCCTTCATGTTCTATCTTGATATCGGCGGTTTTCAGGTCGTCGGCGCCAGCCCGGAAATCCTTGTGCGTCTGCGCGACGGCGAAGTCACCATTCGCCCGATTGCCGGTACCCGTCGGCGCGGCAAAACGCCCGATGACGACAAGATCATGGCGCAGGACCTGCTTGATGACCCCAAGGAACGCTCGGAACATCTGATGCTGCTCGACCTTGGTCGCAACGATGTCGGGCGCGTTTCCAAACCGGGGACTGTGCGTGTCACCGACCGAGAACAGATCGAATACTATTCCCACGTCATGCATATCGTCTCTAACGTGGTCGGTCAGATTGACGAAACCAAATATGACGCCATGGACGCGCTCAAGGCCGGCTTCCCGGCAGGCACCGTTTCGGGCGCGCCCAAGGTCCGCGCCATGGAAATCATCGATGAACTGGAATCGGTCCGCCGTGGCATCTATGCCGGCTGCATCGGCTATATCTCGGCCGACGGCTCGATGGATACCTGTATTGCGCTCCGCACCGCCGTCATCAAGGACGAGAAAATCCATATTCAGGCCGGGGCCGGTGTCGTCGTCGACAGCAAACCGGAACTTGAACATAAGGAATGCCAGAACAAGGCAGGCGCCCTGATGGCGGCTGCGCGCGAAGCCCATCGCTTCGCGTGACGGGAACAAACCATAACAAAGATGAAAACCGTCATTCCGGGCGAAGCGAAGCGTAGACCCGGAATCCAAACAGCGTTGCTACCGTTGTGGATTCCCACCTTCGTGGGAATGACGATTTGTTCAGGTTAAGGTTAGCCAGTCACACTCTGCATTGATCGGCGCAGAACATCTGTAATCGGGACCAGCTCGAACCCCTTGGCCTGAATTTCAGGAATCCATTTCGCAAGCGCGCCAAGCGTCCGATCGCGTGGATGTCCAATGGCGATGGCATATCCCTGTTTGCTGGCCACCCGTTCGATTTTATCAAGCATCTCAGCAATCTTGGCAGCATCGTCTGCATCATCGATAAACACATCACGCGTCAGAGCCGGAACACCAAAACTGCCCGCTGTGGAGTAGGCAACAGACTTTGCACTGGTGCGGGAATCGAGGAACATCAGTCCACGGGACTTCATGACTTCCATGACCATTTTCATATGGGCGGGGTCCGATGTAAACTTGCTGCCCATATGGTTGTTCACACCGACATAGCCATCGAACTGATCCAGCATCCAGTTCATTTCCGACAGAACCTTGTCACGACCATCGCTGACATACAGGGCATGTGGCCCCGGATCAACCGCACTGGAGGACGGCTCCATGGGCATATGCAGCATCACTTCATGCCCGGCCTTGCGCGCCGCATCGACCTGTGGCTGCAAATCCCGGGCATAGGGTAGATAGGAAATCGTGATCGGCCCCGGAAGCTCGACCGTTTTGGCAGTGCGCGGCTGATCAAGGCCTGCATCATCGATCACAATCGCGATCACCGGCTTGTCCCCGGTATCCTGTGTCAGGGCGGCATATTTCCGCCACGGCTGATCCATGGCGGCAACCGACGAACCTGGCACATCATTGCCGCTGTCACCCGGAAGGATATCACCAGCTTGGGCGGGCTTGCGGGACTCTGGGGCCGGGACATAGTTGGCCAGACCTGGTTCACTCTGCCCACTTGATGCACCAGAACCGTCATTCTCGCCAACGAGATATCCCGTGCGTCCACGCTCGGAGACCGACGCCTTATCCGAAAGCGTGTAATCCTTGCGCAGCATCGGGGTCGGTTCGGGGTCAGCCAGCGCATAATTTGGTGCGCCCTGATCCGAAGCACGGCCAATTTCATCGGATGCGCGATCAAGTTCAAGCATGCTGCCAACCGCAATGATGGCCGAAAGCGTACCCGCAACAAAGGCCCCGCCCAGCATCAGGCGACCAATACCACCCGTTTTCTTGTTCGGGGCGGTCTTTTTACGGTTGGATTTCTTGGGTGCCGCCTTTTTACGTCTGGCGGTCGTTGCCCGGGTTGCCCGGCGTGCCACGCTGTGGTCTCCAGTATTCGTTTGCTGGGATGCTCGTAGCGGCTGTTTCGTTGATTGAACAGCCCCTTCCCATATGGTGATTATATACCGATCACGTCGGCTTGTGTTTTCACGTTTTTAAAACGGTTCTGGTTAGCGCACGGTTAAAGGATTACACCTCGCGTGATCAAAGACGCGCCAGAGGCTAAAAAAGCCTTGCTCTGCTTCTGCTTGACGTAGCGACAATGGCGTTTATTCTCTGCCGATCTTAATGTGCATGAGCCTGCTTTTTTATGTATCTCCTCATCGATAATTACGACAGTTTCACATTCAATCTGTGGCACTATCTGCGCGAACTCGGCCCCGAGGTCGAAGTGCGCCGCAACGATGAGGTCAGTGTTGAAGAAGCCATGGCGCTTAATCCCGAAGGGATTGTGATTTCGCCGGGCCCGTGCGACCCGGAACGTGCCGGCATTTGCCTTGATCTGATCAAGGCGGCGGCGGGCAAGGTCAAGCTGCTTGGCGTTTGCCTTGGCCATCAATCCATCGGTCAGGCCTTTGGCGGCAAGGTCATTCGCGCGCCTGAATGCATGCACGGCAAGACCGATGCGATGACCCATTCCGGACAAAGCGTCTTTGCGGGCCTTCCCAGCCCGTTTGAAGCCACCCGCTATCATTCATTGGTGATCGAGCGCGAAACTTTGCCCGACAACCTTGAAATCACCGCCCAAAGCGGAGATGGTCTGATTATGGGCGTGCGTCACAAAAACCATCAGATTCATGGCGTTCAGTTCCATCCCGAAAGCATTGCTTCGGAACATGGACACGCCCTATTGAAGAATTTTATCGACTATACCAGTGCCTGACCCATAGTGCCCAACACGCACTGGACCGCAAACCAAGGAAGACCCGATGTCGACTGATCATGATCTGAAGCCAATTCTGGCCAAAGTCGCAGATGGCGAAAAACTGACCGAAAGCATGGCCGAAGGCGCCTTTAACGTGCTGATGTCCGGTCAGGCGACGCCGTCGCAGATGGGGGCTTTCCTGATGGGGTTGCGACTGCGCGGTGAAACCATCGATGAAATCACCGGCGCGGCCCGTGTCATGCGTGAAAAGGCCACCGGCATCATTGCCCCGGAAAACGCGGTTGATACCTGCGGCACCGGCGGTGATGGCAGCGGCACCTATAACATTTCGACCGGGGCGGCCATCGTTGCCGCCGCCGCTGGCGCCACGGTTGCCAAGCATGGCAACCGCGCGGCATCGTCGAAATCGGGCTCGGCGGATGTTCTGATGGCGCTGGGTGTCAATCTTGATGCCGATATGAAGCTCCTTGAAAAGGCGCTGAAAAAGATCAATCTTTGCTTCATGATGGCCACCCGCCATCATTCGGCGATGCGTCACGTGATGCCGACCCGCGTTGAAATGGGCACGCGCACGATCTTTAACCTGCTGGGCCCGCTCGCCAACCCGGCCAAAACCAAACGTCAGGTTCTTGGTGTCTTTGGTAAACAGTGGGTCGAACCGATTGCCCATGTGCTTAACCGTCTTGGCTCCGTCCACGCTTGGGTTGTGCATGGTCATAGCGGCCTTGATGAAATCTCGACCACCGGCCCGACCTTTGTCGCCGAGGTCAAGGACGGCACCGTCACCACCTTTGAAATCAATCCGGGCGATTTCGGCCTTGAAACCGCAACGCTTGACGACCTCAAGGGTGGCGATGCCGATGAGAATGCCAAGGCGATCACGGACCTGCTCGCCGCCAAGAAAGGCCCGTACCGTGATATCGTTCTGATGAATGCGGGTGCGGCGCTTGTCGTCACCGGCATTGCCAGCGATCTGGCCGATGGAATCAAAAAGGCCGCAGACGCGATTGATAGCGGCAAGGCTGCCGAAACCCTTCAGGGCCTTGTAGACATTACGAACGAAGGAACCCCGGCGTGAGCGACGTACTGACCAAAATCTGCAACGACAAGCGCGATCATGTCGCGGCCTGCAAGGCGCGCACGTCCCTTGCCACGCTTGAGGCCGAGGCAAAAACACAATCCGCGCCGCGTGGCTTCATCAACGCACTTGAAACCAGTGTTGCCGATGGCCGTTATGGTCTGATTGCCGAAATCAAGAAGGCATCCCCGTCCAAAGGCCTGATCCGCCCGGACTTCAATCCGCCTGAACTCGCCAAGGCCTATAAGGCTGGCGGGGCAAGCTGCCTGTCGGTTCTGACCGACATCCCCTATTTCCAGGGCGATGACAGCTATCTGGTCGCCGCCCGCGCAGCGGTCGACCTTCCCGCCCTTCGCAAGGATTTCATGATCGATCCCTATCAGGTGACCGAGGCCCGCGCACTTGGTGCGGATTGCATCCTTCTGATCATGGCCGCCCTTGAAGACAGCCTGGCCGCCGAACTTGAAGATGCCGCGCACAGCCTTGGCATGGACGTCCTGATCGAGGTGCACAATGCCCCGGAACTTGAACGTGCGCTGAAGCTCAAATCACGTTTGCTCGGCATCAACAACCGCAATCTCAAGACCATGGAAACCTCCCTCACCACGACCGAGGAACTGGCAAGCATGGTCGGCGGTGGTCGCCTGCTAGTGGCCGAAAGCGGCCTGTTTACACCGGACGACCTGGCCCGCATGGCAAAGGTTGGCGCCCAGTGCTTCCTGATCGGTGAAAGCCTGATGCGTCAGGACGACGTCGCAACCGCCACCCGCAACCTGCTCGGCCTTGCGGCCTGATCAATACTGGACCGAAAATGGCAGACAAGCTTTCCCATATTGACGCCGGTGGCAATGCAGTGATGGTCGATATCTCGGCCAAGGCGGAAACTGCGCGCATCGCGATTGCCAAGGCACGGGTTCTGATGTCGTCGGAAACCGCAAAACTGATTGCGGACCGTGGCCATAAAAAGGGTGATGTTCTTGGCATCGCCCAATTGGCCGGGATCATGGGGGCGAAAAAGACCCCCGATCTGATCCCGCTCTGTCATCCCCTGCCCCTGACCTCGGTCACGGTCGACCTTGAGCTTGCGGAAGACGTTGATGCAGTCGATATCACCGCCACCTGCAAGACAACCGGCAAGACCGGTGTCGAGATGGAGGCGCTTACCGCAGCATCAGTTTCCGCACTCACGGTTTTTGACATGTGCAAGGCGGTTGACAAAAGTATGAGGATTACCGATTTGCGGGTCACCCGGAAAGAAGGTGGCAAGTCGGGGACCTTTACGGCGGACTAACATCCTGTCCTGTTTCACGGCCCAATATTCATATTTTTTGAAAAATTGCCGCGATTATTCGGTTTTTGCGTTTAATCGTACAGAGCCGCTTGACCCGCGAAAAGAACTAAAGTAGAACATTTATGTATCCTTTTTGTTCTTTTTACAGGTTCGGGAAATATCATGCTGACGCGCAAGCAATATGAGTTGCTGGTCTATATAGACAATTACCTTCGCGATCACGGGATTTCGCCCTCTTTCGATGAAATGAAAGAGGCCCTGAACCTTAAATCCAAATCCGGCATTCATCGCCTGATTACGGGCCTTGAGGAACGCGGTTTCATCCGCCGCCTCGCCCATCGGGCCCGCGCGCTTGAAGTGGTGCGCCTGCCTGAAAACAATGAAGATGACGGTCCAGAAACGCCCAACAACGTGACGTCAATCGCCAGCGCACGAAAGGCCCCGCACCGGCCCGCCACAGTGCCAACCGCCTTCTCCGAGGCAGGGGAATCCATCGGTCTGCCACTATATGGCCGGATTGCTGCGGGCACGCCGATCGAGGCGCTGCGTGATCAAAGCACCATGGTACAGGTTCCTGCGGCCCTACTTGGCAGCGGCGATCACTACGCGCTTGAAGTTTCGGGTGATTCTATGGTTGAGGCTGGCATTCTTGATGGCGATACCGTCCTGATCCAGCGTTGCGAACAAGCCCATGACGGCACTATTGTGGTTGCCCTTGTTGATGATGCCGAAGCCACCCTGAAGCGCCTGAAACGTGGCCGTGGTGAAGTGCTGCTTGAACCCGCCAACGCACGCTATGAAACCCGCGCCCTGTCGCCGGATCGCGTGCAAATTCAGGGCCGTCTGGTCGGGCTGCTGCGTCAGTACTGATTGATCACTCAATATTCCGAACAACATACGCCCGGCGCCTTTGCCCGGGCGTTTTGTTTTCTAACGACTATGGCTGATATCGACGTAGGCGCTTAGCGCCCTGCTCTGCCGCCAATGATGATCCAGGGCCAATTACCGCTGTCTTCACGCACCGTTTTGATTATCGGCTGTCGGTCGGGGTTTGTTGGCAGCTTGACGGCCACACCGCCCTGCCACCACAGCACATCATCATCAATCACCATACGCGCCCCAGACACCTGACAGCTGTTAGGCAGATCGGTTTGTTGGTTGACGACGATATCGGCATTGCGACAGGCATAAAACGGATTGCTGATGCGGCTGGCGACAATGATCTGTGATGGAATGCCGTCCGCACTGACAGCAACGCTACAGGGATCATTTTGGCATGCCTGAACGCTGTGTGCTGCCTGTTCCGGGCGAATACCAAAGCGGTTCATCCAGATATCTTTCTGAAAGTCATTCAGCCGGGAGGATGTGTGCAGGATACCGGTATCCGGATCATAGATTGCAAAGCTTTCACGATCCCCCGAGATCAGGATTTCAGGTTCCTGATGGGTTATCTGAAAAATGAAGGCAGCCGCGATCACAGGCAGTACCGGGAGGATCATCACCTTGTCGCACCAGATGACAATCCATGCCAGTGCGAGCAACCCCAAAGCGACCGCCAACATATCAAGGCCCGCGACATACCAAAGCCCCCAGTTTTGGGCTGCGACCAGATCAGCGGTTTCCAGCAAAGCAATCAGCCCGGGCTTCATCGCCGCCAGGGACAGGCCGGATAATCCAAGCGGGATCAGCGCCAAGGTCACGACGATCCAGGGCATCACCCAGAAAGCCATTACCGGAATGGCGACCAGATTGGCCAAGACGCCAAGCATGGAAATGCGCCCGAAATGATAGCCAATGATCGGCGCGGTCACGGCCGTTACAATCAGACTGGTCAGAAGCAAACCGGCAAGATAAAGACCACCTCGCTCATACCAGGACAACATCCCTTGTCGGTCCAGCCAACGCCGCCCCGGCCCGTCATAAAAGGCGACAAGCGCGCCAACAGCGGCAAAAGATAACTGGAAACTGGCCCCCAACACGGCATCAGGCCGCAGGAGCAGCACCACGATGGCCGCGACCCCGACCAGCCGAAGGGATATGGCGCGGCGATCCAAGAGCAATGCCAACCAGACAACGAGCAACATGACAAAGGCACGCTGGGTCGGGATGGTGGCCCCCGATAACCCAAGATAAACAAGCCCCGCCAGCATCGCGGCCATCGCCGCCCATTTCTTGATCGGATAACGCAGGGCAATTGCCGGAATGGCAGCCAACCCGAAACGGATCAGGAAAAACACCGTCCCGCAGAGCAACCCCATATGCAGACCGGAAATCGCCAGCAAATGTGCAAGACCGGATTTTCGAAGGTTATCGGCAATTTCCGGGGTGACTTCGCCGCGCTCCCCAATGATCAGCGCCTTTGCAATTCCAGTTTCCGGTCCGCGCATTTCATTGCTAATAGAGGCTGATATATATTGACGTGCTCTTTCAATATAAACAAATAACGCATTGTTATTGATTGATTTATCATTCTTCAAAACTTCGAACTGTCGCCCGAACACAAACCCGGATGCGCCGATATCGCTGAAATAGAGGTTGCGCGAAAAATGCGGATCACCGGGCACAGAGGGCGGACGCAGTGGAAAGAGCCGCGCGCTTGCGCGGACCTGATCACCAATCGCAAGCACACTATCGCCCAGAAAACTGAGCCGGACATTCCAGTTCAATTGATCGTTTGCAATGCCTTCAATTTCGGATGGCTCAACAGTTGCACGGATCCGGCCGTTGCGTGGTTCCAGCCCGATAATGGTGCCAGTGACCTCCATCACATAAAGCGTTTTGGTTGGAATATCATCGGGGCCAAGTTCGGTATGAACCGCACTTGTCAAAGCCCCGAAAGCCATGCTGGCAAGCAGTTGAAAGACAAAGGCCACGATGGCAATGCGCCGCGACATCCAGAATGCACAGGCCAAAAGAATCACGGCCAGACCAATCTGACCGGCACCAACACGCGCAGGGAGCAAGAAATACGCTGCACAGCCCAACCCAAAGAATATAACCGACGTTAGAAACCACTTATTTCTTTGGCTTGTAACAACAAAATTAATTTGCGAAAGGATCATCGCAAATATTTGAATTAATTGAATTTTACTTGCCGCCCTACGACGAATGTCCAATAGCCCGCCTGCCGCATAGTTTCTATCTAACATCCGCTGTGGTGCAACAGCGTGTCATTTGTGCTATAGCCTGCACGCTAAAAGTCCCCAGTACAAGCGACAACATCCAAATAACGGATAGATTGAATGACGGTTGTTACCCGTTTTGCCCCGTCTCCGACCGGGTTTTTACATATCGGCGGCGCACGCACCGCACTTTATAATTGGCTTTATGCCAAACATACCGGTGGCAAGTTCCTGCTCCGGATCGAGGATACCGACCGTGAACGTTCAACGCCCGAGGCCGTCGAGGCCATTTTTGACGGCTTGAACTGGCTTGGCCTGACCGCTGACGAAGAACCGACTTTCCAGTTTTCGCGTCGCGACCGCCATGCAGAAGTTGCCCAACAGCTCCTTGATGCCGGGAAAGCCTATTATTGCTATTGCTCGCAAGAAGAGCTGACGGCGATGCGCGAAAAAGCCCGCGCCGAAGGCCGTCCGATGAAATATGACGGCACCTGGCGTGACCGTGACGCATCCGAAGCGCCCGAAGGTGTGAAACCGGTCGTACGCGTGAAAGCGCCGCAGGAAGGCGGTGCGGTCATCAATGATCAGGTTCAGGGTGAAGTTCGTGTCAGTAACGAGCAGCTTGATGATTATGTCATCCTGCGCGGCGACGGCACCCCCACCTACATGCTGTCCGTTGTGGTCGATGACCACGACATGGGTGTAACCAACGTTATTCGTGGTGATGACCACCTGACCAACGCGTTCCGCCAGAAAGTCATTTATGACGCCATGGGGTGGGACGTTCCGACCTTTGCGCATATCCCGCTTATCCATGGCCCGGACGGTGCGAAACTGTCCAAACGTCATGGTGCGCTTGGTGTTGACGCCTATCGCGATGAGATGGGTTTCCTGCCTGAAGCAATCAATAACTATCTTCTGCGTCTTGGCTGGGGCCATGGCGATGATGAGGTTATCTCGACCGAGCAGGCGATTGAATGGTTTGACATTACCGATGTCGGCAAAGGTGCGGCGCGCTTTGATTTCGCGAAGCTGACCAACCTTAATGGCATCTACCTGCGTCAGGCCGATGACAGCCGCCTTGTAGACGAGATCGCACCGCTGATAGCCAAGCAGATTGGCGTTGACGGTCTTGATGCATCGCAAAAAGAAATCTTGATCAACGGCATGTCAGGCCTTAAAGAAAGGGCCAAGACTCTCACCGAGCTCGCCGACTCTTCGGCCTTCTACGTTACTGACGGCGTCAATTCCGTTAACGAGAAAGCCCAGTCCCTGATTGATGGTGCACCTGAAGGTCTGTTCAAGGAACTGGCCAACAGCCTGGAAGCGCTTGATAGCTGGACGGAAGAGGACGTTGACGCAAGTGTTCGTGCCATCGCCGAGAAGTTCGAGTTAAAGCTTGGCAAAGTTGCGCAGCCCTTGCGGGCGGTGCTTACAGGCTCCAACTCTTCACCAGGCATCTTCGAAGTAATGATTGTGCTTGGCAAGACACAAACGCTGAAACGCATTCGCCATTTTGATGCATAACAACAGCGAATTAAGAAAAACTAATAACCCGTTTGCGCTTTGTGCGCCGCAGCATTATGCTGCACACAACTTGAAACCGTGTTCGTTCAAACAGGGAAGGAAAAATAGTCATGGCATCTAATTCCAAGACTTCCCACACCGTGACAATGACCGACAATGCCACTGGCAAGTCGTTCGAGATGCCGGTGCTTGAGGGTAGCGTAGGCCCGTCTGTCATCGACATTCGCAAGCTCTATGCAGAAACCGGATACTTCACTTATGACCCGGGTTTCACTTCGACCGGCTCCTGCCAGTCCGAACTGACCTACATTGATGGCGACGTTGGTATCCTGCGTCACCGTGGTTATGCAATTGACGAACTCGCAGAAAATGCCGACTTCCTCGAAGTCTGCCATCTGCTGCTTTATGGTGAGCTGCCGAACGCCACCGAGAAAAGCCAGTTCGAAAACGACATCACCATGCACACCATGGTCCACGAACAGATGCGCAACTTCTATAACGGCTTCCGCCGTGACGCGCATCCGATGGCCATCATGGTTGGCGTTATCGGTGCAATGTCTGCATTCTACCATGACAGTACCGACATCAATGACCCGCAGCAGCGCCTGATTTCGGCTTATCGCCTGATTGCGAAAATGCCGACCATTGCTGCGATGGCATACAAATATTCGATCGGTCAGCCGTTCCGTTATCCGAACAACAAACTTGGTTATGCAGAAAACTTCCTGCAGATGATGTTCGGTAACCCGTGCGAAGATTACGAAGTCAATCCGGTTCTGGCCAAAGCAATGGACCGTATCCTGATCCTGCATGCCGACCACGAACAGAATGCTTCGACCTCGACCGTCCGTCTGGCCGGTTCTTCGGGTGCCAACCCGTTCGCATGTATCGCTGCTGGTATCGCATCCCTTTGGGGTCCGGCACATGGCGGCGCGAACGAAGCCGTTCTGAAGATGCTCAACGAAATCGGCGATGTGAAAAACATTCCGGAATTCGTTGCAAAAGCAAAAGACAAGAACGATCCGTTCCGTCTGATGGGCTTTGGTCACCGCGTTTACAAAAACTACGATCCGCGCGCCAAGGTCATGCAGGAAACCTGCCACGAAGTTCTCAAGGAACTCAACATTCAGGATCCGCTGCTTGACGTTGCCCAGGAACTGGAACGCATCGCACGTGAAGACGAGTACTTCATCGAGAAGAAACTCTACCCGAACGTCGACTTCTATTCGGGCATCATCTTCAAGGCGATGGGCATCCCGGTCAGCATGTTCACCGTGCTGTTCGCTGTTGCACGTACCGTTGGCTGGATTTCCCAGTGGAAAGAGATGATCGAAGATCCGTCTCAGAAAATCGGTCGTCCGCGTCAGCTGTTTACCGGCATCGAAGAACGTCCGTTCGTTCCGGTCAACAAGCGCTAAGCCGCGTCGACAAAGACCAGACAAAAGAAAAGGCCCGGATTTTTCCGGGCCTTTTTTATGTTTCAGGGCAGGTTTCCCCTTCCCCAACAAACCTACATTTGCACGCTTACCAGCTGCCGGTGTTTTCCATGCTGGCCCATGGTTCTGCCGGTGCGAGGTTATCACCCTTTTGCAGGAACTCGATGGAGATGCCATCCGGGGAGCGCACAAACGCCATACGGCCGTCGCGCGGCGGGCGGTTGATGGTCACACCCGCATCCATCAGTTTCTGGCAAGTGGCATAGATGTCGTCAACTTCATAGGCCAGATGCCCGAAGTTGCGGCCACCCGAATAGCTTTCCGGGTCCCAGTTATAGGTCAATTCAAGCTCAGGCGCCTTGACGGATTTGGCACTTTCCACGTCAGCCGGTGGTGCAAGATAAATCAGGGTGAAACGGCCCTGCTCGCTTTCGATGCGGCGGGTCTCTTGCATCCCAAGAAGGTCACAATAGAACTTCATCGATTCATCGACATTCTCGACACGTACCATCGTGTGCAGGTAGCGCATAACACTCTCCGTTATGAATTGTTCAATGCGAAGAACCTAATTGCAATGCTGCCTTGATGCCAGCCGTAAGAGCTTATTTTTTGGCGATGATTTTCAAAATCTGATCGGCGGCCTTTTCACTGGGTGGGCGATCCCCAAACCCGAGCAAGGTGCAGGCCTTATCAAAACCTTCGATCTGCGCGCTTCTTTCCGGGCCGTCTGCCATCAGGGCATCAAGGCGCGGAATAATGTTCTTTGCCTTGCAGTTTTCCTGAAGGAACTCGGGGATCAGCTTATTGCCAAGCACCAGATTGACGATGGTGACGGTATCAATCTTGATCAGACGTTTGGCAATCCAGCCGGTAATTGCGTTGACCTGATAAGCAATCACATGCGGGACACCGGCAATGGCGAGTTCCAATGACACCGTTCCCGATGCAGCCAAGGCCGCATTCGCAGCCGCAAAGGCGTCATGGCGGTCCTGATCGGTGGTGACGACAATCGGATCAAGCGGCCATGATTGCATTTCCTCGGTGACCGTATCGGCCACCTTGCTGACGGTCGGGACAACGATACGTGCATCGGGATATTTGGCCGCGATATCGTCGATCACCTCTTTGAAGACTGGAAGCAGGCGTTTGACTTCGGAATTGCGGCTTCCGGGCAGAACCGCGAGAAGCTTTTTATCGGCGCTCAGGCCATGTTGGGTGCGAAATCGTTCCGCATCACCGTCACTGCGCTCTTCGACCGCTGAGTGGCCGATAAAGGTGGTTGGCAGGCCTTCCTTTTCGAAATAGGGCGGCTCAAACGGCAGAAGTGCGAGAAGATGATCAAGAAAGCCGGCGATTTTCTTGGCCCGGC
This sequence comes from Thalassospira sp. ABD4_177, assembly GCF_056160125.1. NCBI lineage: Bacteria > Pseudomonadati > Pseudomonadota > Alphaproteobacteria > Rhodospirillales > Thalassospiraceae > Thalassospira > Thalassospira sp. ABD4_177. The sequence continues at coordinate 2,362,174 of NZ_JBSWWO010000001.1, read as the reverse complement.
CTTCGCGCCATGCCCAGACCGATGGTGCGACATAATGCACCAGCGGGATGCCTTTTCCCTTTAGCTTCTTGCCAACCCGGAAACTAAAATCCGGGGCGTCGATGGTTATGACGACATCGGGTTTTTCGGATTTGGCGAAGTCAGCAGTCTGGGAAATGCGTTTGAGCAAATGTGGGATATGAGGCACGACCTCCGTCAGGCCCATGACCGACATTTCGTTCATCGGAAACAGGCTTTTGAGGCCTTCGCGCTCCATACGCGGGCCACCTACACCAATGAAACGAATATGATCCTGCTTGGCCTTTAGCGCCGCCATCAGGCGACCACCCAGCTGATCCCCGGATGCCTCACCGGCAACGAGCATGATTTTCGGGCCAAGTGAAGCGGTTTCATCCGCCATGGGCGCCTTCCCCATCTGGCAGCGTCAGACCGACAACAAAAAGGCCCAACGCATCTGCACGGGCAATCACAGCCGCGCGGTCAATGATCATGGTGCAGCCTGCCAGCAACGCCACACCGCGCAAACCGGCCTTGTGGGCCTCTTCGATCGTGGTCATGCCGATGGCCGGCAGATCAAGTCGCTTGTCTTGCTGAGGCTTGGAAGATTTTACCAACACACCACCAACGCCATCGCGCTTATAGGTCGCGGAGCGGCGGACCATTTCATCGGTACCCTCGATGGCCTCAAGCGCCAGAACCAGCCCCTGCTGCACAACGCATCCCTGTCCGACATCGGCTTGCCCCAGTGTGCGGGCAACCGCAAGGCCATGGCGGGCGTCCGAAACAGCCTGTTCATCGGGTTTGACCGCGCCAAGCACGCCTTCTTCAACCGCCAGATCGCCAAGAATTTCATGGGCGCCCAGCAGGCGGAAACCTTCGCGTTCAAGCTCTTTGCCGACGAGGCGCAGCAAGCCGTCATCGCCAAGCGCCTTGGAGCCGACCTTCATCAGAAGTTTGGCAGCGCGCCAATCCGGGCGGATGGAGGAGAAGCTTGGACGCGCAACCTTGCCCGCCAAGACCACGTCCTGACAGTTTGCATCGCGCATGGCATCAAGGATTTTGGCCGCAGCGCCCAGGCGTGCGGTCACAGTCGGATAGTGATCGAGTTCCGGATCATCTGCATAGCCATCAAGTTTGACGATGCAGATATTGCGCCCTGCCGTGGTGACAGCGGCGGCCAAACGGGCGGGAAGCGCCCCGCCCCCGGCAATAATCCCCAATTTTGGCTGCGGATTATCCTGCGGAGCTGTCATATTTTGGCGTGCATACGGAACGCATGCTTTCCGCTTTGAGGAAGTCGATGATTTCCATGACCGGTCCAACGCCCTCGAAGTCTGTTGCGACTTCTTCGACACGCTCAGCCAGGGTGCCCTCCTGGGCAAACAACAGGCGATAGGCCTTGCGCAGGGAGTGGATCGTTTCGCGATCAAATCCGCGACGTTTCAGACCAATGATGTTCAGACCCGACAAATAGGCACGGTTACCAATGACCGAACCGTAAGGAATAATGTCGCTTTCAACGCCGGTCATGCCGCCAATCATCGCATGTTTGCCGATGCGCACGAATTGGTGCACAGCCGACAGGCCCCCGACAATCGCGAAATCCTCGACCAGGACATGGCCGGCCAGCGTCCCGTTATTGACCAGAATGCAATGGTTTCCGACGTGACAGTCGTGGCCGACATGGGCCCCGGTCATCAGCAGGCAATCATCGCCAATGGTGGTTTCCATACCACCACCTTCGGTGCCCGGATTAAGGGTAGCACCCTCGCGGATTTTGGTGCGCTTGCCGACGATTAGCCGGCTTTGCTCGCCCTTGAATTTCAAATCCTGCGGCGCGTGACCAACAGAGGCAAACGGAAACACTTCACACTGATCGCCAAGGGTGGTGTGACCTGCGACAGCAACATGGCTATGCAGTTTGACACCATCACCCAAGACAACATTCGGGCCGACCACGCTATAGGGCCCGATTTCGACATCCTGACCAATCTGCGCGCCATCTTCGACAACGGCGGTTGGATGCACTTTTGACATTATCAGCTATCCCGGATCATCGCGGCGATGGTGGCTTGGGCCACGACCTGACCGTCGACCTTGACCTGGCTTTCGAACTTCCAGACCGGACCACGGCTTTGTTTCTTGGTCACATGGATGTGCATGACATCACCTGGGGTTACCGGCTTGCGGAAACGGGCGTCATCAATGCTCATGAAGTAGACCAGCTTGCCTTCGGCATCCGCACCCAGCGTCTGTACAACCAGGATTGCTGCCGTCTGCGCCATGCTTTCGATGATAAGAACACCGGGCATGATCGGCTGCTGGGGGAAATGGCCGGTAAATTGCGGCTCGTTCATCGTGACGTTCTTGATGCCGGTCGCGCTAACATCGGTTTCGATGTCGATGACCTTGTCGATCAGAAGGAACGGATAGCGATGCGGAATCATTTCCAGAATGCGCTGGATATCGACACTTACCAGTTCGGTCATGTGTGTAGCCCTTACTTCTTTTTTCGTATCAGACGCGACAAGGCGACCGTCTGTTTATGATATTCCATGACCGGCACAGCGGGACTGCCGCCCACTGTTTCCCCCGGTCCGATATTCTTCATCACACCGGCTTGGGCTGCAACTTTCGCGCCATCGCCGATTTCGAGGTGTCCTGTAATGCCTGCCTGACCGGCAAGCACGACAAAATTGCCAAGCTTGGTTGAGCCCGAAATCCCGACTTGCGAGACCACGACACAGCCCATGCCCAGTTCAACGTTATGGCCGATTTGCACCAGATTGTCGATACGACAGCCATTGCCGATCACGGTATCCGGGCCCGCTCCACGGTCAATGGTGCTGTTTGAGCCGACTTCGACATCGTTCCCGATGACAACCCTGCCAAGCTGCGGCACCTTGACGTGCCCTTGCGGGCCCATGGCAAAGCCAAAACCGTCCTGCCCGATGCGCGCACCGGGATAAATCAGGCACAGATTGCCAATCAGGCTGTGGCTGATGGACGCGTTTGCGCCGACCTTACAGCCCGCACCAATCACAACCCCCTCACCAATTACGGCGTTGGATGCGATGATGGTGCCATCGCCAATTTCGCAATTGGCCCCGATGACAGCACCGGCATCGACCTGAACGCTTTTGCCGAGCTTGGCACTCGGGTCTATCGCGGCATGGTCGGATACAACGCCATTACCGGTTTCAAAGGGATAGAACGCAGTCGCGGCCTTGGCATAGGCGCGATACGGGTCCTTGGTCGTGAACAGCACCATGCCTTCGGGGGCGCGTTCGACAAATTCCGGACGGACAAAGCAGGCGCCTGCCTTGCTGCTGGTGAAGGCATCAAGGTATTTGCGGTTATCAAAGAAGCTCAGGATATCGCCATCGGCATTCTGCAGCGGGGACACATCCTGAAAGACCCGGGTTTCATCGGGTGCGTTGACCGGCGTTGTTTCCGTCATTGCCGCGATGTCGGCGACGCTGAACGGCCCCTTGCGGCTAAAGAAACGCGGATCCGCCATCAGGAGCCTTCCTTGAATTCAACCGTTACAGTCGGGACCTCGGCATTTACGCGATCAAAGACTTCCTTGCTGGCATCCATTGCGGTCGCAAACAGGACGGCCTGCCCGCGATGCAGCACGAGGTTTGCACCGCGTTCTTCGGCAATGCTGCCGATGATGGCATTCAAAGACTGCGAGAACTTGGACTGTGCTTCGGCCAGGGCCTGATCTAGCACGCGACTGCGAGCCTGGGCGAATTTCTGGAAGTCCGCGACTTTCTGCTGAAACTGCTTTTGCTTGTCCTGGAAAACATCCGCGGCCAGAAGCGTGCGCTGCTGGGCGAGCTGTTTTTCTTCTTCGCGCAGGGCCTGTTCACGGGTTTCGATTTCCTGCTGATAGGCGACCTGACGGTCCCGTATCTGTTTGCGGGCATCCTGCATGGCAGATGCTTCACGCATGATCCCGGCAACATCAACCACCATGACAGAGGCAAAATTATCCGGATTTGTTTCCTGTGCCTGCGCAGCAGATGTATGTGCCGCGAAACCAATCAGGGCAGCAAGAACGAGCAGATTACGTAGAGATTTGATCATTTGCATTAGAATCTGGTTCCGAAGTTAAGTCGGAACATTTCCTCTTTGTCGTGATCTTCTTTGGTGATGGCCTGAGAGATATCCACACCAATCGGGCCAAACGGAGATTCCCAACCGACACCGAAACCAACGGAACTGCGCAACTTACCGGTGTCATAGATTTCACCTGGTTGTGCGCCGTCGACATCCTGCCCGGAACCAAAGTCACTAAAGATGCGACCGGTCAGAGCAAACTCGTCGGGTGTGCCAAGCGGAAAGTCCATTTGCACAGTACCTGTGTAGTACATTTTCGCACCGAGCGCATCCCCGGTCGCGATATCACGCGGGCCAACACCAGCTGATTCAAAGCCACGCAGGTTCGAACCACCGACCATAAAGCGCTGTGAGATACGCGTATCGTCGCCGATACCAAATATGTAACCGGTTGACCCACGGGTCGAGAGTATCCACTCATGCTCGCGATCCAGCGGGTAATAGTACCCGCCTTCAACACGCGTACGCAGATAGTTTTCGTCACCGCCGAGTCCAGCCAGATCGTTCGACAGACGGGCAAAGTAACCCTCGGTCGGTGAAATCGTGCTGTCGCGTTCGTCATAAGTCAGGGTATGACCAATGGCGGATTCCACGAACTCCGTGTCTTCTGCCAACAGAAGGCGTGATGCGTCATCTTCGTCAATATCGGAATAGCTATTTTTCTCAAGCGTGTAGCGGAAAGAATGCGACAGTTCCTCGCTGTAGCGGAACCCGGCACGGAGACGACCACCGGTCTGCTCTTCATCGTAAGAGCTTTCATCCTGGTTGTCTTCTTCGCGGCGATATAAATCAAAGCCTGCGGCAACTTCACGATCGAGGAAATAGGGCTCTGTAAAGGAAAGATCAATCTGCTGATCAGAAGAACCAAGCGTAAAGTTCAGGCGCAAATCCTGACCTTTACCAAGCAAGTTACGTTCACGAATGCCGAGCTGACCAAAGGCACCGTCATCAGTCCCGTAGCCAGCACCAATCGAGAATTCACCGGTGGATTTTTCTTCGACATCGACTTCAATCACAGTCTGATCGGGTGTTGCCCCCGGCAGGGTTTTGACATCGACCGACTTGAAGAAGTTGAGGTTCTCGATGCGTTGCTTGGAACGCTGCATCTTGGAGCTGCTAAACGCGTCGCCTTCGACGAGACGGAATTCGCGACGGATCACTTCATCAAGCGTCCGAACGTTACCGACAACGTTGATGCGCTCAACGTAAACCTTCGGCCCTTCGGCGATGTTAAACGTGATGTCAATCGTGCCTTCTTCGCGGTTACGCTGCACGTTTGGACGAATATCGATAAAGGCATAGCCCTGATCACCAACACTGTCGGTCAGCATATCGAGTGCGTCATCGACGAGATTGGCGTTGTACCATTCACCGCTCTCGATCTCGATCAGCGGCATCAGGGTTTCGGGATCAATCTTGTCGATCTGGGAGACGACATTGATGTCCCCGAACTGATAGCGCTGCCCTTCACTGACCGTGTAGGTCACAAAGAAGTCAGAACGGTCAGGTGTCAATTCCGCGACAGAGGACAACACCTGGAAATCGGCGTACCCCGCTGCGAGATAGAAGCGGCGCAGCAATTCACGGTCAAAGGTGACGCGGTCCGGGTCATAGTTGTCGTCAGCGGTCAGGATTTTCCACCAGGCACTTTCGGTCGTACGAATAACGCTCGACAGATCGCCGTCATCAAAGGCCTTGTTGCCAACAAAGTTGATCTTGCGGATGCCCGTGGAATCGCCTTCGTCAATCTCAAACGCCAGATCGACACGGTTCTGATCAAGCTGAATGACCTTGGGTTCGACCGTTGCGGCAAAACGCCCGCTGCGACGATAAAGTTCAAGCACACGCTGCACGTCAGCCTGTACCTTGGTGCGGGTGTAAACAACACGCGGACGCAATTGAAGTTCGGCACCCAGCGTTTCGTCGTCAAGACGTTTGTTACCTTCAAAGGCAATGCGGTTGATGATCGGGTTTTCAACAACGTTTACCCGAAGGATGCCCTGATTGAAGGAAAAGGACACATCGGCAAAAAGGCCGGTCGAGAACAACGCCTTCAGCGAGTTGTTGATTTTCTGCACGTCATAGGAATCGCCGGGAGCGACCGTCAGATAGGCATTCACCGTCGCACTTTCGATACGGTTATTGCCTTCGACCTCGATGTCGCGAATGAGACCCGATTGGGCATGCACTGCCACAGGAACAATCAATGGCGCCGTTCCGCCAAGCAGGGCCGCGATGACGACGGCCGCTTTTACCTTACGCAGCAAGTTAACCCCCCTGTTGCTGTCATTCATCAGCCAGCAAGTCCTTTGAGGAAACTAAAGACACCCAATTGCGTCAAATCGTTCCACGTTGCAAAAATTATTAAGCTGAATACCAAACCCGCGCCAATACGGAAACCATATTCTTGTGCTTTTGCCCCCAATGGCTTACCGCGAATTGCCTCAATCGCATAGAAGACAAGATGGCCACCATCCAGAACCGGAACAGGCATCAGGTTGATCAACCCAAGGCTGATGGAAAGATAGCCCATAAAGAACAGAAGCGGCGCAATCCCACCTTCGGCCACCTGCCCTGACATTTGCGCAATCCGGATCGGACCGCCAAGCTCGGAGCTATCGCGATCCCCACTGATCATTTCACCGAGTGCGGAGAAGGTTTGCGTGGTCAAGGAATAGGTCGTCTCAAACGCGCGCCCGACCGATTCAACAACGCCCGTCCGACTCATTTCAAATTCACCGGCGGTAATTCCAAGGCGCCCGACCGTTGCGGTCATACCGCCTTCGTCAACTTCGACTGCCTCGGGCGTCACCGCCAGGTCCAGCGTTTCACTGTCACGTTGCACAGTGACCGAAAGCGGCTGACCGGGATTTGCCCGAACGATCTCGGACAGGTCAGAGAACCACTCAACTGATTGCCCGTTGATGGCAGCGATGCGGTCATCAGCGACGAAACCGGCACTTGCTGCAGGGCTGTCATCAAGAACTTCGCCAACAACCGGCAGGGCCCGCTGCTGCCCGACAACGGCAAACAGGAACGTAAAGACGATGATGGCAAAGATGAAGTTCGCCAGTGGTCCGGCAAAGACAATTGCCGCGCGTGCAGCAACCCCTTTGTGATGGAAGGCATGTTTCGCTTCTTCTTCATCAAGATCATCACGACCGCCCGCACTGGCCGGGTTCATATCGCCAAACATTTTGACGTAGCCGCCCAGCGGGATGATGCTGACCTTCCAGCGCGTGCCCTTCTTGTCCTGCCAGCCGAAAAGCTCCGGCCCGAAGCCGATTGAAAAGGCTTCGACCTTCACGCCGTTTTTGATTGCCACCCAGTAATGGCCATACTCGTGAACGAATACGAGCACCGAGAGCACAAAAAGAAAAGCAAGCAAGGTTTCCATCAAGAATTCCCTAAGCCGGTCACACCAGCAATTTCAATCCAATTCTATGCAAGGCATGCCGCAGTTTCCCGGCGGACCATTGCATCTGTTTCAAATACCTGATCAAGACTGGTCAGCGCGTCGCTTCCAAGCCTTGTCATGACCTTTTCGACGGTCCCGGCGATATCCAAAAAGCCGATTCTGTCTTTCAGAAACGCCTCAACCGCCACTTCGTTGGCAGCGTTCAGAACAGTAGGCAGCGTCCCGCCTTCCTGCAAGGCCTGACGTGCCAGACGAAGTGCCGGGAAACGTTCCGTATCCGGCGTCTCGAAGTTCAAGCTTCCGATCGTGGCAAAATCAAGACGCGGTGTATCCACCTTGATCCGATCCGGCCATGAAAGTGCATAGGCGATCGGGGTGCGCATATCCGGCGTTCCAAGTTGTGCCAGCACCGAGCCGTCGGAATATTCCACCATACTGTGAACAACTGATTGAGGATGCACAACAATTTCAATCTGTTTTTCATCGACCGGGAACAAGTGCCAAGCTTCGATCAGCTCCAACCCCTTGTTCATCATGGTCGCAGAATCAATCGAGATCTTTGCACCCATTTCCCAGTTCGGATGTGCCAGAGCCTGCGCCCGCGTCACCGATTGCATATCCTTTAACGACCGTTCGCGGAAAGGCCCGCCAGAGGCCGTCAGAAGAATGCGATCAATGCGGTTTTCAGTAGTGTCTTCAAGTACCTGGAAGATCGCGCTGTGCTCGGAATCGACCGGGATTAGCGTTGCACCATGTTTGGCAATTTCGGCTGTCATCAGCGACCCGGCGCAAACAAGTGTTTCCTTGTTGGCAAGCCCGATGCGTGCGCCGCGCCGAATTGCAGCAAGGGTCGGTTTGAGACCCGCAGCCCCAACGATGGCGGCGATGACAATGTCAGAAGGACGTTCTGCGGCCTCGATCAGCGCCTCTTCGCCAGCAGCACTATCAATGCCCTTCCCGGCCAATGCATCCTTGAGATCGCCGTAATGTGTCGGGTCACCAATGACAGCGCATTTGGCCCCAAGATCAATGGCAACTTTCGCGAGTGCGTCGACATTGCGATGCGCGGTCACAGCTTCGACAACATATTTGTCAGTGTGGGATTTGAGAACATCAACGGTGCTGGCCCCGATGGAACCGGTAACACCAAAGACACTGACGGATTTCTTCAAAGTCATCAAACACCTGTAAGGACAGCGACCAAAGGATTGATCGCCTTAACGCAGAGAGAGCCCTGCGAAACAGATAATAGCAAAGGCAACAGGAAATACCGACAACATCCCGTCCGCACGATCAAGCAAACCACCATGCCCCGGGATCAGGTGGCTGCTGTCCTTGACGTTGAAACGGCGCTTGAGGGCAGATTCACCAAGGTCACCGATCTGCGCGACAATTGCCAGAACCATACTGATGCCGACAATCACCCAATTGATTGCCCCGGCACTGAAATAAGTTACCAGCCCACCAATAACGCCTGCGCAGACCATGCCACCGATCAATCCGGCCCAGGTTTTCTTGGGGCTGAAGCGCGGGGCCAGTTTCGGTCCGCCAATGGTCTTGCCAAATGCGTAACCCCCTGTATCTGTCGCCCAGACAAGGAAAAACAGCCACATAATAATCAGCAGACCATCCCCATCGTGGGACCGAAGCCAAAGTGCTGCCAACGCTGCCAGAGAGACATACAACACACCAAATCCGGCAAGAAGCCAGTTCGCACCAGAGCGTGCTGCGGCGATGATCACACCGATCGCAATTGGCATGACAATGTATTCTTCCTGCCCCGTGACATACATCATCATCGCAACCGCAAGGGCAACACCGGTTACAACCGAGATGCCATTATAATGTGCTGGCGCGCACATGCGCGACCATTCCCACATCATCCCGGCGGAGAAGACAAACAGCAATATGTCGAAATAGGGAGAGCCGAACCAGACAGCTGCGACAGCCACTGGTGCCATGACCAACGCGGAAAGAACGCGTGGAAGAAGGCCGGAATTGGTATCTTTTTGATCTTTGGTCTCAGATGACGGCACCAAAACGCCGCTCCCGCCCGGCAAAGTTATCGATAGCTTTTTCAAGATGGCTGCGATCAAAGTCCGGCCACAGAACATCCTCGAAAACAAATTCCGTATAGGCCGACTGCCAAAGCAGGAAGTTACTGATCCGCTGTTCACCACTGGTGCGGATCAAAAGATCCGGGTCCGGAATACCCGCTGTGAACAGGTTTTCTTCGATCAGCTCTTCGGTGATCGCATCAGCAGGAAGCTCACCCTTCGCGACCTTGGTCACGATATCACGCACGGCCTGGGTGATCTCGGCACGCGCACCGTAGCTCAGCGCAATGGTCAGGTTCAGACGCGTATTGTCGCACGTCTGATCTTCGGCCTTGGCAAGAAGGTCGCGAATGTCGTCAGCAAAGCGCGAGCGATCACCGATGATGCGTATTTTCACACCATTCTTGTGCAAGGTGGACAATTCACGCTTCAAAAACAGACGCAGAAGCCCCATCAGGTCGCTGACTTCGCTTTCCGGGCGCTTCCAGTTCTCAGTCGAGAAACCATAAAGCGTCAGATACTCGATACCGAGTTCACCAGCTGCTTCGATGGTGCGACGCACGGCATCAACACCGGCGCGATGGCCCATGGTACGTGGACGCCCACGCCCACGGGCCCAGCGCCCGTTGCCATCCATAATGATGGCAACATGACGCGGCACACAGGGCGTTTCTGAAGGTTGGGTTTGCGAAGAAAGCACAGCCATAATCAGACTTGCATGATTTCCTGTTCTTTATGGGCGAGCGCTTCGTCGATCTCGCCGATGACCTTGTCGGTCAGCTTCTGAACTTCTTTTTCCTGGTCGTGCATCTCATCCTTGGAGATTTCACTGTCCTTTTCCCATTTTTTCAGCTGATCCATGCCGTCACGACGGACGTTACGGACCGAGACCTTGGCCTGCTCGGCATATTTGCCGGCAACTTTGGACAGTTCAGCACGGCGCTCTTCATTGAGCGCGGGAATCGGAACACGGACCAGCGTGCCATCAGCCGCCGGGTTCAGACCGAGACCGGACTCTCGGATGGCCTTTTCAACGGCCTTGACCATCGACTTGTCCCAAACCTGGACCGAAAGCATACGCGATTCCGGAACGCTGACAGAAGCCACCTGGTTAAGCGGGGTCGGAACGCCGTAAGCTTCAACCATGACCGGCTCAAGAAGGCTGACACTCGCACGCCCGGTGCGCAGACCGGTGAATTCCTTGTGCAGTACTTCCACAGCCCCTTCCATACGGCGGGACAGGTCCTTTTTTAGGCCAGCAACGTCAGACACGTTCAGTCTCCATTCGAAATAATCGTAAACGTCCCCTTTGCAGTAACAACGTCTGCAAAGGCACCCGGATTATGCAAAGAAAATACGATAACCGGAATATCATTTTCGCGTGCCAAAGAAATAGCCGATGCGTCCATAACACGCAAATCTTTGGACAGAACTTCCATATAGGTCAGTTCGTCATAACGCTCTGCCGTCGGGTCGGTTTTGGGATCGGCCGTATAGACGCCATCAACCTGGGTCCCCTTGAGCAAGGCGTCACACCCCATTTCAACCGCGCGCAAGGCAGCAGCAGTATCAGTCGTGAAGAACGGGTTTCCTGTACCAGCAGCAAAGATCACAACGCGCCCTTTTTCCATATGGCGCACGGCACGACGACGAATATACGGCTCACACACAGAAGACATCGGGATGGCCGACTGAACGCGCGTATGGATGCCGTGACGTTCAAGCGCATTCTGAACTGCAAGCGCATTCATGATGGTGGCCAGCATGCCCATATAGTCTGCGGTTGCGCGTTCCATGCCCTGGGAAGCGCCTTTGACGCCGCGGAAGATGTTCCCGCCGCCAATTACCATGCAGACCTCGGCACCCATGTCATGAACGGCTTTGATTTCGCTGGCAATTCGGTCAACCGTTTCAGGATCGATACCGTATTGCTGATTGCCCAAGAGCCCCTCACCCGAGAGCTTCAAAAGGACGCGACGAAACTTCAGTTGGCCGTTTTCTGCCATGTCGGATTGCCTCTTAATGCCGATGTAACGCATTGCCCAAACGCGGGAAATGCAAAATTCAGATATAAAAAGACCGGCGAGTAACAGGGCGGATATGCGCTGCCGACCTCGCCGGTCTGGATCATACACGAAATGATGACGAACGCACCATTTCGATCAGATGTTTTATTTGTTCAGCTGCTCAGCAACTTCGGCAGCAAAGTCTTTTTCTTCTTTCTCGATGCCTTCACCGAGTTCAAAGCGAACAAAGCCCTTGAGCGTGATCGGCTTGCCAGCTTCTTTGGCAGCGTTTTCGATTACGGTTTTGACTTTATTTTCACCGTCAATCACGAAGGTCTGCTCAACCAGAACGACCTGCTCGTAATATTTACGGATACGACCTTCGATCATCTTCTCGATGATCTCTGCCGGGCGGCCCGATTCTTTGGCCTGGTCGGTCAGAACGGCTTTTTCACGCTCTACCAGTTCCGGATCGAGATCTTCGACGGTTGCCGATGCCGGGTTGGTTGCTGCGATGTGCATTGCGATCTGCTTGCCGAGGCCTTCGAGAACGCCGGCATCTACTTCGGATTCGAGTGCAACCAGAACACCGATTTTACCGAGATCCGGGGCAACAGCAGAGTGAATGTAGGAAGCAACAACACCGTTTTCGACCGACAGACCAGCCGAACGACGCAGGGACATGTTTTCGCCGATGGTGGCGATCATGTGGGTGACCTGCTCTTCGACGTTACGCGACGTACCCGGGAAAGCAGCTGCTTTGAGGGTATCGATGTCGCCGTCTGCAGCGACAGCAAGCTTTGCGATTTCGCCAACGAACTTCTGGAAGTCTTCGTTACGCGAAACGAAGTCGGTTTCAGCGTTCAGCTCGACAACTGCACCTTTGGTGCCGTCAACAGAAACAGAAACCAGGCCTTCGGCAGCAACGCGGCCAGCTTTCTTGGCAGCAGCAGCAAGACCTTTAGTGCGAAGCCAGTCAACAGCTGCCTCCAGATCACCATCAGTTTCAGACAGCGCCTTTTTGCAATCCATCATGCCAGCGCCGGTGGTTTCGCGAAGCTCTTTAACGAGAGCAGCGGTAATAGCCATTTTTAAAGCCCCTAATTACGCGATCAGGTTAACACCTAACAAAACGGCGGCATGCTAGCCGCCGTTTCATCAGGTACAAAATGAAACTTATGCGGAAGCTTCTTCTGCAGCTTCGGAAGCAGCAGCTGCCTCGGCCGGAACTTCTTCCGCTTCGCCGAGATCTGCGCCAGAAGCAGTCATTTCTTCCTGGATGCCGTCCAGAACGGAACCAACGAACAGATCGCAATACAGCTGGATTGCGCGGATCGCATCGTCGTTGCCCGGAACCGGGAACTGAATGTTTGCCGGATCAGAGTTGGAGTCGAGGATCGCAACAACCGGGATGTTCAGGTTTTTGGCATCCTGAATAGCAAGCGATTCTTTGTTGGTGTCGACCACGACGATGATGTCGGGAAGACCACCCATGTCCTTAATACCGCCAAGCGCGCGCTCAAGCTTGTCGCGCGAACGGGTCAGGTTCAGGATTTCTTTTTTGGTCAGACCTTCTGCACCGGAACTCAGGATCTCGTCCTGTTCTTTGAGGCGCTTGATCGAGTTGGAAACGGTGTTCCAGTTGGTCAGCATGCCGCCGAGCCAGCGATGGTTGACATAGTACTGGCCGCAACGCTTTGCAGCGTCTGCGATGATCGGGGAAGCCTGACGCTTGGTACCGACGAAGAGAACACGACCACCCGAAGCGGTTACGTCACGAACGGCCTGCATCGCACGATGCAGCATCGGGACGGTTTCCTGCAGGTTCAGGATGTGGATGTCGTTACGTGCACCAAAGATGAACGGCTTCATCTTCGGGTTCCAACGGCGGGTGTGGTGACCAAAGTGGACACCAGCTTCCATGAGCTGGCGCATGGTAAAGGTTGGCAGAGCCATGATAATTCCTACCTTTTTCCGGTTAATACCTCCGCGGAAGGGAATTCCATACACCATGTATGAAACACCGGATGGACGAGTTGCCATATGACGGCAGTCGCCGCTCTTCCGCGTGCGATGTTCGGGGCGGGTTTTAATCCCCTCAGCGAGAGATTGCAACCCCTAAAATGCGCACAAATGTGCGGTTCTCGACACTTCTGACTGACAAAGCCCGCCAACCGGATGAAATCATCAGATTTCCTCGGCGAACTCCACACCGGGAATTGCGCCAATGGCGCCAATCAGGGATGGGCCGACTTTGTAGTTCTCTTCAAGCTCAATCTCAGCCATGCGGCCGTCATCACAGACCGATGACAACGTGACCAGGCCACGCCCCTTCCCTGCCTGCTCAAGCAGTTCACGTATTTCAGTGACGGGGTCCGGGCGGTTCAGGCGAATGCGAATGCCCTCAGCAGCACCGGCAACAGCCTTTTCAAGGTCTTCGACGCGCTGCCCCTGAATACGCAATTGTCCTTCGCGCATTTCGGCAGAGACATTGAGTAATACCGGACGTCCGGCGGTGATGATTTCCTTATAGGCTGCCCATGCTTCGGCCCAGAAGGCGACCTCGAAACTGCCGGTCGGATCGGAGAACATGACAAAGGCGAATTTCGAGCCGTTCTTTTTGGAAATCATCTCACGCGCGTTGATCAGAGTGCCGGCCAGACGAATGGTCCCCTTGTTCGAGGCACGCATACGTGCGGGCAGTTCCTTGATCGGGGCGATGCCGATGCGCTGGATGCTTTTGCCAAATGTATCTAGCGGATGGGCCGACAGATAGAAACCGATGGCCGAGAATTCCTCGGTCAGTTTTTCCATCGGCACCCAGTCACGATCATCGGGCAAGCGGATCTGATCCTTGCCAAAGCCGCTGCTGTCCCCAAACATCGAAATCTGGTCATCGTTGCGCGCCTGCATTTCACGCTGGGCCACTGCAATGACCTTATCGACATTTTCAAACATCACCTTGCGGTTCGATGCCAGGCAATCCAACGCCCCTGCCCGCACAAGGTTTTCAAGCAAACGTTTATTGACCGCACGACTGTCGATGCGTGACGCAAAATCGGTGATATCCTTGAACGGACCGTTGGCTTCGCGTTCGGCAACCAAGCTTTCCATTGCGGCATCGCCAACGTTACGCACAGCGGCCAGTGCGTAACGGATCTTGCGCACACGATCATGGTTCTCGACCGAGAACGCGACCTGTGAATTGTTGACGCAAGGTGGGAGAATTTCGATTTCAAGCCGCTCGACCTCCTGCTTGAACACCGCGAGCTTTTCGGTGTTGTGCATATCAAGCGTCATGAGAGCCGCCATGAACTCGACCGGGTAATTCGCCTTGAGATATGCCGTCTGATAGGCCACCAGCGCATAGGCGGCCGCGTGCGACTTGTTAAAGCCGTAGGATGCGAATTTTGCGACCTGGTCAAAGATATCGGATGCTTGCGCGCGGTCGACACCGTTCTTTTCGGACCCGTCGACAAACAGGCCACGCTGCTTTTCCATTTCCTCGGCGATTTTCTTACCCATCGCACGACGCAACAGGTCAGCACCGCCAAGCGAATAACCCGCCATGATCTGGGCAAGCTGCATGACTTGCTCCTGATAGATCATGATGCCGTAGGTTTCTTCAAGGATCGGCTGCAACATCGGGTGCATGTAATCAGGCTCTTCCTGACCATGCTTACGCGCGATGTAATGCGGGATGTTATCCATCGGACCCGGCCGATACAGCGCCACGACAGCGATAATATCTTCGAGTGTATCGGGCTTCAGGCCGCGCAGAACATCCTGCATGCCCTGCGATTCAAGCTGAAACACACCAACGGTTTCAGCGGCAGACAGCAGTTTAAAGGCCGGGCGATCATCAAGTGGAATTGCCCCGATATCAAAGTCTTGCGGAACATCTTTACGAAGACGCATCAAATTGACGGCCTCGATAATCACCGTCAGCGTCTTAAGACCGAGGAAGTCAAATTTCACCAGACCGGCATTTTCAACGAACTTCATGTTGAACTGCGTAACCGGCATGTCCGAACGCGGATCACGATAGAGCGGCACCAGTTCATCAAGGTCGCGGTCACCGATCACCACCCCGGCCGCGTGGGTCGAGGAGTTACGATAAAGGCCTTCGATCTGCATGGCGATGGACAGCAAGCGATCAATATCCGGGTCCTCGCGCGCGATGCGGCGCAGGTCCGGTTCCATATCAATCGCTTCCTTGAGCGGGATCGGCTTGGCGGGATCGCCCGGGATCATTTTACAAATCTTGTCGACATAGCCATACGGGATCGACAGAACACGCCCGACGTCACGCACGGCCGCCTTTGCCTGCAACTTACCGAAAGTAATGATCTGCGCGACACGGTCATGACCATATTTTTTCTGCACATATTCGATGACTTCGCCGCGCCGATCCTGACAGAAATCGACGTCAAAGTCAGGCATCGACACACGTTCCGGGTTAAGGAAACGTTCGAACAGAAGCGAGAAGCGCAGCGGATCAAGGTCAGTGATCAACAATGCGTAAGCCACAAGCGAGCCCGCACCCGACCCACGACCCGGTCCCACCGGAATTTCATGATCCTTCGCCCACTGGATGAAGTCCGCAACGATCAGGAAGTAGCCGGGGAAACCCATCTGATTGATGATACCAAGTTCATAATCCAGGCGTTCCCAATAGGGTTTGGCGATTTCTTCCTTTTCCGCGTCCGACATTTCTTCGGTGAAGACATGCTTTTCGAGACGACCTTTCAGGCCTTCCTCGGACATGTGGCGGAGTTCATCGACCTCGGTACGGCCTTCGCCGCAATCAAAGGGCGGCAGGATCGGATCGATTTTCTCAACGTGCCAGGAGCAACGCTTGGCAATCAAAAGCGTATTATCACAGGCCTCGGGAATATCGGCGAACAACTCTCGCATTTCAGCAGCCGATTTGAAGCGATGATCCGGGGTGAGTTTCCAACGATCTTCCTGACCGACAACCGCCCCCTGCCCGACGCAGATAAATACGTCATGGGCTTCGTACATGTCGATTTTCGGGAAATAGCAGTTATTGGTCGCAACCAGCGGTACGTCATGGTCATAGGCAAGCTTGACGAGGCCCGGTTCAACCTGTTCTTCAAGCGGCTCACCGTGGCGCTGCAGTTCGATGTAAAGGCGATTGCCGAAGATTTCCTTGAGCTCAGCAAGGCAGTTTTCTGCCTTTTCGACCTGTTCTTCGCCCAGCAAACGTGCCAGAGGCCCAGTCGGGCCACCTGTCAGGCAGATGATATGTTCGCCATGTTCGCGGATATGCTGGTAAAGCGCCTTGGGTTCGCTGCCGGCTTCGGACGTCATGTGGGCGCGCGAAACGATTTTCAGCAGGTTGAAATAGCCTTCCTTGTTCTGGGCAATTAGAACAAGGCGATCGGGCATCGGTTCACGGGCGATTTTGCCAACCGCGGGTTTGTCACCATAACGCTCGACGCCCATCTGCACGCCCAGAATCGGCTGAATGCCCGAACCGCTGAGCGCACCGGCAAAATCAAGCGCGCCGAACATGTTGTCGGTATCGGTCATTGCGACGGCGGGTTGTCCGTCAGCTGCACAGAGTTTGGCAAGCTCCTTGGTCGTGATTGCACCTTCGGCGAGCGAATAGTTGGTGTGTACACGAAGATGGACGAAACCATTTTCCATCGGAGCCAGACCTTTGAAATATAAGAAAAATGCAGGGTTCGCGTGCCCATCAAGGACGCGCTGAATCCAGCTTAAAGAATTTTGATCGCTTAGGAAAGCTCGGCCGGGTCGAGTTCGATCAAATGACCATCGCGCAGGGTGACCACGCGATCCATCTGACGGGCGAGTTCCGGGTTATGGGTCGCAATCAGCGATGCCAGTCCGGTTTCACGCACCAGTGTCATCAACATGCCAAACACGGTATCGGCCGTCTGCGGGTCAAGGTTGCCGGTCGGCTCATCGGCAAACAGAACGTCGGGCACATTGGCCAGCGCACGGGCAATCGCCACACGCTGCTGCTCCCCGCCCGACAGGCGCGCCGGACGATGATCGGCACGGTTTTCAAGACCAAGGCAGCGCAGCAATTCAAGACCACGTTCTTCGGCCTCAGGCCGCTTCAGACCATTGATCATTTGCGGCATGACGACGTTTTCAAGCGCTGAAAATTCCGGCAGCAAGTGATGGTACTGATAAACAAATCCGATATGGCTGCGGCGCATTTCCGTGCGCGCCAGATCGGACAAGTCCGTGCTGCGCTTGCCCCCAATGGACACCAAGCCACCATCAGGCTTTTCCAGAAGACCGGCAATCTGAAGCAGGGTTGATTTACCAGCACCTGACGGCCCGACAAGGGCGACGATTTCGCCCTGATGGATTTCGAGATCAACCGATTTCAAAATCTCGAGCTGATCAGGACCCTGATTAAAGATGCGGTCAATCTTTTCAAGGCGCAGCACAACGTTGCGTGCGCGTTCTTCGGCGGTCTTTTTCATCAGATCACTCATAACGCAGGGCCTCCACCGGGTCGAGGCGCGATGCCCGCCATGCCGGATAAACCGTGGCAAGGAAGGACAGCGTCAGCGACATGATGCACACCATGACGACCTCGCCAACATCCATGTCGGCTGGCAGCTGCGAAAGGAAATAAATTTCGGCATTGAACAGGTCTGTGCCGGTCAGGCTTTGAATGAACTGACGGATATTTTCGATGTTCAGGCAGAACAGAACGCCAATGATCAAACCCGAAATCGTGCCCAATACCCCGATGGAGGCACCCGCAAGGAAGAACACCTTCATGATCGACTGGCGGGTTGCACCCATGGTGCGCAGGATCGCGATATCGCGCCCCTTGTCCTTTACGAGCATGACCATGCCCGAAATGATGTTGAACGCCGCGACCAGAATGATCAGCGTCAGGATCAGGAACATCACATTGCGTTCGACCTGAAGGGCGTTAAAGAACCCGGCATTGGATTGCTGCCAATTCACCAGACGCAGCGACTGCCCCGACAAGGTTGTGAGCAACTCATCCATCGTGTCGTCGAGTGAACCGATGTCATCCAGCATCACTTCGAAATGGGTAATTTGTTCCGGCAGTCGGAAATAGGTCTGGGCAGCGCCCAACGGCATGAAGATAAAGCCGCTGTCATATTCATACATGCCGATATCAAACAGGCCCGCCACGGTATATCCGCGCACACGCGGCACGGAACCAAACGCCGTCACATTGCCCTTGGGCGAAATCAGATTGACCGTATCACCAACGCCGACGCCAAGTTTCATGGCCAGACGTGCGCCCATGATCACGGTATCTTCGCCCTTGAAGTTTTCAAGCGATCCGAAAACGATATTGTCCGCGATGGTTGCGCGTTGTTTGACATCCTCGGGGCGCATGCCGCGCACGATGGCACCGGATGCCCGCCCGTTTTTCGAGGCCATCACCTGCCCTTCGACCACCGGCACGGTCAGGACCACATTGCCGTTTTGGGCAATTTCGTCTTCGATCTTGGCGTAATCACCAATGCCGCCATTGCCCTGTGCATAGACAGAGATATGGCCATTCAGCCCGAGAATTCGGCCAAGCAGTTCCGCACGGAAACCATTCATTACCGACATGACAATGATGAGTGTCGCAACACCCAGCATGATGCCAAGCAACGAAAAGATGGCGATGACGGAAACAAAGCCTTCCTGCCGACGTGGACGCAGGTAGCGAAAGGCCACCATACGCTCGAACGGACTGAACATGGGCAATCGATCCTTGTGGAAGCGGGTCAGGAAACCGGGTTGGTTGGACAATAAAGACTTAGCAGCCAAACCGGAAATGGCAACGGGGCAGCACACGCCGCCCCGTTTAAATGCGTTTTAAGATCAGCCGTTGATCTGGTTAAGAGCCGCCTCAAAGGTGACTTCGGTTTTTTCACCCGATTTACGGTTCTTGAGTTCGACGACACCGTTCTTGAGGCCCTTGGGACCAATAACGATCTGCCAGGGCAGACCGATCAGATCCATGTCGGCAAACTTGCCACCGGCACGGATATCACGGTCATCATAAAGGACCTCGATCCCGGCATTGGTCAGCTTGGCATAGGCATCTTCACAGGCCGCATCGCACGCATCATCACCGGTACGCAGGTTGATCAGACCAACCTTGTACGGTGCGACGGCTTCGGGCCAGATGATGCCGTTCTCGTCGTGGGATGCCTCGATCAAGGCACCAACAAGACGCGAAACACCGATACCATAAGAGCCCATCTGAACCGGAACTTCGGTGCCATCCGGGCCAAGCACGGTCGCGCCCATCGGTTCGGAATATTTCGCCCCGAAGTGGAAGATATGACCGACTTCAATGCCGCGCGTGGTGACAAGATCATCCCCGAGTGCGGTAACCGCATCGTCGCTGGCATCGTGCATTTCTTCGGTCGCGGCATAGTCCTTGAGCGTACCTTGCACCCAGTTTTCAAGGCCGGTACGATCATTAAGATCAACGCCCTTCCCGGTCAGGTCTTTTTCCAGCCACTTCTTGTCGCAGAAGACTTCACTTTCGCCGGTATCGGCCAGAATGATGAATTCGTGGCTAAGATCGCCGCCGATCGGGCCGGTATCGGCCACCATCGGGATCGCCTTGACACCCAGACGGGTGAAGGTCCGGCAATAGGCCAGGAAGATCTTGTTATAGGTGTGACGCGCGCTTTCGTAATCGATGTCGAACGAATACGCGTCTTTCATGTAGAATTCGCGACCACGCATCACGCCAAAGCGCGGGCGGATCTCGTCGCGGAATTTCCACTGGATATGATAGAGCAGCTGCGGCAGCTGCTTATAGGAACGCACATCCTTGCGGAAGATATCGGTGATCGCTTCTTCGTTGGTCGGACCAAACAGCATCTTGCGATCATGACGGTCGGTGATGCGCAGCATCTCAAGACCGTAATCATCATAACGACCACTTTCCTGCCACAGCTCAGCCGGCTGGATGGTCGGCATCAGCAGCTCGTTAAAGCCGATCTTGTCCTGTTCTTCGCGAACGATCTGTTCGATCTTTTTAAGAACACGGTGGCCGAGTGGCAGCCAGGAATAGATCCCTGCGGTGAGCTGACGCACCATACCGGCGCGGAGCATCAAACGGTGGGACGCAATCTGGGCTTCCGAAGGGGTTTCCTTCAGGGTCGGCAGAAAGAACTGGGAAAGACGCATCAATGCCTCGTGATGATCAAATCTGAATATTTTAACCTTGCCCGGAAAATGCGACAGAGCAGCCCGAAACGCAAGCCGGAACTTGCTTTATATCACGCCTACCCGGTTAGGGGGCAAAGATGGCGAAACTGCGATACCGATCCCGACGCGAAACGTCTGATCAGCGAAAGCCCGCCTTGCGGCACGCCTCAATCAATTCCGCGCTGTTGGCAGCATCCCCAAGTGGCTGATCATTGAAGTAAATCTGCCCATTGCGATAGGTAATTTTACCAATGCTTTGTTCGCCGCTAACGCCATTGGGCACTGCAATCCCGGCATATTCAAAGAAGTCGATCGAAACCGGGAATTCGATTTCCTTGGGCAGGGATTTCAAAATGTTGCTGCCGCCATTCAAATCGGCCGGTGCCACTTCATTGCCGCGCACATCCACACCCGGCTTATAGGCAACATCGTCATCGGGCACGTGGCTCAGCAATTCCTTGCATGCCGACCGAGATACTTTGATTGTCGGCGCCTTTGCCTCTGTCGATGCTGCAGCATCATCTGCAGCAAGGTCACCGGATGGTTCCGCTGCCGACGGGAACGGGGATTCGTCCTGTGCCTTTGCACCGGTGATTGGAAGCGCCATCAGCATCACGGCACCAACAGATGCCAATAGTCTGATTTTATGACCAAAACCGGGACGATAAATAGATTGGACCCATGAAAACTCGCGCATGTTTTAGCTTCGTCCTATCTGTGTGCGGTGCAGCAACGATTCATTTGTGAAGTTTGGTCAAAACATCTTGCATAAAAATGAAACATGTGGCTTCTTAGTCGTCCGCTAACGGCGTAAGATCGTTGCGGATGGCGTATCGCAGCCGCTCATAATATTGCGGGAGGCTTTGTTGCCAATAAGCATACAAGAAGCTGGCGCGACGTCGCAATAAAACCTGTGCTAGAAGCCCAGGTCTTGAGGAGGAAGTATAAAAAGATTACGGGAAAACAGCTATAAAAATAGCGTCTAAGCAAGATCCTTGTGATCTTGCTTTTTTTTTGGCCGTCTCCCTGTCCCGGTCCGGGAGCCATGATTTTTCTGCAGGGCTTGGCAGGCCGGAACGACAAAACCCCGCAACAATTTGTGCGGGGTTTTCTGTATCCGGGATTGTACAAAATGCTTATTCCGGCGGACGGACTTCGATCATACCACTGGTGATGACGAACCAGGCCACCACCCAAAGGATCGCCGAGATCAAGCTGGTGGCGAGGATCTTTTTCCACATATGCGGCTTTTCCGGCGCGCCACTGTCATGGCCGGGCTCGACATTTTCAACCCGCTTCACGCCAACCGGCAACACCATGAACAGAACCAGCCACCAGATAACGATGTAAACAAGTAGTCCGGAAAACCAGTTCATGGGTGTCTCTTCGGGTTGGTGGCGTGAATGATGCGGTCCGCAGACGATAGAAACACCCGCCCCGTTTGGCAAGGCCGGACGCTGTGAGATGGGTCTCGCTCAGATCAGTGTTTGAGCAGCATGTGATCAAACCTGTTCGAGTTCGACCAGCGTGCCGTTGAAATCCTTGGGATGCAGGAACAGGACCGGTTTTCCATGCGCCCCGATTTTTGGTTCGCCGTCGCCCAGAACGCGCGCACCGCTTTCCTGCAATTTGTCGCGGGCCGCCAAGATATCATCGACCTCGTAACAGACATGGTGAATGCCGCCAGACGCGTTCTTCTCCAGAAAGCTTTTGATCGGGGAGTTTTCACCCAGCGGATAGAGCAGTTCGATCTTGGTGTTGGGCAGTTCGACAAAAACAACCGTCACGCCGTGATCGGGTTCGTCTTGCGGCTCCGAGACTTTTGCACCCAGAACATCGCGATATTGCGCAATCCCGGCCTGAAGGTCCGGCACAGCAATCGCAACGTGGTTCAGCCGTCCAATCATGGTGTTTACTCCTAATGTCTTCAATCTGCCCGATTGACGTCAATCTAGGATAGCTGCGGGTACAGAGACAACTGCGCTTTTGGTCGAATGCGCGTGCTGGGTGATCAGCCGTTTTCCGTCACCCGGACCAGATGGACTTCGATCAGCGGACGTTTGCCCATGCGTTGACGCACCGGGCGACGCAGGGCCTGACGGACCGCAAGGATCACCGCCGCATCATCAAGGACTTCTTCGTCATTGAGCTGATCAATGCGGTTGCCGATTTCGGCGGCAAAGTGATCCAGACGGGTATCTTCTTCTGGTTCGTCAAACAGGCTGGGCGCCGTGATCATCGGATCATTGACCATTTCACCAAACTGATTGAGCACGACAGTCACGAAGATCACGCCGTTCCAAACGATGCGATTACGGTTACGGAAGGTATCGGAATCGCGTTTGAGCAACCTGCCCCCATCAAGGGCAAGAATACCGGCCTCCGCCAGCCCAATGACATGGGCATCGCCCGGTGACAGGCGAATGACCGTACCGTCATGCGGGATCACCTGTTCGGGGATCTGGCATTCTGCCCCAAGGGCGGCCTGTTCACAGAGATGGCGGGTTTCACCATGTACCGGAACAAGGATTTTCGGGCGGGTCAGCTGATACATGCGTGTGAGGTCTTCGCGCCCCGGATGGCCCGAAACGTGGATCGGTTCATCACGCGCGGTAATGACCTTAACACCACGGCGGATCAGCATGTTCTTGATATAGCCGATGGACTTTTCATTACCCGGAATTTCACGCGCCGAAAAGACAACCGTATCACCCGGATCAAGCTCCACATTCGGGTGATCGCCCTTGGCAATGCGCGAAAGGGCGGCACGCGGCTCGCCCTGGGACCCGGTACAGATCAAAAGCACCTGATCCTTGGGCACTTCCATTGCGTCTTCGTCGCTGAGCAGGTTCGGATAGCCCTTAAGATAGCCGACTTCACGGGCGGCTTCTGTTACGCGGTTCAGCGAACGACCGGCAAGGCCAACACAGCGTCCGTTTTCATGGGCGGCTTCGATCACCGACTGCACGCGCGCAACGTTGGTCGCAAAGCAAGCCACGGCAATGCGGCCTTGCGGATGTTCGGCAAACAGTTTGGACAGGTTTTGCGCGACTTCGCCCTCGGAGCCGGTTTTGCCTTCGGAAAACACATTGGTCGAATCACAGACCAGCGCCATCACGCCTTCATCGCCCAGTGCTTCGAGCTTTTTGACATCCGATGCTTCGCCAATCTGGGGATCGGGATCAAATTTCCAGTCACCGGTATGAACGATCAGCCCTTTTGGCGTGCGAATGGCCAGCGCGTTTGGCTCAAGGATCGAGTGCGTCATGGTGACGAATTCGATGTCAAAGCAGCCCAGCTCAAACCGGCCGCCCAGTTCGATCACATGGATCGGCACTTCATCGGCAAAATCGGTTTCCGAAAGCTTTGCCTTCAGGAACTCAGCCGCAAACGGGGTCGCATAGATCGGGCATTTCAAACGCGGCCACAGATAGGGCACCGCCCCCAGGTGATCTTCGTGCGCGTGAGTCAGGACCAGACCAAGCAGCTTGTCCTTGCGTTCCTCGATAAAGGATGGATTGGGCATGACCACATCCACGCCTGGCAGGCCTTCCTCACCAAAGGAGACGCCCATATCGACCATCAGCCATTGATCGTCGTAGCCATACAGGTTCAGGTTCATGCCGATTTCGCCGGAACCACCGAGCGGCACGAACAACACGTCATCTTTTGGCAAATACAAATCCACGAAGGGTATCCTTTGTTTTCGGCACGTTGATTAGGGCTAGAAGCGGGATAATCGTTCCCCTGCCCCGGCGCAAGTCTTTATCAGACCGGCTTGCCTGCCTTCTGACTGTTGCGACGATAAATCATCAACAGGCCCAGCATGGTCAGATCACCGTGCAGATATTCAATTTCGTCAACTGCCTTGGTAAAGAGCGGCGCAAGACCGCCAGTTGCCACGACTTTAATATGGTCAAGATTTTGCTGTTTGCGAATGCGGGCCAGCAGACCTTCGATCATCGAAACATAGCCCCAATAAACACCGGACTGCATCGCTTCGACCGTATTTTTGCCCACCACACTGCGCGGGGCCTCAATCGCGACCATCGGCAGCTGGGCGGCGGCCATATGCAGCGCCTTGATCGACAGGTTCACACCCGGTGCAATCACACCGCCGAGGTAATCCCCGTTTTCATCAACTACGTCAAAGGTCGTCGCCGTGCCGAAATCAAGCACCACCAGCGGCCCGCCAAACAGTTCATGGGCGGCAATCGCGTTGACAAGACGGTCAGCGCCGACCTCGCTTGGTCGATCCATGATGACTTTCATGTCAAGATTGACCGCAGGATCACCCACCACCATCGGCTCGACATTGAAATAACGGCGACACAGGGTTTTCAGGCTGAATTCCGCCGCCGGCACCACGGTCGCGATAATCGCGCCAGTGATCGCATCCACCGGAACATCGGACAAGGTAAACAGGTGGTGCAACCACACACCCAATTCATCGGCCGTGCGTTCGGTCGTGGTCGAACAGCGCCACTGGCCCATGATGGTATCGCCATCAAAAACCGCAAAGACGATGTTGGTGTTCCCGGCGTCAATCGCAAGCAACATGATGCTTACAAGCCTCCGCTACAAAGCAAGCTATGGGGTGATATCAGGCTGCAAAGAAAACTTCGCCAGCTCCGATGCGATGTTCGACACCGCTGTCTTCTCTTAGGATAAGTGAGCCATCATCATCAAGCGCGACGAAAGTTCCTTCGAGTTCGCGTTGCGTCAATCGGGCCACAACCGGTTTGCCGATCCCGTACGCACGACTTAGCCACGCTTCGCGGATCCGCGCAAAACCTTCTTGCTCCCAAATCGGCAGCCAGTGCGCAATACGTGCGACGTACCACGATATCAGATCATCGACCGCCAATGGTGCCCCCAAGGCGGCCAATGACGTTGCTGGGCGTTCTGCATCATCAGGGAAAAAGGCGACGTTCACCCCTGTCCCTATCACGACATAATCGGTTTCTGATCCCTGATTGGAGGCGCTTTCGAGCAAAATACCGGAAATCTTGCGCCCATTGACCATTAAGTCATTTGGCCATTTGCAATCCGGTCGGATTTGGCCACCTGTCACGATCTCAACGGCCTCGGCGGCGGCAACTGCTGTCAGAAATGTCAGGCGAGCAGCCTCGTATAATGGGCATTGGGGCCGCAACAATAAAGAACAATAGAAATTTCCGACCGGTGATGCCCAAGGTCGACCCCGCCGCCCGCGCGCAGAAGTTTGTGTTCTGGCAACAACAAGGGCGCCACTTTGGGCGCCCTTGTCAGCGAGGCGCTTGGCCTCTTCATTCGTACTGTCGACTGCCTCGAATTCGTGAAGGGTAAACCCTTCGGGCAGACGGATCGTGCGCGATGCCATTCTTACATCCCGAACAGCGATGCCGCGGCAACAGATGCGCTATCCATCAGCGGGTTCGGGAAGAAGACGAAGGCCAGGATGATGATCGTGGCAACCGCCATGATGACATTCATCTCGGTACCATTGCGATCAAAGCCTTCGACCGGCTCGTCGAAATACATGACCTTGATGATCCGCAGATAGTAATAGGCACTGACGACCGAGGTCACCAAACCGATCACAGCAAGCGTCACAAGACCGGAATCGACGGCTGCCTTGAAGACATAGAACTTGCCAAAGAAGCCAGCGAGCGGCGGGATACCTGCCATCGAGAACATGAAGATCGCTGTGATCGCAGCCATCAGCGGCTTGGTTTTGGCAAGACCAGCCAGATCGGTGATTTCCTCGTTCATGCGATCATTGCGACGCATGCACAGGATAACCGCAAAGGTGCCGAGGTTCATGACAAGGTAAATGCCAAGATAAACCAGAACACCGGTTACACCTTCCTGGGTGCCTGCTGCCAGACCGACCAGGGCAAAACCAACGTGACCGATGGACGAATAGGCCATCAGACGCTTGATGTTTTCCTGACGGAGGGCTGCAAAGGAACCAACCACCATCGAGAGGATGGAGATCAGGACAATGATCTGCTGCCAGTCTTCGACAGCACCGCCGAACGGACCAACCGCAACGCGGATGAACAGTGCCAGACCAGCAATTTTCGGGGCAACCGCGAAGAAGGACGTGACCGGGGTCGGCGCACCTTCATAGACGTCCGGGGTCCACATGTGGAACGGAACGGCGGAAACCTTGAAGCACAGACCGGCAAAGATGAATGCCAGACCAACCAGCGCACCAAGCGGCAGTTCACCACCAACAAGGGTATCACCGAGAACGGTGAAGTTCGTGGTGCCGGTGAAGCCATACACCATCGACATGCCATAGAGCAGGATGCCCGAGGCGATCGAACCAAGGATGAAGTATTTCAGACCCGATTCCGTCGAACGCACGGTGTCACGGCGGATGGCAGCGACAACATAAAGTGCAAGCGACTGCAGTTCGAGACCGAGATACAGCGACAGCATATCGGTTGCCGAAACCATCGCCATCATGCCAAGCGTGGCAAGGGTGATCAGGATCGGGAACTCGAAGCGTGCCATGTTTTCACGCTCGGCAAAGTTCATGGCCATGATGATGCCGGTAGCAGAACCGATCAGGATCAGGACCTTGCAGAACTTGGCAAACGGATCAGCGCTGAACTGACCATAAAATGCCGAGCCGCCATCACCCATCACCACCAGAGCGATGGCAACGATCTGGGCGGCAACAGCCAGCCAGGATACGGTGCGGAAGGCTTTGTCCTTGCCGGCGAAAACCCCAAGCATCAACAGCGCCAAGGCAGAAACTGCCATAAACATTTCGGGCAGCGCGGCCCCGAGGTTGAGCATAGAAACTCCCATGTTCATTCCCCTCAATTCGCAGCCAGCTGAGCGGCTTGTGCCGCGGCAGCCTGGGCCGTTTCGACCTGGTTGACGAGGTTCTCAACCGAGACATGCATGATGTCGAGGAAGGAGACCGGATAGACCCCCATCCACAGAACGATGATCACCAGCGGTGCAAAGATAATCCATTCACGCGGGCTCAGATCGAGGATGGTTTTCAGGTTCTCTTTGGTGAGTGCCCCGAAAATGATCCGGCGATAGAGATACAGCGCATAGGCCGCACCAAGGATCAGACCGGTTGCCGCAAAGAATGCGACCCAGGTGTTGGCTTCGAACGCACCCAGAAGTGCGAGGATTTCACCAACGAACCCGCCCGTACCCGGCAGACCAACCGATGCCATGGTGAAGAACATGAAGATCAGTGCATAGCTCGGCATGCGATGAACCAGACCGCCATAGGCGTCGATTTCGCGGGTATGGATACGGTCATAGACCACACCGACACATAGGAAGAGTGCACCGGAAACCACACCGTGGCTGAGCATCTGGAAGATCGAACCTTCGATACCATGCTGGTTAAAGGTAAAGGCACCAACCGTCACGATACCCATGTGGGCGACAGACGAATATGCAATCAGCTTTTTCATGTCCTGCTGCGCGAGTGCGACCAGCGACGTGTAAATAATTGCAACAATCGACAGCGTGAAGACGAGCGGAGCAAAGGTTTCAGACGCCAGCGGCATCATCGGCAGCGAGAAGCGCAGGAAACCGTAACCACCCATTTTCAACAGCACGCCAGCCAGGATCACGGAACCTGCTGTTGGTGCCTCAACGTGGGCATCGGGCAGCCATGTATGGACCGGCCACATCGGCACCTTGACGGCAAACGATGCGAAGAAGGCCAGCCACAGCCAGAGCTGCATATTATATTCGAAGCCGTATTCCATCAGGGTCGGGATATCGGTGGTACCCGCTTCGAAATACATCGCAAGCAGTGCCACCAGCATCAGGACCGAACCGAGCAGCGTATAGAGGAACAGCTTGAACGCGGCATAGACGCGACGCTGACCACCCCAGACGCCGATGATGATGAACATCGGGATCAGGACGCCTTCGAAGAACAGATAGAACAGCAGACCGTCAAGGGCGCTGAACATGCCGACCATCATCGTTTCAAGAACGAGGAAGGCGATCATGTATTCCTTCACGCGTTTCTGGATTGCTTCCCAGGCCGACAGGATACAGATCGGTGTCAGGAAGGTCGCCAGCAGGACGAAGAGAACGGAAATACCGTCAACGCCCATGTGATAGGAAATGTTCAGACCCGGCATCCAGTCCGCCTGCTCGACGAACTGGAAATCTGCGGTCGTTGCATCGAAGTTCACCCACAGCATCAAGGATACGAGGAAGGTGAACCCCGAGGTCCAAAGCGCAACCCAACGGGAATTGCGGGCAACAGTCGCCTCCTCACCGTTGATCAGCAGCAGCAGGGCTGCACCGACCAGCGGCAGGAAAGTGACGATCGAAAGAATTGGCCAATCACTCATCGCCCGTTAACCCATCTTCCAAATTGTGTAGGAGACCAGCGCCGCAATGCCGATCAGCATCGCAAATGCATAGTGATAAACGAAACCACTCTGAATGGCGCTGACGCGACGTGCGATGTTACGGCAAGCGGCTGCAACACCATCCGGACCGCAACCATCAATGATGGCACCATCCCCTGATTTCCAGAAGCCATAGCCCAAAGCAAAGGCCGGCTTGACGAAAATCTTGTCATAGAGTTCGTCGAAGTACCATTTGTTCAGCGCGAAGCGGTAAACAGGGTTGAAGCTGTTTGCAAGCGTGCGCGGAAGCGTCGGTACGAGCTTGTACATGACAATCGCAAGCGACAGACCGGTGATCATGGCCACAAACGGTGCCCATTTCACCCAACCCGGAACATGGTGTGCATGTTCAAGCGCCTGATGGCCTTCTGCCATGAAGAGTGCACCGTTCCAGAAGGACAGCATTTCTTCATAATCGCCAACACCGAACCAATCCGATGCAAACCAACCAGCGAAGATCGCACCAACGGTCAGGAACAGAAGCGGACCGGTCATGACAGCCGGGCTTTCATGCACGTGCGCCATGGTCCGTTCATCCGCGCGCGGTGCGCCGAAGAAGGTCAGGAAGATCAGACGCCAGCTGTAGAACGAGGTCATCAGAGCTGCGAGGATCCCTGCCCAGAACGCGTACATGCCAACACCGGTATGGGCCGCATAAGCGCTTTCAAGGATGAGGTCCTTGGAATAGTAGCCTGCGAAGCCCGGAACACCGGTAATCGCCAGCGTACCGATCACCATGACAGCGAAGGTCAGCGGGATCATTTTCGCGATGCCGCCCATCTTGCGCATATCCTGTTCATCAGACATGGCGTGGATAACCGAACCGGCACCAAGGAACAGAAGCGCCTTGAAGAAACCGTGCGTCATCAGGTGGAACACACCCGCCGAATAAGCCGACACGCCGCAAGCAAAGAACATGTAGCCCAGCTGCGAACAGGTCGAATAGGCAATGACGCGTTTGATGTCGTTTTGAACACAGCCGATGGTCGCAGCGAAGAACGCCGTCGAGGCACCAACGATGGTCACGATCATCAGGGTCGTTTCAGCATATTCAAAGATCGGCGACAGACGCGCGACCATGAACACACCGGCCGTCACCATGGTTGCCGCGTGAATAAGTGCGGAAACCGGGGTCGGGCCTTCCATTGCGTCGGGAAGCCATGTGTGCAGACCAAGCTGTGCCGATTTACCCATCGCGCCAATGAACAGCAGGAAGCAGGTAATCTCGAGTGCGGAGAACTCATGGCCGAGGAACATCAGCGTCGCACCGGCGACTTCTTCGGCATTGCCGAAGATGACGTCGAACTGAACGCTGTCGAACAGGACATAGACCGCAAAGATACCAAGGGCAAAGCCGAAGTCACCGACACGGTTGACGATGAAAGCTTTCATCGCAGCAGCCGAGGCCGACGGTTTGGAATACCAGAAACCGATCAGCAGGTATGATGCCAGACCAACGCCCTCCCAGCCGAAGAACAGCTGGATTAGGTTGTCGGCGGTAATCAGCATCAGCATCGCAAAGGTGAACAGGCTGAGATACGCCATGAAGCGCGGCTTGTCCGGGTCATGCGACATGTAGCCGATGGAATAGATGTGAACCATCGAGGACACACCGGTCACAACGATCAGCATAACACAGGTCAGCGTATCAATACGCAGCGACCAGGACGCATCGAAGCTGCCCGAGGAAATCCAGGTAAACAGTTCAATCACAACCGGGTTGCCGCCCAGGGCAACATCGACAAAGGCAAAGATCGAAATCACAAACGCAATCACGACACCGGCGACGGTGATCAGCTGTGCCACGCGATCGGCCGAGGACGCACCATGATGATGGTGGCCGTGGCTGTCATGCGGGGCATCTTTGGCTGCCGACATGCCGCCGACCAGCGTGATGACGCCAGCAAGGATTGCCGCGATCAGGGGCAGGAATACAATCAACGGATACATATCTGCCTTACCCCTTCATCATGTTGATGTCTTCAACCGCGATGGTACCGCGGTTACGGAAATAGACGACCAGGATCGCCAGACCAATTGCTGCTTCAGCCGCGGCAACCGTCAGAACGAAGATGGTAAAGACCTGTCCGACGAGGTCGCCGAGGAACGACGAGAACGCGACCAGATTGATATTGACCGCCAGCAGCATCAGCTCGATCGACATCATGATGATGATGACGTTCTTGCGGTTCATGAAGATGCCGAAGATCCCGAGTGTGAAAAGGATCGCCGCGACGGTCAGATAATGTGCAAGACCGATTTCCATCAGATCCCCCTTCCGACCGGAACTTTTTTGACTTCAAGCGTTTCAGCACGGGTACGCTTGATCTGCTCGGAGATTTTCTGACGACGGACACCATCACGGTGACGCAGTGTCAGGACAATTGCGCCAATCATCGCAACAAGCAGAACCAGACCAGCCGCCTGGAAGATGTATGCGTAATCGGTGTAGATCAGTTGACCGAGTGCTTCGACGTTGGTCAGCCCTGCCGGTGTTGGCTGCGCGATAACCGCGACGGCCTCATCGGTTAGGGTCCAGCCAGCGCCAACCAGTGCCAGTTCGACGAACAGAACGACCGCGATCAGAATGCCGATCGGCAGGTAGTTCAGAAAGCCCTGACGCATCTCGACAAAGTTAATGTCGAGCATCATGACGACGAACAAGAACAGGACTGCAACCGCGCCGACATAGACGACGACGAGCAGCATGGCGAGAAACTCGGCACCCAGCAGGACGAAAAGTCCGGCTGCGTTAAAGAATGTCAAGATCAGCAACAGTACCGAATGCACCGGGTTGCGAACGGTCACAACCGCGGTCGCGGACAAAACCGCGACGGTAGCAAACAGGTAAAAAGCCAAAGCCTGTACGACCATAAGGTACCCCCTTGGCGAACCGTTGTTGCCCCAATGGCTTACAACGGCCCATGAACTCTCTTTCTAACGATCAGACGCGACACTTACCGATAAGGTGCGTCTGCCTCCAATCGTGCAGCAAGCTCGGCTTCCCAACGCTCGCCGTTTGCCAGGAGTTTGTCCTTGTCATAGAACAGCTCCTCGCGGTTTTCGGTTGCGAACTCGAAGTTCGGACCTTCGACGATGGCATCCACCGGGCAGGCTTCCTCGCAGAAGCCACAGTAAATGCATTTCGTCATATCAATGTCGTAACGCGTGGTACGACGCGAACCATCGTCGCGCGGCTCGACCTCGATGGTGATGGCCTGTGCCGGGCAAATGGCTTCGCAGAGTTTACAGGCGATGCAACGCTCTTCCCCGTTCGGGTAACGGCGCAGTGCGTGTTCGCCACGGAAACGCGGGCTCAGCGGGCCTTTTTCGTACGGGTAGTTGATCGTCACCTTGGGCTTGAACATGTATTTCAAGGTGAGCGCCATTCCCGAAACGAGTTCCGCGAGCAGGAAGCTCCGGGCCGTCCGATCTATAAATGACATCGTTTACCTCTCTCTTTCCGATGCGCGGCGATCAGGCCGGGACCTTGTCAAAAACAACGAGGAACGTGGCAACCAGCATGACCCATGCGAAGGACAGCGGCAGGAAGATTTTCCAGCCCAGACGCATCAGTTGGTCATAGCGGTAACGCGGGAAGGTTGCACGGACCCACAGGAAGATGAACAGAACCAAGCAGATCTTGAGAATGAACCAGATTGCGCCCGGGATGAATTCAAGGAACGGCAACGGCGCGCTCCAGCCACCCAGGAACAGAACAGCGCACAGGCCGCTCATCAGGATCATGTTGGCGTATTCACCAAGGAAGAACAGCGCAAAGGTCATTGCCGAGTAATCGACGTTATAACCCGAAACCAGTTCGGCTTCCGCTTCGGGAAGGTCAAACGGTGCGCGGTTGGTTTCTGCCAGGATGGATACGATGAAGACGATGAACATCGGGAAGTGATACAGGAAGTTCCACTCCCAGATACCACCGACCTGTCCGCGGACAATGTCGCTGAGGTTCAGCGAGCCGGTCGTCAGCAGGACCGAGATGATGATCAGACCGATCGAAATCTCGTAGGACACCATCTGGGCGCCGGAACGCAGCGCACCAAGGAAGGCGTATTTGGAGTTCGATGCCCAACCGGCCATCACGATACCGTACACACCCAGCGAAGAAATCGCGAAGATGTAAAGAATACCGACATTCAGATCGGCCAGAACCATGCCTTCGTCGAACGGGATAACCGCCCAAGCGATGATTGCCAGAATGAAGGTCAGCATCGGAGCGATAATGAACACGCCCTTGTTCGCGCTGCTCGGAATGATTGTTTCTTTCAGAAACAGTTTCAAACCATCGGCAAGCGGCTGCAGCAGCCCAAACGGCCCCACAACGTTCGGGCCCTTACGGAGCTGAATAGCACCGATAACCTTACGCTCGGCGTAGGTCAGATAGGCGACAGCACCCAGCAGCGGCAGGACAATCGCCAGAATTTTGGCGACGATCCAGACGAGCGGTTCAATATATCCGTCCCAAAGAAGTTCCATCGGTCAAACCGTATCTTTTGCGTTTCGTCCCAAAATTGGGACACCCCCTTGCGGGATGAGCGACGATCAGATCGTCGCTCCCCTTACTCAGGCAACCTTCTCGGCAGCCTCATCCTTGACAAAGGCCTCAGTACATTTGGCCATCGTCACCGATGCACGGCTGATCGGGTCGGTCATATAGAAATTGCGAACCGGCGAGGTGAAGCCATCTGACTTCATGTCGCCTGCCGTGCCGAAATCGGTCCATTCCGCCTTGGTCGGAACATTCAGCGACGCGAAGGTCGGGCTGAGTTCCACCATGCGTTCACGAACAGCATCGATATTGTTGTATGGCAGGGTCAGATCGAGCGCACCGGAAAGTGCACGGACAATCGCCCAGTCCTCACGCGCGTCACCAACCGGGAAGATCGCACGCCAGCCCTGCTGGGCGCGGCCTTCGGTGTTGACATACGTGCCGTTCTTTTCGGTGTAAGCAGCACCCGGCAGGATCACGTCTGCGGCCTGTGCACCGGCATCGCCCATGGCACCCTGGTAAACGACAAATGCCTTTTCCAGTTTGCTCATGTCGACTTCGTCGGCACCCAGAAGGTAGACAACCTCGATATCGCCTTTGGCAGCACCATCAAGAATGTCGTTGGTCGCAAGACCGCCCTCACCCGGCACGAAGCCAAGATCAAGACCACCAACACGCGATGCAGCGGTGTGCAGAACGTTAAAGCCGTTCCATTCACCGGCAACCATGCCGAATTTCTCTGCAATGGCGCGGGTCGCAGCGAGAACCGCATCACCGTCTTCACGGCTGAGCGCGCCCATGCCGACAATGATCATCGGCTTTTCAGCAGCTTCGAGAACCTTGGCGAAGTCGTTCTTGCCATCCAGAACTTCCTGGAGGGTGTCCGGACCGGCACCGAGATAATCGTTCTTGTAGGTCGGATCCCACTGTTCACCAATGATGCCGACTTTGAAATCGCCAGCCGTCGAACGCCAGCGCTTACGCAGGCGGGAATTGATGATCGGCGCTTCGGCACGCACATTGGCACCGACGATCAGGCAGGCATCTGCCTCGTCAATGCCGGCAATGGTGCTGTTGAAGATATAGGAAGCACGCGGGCCACCAATCTTCGAGCCGTCCTGACGGCAATCAAGGTTCGCAGAACCAAGTTTGCCCATCAGATCTTTCAGTGCCGTCATCGATTCACAATCGACCGTGTCACCGGCAAGAGCGGCAATCTTTTTGCCATCAAGCCCGGAAACCTTCGCCTTGATCGCAGCGAATGCTTCGTCCCAGCTTGCCGGCTGGAGCTTGCCATCCTTGCGAACATAGGGACGGTCAAGGCGCTGACGCTTCAGGCCGTCAATGGCGTAACGGGTTTTGTCCGAAATCCATTCTTCGTTGATGTCTTCGTGGGTCCGCGGCAGAACGCGCAGCACTTCGGACGTACGGGCATCAATACGAATATTGGATCCAACCGCGTCCATAACATCGACGCTGTCGGTTTTCTTGAGCTCCCACGGACGCGCGGTGAACGCATACGGCTTGGAGGTCAATGCACCGACCGGGCACAGGTCAACCAGGTTGCCCGACAGTTCGGAGTTGATCGATGCTTCGATATACGGTCCGACTTCGGTGTCCTCGCCACGGTAAACAGCACCCATGGTGCCGACACCAGCGACTTCTTCGGAGAAGCGAACGCAACGGGTGCAGTGAATGCAACGGGTCATGATCGTTTTGACGATCGGGCCCAGTTCCTTGTCCTTCACGGCACGCTTTTTCTCGGCGTAACGCGACGCGTCAAAACCATAGGCCATTGCCTGGTCCTGCAGGTCACATTCACCACCCTGGTCACAGATCGGGCAATCCAGCGGATGGTTGATCAGCAGGAATTCCATCACGCCATTGCGTGCTTTCTTGACCAGATCGGAATCGGTTTTGATCACCATTCCATCTGCCGCTGGCATGGCACAGGATGCGACCGGTTTCGGCGCACGTTCCATTTCAACCAGGCACATACGGCAGTTACCGGCGATTGACAGGCGTTCGTGATAGCAGAAACGCGGGATTTCCTTACCGGCCTCTTCACAGGCCTGAAGGACTGTCGCCCCGGCTTCTACTTCAACTTCAATACCGTCAACTGTTAGTTTCGGCATGTCTCAATCCCTCTCAACAGGCCTCTCTCAGGCCGCGATCCGTGCGCGATATTCCTTGATCCGACGTTCCATTTCGGGACGGAAGTGACGGATAAGGCCCTGAATTGGCCATGCAGCTGCATCGCCAAGCGCACAAATGGTGTGGCCTTCGACCTGTTTGGTCACATCCCACAACAGATCAATCTCATCGAGCGTGGCTTCGCCGCGAACCATGCGCGTCATCATACGCATCATCCAGCCGGTACCTTCACGGCACGGCGTGCACTGACCACAGCTTTCATGTTTGTAGAATTCCGACAGACGCGCGATCGCGTAGACAATGTCAGTCGACTTGTCCATGACGATCACAGCCGCCGTGCCAAGACCCGAGCCCACTTCACGCAGACCATCAAAGTCCATCAGCACGTCGTCGCAGACGTCTTTTGGCATCAGCGGAACAGAAGAACCGCCCGGAATAACCGCAAGAAGGTTGTCCCAGCCGCCACGCACGCCGCCGCAATGCTTTTCGATCAGTTCCTTGAGCGGAATGCTCATGGCTTCTTCGACCGTGCACGGCTTTTCAACGTGACCGGAAATGGCAAACAGCTTGGTACCGTGGTTGTTTTCACGACCAAAGCTTGAGAACCAAGAACCGCCGCGACGCAGAATGGTCGGAACAGCGGCAATCGATTCAACGTTGTTCACCGTGGTCGGGCAACCATACAGACCGGCGTTGGCCGGGAATGGCGGCTTAAGGCGCGGCTGACCCTTTTTACCTTCGAGGCTTTCGATCAGGGCGGTTTCTTCGCCACAGATGTATGCGCCAGCACCAAGGTGCAGGTAAATGTCAAAATCCCAACCCGAACCGCAGGCATTTTTGCCAACAAGACCGGCTTCATAAGCCTGGTCGATGGCCATCTGCAGGTTGGACGCCTCGTGATAGAACTCACCACGGATATAGATATATGCCGCATGTGCGTTCATCGCGAAGCTGGCCAGCAGGCAACCTTCAATCAGGGTGTGCGGATCATTACGCATGATCTCGCGGTCTTTACAGGTACCCGGCTCCCCTTCGTCGGCATTCACCACGAGGTAGCTCGGACGACCATCAGATTCCTTGGGCATGAAGGACCATTTCAGGCCAGTCGGGAAGCCTGCGCCTCCACGACCACGCATACCGGATGCTTTCATCTCATCGATGATCCAGTCGCGGCCCTTTTCGATCAATGCCTTGGTACCATCCCAGTTACCACGGGACTGCGCGCCTTTGAGGCCGAAATCCTGGAAACCATACAGGTTGGTAAAGATACGATCCTTATCCTGCAGCATATCAGGCGTCCCCTTCGCTTGCATCAGCGTCCTGCGGGGCTGCACCGCAGCCACAGAATGCCTTCAGAACCTTCGGACCATCGATCGGCTCACACCCTTTGCGGCCGCTCTGCGGGCCGGTTTTCGGCTTCTCGCCCTTTTTGAGGGCATCGAGAATGGCCTTGGTGCTATCCGCAGTCAGGTCTTCGTAATAATCGTCGTTAATCTGCATCATCGGCGCGTTGACACACGCGCCAAGGCATTCAACTTCGATCATGGTGAACTGACCGTCTTCGGTGGTTTCGCCAACACCGATGCCGAGTTCCTTTTTGCAGGTATCGACAACGTCAGCAGAACCGCGAAGCCAGCACGGGGTCGTGGTGCAAACCTGGATGAAGTTCTTACCCACCGGGGCAAGGTTATACATCGTATAGAAGGTCGCGACCTCGTAGACACGAATGGCCGGCATTTCGAGCATGTCGGCAATGTAATCCATTGCGACGGTCGGAACCCAGTTGCCTTCGGTCTGACGCTGTGCCAGATCAAGCAGCGGCATGACCGCGCTCTGTTGGCGGCCTTCCGGATACTTGGCGATGATCTTGTTTGCTTTCTCCAGATTTTCCGGCGTGAAAGCAAAGCTGGTCGGTTGAAGCTCTTTCGGAGCTGGTCTTCTCAAATGGCTCATCGGTCAATCTCACCGAACACGATATCTAGCGACCCGATATTGGCAACGACGTCGGCCAACATGTGGCCTTTGGACATAAAGTCGAGGCCTTGGAGGTGCGGGAACCCCGGGGCGCGGATTTTGCAGCGATACGGACGGTTCGAGCCATCCGAAACAAGATACACACCAAACTCGCCTTTCGGTGCCTCGACCGGGGCATAGCATTCGCCAGCCGGAACGTGGAAACCTTCGGTGAAGAGTTTGAAGTGGTGAATGAGGGCTTCCATCGAACGCTTCATCTGCGCGCGCGACGGCGGTGCCACTTTGTTGTTTTCAACAATCACAGGACCATCAGGCATGTTCTTGACGGACTGCTTGATGATGCTGAGCGACTGCCACATTTCCTCGAAACGGACCAGGAAGCGATCATAGCAATCGCCGTTCTTGCCGACAGGAATGTCGAAGTCGAAATCTTCGTACGAGTCATAAGGCTGCGACTTGCGCAGATCCCATGCCAGACCCGATGCACGAATGTTCGGACCGGTGAAGCCCCAATCAAGGGCCTCTTCCGCACTGACGACACCGATATCAACCGTACGCTGTTTGAAGATACGGTTGCCGACCAGGACACGGTCAAAGTCTTTCATGAAGGTTTCGAACTGTTCAGCCCAGTCCGAAATATCATCAAGCAGACCGGCCGGCAGATCGGCTGCAACACCGCCCGGACGGAAATAGTTGGCGTGAAGACGGGCACCACAGGCGCGCTCGTAAAACTCCATGAGCTTTTCACGTTCTTCGAACGCCCAAAGCAGCGGAGTCATCGCACCAACGTCCAGTGCAAAGGTCGTCAGGTTCAGCAGGTGGTTCAGGATACGACCGATTTCCGCATAGAGAACGCGAATATACTGCGCACGCTTGGGCACTTCGACGCCCATCAGCTTTTCGATGGCCAGGCAATATGCATGCTCCTGGTTCATCGGTGCGACATAGTCGAGACGGTCGAAATACGGGGTTGCCTGAATATAGGTCTTATATTCGATCAGCTTTTCCGTACCACGGTGCAGAAGACCAATATGCGGGTCGGAACGTTCGACGACTTCGCCGTCCATTTCCAGAACCAAACGCAGAACGCCGTGCGCCGCAGGGTGCTGCGGGCCGAAGTTCATGGTCATATTTTTGATTTTTTGTTCGGACATCAGGCGTTGCCCTCCGCCTTTTCATCACCCGGAAGAACATGCTGGATGCCTTCCCACGGGCTTTCGAAATCGAAATTACGGAAATCCTGAACCAGTTTAACCGGCTCGTAGACAACGCGCTTCTGTTCATCGTCATAACGCACTTCGACATACCCGGTCAGTGGGAAGTCCTTGCGCAGCGGATGACCTTCGAAACCATAGTCGGTCAGGATACGGCGGGGATCCGGATGATCGGCGAAGAAGATACCGTACATGTCCCAGGTTTCGCGCTCGAACCAGTCGGCGGCGCTGAAAAGCGAGACGGCACTTGGTACCGGGGTATCTTCGTCGGTACGGACCTTCACACGAATGCGCAGGTTATGCTTCAGAGACAGCAGGTGATAGACAACATCGAAACGCTCTGAACGTTCCGGGTAATCGGCACCACAAACATCAATCAGCTGCTTGAACAAGCAGCCGGTATCATCCCGAAGGAAGGTCAGAACTTTAAGGATATCATCGCGCTTGGCGACGATGGTCAACTCGCCATAACGAATCTCGCTTTCGAGAATTTCGTTGGCCAGCTGGGACGCCACCAGATCTTTCAGATCGTTCAAAGCAGCGCTGTTATCGCTGAGCAGTTCGCTCATGCAAGCCCCCTATTACGGATCAGCGTGTCAGGACACCGGTACGGCGGATTTTCTTTTGCAGCTGCATCACGCCGTAAATCAGCGCTTCGGCTGTCGGCGGGCACCCGGGAACGTATACGTCCACCGGCACAACGCGATCACAACCGCGAACCACCGAATAAGAATAGTGATAGTAACCGCCGCCATTGGCGCACGAGCCCATCGAAATAACCCAGCGCGGCTCTGCCATCTGGTCATAGACCTTACGCAGTGCCGGGGCCATTTTGTTGGTCAGTGTACCAGCAACGATCATCACGTCCGACTGACGCGGGCTTGGGCGGAAGACCAGACCGTAACGGTCAAGGTCATAACGCGACGCAGCGGAATGCATCATCTCAACAGCACAGCAGGCCAGACCGAAAGTCATCGGCCACAGGGAACCGGTGCTTGCCCAGCTGGCAAGTTTATCGAGATTGGCAAGGACAAAGCCCTTGTCGTTCATCTCGTCAAACACGCCCTTAAGCAGTGCATCCTGATCCGAACCGGGTGCCAGGGGTGCGCCTGTATTGGTGCTCACTCCCATTCCAAAGCTCCCTTCTTCCATTCGTAGATAAAGCCGACCGTCAAAACAGCCAGGAAGATCACCATCGATACAAAGCCGAACGTCCCGATATCACCGAGGGTCACAGCCCACGGGAACAGGAAGGCGACTTCGAGGTCGAAAATAATGAACAAGATTGCGACCAGATAGAACCGGACGTCGAACTTGATGCGCGCGTCTTCGAACGGCGCAAACCCGCATTCGTATGCGGACAGTTTCTCAACATCCGGTGCCTGCTTGGCAAGAACCAGCGACGCGATGACGATTACCGCCGAAAGACCGACGGCGATCCCGATGAACACCAGGATCGGAAGATATTCCGAAAGAAGCTCTTGCATCTCTCTGACCTCTCAAGAACAGGCCTTTTGACCCGACCAGGTCCCCACCTGGCCCATTACGGCGCACCATAACGTATGCACCGCACAAGTTCCAGCCCTCAAGCGCGTTTAAGACGCTCAAAGAACGGAAACTTTCTAAATCTTTCTACCGTTTACTATCGTCCGATATCGGGCTGGACGTCGAGATGATCAAGACCCAATCGTGCGAAGCAGCATTAGCAACACATGAAAAGGCGACCGCGGAAAAGACAATTCGCCCTACAAAAGACAACAGATGATGGGTCATGGCGCGAGCGACGAGACTTGAACTCGCGGCCTCCGGCGTGACAGGCCGGCGCTCTAACCAACTGAGCTACGCCCGCTAAATGACCATCAATCGGCGCGCCTTTGTTAGACCACACCCCAAACCAAGTCAAGCAGCTAGCAACGTTTTCAACCCATTCGACAATTGCGTCTGCACACATCACCCCCTGTGGGGCAATTTGACCCGGATTTGTACGGCATTAATCAATTCTGTACGTTTAGGCCGCTTTATTGCGATGGGGCTTTGCAATGGGGTGTCAGCTTTTATAGAATTGTTGACAAATAACCCCTATCTTACGG
Source organism: Thalassospira sp. ABD4_177 (assembly GCF_056160125.1). Classification (NCBI taxonomy): domain Bacteria; kingdom Pseudomonadati; phylum Pseudomonadota; class Alphaproteobacteria; order Rhodospirillales; family Thalassospiraceae; genus Thalassospira; species Thalassospira sp. ABD4_177. The sequence continues at coordinate 2,321,029 of NZ_JBSWWO010000001.1, read as the reverse complement.
TGCGATAGAGGCAGGTTCGGGAGTCAGGTTCCACTCCCGACCAGAGTCATTATGACGGAGAAGACCACCCGTGGGGCGCGTTAAAGAAGAATACAGATCACTTGCCGGACCTGAAAAGGCAGCGATTCTCATGCTTGCTCTTGGGGAAGAGCACGCAACCAAGATGTTCAGCATGATGGATGACGAGGAAATCAAAGAGATTTCCCAAACCATGTCGAGCCTTGGCACGATCAACTCCAATATCGTTGAGCGCCTTTTTGTCGAGTTCGCCGATCAGCTGTCCTCGACCGGCTCGCTTGTCGGTTCGTTTGACACCACCGAACGCCTGCTGTCGAAGGTTCTGTCCGAAGACCGTGTCAACGGCATCATGGAAGAGATCCGCGGCCCTGCGGGTCGTACCATGTGGGACAAGCTTAACAACGTGAACGAAGCGGTTCTCGCCAACTATCTGAAAAATGAATATCCACAGACCGTCGGCGTGGTTCTTTCCAAACTCAAGCCCGCACATTCTGCGTCTGTTTTGTCGCTTTTACCGGAAAACTTCTCGATGGAGGTCATCATGCGTATGTTGCGCATGGAAGCCGTTCAGAAAGAAGTACTTGATAACATTGAAAAGACCCTGCGTACCGAGTTCATGTCGAACCTTGCGCGCGGTTCGCGTGGCGATAACCACGAACTCATGGCGGATATCTTCAACAGCCTGGACCGCCAAAGTCAGGACCGATTCCTTACTGCGCTTGAAGAACGTAACCGTGACTCGGCCGAGAAGATCAAGGCCCTCATGTTCACCTTCGAAGACCTTGCCCGTCTCGACAACAACGGTGTTCAGACGCTGCTGCGTCAGGTCGAAAAAGACAAGCTTGCCCTGGCACTGAAAGGTTCGACCGATCAGATGCGCGATCTGTTCTTCAAGAACATGTCCGAACGTGCCGGCAAGATGATGAAAGAAGATATGGATGCGCTTGGCCCGGTCCGCCTGTCGGACGTGGAAGAGTCACAAATGATGATCGTCCAGCTGGCCAAGGAACTGGCCGCACAGGGGCAGATCGTTATTTCCGAAGGCGGATCCGAAGACGAAATGGTCTTCTAAACCCGCTGGAGACCCAACCTCGCAAACACCAAAGGGACAGCCGATGCTGTCCCTTTTTCTGTTCTGCTACGCATGCTGGCAAACGACCAGCTCGAGTCACTGATGCAAGGCGCCCTGCCCTAACCCAGAATGACGTTTGGCGTCGGGTCTGTAATCGAATTGATTTCCCAGCGCAGGCGGTTCTGGCCGCTAACCTCGCGGAACTCTGCCGCGTTATGGCTGCGCACACCGGCGGTCGTGCGGACCTCGATCTTGCCGGTCATCTGGTAGCCCAGGGCTGTCAGACGGTCCTGATACTGATCCGGGACAAAGCCGCCACGAATTTCTACTGTATTTCGCTCTGAATGGAAGAACATTTCCAGTATGCGCGATTGGCGACGCACGAAGACGAAGCTTTTTTCACGCATGATGTTGCCGCGCTTCTCATAGACGATGTTAAACACCCCACGCCCGCTATAGGTCAGCTGGCGAACCCCCGAATCGCGTTTGAGATCAGCCAGAACTGCGGCAACCTTTTCCTGCTCTGCCTCGGCATCCAGGCTTTGATCAAGCAGGCCTTGGGTGATGTTTGGCTGAACCAGCAATCCACGATAGCTCAGGCGATAATCGCCATTGCGCTGCATTGACAGATCAATGGTGAAGGCCTCTGGCAGATAGCAACTGGCAAGTACCAGTGGCAGGCACAGAACCAACAGTAGACGCCTCAACCTCAACCTCATCCAAACCGCCCCCACACGCGCCTGTGACGCCACAGCGCGCAACGCGCGAGCAGATTGAGACAAAGGACGGGCCGGCGTGCTGTTCATCTTGAAAGGTTCCGATTCTTTTGACCGAGAGACCAACAGTGCCCGCATGCCGACCAAGCGTCAACTTTTACAGGTGGTTATAGACCGCTTCGTTGCTGGCAGATCGACAAAGCCAGCAGGCTTATTTTCAGAGGATATCGGAAGGTTTGATCCGGCTGACCCGGAAATGAAAAAAGGCAGCCTTTAGGGCTGCCTTTATCATGGTGGGTGATGAGAGATTCGAACTCCCGACCCTCTCGGTGTAAACGAGATGCTCTAACCAGCTGAGCTAATCACCCTTTTGCAAACCGCGCTGTTCTGCGGAAGCGGGGCGGAACTTACCATGGTTTTCCCAAAAAGCAATGCCCACTTTGCATAAAAATGTAACTTCTATTTCAGGGCGGATTATCATGGGTGAATGGTCAACCAAAACCCGCTATTCGCACCTGTTTTTCCGCCATTTTCAGCCATGAATTACCCGTTGGCGCATGCATTTGAAATGCCGTGGCAAGACGGGATGATTCGGCACGGGCTGAAAACAAAAAAGGCAGCCTTTAGGGCTGCCTTTATCATGGTGGGTGATGAGAGATTCGAACTCCCGACCCTCTCGGTGTAAACGAGATGCTCTAACCAGCTGAGCTAATCACCCTTGCTTTGGGAGCCACGGCTCCGAAGCGGAGCGGAACATAGCATGGTTTTCCCAAAAAGCAATGCCGGTGACACAGGTCACCGGCATTTATTTCAAAGAACTTCGTCAAACTTAGTTGACGGCGTCCTTAAGGCCTTTACCAGCCTTGAACTTCGGCTGTTTCGATGCCGGAATGTCGATTTCTTCACCGGTGCGCGGGTTGCGACCTTTTGAAGCAGCGCGAGCAGCGACAGCGAAGGTACCGAAACCAACCAGACGAACTTCGTCGCCGGATTTCAGAGAATCGGTGATGGAATCGAAAACAGCGTCAACCGCTTTTGCAGCGTCAGCTTTGGACAGATCAGCTTTAGCAGCTACACTTCCAACGAGATCGTTTTTATTCACTTCCTGGCCCCCTTGTTTGGACGTTCGGAGTTATGAGGAAATTTGGTTTGCCCCAAACCTGTTGCACGGGCAGTGTAAGCAGGTCGCAAACATCTCGTCAATGCGAGAGACGCAGTTTTCTGCGGTTTTTGACGTTTTTTTCGATTTTTTGCGCTTTACACCATTGCCGACATGTTCCTGCACCGATTCTTGGGCAAAGTTATCCACAGAAAAAGGGGAACGACATGGTCGTTCCCCTTGTTTTCTGCCGGTTATGACGGACTTTAGTGAGTCGTCACACCGCCGATATCCGATTCTTCGCCGTCCTTGGATTTGACAGCAACATCATCAACCTCTTCTTCCCACTCGATCGGGACAAGAGGATTGGCCAATGCGTGGCTGAGAACCTCATCAACGTGGGTGACCGGAATGATCTCCATACCGCGTTTGACATTATCAGGAATGTCTTCGAGATCCTTCTCGTTCTCTTGCGGGATCAGGACGGTTTTCACCCCGCCGCGCAACGCCGCGAGAAGCTTTTCTTTCAAACCGCCAATCGCAAGCACACGGCCACGCAGGGTGACTTCACCCGTCATCGCGACGTCCTTGCGGACCGGGTTTCCGGTCAGAACCGACACAACCGAGGTCACCATACCGACACCGGCCGACGGGCCGTCTTTCGGGGTGGCACCTTCTGGTACGTGAACGTGGATATCACGTTTCTGGAACAGGGTCGGCTTGATCCCGAAATCAACCGCACGCGAACGCACAAACGATGTCGCCGCCTGAATGGATTCCGTCATGACTTCACCGAGTTTACCGGTGGTTTTCATGTTGCCCTTACCCGGCACGGTGACAGCTTCGATCTGAAGCAGATCGCCACCAAACTCGGTATAGGCAAGACCGGTAACCACACCGACCTGATCTTCACCCTCGGTCTCGCCATAGCGGAACTTGCGGATGCCGGCATATTTGCCAAGGGTGCGCGGGGTCACACGAACCGTTTTCAGGTTTTCAAGCATGATGCGCTTGGTCGCCTTACGGGCCAGTTTGGCCAGTTCACGTTCGAGGCTACGCACACCGGCTTCGCGGGTGTAATAACGGATCAGATCCCGAAGCGCGTCGTCCGAAATGCTCCATTCCCCTTTCTTCAGGCCATTGTCCTTGACCTGCTTGGGAATGAGGTGACGTTTGGCGATCTCGACTTTCTCGTCTTCGGTGTAACCGGAAATCCGGATGACTTCCATACGGTCAAGCAGCGGCTGCTGCATGCGAAGCGAGTTGGCCGTGGTCACGAACATCACATCCGAAAGATCGTAATCGACTTCGAGATAGTGGTCGTTAAAGGTCGAGTTCTGCTCTGGATCCAATACCTCAAGCAGGGCCGAGGCTGGATCGCCGCGGAAGTCCGAACCCATCTTTTCAATCTCGTCGAGAAGGAACAGCGGGTTGGAATATTTCGCCTTTTTCATGCCCTGGACAATCTTGCCCGGCATCGACCCGATATAGGTCCGGCGGTGACCGCGAATTTCAGATTCATCACGCACCCCGCCAAGCGACATACGCACGAAGCTGCGCCCGGTCGCATTGGCCATCGATTTACCCAGCGAGGTCTTACCAACACCAGGAGGGCCAACCAAGCAAAGGATCGGACCTTTGACCTTTTTGGTACGCGCCTGAACCGCAAGATATTCAAGGATGCGTTCCTTGACCTTTTCCAGACCGTAATGCTCTTTATCCAGAACCTTCTTGGCCTTTTTCAGGTCATGGGAAACACGCGAACGCTTGTTCCACGGAATGGACACCATCCAGTCAAGATAGTTGCGCACCACGGTGGCTTCTGCCGACATCGGGCTCATATTGCGCAGTTTCTTGAGTTCTGCCTGTGCCTTTTCCTTGGCTTCCTTGGGCATTTTGGCCTTGTTCAGCTTCTCTTCGAGTTCAGAAGCTTCATCCTTGCCATCTTCGCCCTCGCCCAGTTCCTTCTGAATGGCTTTGAGCTGCTCATTCAGATAGTACTCGCGCTGGGTTTTCTCCATCTGGCGTTTGACGCGGTTGCGGATTTTCTTTTCAACCTGCAACACGCCAATTTCGGATTCCATGAAGCCGAAAATACGTTCCAGACGGTCACCAACAAGCTTGGTTTCCAAAAGCTCCTGCTTTTCGGAAATCTTGAGCGACAGGTGGGATGCCACCGTGTCGGCAAGCTTGGCCGGCTCTTCGATCTGATTGACCGACACCAGAACTTCAGGCGGAATTTTCTTGTTGAGTTTGATGTACTGTTCGAACTGGGTGACGACAGAACGAGCCAGCGCTTCGAGTTCGCTGTCATCCTCGTCACTGTCTTCACGCACAGAACCATAGGCCTGGAAGAATTCCGGGTTATCAACATAGCCGGTAATTTCGGCCCGTTTCCCGCCTTCAACCAATACCTTGACGGTTCCGTCGGGCAGCTTGAGAAGCTGCAAGACAGTCGCGACAGTACCAATTTCATAGAGATCTTCGACAGCCGGATCATCAAGACCGGCGTCTTTCTGGGTAACAAGCAGGATCTGCTTGTCTTCGCGCATCACATCTTCGAGCGCACGCACCGATTTTTCACGTCCCACAAACAGCGGAACAATCATGTGCGGGAACACGACAATGTCACGCAACGGCAGCACCGGGTATATTTCGCCACGCGCCAATTCGACCATTATGTTCTATTCCCTACTCTGAGCCGTAACGTTCCTGGGGTCCTGCCATAGGCCCCGCCAGCAACGCGAACATGTTTTAGATATTCGTTAGATAAGCTGAATTTCCCGCACCGCAATAGTTGCCGGTGCGGGAATTAGGTTCAGGCCGTGTTTTCAACACCTTCGCGGCGTTCTGCATGGATCAGCAACGGTTTTGCCTTTCCTTGAACGACGTCGGCATTGATCACGATTTCCTCGACACTTTCCATGGTCGGCAGATCGAACATGGTTTCAAGCAGGATGCCTTCCATGATCGAGCGCAGACCACGTGCACCGGTCTTGCGTTCGATCGCCTTGTCGGCAATCGCCTTGAGCGCGTCCGGCTGGAAGGTGAGTTTGACATCTTCCATATCGAACAGGCGCTGATACTGCTTGATCAGTGCGTTTTTCGGCTCGGTCAGAATCTGAACCAGAGCATCATTGTCGAGGTCTTCAAGCGTTGCCAGAACCGGCAGACGACCAATGAATTCCGGGATAAGACCGAATTTCAGAAGATCTTCCGGCTCCACATCACGCAGGACATCACCGGTGCGACGGTCATCAGCACTCCGCACATCGGCACCAAAGCCGATTGCGCTGCCTTTACCGCGCTGTGAAATCACCTTGTCCAGACCGGCGAACGCGCCGCCGACGATGAACAGGATGTTGGTGGTGTCGACCTGCAGGAATTCCTGTTGCGGATGTTTCCGGCCACCCTGCGGCGGGACGGAAGCAACAGTGCCTTCCATGATCTTGAGCAATGCCTGCTGAACGCCCTCGCCCGAGACATCGCGCGTGATCGACGGATTGTCGGATTTACGCGAAATCTTGTCGACCTCGTCAATATAGACGATGCCGCGCTGGGCGCGCTCGACATTGTAGTCAGCGGCCTGCAGCAGCTTGAGAATGATGTTTTCGACATCTTCACCCACATAACCGGCTTCGGTCAGGGTGGTGGCATCTGCCATGGTGAATGGCACATCAAGAATGCGGGCCAATGTCTGGGCCAGAAGCGTTTTACCGCAACCGGTCGGACCGACCAGCATGATGTTTGATTTCGCCAGCTCGATGTCTTCATTCTTGCTGGAATGGTGCAGGCGCTTGTAATGGTTGTGAACCGCTACCGAGAGAACTTTCTTCGCATGGCCCTGACCGATGACATAGTCATCGAGGACCTTGCAAATCTCTTGCGGAGAAGGCACCCCGTCTGCCGATTTGACGAGATGTGTTTTGTGCTCTTCGCGGATGATGTCCATGCAAAGCTCTACGCATTCATCACAGATGAACACGGTTGGACCGGCGATGAGCTTGCGAACCTCGTGCTGGCTCTTTCCGCAGAAAGAACAGTACAGAGTGTTCTTGGAGTCCCCGCTATTCGATTTGCTCATACAAACCCCAATTACGTTTGACGTTATCTTTTATCGCCATGTTAGCCGGTAAACGATACCGATCTCAACGTTTAATCTGCGTTTTTCGGCTTTATGGCGTCTCGTTTGATATGGGTTCGCCACCTTGGTTGCGAAACCCCTTGCTTTAATCACCCAAACGTTCGGGCGGGCTGCAAGTTCCAAACAAACACGCCAAAGCCAGCGCATATACTTGTCTATGACTTAAAAGTGCCATGAAGCAAGATATAAAAAAACGCCCCGGCGGATCACCGGGGCGTTTTCACCAATCACAGCTAAGTGATCAGTCTTTCTTTTCATCACTTTCCGACTTCGGACGCGATGTAACAACCTCATCAATCAAACCAAATTCCTTGGCCTGATCGGGTGTGAGGAAGTTATCGCGCTCCATCGCGTCTTCGACGGTCTTGAGATCACGGCCGGTATGTTCGACATAGATCTCGTTAAGACGCTGACGCAGAGCCAGAATTTCACGGGCATGAATTTCGATGTCCGATGCCTGACCCTGGAAGCCGCCGGACGGCTGGTGGATCATGACACGTGCATTGGGCAGGCAGTAACGCTTGCCCTTTGCACCGGCCATCAGAAGCAGCGAGCCCATGGATGCCGCCTGCCCCATGCACACTGTGGAGACATCACAACGGATGTACTGCATGGTGTCATAGATGGCGAGACCCGAGGTCACAACACCGCCCGGTGAGTTGATGTAAAGCGAAATATCCTTGTCCGGATTTTCCGATTCGAGGTGCAGAAGCTGCGCACAGATCAACGACGACATGCCATCATGGACCTGACCGTTGATGAAAACGATGCGCTCCTTGAGCAGCCGCGAAAAGATGTCATAGGCACGCTCGCCACGGCTGGTCTGTTCAACGACCATCGGCACAAGCGAATTCATCTGTTCTTCAATCATCAACTGCAATCTCCCTGCATGATCCTAAACCGTTTCCGGTCGGATTACTTGTCCTCGGACTTGTCAGCAGCTTTTTTAGCGGCCGGCTTTTTGGCTGCAGTTTTCTTGGCCGGGGCTTTTTTAGCCGGAGCCTTTTTCTCTGCTGCTTTTTTCGCCGGTGCCTTTTTGGCAGCCGATTTCTTCTTCGGAGCTTCTTCTTCCTCTTCCGGCTTCAGAAGTTCTTCGACCGAGACGGTCTTTTCTTCAACCTTCGCGAGTTCGATGATGTAATCAACGACCTTGTCTTCATATACAGGGCCCTGAAGCGCCTGCAAGGCCTGCGGGTTATTTTTATAGAATTCAATAACCTGCTGTTCCTGACCCGGATATTTCTGGGCTTCGGCAACGAGGACCTTGTTGACGTCTTCCTGAGTGACCTGGATGTCGTTCTCACGGCCGACTTCTGCCAGAAGCAGACCCAGAAGAACGCGACGTTCTGCGATTTCGCGGAACTCGGTGGTCAGCTCTTCTTCGGACTTGCCTTTGGTTTCTTCGTCTTCCTGACCAGCTTCACGGGCCTGTTTGATCTGGCCGATGATGCCTTCCAGTTCGTTGTCTACCAGCGATGCCGGCAGGTCGAAGCTGTGGTTTTCAGCCAGGGCGTCGAGAAGCTGACGCTTCATTTTCTGGCGCGACACCGATTCGTATTCGCGGCCAAAGTCAGTGCGGATCGCGTCTTTAAGGGCATCAAGGCTGTCCTGACCGAGTTTCTTGGCCAGTTCATCATCCAGCTCAGCCGGTTTCTTTTCCTTGATTTCCTTGACGGTAACGTCGAACTCGGCATCTTTGCCGGCCAGTTCTGCTGCACCATATTCGTCCGGGAATTTCACTTTGACGACGGTTTCGTCACCAGCGTTCACACCGGTCAGCTGATCTTCGAAACCTTCGATGAAGGAACCGGAACCAAGTTCGAGTTCGTAATCTTCGGCTTTGCCGCCTTCGAATGCTTCACCGTCGATTTTGCCCAGGAAGTCGATGACAACAACGTCACCAGCTTTGGACTTGCGCTTGCGCTTGACCGGCTCGGCACTGCCCTGTGCGCTTGCGATGCGCTCGAGGGTTTCGTTCACCTTGCTGTCGTCAAGTTCAACAACTTCGCGGGTCAGCTTCAGCTTTTTGAAGTCCATCGCTTCGATGGCCGGAATAATTTCGACAGCGATGTCGAATTCCAGATCACCACCTTCGTCGAATTTGGTGACTTCGATTTTCGGCTGAACAGCCGGACGCAGGTCATTGTCGTTCAGAACCTTGCCGGTGTTTTCGTTCACAGCGGCTTCAAGGACTTCACCCATGACGGCCTGGCCATAACGCTGGCGCAGGAGTTTCGCCGGGATTTTACCCGGACGGAAGCCCGGCAGGCGAACCTGATCCTTGATTTCGTCGAGTTTGGCGACGACTTTTTCTTCGATGTGTGCGGCGGGCACGACGACTTTGAACTCGCGCGCCAGGCCTTCGTTTTTGGTTTCAGTAACCTGCATAGATAACTCTTTTGCTTGGTTCGAATAATGTCCGTTACGCGACGCAGTCCGGACGTCAGAAAGTCAATATGACTAAACGAATATGGTCTCGATCAAATTTTCAGCTGCTTATGGTACGGGTGAAGGGACTCGAACCCCCACGGATTGCTCCACTGGAACCTAAATCCAGCGCGTCTACCAGTTCCGCCACACCCGCACACAAGCATAGTAATCACTCCGGTCACACCGGAATGAGTGCGCCTTAATACAAACTTCGATCCGCTCATGCAAGCATCGCCTTTTCGACAATCGCAATCTTGTCGAAAATAACCGTCAAACCGGCCCCGAATTGAGGGTAATCAAGCGATTTCCGATATTGAATGGCTCAACGCAGAAGCCGTTTTACCGCACTGGAAACGGCAATCTTGCCCTGCCCGACGTAACTTTCGTGGTTTTTTTCGATGGTGGAGAGGTCATAAAGATAGTTCACCATCATCCCGAACGACTGGTTCCAGCCATTTTCCTTGCCATTGCCGTTCCAGTTCAGCCGCTCCACCCGTGCACCGTTGCTCAGGTGAAAATGCGCCACCGGATCAAAGGCCGTCTCCATCCCCGGCCGCTTGGCATTCAACAAGTACCAGGCGGTCAGATATTCGATATTGGTCTTTGTGCGCTCTGACACGCCGTCGGGGCTGGTTGCCGGCGGCTTGGGACCCATCAGATCATCACAGTCATTAAGCGCCGCCTCGATCGCCTTGGGCAGGCCTGTTTCATGGCCCTTTGCCATTGTATCAAGCTGGCGATCCATCCAGCTGCGCAGGGCCGGGATTGGCGACAAGGTCGAAAATTGCTTGAGTTGTGGCAGATCGCGTTGCAGTTCGGCCACCACCCGCTTGATCAGGAAATCGCCAAAACTGATCCCGGCCAGCCCCGCCTGCGCGTTCGAGATTGAATAGAAGATCGCCGTATCGGCCTTGGGTCCGTTATCGCCTCCATCCGAGATGTCATCCCGGCTTTGGATCAGGACATCGACATTGCCCGCAATGCCGTTCACCAGCGCAACCTCGACAAAAATAAGCGGCTCGTCAGGCATTCCGGGATGGAAAAAGGCAAAGCAGCGCCGGTCAGAAGCCAGACGGCGTTTCAAATCATCCCAGCTTTGAATGGCATGAACGGCTTCATAAGCGATCAGCTTTTCCAGAAGGGCCGCGGGGGAATTCCATGTGATGCGTTGCAGTTCCAGAAAGCCGATATCAAACCAGCTTGCCAGCAATGTCTTGAGGTCACGTTCGAGAATGGCAAGTCCGGGGGCCTCTTTGCGCCAGCGCAAAAGATCGGCTCGCAGATCAACCAGAAACTTCACACCTTGCGGTAAGGAATTAAATTCCTTGAGGATTGAGCGAAATGGCGGCACCAGAGCCGCACGCAGTTCGGTCTCAAGCAATGCCTGCTCTGCCAGATCATCGGCCGCTGTCCAGTCGGACATCACCGCCGCAACCCGGTCGCGATCCACACCAAATTCATTGACCAGAAGGTGCAAGAATTCGCGTTTGCCAACATCATCAAGACGCAGGAAATCATGGCCAAGGGTGGCCGCCCGGGCACGCGCCGAAACCGCACCACCGCGCCCTGCCAGACAATCGGCGATCTGTTCGCGCCAGCGATCCTGACGGCTATGGCTTTCATCAAAACCAAGACCGCGCACCACCGGACTATCACGCAATTCGCGCCATGCGCCGCGCAGATTATCAAGCGTTCTGTCGAGAAATGTCTGAGACATGCCTGTCTCCCACTCCGATATCAGAAGAAATTCAAACCGTTTCCTCAGTGCGTGATGCCCATATCATCACGCCATATCGTTTTTATGTCGGGTCATTATACATCAAGTGCCAGCGCGGACAGAGACTTCTTGTCCAATTCGTCTCAGCCCATTTTGCGGGACGCCAGCCAAAGTTCACGCAAAACCCCGGGAAGATGTTCGGGGATATCCTCGGCAATCAGGCCGGGGCCGATATCAGCCCCGCTTCTGGCATGCAGCCAGACACCCATGCAGGCCGCATCAAAGCTGTCCATGCCTTGTGCCATCAATCCGCCAATGATCCCGGCCAGAACATCGCCCGACCCGGCGGTTGCCAGCCACGGCACATCCACCGCACTGATCGCAGCCCGTCCATCGGGGGCAGCGATCACGGTATCGGCCCCCTTGATCAGAACCGTCGCCCCGCAGCGCTTGGCAGCGGCGCGCGCCCGACACAGCTTGTCCCCGGTGATATCGGGGAACAGGCGGGCAAATTCGCCTTCATGCGGGGTCAGAACGGTCGGACCTTGCACGGCAAAGCACAAGGTGGACGGATCTTCAGCAAAACTTGTGAGCGCGTCGGCATCAAGAACTGTCGCGCGGCAAAGATGCAAAAGCTTCAAAACAAGTGCACGGGTATCATCGCCCACACCGAAGCCAGGCCCAATGACAAAGGCATTATGGCGGCAATCATTGACCAATGTGTCCACCGCCGACATTGGGGCTGTCATGTTGCCCGGCGCGTCCGATGCATAAACCGGAAGAGCCCCCGCCTCTGCAACAATCGTCAGCAGCCCGACGCCAGATCGTCTTGCAGCACGGGCGACAAGCCGGGTCGCGCCGGTCATCGCACTGCCGCCAAAGGCCAGAAGATGGCCGCGATGATATTTGTGGCCTTCAAGGCCGGGCCAATGGATCCCGGCCCGCCACAGAACAGGATCATTGCGCCAACAGGCCGGGGCGATATCAAGCACCGTCTGATCGGTAATTCCGATATCGCGCACTGCCAGCTCACCGCACATCAATCGTCCCGGCAAAAGATAATGCCCTGGCTTTGCCCGACAGAACGTCACAGTCAGATCGGCCTTGACGCCGACGCCCAGAACCATGCCGGTATTGCCATCAACCCCGGACGGCACATCGACCGAGACGACACTGCACGGGCTTGAATTGATTGTTGTGACCAGTTCGGCAAGTTCACCAGAAATCGCACGGGCCAGCCCGGCGCCGAAGATGCAATCGACCACCAGATCGGCGCCCACCACCAGTGCGGGTGACAAACGTTCGGTCGCCCCGTCCCAGCGGACGGCATGCAGGGCCGCATCACCCTTGATATCCGCAACATCGCCCATCAGGCCCAGGCGCACTGACCAGCCTTCGTCGCGCAGCAGCTTGGCAATCGCAAAGCCATCACCGCCATTATTGCCGGGACCGCATAAAACAGAGACAGAGCGCGGCGACCAGTGGCGTACGATTTCCTCAAACACGGCGCGTCCGGCATTTTTCATCAGCACATCGCCGGGAACGCCGCCTTCGATTGTGCGGCGGTCGGCCTCATACATCTGATCGGTTGTGAGGATTTCAAACATTTCACCCCGTCATGCCTGTCGCGATCCCATCCTGTCGGCTAGCATTTAAAACAGGTCCAGTCGACTGTAGCCAATTAAATTTCACCCCACTATATTGCAGCCAAATTCGCAAGTCTGATAGTTGGCAGAAAGGCTGACACACAGATACGAAGCCCAAAAATTTTCGCAGCAAGGCTTTGCCCACATGCATGTTGTCGTCATGGGCGCCGGGGTCATCGGGACAACGGCGGCCTGGTATCTTTTGCAAAATGGCCATCAGGTCACGGTCGTTGATCGCCAGCATGCCAGTGCGCAAGAAACAAGCTTTGCCAATGGCGGTCAGATTTCCGCCTGTCATGCGACGCCGTGGGCCAATGCATCCACCCCGAAACAGATCCTCAGCTGGCTTGGGCGCGAAGAAGCGCCACTGCTGGTGCGGATGCGTTTTGACCCGCAACTGTTTTCATGGGGTTTGCGGTTCTTGCGCAACTGCACGGATGCGCGTGCAAAGAGCAATCTGGAAAAGGCGCTTCGGGTTGCGATCTATAGCCGTGATTGTCTGCGCGCCCTGCGGGATGAGCTTGATCTGAGTTATGATCACAGCACGCGCGGCATCCTGCATATCTGCCGCAATGAGCACGATATGACCGCGGTCGAAAAGGCCACCGTGCAGATGCAGGAATATGGCCTCAACCGCAGGCTGGTCTCCGACGAAGAGTGCCTTGAGATCGAGCCGGCCTTGCGCAGCACAAACGCCCCGATCATCGGCGGCAGCTTTACCCCGGATGATGAAAGCGGCGATGCCCGCAAGTTTACCGAAAACCTAAGTGCGCTTTGCATCGCCAAGGGGGCGGATTTTCGTTTCAACACCACGATCACCGGCCTTAGCCGTGACCTAGACAGGATTACCGCTGTTCAAACGGATGCGGGCGCGATCAAGGCAGATGCGTTTCTTGTCTGCCTTGGCAGTTACAGCCCGCGATTGCTGCGTCCGCTTGGCATCAAGCTGCCGATTTATCCCTGCAAGGGCTATTCGATCAGCATTGATACGGCTGGCCATTCCGGCGCGCCTGAGACGGCGTTGATCGATGACAGCGTCAAGATGGTGTATTCCCGACTTGGCGCACAGCTTCGAGTTGCAGGCACCGCAGAACTGGATGGTTATGACCTGCGGATGTCGGAGCGCCGGAAACAACTGATCGTTGATAAGGCACTGGAATTATTTCCGAATTCCGGCGACCGTTCCAACATAAGGTTCTGGGCGGGTTTGCGCCCCGTAACACCGGATTCTGCCCCTGTTCTTGGCGGCACAAAGTATGGTAATCTTTACCTCAATACGGGGCATGGGACGTTGGGTTGGACTATGAGTTGCGGATCCGCAAAAGCAGTCGCCGATCTTATCAGCAATAAATCACCTGACATCTCTTTGACGGGGCTTGGTATCGACCGTTTTTAGCGGCGACCTTAAAATCATGGGATCACGTGCCGACATGACCAGCAACACACCAATTGGCTCAACCAGTGTGCCATTGGCCGATCAGGTTGTCCTGAACGCCCTGCCCTATGCAGCCGTCATTTGTGATCGCAGCGGTATCGTCCTGCAATGTAACGAAGCCATCGCACGCATGATCGGCGTTTCGCGTGACCGTATGATTGGTCGCAAGGCCGGGTTTATTTCCAAAGGCCTGATGGACGATATCGAAGATGTGTTTTCGTCAGGCCGGACCTGGCGCGGGGATATCATTCTGGTCGGGGCCTCCAAGGAAAATCATGTCTGCGATCTGTCCATCGCCCCGCTTGAATATTTCCAGAACAATGAAACGCGCACCGCGGTTCTGATGACGCTTCTTGAAAATGATCGTCAGCAGCAGGCGGAACGCTCCTTGATGGAGCAGAACCGCAATCAGTCGGACGCCAACGCGTCGAAATCCGACTTTATCGCCAATATGGGCCATGAACTGCGCACGCCGCTGAATGCGATTATCGGCAACTCCGAACTGATTGCCCATGGCGTACTTGGTGATCTGCCTGATGGCTATCGCGATTGCGGCCGTGACGTTTACAAAGCGGGCAAGCATCTGCTTGAACTGGTCAATAACGTCCTTGATGTTTCCAAGCTGTCTGCCGGGTCGATGACCTTGCAGCTTGAAGAAGCCGATCTGGGGTCCGTGATGCGCGACGCAGCCCGACTTGTTGGCGATGACCTGTCGCGGCGTGGGCATGATCTGCAATTTGATCTGCCAGATGCGCCGATACTGATGCAGTGTGACAAGCTCAAGCTCAAACAGATCCTGATCAATATCCTCAGTAATGCGGCAAAGTTCACGCCCGAGCATGGCAAAATCCGTCTTGGTCTGACGGCAACGGACGAAGACGTGAGCTTTGCGATCGAGGATAATGGTGTCGGCATGAGCCCGAATGACATTCCGCGTGCACTTGCCCGGTTCTCCCAGTTACATCCGTCTGGGGTTAAGGAAAGTGTCGGCACGGGTCTTGGCCTACCACTGGCAAAGCTTCTGGTGGAGCTACATGGCGGACGGCTTAGCATCGAAAGTGCGGTGAGCAAGGGCACAACGGTGCGCATTACCCTGCCGCGCAAGTAACCAGCAAATTCACGCCACAATTTAAAAGACCCGCCGCGGTATTTCCGGGCGGGTCTTTTGCTTTATCTGGTGGTTGATCCGGACCTTATTGCGCGGCGGATTGGTTTATCTGATCGTGGCGTTCGACGACTTCGCGGGACCAGCGGCTTTTGATGTAGGACAGGCTGGCAATGATTTCCTCGTCGCTCAGCACGCCCTCATAACCCTGCATGGCGGATTTATAGTCGCCCCCGGCCATCGCCGCGGGCCCATATTTGGTCAGCGCAAACAGAACCTCGTCGGGGTGATGCCACGTATGGCCGGTTTCATCATGGGGAGGTGCCGGAAGCATCCCGTCTGCCCCGCGTTCGCGCCAGTTGGGCTCACCTTGAAGCTTTGCGCCATGACAGGACGCACAATTGGCGTCATAGACCTTCTTGCCAAGGGCAACCAGTTTCAGGTCATCTGGGCGGAGTTCGACATTCGGATCGCCCCCATTGGCGCGCAAGAAAAAGCTGACGCCGCCCACGATGATGGCTACACCAATGAGCGCAGCCAGCGCCATAATGCCTTTATTGTTCAATTTTCTCTCTCATAGTCATTCGGGAGCCGCACCGTATTAGCGCGCAAGATCATTGATGATCGGGCAGTTCGGGCGATCATCGCCATGACAGGACTGCACAAGATCCGACAAGGTATCGCGCAGGCTTTGCAGCTCGGCAATCTTGCGTTCGATCTCGTCGAGATGGGTTTTGGCGATTTTCTTTACATCGGCAGACGCCCGGTTGCGGTCCTCGTAAAGGGACAGCAAAACACGGCAATCCTCGACCGAGAACCCAAGCCCACGCGCGCGTTGCAGGAAACGCAGCTTGTGCAGGTCATCCTCGTCATAATCGCGATAGCCATTGGCAAGACGGCCCGGCGAGACCAGCCCGATATCCTCGTAATAGCGGATGGTTTTCGCCGGAAGGCCGCATTCGGTCGCTGCGTCGGAAATATTCATGGCTTATCCCCGTCCCTTTGCGTTCCAGCGCCGAAGTGTCAGCGAGTTCCCCACCACCGAAACGGAACTAAGCGCCATCGCCGCCCCGGCAATTGCCGGGCTGAGCACACCAAGGGCTGCCAGCGGCACCCCGACCACGTTATAGGCAAAGGCCCAAAACAGGTTCTGGGCGATCTTGCGCCGGGTGGCGATGGAAATATCAATCGCTGCCGATACCAATGCCGGATCAGACCGCATCAGGGTAATGCCCGCCGTTTCCATGGCAACATCGGTTCCACCGCCCATGGCAATGCCGACATCGGCTGCGGCCAGTGCGGGGGCATCATTGATACCATCACCGACCATGGCGACATGACGGCCTTCCTTGCGGAGTTTCTCGACCTCGGCGGCCTTGTCCTGCGGGCGAATGCGACCTTCACCCCGTTCAAGCCCCAGTTCACGCGCCACATGGCTTGCGACATCCTGACTGTCACCTGAGAGCATGATCGACGCGAAGCCACGTGCCTTGAGGTCTGCAATCGCCTGCTTGGCGTTTTCGCGAATGCGATCTTCAAGGGTCATGTAACCGGCAAAGGCATCATCGACCGCAATCAGGATGACGGTTCGCCCCTCACCCTCGTGGGTCTTGATCGCTTGTGCGGCGTCCCCCGTTGGCAGATCGATGCCCTGATCGGTCAGAAGGGCTTCGCTGCCAATCGCGACCTTGCGGCCATCGACCTCGGCCATGACGCCGGCCCCGGTTTTACCTTTGAAGTTACTGATGTCTGGCAGGGTTTGGCCTTCGTCACGGGCGAGCGAGACAATCGCGCGGGCCAGCGGATGTTCACTGGCCGCCTGAACTGCAGCTGTCAGGCGCAGAAGTTCATCGCGATCAATACCATTCGCGGCCTCGACATCGCGCACCGTAGGGGTTCCTTCGGTCAGCGTACCGGTCTTGTCAAAAATGACGGTATCGACGTTATGGGCCTGCTCAAGCGCCTCGAAGTTGCGGATCAGAATACCGTTGCGCGCCGCACTGCCCGTGCCGGCAACAAGGGCGGTTGGCGTTGCAAGGCCAAGCGCACAGGGACATGCGATCACCAGAACCGATACCGCTGCAACGATGGAGGCTTCTGCACCGAAGCCCGTAAACAACCAGGCCGCCAAGGTCAGCAATGCGATGCCAACGACGACCGGGACAAACACCGCAGAAACCCGGTCCACCAGCTTTTGGACCGGGGCCTTGCCGGTCTGGGCCTGTTCGACCAGACGAATGATGCGCGAAAGCGTTGTGTCATCGCCAACTGCACGCACTTCGATATCAAGGCGGCCGGTGCCATTGACCGCGCCGCCAACAACAGCGTCGCCCGGCATCCGGGCAATCGGGCGGGTTTCACCGGTGATCAGGCTTTCGTCCAGCTCACTGTCACCCGCACGCACCGTGCCATCCACGGGCAGGCGTTCGCCCGGCAAGACACGGACGACATCACCAACCGACAGGCTTTCGACTGCGACATCCTGTTCGCCTTCGCCATCGACCAGTTTACGTGCCCGCCGCGGGCGGAGCGCCATCAATTCACGGATGGCGGCCGACGCACCGCGTTTGGCACGTTCTTCCATGATCTTGCCAGCAAGGATCAGGGTCACAATCGCAGCCGAGGCCTCGAAATACAGGTGAGCCTGACCGGCATTGGCCATAATCATTTTATAGACGGAAAGGAAATAGGCGGCCGACGTCCCAAGGGCGACCAGCACATCCATATTGGCACTGCGATGACGAAGGGCTGCAAACGCACCCTTATAGAACCGCGCCCCGATACAGAACTGCACCGGTGTCGCCAAAACCAGCTCAACCCATGCCGGCAGGTGATAATTCACACCAAGGTTCATCCAGACCATCTGCAAGACCAGCGGTGCGGTCAGGGCAGCTGAAACGGCCAACAGGATCAGGGATTTGTCGACTTTCTTATTGGCCCCGGTATCAGCACCCTCTGAATCTCCCACCTCGGACGCCGGTCCATTGCGTGATGTTGCATGATACCCGGCATCCTCGATGGCCCTGATCACGCGGGCGTCGTTGACACTTTCAGACAGCGCCGAAACATCTGCGCGCTCAAGCGCGAAATTGACACTGGCCGTTGAAACACCCGGCAAGGCCGCCAGGGCCTTTTCCACCCGAAGCGCACAGTTGGCACATGACATGCCATCAACATCAAAGGACAGCTGATTTTCGACAACGCTGTAACCGGCATCATTGACGGCCTTTGCAAGGTTCGCCGCGTCGGTCTTGGTGCGATCAAAATGGACATTGGCCGAATTCAGGGCGAAGTTCACCGATGCCTCGGACACGCCATCGACAGCGGCCAACGCCTTTTCCACGCGGCCCGCACAGTTCGCGCAGGTCATGCCTTCGATCTGGAAGCTGACATCGTCATCATTTGCGGCCGCGGTTCCGGCGGAAGTGCCACCAGCGCCACCAGTTGGGGCATCGATTTGTTCGGTCCGGCTATCCATTTCACGTTACCTCAATACAGGAGTCTTTTTAAGATATGGGCGAACATAGAGCTTCCAGCAACTGGAAGGTCAAGCCGAAAAGACTCAGCGATGGAAAACCTTTGAAACCCGCCGACCGGGCAACAAAAAAGCCCCGGAACCGGTCCGGGGCTTTTGATAGATCAAATATCTGCAATCAGCCGTGCGGGGTGGGTTCACCGGCAGCACGGAACTGGATGTAGTTCGGCAGGCCCATCATATCGATCAGGCGGATCTGCTGTTCGATCCAGTAAGCGTGATCTTCCTCGCTGTCATCAAGCAGTCCGACCAACATCTGGCGGGTCTGGAAATCGTCTTCTGCCTCGGCAATCTTGATCGCCTTTTTCAGAAGATTTATGACATGGTATTCGTGTTCGAGATCGTTTTTCATCATCTCGGGCACGGTTTTGCCGATCTTGATCGGTTCGCGCGAGGCAGTGTCGGGCACACCTTCAAGGAACAGGATACGCTCGATCAGACGCTTTGCGTGTTCGAGCTCCTCGTCCTTTTCGTGGTGCATGCGCTCATACAGCGAATGCAGGCCCCAATCAGCATACATTTCAGCATGCGTGTTGTACTGATCCGCCGCCGACAGTTCAGCAGTGAGCTGTTTGTTCAGCGCGGCGATGACCTTTTTACTACCCTTCATGGTGTAATACTCCTGATCTGATTAATCGCCGTCGCCTGAACGGCTCTGGATAAAGTTTGCAATCCCGACATTTTCGAGCTGCCATTCTTCGGTCTCAAGCCAATCGACATGCTCTTCCTGATCTTCAAGGAATTTCACAAGCAGGTCGCGGGTCACGAAGTCCTCGGCCTTTTCGCAGGCGGTGATGGCTTCGCGCAGCAGCGGCAGAGACGCCAGTTCAAATTTCATGTCACAACTGATGATCTCTTCGACGTTTTCGCCGATCATCAGTTTGTTGAGGTTCTGGAGGTTGGGAAGACCTTCGAGGAACAGAATGCGCTCAATCGTGTCGTCGGCGCGTTTCATTTCCTTGATCGAGAGCTTGTACTCATACTCGCCCATTTCTTCCACGCCCCAGTCCCGCAGCATTCTGGCGTGCAGGAAATACTGGTTAATCGCAGTCAACTGGTTGGTCAGAATGCGATTAAGGTATGTGATGATCTTGGGATCACCTTTCATCATGGCTCTCCTGATGTTTGGGCTACGCAGATAGTGGGAATCCCCCTTCTGCGTTTCAAGGGAAAAACGCGCCTTTGATTACCATTATCAATAATTTAGCCGATTTTTCCGAAATTTGCCACTTGCTCTGAATGACTAAAAATCATTCGCACGGATTTCCCTGAGAATGACAATCGCTTCGGCCAAATTGACCTTCGCAAAGATCCTTTGCCCGCATGTTTTCGTACGACTCGTAATTGCCGTGCAATCGATTGAAGCAAAACATGAAGCGCCGCTTTCAAACCATTCGTTTCGTCCTTGGTGATCAACTCACCCCCGGGCTTTCAAGCCTTTCAGATGCCGATCCCGACCGTGACCTGATCGTCATGGCCGAACCGCGCGATGAGGCAAGATACGTCCCCCATCACCGCCAGAAGATCGTGATGATCCTGTCGGCCATGCGTCATTTCGCCAATGAGCTCCGCGATCAGGGCTTTGAGGTTGAATATTTCGATTATCAGGACTGTCCGGTAACGTCGTTTACCGAGGCGCTGAAAGCAGCGATTGATGCCCACGGCATCCAGCATGTCGTCATCACCCAGCCCGGTGAGTGGCGGGTAAAACACGAAATCGAAAGCTGGTCCGAGAATCTTGGCGTATCGTTAGATATCCGCCCCGATGACCGGTTCTTTGCGCCGCTTGCAGCGTTTGAGGATTTTGCCAAAGACCGCAAGGAATTGCGGATGGAGTATTTCTATCGCGGTTTACGTCGCGAAACCGGCATTCTTATAGAACCCGATGGCAAACCGGTTGGTGGGCAATGGAACTTTGATCACGACAACCGCAAACGCCTGCCCGATGATGTCACCCCACCCGCACCCAAGACCTTTGCGCCCGACAAGATCACGCAAGCTTTGCTTGATCGCGCCATGGACGACTTTCCCGATGCGCTAGGCAATGTTACGTCCTTTGGCTGGCCGGTAACGCGCAAGAATGCCTTGATCGCACTCGATCAGTTCATCACGCATCGCTTACCGTGCTTTGGCGATTATCAGGATGCGATGACGGTAAAAAGTGCGACGCTGTATCATTCCCTGATCAGTCCGAGCATCAATATCGGGCTTTTGCTGCCCGATGAAGTCTGCCGTGCGGCCGAGAAGGCCTATCATGACGGCAAGGCACCGCTGAATGCGGTCGAAGGGTTTATTCGCCAGATCCTTGGCTGGCGGGAATATGTCCGGGGTCTTTACTGGTATCTTGGCCCGGATTACGGCAGCGGCAATCATTTCAAGGCGAAACGCCCCCTGCCCGGGTTCTTCTGGGACGGGGATGTGCCGATGAATTGCCTGAAGCAGGCGATTGGCGAAACACTTGAAAATGCTTACGCCCATCATATCCAGCGGCTGATGGTAATCGGCAATTTCGCGTTGCTTGCCGGGCTTGATCCCAAGGAAGTCTGTGACTGGTATCTGGCGGTCTATATCGATGCGTTTGAATGGGTCGAGCTTCCCAACACGTTCGGCATGGCGCTTTATGCCGATGGCGGCAAGATGGCATCAAAACCCTATGCGGCGAGTGGCAAATATATCGACCGGATGTCAGATTATTGTCAGGGATGCCAGTATAACCCGCGCAAGAATACCGGTGCGGATGCCTGCCCGTTTAACGCGCTGTACTGGCACTTCATGGATCGCAATACCGATAAGCTTGGCAACAACCCGCGCCTTGGCATGCCGTACCGCAACTGGGCACGGATGAAAGACGATAAAAAGCGCGAACTGATTGATCAGGCCGACGCGTTTTTGGCCAAGCTTGACGCAGGTAAGCTTGAGACCAGCCCGGCCCAGGATGAGCTGTTTTAAAACCCAAAAACACAAAAAGCCGGACTGGGTCCGGCTTTAGCATTGGCAATCCCGAATTATCGGGTGCCTATATGGTGCGAGCGTTATGCAATCGCGTCACGGGCTGCTTTACGTGCAACGTCTTTGATCTGCCACGTGGAAATCCCGACATCATCGAGATCGCGCTTATCAAGACCGTAAAGTTCATTCGCAACCGAGCGTGCATAGGCCCAACGGCGAACAGCAACAAGAATACTGGACAGGAACATGTTGAACCTCCTTGGGTTACAATTTCGAATGCTGCCTTGGAGGTCGTCTCCAACTGTCTGGCGCATTCACTGACTTGCTTCGCGTTGCAATATGTCGAAATTGCATTTTATCCTCAACCACCAAAAACTGCATATCATCTGTGCCGTTTATTCACAGATAACCAAATATCAACCGATCATACCCGACAATTCGTGGCTGATAAGGTGATCTGGTCTGATGTTTTGAGTTGAATTGTGCCCCTACGCAAACAGTGCAGCGCAACATTTTTACTGTTTTAAACAGCAAAAACGCCCCTACCCGTGATTCTTTTCACCGTCAACCGGGGCGAAAGGAAGAGCCGTTTCAAGCGCATGCACCGTCAAGGGGTCGGCAACCCCCTTGACCGCAAAGTCACCACAGCAGACGGTCGGGGCTTTGATGTGACTTGCCAGAACATCAGACATCAACAAGGGCGTTCCAATCTGTTTGGTCAGGCTTTCCAAACGGGCGGTGCGGTTCACGGCCACCCCCATCACGGTGAAATCAAGCCGATGAGTGCCACCAACATTGCCATACACCACTTCGCCGTAATGAAGCCCGACGCCAAACCGCAACAACGGCAATCCGGCCTTTGAGCGGTCTGCGTTGACATTGACGAGATCTGCCAGGGCAGCCTCGGCTGCACGCAGGGCATTTTCACAGACGGTTTCGGGGGTTTGATCGGTTTCCTGGGCAAAGACAATCAGCATGGCATCGCCGACAAAGCGCAAAATCTCGCCGCCATGGGGCCGCACAGCGCGTTCAACTGTTTCAAAATAGACATTCAGACTATCAAGCAACTGCTCGACCGACAGGGTTTCGGTCAGAACCGTAAAATCGCGCACGTCACTAAACCACAGGGCCGCGCGAATGGTTTCCCCGTCCCCCCGGCGCATTTGTCCATGCATCACCCGTGCGCCGGTGCGCTCCCCCAAATAGGTATCAAGCAGGGAATGTTCGATCCGCTTGGTGACATGCAGCTCAAGCACCACGCCAATATGATCGAGCAACCCGTCAAAGCTTGCGATTTCGGAATCGTCGAACCCGCCCGACTGTTCGGTGGCAATCGTCATCACACACCAACGTCCGCCACTAAATCGAACGCGCATGCAATAGTAATCGGTCAGCCCCATCCCGATCAGTTCGCCCACCAGCGGATGATGGTCGGCTGGGTTCACCTTGGCCAAAGGGATGCGGACCGGACCGCCATGCAGGTTCACCTCTTCGACCGGACTTCCGATATAGGCATCACTTTCGTGGATGCCGTGCGAGGCTTCCCACAAATGCGCCCCGTGATCGCGATCCCAGGTAAAAGACCAGACAGCAACTTGCGGATGAAGGGCCTGCATCGAACAGCGCATGCGCGCAATATGAAAGCCATTGGCGTTAAGCTGCGCCATCAACCCGTCAAAAAACGCATTCGGATCTTCAAGCAACCGACCTTTTGTCGCAATCCAGTCAATAACAGCTGCATTATTCCACATATCCGGGCCTTATTCCCCCTTGATAACGCAACAATCACGACGGATTTTCACACATTCATTCCAAACCGTCACAGCTTTAATGCACATAAACGCCCTAATTGTTTTTGCTGCCCTGCAATATAGTTGGGTTGCATATTACCAATTTTGTAACAGTTTGTTTCAGTTCGCAATCTGGAAACGCCCTGTTACAGTTTTGTGGATGCATTGCGACCCCTCTCGCA
This sequence comes from Thalassospira sp. ABD4_177, assembly GCF_056160125.1. Taxonomy (NCBI): domain Bacteria; kingdom Pseudomonadati; phylum Pseudomonadota; class Alphaproteobacteria; order Rhodospirillales; family Thalassospiraceae; genus Thalassospira; species Thalassospira sp. ABD4_177. The sequence goes on along the minus strand of NZ_JBSWWO010000001.1, from coordinate 2,297,191 downwards.
GCATGTTGTCGCTGCAAATGGTTAAAAGCCAGGGAGGAAACCTAGATGTATCTGCGCAAAACCATCCTCGCCACTGGTGTGGCGTTTTCTGCACTCGCGACTGCAAGCTTTGCTCATGCCGAGCCGACCGCTGAAGTTCTGCACTGGTGGACTTCGGGCGGCGAAGCAAAAGCTGTCGCATCCCTTAAAGAAGATTTCGAAGCCAATGGCGGCACCTGGGTTGATAGCCCGGTCGCTGGTGGCGCTGGCGATGCAGCCATGACCGTTCTGCGTTCGCGCGTTCTGTCGGGCGATGCACCGGCTGCTGTTCAGCTTAAAGGTCCGGCCATTCAGGAATGGGCCGAACAGGGCGCGCTTGCCGATCTGAACGACGTTGCTGCTGCTGAAGGTTGGGATGACGTTATTCCGGCTGCGATCCAGGACGTCATGAAGTATGAAGGCGACTATGTTGCTGTTCCGGTAAACGTACACCGCGTTGACTGGATCTGGGCAAACCCGGCGCTTCTGGCAAAAGTTGGTGTTGATTCCGCACCGACCACCTGGGACGAATTCAACGACGTTGCTGACAAACTGCAGGCTGCTGGCATTACGCCGGTCGCACATGGCGGTCAGCCGTGGCAGGACGCAACCGTATTCGAGACTGTCGTTCTTGGTCTTGGCGGTCCGGAATTCTTCCAGAAAGCCCTGATCGACCTCGACGAAGACGCACTGAACTCCGACACCATGAAAGCGGTGTTTGACCAGATGCGTAAAATCCGCGGTTATGTCGATGCCGACTTCCCGGGTCGTGACTGGAACCTTGCAACCGCAATGGTCATGAATGGCGAAGCCGCCATGCAGATCATGGGTGACTGGGCCAAAGGCGAATTCCTTGCTGCCGGCAAAGTACCGGGCGAAGACTTCATCTGTGCCGCAACCCCGTCAGAGCACGGTTACTTGTTTAACGTTGACAGCTTTGCCATGTTCAACGTTTCAGGCGACGACAAGGTCGAAGGCCAGAAACTGCTTGCCGAACTTATCGTTGGCGAGAAGTTCCAGGAAACCTTCAACCTTCTCAAGGGTTCGATCCCGGCACGTTCGGGCGTATCGCTTGATAAATTCGACGATTGCGCCAAGAAATCCGAAGCTGATCTAGAAGCAGCTCAGGAAGCTGGCGGGTTCCTTCCGTCGATGGCACATGGCATGGCGCTTCGCGGCCACCTTGCAGGTGCGATCGTTGACGTCGTGACCGCACACTTCAACTCCGACATGTCGTCTGACGAAGCCGTCTCGCGCCTGGTCGAAGCTGTTGAATTGGCCAAAGACTAATCTCATCTGATCAGAACAATCTGAGATATGAGCGATTTGCAGGCCCCGGATTTTCCGGGGCCTGTTTCCCAGTAATTTAACTTTTGAGGCAAAGGTTATGGGGGCTTCTCAAAGCACCGAAAGCAACCTGATGGCCAGCATTCAGCGTCATCTTTCCAAGATCGTTGTTGCGCCGTCCTTTGCTGCGTCCCTGTTTTTTGTCTACGGGTTCATCCTGTGGACCGGCTATATGGCGTTTTCAAAGTCGCGCATGCTTCCCGTCTGGGATTGGGCAGGCCTGCGACAGTATGAACGCCTGTGGCAGATGGAACGCTGGCATGTTGCCATTGAAAACCTGTTGATCTTTGGCGGTCTGTTTATTGTGACTTGCCTGTTCATCGGGTGCCTTCTGGCAGTTCTTCTTGATCAGCGTATTCGCGCCGAAGGTGCGCTTCGCACGATCTTCCTTTATCCGATGGCCCTGTCCTTCATCGTGACAGGTACTGTCTGGAAATGGCTTCTTAATCCGGGCCTTGGCCTTGAAAGCATGATGCATGACTTTGGCTGGACGAGCTTCAAGTTCGACTGGCTGGTCAATTCGGACATGGCGATCTACACCGTTGTGATCGCAGCTGTCTGGCAGGCATCGGGCTTTGTCATGGCAATGTTCCTTGCGGCATTGCGCGGCGTCGATCAGGACATCATTCGCGCAGCCTATATGGACGGTGCCAGCCTGCCCCGTATCTATTTCGGTATCATCATTCCGTCGATCCGCCCGGTCTTCCTGAGTGCGATCGTCGTTCTGGCCCACCTTGCGGTCAAAAGCTTCGACCTTGTCATCGCCCTTACCGGTGGTGGCCCGGGCTATTCATCCGATCTTCCGGCAACCTTCATGTACACGATGGCCTTCCAGCGTAACCAGCTTGGTGTTGGTGCAGCCAGTGCGATGATGATGCTGGCGACCGTTATGGCAATCATCGTGCCGTATCTGTATTCCGAACTGCGCGGAGGCAAGAAAAATGGCTGATATTCAGACCTACAGCCACGACGCAGGCTGGAAACATACCGTTCTGCGCGGGTTGCTATATCTCGTTCTGATCCTGTTTGCGGCCTATTATCTTTTCCCGCTGATCGTCATGATTGCGACCTCGCTGAAGTCGCTCGACGAAATTCGTGAAGGGTCGCTGATTTCGCTGCCGCGTGTGGTGACGTTTGATGCATGGAACTATGCATGGAACGAAGCCTGCGTCGGTGTCGAATGTACCGGGATCAAAATCTATTTCTGGAACTCGGTCAAAATGGCGATCCCCGCCGTTCTGATTTCCACCTTCCTTGGTGCGATCAACGGATATGCCCTGACCAAGTGGCGCTTTAAAGGGGCGAACATCGTCTTTGCCCTGCTGCTGTTTGGCTGCTTCATTCCGTTCCAGGTCGTGCTGCTGCCGATGTCACAGGTTCTTGGCAAGCTGGGTCTTGCAAGCTCCACCCCGGGCCTTGTTCTGGTCCATGTGGTTTATGGCCTGTGCTTCACCACCCTGTTCTTCCGGAACTACTACGTTTCGATCCCGGATGAACTGGTCAAGGCAGCCACCATCGACGGTGCTGGGTTCTTCACCATTTTCTGGCGCATTATCCTGCCGATCTCGACCCCGATCATCGTGGTCTCGGTCATCTGGCAGTTCACCCAGATCTGGAATGACTTCTTGTTCGGCGCGTCGTTTGCCTCTGGCGACAATGCACCGATGACCGTCGCACTCAACAATATCGTCAACACCACGACCGGCGTGAAACAGTACAACGTCGATATGGCGGCAGCATTGCTGACCGGCCTTCCGACGCTGCTGGTTTATGTCCTCGCAGGCAAATACTTCGTCCGCGGCCTGACCGCCGGTTCGGTGAAGGGATAAGCAAATGGCATCACTCACCCTCGATAAAGTTCGCAAGGCATTCGGCCCTGTCGAAGTTCTCAAGGAAATCAATCTGGCAATCGATGATGGCGAGTTTCTCGTCCTTGTCGGTCCGTCGGGTTGCGGTAAATCGACGCTTCTGAACCTGATTGCAGGGCTGGAAAGCTCGACCGACGGGGAAATCCGCATCGGGGATCGCGTTATCAACGACGTGCATCCCAAAGACCGTAACATCGCCATGGTGTTCCAGTCCTATGCGCTGTACCCGAACATGACGGTCCGCAAGAACATCACCTTTGGCCTCGAAATCCGTGGCGTCTCCAATCAGGAACGTGACAAGGCCGTGGCCGAAGTTGCCAAGCTGCTTCAGATTGAGCCGCTTCTGGATCGTAAACCGTCCCAGCTTTCGGGTGGTCAGCGTCAGCGTGTTGCCATGGGCCGTGCGCTTGTGCGTGATCCGGACATCTTCCTGTTTGATGAGCCGCTTTCAAACCTTGATGCGAAACTGCGTGTCGACATGCGTACCGAGATCAAGAAGCTGCATCAGCGTCTTGGCTCGACCATTGTGTATGTCACACACGATCAGATCGAAGCCATGACTCTGGCATCGCGCATCGCGGTGATGAAGGACGGGATCCTGCAGCAGTTCGATACGCCGCAGAATATCTATGAGCGTCCGAACAACATGTTTGTTGCCGGCTTCATTGGCTCACCGTCGATGAACTTCATCAATGCCACACTCAGCGAAGAAAACGGCAAGCTCGCCGTGACTATTCCGCGTGGTGACAATCCGATTGTCCTGCCGCTGTTTGAGGCCCCGGAAAGCTATCATGGCTATGTCGGCAAGGATGTCGTGTTTGGCATTCGCCCCGAAGCCCTGACCCACAAGCGTACCGGTTCGGATGAGCCTGGCAGCCAGTATGTCAATTTCGACAGCAAGGTTGAAGTCATCGAACCGACCGGTGCCGACACCATGACCGTGATCGAAATCGCTGGTAAGGAAATCGTCGCACGTGTCCGTCCGGACCGCGCACCGACACCGGGCGAGAGCATGACGTTCTCGGCCGACATGTCTCAGATCAGTCTGTTTGACCCGGATACCGAGTTGCGGATCTGATCTGATTGGCGGGTGGTTCTGGGGGCCACCCGCCATTCTTCTTTTGGGGCCCTGCCCTTTGCGTCCCTGTCTCTCGTCGAGCTAAACCCGGCGCGGCAGAGACACAATCACTTCCAGACCTTTACCCGGCATATTGCGCAATTCAATGCGCCCGTCATGGGCATCAATCACGGTCTTGACGATCGACAGCCCAAGACCACTGCCCCCGGTACTGCGCGCCCGCGATCCTTCCACACGATAAAACGGCAAAAACACCTTGTCCTGATGTTCAATCGGGATTCCGGGCCCTTCGTCACGAATGGTGACGAGCACATTATCCGCCGTTGCTTCGAGGCTGACATTGGCGCGGTGTCCATATTTCAGGGCATTTTCAATCAGATTGGTGAAAGCGCGCTTTAACGTGCCCGGGCGGCACGACAACCGGATGCTGCGTTTGCCATCAAAGCTATGGGGTTCGTCCCCACCGCCGAACACCGTGTGGACAGAGCTGAACTGTAACGGTTGCGGCCCGGCAAAGCTCACCGGGCGGCCAAGATCGGCGTAATCATCACAGATGGCTTCAAGCACAGAGACAAAATCGACCGTGCGTTCTTCTTCCTTGGCGATCCAGTCACCGAGGAAATCAAGCGCGTCATTGAGAAGACTGTCCATTTCATCAAGATCACGCAGCACGGTCTCGCGCAGTTCATCATTTTCAATGAATTCGGCGCGCAGGCGCAAACGCGTGCTTGGCGTGCGCAGATCGTGCGAAATGGCGGCCAGCATTCGGGTACGATCGCCCAGCATGCGCGAAATGCGTTCACGCAAATCGTTATAGGCCGCGGCCATCGAGCGGGCTTCGGTGGGGCCACGTTCTTCCACGGGTGGCCCGCTGACCTCATCACCGTGATCAATGATCGCCTGCGTCAGACGCTTGAACGGCCCGGCCAGAAGGTCTGCCAGCCCGGCAAAAACCACAAGGACAGCAGCCACTCCCATCAGGAACATCAGGAAGACAAGCGACGGGGATGCATAGTTCGACCAAAGCTCGTCATGGCTGACCAGGATGCGTTTGCCCGATGGCATCAGGATTTCAACTTGTGCCTCAAGCCCCAGCCGGGCGATTTCGCGCGACAGTTCGGCAAAGAACAGGCTCGGATTTTCTGTGGCCTCGATGATGGCACGTTGCTCGGAACTGAGCCGCCCGCGTTCGAAATGCACCTTGACCGAGGTCGGCCAGCCGGTATTGGCCAGGCGTGCTGGCATGGCGATGTGTTGTGCGGGACGGGAAAAAAGCAATAGCGTGCCTAGATCATCGGGCGGCAGAATGCGCATCGTCATCCCGTCACGGGCGGCGATATCGACAATGTTTTCTTCAAATTCCGGGTTTTCAGCGATCCGCACCAACTCGCGGATGGTAAAGCCCAGCGTGTAGGCGCGACCAATGCGCTCGTCGCGTTCGATGACGTAATAGGATGCCATGGCGCTCAGCACGGCAATGATCAACCCGCCCAGCATCATCAGGATAAAGATACGCCCGCCCAGCGTGCGCGGCTTGTAGCGGCGCAGATAATTGCTGAGATTTGCGAACATATCGGCCATGGGTGGCCCTAAAGCGTTTGGGTGTCAGCGCAGAACTGATACCCGATGCCGCGCACTGTCTTGATCAGTTTCGGGTTCTTGGCGTCTTTTTCGATCTTGCGGCGCAGACGGCTGATCTGGATATCAATGCTGCGATCAAACGGAAGCGAGCTTTGACCACGGACAATATCGACAAGCTGCTCGCGCGAGAGCGCCCGCTTGTTGTTCTTGACCAGTGCCAGAAGCAAGGAAAACTCACCGGTCGAAAGGTGTACCGCCACATTATCGGCATCGCGCAATTCGCGTGATCCAATATCAAGCGTCCATTCACCGAAAATGATCTTGTGGGCCGGGGTAACTTCGTTATCAGACGGTGCGACCGTACCGGTTTCAAAACGGCGGAACACGGCACGAATACGTGCGAGCAATTCACGCGGATTGAACGGCTTGGTCAGATAGTCATCTGCGCCCAGTTCAAGGCCGAGAATACGATCGGTATCCTCGCCCACCGCAGTCAGCATGACAATCGGCACCTTGGAGGTACGCCGCACATCGCGGCAAAGGGCAAAGCCGTCCTCGCCCGGCAGCATGATATCAAGAATCACCAGATCGATTTTCCAGTCGCGCAAGGCACGGTGCATTTCATTACCGTCGGAAACGGTGGTGATGCGAAAGCCGTGTTGCAGCAGGAACTTTTTTAAAAGCTTCTGGATTTCCTGATCGTCATCAACGACCAGAATATGTGGTTCACGTCGCGTCGTCAGTGTCCCGAACTCCCCTGATTTTATCGGCCATGTCCCTGACCGTGGCCGGAGTTTAGTCTAATTCGACAACGGTTTGAACCATTTTACCATGTGGTGCCTAAAATCGAAAAAGCCGGGCATTGCCCGGCTTTCCCACATCAAGAAATCTGTCCTGAATGTTGATTACTTCAGGTCGTAAACCTTGGTGCTGCCCGATACTTCGGACGCCACCACCAGCATGGCATTGCCGGTCGGGCTGTCCTTGGCATCAACGAATTGAAGACCTTCGGGCGCCAGTTCACCGGCGGTGTCATGTTCCGGGTTGCCCGAGAAACGGCGATCACTGTGATAGGTCACGAACTGCGGGTTGGTCGGGTTGGTCAGATCATAGACCATGAAACCGCCCTGACGTTCCAGGCCGATAAACGCGTATGGCGTGCCATTGACATAGCCACTGGCGATGCCTTCGGGTTCCGGGCCCTTGTCATCGGAGCGGTTATCGCGGCTGTAGTTTTCGGTATCCGACGAATTGAAGACATTGGCGTAGTTTGCCGCCAGGAGCTGCTCAAACGCATCGCCACTGTCAAAGACCATCTCGCCATCGGCATCAAGCACCGAGAAGGACCGCGCACCGTAGCTATAGATCACATCGACATCACCATCAAAATCGATGTCCCCCTGTGCCGTGGTGGTTTTCAAACGACCAAGATTTTCATCCTTTTGCAGGGTGCTGGCTGTCGGATAGGCCACCGGATCAAGGGTCAGTTTGCCAACGCGGGTTTCCTCGCTATAGCCGTCATAATCGCGGGCATCGCCCTCGTTCGCGATCAGGATCCAGTCCTTGCCATTGATGTTTATCGCATCGATGGTATCAGGCTGATACATGCCCATGACCGGCCAGGTGCGGATATTGATCTTGCCGTCCTTGTCACTGGCGTCAAAGGCATGCACCGAATGATCCTTGAAGCCAAGACCGGCAACGCGTTTGACCGTGGCGGTTTCGATATCAATGATCGCCACTGCATTGTTTTCCTGAAGCGAGACATAGGCGGTTTTGCTGTTCTTGGAGACCGCAATGTATTCCGGCTCCACATCCTGTGCGACGGTTGAGGTTCCCGGGTTCGAAGTGCGCATGCCATAAGGCAACGTACCGCCATTCAGGAAGTTGAAATCAACCGTGCGCACATCAGCGGCCGACAGATCTTCTGCGCCACCGGCCATGGAAATGATCGAAACGGTTCCTTCCGGATCGTTGGTGAAGGCATCGTTCGGCTCACCCTCATTTGCGACCAGCACATATTTGCCATCCGGAGAAAACTTGATCATGTCGGGCAGTGCACCGACGGTGACCGCCGAGATGAAATTGCCTTCGGTATCAAAGAAAATAGCCTGACCCGGTGCCTGCTTGTCAGCGTTTTCAACAGCAACCGCGACAACACCGTTCATGACGGCGACACTGTTGGCACCCTTGCCCCAGCTCGACAGATCCATCGCGCCAATTTTGGTGAGCTCGGACGGGTTGGACATATCAAGAATGTCGATCACCTTGTCCGCACCGTTCACAACGAAAATGCGCTTCGACACCGGATCGAATGCCGGAATTTCTGCGGCACTTTCATCCAGCATCCCGGTGCGATATTCGCCCATCGGCACAATCGTGATCGGATGTGCGCCGGCATTGACCACATCGCCCGACATCATGGTGTTTTCAGAAGATGAGCCGGCACAGGCACTCAGAAGCAAAGAAACAGCAGCCGTCGCCATCAGTGAAGAACGCATCTTTTCCCCCTTGGAATAACCGTCAACAAAGCCAGCAGCTTGATGATTTGCTGTAACGGTTTGATGACCCGTCGGTTACAGTTTCATAAATTTCTTGTGGCAAGGACTGCTCCAATAGCGCGGTTTTCCCGTATCGAGATGACAACACAAAAACACCACGGGTGGTTAGCGAACAGGAGTATCCCGATGCCAAGCATGTCGAACGTCAATATTGCCGTCATTGGGGCGGGCATGGCCGGGCTAAAGGCCGCAAGCTCCTTGCATCGCATCCGCATGAACGTAACCGTTTTTGAGAAAAGCCGCGGGCTTGGCGGGCGCCTGGCATCGCGGCGGACCGAGTTCGGTCATTTCAACCATGGTGCGCAATATGTCACTGCGCGCGATCCAGGCTTTAACGCGTTCCTTCAGGAAGCAACCGAATTCAACGCCGCCCAGAACTGGTCGCCCAACCTGCATCGTGGCGTGAGTGCCGAAACGGACCGCACCGACGGCACCGCCGCCACAGGAACAAATGATGCGCTTTCGCCCATTACCCGTCATGTCGGCAACCTTGCCGAGGAGCAATGGTATCAGGGTGCGCCGCAGATGAACAAACTGATCCGCCCCTTGGTGGACAGCTTTCCGATCCAGAAGCAATACCGCATCGTTGGCATAGAGCCGGTCAATCAGCGCAGCTTCATGCTTCATGATGACTTGGATGGGGTATATGGACCTTTCGACGGTGTCATTGTGACGGCCCCGGCACCGCAGGCCGCAGAACTGCTTCGTCCACTCGCCCCGCGTTATGGTCCGATTGACGAGGTGGTTATGGCACCTTGCTGGGCCGTGATGGCCGCGTTCGAAAAGCCGCTTCCGACCGGATTTGATGCGATGCTTTATCCAAGTCGCGAAATCAGCTGGGCGGCACGCAGCACGCAAAGCAACGACATGTTCCACCGTCGCACTCCCGATCCATGGGTCCTGCATGCCAGCCCGGAATGGTCACGCGCCCATCTTGAAGATGACAAGGAACGCGTGATTGAAAAACTGCTCGACGCGCTGCGCAATGTCAGTGGCGCCGAACTGCCCGAACTGCATTCGGTGCAAGCACACCGTTGGCGTTATGCCCGAACGGAAGTCCCGCTGGGCATGAGCCACCTTAATGGCATGAATGGCCGCGTGATTGCCGCCGGTGACTGGTGCCTTGGTGCGCGGGTCGAGGCGGCCTGGCGCAGCGGGCGAACTGCCGCCCATTCGATGATCGAAACCCTGCTTGGATAAACCAAAAACCTGATCGCACTGATATGCCGAAAAATGCCAACGGACAGAACCGTGGCAAAGCCCATCTGCCACAGAAAACCTGCGTGACATGTGCGCGCCCGTTTAGCTGGCGACGCAAATGGAAGGACTGCTGGGACGCGGTTCAGTATTGCTCCGAGCGGTGCCGTCGCCAGCGCAAGCAGGCCGCAAAACCCGCCACACAAGGCCATGCGTCATGATGTTTGATCAGCTCGATGAAGATCAGCCAACCTTTGCCATTCTGCGCCAGCGGGTGATTGATATGGCAGCACAGCGCGGCGTGGAGAAAACCATCTGCCCATCCGAAGTCGCCAAATCATTCGGGTCTTATTGGCGTGATCTGATGCCGCGCGTGCATCAGGTGGCCGATCAATTGTGTGCCGAGGGCAGGCTGACATTTGAAAAGGGCGGCGTCAGCTATGGCCAACACCGCCCTTCGGGTCATTATCGATTGCGCGTCGTCCCGGAAAAGGACGACTGAGAAACCCTAGCCGCGCAAACCTTGCAGACGTTTGATCAGGCCTGCGGTGGATGCATCGCGCGATCCTGCGTCTTCTTTGCCCTCGACCATCGGCAGCAGTTCCTTGGCAAGCTGTTTACCAAGCTCTACCCCCCACTGGTCATAGGAATTGACGTTCCAGATGATGCCTTGAACAAAGATCTTGTGTTCATACATCGCAACCAGTCGGCCAAGGGTGAAGGGATCAAGCTGCTTATAGAGGATCATGGTGCTGGGCTTGTTGCCATCAAACACCTTTTGCGGCGCCAGCACATCGATCTCGGCCGGGCTCAGATCACTGCCCGCAAGTTCTTCGCGCACTTCGGCCTCGGTCTTGCCGCGCATCAATGCTTCGGCCTGTGCCAGGCAGTTTGAGACCAGCTTGTCATGATGGTTTGCCAGCGGATGAAGGGGATTGGCAGCGACGATGAAATCAACCGGGATCAGTTCGGTGCCCTGATGGATAAGCTGATAAAAGGCATGCTGGCCGTTTGTGCCGGGCTCCCCCCAGATGATCGGGCCGGTTTCATAGGCAATCGGTTTGCCATCGCGGGTGACAGACTTGCCATTGCTCTCCATATCGGCCTGCTGCAGATAGGCCGGCAGGCGCGAGAGATGCTGATCATAAGGCAGGATCGCCTGGCTGGATGCGCCCAGTACATTGCGATACCAAACCCCGATCAGACCCAGGATCATCGGAATGTTGGTTTCAACCGGTGCGGTTTTAAAGTGGTTATCCATCGACTGCGCGCCGCGCAGCAATTCTTCGAACTTCTCGTACCCGACGGCAAGAATGATCGGCAGACCAATCGCGGACCACAGGCTGTAACGCCCGCCGACCCAATCCCAGAAACCAAATGCATTGTCGGTATCAATGCCAAATGCCGCGACCTTGTCCAGTGCGGTTGAAACAGCAACAAAGTGCTTTGCGACCGCAGCTTCGTTTTTCAGCATACCGACAAGCCAATCGCGCGCAGAATAGGCGTTGGTCAACGTTTCATCGGTGGTGAAAGTTTTGGACGCGATGATGAAAAGTGTCGTTTCCGCATCAAGGAATTTCAGCGTATCGACAATATGCGCGCCATCAACGTTGGAGACGAAATGGCAGCGAATGCCATCAATGTGGTATGGGCGCAGCGCCTCGTTGACCATCACCGGGCCAAGGTCAGACCCGCCAATACCGATATTGACGACATCGGTGATTTTCTTACCCGTATGGCCCTTCCATTCGCCGGAATGCACCCGTGCGGCAAAGTCTTTGAGGCGGCCAAGCACGTCTTTGACCGCAGGCATGACGTCTTCGCCATCGACCGCGACCGGGCCTCCATCGAGGTTCCGCAGGGCTGTATGCAGAACCGCCCGGTTTTCGGTGACGTTGATCTTGTCGCCGGCAAACATCCGGTCGCGCCAGCCTTCGACATTGGCGGCCTTGGCAAGATCCACCAGGGCCGTCATGACGTCGTCGGTGATCAAGTTTTTGGAATAATCGACAAACAGGTCATTGAGGGCCGCGCTATAGCGTTCAAACCGCGCAGGATCGTCGGCAAAGGCCTGACGCAGATTGAGTTTTTCGGAAACTTCCGCGCCCAGTTGATCGAGTTTTTCCCAGCTTGCGGTCATTTTATCAGCAGACATACCACTCTCGGCCCATTCAAATTCATTCATCACAATGCAGTGCTGTGGCGAAAAGCCTAGCACGCGCTTCAAACCATGTGTGGGACAGTTTGCAGAATGTCGCGGCTATGGGGTCCTGATACCGCGACATTCCTATTCCTAGCGACTTAGCGCGCCGAAAGAAAGTCTTCGACTTCTTTTTCGGTCGGGAGCGCGTTGATCGCACCGCGCTTGGTTGCCGTGATCGCACCGACCGCATTGGCAAAGCGACATGCCGCTGCAAGATTTTCCTCGGAACCAAGAAGTTCCGGATCTTTTAGCAGGCGCGACAGGAAGCCGGCCGTACAACCATCCCCTGCCCCGGTCGCATCGACCGCGGTGATTTCAAAGGACGGCACAAAGCCATCAAATTCCGGGGTGATATAGCGCGATCCCTTGGGACCATAGGTCACGATCATCGCGCGCCACTGATCACACCACAGATCCTTAATACCCGCTTCAAGGTCGTTCTTGCCAGAGACAAAGGTGATTTCCTCGTCCGACATCTTGACGACATCGGCCAGACTGATCGCCAGACGCAGGATTTCACGGGCCTTTTCCTCGCTTGGCCACAACGGTAGGCGCAGGTTCGGGTCACACGAAATGATCGCCCCGTTTTCGCGCGCGATCTTGATCGCCTCAAGCGTTGCGGCGCGCGGATCATCATCGATCATGCAAAGCGTTCCATAATGGAACAGATCTGTTGATTTCAGCATGTCCTGATCAAGATCAGCAATGCTGAGCAACATGTCGGCCGACGGGCTGCGATAGAAAGAAAATTCACGTTCGCCATCAGCGCGCAGCGAAACAAAGGCAAGCCCGGTCAATGCTTCCTTGGTAAGCACAATGCCCGATGTATCGACATTATCGGCCTTAAGGGTATCGACCAGAAAATGGCCAAAGGCATCATCGCCGAGTTTGCCGATAAAGCCGGTTTCAATTCCAAGACGCTGCAGGCCCACAGCCGCATTTCCCGGCGCACCACCGGCGGCCTTGGCAAAGGCCGGGGCATCGGCAAGACCGGTTCCGGTCACCGTCGGAACAAAATCAATCAGCAGTTCCCCAAGACAAACAGCTTTGGCTGTCATGACGTTTCTCCGTTCGGAAAGTCCGCAAATTGGCGGACTGATATTGTGTGGTCTGTGGGACCCACCGCCTTTTAAATCGATTCAATTGCGCACGCAAACCAAAACCCGATCAATCTGTGCACGCACGAACCATCATGCGCTTTGTTTGCCAAGCGCACGGCCAAATTCGATCTCGCGCACGCGTTCCAGTTCCGTCATCCAGCGTTCGAACATCGCATCACGTTCCAATTGCAGCGCATAGTGACGTTGCAGGGCAGCCGTCAGACGGCCTTCACGGCCGAGAAGCTCATCGGCATAGGCGATCATGACCGAGTTCGGCCAGGCAATCGCGCGCATTTCACGGATGGTGGTGAAAATGCTGTCTTCATCACGGTCCGGCTCGCACTGCGCCATCAGGGTGATCATCGCCGCGGTCGAGCGTGACACACCCATATGACAATGCACCAGCAAATGGCCATCACGGCGGTCCGCACGGCTTTCGATCAGGGTTTCGCCGTAAGCAAGGATGCCTTCGACATCGGCCTTGGTCGGGGCCGGACGGCCTTCCTTGTCTTCGATCACGTCATGAAAGCGCAAAATTGTGCGTTCATGCGGGGCATAATTGCCAAAGATGGCCGGGTCTTCGCGTTCGGGATCAAGCACAGACAGGACATGGGTGACACCATGGCTGCGATGGGTGGGCAGCTCGTCGATGCCACAGATGGTCAGGCGCGAAATTGCGATTGGTTTCATTCTCTTGGTTTCCTGTCTTCGTTTCTTTTTTCTGGCGGTATCAAAGCACAGGAAAATGAAAAAACAAGGGCCGGTATCGTTAAATGATACCAGCCCCAAAGAGTTTCGATCTGAAATCGCAGATTACTTTGCGCGGTTAACCGCATAAATGTTCAGCATTTCCCACGCCATGGTCGCACCGGCAAGCGATGTGATGTCCGAAACATCATAGGGCGGGGAAACTTCAACCACGTCACTGCCGATCAGGTTCACATGCCCTGCCAGACCGCGCAGGATCGAGACTGCCTGATGGCTGGTCAAGCCACCCAGAACCGGCGTGCCGGTGCCCGGCGCATAGCACGGATCAAGGCCATCGATGTCAAAGGTGATGTAGGCCGGGTTGTCACCCACGGTGGCCTTGATCTTTTCAACGATGGCATCAATCGACATCGACTGAACATCCGGGCCATACAGGATATTGAACCCGTGGGTGGATTCATTGTGGGTACGAATGCCGACCTGAATGGATTTCGACGGATTGACGATACCCTTTTTGGCGGCATGCCAGAACATGGTGCCGTGATCAATACGATCACCGTCATCTTCCCAGGTATCGGAATGAGCATCAAACTGGATGAGCGAAATGCCATCGCCGTACTTTTCGGCATGCGCCTTCAGGATCGGGTAGGTGATGAAGTGATCACCGCCAATGGTCAGCATTTTCGCACCGGATTGAACGATATCACGTGCGTGATCCTCGATCATTTCCGGCAGCTTTTCCGGATGGCCCGGATCAATGACCATGTCGCCATAATCAATCACGGCCATTTCGGCAAAGATATCGCGACCGGACGGGAAATGTGGCGCCCATGCAAGGTTAGTCGATGCACGACGCACACCCTGCGGGCCAAGGCGCGTGCCCGGGCGGCTTGAAGTCGCAAGATCATAGGGAATGCCGGTCACCGCAACATCGATCCCGTTCAGATCACGGGAATAGCGGCGACGCATAAACGACAGCGCACCGGAATACATCGGCTCGCTGGTGTTCTGATGCACGGATTTTGCCGTAAAGGCGTTATCACCACCCTTGGTGTCAATGACCCCGGTGCTGCTCATGTCGTAATCCTTCCCAATTCCTTGTCCCGTTCCCGGACGCTGCCCATCAGCAGTCAACAGGAAGCGGCCCCTCAACCGTTGCCAAGGGCAATCCAGGTTGATTTGACTTCACAATATTTATCGAGCGCATGCAAGGAACGGTCACGTCCGGTGCCGGACTGTTTATAACCGCCAAACGGCATGGTGATCGATCCACCGTCCCAGCAATTGACCCAAACAAGACCCGAACGCAGTTTCTTTGCGGTCAGATGTGCCTTGTTGATGTCGCTCGTCCAGACGGCGGCTGCCAGACCATATGGCGTATCATTTGCGGTCTGAACAGCTTCTTTCCAGTCCTTGACCGAAATAACCGACAGTACCGGGCCAAAGATTTCTTCCTTGGCGATCGTCATGTCATTCTTGATGCCATCAAAGACGGTCGGCTCGACATAATAGCCACCAGATTCGGTACGAACCCGCTTACCACCGGTGCGCAGAACGCCGCCTTCGCTGGAGCCTTTTTCGATATAGCCCAGAACACGGTTCATCTGGTTTTCATCAACAATCGCGCCCATCTGGCTTTGCGGATCCAGCGGATCGCCCGGCTGCATCTTCGCGCCAGCCGCGATGACTTTCTCGATGAATTCGTCCTTGATGCTTTCTTCAACAATCAGGCGCGAACCGGCCGTGCAGACCTCACCCTGGTTATAGAAGATACCGCCCGCAGCAGCCGCTGCCGCCGCATCCATATCCGGGCAATCGGCCAGAACGATATTCGGGCTTTTACCACCGCATTCAAGCCAGACGCGCTTCATGTTCGACTGACCGGAATATTGCAGGAACAGCTTGCCGACTTCGCCGGACCCGGTGAATGTTACGCAATCAACATCTTCATGCAGACCAAGCGCCTTGCCCGCCGTCGGGCCAAAGCCCGGAAGAACGTTCAAAACACCTTCCGGAAGGCCAGCTTCGACCGCGATTTCGGCGACACGAAGGGCAGTCAGCGGCGATTGTTCGGCCGGTTTGAGGATGATCGAGTTGCCCATTGCCAAGGCCGGACCCAGTTTCCAGACCGCCATCATCAGCGGGAAGTTCCATGGCACAACAGCCGCAACCACACCCAGCGGTTCACGGGTGATCATGCCGATTTCATTGGCACCAGCCGGGGAAATTTCGTCATAGATCTTGTCGATCGCCTCGGCGTACCAGCGGATGCATTTGTAAGACAGCGGAATGTCATCGCGCGCAGCAAGCGTGATCGGCTTGCCCATATCAAGGCTTTCAAGCAGGGCCAGTTCAGCCGCGTTCTTTTCCAGCAGATCAGCGAAATGCATCAGGATCGCCTTGCGTTTTGCGGGGGCGGCTTCCGACCAGCTGCCTTCTTCAAACACGGCACGTGCAGACGCCACCGCACGATTGACGTCTTCGACGTCGCATTCGGCAACCTTGGTCAAAACCGATCCGTCACGCGGGCTGATGCAATCAAATGTCTTGCCCGAGGCCGCATCAACATAGGCGCCGTTGATGAAGGCCTTGTTACGGAAATCAAGCGCTTTGGCCTGTGCACTCAGCTGTTCAAAATTCATCTGATTGGTCATCGCAAGTCTCCTGACGGATGGCGCGTTTGGCTATTTTTCAAGGTTGATCGTTACATGCAGGCACCCAACCGGGCACCATAGCCGCATGATCTGTCATCAATATGACGGAGGCGTCGCAGCACTGACGACTTCGCATTCTCCGTCACCGACATTTCGAAAGCGGTGTGGAATTTCGGCATTGAAGTAATAGGCATCACCGGGACCAAGAACCTTGACCCGCTCACCGACGGTGACTTCAAGCTTGCCACGGACAACGACACCGGCTTCTTCGCCCTTCTGGACGATCAGATTTTCACCGGTATCCCCGCCCGCCGGATAGGTTTCATGAAGCACGCGCAGTTTTCGGTCCTTACGCGACGCCCCGACAAGACGCATCGACATCGTCCCGTCTGACAATTCAACAAGGTCTTCTTTCCTGAAAAAGATTTCTTCACCGGTATCGAGATCAATGGTGAAGAAATCAATCAAGCTCATGGGAATGCCAGCCAGCACCTTGGCCAAACTGTCAACAGACGGGCTGACCCGGTTCTGTTCGATCGTCGAGATCGTGCTGTTTGTCACACCGGCACGGCGTGCCAGTTCACGCTGCGACAGCCCGTACATGCTGCGCACCGCCTTCAGACGATCCCCTACCTTTTGCGACATTCCCGTCTTTTCCCTGTTGAACTTATTCTTGTTTTGTTTGGTTAGACCGCGTCGAGATACCAGCGATATTCAAGCTGGGTCACCTCGGCGAAGAATTCGTCATATTCGGCGCGTCGGCAGATATCAAAGACCTCGACAAAGCGTTCGCCGAGATAGTCCTTGACGATATCGCCGTCGACAAACCGGTCGAGGGCCGAAATCATGCTGCGCGGAACTATCTTGCCGCCATGCTGTTCATAGCCGTTGCCAACAGTCGGCTCGCCCGGATCAAGCTTGTTCTTAAGCCCGTGATGCATCCCGGCCAATACACATGCCAGCACCAGATACGGGTTGGCATCGGCCCCCGACACACGGTGTTCAACACGCGCGGCCTTCGGGCTGCCTGCCGGAATACGAAGGGCAACCGTACGGTTATTCAGCCCCCAGTTCGGCGACATCGGCGCATAGGCCTTGTTCTGGAACCGGCGGAAGGAGTTCGGGTTGGGCGCAAAGATCGCCATGCTTTCAAACATGCTTTCCTGCAGGCCGCCAATCGCAAAGCGCAGATTGTCCGAGACTTCCTCGTCACCGACCGGGGACAGAACGTTGTTATCGTCCTCGTCACGCAGCGACACATGAATATGCAGGCCATTGCCCGCCTGATCGGAATAAGGCTTGGCCATAAAGGTCGCGGTTACCCCGTGATCCCAGGCAATCCCCTTGACCACGCGTTTGAGCTGCATGGCGTGATCAGCAGCCAACATCGGATCGGTCACGTGACCAAGATTGATTTCAAACTGCCCCGGGCCGGCTTCGGCAACAATGGTATCGGCCGGAATGCCCTGACGGTTGAGTTCCGCTACCGCGTCATGCAGGACTTTTTCAAAATCCTCGATCTGTTGCAGGCCATAAACCTGCACACCATCGGATGCAATCCCGCCGCCAAGCGGCTGCGGCGGCAGCGGTTCGGCAGTTTTTTCGTTCTGATCGGCGAGATAGAATTCAAGTTCAAGCGCAACAGTCGGATAGAAACCGTCAGCCGCCATGCGGTCCACAACACCCTGCAAGACATTGCGCGGATCGGCAAAGAACCGGCTGCCATCAAGGTTATGCAGGCTCATCATCACCTGGGCCAGCGGCAACTCACCATACGGTACACGGCACAGGGTCCCCGGGATCGGTTTTGCCAGATTGTCCTGGTCACCGCTCGACCAAAGAAGACCCGTACCTTCGGGGTTGTCACCGGTAATATCGACCAGGCACATGGAGCCCGGCAGGGTTACACCCTCGGTAAAGCTTTTAAGGAATTTCTGTTTGCTGATTCGCTTGCCGCGAAACACGCCGTTAATGTCGGGAATGAGCAACTCAACAAGTTCGACATCCGGATTTTCTTCAAAGAAACGTTGGGCATCTGCCCTACTGTCTTCGACGAACGACTTGTTCATCGTCTTATACTCCCAGAAAAGGCCTGTTCTTAATCGTTTGGCATCGTGCCGCGCCGAAATGCCCCGGTCAAGCCCCTTCGTTCGATATATCGTGCAAATCGTGCAATGCACAATTTTTCTAGCTTACAGCAAACCATCGGACCTGAATGCGCTATATCAACCGGTGGATAACAAAAACCCGCCTTGAATTCCTCAAAAATATTGTCGAAAAATCCTCTTGCAAAGGTGTTCGAAAAAACGAACACTGGCATCAGATGTTCAACATATCGCACGAAAGCAGAGCAGCCCCGCTGCCAGGAGACGTTATGAATAATTTCGACAAAACCGCCTATTGGCAGGATATTGATCAGGCTCACCACATTCATCCGTTCACCGATACGGCGGACCTGAACAATCGTGGCACCCGCGTCATCACACGTGCCGAAGGCGTCTTTATCGAAGATTCCAACGGCAATCGCTATCTCGATGGCATGGCGGGTCTGTGGTGCGTGAATATTGGCTATGGCCGCAAGGAACTGGCAGAAGCAGCCTACAAGCAGATGCTGGAACTGCCCTATTACAACAACTTCTTCCAGTGCGCGAATACCCCGGCGATTGAGCTTACCAAGGTTCTTGCCGAAATCACGCCAGAAGGCCTGAACCATGTGTTCTATGCCAACTCCGGCTCGGAAGCGAACGACACCGTTGTCCGCATGGTTCATCAGTACTGGAACCTTAAGGGCAAACCGGAACGCACCCACATCATCAGCCGCAAGAACGCCTATCACGGCTCCACTGTTGCAGGTGCGTCGCTTGGCGGCATGTCGGGCATGCATTCCCAGGGTGGTGCGCTGGTGCGCGATATCGTGCATATCGATCAGCCGTACTGGTACGGCGAAGGTGGCGATCACACCCCGGAAGAATTCGGTCTGATCGCGGCGCGTAAGCTTGAAGAAAAGATCGAGGAAATCGGTGCAGACCGCGTCGGTGCCTTTATCGGCGAACCGATCCAGGGCGCTGGTGGCGTCATCATTCCGCCGTCGACCTACTGGCCGGAAATTCAGCGTATCTGTAAGAAATACGACATCCTGCTGATTGCTGATGAAGTCATTTGCGGCTTTGGCCGTACCGGCGAATGGTTTGGTAGCGACACGTTCGGCATCAAGCCGGACCTGATGCCGATGGCCAAGGGCATGTCATCCGGTTACCTGCCGATTTCGGCTGTCATGGTTGGTGATCGCGTTGCCGATGTCCTGATCAATGACTGCGGTGAATTCACCCACGGCTTTACCTATTCCGGTCATCCGGCCTGTGCGGCAGTCGCGCTTGAAAACATTCGTATCATGCGCGAAGAAAAAATGGTCGAGCGCGTCAAGGACGAGATCGCACCTTACTTCGCCAAGGCGCTTAAAACCCTTGAAGACCACCCGTTGGTCGGTGCGGTTGAAACGGTCGGCCTGATTGCCGGCATGCCGCTGGTCGATGACAAGAAAACCCGCAAAGGTTTTGATAATCCGGGAACGGTGGGCACCATGTGCCGTGATGCCTGTGTTGCCAATGGCGTCATCATGCGAGCGTGCGGTGATCGCATGGTTCTGTCGCCGCCGCTTTGCATCACCAAGGAAGAAATCGACGAGCTGATCAAACGCGCGCGTGCCGCCTTTGACGAGACCGCGAAGAAAATCGGCAAGATGTAATCCGTTCGCGATTGCAGTGATTTAACCAAATACCCGGCATGAGCTATCATCGCCGGGTATTTCGATTACAGACAAGACCACCCCGCCCCACATAATACCCACGCCCCAAAAGAGCCCACCATGCTAAAACGCATTTATCAGCCCGCCGCCTATCGCACCGACACCCTGCCAGACAGCTATTGGGTGGAAAGCGCATCCCCACTGCCCGCTTGTGAAACCCTGCCTGAAGAAGGTCAGCTTAAAGCCGATATCGCCATCATCGGTGGCGGCTATTGCGGCCTGTCGGCAGCATTGGAACTGGCAAAAAATGGTGCGGATGTTGCGGTATTTGACGCCGGCCGGTCCGGTTGGGGTGCATCCGGGCGCAATGGGGGTTTTTGCTGCATGGGTGGTAGTGGCAAGGGATTTGGCGCACTGGCAAAGACCTTTGGCGATGACGCCGCCAAGCAGTTTGCCCGTCATCAACGTGACGCCATCAATCTGGTCGATCACCGCCTGAGCGACTGGAACATCGATGCGGATCGCCATTCGAACGGCGAAGTGGTTCTGGCCCACAAACCCAATCGAGTGGCGGAGCTTAAGCACGAAGCCAAGGAACTCGCGCATTTTACCAACATCAAGACCGAGTTTTTTGATCGCGATGCGCTTTCGGAACGCGGCCTTAATACGGCAGAAACCTATGGCGGTTTGCATGTCAAAGCGGGCTTTGGCATCAACCCGATGAAATATGTTGCTGGCCTGCATGAACAATGCGTGCGTGCTGGTGTTCGGATATTCGAACAGGCCACCATCGAGCGGTTTGAAGAAGATGGCGATATCTATCGTCTGCATGCTGGCAACACCCAGATCCGTGCCAACAAGATCGTTATCGCCACCAACGGTTATAGCGCGGAAAACCTGCCGGACTGGATTGGCGGGCGTTTGATGCCGGTCTTTTCCGGTATCCTGATTACCCGCCCGCTACGCAAGGACGAGTTGGCAAATCAGGGCTGGACCAGCGATCTGATGGCGTTTGATAGCCGCATCCTGCTGCATTACTTCCGCAAGCTTCCCGACAATCGGTTCCTGTTTGGTGGACGCGGCGGCATCACCGCAACGCCCAAGGCCTTTGCGGCGGGAAAACGCGACCTTCTTGATAACTTCAAACGCATGTTCCCGGCATGGCAGGATGTTGCCTTTACCCATCACTGGAACGGGCTTGCCTGCCTGTCCCAAAGCTGGCGGCCTTATATCGGGCGGGTTCCGGGCCATCATGATGTCTGGACGGCCCTTGCGTGGCATGGCAACGGGGTTGCGATGGCAAATCTGGGCGGCAAGCTTTTGGCGGAGCGGATGCTCGGCATCAGTGATGATGAGGATATCGGGGCGGTGATGACCACCCCGATGGGCAAATTCCCGATGCCGGCCTTGCGCCGTGTCGCACGTTCGGTCGGATATCGCTATTACGGCCTGCATGACCGGTTTGCCTGATCTGTTTTGATCTTCCAGGTGATCTGTTTGCGTTCGCCGACAAAGTGACATATGTCATGTCGAGTGATCGCTTTATGACTTAAAGCAATTCCAGTTGATGCGCAGAACAGGCAAAAACCCATGTCCGAAAAACAGCCAACCCTTGCCGAAATCAAGGAACGTCGCGAAATCGCAACGCGCCGCATCAAGGACGATACCGGCATTGATACGGACATGATCAAGAACATCGTGCATGGCTTTTACGCCAAGGTGCGCGGTGACGAACTTCTTGGCCCGGTGTTTGAGGAAAAAGTCGATAACTGGGACCATCACCTTGATCGCATGGTGATGTTCTGGTCGTCGGTGGCACTTGCGACCGGACATTATGACGGCCGCCCGATGCAAAAGCATTTGCCGCTTAAAATCACCCGACATCATTTTGATCGCTGGCTGCAACTGTTTGCCCAGACGCTGTCAGAATATTGCGATGAACCGGCTGCCAAGCACTTCATGGAACGCGCGCTTCGCATTGCGTCGAGCTTTGAAATCGGTATCGCCGCGCATAATGGCGTGATCCTGTCGAAGGGTGAACGCTATGATCCCGTATCAAATTGGGAACCAAACTGATCCCCGAACGTTACATGACCAAGGCAATGTAACCACGCAGCCCTGAGCAAGGGATGCGCTGCCTTTTGTCAGTTACATTGACAAATTGAATCGATTGCGATTTCATTTGGTTATGGGGAATGCCGGAAGACTGCGAAAATACAGTTCTGATCGCGACGTCAAAAAGACGCGCCGCAATGCGGCACCCGGCATTCAAAAAATCGGATACATCTGGCGTAACACCCCTGCCCCTTTTGGTTCGGGTGACGCCGTGCGCTTTATGGAACCGTCAGCAGCCGTTTTGCTTTCAGTCTCCCGATCCGGTTTCCCAACGCCTTCACGACGAGACTTGAGACGCCGAAACGGAGAGCCTGCACATGTGGTCAGTGATCACTCTTATTGTCATTTTGCTGATTGGTGTAATCGCCTACACCCTCTATGGCCATCGCCATCACCTAACCCCGAGCAAGGGCAAAAAGATCAACCTCTCAGAGCGCCCCAATAGCGCGCTTCTGATTGTTGACCTGCAAGAGGATTTCACCAACGCGACCGGCAAGAATGCCTATGCCCCGGATATGGTCGAAAAACTGATTTCCGCGATCAATGGTCTGGTGGAAACTGCCAATGCCAACGGATCTCCGGTGATTTCGATCCGCCAGACATTCCGTGGCTGGTACATGAACTTCCTGATGAAACTGCTCAATGATGGTCGCGGCAGCCCGACATCCAAGGGACTTGATCTTGACGCGCGCCTGAATGGCGACATCGACCATGATATCGTCAAATCGCGCGCCGATGGCTTTAGCGAGCCGGAGCTGGATCGCGTTCTGGACCGTCAAAAGGTCGGCAAGCTGATCATTGTCGGTCTGGATGGGGATTACTGCGTGAATGCAACCATGCAGGCTGCCTTAAACCGCGGGTATGACGTTTCATTTAGCGATGCCACAACGCTGGCCCTCAAACCCGACAGCTGGAAGAAAACCAAATCGAAACTGACTGCACGCGGTGCATCAGACGCATTGGACGTGACAGCAACGACGCCCGTCCCCAACAATGACGAGAATTCGGATCGCGCTGATGAGCGTGCGCGTGAAAACGAAGACCTCAGGCGCGATACGGCGTAAATCGCGCCTGCACCCGTCTTACAGCTTGTCTCGGATTGAATACCACAGCATGGCGGCGACCAGCATCGGGAAGCGCAACATCTTCCCGCCCGGGAAGATTGGCGTTTTGACATTGGACATCACGTCAAACCGTTCCATGGTGCCGACCACGGCGTCGGCCATGATTTGCCCGGCCAGGGTCGCCATCGCCACCCCGTGACCGGAATAGCCGGTCGCCGTGAAGATGTTGTCATCGACCTTGGCGAAAAACGGCATGCGGTTCATGGTGATGGCCAATGTCCCGCCCCAGCCATAATCAATCTTCACGTCTTTGAGCTGCGGATAGACCTCCAACATATGCGGCGAAACAAACGCCTTGATGTCTTTGGGGAAGGTATAGCCATAGGTTTCCCCACCGCCAAACAGCATGCGTTTATCAGCACTGAGCCGGTAATAGTTGATCACGAACTTTGAGTCTGCCACCGCAACATCATCTCGGATCAGTTCGCGTGCCAGATCATCACCAAGCGGTTTGGTCGCGATGACGAAATTATTGATCGGCATGACACGTTTCGCCACGCGATCTTCCAGCGCATCGAGATAGCCATTGCAGCCAAGGATCATCTTGTTGGCCGTCACAACTGCACCCTTTGCGGTTTTGACCGTGACCTTGCCTGCCTGATTTTCATAACCGGTAACGACCGCTTCTTCGAAAATTCGCGCGCCTGCTGCGCGGGCGGCATCCGCCAGACCCAGCGCGAAATTCAGCGGATGCAAATGCCCCGCCCCCTTATCAAGCGATCCGCCGTGATAAAACTCGGTTCCGACCATCTCGCGCATTTCAGCACGATCAACAGAACGAATATCTTCATAGCCATATTCGGTCTGAAGCTTTTCGGCATAGGCATGGGTATCTTCGACAAAGCGCGCACGATGGTCGGCATGCAAGATGCCCGGTTTCCAGTCACACTTGATGTCATGCTTGGCAATCAGGGCCTTGACGATGTCCTTAGACTCTTCGGCAATATCCCAAAGTTTGCGGGCATCATCGCGCCCGACCATCTTTTCAAGTTCATCCTGTTCGCGGCGCTGGCCCGATCCGACCTGCCCGCCATTGCGACCTGACGCGCCCCAGCCCACGCGATGGGCTTCGAGCAAAATCACGTCATAGCCGCGTTCTGCCAGATGCAGCGCCGATGACAGCCCCGTAAAACCGCCGCCGATCACCACAATGTCGCAGGTCTGATCCCCTTGAAGCTTGGCAAACGGCGCGGTCGCGTTGGCCGTCGCGGCATAATAGGAATCAGGATATTGGCCTGCCCGGTCATTGGCGGTCAGTAAATTCGGGGTGAACATGAGGAACCCTCACATTTGTTGTTGGGGCGCATTGAATGTGGGCTTATCCTGCCCAATCCGCGCGCCCTATCAAGGAAAAACTGCCGATTTTCGGGCCCCACACCCGCTTTTCACCGATTATGCCAAAACCAGCCGGAGCGAGGAAAACCGATTGCGCAAAGTCGCGGACAAAGCGCGATACCTGCGGCGATGATTCTTGCGTGTTTCGCAAAGCAGTGCGTTAAAAATCAGAGTCTTCTGGCGTTTACCGACGACATACAGTTGCATTCGCAACCGTGAAGCCGCCATAAAAAAATCCCCGATCCATCGCAAGACAGACCGGGGAAATCATCAGACCAATTGAAACGGTCGGTCTTAGCGCTGTTTGGTTTCCCATTCCGGATGCACGAAATAAGGTGCATTTGACGGGGCCAAGGGCGTTTTGCCACGAATGATGTCGGCTGCCTTTTCACCGACCATAATGGTTGGTGCATTGAGGTTGCCGGTCACAATCGTCGGCATGATTGAACTGTCGACGACGCGGAGACCTTCAACGCCATGTACGCGGGTATTCGCGTCTACCACCGACATCTCGTCACTGCCCATCTTGCACGAACAGGACGGGTGATAAGCACTTTCGGCGTGATCGGCGACCCAGGCATCGATCTGTTCATCGGTCTGGATATCCTTGCCCGGGGCAATTTCACCGCCACTGAGATCGGCAAAGGCTTCCTGAGCAAAGATTTCGCGGGTCAGACGGACTGACGCGCGCATTTCTTCCCAGTCTTCCGGGTGGCTCATATAGTTCGGATCAATGATCGGGCGATCCTTGGGATTGGCGGATGCCAAACGCACCGTGCCGCGCGACTTGGAACGCATCGGGCCGATATGGGCCTGGAAGCCATCCTTTTCAGCCGCCTTGGAGCCGTTATAGTTAATCGCGGCTGGCATGAAGTGGTATTGCAGATCCGGGTGCTTCACGCCCGCCCTGGAACGGATAAATCCACCGGCTTCGAAATGGTTGGTCGCGCCAAGGCCGGTTTTGAACAGATACCATTCAACCCCGATCTTGAGCTTGTTCCACCAATCAAGCTTGCTGTTGAGGCTGATCGGTTTGGTGCATTCCATCTGAACATAAAGTTCCAGATGGTCCTGAAGGTTTTCACCCACACCAGGCAGGTCATGGACAACATCAATGCCATGTTCACGCAGATGCGCCGCCGGACCAATGCCCGACAACATCAGAAGCTTGGGCGAGTTGATCGAACCGGCCGAGATAATCACTTCGCGATCAACCACCGCACGCTTGAGCTCTCCTTCATGGGTGAAGTCGAGACCAATGGCACGTTTTCCTTCGAAAACAATGTTTTGCGCCAGTGCCTTGTGGTAAACAGTGAGGTTCGGGCGCTTCATTGCCGGATGCAGATAGGCACGCGCGGTTGACCAGCGGCGGCCCTTATAGACCGTCATGTCCATGGTGCCGAGACCTTCCTGGCGATAGCCATTCTGATCGGGGGTGAATTCATATCCGGCCTGCTGACCGGCCTTGATCCATGCCTTGTGCAGGTCATTCTGACACGCACCTGTGGTCACATGCAGCGGGCCATCGCCACCATGATACTCGTCACCTTCGGTGTCTTCGTTGCGCGTATTTGCGCGACGGAAATATGGCAGGCAGCGCGCATAATCCCATTCCTTGAGTGCGGCGTCCTCTTCGGCCCAGCGATTGTAATCAAGGGCATGACCACGGACATAGGCCATGCCGTTGATCGAGCTTGAACCGCCATAAACGCGTCCGCGCGGGGTTTCCATGCGGCGGTTATTGAGGTTGGGCTGCGGCGTTGTCCAATAGGCCCAGTTATAGGTTTCCGACTGCATCGGATAGGACAATGCGGTCGGCATATGGATACGCCAGTCCCACCAGTGATCCTTCGGTCCGGCTTCGACAACCAGTACCTTGACTTCAGGGTCTTCGGTCAGTCGGTTGGCAAGCACAGCCCCTGCCGAACCGGATCCGACAATCACGTAATCATAGCTTTCAGTGGTCGTTGGGGTCGTCATTTCTGATCCCTTGTTTGGTCGTGCTGTGTGGGCAGCCGGTGAGTGTTTGGCGACGTTGGTTGATCCAGGGCCGGGCCCCAGGCCCCTTAGTAAGGGGCCTCGACATCGCCGGTTTCGACATAAACGGATTTGATGCGGGTATAATATTCAATCGCCGCACGGCCGTTTTCGCGGCCAACGCCCGATTTCTTGACACCGCCAAACGGCATCTCGATCGGGGTAATGTTATAGGTGTTGATCCAGCAGGTGCCGGCCTCAAGACGGGCAACGACGCGATGGCCGCGCGACAGATCCTTGGTGAACACACCTGCTGCCAGACCGTATTGGGTGTCATTGGCACGTTTGATCGCCTCGTCTTCTTCGCTAAAGGTCAGAACCGACATCACCGGACCAAAGATTTCCTCGCGCACGATGGTCATGTCGTCAGAGCAACCTGTAAAGACGGTCGGGGCAACAAACAGGCCACCTTCTGGCATGCCCTCAGACACGGCATGACCACCCAGAACGCATTTCGCCCCCTCGGCCTTGCCCTTTTCGATATAGGACATGACCTGTTCGTACTGTGCCTTGGTGACAATCGGGCCGACCTGGGTTTCAGGTTTTTCCGGATCGCCAAGAACCAGATCCTTGGAACGCGCGATCAGTTTTTCGATGAAGGCATCGGCAACGCTTTCATGAACGAACACACGCGTCCCGTTCGAGCAAATCTGACCCGACGAATAGAAGTTCGCCATCTGTGCGCCGGAAACAGCGTTGTCCAGATCAGCGTCTTCAAACACGATCATCGGCGATTTGCCACCAAGTTCCATGGTGACGGCCTTCATGCCGCCTGCTGCAACGGATGCCACCTTGGCACCGGTTGCGGCCGAACCAGTGAGCGAAATCTTATCCACGCCCGGATGTTCAACCAGCGCAGCACCGCTTTCACGTGCGCCCTGCACAACGTTATAGACACCATCTGGAAGACCGGCTTCCTGAAGGGCCTCGGCCACGGCAATCGCAGACAGCGGCGTGGTTTCGGACGGCTTGTAGACAACTGAGTTACCACATGCCAGCGCCGGTGCGGCTTTCCAGCACGCAATCTGGATCGGATAGTTCCAGGCGCCAATGGCACCACAGACGCCAACCGCTTCGCGGCGGGTATAGGCAAAGTTCCCGGCAAGGTCGATATGTTCGCCGGCAAGGCTTCCGGCGACACCGGCGAAATATTCAAGGCATTCAACACCGGAAACCACATCGACAATCTCGGTTTCCTGAATGGCACGGCCGGTATCACGGGTTTCAACCAGGGCCAGTTCATCATTGCGATCACGCAGGATTTGGGCTGCCTTGAACAACACACGGGCCCGTTCGGCAGCCGGGGTGTTTTTCCAGATTTCGAACCCGGCGCGTGCCGCCTTGACCGCGGCATCGACATCAGCAGCGGTGCTTTCATTACCCTTGGCAAGGACGGTATTGGTCGCGGGGTTCAGCGTAACCATTTCCGCGCCCGACCCTTGGGTTTTCTTGCCGTTGATGAAATTCTGGATTTGATAAAGGCTCATCTTAAAACTCCTGCTGGCTGCACGTTTGATCGGCAGCCTTGAACGTTTCTATGGTTCGATTGCATTTAACGGCTTGGCGAATTCGCCAGATACATGCGCACGGTGCCCAGCACCATTTTGCGCGCCCCGGCGATATCCGATTTGCCGTGTGACAGGCCGGTGCGCACCCAGATTCCGTCCACCATGGCGGCGATTACGGCTGAAATGTCATCGGCGCATTCCTCGGTCGTCAATTGGCGCAGCTCATGACGCAGGTTCGAAGCGAGGCGCTGAAAATAGATCGTGTTCAGTCGGCTCAAGGCTTCGGAGAACGGCACCTGCGCCCAGAAGGACAGCCACGCCACCGTCACCTGCGGGGTGAACTGTTCTTCGTTGAAGTTGGTGTTGATGATGGCCTCAAGACGGTCTATCGGCGTTTTGGCGGTTGCCAGACGCACCAGATAGTCCTTGCGCAAATCCTGCATCAGCGAGCGCATGGTTGCTTCGAGCAACGCGTTCTTGCCGCCAAAATAATGCGAAATAATACCCGACGACATCCCCGCAGCCTTCGCGATACGGGCGATTGTCGTATCGGCGAATCCGTGCTGGTGAATGGTTTCAATCGTCGCGTCGATCAACTGCCTGCGGCGAACAGGCTGCATACCAACCTTGGGCATTAAGTCATCCAATCCTCTGCGTTGCGAAGGGTTTAGAACCGCTTCATCGGGATAAAACGCAGTTTTTAATCCTTCGCAATTGACGTAACCAGAATATGCTGTAATTTAATTGAACAATCAATCAATAAAAACACGCCGATATGGGCGGCGCGTTTCTCAGGGGTTTAAACCTTTGCTGCGCGGCCATTCGGCTGTTTTTGTGATTATTCCGGCCCATCAATTGCGTTCGGGGGAACGTGACTGATGGCTCTGGGCGAGTGTTGGCGACATGTTTGTTGCGTTGATGTTCGTCTGGCCTCCGGAACCGAGAGTCTTCTGACGGCCGTCCTCATCTGGGCGTCAGTAACATTAGGTTTATACAAGGGAGAACCAGAAGCATGACCAATCTTTCCACGTTCGGCCGCCTTCTTGGCAGCACCATTATTGCAACCACCCTTCTGGGTGCTGCTGGTGCCAAAGCCGCCGATAGCGATGCGTGCAAAACCGTGACCTTCTCTGATGTTGGCTGGACCGACATCACGGCAACCACGGCAACTGCATCGGTCATCCTCGAAGCGCTCGGCTATACCGCTGAAACCGAACTTCTGTCGGTTCCGGTCACCTATACCAGCCTTGCCAATGGCGACGTTGACGTCTTCCTGGGCAACTGGATGCCGACCATGGCTGCTGACATTCAACCCTATCTCGATGCGGGCACGGTTGTTTCAACCGGTGCAAACCTTGAAGGTGCGAAATACACCCTGGCTGTCACCCAGAATGCCTTTGACGCGGGCCTGAAAGACTTTGCCGATATCGCCAAATTCAACGACGAGCTCGACGGCGAGATCTATGGTATCGAGCCGGGCAATGACGGCAACCGTCTTATCCAGGACATGATCGATAGCGACCAGTTCGGTCTGGGCGAATTTGAACTCGTTGAATCCTCAGAACAGGGCATGCTGGCCGAGGTAAAGCGCAAATCCTCGCGCGATCAGTTCATCGTCTTCCTGGGTTGGGAACCGCACCCGATGAACGCAAAATACGACATGGCCTATCTTGATGGTGGCGATGACGTATTTGGCCCGAACTTTGGCGGCGCCACCGTTCACACCAACCTGCGTGCCGGTTACACCGACGACTGCCCGAATGCGGGTAAATTCGTCACCAACCTTGAATTCAGCCTCGCCATGGAAAACGAAATCATGGATGCGATCCTGAACGAAGGGACCGATCCGGCAGAAGCCGCAACCGCATGGCTGAAAGACAACCCGGAAGCTGCCTATGCATGGCTTGACGGTGTGACCACCTTTGACGGTGGTGACGCAGAAGCTGCCCTTAAAGGCGACCTTGGCCTTTAAGCCACAGGCTTGATTTCACCGATGCGCCCAAAGCCGATTTCCGGCCAATTTGGGCGCATCGATTGTATTTTTCTTAATTCTCATTGAACGGATATTTTTGCATGGAATGGCTCACGGAAACGAAAATTCCGCTGGGACAGTGGATATCGTCCCTGATGGATGCGCTGAACGAACATGCTGATTTCGTGTTCTATACCATCTCTGATGTTCTTGAATTCATCATTGAAAACACCATCGATTTTCTGGTGTGGCTCCCGGCCCTGCTGGTGATTGCCGCCTTCGGGATTCTGGCAACCGTGCTGCATAAATCATGGAAGCTGACGGCGTTCACTGTTTTGTCCCTGCTGCTTGTGGTCAATCTTGGCTACTGGGAAGAAACCATGGAAACGCTGGCGCTGGTGATCTATGCGACGCTGTTTTGCATGTTGATCGGTGTACCGCTTGGCGTGGCATCGGCCCATCGTCCATGGCTTTATCAGGCAATGCGGCCGGTTCTTGATCTGATGCAGACGATCCCGACATTCGTCTATCTGATCCCGACCCTGATCCTGTTCGGGCTTGGCGTTGTGCCCGGTCTTATTTCGACCGTGATCTTTGCCATCGCCGCCCCGATCCGCCTGACCCATCTTGGCATTTCCAACACGCCCAAGGCGCTTCTGGAAGCTGGTGAAAGCTTTGGCTGCACACCGCGCCAGTTGCTGTTCAAGGTCGAACTGCCATCAGCCATGCCTTCGATCATGGCGGGGCTGACGCAATGTATCATGCTGTCGCTCTCCATGGTGGTGATCGCCGCCCTTGTCGGTGCGGATGGTTTGGGCAAGCCGGTTGTGCGTGCACTGAACACCGTGAATGTCGCACAGGGCTTTGAAGCCGGTCTTGCGATTGTGATCCTTGCCATCGTGCTTGATCGCATCTGCCGTCGTGACAACAACGAAACTTCGGGGCAGTGATCATGAGCAATGCTGTTGAATTCGATAATATCGACGTGATCTTTGGCAACCGTCAGGCAGAATCCCTCAAGCTGCTCGACGAAGGCAAAACCCGCGAAGAGATTGCCGCAGCCACCAACAATGTGCTTGGTGTTGCCGATGTCAGCTTTGACGTCCCTGAAGGCGAAATTTGCGTCCTGATGGGGCTGTCGGGATCGGGCAAGTCATCGCTCCTGCGCTGTGTGAATGGGCTTAATGCCGTATCGCGCGGATCGCTTCGCGTGCGGGCCGGTGATGACATGGTCGATGTCACCAGCTGTGATTCCATGACACTGCGCAATCTTCGGCGCAAAAGTGTCGCCATGGTCTTCCAGCAATTTGGCCTGTTCCCATGGCGCACGGTTGAAGACAATGTTGGCTTTGGCCTTGAACTGGGCGGCATGGGCCCGGCGGAACGCCGCGAGATCGTGCGCGAAAAGCTGGCCCTTGTCGGCCTTGATCAGTGGGCGAGCAAATATGCCCATGAACTGTCGGGCGGTATGCAGCAACGTGTGGGCTTAGCGCGCGCCTTTGCAACCGATGCGCCGATCCTTCTGATGGATGAGCCGTTCTCGGCCCTTGATCCGCTGATCCGTAACCGTCTGCAGGACGAGTTGCTTGATCTTCAGGAAAAACTCAACAAGACCATCCTGTTTGTCAGCCATGATCTTGATGAAGCCATGAAGCTCGGCAATTCGATTGCCATCATGGAAGGCGGTTATGTCGTGCAGCACGGAACGCCCGAAGATATCGCCCTGCGTCCGGCAAATGATTATGTGGCCGACTTTGTTGCCCATATGAACCCGGTCAATATCCTGCGCGGTCGGGCGATCATGCATCGCATCAGCCGTGATCAGAAAGCCGGCGTTGGTGAGCTGATGCTTGAAGATGCCAATATCCGCGTGACCTTGCAGGACGGCGTTGTGCGATCTGCCAATAATGGGGAACGCGGCGAGCTCAAGCTGATCAATTATGACGGCACCCTGCCCAGCGAGCTGGATGCGACCGATAATTCGATTGTCTTTGTCGCCCAGGATGATGTGCTGCTGAAGGATCTGATTGATATGCGCTCCATCACCCAGAACCCGGTCATCCTGACCCGCGACGGCAAGGTATCGGGCACTCTGGGCCGCAAGGAGTTCTTTGACAGCCTGACCCAGACGTCTTCTGTGGCGGATTGATCATCGGCGAATAAAACTCACCTATAAAAAGGCGGCCTTTCATGAGGTCGCCTTTTTTGTCTCACAAACGCCCCTTGTTTGCGTCCTTCTCTAAACAGTGTGTGATGAGAGGTAACCGATGGCGCAACTAACCGATTTGCAATTAAGGGGCCTGGCATCCGCCGAGCTTGGGGCGGGTGTCGAGCTGGATGCGGATTTTGTGGATCCCTACCCCGATGCCGCGTGCTGGGGATGGGCATTGTGTGGCGGACCCAGCGCCCATGGCAATGCCGAACCAGCCGAGATTTTTGATCGCGCCATCGCGCGCAATGCAGCGGGCATCATGACCGGGCTTCGGGATGGTTTTGCCGACTGGGTTCATGTGGCTTTTCATGCCAATGTCGCCGCGAACAATCAGGCCGCCGTCATAGCCGAGAATTTCAACCGCGCGATCGTTGAGCTCGATGAAAATGCCGAACGGGCCTGTCGCCTGGCCTTTGCCAAGCTGTGCATCATAGTCAATGGTCTCACCCCGGCCGTTGCCCCGACCAACTACAAAATCGTCATGGCATCCGATCACTGGTATAGCTGGGAACACTGGTCACTGGGGCTTTGCAACAATATCGCCGCCCCGGAAAATCCGGCATGGCAATATACCCAGCGCGATGCGGGCGTAAACCCGGTCAATACCCGATCAGACGAGGTCTGGGGTAGTCATCCGATCCTGACAGAAATCTATGTTACGGAATTGCATGACGGGCATCTGATTTATTTGCAACATGCCCAAGGCTGGCCCGCAGTCGCAGCACCCCCGGCAGGCGATCCACCACCGCCGCCCCATCCCGGTCCACTACCATCGCCGGATGATCCGGCCCCCCTGACCGCACCACCGGCAAGTGGAGATGACAGTGTGGCACCTGCGAGTGGTGCAGACGTGAGTTCAACGAGCAGTAGCCCATCATCAGGCGACGATCAGGTCACTTGACCGGAATCACCCACCCGTGACCGGCGGAAACAGGGCGATTTCGGTGGCCTTGGTGATGTCGGATTCGGGGGTGGCGTATTCCTGATCAACGGCGACGCGAATGATCGCCGGATCAGCCAGGGCATTGGCAAAATTCGCCCCGCGTCCGGGCAGCCATGCCAGAAGATCGGCAACCGTTTTGACGTTGTCCGGCAAATCAACGGCTTCTTCCGCCATGCCGATGCGGTCCTTGACCCATGAAAAATAGATCAGCTTCATTTCTTGTCCTGACAGCAAACTTCAATTTGCCCACATGCTTGCGCAGACGCGCGCAGCAGGCAAGTCCCAATCGTGTGAACGTGCGCTACGGATAAACAAAGTAACCATTCGGGGCCGCATCAAGGCGTGCGGTCAGGTTTTCGATAAAGAATCGCTCCGCCCGGCTAAGCGACATGCGCGGGTTGGTCACAAGGTAAATATCAATCGCTGGCGGCTCGATATAGGGCGGCAAACGCCAAAGTTGGCCGCGTTCGGTTGCACTTTGCACAACGTGGATCGGCAAGGGCCCAATGCCAAGCCCAGCATTAATCAAACGGCGGACTTCTTCAAGGTGCGGACTGACCGCGACAACCTTGCCCTTCATGCCTTCCTGCGCACGCAAAACCGCCACCGGGGCCAGTGCATCGCTTAGCTGGTCGGTCGCGAAGGACACAAAGGCTTCGCTGCGCAAATCGGCCAGTGTCAGATCCTTTTTGCCAAACAGGTGATGGGTCGGGCCACAGAAGAAGCCGAAATGTTCACGATAAAGCCGGCGATATTCCAACCTCGGGTGACGTTCCTTGACGAGGCAAATGCCAAAACTGGCCTGCTGTGAAAGTACCTGATCAACGACATTGACCGAGGTCGCCACATCGATCTCATAGGTCACTTCCGGATGGGCACGATTGAATTCAAAAAGCGCATCATCAAGGGGCGGAAAGACAACGTGACTGGCCAGCCACATGTGCAAATGCCCGGTCAGCTTATTGCCGCTATCTGACATCACGTCCGAAAGACGCCGGATCGCGCCGCAGATTTCACGACATTCATGATAAAGCGCCAATCCCTGCTCGGTGACTTCAAACCGACCACGTTCACGGTCAATCAGGCGCGCGCCAATCTGATCTTCAAGCCGTTTCAGCGCGTTGCTGACACTGGGTTGGCGCAGCAACAGCCGGTTGGCCGCCCCGGTAATCGAGCGTTCCTCGACAATAACGGTGAAGGTATGGAGCAAATTCCAGTCGAACTGGCGACGCATTAACTCGTTCATCTTGCGGGCCTTTTTGCACGTGGCGATCAAGTACATAGTTATTGGCTATGAGTTCTATTCTACTTATCTATTTGCGCTATGTGCAAGTCTGGGTTGGAATGGCTCCAACATATTCTTTACGGCCAAATAACCGGGTGCGGCACTGACCGCAGACAATAACGGGAGGCACAAATGGCCGCAGATATCGCCGGAGCCCGCAGGACTCCGTGGTTACTGCTATCACCATCACTGGCAACCATCAGCCTGCTGCTGATCGTGCCAATGCTGTTCATTGTCGTTTATTCATTCTGGTTGCGCACGTCGACCGGCGCGGATCAGGTCGGCTTCTATCTGGATAACTGGATCGAAGTGTTGGGTGATCGTTTTTATCGCGACATCCTGTTTCAGACCCTTCTGATCGCCTTTTACACCACGGTTATTTGCGCGTTTGTCGGTTATATCCCGGCCTATTTCGTTGCCAATACACGCATGAAGTCCAAGGCGTTTTTGTTGCTGTTGCTGATGCTGCCCTTCTGGATCAGCTACATCATCCGCACCATGTCGTGGATCAACATTCTGGGCACATCCGGCGCGCTGAATACAATTTTGTTGTCGATGGGCATCATCGATGACCCGATCCAGATGCTTTACAACCAGCAGACCGTGGTTCTGGGCCTTGTGCATTATCTGCTGCCCTTCATGATCCTGAACGTCTATGTCAGCCTTGATGGCATCGACAAGAACCTGACCGAAGCGGCCCAAAGCCTTGGCTGCACGGGTTTTCAGGCCTTTCGCGAAGTCACCCTGCCGCTTTCCCTGCCCGGCTTGGCCGCGGGATCGTTGCTGTGCTTTGTGCTGGCTGCGGGCACCTATATCACCCCGATCGTTCTGGGCGGGCCGCGTGATGCCATGTTCGCCAACCTTGTGTTCGAAGCCATCGTGACCCAGCTCAACTGGCCGCTTGGCTCTGCCCTTTCGCTCGTCCTGCTGGCCCTTCTGGGGGCACTGGTCGTCATCTACACCCGCTATCTCGGCATCGATCAGATCGCCAAGAGCTTCAAATAAGGGAGAGGTACGATGATGTCCGGTTGGTCAGTAATCCGAATTGCCACGATCCTAGTCTATCTGTTCCTGTTTGCGCCGGTGGCGGTCGTCATCCTGTTGGCCTTTAACGCCAATCAGTTCGGCAGCTTCCCGATCGAAGGTTTTTCCTTCCGCTGGTTCGAAGCACTTTGGAACAATGATGCCATTGTACGGGCATTCAAGACGTCGCTGTTGCTTGGTGTGCTCACAGCAGCCATTTCCACGACGCTTGGGACCCTCGCAGCACTTGCCATGGTCAGATACGATTTCCCGGGAAAACGGACTATTTCAACCCTTTTGGTTGCCCCAATCCTGATCCCGGAAGTCGTTCTGGCCGTGGCACTCCTGCTGTTTTTGCAGTTCCTGTCCATGCCAAAAAGCTTCGGGCTTCTTTTGATGGGCCATGTGGTCTTTACCCTGCCCTTTGTGGTGCTGGTGGTTCAGGCACGGCTTGTCTCCATCCGCCGTGATGTCGAAGAAGCGGCCATGAGCCTTGGCGCAACACCGGTGCAGACCTTCTTTGAAGTGACCTTGCCGCTGATGTTGCCTGCCGTCATGGCCGGGATGCTGTTTGCCTTCACGATTTCATTTGATGACATCACCGGCACCCTGTTCTGGAAGCCGGGCGGTGTTGAAACCGTCCCGACCCAGATATTTGCCATGCTGCGCAACTCCATCAGCCCGGAAATCAACGCGCTGGGTGCTGTGATGGTGATCTTCACCATTGCCCTGCCGCTGGTTGCGGCATCGATTGCGCGCGTCATGGCGATGCGCAAGGCCGGGGCATCAAAATAGACAGAGCAAAACACGAAGATTTTTGCAAAACGCGGTTCACCGCCAAGACCAAAAACAACACGACAAATTCAACGACCAAGAACAAGACCGATCAACGGATATATCGTTTTATCAGGAGGCCTTAAATGGACGATACCAAACGTTATGAACGCCTACTTACCCGTTTCCGCGACGGCGACATCAGCCGCCGTACTTTCCTGACCGCACTGGGTGCAGCTGGCGTAACTGCCGGCATTACCGGTGGCCCGATGGGCATGCTGGCCCGCAAGGCGATGGCAGCAACCCCGGAACAGGTCCGTTTTGACGGTTGGGGCGGCGTTGTTTCCGAAGCATTCGAGAAACATGCCTTTGCGCCCTATACCGCGAAAACCGGCATTGATGTGGTTTCGGGTACCTTTGGTGGTGCAGATGAATATATCGCCCGTGTCAAAGCCAGCCAGCCGGGTGAATTCAACCTCGCCCACCTTTCGGGCGTGTTTGACTATGCCCGCTATCATGGTCTGGAGCTGACCTCGGAACTCAATGAGTCGAACATTGCGAACCTTGAAAACGTCATCCCGACCCTGGTTGAGCCACTTCGCAAGATCACCGGCGGCACGATTTCCGCGGTTCCGTATGACTACGGCACCACGGGCATTGCCTATAACCGCAAATATATCAGCGACGACGAAGCCAAGGCCAAGGGTGCCAAGCTGATGGTTGATGAAGCCTATAAAGGCAAAATC
This sequence comes from Thalassospira sp. ABD4_177, assembly GCF_056160125.1. Taxonomy (NCBI): domain Bacteria; kingdom Pseudomonadati; phylum Pseudomonadota; class Alphaproteobacteria; order Rhodospirillales; family Thalassospiraceae; genus Thalassospira; species Thalassospira sp. ABD4_177. The sequence goes on along the minus strand of NZ_JBSWWO010000001.1, from coordinate 2,260,057 downwards.
GGCGGCTGGGGCGAATGGAAAACCCGTATCTGGTACGGCGCGCTTCAGTCTGATCAGGATCCGAACAACATCAAGGACATCGATGCCGTTTGGGACATGATCCGTGCACACCGTGACCTTGCCCTGAAATACTGGTCTTCGGGCGCGGAACTGATGAGCCTTCTGGCCGAAGAAGAAATCTATGTCACCGAAGGCTGGTCTGGCCGCATCAAGGCGTTGCAGGATCAGGGTCATGACATTGGTTATCTGGATCCGGCTGGTGGTCTTGGCTGGCAGGAATGCCTGTTCGTGCTGCGTGGCAGCCCGATGGCCGCCTGTGAAGAGCTTCTGAACTTCATGCTGGAACCGGAAGTGGCAATCGCCGTTGCCGAAGGTCAGAGCTATCCGCCGGCCCTTGATCCGCAGAAGATCGATCTGGGTGAAATCATCCCGACCCTGCCGGCATTTGATCCGACCGGTACGCTGTCCTCGCTCAGCTTCTTCGATCCGGCGTATTGGAACGAAAACGAAGGTGAATGGTCGAAAACCTTCTCGCGTGTGCAGCGCGGCTACTAAGCCCCGCCTGCATATCGGAAACTGTGTTCTGGCCCGTCGCGTTGGGCCGGAACACCTTAGCCGCCAGTCGTCAGGTGCGGCCCCATTCAGACAGGGACTTTAACAATGGCAGACACAAACAACGCCGTTGAACTGCAAAATGTCGTCAAACGGTATGGTGAATTCACCGCAGTGAAACGCATCGATTTGACCGTTCCCGACAACAGCTTTGTGACTTTCCTTGGCCCGTCGGGCTGTGGCAAGACGACGACGCTGCGCATGATTGCGGGTCTGACCGACATTACCGAAGGCGATCTGATGATCCGTGGCAAACGGGTCAACAGCCTGCCGATCCACAAGCGCAATCTGGGCCTTGTGTTTCAGAACTATGCCCTGTTCCCGCACAAGACGATTTTTGACAACATCGCCTTTGGCCTGAAATACCGCAAGGTGTCCAAGGCCGACATCGCCGACAAGGTCAACAAGGCGCTTGATCTTGTTCAGTTGCCCCATGTCGCCGACCGTTACCCCAATCAGCTTTCCGGTGGCCAGCAGCAGCGTATTGCACTGGCGCGTGCGATTGTGATTGAGCCCGACGTCTTGCTGCTTGATGAACCGCTTTCGGCCCTTGATGCCAATCTGCGCGAAGAAATGCGCGTGGAACTGAAACGTATTCAGCGCGAACTTGGTGTCGCCACGGTCTTTGTCACCCATGACCAGTCCGAAGCCCTGGCCATGTCTGACAAACTGGTTGTGATGAATAATGGCTTTGTCGAACAGGAAGGCGCACCGGAAGAAGTTTACAACAATCCGGCATCGGCCTTTGTTGCGGATTTCCTTGGACATTCCAATATAATTGCTGCCAACCTTGGCAGCCCGGATGCCGCCTTTACCAAGGTGGCGCTTCAAAGCGGTGAGACATTGCTGACCACTGACGAGCAAACCGCAAAGGCCAAGGGATCGAAAGACGTTCGGGCCGTGATCCGGGCCGAAAAAATTGATCTTTCCGAACAGAACGGCGCCACCGATGGTGTGATCGCCATTCCCGGCAAGGTCAAAACAGTTGACTATCTGGGCCAACAGGCCCGTTACTTTGTCGAGGCCAATGGCCGCGACTGGCAGGTCATCAATCCGATTGATGCCCACCCCCATCAGGAAGGGGCGGATATATTCATGCATATCGCCGCCCGTAATTGTGTGTTGTTACCCGGCCATCAGGACTGAACGTCCCATTTTCAGCCGGTTCAGGAGAGCCACCAGAAATGACGCATGCCCCCAAAAGTTCCGTCGGACATAACCGGGAGTCCCGTCTGTTTTATCAAAGCCGGTCCCGCCGCCCGCTGATCGACCGATCAGAAGGCATCTATATGTGGGATGTGGACGGCAAACGCTATATCGATGCGTCGAGCGGTGCCATGGTCAGCAATATCGGCCATAGCGACCCGCGTGTTGTTGCCGCCATGATGAAACAGCTTGAAAAGGCAAGCTTCGCCTATCGCCTTCATTTCGAAAATGACGCGGCCGAAGATCTGGCCATCCGTCTTGCCGAACGTGCCCCGGGCGATCTTGAACGCGTGTTCTTTGTTTCGGGTGGGTCCGAGGCGGTTGAAAGCTGCATCAAGCTTGCCCGCCAATATGCACTTGCCAATGGCGAGCCGCAGCGCACCAAAGTCATTTCACGTTTTCCAAGCTATCATGGCGCCACACTGGGTGCGCTTGCCGTCACCGGCTATACGCCGATGCATGCGCCGTTCGCGCCGATGATGGTTGATCAGCCGAAAATTCCGGCCCCGACCTGTTATCTGGATCGCGATGATCTGAGCGATCACGAGCGCGGCATCAAATATGCCAACATGCTCGAAGCCGAAATCATCAAACAGGGTCCCGAAACCGTTCTTGGTTTCATCATGGAACCGGTTGGCGGGGCTGCGACCGGTGCACTTGTTGCCCCGGACAGTTACTATGGCCGCATCCGCGAGATTTGCGATCAGTACGGCATTCTTCTGATCTATGACGAGGTCATGACCGGTGCCGGTCGTACCGGCAAATATTTCGCCGCAGAACATTGGGGCATCACGCCCGATATCCTGGCGGTATCCAAGGGGCTGGCCGCAGGTTACGCGCCGCTCGGTGCGATGATTGCGCCCGATCGTATCGTTGGTCCGGTTCTGGATCATGGCGGATTTATTCACGGCTATACCTATGCTGGAAACCCGTTGGCGTGTGCTGCCGGCAATGCCGTCCTTGATGTGATTGACGAGGACAATCTGCTTGAAAATGCTGCGACCAATGGTGCCGCACTCAAGGATGAATTGACCAAGCTTGCCGAAGACTTCCCGATGATCGGCGATGTCCGCGGCAAGGGTTTGTTGCTGGCCATGGAGCTGGTCAAGGACCGCAACAGCATGGAACCGCTTGAGCCCAAGCATATGGCGGCGGCACGACTGGTTGATATCGCCTATGATATGGGCCTGATCATTTACTGGCGCCGCACACGTGGCGGTTATCGCGGTGATCATGTCATGATCTGCCCGCCGATGATCATCACCAAGGAGCAGTTCGACGACATTCTGGTGCCGCTGCGCAAGGCACTAACGGAACTGCAAGACGAACTCGTGATCGCAGGAGCCTTCGCATGAGCCGCAAAGTCATCATCACCTGCGCGGTTACAGGATCGGTCCATACCCCGTCCATGAGCCCAAATTTGCCGGTGACCCCCGATGAAATCGCCCAGCAGGCGATTGATGCCGCCAATGCCGGGGCATCAATCCTGCATCTGCATGCGCGTGATCCCGAAACCGGTTTCCCAAGCCCGGACCCGGATGTATTCATGCAGTTCCTGCCAAAGATCAAGGCAGCGACCAATGCAGTGATCAACATTTCCACCGGTGGCGGCATGAACATGAATGTGCGCGACCGTATCCGGGCTGCCCGCGAAGCCGCACCGGAAATGGCGTCGCTCAATATGGGCACGATGAATTTCGGCCTGTTCCCGGCGCTTGGCGGACGCACCGAATGGAAACATGACTGGGAACCGGAATTCCTTGAAAGCAGCCGTGATTTTGTTTTCAAGAACACGTTTTCAGACATCGAAACCATTCTGGCCGATCTGGGCGACGCCAATGGCACCCGGTTCGAGTTCGAATGCTATGACGTCGGCCATCTTTATACCCTGGCGCATTTTGTTGATCGCGGCCTGATCAAGGGGCCGATCTTCATTCAGTTCGTGCTAGGGATTCTGGGCGGCATCGGGGCCGATCCCGACAACCTGGCGCATCTGAAACGCACCGCAGACAAGCTGTTTGGCGACCAGTATCAGTTTTCTGTTCTGGGTGCCGGACGCCATCAGATGCCACTTGGCAGCATGTCGGCCGCCATGGGCGGAAATGTGCGGGTTGGGCTTGAGGACAACCTTTATATCAAAAAGGGCGAACTCGCGCCGGACAACGCATCGCAAGTGCGCAAAATCCGCGAAGTGCTTGACGGGTTGTCGCTTGAAATCGCCACCCCGGACGAAGCGCGCGCAATTCTCGGCCTGAAAGGCGGCGACAAGGTCGCCTTTTAGGAACGGGATCAGACAACCGAACGACGATACCACCACCGTTTGACCACATGATGTGAAAGGCGGCAACGATGATGCATGCCTATTTCTCAGACGATCAGCTTCGCCATCACGGCAAGACTTTCATTGTCGCGGGCGAGAAAAAGCCGATCCCAGAAGTCCCGGAACGTGCGGAAATTCTGCGCCGTGCGGTCGCACGCCTCGGTCTTGATCTTCATGCCCCCGATGACACCGGACTGGCCCCGATTGCCGCCATTCACGATGCGCAATATCTGAACTTCCTGCAGACCATTCATGATGAATGGCAGGATGTCGGCGGGGCCGAGCAAGTCATTCCAAACATCCACCCGTTTGATCGCAACGGCCCCTACCCGCGTCACCCTGCGGGAAAGGCCGGCTTTCACCTTGGCGATACGTCCTGCCCGGTCTCAAACACGACATGGCATTCGGCCTATGCCAGCGCGCAAACCGCGATTGCCGCTGCCCGTCATGTCCGGGATCAAGGTGCCAACACGGCCTATGCCCTTTGCCGTCCGCCGGGCCATCACGCGAGTAGCAATATCGCTGGCGGCTTTTGCTATCTGAATAACAGCGCCATCGCCGCCCAGGAACTGCGCACCAAGTATGACCGTGTGGCGATCCTTGATGTCGATCTGCACCATGGCAACGGTACCCAGCACATTTTCTATGACCGCTCAGACGTCTTGACCCTGTCGATCCATGCCGACCCGATGGATTTCTATCCATTCTATTGGGGGCATGCCGAGGAATGCGGTGAAAAGGACGGGCTTGGTTTTAACCATAATCAGCCCCTGCCGCTTGGCAGCGGTGATGATGTGTTCCTTGATGCGCTTGATCGGTCACTGACCAAGATTGATGATTTCGGTGCGGATGCGGTTGTCATTGCGCTTGGCCTTGATGCATCACGCGATGATCCGTTTGGCGGACTGACCGTCAGCCCCGATGGTTTTGCCCGGATCGGCGAAAAAATCGGCACGCTCTCCTGCCCGACGGTTCTCGTGCAGGAAGGCGGTTATGTTAGTGAAACTCTTGCAGAAAACCTTTATCAATTTATCAGCGGCTTTGGCGCGACCACCGAGACCAACACGATTTAAGAAGGCCCCACATGACCCATTCAGACATCCTGATCATCGGCGGCGGCATCGCCGGAATGTCAGCAGCATTCTTTTTGGCCAAGGCGGGCAAATCCGTCACGGTTCTCGAACGTGAAGACCAGCCGGGCTATCACAGCACCGGCCGGTCTGCGGCCCTTTATAGCGAGACCTATGGCCCGAAAATCATCCGCAAGATGTCAACCGCCAGCCGGGCCTTCTTCATCACACCCCCGGACGGATTTAGCGAAAACCCGATCCTGACCCCGCGCGGTATCATCATGACCGCCGCCCCGGGCGAAGAAGCCGAATTGGATGCCATTCTGACCGAAGGCCGGGCGAACGGTGCGAACTTTGTTGAACTGACGCCAGCAGAGCTTAAGGAAATCATCCCGGTTATCCATACCGACCGGGTCGCCAAGGCCGCCTATGAGCCGGATGCCATGGACATTGATGTGCATGCGCTACACTGGGGCTTTATTCGCCAATTCAAGGCGCTTGGCGGCACGGTCATCACCAAGGCCGATGTCAGCGAGGTGAACAAATCAGACGGCAAATGGCAGGTCACGCTCTCCAAGGGCGATATTTACAGCGCTGATATCGTGGTCAACGCTGCGGGGGCCTGGGCTGATGACATTGCCACCAAGGCCGGTATCAAACCGCTTGGCATTGTGCCCAAACGCCGTACGGCGGTGATGGTGGATGTACCCGCAGACGTGAAACCGCATGGTTGGCCGCTGGTCGCAAGTCTTGATGAAACGCTTTATTTCAAGGAAGACGCTGGTCGCTTGCTGGTGTCACCGGCCGACACCACCCCGACCGAGCCGCATGACGTGCAGCCTGAAGAACTAGATATCGCCATTACCATTGATCGCCTGATGACGGCGACCAGCATCGAGGTGCGCCGCCCGGGTGAAAGCTGGGCCGGATTGCGCAGCTTCTTTGCCGATGGGGATCCGGTATCAAGCTTTGATCCGGCAGATGACAGTTTCTATTGGCTGGCGGGCCAAGGCGGTTACGGCATCCAGACCGCACCGGCCATGGGCGAGTATGCCGCAAGTATCATCACCGGAAACGGCGTTCCGCCGCAGATGGAAACGCTTGGCATTACGACAGATGCCCTGTCGGCCACCCGCCCCACCCTTGTCAGCGGCAAATAATCACCGGCATCGACCGATCAGGAGAAAGACCAATGAGCCAGTTTGATCGTGCAGCCTTGCGTGAAGCTGTATCAAAGCGCACCCAAAGTGCGATTGATGATTTGTCCGCGCTGGTGCGCCATGAAAGCCTGCTTGGCAACGAAGCATCCGCACAGGACTGGATTTCTGACAAGTTTGCTGCGATGGGACTCGATGTCGAACGGGTCAAGATTGACATCGACGCCCTTCGTGATCAGCCGGGCTTTTCCCCGCCGGTGATTGACGGTTACGACGGGCGTGAAAACGTTGTTGGCCTGCATCGCCCGCAAAACCCGACGGGGCGCAGCCTGATCCTGAATGGCCATATGGATGTTGTGCCGACAGGCCCAGCCGAACAATGGCGCCATGGACCATTCACCCCGCATGTCGAGGATGACTGGATTTACGGCCGTGGTGCGGGGGATATGAAAGCCGGTATCATCGCCTATTGCCAGGCAATTCAAGCGCTGCACGATATCGGGCTTGAACCCGCCGCCCCGGTCACCCTGCAATCGGTGATCGAGGAAGAATGTACCGGCAACGGGGCATTGGCCTGTCTGCATGCCGGGTACAAGGCCGATTGCGCCATCATCCCCGAACCGTTCAACCAGACCCTGATGACCGCCCAGCTTGGTGTCATGTGGTTCCAGATCCATGTATCGGGCAGCCCGGCGCATGTTCTTGATACCTCGGCGGGCAGCAATGCGATTGAGTCCGCCTTTGGGTTCTTTGAAACCCTGAAGGAAGTCGAGGAAATCTGGAACCATCCAACCCATCGCCACGGTGCGTTCGGTGCGCATGTCCATCCGGTGAACTTCAATCTGGGCAAGATTGACGGCGGCGAATGGGCATCGACCGTGCCGCCAGTTTGCACGGCGGATATCCGTGTTGGTTTCTATCCGGGCATGGAACTTGAAAAGATCCGCGAAACCATCGAGGCCGTCAAAAAAAGCGCACTCGAAAACCACCCGGCCTGCAAGGGGGCCAAGATCGAGATCACCTATCGCGGTTTCCAGGCCGAAGGTTGCGAGATGGATATCAATCATCCGATGATGTCCATGATCGGTGACATTCATCAGGAAGTGACGGGCAGTGAGATCAAAAACCTTGCCTCGACCGCAACGACCGATGCGCGCTTCTTCCAGATTTATGGCAACATCCCGGCCACCTGTTATGGCCCCAAGGCCGAACGCATTCACGGGATTGATGAACGGGTTTCGATTGCCTCGATGATGGAAGTCACCGAGGTACTTGCCCTGTTCATTGCCGACTGGTGTGGCGTGCAAAAGCGTGCTAGCTAATCGTCATTATTAAATAAATTATCCAATTGAATCCGAAGGAGAACTTCATGAGCATTCAGCGTCTTCACACCGGCCCGCGCATGAGCCAGGCCGTTGTCCATGGCAACACCATCTATCTGGCTGGTCAGGTTGGTAACCCCGACAGCGACATCACCAACCAGACCAAGGAATGCCTTGAAAAGGTTGATACCCTTCTGGCCGAATGTGGATCAAACAAGGAAAACATCCTGTCGACCACAATCTGGCTTGCCGACATGAAAGACTTTGCTGCGATGAACGCAGTTTGGGATGCATGGGTCCCACAGGGTCACACCCCGGGTCGCGCCTGCGGCGAAGCAAAGCTTGCCACCCCGGATTACCTGGTTGAGTTCATGGTGATTGCGGCCAAGCCGTAAGTCGCTTTGACACCCAAGAATAAACGCCTGACGCGGGAAACCGGTCAGGCGTTTTTTTTCATTTGAGCAGCCAATCTGAAACTATTCCCGGTCCTCACGGGTGACGATCAGCGATGTGGCTTCTAGCGTTCTGTGCACCGGGCATTTATCGGCAATCTCGACCAAACGTTTCCGGGTGGCGTCATCCAGATCACCGGTAAAGCGAATGATGCGCTCAAACCGGTCGATCTTGCCGCCTTTTGCCGTATGCTGCTCACCACATTCCGCACAGTCATCGGCGTGAACTTTCTGATGCAGGACTTCGGCCCGGATGGAATCAACATCAATCCCCTTATGATCGGCATACATCCGGATCGTCATCACCGTACAACTGCCTAGCGCGGTCGACAGATAATCATAGGGCGACGGCCCGCTATCCAGCCCGCCGACCTTTTCCGGCTCATCGGCCAACAGGCGATGAGCACCCGCCAGCACCATTGACTGGAACTTGCCCAATCCGGTTTCACGCACGATGACACCTTCGCTGAGCTCCGGCGTTGTTTCCTTGGCACCGGGCAGATAGCGTTTTGCCCATGCCGCAATCACGGATGCGGCGTAGGCCGCATCATCGGGATCGCGCAGCAAATGGTCGGCCTGATCAAGCGAGACAAAGCTCTTGGGGTGTTTGGCGGCATCAAAAATCTTGCCGGCATTTTCAATCCCGACCGTCTGATCAAGCGGTGCATGCATGACCAGAAGCGCCTTTTTCATCTTGGCGACCTGGGCGGCCAGATCATAACCGCCAAGGTCATCAACGAACTGCTTGCGGATGACAAACGGCCGCCCGCCAAGGCAGACTTCGGCCTCGCCCTTTTCGCGGATATCATCAAGATGATCAGCGAAATTATGGGTGACATGCGTTACATCCGATGGCGCGCCGATGGTCGCAATCGCGGTTGCTTCCTTGATGCGATCGGCGACCGCCAACACCGCGGCCCCGCCCAGCGAATGCCCAATCAGGAGCTTGGGGGCTTCGAATTCATCGCGCAGGAAGTCAGCCGCGCGTTCCAGATCATCAAGGTTTGAGGTGAAATTGGTCGAGGCAAAATCACCGCCCGATCCGCCCAGACCGGTGAAATCAAAGCGCAGCACGCCGATGCCTTCGACAGTCAGGGCCTCGGCAATTTTGCGGGCCGCGATCAGATCCTTGGTACAGGTAAAGCAATGCGCAAACAGCGCATAGGCCTTGATCGGCCCCGTCGGCAGATCAAGCCGTGCTGCCAGTTCGGCACCATGGTCCCCTTCAAATGTCAGCTTTATCGGTTTTCCGGGCATCTTAATCCTCCTGACCTTTGCGGGGTAAAATCATACTGCTATTTCAAATCACTGCCGATAGGCTCACGCAAAGGATTTACATCGCATCCGGGCCTGAGGCGCACATCACACCGGCAAACAAAACCCCGCAACCTGACGATGCGGGGTTTTGGTGTATTTATTTTCGCCGAATGCCGATCTTGCGCCCGACCCCGGACGGGGTTGGCAAGTTCGCGTGGGCGTCCTTGATCTTGTTGAGCGTTTCCATGATGTCATCGGGAAATGGCGCTGAACGCCGTTCCTGCATATTGATATGCATGGTGATGATTTCATTGGTCGCGGCCAGCCATCCCTCAGCGCCATGACGCATTTCGTGATACATGTGAATGCGTTTCTGATCGCAATCAAGAACCCGGGTATGGATCACATAGGGATCACGTTCATGAATTTCGCGATCATAGGTCACATGCATTTCAAGCCCGAAGGTCGATCCACCGCGCCGTTCGGGATAGGTATAGCCCATTCCCACCGCATCCAGAAACGCCATCGATCCCAGATCAAACGCGACCACGTAATAGCCGACATTCATGTGGCCGTTGAAATCAATCCATTCGGGTTTGATATGCCCGCGAAAGGCTTCAAGCGGTTCAGGCGCAAACAGATCGGTGCTGATCATTTTTCGACGGCCTTTACAACCGCCACGGCTGCGACAAAGTCTTCAAGTGAATGACCGACCGATTTGAACACCGTGCATTCCGTATCAGTTTCACGTCCCTTGACCTGCCCACGCGTCAGGCCGAACAGATCACCGATGATGTCGGATTTCGCAATGGCACCGCTGTCGATGGCCTGCACAACGTCGCCGCCTTCGGCACTGGCACCTTCGAAGCTGTCAACATAGATGCGGCATTTCTGCATGACCGCATCATCGGTTTCGCGCATGGTCGGCTTGAACGCGCCAACCAGATCAACGTGGGTGCCTTCACGCAGCCAGTCGCCACGTACCAGCGGTTCGGTCGAAAGCGTTGCGCAGGAAATCAGGTCGGCGGCTTTGCATGCGCCTTCAAGATCGTCCGTGCCCTTGGCGTTAAAGCCGAGCTCGGCAATTTCGCTGGCAAGTTTGGCGGCCTTGTCGGCATTGCGGTTCCAGATGGTGACGTTTTTGATCGGGCGGACCGATGCATGGGCCTTGATCAATTGCGGTGCCATTGCGCCTGATCCGACCATGACCATGTCGCTGGCATCCTTGCGCGCCAGATAGTCACATGCCAGTGCGGATGCGGCTGCCGTACGGCGCGTCGTCAGTTTGGTGCCATCAATCACAGCGGACGGTTGCCCGGTCACGGCATCCAGCAACACATAGGTTCCGGAAACCGCCGGCAAATTGCGCGCCGAGTTGCCCGGCACGACAGCGGCGATTTTCACACCAGCTGCGCCATCCTTTTGCCAGGCCGGCATAATCAGGAAAGTTGCGTCATCCTCGTTGCTGCGTTCCATGTTGAAATGACTGCGCAATGGTGCTTCGCAGCCTTGTTCAAACCCGTCACGAAGGGCTTCAACCAGATCGCGGGGCGAGACAAATTTTTCGATATCGTCGGCAGTAATGAAACGCATGGGCCTTCCTGTAGAACTGTTTTTCATTTCAGTGCGGTAGCAGGCGTATTTTATACCACGTCGCAGCCCGCACGTCACAGGAAGACCAGTAGTTTTTTATACTGTTTTGTTCGAATTTCCGGGGGATTTACGGCAACAAAAACCGTTTGAGCGTGCCAAACAACGATCCGGTGCCCAGAAACAGTTCTTCAAGCACGGTAAAGTGGTTGGCACCCCACGCCTTATAGACCGAAACCTTCAGCCCGGCACTGCCACAATAGGCACCATAAGCATCGCTTTGACGCACGAATTCCGGGCTTTCATTGCCGCCCACCACCACCATCAGGCGGGCATCGAGCGGCACGGCATCCAGCATCGGTGAATTGTCCGCCGCCGATGCTTCATCAAGGCGAATATCCTCATTGAGCGTCGTATGGCGCACCGGTTCAAGATCGAACACACCGGAGATCGGCACGATCGCCTCAAACGGCATCTCGTCGCCAAGCGTTTCTGACCAGTCATGGGTGGCAAGGCGCGCGACAATCTGCCCACCGGCGGAATGCCCGGAAACCGAAATGCGGTCACGGTCACCGTTGAATTCTTCGATATGCTGATAGATATAGGCAATGGCGCGGACCGCTTCTTCGGTGATGTCGGCCACCGTTACATCGGGGCACAGATCATAATTCGGGCAGATGACTGTAAAACCAGCTGCCACCAGATCACGCGCGACAAAGGCGTAATCCTTTTTGTCCTGACTGCGCCAATAGCCGCCATGGAAAAACACATGCACAGGCGCGCCCGGATCGCACGCCATGAAAACATCCATGGTTTCCTTGGCCCCCTTGCCATAGCGGACATCAAGCTTGCCGCCGAGCTGAGCACGGGTTTCATCGGATAATTTCACGAACCGTTCAACATGGGTCATGAAGTCCGGCACGGTTTCGCGCGGATTATATTGCCATTCAAGCTCTGCTGCTGTGAAACCGCCCCAAGCCATCAACACCTCGGATATCAGGGTTCAGATCATGATCAGACCAATTGTTCCCAATGATCTTTCTTCACTTTTCTTCGGTTTGCAATCACTTCAAGCGTTTGCGTGAATTTTCAACGTATGGCTGTAGTGGCGATAAACAAATAGCAGGCACCATTGACGAGCAAGTTTCCTAGTAATCAAGCCTGTACTGAACGCCTGCCTTGCTGTCGATTTCGGTACTCTCGCTGGTGACACTGATGTTCGGGGTGACTTCAATTTCGACTTCGACGCCGCTTGATCCCGGGGTGGATCCGGCCTTGGTGCCGACATAGACACCCTCGGTTAGGTATTTGCCGACCTTGACCTCTGGCCCGTTTTCACCGCCACCGACACGCAAGACATCCGCACCGATAAAGCGTCGGATACTTCCCACCACATCAAGGCCTGTGCCACCGCCAGACAATTCATTAAGCGCGCTCGCCAACTGGACGGCTTCGACCGCAGACAGGCTACCTTGTGACTTCCCAAACAGGACCTGCGACAGGATTTCGTCTTCGGGTAGCGACGGGTTTGAAGACAACACAAGTTCCGGGTCACTTGACGGCCCCTGGAAACCAGCCGTCACGACCAGGTCTTCGGTGGAATAGACCCCTTCGATATCGAGCATCGGATCAGGCGGTGACGCCCCGGCGAAGGTAATCTGGGAATCCCGAATAACAAACGTCTTACCGATAACGTCGAGCTGCCCGCGGAGCGCAGACAGTTGCCCGCTGATGCGCGGATCATCGGTGGTGCCGGAAATATCAAGTCGCCCGCCCCACTCGGAATCAAGCCCCTTGCCCCGCACAAACAGGCGTCCCGGAATGTCGACCGTGACATCCAGATTGCCAACAAATCCCCCCTCAGCGTCCTCTGTTTCTTCGGTGGCTTCGGTTTGCGATGCATCGGGCAGGTTTTCAATTTCAATCGTCGGCACCGATTCCGGCAGGGCCAAGGTCAGATCGACTTCGCCGCGTAGAACCGACACATTGCTTTGAATATCGGCCTCGGACTGTGACCCGGTCACGCTTGTTTGCACATCAGCCCAGAATTGCAGTTCGTCCTTGCGCGACAGCGCGACATTACGCAGATCGGCAGAGACGTCATAGCGCACCTCTCCGCCATCAAGCAGATCAAGATCGACAGATGCCTTCGCCGTGCCATTGCCGCCGTCGGTTGCCGTAAAGGACGGGATCGAAAGGCCTGCCTGGTCAAAGGTCCCCTCAAGCGCCATCTGATCAAGGATGGTCCCGTATTCAAGGTTTTCATAGTGACCTTCGGCAAGGGACACGTCGCCGTTCCAGCGCACATCATCAAGCGTCCCGCCGACATCCAGCGCAAGCTTGATCTTGCCAGACACCTGATGGTCCGGGGCCGGAACATAGGGCCAGAATTCTGCAATCTCGCCATTCAGGCGCACACGCGCCGACACCGGTGCTGAAAGATCCGGGCTGAATTCCTGCTCAAGGACAGAAATCGCAAGCGGAACGGTGCCCTCAGCTGTCAGGGCTTCGATATCGCCATTTCCAAGCGACGCCTGGCCGTTAAGTGTGCCCTCTGCAAGCGTGATATCAAGCAGTATTTCAAACGGCTTCAGATCAGCAACCGCCTTGGCCGTGATGCCTGAAATCCGGCCTTTGACCTCTGCTGTTGGCAAGTTCCCACGGGTTTCACGCAAGCGCGCATCGAGATTTGCCGTCCCGCTCAGCCCGTCATATCCGGAAATGCGACCCCACGGGCCAAGATCAAAGTCATTGAGGTGAACTTCACCGGAAATCGATCGTTGCTGGGCTTCCTGATCAAGGTTTGCCACCAGATGCCCGGTTCCAACCGTCAGGTCGGCATCAAGCTGCTGACGGCCATTTGACCGCAGGACAAATTCCAACGGTTTGCGAAGCGCGATGCTCTGATCCCCGATGTTGGTATCAAACTGGCTGGCGGTGACGCTGATATCATCGCCAAGGGCGACATCCGCAACCAGATCTGTCGAGATCGGGACATTGCCCTGATAAAGCCCGGCACCGTCCATCGTGATCGCAAGCGCATCCAGACCGCCTTCAACATCAAGGGCGACTTCATCAATCGCGATGGCGCCGGTGATGATGTCGCGCCCGTTCAGTTTGGCCGATATTTCCGGCGCGTCGAACGCGTTGCCAATCGTGGCATCAAGTTCGACATCCTCGATCATGGTCGGATTGGCGTTATCGGTATCGGCCATCCGAAGCCCCTTGGCAGAAGCAGTGGCCGTAATGGTTTGGCGGTCATTGTCCGGACGAAGCGCAATATCGGCGACCAGGGTCCCATTGCCAAACCCGACACCAAACTGATCAAGCAGCTCGGCATCAAGGTTTGAAAGCGCGATATCGCCGCGCATCGGAATGCTGTAATCGGGCATTGTTATGTCACCAGAAAGCGCCAGATGCTGCCCTTCCAGCGAGATGCCTTCGACACGTAACGCATCCGCTGGCAAGACGACATTGGCGGCAAGCTTGAACGCCCGGTTTTCCCACATGAAGTCCGCAGCATTTCCAAGCGACAAGACAGATTGTTCTGACCATGACATCTCGCTCGTCAGCACAATGTCGGAGAAGCTATGCCCCGCAACATCAAGGCTTGGCACATTGAGCTCAATCGTGCCCGGTGGCGCCGACAGGGCACCATCAAGGTTGGCCGTTAAGGTTGCCGGTTCAATTTCAAGACCAAGGTCGGGTGGCACAACACCCGGTGCGATATCGAGCTTGCTTTCAAGTGCCAGTTTCTCGAACGCGTCGGTGATATTCAGCTTCAGCGGGCCGTTAATCATCGCTGTTTGGAGGGCTATTACATCCACACTTAGATCAAGATCGGGCGTGAGCGCGACATTGCCGATAATACGCGGTGCCTGACCGATGATACGATCAACATCAGAATTCCCGAATGCGGCTTGGCTGGCCGAGACCTCAAGACCGGTTTCAAGGCCCCGTGCATCCGACCATGTCAGATCGGGCAAGGCCACCTGCCCGCGCCCACTCAGATCAAGCCCCGAAATCGGCGCAAAAATCGCCAGATCGCGGATTTCGGTAACAAGGTTTGAGGTGGTAACCACCAGATCTTCGTTCACATCCGCCTGCCCGCGCAGGGTGATCTCGCGCACATTTAGCGCCATATCCCGAACCGAGATATTGGCAAAATCCGGTAACATTTGCGCATCAAGGGTCAGGCTTTGTTCCTCGCCAAAAAATGCGCCAAGCCGCGGATCATCCCAATTTGTCCCGGATGTAGACAAAGCCACGGCCGCCTGAACGGGGTCGTCAATGTCATCCGTGGCAGGCATTTCGGCCTGCAGAGTGACATCATCAATTTGGGATACGGGTGTTTTGACATCACGGCCATTGACGCGCACCGCAAGACCAGGCATCGCCAGATTGCCATTGGCTTTTACCGAAAGCCCAAGCTCCGACCAGGATACTGCCCCATCCAAAAGTTCGGCCATTTCCGGATCAATATCGGCATTGATATCCGCCGTGATCTGGCTTTGATCAAGATTGATTGCGGTTGTGCCAGACAATGACAGGGCATTTGCCATCACAATCGAAATGCGATCAAGGGCAAGGGTTTGGTTACCCTGGTCAAACGCCCCGCCAATGCCGAGTTCAATGTTCTTGTGGAGGTTTTCCGGCAACTGTTCGGTAATGCGTTCCTGCGGGGCAAGCCCGCCATCAAGGGCAAAAGCCAGAACATCTGATGACAGTTGCACGCCGATATCGCTTTGAACCGATGCATAGCCATCCGCTGAAAGATCAAGCGTGCCGTTCCAGTCATTAGCGGGGCCATCACCCCGCAGCGCAATAGTAACATCGGTTGCGACACTCGGATCGACACCCGCCAAGGTCATGACCAACCCGTCGCGACCCAAGGCGCCATCAATTTCGGCAGACAGCCGTTCACGTGGCCCGTCGAAATCCAGATCCAGTTTGAGGCGATCCGTGCCGCCATCGCGGGGCTGCAAGTCCAGAAATGCTGTTGCAGACAGATTGCTACCAACCTTTGCCCGCCCGTCGAGGGTATATAAAAAGCTGTTGCCCGTGATCTGATCAACGATGGCGATTTCGCCAAGATCAAGATCATCCAGCGCCACGGAAAGCGGCATGGAAAAACCACCGCCGGTCTCATCGTCTTCGTCTGGCGTTTCGGGCGCAGTGCCATCTGGCAAAATGATATTTGCCGAAGCCAAACCCACGCGGTTGATCTGCAACTGACCGCCCAGAAGCGCCATTGGCGACCAATCAAAGGCGACGTCATTGACATCAACATGCAACCCGTCCGACGGCCGATCCATCACGAGGTGATCAAGCGTCAAACCGGTCCACAGACTACCATCGATCCGGCCGAGCTCAAACGTGCTGTCAGTCGCCGTCGAGACCGTTTCATTGATCATCGGGGTTGACATGCGCAGGATCGGCCCCGTTCCGGCGACGGCAATAATGCTGGCAAGACCAAGCACAGCTCCGCCCAGTCCATAGGCGGCATAGCGCAGCCATTTCTTGGTGGATGGGCGCGGCTTGGAAGGCTTGGGTTCAATCGGTGGCGACGTGTCAGACCCGGTCAAAATGCCTGCCCCAGACTGATATAGAATTGAAAATCGTCATCAATGTTTTCGCGTTTATCAAGCGGCACGGCGACATCAAAGCGCAACGGCCCGACCGCCGTGTAATAGCGGAAACCAAGACCAGCTGCCCACAGAAGATCAATGTCTTGCGGCTCGGACCGGGCGTAGACGTTACCGCCTTCGATGAACGGCACAACGCCAAAGCTTTCTGTGACACGTGCGCGGAATTCAGCACCAAGTTCAAGAACCGCACGCCCACCCAACGGATCATGATCGTCATCAAGCGGTCCTACCTTCTGGTATTCATAACCCCGGATCGATCCGCCACCGCCGGAATAGAACCGTTTGTTCGATGGCAGGCTGCCGCGTTCCTCGCCGATAATCGTGCCGGTGCGCGCACGGGCCGCGAAAACGTAATCGCCGTCGTCATCTACAGACAGATATTGCGACCCAGCCAGCGATACGGTGGTGAAATTGGTGTCCTTGTCCGTCAGGCCCATATAGGGCGAAACATTGATTTCAAAGCGATTGCCCTCGGTCGGGTCAAGCGGATTGTCGGTATTGTCATGGCGCAGGATGCCGCGCAGACCGGCAAGATAGAATTGCTCGTTCGGGGAGTCTGAGCCGGTAAGGTCGGAATATTCCGCCGTCACGCCAAAGGTGGTCGTCCAGTTTTCCCAAAGCGGACGTTCAATACCGACAAAGCTGTCGACCGTTGAGCCCTTATAGGCGTCGGTGTCGTTGTTTTTGGCATCCGCCTCGGCAACAAAGGACTGACGGCGTTCCAGGAATTGCGGTTTTTTGAATTCGGCCGACACGCTCTGTTCAAGGCTTGAAACATCAACACCAAGCCGTAGCTTTTCGGCCCGGCCAAACAGGTTACGATGTTCCCAGAAGGCATTGGCGCCCGGACCATCTGCGGTCGAGAAATTCACCCCGCCACCGATCGAGCGCATTTTGCGCTCAACCACATCAATTTCGACTGGCACTTCCCCGTTGTCATTTACCGGTCCGGCGACTTTGACGATCACACTGTCAAACAGGTTGCTTTGCGCCAGATCCCGGCGCGTGGTGCGGACCTGATCGGGATGATATTGTTCGCCCGGCTCCCAGCTGTGATAGCCCGCGATAAAGTCAGGATCGACATCCTCAGCCCCGTTTACGGTAATATCGCCAAACTTTGCCAGTGGCCCGGTATTGAAGGCGTAATTGATGGTGATCGTTTTCTGCGCGGTGTCGGCCAGAATGGTGCGTTTTTCCGCCTCAACAAGCGGATACCCCTGTTCGCGCAGGATATCGACGCCGTATTGTTCGCCCAAAATGATCGGCTCCGCCGTGGCGCGCTGACCGATTTCAAGACGGGTCTTTTCGAGTTCCTTGTCAGTCGCGTGGCGCTCGACCACGCGATCCGGACGGGTGATCACAAGATTGACGGCCGCAATCAAATAAGGCGTGCCGACATCAACATTATAGGTCAAAACCAGTGGTGTGGGCTGATCCCCGTTTGGTTCAAGTGCGTCATCACCGGCCTGCCCGTCAACCGCATCATCCGTGGCACCCTGGGCAGGTGCATCTGTATCAGACGTATCATCTGATGGACTGTCGGGTGCCTTTTCCTCAATATCAAAGGTGATCTGACCGTCGTAAAAGCCGTTGGATCGCAGCACCGCCTGAAAGCGTTCGATATCGTCTTCGGCACGACGCTGCAAACCGGCGCGCGACGCGGTCGGGCGCGATTGCAGACGCTTTGCGGTACTCACCGAATTCAATGCCGCAATCAGGTTTTCTTCCTGTGTGTCAATGCCGGTAATCTCAACATCATAGGGAATGGTGGTTTGCAGATCGTTTTGAACGACCTCGCCGCCGTTGCCATTGCCAAGTCCCAGCAACCCGCCGCCTTCCTCGTCGGATGCGCATGCCGAAAGCATCGTGCCCGCCAACAACAGCGGGACAACAGCAGCACGGCGCCCGAAAGCCGGGAAAGTGCGAAGGATGTTCTTGTTCAAACCATCGTGCCCTTGATCGGCCCGCCTTTCCGGCGGGTCATGACTGAACTTGTTTCGTTTGGACCTTGTTTTCCATATAGGTGCAAACGATCAGGATTATTAAATGTTTCAAAACAGCCTTTTGAAAACACCATATTTTTATTCGACGCATTGGTCGAGTGCGACCTGTGCCATGATCCATGAAAAAATGGCATGGCTATGAACGATAAATGCGCTTGTGAGGTTTCAAGATTGAGCGTACCGGGAGTTGAAAGCAACAAGATTGCTTCACCCCACCGCAGGAGGTCCCCGCAGTGACTTCGACCCGAACCGATACTGTTATCATCCGCAATGCCATCCGTGCTGATCTTGACGGGCTTTGCGCCCTTGAGACCGGCAATTTCGACAGTGACCTGATCACGCGCGCATCGTTTTCGCGCTTCCTGCGGCAGGCCAGTGCGCGCCTTCTGGTCGCCGATGCCGGTGATGCCGATCATCCTGATATTGTCGGGTATGGCTTGCTGTTGCTGCGTGCCAATGCGGTGACCGCCCGGATTTACTCGCTGGCGATTGCAAAAGACTGGCGCGGCAAAGGTTTGGGGACACAACTTCTGGCCGGGCTTGAAAACCTTGCGATGGATGCGGGTTGTACGCGCATGCGCCTTGAAGTGCGCGTGAACAACGAAACCGCGCGCAATTTGTATGAACGCCACGGCTATCTCCGGATTGCAGATCTTCCAGGGTACTATGAGGATGGCGGCGATGGCATTCGCCTTGAACATGCCCTTTATGACGGCGAAGGCACTGTCACGCCGACGGTTACCACCGGGGCGCCGCTGATCCTTGTTGACCGTTTGTCGGATCAACGCTTTGCCGTATCCGGTGCCCGTGTGATGCGGGTGCGCGATTATCTCGCCCTTGATCATGGGGTGCGTAACCGGCGTGTGATCAACCTGTGCCAGTCCTATGAATATCTGTCGCGTGGATATTATTGCAGCCTTCTGGCCGCCGCCCGGGCAGAGCGTGTCATTCCCGAGGCCGATGTTCTTTTGGACCTCAACTGGAAACGCCTGCAGAAAACTGCACGTGCGGAACTGAGCCCGCAAATCATCGAAGCATTGGAAAAATCTGGCCAGACACCGGATCAGGCCCCGAATCATATTGACGTCTATTTCGGGCGGACGGCGAACAAGAAATTCCGTCAGATTGGCGAACGCGCCTTTGACCAGTTCCGCTGCCCGATCCTGCGCTTGCATCTTAACCCGCAGGACCGCAGGATTTTGCGCGAAATCGAAGCCCCGTCACTCAGCCAGCTTGATGACAGCAACCTTGCCGAGTTCGAGGCCGCCTTGCGTGCCTATCTTCGTGGTCGCGTGCGCAAACAGGGCAATATCACCCCGCCGACCGCCCTGGTTGCCATTTTGCATGACCCCGACGAAGTCCTGCCGCCGTCAGACAAGGAAGCGCTTGCCAATTTCGTGCAAGCCGCATCCGATCTGGGGGCCAAGGCCGAACTGATCACGGCAAAGGATTTCCATCATCTGTCGGAATTTGATGCGCTTCTGATCCGCGAAACCACAGCCCTTGATCACCACACCTATCGCTTTGCCAAGCGCGCGGTAAAGGAAGGCATTCCGGTGATTGATGATCCGGACTCGATGCTGCGTTGTACCAACAAGGTCTATTTGGCCGAGTTGCTGCGCACGCACCGTATCCCCGCGCCGAAAAGTGCAATTTTCGATAAGCGTCGCATTGCCGAAATCGGCCAACAATTCAGTTTCCCGTCGGTTCTGAAGGTGCCCGATGGTTGCTTCTCGCGCGGGGTGCGCAAGGTGAAATCACCAGAACACCTCAATGAAGTCGCAACCGAGATGTTCAAGAACTCGGAACTTCTTGTCATTCAGGAATATGTCGAAACCACCTTTGACTGGCGTATTGGTGTTCTGGGCGGCGAAGCCATCTTTGCCAGCCGCTATTTCATGGCACCGGGCCACTGGCAGATCGTCAAGCATGAAGATGACGGCAAAAGCTTTGAGGAAGGTGGCTTTGAAACCCTGCCGGTCGAACAGGCCCCGGCCGACATCGTTGCCACAGCCTTGGCCTCTGCCCGCCTGATGGGCGATGGCCTTTATGGTGTCGACGTCAAGGAAACGCCGCACGGCCCGATGGTGATCGAGGTGAATGACAACCCCAATATCGATGCCGGGGTCGAGGATGTGGTTTTGGATATGGATCTGTATCGCCGGATCATTGCGCATCTTCTGGGCAAGATCGCACGTCCATAAACTGATGACAGATGACCGCAGACAAAGAGAAAGGCCGGGTATTTACCCGGCCTTTTTATCGATAAACACAGCAGCCTGCAGCTTGTCGCGGCCATAACGCGCCATCAGATCGAACTCATGGCGCAGAATCGGCACCGACAGGCAATCGCTTCCGGTAAAGGGTTCGTGGTCCTCGCCGATATCGGGATCGCTGATATAGACAAAGCGGTCATCAAAGCCCGACACCACCACCCAATGCGGGATCTTGTCGCCATAAATTCGGTACTGGCTGATCAGGACCAGTGCCATCTGGCCTTGTTTGGTGCGCTCTTCGATCTCGGTCACACCGAACGGGCCGCTCGTGACCGGAATGCCGGCATCAAGCGCCTGACAGGCAAAGTCATAGTGCACCAGTTCGACCACTTCGCGGATTTTGGGTTTGCGTACGGTATCGACAAAAAGCGGCCCATCGCGGCTGCTGAGTACTTCGGCGTCAAAGCCGCGCTTGTGCGCAGCCAGTGCCAAACCCAGCGGACCGCACCCGCCATGCCCGGATGTCATAAAGATCGTGGTGGCTTCACGCCACAGCGCGATTTCAAGATTGCGATCAAGTTCGATATCCGGATCAAGCGCATTCATCGCCATCATCAAGGCCGCCGGACCACAGGTAAATGGCAGGGTCTGGTGATAGAAATGAATGGGTGATGGCAGGTGCATGGCGTTTGACACCAAGACCTTTTCCATACGAACCGCATTGCTGTGATCGGGATAGTAATCGGGATAAAGGGCAAATTCCTGGTACCCGTTTGCGGCAAACAACCCGATCGCATCCGGATTTTTCTGACTGACTTCAAGACGCAGGATCGGCGCGCCGAAATCAAGGCTGAGTTCCTCGGCCTGAGCGATCAGCGCACGACCAATCCCCTGCCCGCGTTGATCGGGCAACACCGCCATCGAATAAAGCCGCGCGAGCGCAACATTGCGGCGAAAGATCACCAGCGCATAACCGACAACCGTTCCATCCCCGGTTTCGGCGACAGTCAAACGCGCGGTTTCACTGCCGATAAAGCGCTTGAAGGCACGCCGGTTCAATCGGTCAACGTCAAAGGACCGGTTTTCAATCTCGCATAGCACAGCAAGATCATCGCTGTTCGCCGGTCGAAATCGGATGTCGGGAAGTTGGTCTGCGTTTAATGCCATCGCACTATCACTTGATAAACCCATGCCAGACAGGGCATGCGCGGATATATCGTCATGAAACGCAAAAAAGGAATAGTGCAATTTATGCGATGCTCACTGCGTTTTTTGCACAGCAACGCACCGCATAACCTGCAAATTCAGATCGCCTAGCCGCGCGTCGCGATCCGCGGTGCCAGCGGGGACATATCATACCCGGCATCGGCCGCGGCCTTGATGATGTCACCAGCGGGCATTTGCCCGGCATTGGCCAGAGACCACAGGATGGTGCAGCGCGTGCCGCTGCGGCAATAGGCAAAGACGGGCTTCTCGGCAGCTGCCAGATTGGCCGCGAACGCATCAGCATCCGCGTCGGATACATTGCCACTTGTGACCGGCTGGAAGATCGCCTTCATACCGGCAGCCTCGGCCTTGGCCGCAATTTCAGAGAATGAAGGTTGTCCCGGGTCTTCATCATCAGGCCGGTTGCAGATGATGGTCTTGAACCCGGCTGCGGCGATTTCGTCAATCGCCTCAATCGGCATTTGCGGAGATACAGTCAGTTCATCACTCAGGCGTTTCATTTTTATATTCCGTTCGTCGTTGCTGGTCGCCGTGCCCGATTGATCGGGATTTTACAGCACGTACACTCAGCATACCGCACAGAGTTGCGGATGCCAGCATAACGTTCACACAACAACAGACCGAACGGAATATTGTGGTTTCAAACGCCGTTTATGGTCTTATTTGGAAAGCGGGCAGGTCCGAATTCCGAACAGTGTATAAAGCGGGCAGAACCGAAAGGCTGCAGTCACCAGCATGACAACGCCAGCAGCAATCATCACCCAGCCATAAACGCCATACGCCATGCCACCGTCTTCTGGGGTCGCCGAAACAAACGGCAAGGCTAGCAAAACAACGCCAGCGACGGCACGAACAAGACGGTCCAGAGTTCCAACATTTGCCATGAATTCCTCCTTGGGAAAGGCGATCAATTGTTTTTAATGCATAACATTATGAACTATTGTTTTTCATTGATAAGAATCAATACGCAAGCCCGCCTCATGCAAATATCGACAATGGCCACACACCCTCTTGCCTTTGCCATTTGACCGTGCAAAAACCGATCAAAATCAAAACACTCGGGAAGACGTTCATGTTTGGTCAGCCATCGATATTGCTGCAAGAAGGCACCGGATGCTGTTTGCCGGAAACCGCTATTTCGGGAGACACGGTATGATCACCATCCGCCCCTTTCAAAACAGCGATGCCCCTGCCCTGATTGACGTTTTCAGGCGTGCCGTTCACGAACTGGGTTCAGGTGCATATGGCCCCGATCAAACCAAGGTATGGTCCGATCTTTGCCCAACGCCGGCGCAATGGATCGACATCATGAATGATGGCCGAACAACCTTCATTGCGGTTGATGAGAAAAACCAGCCCGTGGCGTTTACCGATCTGGAATCAGATGGCCATATCCGGTTTCTCTATGCCAGCCCGGATATTGCCGGCAGCGGTGCGATCACCACGCTTTATGCCACGCTCGAGGCCGAGGCCATCAAACAGGGCATTGGCAAGCTGTATTGCGAGGCAAGCGAGCTTGCCAAATCCTTCATGCTCAAACAGGGATTTTCGGTGGTTGAACGCCGTGATTTTGAACTTTGTGGGGTGCCGATCCACAACTACGCTGTGGAAAAACGCTTGCGGCCCCGGCCCAAGGCGGAATGATACCATCAAAAAAGGCTGCCGGGTGGCAGCCTTTTTGTTTGCTTAGTCGCGCAGTCCGCGACGTGCTGTGCCCAACACCCGATCAATGAACAGATCGGCCTGCCCGATATAGTTGACTGGATTGCGGACATGGTCCCAATCAACCGGTGCATCGGTCAGTTTCGGCAACTCGTCAAACAGATTGCTTTGATTGGCCGCCGACTTGGCCACCGCTTCCTTGACCAGCTTGTCCGCAGCGTCGCGGCCAATATGATCGGCAAGGGCAAATGTCGCGGCCTCTGCCAGTATTGCGCCCCGCGACAGTTCCAGATTTTGCGCCATTCGATCCGTATTGATCTTGAGATTGGGTACCATATCCACCGCCTGCGCAAGGGCCGCACCAGTAGCCGTAATGATTTGTGGCAGGGTCAACCATTCCAGAAGCCAGCTTGCGCCGCAGCGTTCATGATCATGCAGCTGCGCCTGGGAAAAGGTACCGAGCTGACCGGCGTTAAAGCGCGCCAGGGTCACCAGCATTTCTGCCTGCACCGGATTGGATTTGTGCGGCATGGTCGATGATCCACCGCCCTTTCCGGGCTGGACTTCGGCGATTTCGGATTGCGCCAGCAGAACCAAATCCTGCCCCATTTTGCCAAGCGCACCGGTCAGTGCCGTCAGCTGGCTGGCAAAATCGACAAGGCCATCACGCTGCGCATGCCAGGGCATGTCAGCCAGTGGCAGATCAAGTTCCTCGGCCAGGTTATTTTCAACATCTGCGGCCTTTGCCCCGATGGAGGCCAACGTTCCCGCAGCACCGCCAAACGAAACGCGGAGCAAATCAGACGCCAGGCTTTCAATCCGGCGATCAATCCGTACAAGGGGTGCCAGCCATCCGGCGGCCTTAAGACCAAAGGTGGTCGGAACCGCCTGTTGGGATCGGGTACGACCGATCATCACCGTTTTGCGATGGGTATCGGCATGGGCCGCAAGCACCTTGGCCAATTTGCGAATGCGGCGACGAATGATCGCAATCGCATCCCGCAATTGCAGGACAAGAGCCGTATCCACCACGTCCTGACTGGTGGCACCGAAATGAACAAAGCGTGCGTCTTCACCGCCAATTTCGGACTTCAACGCCTTGACCAGAGCCGGCACTGGCACACCCGCACTAGCGGTCGGGCCTGCAAGCGTTGCCGGATCAGGATTGAAATCGCGGCACACATCGGCAATACGAATTGCGCTTTGTTGGGGGATCACGCCTGCGCGTGCTTCGGCCGCAGCAAGGGCCGATTCAAAAAGCAGCATGGATGAAATCTGTGCCCGGTCTTCAAACAGGGCGGCAATTTCCGGATCGGAAAACAGATCCCCAAGCAGGGCAGAGTCAAAGGGCGAAACGCTCATCAGGTATCATCCACCGTTCAAACAGGTGTGAATTCAAGTCGATAGTGTCGCGCCAGCAACCATATTGGTCAATAACGCAAAAAGAAGCCCCTGCCCGTCAACCGGCACAGGGGCACCTTTAAAAGATCAATCCGCCATCAGCCTTACACAGCTTCAAGCGCAATCGCAATGCCCTGACCAACGCCAATGCACATGGTCGCCAGCGCACGTTTGCCACCGCTGCGCTTCATCTGCAGGGCTGCAGTACCGGCAATACGCGCACCGGACATGCCCAGCGGATGACCAAGGGCAATCGCGCCGCCATTCGGGTTTACGCGTGCGTCGTCATCAGCGATGCCAAGATCACGAAGCGTTGCCAGACCCTGCGATGCAAAGGCCTCGTTCAGTTCGATCACGTCAAGCTCGTCGGTTGACCAGCCAAGGCGTGTGAGAAGTTTCTTGCTTGCCGGGGCCGGGCCAAAGCCCATTATGCGCGGTGCCACACCGGCGGTTGCCCCACCAACAACGCGTGCAATCGGGGTCAGGCCATATTTCTTGACCGCTTCTTCCGACGCAACGATCAGCGCTGCGGCGCCGTCATTGACACCCGATGCATTCCCCGCCGTGACCGAACCGCCTTCGCGGAACGGGGTTGGCAGTTTGGCAAGTTTTTCGGCCGTGGTGCCCGGACGCGGATGTTCGTCCTTGGAAACAACAACCGGGTCGCCTTTACGCTGCGGAATGGTCACCGGGGTGATTTCCTCAGCCAGATTGCCATTTTCCTGTGCGGCGACGGCTTTGTCCTGCGAACGGGCAGCAAAGGTATCCTGATCTTCGCGCGAGATGTTGAAATCCTCGGCAACGTTTTCACCGGTTTCGGGCATGGAATCCACGCCGTACTGTTTCTTCATCACCGGATTCACAAAACGCCAGCCAATGGTGGTGTCATAGATTTCCGCGTTGCGCGAAAAGGCCGAAGACGCCTTTGGCATGACGAACGGCGCACGGGACATGCTTTCAACACCGCCCGCAATCATCAGGTCGGCTTCGCCCGATTTGATCGCACGCGCAGCCATAATGATCGCATCCATGCCCGAACCGCACAGGCGGTTGACCGTGGTGCCGGTGACCGTTTCCGGCAGACCAGCCAAAAGCGATGACATGCGTGCAACGTTGCGGTTGTCTTCACCGGCCTGGTTCGCACAGCCAAAGACGATGTCGTCAACAGCGGCGAAATCCAGATCCGGGTTACGGTCCATCAGCGCTTTCAGCGGAATGGCGCCAAGATTATCGGCGCGCACCTGCGACAGGCTGCCACCAAAGCGGCCAATCGGGGTGCGGATGTAATCGCAAATATATGCGTCAGCCATTTCTAATATCCTTTTTATTACTCTTACTGCTGGTCCCCATGGGCCCTGGCGGTACGAGCATGCAGTTCACGCAGAACCTGCAATTCTTTCTCGGACGGGATCTCAGTTTCGGCGACTTCGTCGGCGAACTCAACATCCCAACCGGTATTTTCGATGATTTCTTCGCGGGTTACGCCCGGATGGATCGAGGTCACAACGAATTGCTTGCCCACCGGATGCGGTTCCATGATGCAAAGATCGGTAATCAGACGCGACGGACCTTTGGTATCAACGCCGTAAGATGCGCGGTCATCACCGCCCTTGCCATGACCAAGCGAGGTCACAAAATCGATCTTGTCGACAAAGCCGCGTTTGCTTTGCTTCATGACAAGGAAGACTTCACCACAGCTGGTCGCGATTTCCGGCGCACCACCGCCGCCCGGCAGACGGACTTTGGGATTGTCGTAATCACCAATCACGGTGGTGTTGATGTTGCCATACTTGTCGAGCTGAGCCGCACCAAGGAAGCCAACCGAAATCTTGCCGCCCTGCAGCCAGTAGCGGAACATTTCCGGCACGGCGACCGTGTTAACAGCAGTTTCGCAAAGCTCGCCATCACCGATCGACAGCGGCAGGACGTCCGGCTTGGTGCCGATGGTGCCACTTTCATAAATCAGGGTAATGTCCGGTGCATGGGTCAGGCGCGCAAGGTTACACGCAGCCGACGGCATCCCGATGCCAACAAAGCACACATCGTCGTTCTTAAGCGCGCGTGCGGCGGATACCGTCATCATTTCAGTCGGGGTATATTCAACCATGATTTTTCCTCCGCTTAGCCTTTGTTTGCTTCACGCTTGGCCGCGAAATCTTCGGGACCGCCATTAATGACATGCTCTTCGAGCCAGGCCTGGAACGCTTCGCGATCACGGGCAATCGGATCCCATGCCTTATAAAACGCGTTGTCGCGGCTGTAATAGCCCTGCGCGTAGGACGGATGCGCCCCACCCGGCACTTCGACAATCGCCGTTACCGCCCAGTTGGGCAACATGACCGCATTGGGCGAGATATCTCCAAAATCATCAACAATCTCTTCGACCGTGATGATCGATTTCTTTGCCGCCAGAACGGCTTCTTTCTGAACACCGACAATGCCTTCAAACAGGATATCGCCCTTTTTGTTGGCCTTTTGGGCGTGCACAACGGTGACATCCGGGCGGATCGCCGGAACAGCAGCCAGGCTTTCGCCGGTGAACGGGCATTCGATGAATTTGATGTTCGGGTTCACACGCGGCAGTTCCGCCCCGCGATAGCCCTTGAACACCGCGCACGGCAGGCCAGCAGCCCCCGCGTCATAGGCATTGGCCATTGCCGCGTGGCTGTGTTCTTCGATCTCGAGCTTGGTCGGCCATGCCTTTTCATAGGCATCGCGCAGACGGTGCAGCGAGCCGACACCAGGGTTACCGCCCCAGGAAAAGACCAGTTTTTTCGCACAACCCGCACCGATCAGCTGATCATAGATCATATCGGGGGTCATACGGATCAGGGTCAGGTCCTTGATGCCCTGACGAATGATTTCGTGTCCAGCGGCATGCGGGATCAGATGGGTGAAGCCTTCCATCGAGATGGTATCGCCATCCTTGACGCAGGATGCGACCGCCTCTTTAAGCGACATGAAACGTGCAACCACGGCAAAACTCCTGTGGTATCAATCCAAAAAAAACTACGAGTGCGATAAATGAGGTCGATGGCTGCGACCGCCGGCTTTCCCCAAAGCAGCGGACGCAGCCATCGCGCCAGATCGACTTACACGTCGAAGAACACGGTTTCCGCGTCCCCCTGCATGTGGATATCGATCCGGTATTCAATCCCCGTCGGGGTTTCGACACGCTTGGCAATCAGGGTGTCGCGACGATCTGCCGGAACTGACTGCAAGACTGGGTCCTTTGCATTGCGGTCTGCTTCATCGTCAAAATAGAAACGGGTAAAGGCGTGAACCAGCATGCCGCGCATAAACACGATCACGTTGACAAACGGCGCCTCGGCGTCTTCGACAACACCCGGCTTTACCGTGTCAAACCAGAAGCGCAGCTTGGCATCCGTTCCCGTGCCGCAACGGCCAAGACCGCGGAACCCGGTTTCAGAAACATCAACCGGCTTTTCGCTGTAAACGCCATTGGCATCAGCCTGCCAGATTTCGATCATCGCATCATTGACCGGATTGCCTTCGCCATCAAAGACGGTGCCGGTGATGCGGATATGTTCACCCGCCGCATCCGGACCGGCAACAGTCGGATCTGCGATATCGGTGAAGTCGTATGCGTACTGGCCTGCGGTCAAGCCATAGGCGAAATACGGACCAACCGTCTGTGAGGGGGTTTCACCATAAGCCATGACTTAATTCTCCATCGGGGTGCCGTTGCGTCCACGCAGGACAATGTCGAACTGATAACCAAGGGCAAAGCCTTCCTCGGTGTTGTCGATCGAGAATTTGGCAATCAGGCGTTCACGCGCTTGCGCGTCCTCGGTACCAAGGAAAATCGGATCGAGTTCCAGCAGCGGGTCACCCGGGAAATACATCTGGGTGACAAGGCGGGTGGCAAAGCCCGGACCAAACAGCGAGATATGGATATGGTTCGGACGCCACGCATTGAAGTGGTTCCCCCACGGATAGGCACCCGGCTTGATGGTATAGAATTTGTAATTGCCTTGATCATCGGTAAAGCAACGGCCTGATCCGCGGAAATTCGGATCGAGCGGCGCATCATGCTGATCAACCTTGTGCACATAACGACCCGCCGCGTTTGCCTGCCAGATTTCGACAAGCGTGTTGGGCTGCGGGCGGCCATCGGTGTCCATCACCCGACCATGCACGACAATGCGTTCGCCAAGCGGCTCACCATTGACCACACCGTTTTTGGTCAGATCGAAATCCATTTCACGCACGCATGCCGGGGCAAAGCGCGGACCAGTGCCCTCGGTCAGGCCGGACTTGATGGCAAGCGGTGCCTGGCTTGGACCGCGCAGCAGGGTCGATTTGTAACCGGGTGCGATATAGGGGGCGTGGGAACCCCAGTCACGCGGTTTGAAGGTGGACATGTGACTACTCTCCCTTGGATGCCGCGTCGATCTCGGCATAGGCTTGTTTGGCAATGCGGAACGCCGTATTGGCGGCGGGGACGCCGGCATAAACCGCAACATGCATCAGGGTTTCACGGATATCATCGCGCGTTGCCCCGGTATTCAAGGTCGCCCGGATATGCATGGCGAGTTCTTCTTCATGACCAAGCCCTGCAAGCAGCGCGATGGTCACGATCGAACGTTCACGCTTGGTGAACGCGTCACTCGTCCAGACACCATTCCAGACATTCTCGGTGATATAGCGCTGAAAACCTTCGTCGATTTCCGTGATGTTCTTGGAAGCGCGATCCACATGGGCATCGCCCAGAACAGAACGGCGGGTTTTCATGCCAACGTCATACCGGCTCTCAGACAAGGTTCTTCTCCTTGGTAAATCGGTCGATCAACCGGGTCAGCAATTCAGGGGTTTCGATGCATGGCAGATGCCCGACCCCGTCAATCAATTCGAATTCGGCACCGGGGATGGCAGATGCCATGGCGCGCACCACATCGGGCGGCGTTGCCAGGTCTTCTGATCCACAGATACATAATGTCGGAACAGCGATTTTTCCCGCCGCATCGCGCAGATCGCCATCGCGCAGCGCGATACAGGTCCCGACATAGCCTTCGACCGTGGTGCGAACCAGCATGTCGCGATACATCGCGGTTTCAAGCACCCGTTCCTTGCGGAAGGTCGGCGACAGCCAGCGTTCGATAATCGCATCGCCCATGGATGCAATCCCGTCGGCCTTGATGGCCTCGATCCGGGTGTTCCAGCTGTCATAATCGCCAAGCTTGGATGCCGTATCACACAGGATCAGGCCACGCACACGACCGGGCACCAGTTCAGTGACTTTCTGGGCGATCAGACCGCCGACCGACAGGCCGCAAATGATCACCTGATCCAACCCAAGATAATCAAGCAACCCGATCAGATCATTGGCATGCAGCGAAACGTCGTACGGCGCATCACCAATCCCGGAAAGACCATGGCCACGCTTGTCATACGTTACGATGTTAAAGCGTTCGGACAGCGTCCCGACAACATCGTCCCAAATGCGCAGATCAGTACCCAAAGAATTTGCAAAGACCAGCGCCGGACCATCTTTCGGTCCCGACTGGCTATAATGAATGTGTGTCCCGTTGACCGGGGCGACTTGCAGACTCATTATCGTTTCCACCCTGCTTGTTTGACCTTACATTCGCAGATGGTTTTGGTTATGTAAAATGAGGAATTGCGTATTTTGCATAACTATATAATTATACATCAGACACCCATCGGAACATTCTAAACTGCTGACATGTAGGGCTGCATGCTAGATCAACGCATCAAATTCCGTCATCTGACCTGCTTTCTGGAGGTCGCGCGCCAACGCAGTGTCGTCAAGGCTGCCGATACGCTGTCCATTACCCAGCCGGCCGTGTCGAAAACCATCCGCGAACTCGAAGAGCATCTCGATGCGCGCCTGTTTAACAGATCAAAGCGTGGGGTCACCCTGACCGATTTCGGCAAGGTGTTCTTGCGCTATGCCGGGGCCAGTGTCACGGCCCTGCGTCAGGGTGTCGACAGCATCAGCCAGGTCCGCATGCATGGCGGGCTTTCGATCAATCTGGGCGTATTGCCCACCGTGGCCGCAAGTGTGATGCCCAACGCCATTCGTCATTTCAAAACCCTTAGCCCCGATACCACGGTCAAGGTCGTGGCGGGTCCGAACGTGATGTTGATGGGGCAATTGCGCGTGGGGGAACTTGATCTTGTGGTCGGGCGATTGGCCGAGCCAGATCAGATGTCGGGCCTGTCGTTCATTCATCTTTATTCAGAACACATCTCGCTGGTCGCGCGGCCGGGGCACCCGTTATTGGCCGACAAGAACCCGGACATTACCCGCATTCGCGAATTCACCGTTCTCGTGCCGCCCAAACAGGCGATTATTCACCCGACCGTCGACAAGATGCTGATTGCGCATGGCATCGGCGCCCTGCCCGACCGTATCGAAACCGTTTCGACATCTTTCGGCCGCGCTTTCACGCGTGAAACCGATGCGATCTGGATCATTTCAAACGGGGCGGTTGCATCCGATATTGCCGAGGGACATCTTGTCGAACTGCCGATTGATACCAGCGATACCTTTGGTCCGGTTGGCCTGACCACCCGAATTGATTCGCCGATTTCCCCGCCGGTTGAAATGCTGATCAATGCCGTGCGCGAAGAAGCATCCCGTCATCACAGCGAACAGGCAGGGGCAAACATATAATCATTTGGTTATGGATATGTGCCTACATATCATTATACATAACCATCACGTACCTATTAGATTGCACTTAATTCGGCATGGCTGAAATGCGTCAAACGCAGGTCATGCGATAAAAAAAACAATAAAAACAAGACCAAGAACAACAAAAAGAACTCTTGGAAAACTTCGTACGCTAGATGCGCATCGTGGCTGAAACGCTTGTCGGCGCAATGAACGCGACAAGACGTTCATAAGGAGGAAGAGAATGAAACAGATCACCAAATTGCTTGCCGGTGCTGCTGTCGCGACCATGGTGTCGTTCGGCGCACACGCACAGGAAGTCACCCTGACCGTCCACCATTTCCTGGGTCCGAAGGCACCGGCCCAGTCCAAAATGATTGAACCGTGGGCAAAGAAGATCGAAGAAGAATCAAACGGCCGCATCAAGTTTGAAATCTTTCCGTCCATGTCGCTGGGCGGCAATCCGCCGGAACTGTATCGCCAGGTTCGTGATGGCGTGGCTGACATCGTCTGGACACTGCCGGGATACACCCCGGGCGTGTTCCCGCGCCTTGAAGTGTTTGAACTTCCGGGGATTCATCTTGGCGATGCACGCGCAACCAACCTTGCGATGTGGGATCTGAAAGACGAATACGCCGAAGACCTTACCGACATCCACCCGCTTGCTGTTCACGTGCATGCCGGTCAGGCCATTCATCTAACCGAAAAAGAAGTCCGCACCGTTGACGATGTCAAAGGCCTGAAACTCCGCACCCCGACCCGTACCGGTTCCTGGGTGATTGAATCCTGGGGTGCAGAACCGGTTGGCATGCCGGTCCCGGCCCTGCCGCAGGCGATGTCGCTCGGCGTCGTTGATGGCGGTCTGGTGCCTTTCGAAGTTGTGCCGCCGCTGAAACTGGCTGAATTGATTTCCTATTCCGTTGAAGGCGAAGGCGTGAATTCGCGCTTTGGCACCTCGACCTTCCTGTTCGCGATGAACAAGGACCGTTACGAGAGCCTGCCTGATGATCTCAAGGAAATCATCGACCGCAACTCGGGCCGTGATTTTGCAGCCCAGATTGGTGACGTCTTTAACGGCGTTGAAGAAGTTGGCAAGCGTATGGTCAACGAAGGCAAGGGCCAAGTTGTTCAACTGACCGCAGCCGAAAAAGCAACCTTTGACGATGCAGCCGCATCTGTCGTTGATCGCTGGATCGAAGAATCCAAATCAAACGGCATTGATGGCGCGAAACTCGTCGAAGACGCCAAAGCTGCCGTTCAGGCCCATACCAAGTAACAGTTTAAAGTTACTGGTAAATATTGTGGGGTCACGTATCATGCGATGCGTGGCCCTGTTTTCCCGCTAGATTGCCCGCTAGATTGTTAGAGATATGAAAAACGTGCTCTACAAGGCTGCCTCATGGCTTGCCGTTGCCGGTGGCATGCTTGCCTTGCTGATCGCGATTGTGACGATTGTTAACGTTACCGCGTTTGGTCTGGACAAGATTGCCCGACTGTTCGATGCCAATGTCCCGGCCATAATCGGCTATGAGGACTTTGTCAGCATGATCGTCAGTTCGGCCGCCCTGATGTTTTTCCCCTATTGTCAGGCGCATCGCGGTCATGTCGCGGTTGATGTCTTCATCAAAATGTTTCCCGACTGGTTTTCGCGCGTTGTTGACGCGATTTCCGGCATACTGATGACCTGTCTGGCGCTTTTCCTTGGATACATGATGGTCAATGGCCTGATCGAGGTTCGTGGCGACAACACCCTTTCCGCAATTCTGGGCTGGCCGATCTGGCCGTTCTATGTGCCGGGCATCATTGCGATGTTCCTGTGGGCCGCAATTGCCGGAAGTCAGATTTTCGAAAGAGAAGCCGATGTCTGAACGTGAATTGATCGGCCTTGGTGGCCTTGCCGTTCTCTTTTTCATTCTTGCCCTGCGCGTTCCGGTCGGCCTGGCCATGGTCGGCGTCGGGATTGGCGGCAACTATGTGCTGAGCCTGTTTTTCCCGTTCCTGCGCTTTGACCCTTACCTGCAGCAGTTCAAATCCCTGCTGTACGGAATTGTGTCGAACTATGAACTTTCGGTCGTGCCGC
Source organism: Thalassospira sp. ABD4_177 (assembly GCF_056160125.1). Lineage (NCBI taxonomy): Bacteria > Pseudomonadati > Pseudomonadota > Alphaproteobacteria > Rhodospirillales > Thalassospiraceae > Thalassospira > Thalassospira sp. ABD4_177. The sequence goes on along the minus strand of NZ_JBSWWO010000001.1, from coordinate 2,226,173 downwards.
TGTTTGTTCTGATGGGCTATCTCGCAAGTCAGGCCAACCTGTCGCGCGATCTGTTTCAGGGCGTCAATGCGATGCTGGGCCGGTTCCGTGGCGGTGTTGCCATGGCGGCCATCGGTGCCTGCGCCGGTTTCGGCGCGGTGTGCGGCTCATCGCTTGCAACCGCATCGACCATGGGCAAGGTCGCCCTGCCCGAGCTTGACCGTTTGAAATATTCGCCGCGTCTGGCCACCGGCACGCTGGCAGCGGGCGGTACGCTGGGGATCCTGATCCCGCCGTCGGTTGCACTTGTGATTTATGCCGTGACGGTTGAGGCCTCCATCATTCAGATGTTCCAGGCCGCGATCATTCCGGGCCTGATTGCCGTTCTGTTCTTTATGGCCGTGATTGCCATTCAGGTGCGACTGAACCCCTCATTGGCCCCGAAACCAGAACCGATGCCAGCCGCCGAACGCAAGGAAGCCTTGCTGCGCCTGATCCCGGTGATGGTGATCTTTGGTTCGATCATTCTGGGGCTCGGTGCCGGTCTGTTTACGCCGACGCCTGCGGCCGGTGTGGGTGTGTTCGCCATTCTGGTTTACGGCGCCTATATGCGCTGGAAAGGCAAAGGTGGGCTGACCTGGAAGGGTCTTCGTCAGTCGCTCAAGGATACGGCGATTACGTCTTCGATGATCTTCTTCATCCTTCTGGGTGCTGAAATCCTCAAGGGCTTCTTTAGCCGCGCGAACCTTCCGGCCTATATGGCCGAGGCTGCCGCGACCAGTGGATTTGATCCGTGGCTTGTCATGGTTCTGATGTTGCTGGCCCTGATCCTGCTGGGCTGCTTCATGGAAAGCCTGTCGATGATCGTGGTCGTGATCCCGTTCTTCTGGCCGGCCCTTGTTGACATCAACGGTGGTGACTGGGCTACGGCCGCGACTGCGGCCTATGGCATGGGGACCGAGGACCTTAAAATCTGGTTTGGTATCCTGGCCCTAATTGTCGTGGAATTGGGGCTGATTACGCCGCCTGTGGGCTTGAACGTGTTCATCATCAATGCCCTTGCCAAGGGTGTGCCGATGACCCAGACCTTCCGCGGTGTCATGCCGTTCTTTGGTGCGGAGATCATCCGAATTCTGTTGCTGATCTTTGCACCGACAATAACGCTGTTTGTGCCAACCATCCTTGGCAATTAGCGACACTCACATGTCTCGAAAAAGCCCGCCCGTTATCGTGGTGGGCTTTTCTTTTGCCTCTTTACAATTATGCTATTAGCAGGTTCAATTCTTGAATTTTTTTTTAATCCCAATTTTTAGAGTTCTAAAAATGAAGCTTCAAACTGAATTCAACCAACCAATAATTTTCCGGACAGCCTCTAAAGAAGTACACGATGCAACTATAAAAGGCGGCTCTGTCTGGCTCAGATCAAATGTTTACTATCAAGAGATAGAAGATATTAGTCGCAAAGACGAAAAAGAGGGAATCAATGCGACCCAAACGCTGCTAGGTCTTCATCTTTCACAGCAGAGTTCTCCTTCCGTTTCAATCAGCGGAAACGGGCACATTGGGTGCGAAATAGCCCCACATTACATTATGTCAATGCACGGAACAGCTATTCGCGAAGAGACCCGCAAGGAATTCGGCGGATACACAATGGGAGTAAAAAACCTATTCAAGCTGTCTATCGAAATTTGTCATCAAGTAGCACAACAAATTCCAGTTATCGCGTATAGATATGGACAAGTATCATATCAGCACACAGCCTTAACGCTCTCTGACAACAGTCAAGGTGCAGCTATAACGACTGGCGAGACAAGCTTGAGATCAATTGACTCTGACGTTCTCAGAAAGGCACCTATAGAACCATTCATTAGTCAGGACGAATGGAGAATCGTTATTTTCACGGAAGGACTGCTAAAAAATGACGCAAGCTTGCCGCTAAAAATCAACGTCCCATCCGACTACTTTTACGAGTACGCACCCCCATTACTTAATACGACAGCCTAATGCTAAGCAGTTTCGCGGAAATACTTGACCCGCGAATAGGAAAGCAACTTTTCTAACCACAGTTATAGATCAAATGCGCAACAATATCCCGATCTATAAGCTTTATGGCGAACGCGATGCAGCAACAAAGCCCGGCGCGCGCGATGGCTTTGATCTGGACACTACATCTGATCCGCAACCGGTCACGGAGCCCGAATTCTTTCACCTTGAAAGCATCCCGGAACGATCGCGCCTGCATGACCTGCACATCAAACCGCACCGCCATACCAACCTGTTTCAGCTGCTTTACATCACCCGCGGGCAGGCCGAAATCAGCTTCGATGACCAGCAGCTGACGATGCAGGCAGGCCAACTGATCACCGTCCCGCCGGGCACTGTGCACGGCTTTAAATTCAGTGATGATATTGATGGCTGGGTGATTTCACTGACCGATTATCACCTGCAGGAAATTCTAAGCCCCGCCCCCAAACTCCTCGCCCGCCTTGATCAGGCGGTCTGTGTTGATACGCGCTCAACATCTGGCGATACCAACGGCCCGGCAGATTTCCTGATATCGCAACTCGCCCAGGAATATTACAGCCACAATACCGGCCGGCTTTTTGCGCTTCGCCATATCCTCGGCCTGTTGCTTCTGGGCATCGGGCGCACCGTACCACAGGACCATTCAGCGCGCCTGTCACGCCAGGAACAAAAGACCGAAAAATTCCGCAAGTTTCAGACGCTGGTCGAAACCTTTTACAAGCAGCACAAATCGCTTGATTTCTATGCCCGCGAGATTGGCGTGACCACGACCCAGCTGAACCGCATTGCCAAGGACATCTATGGTATGACCACAAGCGAGGTGGTGCAAAACCGCCTGATGCTCGAAGCCAAGCGAACCCTGATCTATACCGACATCGCCATTCAACAGATCGCCGACGAACTGGGCTTTCGCGATGCCGGATATTTTTCGCGCTTCTTCACCAAAAAGGCTGGCGTTTCCCCGGCCCGTTTCCGCGCAGATCAGCGCTGAGCGCGGCCTTTATTGGGCAGCAGTCCGCACCCGGGAAAGATCAAGAAACATCCGGCAGAGATCCACTTCAACACCTTTGGGATTGACCCAGCCGGCGGGAATGAATTGCTCATCGCCAAAACCAAGACGGCGGTAAAGGCCAATCGCCGCTTCGTTATCGGTCACGACATTAAGCCAGATTTTCTCATAACCCGGGATCTGCGCGCATTTGGCAATCAGGGCCGCAAGAGCAGCTTTGCCATACCCCTTGCCACGGTCCAGAACGGCAAACTCGTCAATCTTGGGCGTGTTTGAGCTAGTATGCTGCATCAGAACATAGGCGCGTGCGCAGCCATCCGCATGATAGACCCAGAAGATCATGTCGTTTTCGCCGGCAATGGCGGTGCTGAGCTTGTCATCAGATACATTGTCGATCCGGTCATGGAAATCCGCATCCGCCATCATCGCCCGTACACGGACAAGATCATCTTCATTCGGCGTGCGCCAGTTTTCAGCAGACATAACACTATTCCAGACATGGATCAGGGCGTTGGTGGCGCCCGTTAAACGCAAACCAAGGGGTTTAAGGCCCACGATCACAATGGTCAAGCCATCGGTGAAACCCAAGCGCGTGAGGTAACACCTGCCATTTCCGGTTTTTAATTGAAAAACACCCTGCTTGCTCCGTAACATCAGGATCTTGCGATGTAATCAAAAGGACTATCGCGCGATGTCAGAGAATGTGACGCACCATTTGGCGAAACTGGGCATGGTAGGGGCGATGCTGTTTGGGTTGGCAGCCTGTCAGACGGTTGCGCTTGATCGCGGCAATTTTGGCAGCTTCAAACGATCCCTGAACACCACCAGTTACGGCTATCAACAGATGCCCGATCCCACCGGCTTGGCAAATGCCGAGATCGTCGAACGGTTTGAAGTCCAGCCGGGCGATTGCAACAGCAACGAAGGCTGGAGCGATTGCGCCAATGACCGGGAACGCTCCGAACTTTCGCAAAACGGACTGAGCAGAACTGGCGAAACCTATTGGTACGCGTGGGATATCTATTTTCCCGAGGATTACATCAACATCTACCCGACCAAGGTCGCCCTTGGGCAGTTTCATCAACGCGGCTCCCACCCGGTCTGGATGTTCCAGAATGCGGGTGGCGGCTATAGCCTTGATGATCAAGTCTATGGTAGCACCCGGCGGTATCACCTCCTGATTCCGGAAGATGATCTGCGCGGCAAATGGCACCGGATAGAGGTCGAAGCAAAATGGTCGCGCGACAGTGATGGTTTCTTCCGCGTCTGGGTCAATGGCACGCAGAAGGTCAATCACGAAGGCGCGACCTTGCAATCGCGGACAGGGACCTATTTCAAATACGGCCTCTATCGCTCCTTCATGAGCCGTTACAAGCAATTCAAACAGGTCGAAATCGTCCCGGGCCAAGTGGTTTATTACGCCAATGTCAGGCGCGGTCGCAGCCGCGAAGATGTTGCGGCCCCGGTCCTGCACAAAGCACCGACCAACTGATCGAACATGGTGGCGTCAACCATGCCGTGCGCACAAATTGCCATTACCGGACAAAGCCGCTAAAACCTGCTGACCACCCCATTTCAAAAGGCCGCACATGCCCGCCAACACACCCGCACCTCCGGCATCCCGCCCTGCCCCGAACGGCAAAACCGCCATGGTGATCGGTGCCGGTCCGGCTGGCCTGATGGCGGCAGAACGGCTGGCGGGTGATGGATATGCGGTGACGATCTATGAGGGCATGCCAAGTGCGGGGCGCAAGTTCCTGATGGCCGGGAAATCGGGGCTCAACATCACGCATAGCGAGGATTTGGAAACATTCCTCTCGCGCTATGGCACGTCACGCGCACGGCTTGAACCGCATTTGCGCAAATTCGGCCCCGATCAAATCCGCGAATGGTGTGCTGGGCTGGGTGTTGAAACCTTTGTCGGCTCCTCAGGCCGGGTCTTCCCGACCGCGATGAAGGCAAGTCCGCTTTTGCGCGCCTGGCTTAGGCGGCTGGATGATCTCGGCTGCACCATCCACACCCGCCATTACTGGACCGGTTGGAACGACGCAAATCAGGCTGTTTTCAAAACGCCCGATGGCGAGATCACCGCAACCGCTGACGTCACCATTCTGGCGCTCGGCGGCGGCAGTTGGAAACGCCTGGGATCAGACGGCAAATGGATGGAAATCCTGACCAATGCCGGGATCAAATGCACCCCGTTCAAACCGGCCAATTGCGGCTTTGACATCGACTGGACCGACCATTTGATCGACAAATGCGCCGGGTCGCCAGTCAAGGCCGTTACCCTAACCTGCGGCAACCAAACGGTACGCGGCGAATTCGTAATTTCCAAAACCGGCATCGAAGGCAGTGCGGTCTATGCCATCTCGGCACGGCTCCGCGATCAATGGCTTGAAACCGGGGTTGGCACCCTCACACTCGACCTCTGCCCCGACCGAACGCTTGATGACATCACCAAACGCCTGTCAAAGCCACGCGGCAAAAACTCACTGGGCAATCATTTGCGCAAAACACTCGGCCTTGATGCCACCAAAACCGCCCTGATTTTCGAAGTCACCCCGCGCGAAACCCTGAACGACCCGGCCCAACTCGCCACCGCCATCAAAAGCCTCACGCTTCAAATCAAAAAGCCCCGTCCACTGGACGAGGCCATCAGCACCGCAGGCGGTGTCGCATGGGAGGAACTGGATGAAAATTTCCAACTCATCCAACGCCCCGGCACCTACTGCCTTGGCGAGATGGTGGACTGGGAAGCTCCGACGGGGGGGTATTTGTTGAGTGGGTGTTTAGTCTCGCCAAAACCTCAGAGAGACTGAAACTTCACACTGAGTGTTGCAACCATCGAGGGAAGAGCTTTATAGTTCCATTAGATTAGCCGAATAATGCTTCGCAAAGACGCAACACTAACCATGTAGATGAACTCAATGAGCTCAAAACCAAATACAGCCTTCTTTGCCTATCCTGGAGCACCTACAGAACTCACTTCCACTATCGAAGCTGCAGTTCGGCTATCGAATTCAACAAATCGCTTACAGATCACTCCTTGGCCTGAAATGGGCGTTTTTGGTAAGGCGATACCTGATACGGTTCGGGAAAGCATACAAAACTCCGACGTGGTCATCTTTGATGTCACTGTGCCAAACCAAAACGTTTATTACGAAGCCGGCTATGCGATTGGCTTAGGCAAGCCAGTCTTCCCAGTAGTAAATTCCTCTTTCAATGGCGCGTTTACCAACGTGCAAAAAGACGGAATCTTCGATAATATCGGCATTAGCAGCTATGAGAATAGTGACAGCCTTGCCGCGTCCTTTTCAAATATCACACCCAATATACTTTTGGACTTGTACGGAAAAGAATTCGACAACAGACAGCCTCTGTTCATTCTAGAGCCAATCAAAAAAACTGACTTTCGAAATGCGATTGTTTCAGCAGTAAAATCTTCAAAAGTCCACTACCGAAGCTTTGACCCAGTGGAAACAGCACGACTATCAACGTTTGCTATTATCGGGCAACTTTCTGCCTCTTCGGGAATAATCCTACCTTTACTTTCATCAAACATAGAAGACTACGAACGACACAATCTTCGGGCATCTTTTTTAGCTGGAATTGGGCATGGGTTAGAGCGTGACACATTGCTAATTGAGTTAGCCCGCTTCGACGGGTCCAGACCCGCTGACTACAGAGATTTTGTTACGGCGGTTACAGATGATAACTCCACAAGCAACGCTGTGGTTGACTTCTGCAAAGCGGCCTATCTTGCAGGCCAAAATATCAAGTCGCGTCCAAGAAAACACAAACGAACCGCGCTTCAAAAGCTCTCACTTGGCGCATCTGCGGCTGAGAACGAATTTCGCACTCTGTCTAGCTATTTTGTCGAGACTTCTGAGTTTGTTCGGACTATGCGAGGCGAAGTCAATGTCGTCGCGGGCAGAAAAGGCTCGGGAAAAACAGCTATTTTCTTCCAAGCAAGGGATAACTTTAGACAACAACGCAACTCATTTGTGACCGATCTAAAGCCAGAATCGCATCAACTCAGTCTTTTCAGAACTGAACTTCAAAAGATACTTGATGTTGGAGCATTTGATCATTCTCTTGCGGCATTCTGGTACTTCCTGATTCTATCAGAAATATTAATCACAATTCAGCAAAACATTGAATATAAATCCAAAGTAGATAGTAAAGCACTTGAAAATCTTTACGATATAAACCAATGGCTATATAAGTACGGAATTAATGAAAGCGGCGATTTCACGACTCGCATCAACCGACTTGGAAACTACGTAGTCCAAGAAATTGACGCGGCAAAATCAAGAAAACAAGCAATATCCGCAGATTTATTAACTAACATAATATTTCGCGGTGGAATAACAGACCTAAAGAAAACAATCTACAAAAACATCGATCACGACGACCAAATAGTATTACTTTTTGACAACATAGATAAGGGGTGGCCAACCAATGGCGTCGATGAGTTTGACATTCGTCTTGTCAGACTACTAATCGAAACACTGGACAAAATACAAAGAGACTTCAATGCATCAAAAAAGGAGTTTATGTCAGTAGTATTTCTACGTAACGACATTTACGAGATGCTAGTCGAGAGCACTCCTGACCGTGGAAAATCCGGCCAAGTAAGGATAGACTGGACCGACAGAGCCAAATTAAAGCAAGTCATATACAAGCGGCTTCAGTCATCTTTGAAAGATAACAGAAGCACGTTCGAGCAGCTTTGGTTGCGTTTTTTCCCAGATAAAGTGGAAGACAATGACTCTTTTGATTTTTTTGTCGATCATTGCTTAATGCGACCTCGATTTTTGATTAATATCGTTGAAAACGCAATCTCAAACGCCGTTAACAGAGGACATGAGAAAGTAAGCGATGAAGATTGCATTGATGCTGTGAGACAACACTCTCTTTATCTCATTGATGACTTTGGTTACGAAATTCGAGATGTCTCAGGGTTAAGCGAAGACTTGCTATACGCTTTCGTTGGAGCCGAAAAATCTCAGAATAAGACCGAGTTCATAGCCCAGTTTATTAGCTTTGGATTAAACGAAGAAGATTCCGAAAAAGCGTTTGATCTGATGCTTTGGTATGGCGTGATCGGCATCAAAAACAAATCAGGCAACGACGCATTCATATATAATTATGAATACAATATGAAACGGCTCAAAGCAGAAGCAAGGTCACTAGGTGAAAAAGCAATGTATGTCACAAACCCTGCACTACAAGTCGCTCTCAACGATAGCTAAAATACCCCAAACACAAAAAAAGAGGACAGACTTATTTTCCGCCCAAAACGTCAGGTCACTCTTGCGACCAAGGCTCCAAATCATCCGCATCAACCTTGAAAACAGACGCAATTTTCGTCGCCAGCTTTTTTGACAGCGGGCGCGCGTTCCGTTCGACGGCACCAATATAGGTTCCAGTCACCCCTACTTTTGCGCCCAATTCTTCCTGTGTCAGATCATAATACTCGCGATATACGCGCACCGGATTTTCGCCGTCACTGAGACGCTTGATCACCGCAGCGGGAAAGCGCACACCATCATCGTGCGCCGCGGCTTGGTCATAGGCCATTCTGTCCAGATCATCTTCTGTCGGCTTGAAGAGTTTTACATATTCATCCCATGGCACGACGGCGAATTCGGGCTTGTCGTCCTTGTAAATGATCTGATGGGGCGCATTCATCGCCTGTCTCCTAAAGCTTGTCGTAAACGTCACCACGCGGACCGATTTTAAGCACATCTAGAATGACGCCATCCTCGGTATAGATCACCCGATATTGCCCAACGCGCAACCGGCATGCGGCAACACCTTTGAGTGGTTTTGTATCCAGATCGGTGCGGCGTGGGTTTTCCGCGATCAGGGCGATTTTCTGCAAAATACTGTCACGCGTCTTTTGCGGTATTTTGCGCAGCGCCTTACGGGCTTCCCTTGCATAGACAACCTGCAACATTATCCCGCCTTCTTAATGCAAACTTTTAATAACATTTACACAAACAAATGAAAAGAATTTTCGGACACAGCCTCATGCTCGCCCCCTCAATGACAATGCACACTGCCCGCCTTCTTGTTCATTTGGCAACACTGACCGGGCGGGGAGCTTTTCCGGCACCCGCCACCATGCTTAACCGTTTGATCGACAAGGCGCGGCTGCGCGTTTGTCTGTTCTGGCAGGATCACCAAACCGAGTGTGAGTTGTCCGGCAATTACCAGCGTGATGATTGATTTCATCTGCGTTCCTCCTGTTCCATTCGCGATGATACCGCCATCGATCCGCAGGAATACTGCCCGTATGAGCAGGTCAGATTATAGTTGACAATATCAACCATTTTCATGTAGTTGATTAAGTCAACCAAACAGGGAATTGCGTTGGCACCTGATGGCGCCCCACGCTGTTTCGATGCGATGCCCTGTTTGGTCGCCACGCCCCTCGCGCAACCGACTGAAAGCACTGCCCCATGCCCGGACTGTTTCGCATATCACCTGAAATTCACCCTGACGGCTTGCCAAAACCCCGGCGGTTCTATGCCACCCTTGCCATTCTGGTCACCATCATGATGGCCGTACTGGATGGCACGATTATCAATGTCGCGCTTCCGACCATCGCGGCGGATCAGGGTGTATCACCCGCCCATGCGATTTGGGTGGTAACCGCCTATCAGCTTTCGATTGTCGTCGCCCTTCTGCCGCTTTCCGCCCTTGGCGAGGCCATCGGCTTTCGCAAAATCAATCTTGTCGGGGTTGGCCTGTTTGGCGTGGCATCCGCCCTGTGCACCATGGCCCCGAACATCGAATTTCTGACCGCAGCCCGCGTGTTACAGGGCCTTGGTGCGGCGGCAATCATGAGCATCAACCCCGCCCTGATGCGCCATATCTTTCCGCAGGCAAAGCTGGGGATTGCGATTGGCTGGATCGCGATGACGGTATCGGTTTCGGCCGCTGCCGGACCAAGTATTGCGTCGGCCATTCTGGCCGTTACAAGCTGGCACTGGCTGTTCTTGATCAATCTGCCGCTGTCGGTGCTGGCGATTGCCATCGGGTTCTTCAGCCTGCCATTTACCCAGCCAAGCCGTACACGGTTTGATGTCATCAGTGCGATACTCAATGTCCTGACCTTTGGTGGTCTGATTGCCGCCCTTGGCAATATCGGCATTGAAAGCGATCCGCGTTTGATTGCAGCACAGTTTGCAATATCGCTGATCGCCGGGGTGTTTCTGGTGCGCCGTCAATTGACGCGCACCCGCCCGATGCTGCCGCTTGATTTGCTGAAATTGCCGGTCTTTGCCTGTTCGATTGCATCATCGATTGCTGGTTTTTGCGCCCTGATGATTGCGTTTGTCACCTTGCCCTTCTATTTCCACGATGTGTTGGGATATAGCCCGACGGTCACCGGTTTGCTGATGACGCCATGGCCTTTGGCCGCCGCCATCATCGCCCCGCTGGCCGGGAAATTGGCTGACAGTTATTCTCCGATGCGTTTGACAGGAATAGGCATGGGCCTGTTTGCCACCGGGCTGTATGGCATCACGCTCAGCGCCGATGTCGATGGCGACGTCGCAATGGTGATCACCCTTGCGCTGTGCGGTGCCGGGTTCGGGCTGTTTCAGGCGCCCAACAACCGCCTGTTGCTGACCTCTGCCCCGCGTGACCGTTCCGGTGGCGCCAGCGGCTTGCTGGCCACCGCACGCCTGACGGGTCAATCAATTGGTGCCGCCCTGGCCGCCATCCTGATTGGCACAAGTGGCAGCTTTGATCTGCAGACCATTCTTTGGGTGGCCAGTGGATCGGCGGTCCTGGCAACATTGATTTGCGAAGGCCGCCGCCATGCCCTTCGCAGCGGCCTAATTACGGCAAACGCCTGAGGATGAAAGAAAAACCATGACCGAAGAAAATCAGGTCGAAAATCAGGTCCATGTCCCCGGTGAAACCCTGCATCGGCTGGTGCATGCCTATAAACGACGTTTGATGCATGCGATGCAGGCAGCAAGCATGCCCATGCCGATCTCGCACAAACGGGTGATGAAATGGATTGTCCGCATCCCGGGCATCACCGCCCAGCAAATGGCCGAAAAATCCGGTCAGGACAAAGGCCGGGTGACGCGGCTTTTGAAAGAACTAGAAAATGACGGGCTGATCGAACGCCGCCCGCACCCCGAAGATCGACGGAGCCAAACACTGCATTTGACGGCCGCCGGCAGCGCGAAAATGGAAGATTTCCGCGCAGTCGAACAAGAAGTCAGATCACGCATGACAAGCGGTCTTACGCCACAGCAGATCCATGATTTTGTCGAGATCGCCAATCTGATGTCCGACAACCTGGAAACCCACAAATGCAAGAAACTCGACTTTGCGGATAACGACCCAAATGACCAAGGACTTGGGACCAAGGAGTGAAGAAATGAGTAAACCTTCCCTACGCGATCTGACCGTGATCAGAAAGGGATACGTCACCCCCAACATGCTGCGCGTCACTCTTGGCGGTGACGGCATGAAGGACTTTCCCGAAGATCAGGAAAGCGCCTATGTAAAACTGATCTTCCCGATTGAAGGCGATGAAAAGGACCGCGTCCTGCGCCGGACCTATACGGTGCGTCATGACCGCATGACCGATCAGGGCCGCGAGATCGATATCGATTTCGTCATGCATGGTGATGGATCGGATGACAATGATCATGGCGGCCCGGCCTCGAACTGGGCGGTGAATTGCCAGCCCGGCGATGTGATCACCATTGGCGGCCCCGGCCCCAAGAAACTGGTCGATCCGACCGCCGACTGGTTCATGATTGTTGGTGATATGACAGCCCTGCCCGCGGTATCGGTCAATCTGGAAATCCTGCCCGATGACGCGCACGGCTATACGGTGATCGAAGTCCGGTCCGAGGCCGACATGCAGGATTTGAAAAAGCCCGAGAACATCACGATCGAATGGGTGATCAACCCGCATCCGGGCACGAAAAACTCGGTCCTGAGCGATGTGGTCAAACGCCTGCCATGGCATGACGGCCGCCGGATTTCGGTTTGGGCGGCATGTGAATTCACCTCGATGCGCGCATTGCGCAGCTATTTCCGCGAAGACCGTGGTCTTGGCAAGGATGATCTTTATATCTCAAGTTATTGGAAGCTTGGCATGAATGAAGACAACCACAAGGTCATCAAGTCCGAAGATGCCAAAACGGCGGCTTGATCGAGCGCCCCAACAACAAACTCACACCATTCGGGCCCCGTTTTGCGGGGCCCGTTTTCGTTTCATCACACATATTGCGCATGCAGGCGCGCCATACGCTTGCGGGCGAAAAAACCGGCATGCTGGCTTGTCTGGACGTCTTCGGGACGAAGATTGCCATCCTGATCACAGATGAAAGCCCGACTTGCACCGATCACCCCTTTTTCAGAACTGTAAACACCGATTACCGTGATTTCGATCCTTTGGTGATCAGTCGCGCCCAGATCATTATTCTGAGTCGCCTGGGAGGCTTCCGAGCGCCGTTTGATTCGCGCAAGCAGGTTTTGCAACGCCCCCAACTCGATGCAATGTCCGGCATCAAGCGGCCCCTGCAATGTCACTTCTTCCAAGCTGGTCGAAAGCGGCGTCTCATCCTGATCACGATCCTTGAAAATCTGTTCCGGATCGGCGTCGGTGACCTGTTCGCATATCTGGTTTTGCGGATCGCCGACACAGACAAGCACCTTGTCGATATGGATGGCTTCCTGGCTCATATTGCTGATCAGAAAGCGGGCCTTGTCTGACTCGCCCAGCATCTGATTGATGACGATTTTCGGACGTCGTGCGCGGCGGTAGCTCTGAAACAGCAATTGCGCATAGAAAATCCAGATCATCAATGTTGCGATGCTGACACCCACCTGCAGCAAGGTGGCGTGCTGTTCAATCCATGACCCCATGGAGCTCCCCTGAAAACAAATTCGTCTTAAGCGTGCTTAGGGTCAGGACCTATTAATTTGATTTGAATGGCAGACGTTATATTTACGAAATCCAAGGAAAAGCCCGCCGGTGGGGTCGGCATCCCGGACAAGGGATTTGACGCTGGAGTTTGCAAATATAACGTCTGTCCTCCGGATTAAACGGATTTGCACGGGCTACTTTGTCGTAAAACTTTGAAAGATAAATATCTTCCTGCAGTTTTACTCCGCGTATCCGCACAAATCTGTTTAACCATTCAAACCAAATTAATAGGTCCTGACCCTAAGGCACTTTCACTTCAACGTGTTGCCAACAAATTTGTTTCCAGATGCGGTATATCCATCCCCATCGAAACAGTTACGGCATCGGCCGCACGCAATATTGAACGGTACGGAGCAAACGTCACCGTCATTGAGAAATTCGACATCACGGCCGGCCTTGACGATCACGCCGGTGATTTCATGGCAAAGCCCCTCCCCGCGTCGCGGCAGTGCACAAAATCATTCAGCCCCGTGACAAATCTCAGAAAAACAAAACGCCCCGGCCAGTTCAGGCACGGGGCGCTTTGAATGCGATCAGATCACAGATTATTTTGCCGGCGGCAGGTCTTCTTCGAGGATGACAAGGTTCAGCGAGTAGCTGACTTCGCCTTCATCCTCATCACGGTGAACAACACCGACGAATTCGTCGCCAACGCGCATCTCAACCGGTAGATGCTTTTTCTTGGGCACATCAACGGCGATTTTCGGGTTCTCGAATGTGCGACGCAGGTAATCTTCGACGCGTGCGATCTCTGACGGTGTCATAGGACTTGCCCCTTGTTCTTTCCAACGGCTGTTATCTGCAGGTTCACAGAATATCGCATACGCGCTTTGGCGTCTGCCCTCTTTCCTGTGCCTGTTGTGAAATCTGGTGCACTGTCCTTCCACAAACCGGGCAGTGAAATCAAGCCCACCGGGCCAAAAAAGTCGCAAAACAGGCCAATTTTTCCCATTCTACGCGTCAGGGCACCAAGGGGCCGCGCAAATGTCGCGGCATCAGAATGTCTATTGCAATCGCGTCATGCACGGTTTAATCCGAATATATGTCCGAGATTGAGCTAACGACCAAGTCAGAATCACCATCCAGCGCGACGACCGACCTTCCCCCGGCGAAGGCCACAACAGACGCGGCTTCGCAGTCCCGGCCCATCCTTTACAGTTTTCGCCGCTGTCCTTATGCGATGCGTGCGCGTATGGCGCTTTTGGCCGCCGACATTGATGTCGAACTGCGCGAAGTTGTCCTGCGCGACAAGCCGCAAAGCATGATCGCAGCATCCCCAAAGGCCACCGTGCCCGTTCTGATCCTGCCCGATGGTTCGGTGATTGATGAAAGCCTTGAAATCATGGTCTGGGCCTTGGCGGAAAATGATCCGCTGGAATGGCTGACACCGGAAAGCGGTACCCTTGACGATATGCTGGCCCTGATTGCCCAGAATGATGGTCCGTTCAAGCATCATCTGGACCGCTACAAGTATTTTAACCGCTACGAGGACGTTGACCCGGCCGAACATCGCCGCGACGCGGAAAAGATCCTCAACCGTCTTGACGGGCGGCTCGCGGTTGGGAAATACCTGTTCGGGTCGCGCCCGGCGCTGGCTGATTTCGCCATCGCACCGTTCATTCGCCAGTTTGCCAATACCGACAAAGACGCCTTTGACGCCATGCCGTTCGTGCATGTTCAACGCTGGCTGGATGATTTCCTGGCATCTTCCTTCTTTGAGCAGGCCATGATCAAGTATGATCAATGGCACAAAGGCGACACACCGGTGATCTTCAAGGCCGCGTAGAATTCGGCAAGCAAGGTCTTGGCATTACGGCCCCGCAAATCAGTTTAGGGTCAGGACCTATTAATTTGATTTGAATGGCAGACGTTATATTTGCGAAATCCAAGGAAAAGCCCGCCGGTCGGGTCGGCATCCCGGACAAGGGATTTGACGCTGGAGTTTGCAAATATAACGTCTGTCCTCCGGATTAATCGGATTTGCACGGGCTACTTTGTCGTAAAACTTTGAAAGATAAATATCTTCCTGCAGTTTTACTCCGCGTATCCGCACAAATCTGTTTAACCATTCAAACCAAATTAATAGGTCCTGACCCTAAAACCATAAAAATACTTTTGCGTGCAATCGCACCAAGCGGCTTCGCGGATGGCGCGATTTCGTGACCTTTGAGCTACGGGGTTATACTTCTGTTACCATTCACAGGCTGGTCATCGTGACCGGCTTATGCTAGCAAGCGAGATACCACCCCATAACGCTTCAGGATCGGAATTTATGGCCGACTATGATGTCAAGCCGCTGATAACGGCGGACGAAATTGCCACCAAAATCGATACGCTTGCCGCCGAGATCAATGAAAGCTTCAAGGACACAGAAAAGCTGATTGTCGTCGGGCTTCTGCGCGGCTCTTTTGTTTTCATCGCCGATCTGGTGCGCAAACTGACCGTCCCGGTCGAGGTCGATTTCATGGTCGCATCAAGCTATGGCGATTCCACGGAAAGCTCTCGCAATGTGCGCATCGTCAAGGATCTTGATGGCCAGATCCGTGGCAAGGACGTGGTGCTGGTCGAAGACATCATTGATACCGGCTACACACTTTCGGAAGTGGTCCGGCTTCTTAAAACCCGCGATCCGAACCGTCTGGAAATCTGCACGCTTTTGAACAAGCCGTCGCGCCGCGAAGTTGAAATCCCGATTGAATTCTGCGGCTTTGATATTCCCGATGAATTTGTTGTCGGCTATGGCATCGACTATGCCCAGAACAACCGGAACCTGCCCTTTATTGGCACGGTGCATTTCCACGGCGAATAAGCCAGGTCACATCAGAACACAAAAATGGCGGGGAGCTTTTGCTAGCCCGCCATTTTCTTTTCCGGATCATGGTCCGCCTGCCCGGTTTCCATCCGTCCTTTGGGCGGATCAAAAATACCAAGCGCGCCAAGATCGGTAATCATCTGGTCAAAGCCCGATTGCATGCGTGGCTTGTTGCCCTGCCCGGTCGCATATCCGGTCATGGCCGAATGCACCAGAAGATCAAGCAACATGTCATCTTCCGACTTGCGGGCCTGGGCGGCTTGTTCTTCGGTGCTCAGTTGATCGACAGCCTCACCGGGATCACGCTGCAACATGATGGCAAGCGCCACCAGCCCCAACGTCACCATCGTGCCGCCAATCGCCATCGCCGCTGCAATCGCCCCAAAGGACGCAGCAAGCGCCATATAAATCGCGGCCAGCAGGAACCCCGCCCCGATCAGCATCAAAACCGCGATTGCAGCAAAAGCCGCGCCCTTGCGGGCGGCGGCCTTTGCCTGATCGACGAGTATATCGGTCAGCTGATCGATCATTTCTGCAGCAGACGGCCAACAAGCAGGCCGACACCAAAGGTCACAGCAACAGAAGCCAGCGGGTTCTCACGAACCTGATCCACGGCCACACCGCGTGCATGGTCAATCTGCTCACGGGCCTGACCGGATACTTCGCGAATGCGTTCAGCCGCAGCCTGCGTCTTGGTCTCTGCCGTCTGGCCACCCATGGTTTTCAGGGTCTTGGTGATTTCGGCCAGATCGCTGCGCAGGGCATCGACATCTGCCTGAAGTTTTGCAGTATCGGCAGTCGTCTCGGTCTTGGTCGCCATGGTTTTCTCCTATTGTCTTGAAAACAGCAACACACAGGTAACGTGCTGACATGGCGAATGGTTCCCAAGGCAAATGTGATGATTTCGAGGTATCAGAAAAAAGAAACGGCCCGCGTGGGTTGCGGACCGTTTCATAACCTGCCGGATTTCTGCGCGGATATGGAGAGCGGCACTTCTCCGTCAGGGGTGGGTATCCCCGTTACGCCGATCAGTAAGGCAAACCGACGTAATTTTCCGACAGGGTTTTCAAACCTGCTTTTGACGACAGGATATATTCAAGTTCTGCATCGCGGATACGACCATCAAATTCCTTCTGGTCGCCAAAGGTATGCAGCATGGAGGTCATCCACCATGAGAACCGCTCTGCCTTCCAGACACGGGCCAGGGCCGTATCGGAATAGCTTGCCAGCAGGTCTTCCCGGTTGGATTTGTATTTCGCGATCAGGGCTTCGGAAAGGTAGTGCACGTCACTCGCCGCAAGATTAAGCCCCTTGGCCCCGGTCGGCGGCACGATATGGGCGGCATCACCGGCCAGGAACAGGCGGCCATGCTGCATCGGTTCGGCAACAAAGCTGCGCAGTGGGGCGATGCTTTTTTCAAACACTTCGCCTTCATTGACCAGTTCGGCGTCTTCCTCGCCAAGGCGGGTGCGAAGCTCGTTCCAGAAGCGATCATCAGACCAGTCTTCGATCTTGTCCGTGCTCGGTACCTGAACATAGTGGCGCACAACCTTGTCCGAGCGCATTGAACACAGGGCAAAGCCGCGATCATGCTTGGCATAGATCAGTTCATCGGCAACCGGTTTTGCATGGGCCAGAACGCCCAGCCAACCAAACGGATAGACCTTTTCAAACTCCTGCACACCCGGCAGGGTCTTGCGTCCGACACCATGGAAACCGTCACAGGCTGCAATATAATCACAGGTCAGCTCCAGCGCGTTGCCATCCTTGACATATCGAACACTTGGCGTCTCGCCATTAACATCATGCAGGCTGACATCCTCGGCCTCAAAGATAATTTCACCGCCGTGATCAAGACGCGCCTGGATCAGGTCCTTGGTGACCTCGGTCTGACCATAGATCATCACCGTCGATCCACCGGTCAGTTCTTCCATGTTCACATGGGTACGCTTGCCATTTACACTGATATAGATACCGCCATGAATGATGCCTTCCTTGTTCATGCGGGCATCGACGCCCACACGTTTCATCAGTTCGACAGATCCCATTTCCAGGACACCTGCACGAATGCGGCTTTCGACATAGTCTCGGCTTTTGCGTTCAAGAATAACGGAATCGATCCCCTGCACATGCAGAAGATGCGACAGCAACAGGCCGGCCGGGCCGGAGCCAATGATTACGACAGGGACATGCATGACGATTTCCTCACAAGATCACGGTTTTTGCTTCTGTTTTTGAATTGGAACAAGAACCATTCCATTGCGCAAAGAATACGCCTGTTGCGGTTAGGACAGAATGGACAAACCGGGACAATGATTGGACAAATCGAACACCTATCTGATTTTGGTTATATTTCGGAACCAATCTGGGATGATCAGTTACCGCTCAGCGAGAACTTCATTTCATCTCAATCTTTGACTGGCAATGCGACCATTTCATCTTGCAACGTCTGCCGTCCATCAGGCAGAATTGACCAAAGCTCGTATATGCCCTGTCCCTCTTCCGACGACATGAACTCATCAAAGGCCTTTCTCAGTTTCTGACCATCTGGATGATGTCGGGAAAAAAGGATAAACAGGTTACTGGTCGGCACAATGTCTGTTGTCGCGTAGGTTTTTGCAACATCGGCACCCAGCGTCTCTGTTAGATCAAACCATCCGGGTTCTTCGTCTTCGAAAAGAATATCAGCCCGGTCTGCATTCAGAAAACGCCAAGCCGATTCAGGATTGGCAACAACATCGACACCGACATCAAGCTTTTTAAATTCTTTTTCGTGCCAATAACTGGCAACCACCACCGGACGCAACCCCAGATCGGCAACGTCGCCAAAATCATTGATTTCCAATCCATCTGGAAAACGGGAAAGCTTATAAAATCCCTTGTGGTTTGAAGAGGCCACCGGGAACTCGGGAATATGAAATTCATCGCTTCTTTCGGATGTTTGCCACCACGGGAAGGTCGCAACATACTCTCCGCGGCGTGTCAATTCCATTGCGCGAGGCCATGACAGGAACTCGAACCGTGCGTCCAATCCCATAGCGCTGAAAATCTTGCTAATGCGACCCGAAATCGTACCGAATTCCAGGCGGCTTTCTGTTACCAGCGGGGGCCATTCGGCAACAGCAAAATGCACTTCGATACCGGAGCCGGAAGCTTTTGAAGGATCTGGTTGCGCAAGCGACGCTGTGATCGTCAAACAACTGACCGCAATCGATGTCAAAACGACAGAGGATCTCAAAAAATATGCTGTCTGTTTTGTTCCCATCGTTCTTTGGCCTCCTGCAAGGTTATAAAGAATGACACTTTGATGCGCCGAAAACAGGACTGTGTGATACGGCCTGAAGTAGCAAGCGATCCAGAGTTTGCTACAAAAACAATAAAAGTCCAAACTTGCACCGCGAAAACGGCAGAACTTCTTACATACTCCTCAACCCTCCCGCGGGACTAAAAAATTCATGCCGCGACCTGTCGATCCTTTACCAGCACTATGCTAAGTTATTTCTTTCGGCCCTGCACAATTAGGTCAAACCCCTTTAAAACTGCGACAAATGGGAAGATGCCTCACAGCCGCGCCATCGCCATTTTTACCGATCTTGACGGCACATTGCTTGATCATGACACCTATAGCTGGGTGGATGCCCGCCCGGCACTGGACCGCTTGAAGCTGCTTTCCATCCCCCTGATCGCGGTATCTTCAAAAACAGTCGCCGAACTTGAATATATCAATGAGACATCAGGCCTCTTTGACGGACTTATCGGTGAAAACGGCGGCGTAATCGCGCTTAACGGCAATGTCGAACAATATGGCCCGGCAACCGAAACGGTTGATCGCGCCCGCGAAAACATCCGGTCTGCTGTCGCTGTCCCCGTTGAAAGTTTCCGCACTGTCAGCCCGGAAGTCATTGCGGCAGAAACCGGTTTACCGCTTGAAGATGCAATACGCGCAGGCCAGCGATATTGCTCGGATCCGCTGATCTGGCAGCCTGCGGCGAAGGACATCGCACTTGCCCGCAAGATCGCGGAAAAGTCTGGCCTTACGCTCGTGAAAGGCGGAAGATTCCATACATTGTGCGGTACGTCGAGCAAGGGACAGGCGATGCGGCGTATGGTTGAACGTTTGACGATTACCTGGCTTGATGATGCATCCCAGCAGCGCTTCACGACAATCGCGCTCGGAGATTCTCCAAACGACATTCCGATGCTGGCCGAGGCCGACTACGCCGTACAAATTCCGTTAAAGCATGGAAAGCGCACGCGACCGCTGCTTGAGCACCCAAACCTGCGCATTGCGCCCGAGCCGGGCCCGTCGGGATGGAATGTGGCGGTCAATGAAATTCTGGATCAGATAATCAATACCAATAAAAACAGCGAGGTACTTCATGGCTGATTTCCATCAGGGTGGCCCGATTACAACCCTTCATCGCATTCTTGACCGCAACCCGGAAGAACTCGCCTATGAAATGAGCGCCTTCGCCCGCCAACGGCGTCAGACCCTGATCCTGCCCTGCCTGTATTCGGAACTCGAAACCCCGGCCATGACAACCATTGTCGAGGGGCTCAAACAGGCCACCTATATTGATCAGATTGTTGTCGGACTCGATCGTGCCGATGCGCAGCAATACCTCCATGCCCGCGAGTTTTTCAAGGACCTGCCGCAGCATGTTCGCATCCTGTGGAATGACGGCCCGCGCCTGCGCAACGTGCATGACCGGCTGGCTGATAACAACCTTGCCCGTTACGAGCCGGGCAAAGGCCGTAACGTCTGGTACTGCCTTGGTTATACACTGGCGTCTGGCCGCAGCTCGGTGATTGGCATTCATGATTGCGACATCGCGACATACACCCCGGACCTGCCGGCCAAGCTGATGTATCCGATCGCCAACCCGGCGTTCAACTTTGCCTTTGCCAAGGGCTATTACGCGCGCGTTGCCAATGGCACGCTCAAGGGCCGCGTGTGCCGCCTGTTTGTCACACCGTTGATCCGGGCACTGAAACAGGTCGTCGGCAAGACCGATTTCCTGAACTATCTTGATTGCTTCCGCTATGCGCTGTCCGGGGAAATGGCGATCCGCACAGATGTTGCCTATGGCCTGCGTGTGGCGTCCGACTGGGGCCTTGAAGTTTCCATGCTTTCGGAAATGTATCGTAACCATACGGTCCATCGTCTGGCCCAGGTTGATATCGCCGATATCTATGATCACAAGCACCGCGAATTCGACCCGGCGCAAAAGGATGACGGACTGTCACGCATGGCAAGTGACATCGCGAAATCGCTGTTCCGCAAACTCGCCACCCAGGGCACGGTCTTTACCCCGGAAACCTTCCGCACACTCAAGGCAACCTATTACCGCGTTGCACTTGATTTGATCGAGCAGTACCGCGCCGATGCTTTGTTTAACGGGCTCAAGATCAATCGTGACGAGGAAGAAAACTGCGTTGAAGTCCTGTCAGAAGTGATCATCAGTGCCGGTCAGCACTATCTTGAAAACCCGCTCGAAAGCCCGTTCATCCCAAGCTGGCAGCGTGTCGAAAGTGCGATGGGGGATATCTTTGAACAGCTCTCAAGTGCGGTCGAAGACGACCTTCATGACATGGAAATCGGTAAATAACCGGGGCTAGGCGCCGCCCTATTCTTCGATCGGGAAAATAGCAAGGAAGACCTGAAGAATGTCTTCCTTGCCCGGCTTTTGCAGCAAAACTGGCAACAGTAAGCGGATCGCGCTCTGCCAGTCCTTTTGGAACACCTGCAAATGATGAAGCTGTGGCTCGCCCGTCATTCGCAGAACGGTCATTGACGCATGCAGGCTGGTTGAAAACTGGCTGTCGAGTTCACGGGCAAATCCACCGCGCCAGTCCTCTCCGGTCAGGGCCGAGATATTTTCGCCTTCGATACGTATCTGAAAATCATCCTTCTCGGGAATATACTCAAAGATCGCGATATCTTCGATCCATGCCCTCAGATTGCCCGGACGAAAATCGCCACGCGTGGGCAATTGTCGCCCTGATGCATGTTTGTTCCAAAAGGCAAGCAACTCACGAGCTTTGGCTGGCACGTTATCGTCCAACTCATCTTGCGAGATTTCCTTTTCCTGAACGGCACTTGACTCCAACTCAAATCCCCCTGTTACACAGCATGCATTGGCGCACAGACGAACCGCCCGCCAATCACCTGACGGACAGGCATCTGAAAATGATTGGATGCTTGGGGCTGGTATTCGCAGATGCCGCTATCATCGTGCCAGAACCCCTGTCGCCCGGCGATCAGAACGGCACACGAGGACACGTTACCCATACGGCACGCGCCCGGCGCTTTGCGGCAAACATCGGCAAGCGCACGGATATGTCCGTCTCCACCCTTGGGCAAACGGGTCAATTCAATATCGGAGGTGTCGAACATTGGCGGTAAAACTCCCAAAACTCATTTCAGCATCCACTTGGGGACACTCACGCCAGAAACAAGCTTTGCGGATCAATTCGCCAATGATTATGCGCGATACAGAAAATGGGTAACAAAAACCTGCTTGATCACCTTCCCGGACCGATCCGTGGTCTGGACGGGCAACAGAATGCGCAGCCACTCTTCCCATACCGCACGCTGGTACCCGACACGCTGAAAGGCCGGCTTTCCGGTATCGATGACTTCAAGAAGCGTCGGATAAACGGTTGTCCCGAAATCAAGATCGATCTGACGCGGCGAACAGCCCTTGTAACATTCACCACTGGCCTCGATGAGGTTGGGCGCATCAATGCGAATAACGAAATCCCGGCTTTCAGGCAGATATTCATAAATGCAGATATCGTCGAGCCATCGCGACAAAACGTCTGCATTCAATCGCTTGCGCTCAGGCAATTGCCCATTGCGGGCCGCATCCCACCAGATTTCTACATATGCCCGAACACGGTGGTCGGTATCATCGGGCAAGTGTGGAATCCGAACTTCCTGCGCGTAAGCCATTGCGCGTCATGCCCCTGATCTCTTCAACTTTAAACCACCGTATACAAGGAAAATTCGCCGTTAGGCAACAGCGTATCAGCACATCATCGTCTCTTCACAATCGAATCATTGCAAGCAGCGCTGTAGCCAGCTGAACGGCGTGAACCCCAGCCTTGAAAATCACATCAAAAGCAGAAGTGGTCGGCTGAGCCCCTAAACCGGCATCGCATCACGGTAGCGTTGCAGAAGGCGGCTTTCGGTGCGGTTGCGGCCATCCATGTTCGATATCCAGACGATCTGATAGGGTGCGAGCTTCATCATGCCGTTATAATCCCCCACCACCTGCTGGGTGATCAGGTCCTGCCAGCCTTCGGTCATGATCAGGTTGATCTTGGACAGATCAAGGTCCTGCGGGTCTTCTGTTAAATTAAACACGCAGAAGATGCTTTGTTCATTCAGATGCGACTGCCGCCAGATGCCCAACAGGTTCTGGCCAAGATTAAGCGTATATTGCGTGGCATTCGGGTGGAAGGCCGGCTGTCCCTGACGGATCGACATCAGGGCACGTAACTGATCAAAGGCCGAGCGTGCCGGGCCTTCACGCGTCAGTGTTTCTTCCGCGTCATCCAGCTTCCAGATTTTGCGGTTCAGGCGCCGTGGAATGCCGGTTTCAGTATAAGCATCCTGATCATTTTCCGTTGCCAGAATGGTCTGAACATAAATTGCCGGAATGCCTTCAAGCGACATGGCGATCGCCTGGCTCATCACAAAGCGTTCCAGCCCCATGGTGGCTTCTCCGGCAAAGTTTTCAGCCAGCATGCTAAACAGCGTGACATTAAGCTCATAGGGCTTCTGTCCACCGCCCTTGAGCGCCCGGTAACTGACCTGCCCGCCCATCTTGACTGCATGATCGCGCAGGCCATCAATATCGTCATCCGGGATCAGGTTTTCGGCCGGGCGCAACCCGATGCCATCGTGGCTGGCGGTAAAGTTAAAGAACGTACAGCCCGCAGGTGCGGGTGGCATCGCCATGATGCATTTGCGGATATAGTCGCTCCGCCCGCTGAGCAACGCGTGAATGATCACCGGCGGCAGCGAGAAGTTATAAATCAGATGCGCTTCGTCCTGATTACCGAAATAGGACAGGTTTTCCAGAAGCGGCAAATTGGTTTCCGTAATAAACAGCACATCGGGATGCACGGCATTACAGGCCAGACGCATCGCCTTGATCAGTTTGTGGGTCTGTTCAAGATTGATCGACGTGCTGCCGACTTCTTTCCAGATAAAGCCAATCGCATCCAACCGAACCACCCGCACGCCATGCCTGAGGTAGTTCAGCACGACCTTGAGCATTTCGAAAAACACGTCCGGATTGCCGTAATCCAGATCGACCTGATCGTAGCTGAAGGTACACCAAACCTGCTTTTCGCCGTCCTTGGTCACCACGTGGTTGAGCAAGGCGTGACTACGCGGGCGCACAACATCGGACAGATCGTCTTCAAGACTTGCGGTCTTGATGTAATCAATGCCGGGTTTTTCGCCTGCCAGAAACTGCTGATACCACGGGTGGGATGCCGAAATATGGTTGGCCACCAGATCAGCCATCACGGTTGCGTGCTTTGCCAGATCCTCGACATCGCTCCAGTCGCCCAGTTCCGGGCGCAGCATATCAAAATCGCTGACCGAAAAGCCGTCATCAGACGTGAAGGGATGGAATGGCAGGATATGAATGCCTGTCAGCCAGTCTTTCAGCCATTTTCGATGAAATTCGCCCAGGCTTTGCAGGCCCTTTTTACCGTCCTGCTGAATGCTGTCGCCATAGGTGATCAGAAACGCATCGCGCTGATCCCATTTTCGCAGGTATTCCTCGCAGGGTTCCGGCCCATCGCCCTCGATCGGCAGGCCCAAAACCTCGAACACGCGACGCACCAGTTCGGCATGGTCGTGCCCGGGATACACATCCGCAAGGAGGTTGCGCATCGCGCTTGCAAACGCAATACGCCCCGAGGTTCCGACAACACGATCCATACTGGTTCCTTCCGGGCAGTCAATTCAAATGATTAAACTTATGAAACAATGAAATAATGAAACTGCCTGCGATGCAAGCAGGCATTTTGCGATGCCAAAATACAGGGCATCTGTTCAAAACGATGACGCCCGACAGGATACCGGGCGCCAGAGCTGCATTACAATCACAAAACGCTTAAGGCGCAATCGTTACTTCAACCAGCGCATGGGTGCGGTTGGTGTCGATATGATTGATCGCATCGCGCAGGATACCGGGCAAATCCTCTGCCCGTTTGGCCTTGGCGACCCAGGCACGGCTGGCCTCGGCGACCTTGGTGAAGTCCGGGCTTGGTTTGAGCGCGGTCAGCGGCATCTCATTGGTTTTGGCCGCATAGCCATCCGGGTACATGCCCGCCACCGACTGGCGCACTGCCCCCCATTCATTGTTGTTCAGCACCAAAATCAGGATAGGCAGCTCAAGTGCCTCGGCAATCTGATGGCAGGCTGTCGGGTTGGCAAACATGTAGGACCCGTCGCCCATGGTGGCGACGACCAGCCTTTCCTTGTCCGCCAGTTGATAGCCCATCGAGGCTGGGAAGGACCAACCAAGCCCGCCGGAATGCGGCTCCTGATACCAGCTGCTGTGTTCCGAAAGCGAAAGCGGCTCCAGCGGGCAGCCGAGTTCGGAAAATACCGTGGCAGCACGATCCGCAATCGCATCCGAAAGACAGCGCGAGACATAGGCCTTGGTCATCGGGTCCACCGCCCCGGCATCGGCCATGGACAGGGCCTTTTTGCGGGCTTTGGCATTGCTGGCAGCGATCTTTTCGCGGCGATCGACGCAGGTAGTTTTGTGGTCGGCATAACGGTGATCCATGACCTCAGAAAGCATCATGATCACGTCGCCGGTTTCACCAACAAGCGAGATATCGGCGGCAAAATTACGCCCCGGAAAGCGTGAATAAAGTGGGTTCTGCCCAATCTGAATGACTTTGCAGTCTTCGCGCAGATCATGGATATCGGGCGACCAGGGGGCAAGGCAATCCATCACCACCACCGCATCGGCATCCTTAAGCCAGGGTGCTGGATCCATGCCGGCAAACATCGGATGTTTTGTGCCAATGGCAAGCTGGATCGCCCAATATTGCACCACCGGAATGCCCCACTGATCGACCAGATCACCAAAGCGCCCGAAGGCCTCCGCCGTGCCTGTACCGCGCTGGGCGATGATCACCGGGTTCTTGGCATTGGCCAGAATGTCTGCGGCCTGCTCGACCGACGTTTGCGGCGGCGCCACGGGGACGGGGTGCATGCGAAGCGGCCCGTTGATCTCGTCCCCCGGGCAAGGCTCACACAGAACTTCGCGCGGCAGGCTGACATAGGTCGGCCCCTTGGGCACGGATGATGCGATGGCATAGGCGCGATCAACGACATCGGGCACCTGTTCGGGGAATTTAAGCTCATACTCCCATTTCGAACTTTCCCGCACCAATGCCGCCTGATCACGCATTTCCTGGCCCCAGCCAATCGGCACGGTACGTGCGCCCAGCCGCCCCTTTTCCATCACCGGGGTTCGGCCCGACATCAGAACGACCGGCACATGTTCGGTCGCGGCATTGATTGCCCCAATCGCACAGTTGGCAAGGCCGACATTGGTGTGCGCCATCACCGCCTGCGTCTTGCCGGTCGCAAGGTAATAGCCATGCGCCATGCCCATCGCGGCATTTTCGTGCGGCATGATCAACGCGTGCGGCAGGTCAATATCCTTTGCCGCGGCCTCGGCCAGGCCTTCGATGATCGGCGGGAAGTCGGTCCCGGAATTGGCAAAGATATAATCAATCCCGATCGCCTTCATGCGGGCCAGAACTGCCCCACCAGCGGTCAGGGTGATTTGACCGGAATTTTCCTGCTTGTCCTTTTTCATCAGACGCCTCTTGCTTTCCGGGAGCGTGCTGCACTTAATCTGTTCCATTTTGTTTGTTTTTGACGTGCCGTTTGGCAAGGCACAGCGTGCTGAGCGATGCGGCACATCGGTCAAACGCTGTAACGCTGCGAAACGCCGTCAAAAACAAACCCTGCGGGCCGGGACAGATTAAATGCAGCACACTCCTTTATTTCTATATTTAAAATATTATTTATAATATAGTTTATTATTGAAATCGGCTGCCCGTCAAGACAGGGCGGCAGCATATTTACTGTTTGCAGGGGAAAGTGATCCGATGACCAGCCAACTCAATGGTTCCGTTCTCAAGGCGTTCAAGATCCTTGATTTGTTTGCCGCCGGGCAAAGCGAACTGACCGCCAAGGAAACCGCTGATGCACTTGGCATCAACATGATTACCGCGCACCGGTTCCTGCACACGCTGGTTCATGCCGGGGCATTACGGGTGACATCGCGCGGCGTCTTTCGGTTGGGATATATGTTTGCCGATCTGGGCGAACGTGTTTTACAAGATGGCAACCTGCCCACCATCCTGCAGCCGATCCTTGATCAGCTCGCACGCGAAACCGGTGAAGCCTGCATGGCGACCGAATTTGATCGCGACATGGCCGTCTGCATTGCCAAGGCCCTGCCCGACCGGCCGCTTTATGTTGATATCCGGATTGGTTCGCGCCTTGATGCGTTTTGCACCGCCCATGGCAAATTGTGGCTCGCACACATGAATGCCGAGGGTCAGGATCGCTATTTCAAAACTGCCGACCTGAGCCGCATGAACGATCACACCATCACAGATGTCAAAACCCTAAAGGCTGAGCTCGCCGTCATCCGCGACCAGGGCTTTGCCAGCAACAATGGCGAGCGCGAACATGACATCTATGCCCTCGCCGTTCCGATCACCACCGCCCATGGCAAGATGATCTCGGCCCTGTCGATATTTGGCGCATCGCCCACAACCCTTGATCAGAACCGCGACAGGTTTTTGAACGAACTTCAGGCCGCAGCAAAGAACGCGCAACGTGCCCTTTACGGGGATGCGTAATCGATATGCCGGACGGCGCCAGGGGATTGCGCTGAGCCCAACCATCGTGCTTGTCGCGATCTGGGGGGTGGCATTTGGCGGCGTCCCCGTAGCATGGTCAACATAGATCACCCGCACTGTGCCTGATGAAGCAGAAAGCGGCGGCGGCCTTGTCGTTGCGGGCTTTCAGACCGCAATTACCAGCGGTGCCGTAATCGGCGGCCTTCTGTTTGACTTCGCCGGATCACTTGGCGTCTTTGGTGTCGGCGGCACCGTGCTTGTCGTCGCATCCCTTGTCGTGACCATGGCACTCCGTCCCCCCCCCCCGGTCGCCCGCGAACAGACCTGATCGCCCTTCGCGTCACCACCGCAAACACACCAAATAGCAAAACCAAGGGCAGCGGGTTGGTTCCGCTGCCCTTATCGCGTTCTACCGGCATCCATCTACCACAACGACCACCAACCCCGTCATTCCCACGCAGGTGGGAATCCATCCATCAAGGCGTGCGATCCATAACGCATCGCACCAAAGGCGGAGCCCCTATTTGGCATCCACCTCAGACAACGCACCTCCTTGAACACATAAAAAAGGGTTCTGCCCCCTTTTCCGCGAATTAGCAATCCGGCACTTCGATCTCGAACTTCCTTACTCGCAAACGATTGATTTCGTTTTCTTTTCCCACCTTCTGCAAGGCCTTTATGGCCTTTGTGGTGATACTCGGCAACCTATCGTCTTCACTGGCAACGTTCCGAAAGTAAGTCAAACCGTGAATAAGAAGTCGTAGCTGCTCCCCCTTTGCCGCCTTAATTGCGTTATAGAAATCGTCGGATGTGTGCTGGTCCAGAAAATCGAGATCACTATCATTCCAACCGTTCCGGCTGACTATGGATGTTCCCACATCCTCAAGTGTCCTGTTGTCTAAGAACTCGGCAGCTTTGCTCGCGAATGCGGCTTTAACATCATCATCTTCGACATTGTGAAGTGGCGACGACCGGTCTCCGCACCAGAATTCCTTTCCGTCACTTCGATTCTTAATGTAGTCAGCGATGATCTCCTTGGCATCGTCGCCATGACCGAGCTTCTTCAGGATAGCTATTGAAGATGACAAGTTTCTTGGACTAATCGCCGGAGCGTTCTCTGGAATAGATAGTTTTAGAGCTTCCACGAACTCCTCGCCATTATCATCGAAAGAATCATGGTAGATATCCCATGCTTTTGTGAAAGCTACGTCTTTGTCCCTGAGATCGAGCTGTGCGACTATTCGGTCAGCCTCTTGCTTGATAACCTCATCTGCGTAAACACCGGTGCGAATGCTATTCAAAACCACAAGGTCGAAATCGTCAGCTCTAAGAAATCCGTAGCGACGAAGAAGCTCAGCCTGCTGGATCTGCTCGGGGGTCTTTCCCTTCTTTTCACCAAAAAGGTCAGCATAAGGGCGGGGTTTCACGATCGCGTCCAACGGAGGAGCGTCCTCTGGCTGATTGAGGACGAACGCAAAAAGACACGCACTGTGGAAGGCTTGCCCTATAATCCGCTCGTCGTATCCAGTTAGCACTTCTTCAAGCCGCTCACATATCCGTAGAATTTTAAACACGGTGCGAAGGTTCGTTATCCCCAAAGTAGTCGCATGTTTTGCAACATGCTGGGTTCTTAACGTTGAGCGGTCCGGTATTGCTGCGTTAATTGCCTCCTCAGGGCTCGGGTTGTATTCGAGCTTTATGTCGATGATCTTTTCCAATTGGACGCGGAAATCTTCGTGATCCTGCCCTTTAAGAGCATCACTGTTCAGCAGTAGAACAACCTTGCAGTCTTTCTTCTCTTTAAGGAACGAAATCAGACCAAGAACGTCTTTGAGATTGAGGTTATCGCTTTTGCGCTCAAGATCGTCGAAACACACGATCTGGTCCCGGACATCAAGGAAACCGACCTCCATGAGACCGCCATAGTCGGCAATGACTGGAAGACCGCGAATGATGGCTGCCCCAGCCCTCCATTTAGAGGCGATTTGCTCCAGCCGCTCAGAAAAGCTACTGAAGTTGGCTTCCAGGCTCTTCTTCTCGCCAAAGGAAGCTGCACCAACGGTATGTTCAAATACCGACTTTCTGACATCACTGAGGGTTTCAAGTCCAAATAGGGAGACGTAAGCATACTTCCTTGGGATGATGGTATTGTTACCAAAAGCTTCTGTCACGAGGGCGTCCCAAGTGTAGGTCTTGCCGACACCCCATTTCCCCGTTAGACAGAGCGCCGATTTGTCCTCTGATTTTAAAAATCGTTTAATCTCATTCTTGATTAGTTCTGAACTCATCTAACCCTGCCCTTACTACTATGTAGCGTGTACGCTATTTCGCCCTGATTCCGCTGCCTTCCAAAAGGTACTTTAGCACAACACGAAACACCCCAACCCAAAACCCAAAGTAAAAAAAACAAAACCCCGACCCAATCACTTGAGCCGGGGGAAGTCGTGTCGTTTGGAGGTAGACGGGTGTTTTACACCCCTTGGGAGTTTCGAAAATTCAGATCGCCTTGATGGTCAGCGGACGTTCGACCTGCTTCATCATGCGGTTGCGGATCGGGCGGCCAAATGGCGCGGCTTCGATTTCGAACTCATCGCCATCCTGTGTGGTGATGCCATCAGCAAAGCTCAGCGTCGCAGTGCCAAAGAAATGCGCATGCACGTCGCCCGGACGGCGGAACAGGTCGTATTTGAAGTGGTGATATTCAAGATTGGCGATCGAGTGCGACATATTGTCTTCGCCGCTGACGAACGGCTTTTCCCAGATCACCTCGCCATCGCGATACAGGCGCGAGGTGCCCTCGACATGGCTTGGCAGATCGCCGAGTAGCAATTCCGGGCCCATCGAACAATGACGCAGCTTTGAATGCGCCAGATACAGGTAGTTCTGACGTTCCATCACATGATCGGAAAACTCGTTGCCAATGGCAAAACCGATGCGCACCGGGGTGCCGTCATGATCAATGACATAGATCGCGGCAATTTCCGGTTCCTCGCTGCCATCCAGGGCAAAGGACGGGCTTGGAATATCCGCCCCCGGATCGGCAACGATGGAGCCATCACCCTTATAAAACCATTCCGGCTGCACACCATGTTCGCCCGCCTTGGGCTTGCCGCCCTCAACCCCCATACGGAACATCTTCATGGAATCTGTTTCATTGGCGTCCTTGTTATCGGCCTTGTGCATGTTCGCGCGCGCCGAGGCGGAGCCAAGATGGGTCAACCCGGTGCCGGTCACCAGAAAATGCGCCGGATCGGCATGAGTGATCGGCGGCAAAAGACGCCCGTCACGCGCGACCTCGTTATAGTCGACCGTGATGTCGCCCATGCGGATTTTCGCCTTTTCGATCATCGTCATGCCCTTGGCAAGTGCGATGGTCGCAAGTTCGCGGGTGGTGGAAACCCCCTTGAGCGGGATCAGGGTGTTTTCGTCGTTGACCACGGCAACATGCTGTGCGCCGGCGGTGTCCTTGAATTGAACCAGTCTCATAAATTCTGTCCTGAACGGTCTTGGTTGTCTGTTCGAAATATGTGCGGTTGGCCGGTATCAGACCCAGCCACCATCAACGATAAAGTTCTGGGCGGTGACCATGCGGGCTTCATCGGAAATCAAAAACAGCGCCATGCGGGCA
Source organism: Thalassospira sp. ABD4_177 (assembly GCF_056160125.1). Classification (NCBI taxonomy): domain Bacteria; kingdom Pseudomonadati; phylum Pseudomonadota; class Alphaproteobacteria; order Rhodospirillales; family Thalassospiraceae; genus Thalassospira; species Thalassospira sp. ABD4_177. The sequence goes on along the minus strand of NZ_JBSWWO010000001.1, from coordinate 2,194,828 downwards.
ATATCGCCCGGCAGTACCTTGTTTTTCAGGCACTGGCGTTCATCGATTTCGCGTTCGGCCGCTTCATCGACCCAAAGGTCAAGCTGGCGCTGGGTCATGACCCATCCGGGCACAAGCGTATTGACCCGGATATGATCCTTACCCAGGTCACGCGCCATACCGCGCGTCAGACCATGGGTTGCGGCCTTTGCCGTGGTGTAGCCCGGCATGCCGCCCTGCCCCATCATCCAGCTGACAGAGCCGAAATTGATGATCGCGCCGCCGCCGGCCTTTTGCATCATGGGTGCGACCGCTTGGATGGAGAAGAAGGACGGGCGGATATTGATCGCCTGGCGTTCGTCCCAGTATTCCGGCGTCACGTCCTGCCATTTGTGGCGGGTGTCATTGGCGGCATTGTTCAGAAGCCCCGTAATTGGGCCATTGATTTCGGCTGCCTTGGCAACAGCTGCCTGCAGGGCAGCGATATCGGTCAGATCACATTTGATAAAGACCGGCGCATTGCGCGCATCCTTGGAAAGCTTTTCAACAAGCGCATTACCGGCATCTTCCATGATGTCGACAAAGGCGACCTTGGCCCCCTGTTCGACAAAGGCGGTCACCAGCGCCTCGCCAATGCCAGATGCCCCACCGGTGATGAATACCGATTTGTCTTCAAGGCTTGTATAGTGTGTCGGCATGCGATCAGACATGATCTTTTCATCTCCCGTCATGTGTTTTTTATACTGTCAGGCGCACAGAAACCCCATGTGCACCATCATGATTTCAACCCAAAATTGACAGAAAGTACACCCATTGCAAACGTTGCAGCGCGGTAGAACCAGTTATCCTGGAACCAACTTTTCCGACGCCCGCCCTTGCGATCCGGATCCGCCTAGCGTTCCGGGTGTTTGACCTCGCACGACGTCATGATGTTTCCTCCTGACAATTTTGTTTTTATTCTTCATACAATAACATTAATGATCAGGATGTCCGGACCTGTCAAGCGTCAAACAGGAAGTCTTTTCTTTCCGTGACAGCAAAGTTAGTTTATAAGTTCATGACATACGCAAATACCTTGGCATTGCAATTCTCCACCTCACCTGCCAAGGTTCAGCACCCTTCCAAATATATGCCTTCTGCGCAAATCCCTGATGGTGCCAGATAAGTTGCCCTGCGCATTAATTCATATTATATGAATAATAATAAAGCGGGCCTTTTGCCTTTTGCTTTCCAATCAGGGCCACGCCGGAGGGAATATATGTCGTCCACCATGTCGAGAACCTATGCCAAACGCAGCCTGCACAGCATTGTTGCGCACGACCTTGGCGCACGCATTGTGTCTGGCAAGCTGGTGCCGGGCGATGTCCTGCCGACAGAGGCGGCGTTAAGTGAATCCCTTGATGTCTCGCGCACGGCGCTTCGTGAAGCGATCAAGATACTGTCGGCCAAGGGCCTGATTGAATCCCGTCCGAAAACAGGCACGCGCGTCAAGCCGCGCTCAAGCTGGAACCTGCTGGACCCTGATGTCCTGTCCTGGCACTTCCCGGATCCGGACCCGGCATTCCTCTATGCCCTGTTTGAAACCCGCCTGATCATTGAGCCCAATACGGCTGCCATGGCCGCAGTCCGCGCCACCAAGGACGAAATCAAGGCGATCTCGGATGCCTATGACGCGATGGAAAATGCCGAACCGGGCACCGAGGCGGTCTATCTGACCGATCTGGACTTCCATCAGAAGATTCTCAACGCATCGGGCAATGATTTCATGAAATCATTCGGCATGCTGATTGAAACCGCCCTGATCGGGTCGTTCCGCCTGTCATCTGGCGGCCCGGCACCGCATGTACAATCCCTGCCCGATCATCAGGCCGTCTATGCCGCGATCAGCCATCGTGATCCGGAAGAAGCCCGCGCGACCATGCATAAATTGCTGCGCCGGACCATGCGCCAGTTGCGCCAGCAGCTTGGCATGTCGGTCGATCACGACTGGGATCAGATCGGGCTTTGATCCCGACCAGATCACAACACATACCCTGATACGTCGCAAAACCGGCCCTTTGGCCGGTTTTCTTCATTTCGAAGGAGTATGTTATGAAACACCTTATGACTTTGCTTGGTACACTGATTGCGCTTGCAGTCACCACCCAAACCGCGCAGGCAAACCTCAAGAAAGACTATTGCGCCAATCAGACCTATTACACAGACGCCGGTGCGAATGATGGCAGCACGTACCCGCACCTGCATTGCGGCAAGAACTTCCTGACCTATAGCAGCGGGTCAAACCACTACAACTTTGTTGTCGGTGATCAGCTTAAGACCGGCACGGCGGGCAGTGCATGCAGCAAGGCGGACGCGCAGTCCGCGGCCAACCTGAAAGCCAAGATTGCCGAAGTCTGCACGGATGAAGGCAAGACCTGTTCAGGCTGCTGATTTTCATGCACCTCAATAACGAAGGGCGGCCTTTGATGGCCGCCCTTTTATCAAAATTTTCGATCCTGCTTAGCGAATTATGTCGCCCCGGCCCGCATGCCCGAGAAGGACCGCGTGATCAGGCGTTGCAGGACGATAAAGCCAAACAGCAATGCCCCAATCATGATCTTGGTCCACCAGCTATTGAGCGACCCGTCAAAGGCAATCAATGTCTGGATCACGCCCATGATGATCCCGCCAAAGAACGTACCCATGACAAAGCCCATCCCGCCGGTCAGAAGCGTGCCACCAATTACGACCGCGGCAATCGCATCAAGCTCTACCCCGACCGCAGCCAGCGGATAGGCCGACGCGGTATAAAAGGCAAACACCACACCCGAAAGCGCACTGAAAAAGCCCGACAGGGTATAAACCCGGATGATCGTGCTATGGACCGGAATGCCCAGCAATTCGGCCGAATGTCGATCCCCGCCAATCGCGTAAACGTTCCGCCCGAACCGCGTGTAATGGGCAATCACCACCCCGCCAATCACGGTCGCCAGCATCAATAGTGCGGATGCGGTTAACCAGCCACGCCCGGGCAACGGCACCTTGAAACCGCTAAAGGCGGCGACAAACGGATGATCAATCGGGACGGAATCCAGATTGATCAAAAAGCACATGCCGCGCAGGAAGAACATCCCGGCCAGCGTGATGATAAAGGGCTGAATATCGAACTTGGCGATCATCACCCCCATTAAGGCGCCAAATGCCGATCCGACAATCAGGGAAATCAGGGCTGCCAACATCGGATGCATGCCAAACCCGGTGACGAGCTCAGCCATCAGCACCCCGATAAAGGCAATCATCGAGCCGACCGAAAGATCAATCCCGCCAGAGAGAATGACAAAGGTCATGCCGACAGCGGTGATGATCAAAAAGGCATTGTCGGTCAGAAGCGCGCCCAGAACATAGGTATCGGAAAAGGCGCGATGCTCAAAAATCCCGTAGCCATACAGCAGCACCAGAACGGCAATGGTGGCGAGGATCGGATAAAAGCGTTCATTGATTTTCATCGGATTTCCCCCGCTTCAAACGTTCCATCGCCTGCCCGACCAATTCACGGGATTTTGGCGCCTGCACCAGAAGAACAATCATCACCACAGCTGCCTTGACGATCAGGGTGTATTGCGACGGAAGCCCGGAGAGCAAAATGCCCGTCGTCAGCGCCTGAATGATCAGAACGCCAATCACGGTCATGCCAATAAAGAAGCGCCCGCCCATCAGCGATGCGCCGCCAATCACCACCGCCAGAATGGCATCGAGTTCAAGCCACAGTCCGGCATTGTTGGCATCCGCCCCGCGGATATCAGCGGCAATAATGATCCCGGCAAAGGCGGAACAAAGACCCGACGCGCCGTACGCCATCAGCTTGATGCCGCGCGCATCAATGCCCGCCACCCGGCTGGCGCGCGCATTGCCACCAACCGATTCAACAAACAGACCCAAGGCGGTCCGACGCATGATGAAATAGATTGCGGCAATTACGGCGGCGGCAATGATCACCCGCCAGGGAATACCCAGCAAATAGCCACTGCCAATCGCCTCAAAAAACTCCCCATGGAAAGTCACGATCTGCCCGCCTGTGATCATCTGGGCAATACCGCGCCCGGCCACCATCAGGATCAGGGTGGCAATGATCGGCTGAATATCAAGGAAGGCAACAAGCACGCCATTCCATAAGCCGCACAGGACCCCGGCCCCAAGGGCAGCCAGAATAATGACGGCGGGATGCAGGTCGGTATCGCGGATCAGAACCGCCATCACCGCCCCGGATATGGCGATGATCGAACCGACCGAAAGATCAATCCCGCGCGTGCCGATCACAATTGCCATACCGACCGCAACAAGGGCCGTGGATGCCCCGCGATGCACCACATCGACCAGCGATCCATAGAGATGCCCGTCGACAATGCGGATATTAAAGAAGTCAGGTGAAATCACCCCGATCCCCAACACGATCAAAATCAGTGCGGCGACCGGACCGAACCACGGCCGACTTATCAAAGAAGATGCAGACATGGTGCTGCTTTCCCGTAATTTCTTTTTGTCTTGCAAACTGGTCATCGGGCAATCGCCTCGATGATGTTGTCCTGGGTGATCTCGGCCCCGACCAGTTCGGAAACCTTTTCGCGATCACGCATCACCGCAACCCGGTCGGCAAAGGCAACAATTTCCTCAAGCTCGGATGACGCCACCAGAAGCGCCAGCCCCTCGTCACAGAGCTCCTTGATCAGCTTGATGATGTCGGCATGTGCACCGACATCAATGCCCCGCGTCGGTTCATCAAGGATCAGCAGGATCGGCTTGGACACCAGCCAGCGCGCCAGAATGACTTTCTGCTGATTGCCGCCACTGAGCTGCCCGACAGGCTTTTCACTATCGGGTGTCGCAATGCCCAGCGCCTTGATCATGTCATCGGCAAATTGCTGTTGCTCGGCACGTGGGATCGGGCGCAACCAGCCCCGCCGCCCCTGAAGGGCCAGCACGATGTTTTCACGCACGCTCAGTTCGGCAACAATGCCATCCTGCTTGCGGTCTTCGGGGCACAGGCCAAAGCCCGAGCGGATCGCATGACGCGGGGAGCGCAGCATGACCGGCTCGCCATCCAAAAACACCAGCCCGCTATCGGCACGCTGTGTGCCAAACACCAGTTCGGAAAGCTCCGTGCGCCCCGATCCCAAAAGCCCGGCAAGTCCGACAATCTCGCCGGCCTGGAGATCAAGTGATACCGGTTCCAGCACGCGTTTCTTGCCAAGGTTCTTGATCTGGATCTGCCGTGCAGGGCCATCATAACTGCCCTCATCCTGATGACGGTGGGCGCTGACTTCGGCAAGCTCGCGACCCAGCATGTGATTGATCAGATCAATCTGGGCCAGATCCTTGGTGACAAAGGTTCCTACCAGTCGCCCGTTGCGCAGCACCGTGATGCGGTCGGTGACGGCATAAACCTGATCCAAGAAATGGGTGACAAAGACAATCCCCAAACCCTTGTCGCGCAACTCGCGCATGATGCGAAACAACGTCTGGATTTCCTCGCCATCAAGGGAGGCTGTCGGCTCATCCAGAATGAGCACCTTGGCATCAAGCGCAACCGCACGGGCAATCGCGACAAGCTGCTGAATGGCAACCGAATAGGACCCAAGCGGTCGATTGACATCAATATCAAGACCGAGGATTTCCAGGGCTGCCTTGGCATCAGCCTCGGTCTTTTTCCATGAAATCAGGCCGAATTTGCGGGTCTGACGTTCCAGCATCAGGTTTTCGGCAACCGACAATGTCGGCACCAGATTGACTTCCTGATAGACCGTTGAAATCCCCAAGCCTTGCGCATCACCGGGATGCTGTGGATGGATTTCCTGCCCATCAAGCAGGACGGCACCGGCATCGCGGGGATGCACGCCGGTAATCACCTTGATCAGGGTCGATTTCCCGGCCCCGTTCTCGCCCAGAAGGGCGTGGATTTCGCCCGCTTCAAGGTCGAAATCAACATCCTCCAGCGCCTTGACGCCGGGAAAGAACTTCCCCGTACCGCGCACTGAAAGCACTGCGTTAGACATAACCTGCCCTCTCCCTGTCACTCTTTGAGGTCTTTTGTCGCGGATACAACCGGACGCACCCCGGCAATCGCCGGAGCACGTCCAATGCATTGAAAAACACGCCTTCTGATCCCGTGGGCCGAAACCCACGACAACATCGAGATGTTATTTGCTGCGCATTTTGTATTCTTCCGCGGCAGTATCAGGCAGATAGAGCGGGCCGTTTGCCTTGATCCATTTCGGCACATCTTCGCCATTCATCGATGCCTTGATCGCATCAAAGGACGGTGCACCAAGATGCGGGTTCAGCTCGATGGTGGCGTTGGTATCGCCATCGGCCATTGCCTTGAAAATATCGGGCACCGCATCGATCGAGACGATCAGCATGTCATCACCCGGGTTCAGACCGGCTTCTTTGATCGCCTGCACGGCACCCAGTGCCATGTCATCATTATGCGCGTAAACCGCACAGATGTTGGCCCCACCGTTTTCAGCTTTCAGGAAGCTTTCCATGACTTCCTTGCCGCCTGAACGGGTGAAGTCACCCGATTGCGAGCGGATGATATTGATGGCCGGGAAGTTTGAAACAACCGATTCAAAACCTTCCTTGCGATCATTTGCGGCAGAGGACCCAACGGTTCCCTGCAGCTCGACCACGTCACAGACACCATTGGTTTCCGATGCCAGCCAGGCCGCAGCCAAAGCACCTTCAACCACGAAGTCCGAGGCCACCTTGGTCAGATAAAGGTCTTCGCTGGCATCAACACCACGGTCGACAAGAACAACCGGAATACCGGCATCCTTGGCTTCTTTCAGGACCTGATCCCAGCCGGTTTCAACCACCGGGGCCAGAAGGATGCCATCAACGCCCTGCGCAATGAAGGAGCGCACAGCCTTGATCTGGTTTTCCTGTTTCTGCTGTGCATCTGAGAATTTCAGATCAATACCGCGGCGTTCGGCTTCGGCCTTGATCGACGCGGTTTCAGATGTCCGCCAGCCACTTTCCGACCCGATTTGCGAGAACCCGATCATCATTTCGGCCTGTGCGGCAACCGAAAGACCAAGCGCAACACCCAGCGCTGCAGTCGAGACTGCGAGCTTTTTAAAACTTACCACGATTTCCTCCCTAAGTATGGTTTATTGTTTAAAAGCCATATAGTATTACAATATGATTTGTTGGCTCTCAACCATATAGTGCACCATCCTTTAGAGTGATCGCGTCAAGCGATACCGATGTGCCGGTAAACCTATAAAAATCAATGCCTCGGGAAGGAACACATGCCTCAGACCGCCCCCTCACCACACATGGCAGAAACATCCTCTGCCACCCTGAATGCGGGTGAAAATGCCCCACGCGCGACCCTCTCAAGCCCGCAGATTCGCGTCTTGGTTTCTGCGCTTGGCGCGCGTCTTTGCGGGGTCTATCTGCGCGATCTCGAGACGGGGGACGAGACCAATATTGCCGTCAACCTGATCGATGATGCCACCTACCTTGCGCAAGACAGCTATATCGGGGCGGTTTGCGGACGCTATGCCAACCGCATCGAAGGATCGCAATATCGCGATGAAACCGGGAAACTCATCAAGCTTGCCGCGAATGAGGGCGAAACCCACCTGCATGGCGGACCGGATGGCTTTGATCGCCGGACATGGACGATCACGGCACAAACCGAAACCAGTGTTACGTTCGCGCTGATTTCCCCTGACGGGGATCAGGGATATCCGGGCACTTTGAGTGCACAGGCAACCTATTCACTGATCGCGGACAACCGCCTTCGGCTTGAAATCACCGCCACCTGCGATCAAACCTGTCCGGTCAACATGACCAGTCACGCCTATTGGAACCTGTCTGGCAAGTTTGATGCAACCGCCGCCAACCACGTCCTGCAGATCAATGCCGATCAATGGCTTCCGGTCGATGACAAACTCATCCCCGACGGCCCGCCAAGTGACGTGACCGGCACCGGATATGATTTCCAAAACCCCGCCAAAATCTCGGACATGCTGGCAAACGTCGAGCAAGGCTTTGATCACAATTTCTGCCTGACCGGCGACCGCGGAACGCTTCGCCAAGTCGCCACCCTGCTTGATCCCCAAAGCAACCGCACGATCAAACTGTTCTCAACCGAGGCCGGCCTGCAATTCTATCTCGCGCAGCATTTCACGAACGAGATGAAAACCGAAACCGGCACAGGTTTACACCAAACTGCGGGCATTGCCTTGGAACCACAAACCTATCCCAACAGCCCCAACCGCCCGGACTTCCCAAGTCCCTGGCTAGAACCCGGCGAAACCTATCGTCATGTGATTGAGTGGGAAGTCGAATAGAGAATTTCTCTGTTTATGGTTCGTTTATTGAGTTTACAGCCTCAACCAAGGCGTCGAAGTGAACCTTATCCTGCTTCTCGATAGAAGACATGATGATGTGGATTACTGAAACAGCTTCATTCTTGTCTGGAACTGGAGCCGCAGTACTGCGCTTGATTGAATGAGAGTAGAAGTGAGAGAATTTTCTGACCCGTTCAGCTTCGACCTTATCTTCAATCAATTGGCCAACATGCTGGTCAATTTTACTAATCGAGACGTACTTAAAAACAAAATATCTTTCGAGAAAACGTCGGCACATATTCCCGATATTAAAAAGCACGACTATGTCGTCTTCAGGTTTTTGCAGGAAATTGTGCAAACACATGAACATAAAAAGATATTCTGAGCGAAACTGAGTAAACGCCTTAGGACACTCAACAATTGAAGAGGAGACACGGTCATCGGTATCCTGTCGCTGAATATAATAGACAGAACTAAAACCCGTCTTTGGCCCCCCAGACATCCACTCCCAAACGAGATGAAAAAACTCGTAATTATGAGTTGAGACAAACAGCTGCTCCACGAGAGCATTGTGCTTTTGCCCTTTCGCCGCATGCTCATCAAAGCTGTAAAACGTACTTTTAATCAATGAGTTAACATGCAACAGATGATTAGAGTCTAAACTCGAAATTGGATCATCAATATAGACAACCAAGTTCGAAAAATCGTCGGCTTCTCTGTACAGAGTGACTATAAAATAACAGAATGAAATTGCGGTTTTTTCTCCCTCACTTAGATTTTTTGCGACTTTTCCACGGCGAACAATTTCAAACTCGTCGCTCTCGTTGACCTCGATCTGCAAGTCCCTCTTACCGAAGTAACTGACGAGCAACTCGTTTAGCTTTTCGGCTCCCTTGTGGGCTTTAGATAGCTGTGCTCGGTCCGCTTCGATGTTAGCAGTTAGCTCTTTCAACTCCTTTTTTGCCTGCGCCTCTTCATCCCGCAAAGCATCAACAGAAGATAGAATCGCCACACGATCCACTTTACGCATGGCATCGCAAGCATAGTGATGGAGTAACTTCTCCACTGCTTCCGTTTTCAATTTTTCGAAGTTTTGAGACCTATCATTGTGCCGTTCAACAAGCTCGTTCAGTTTATTTATTGCTAAATCAAGCTCTGCTTCATCAAATACGTTGTCTGGCACTTCAACATTGCGAAACGGGTTCGAAATCTTTTCTTCAATCGCGGCATGAAGCGCCCCCAAGAAGTTGTTGTAAGCATCCTTCTTGCTTTTGAGAGTCTGAACAATCTCTGCCCAATTCTCATGTAACTCGGGGAAGAAGGCTGACTTTACGTAATGAGCGCCGTCAATCTCGCAAAGCTGACCTTTGACACTTTTTTGCAAATCAAGGAGTTCCTCCTTGTATAAGCTGTAGGAATCAGAGAAATGCGCCTGCAACTCTGAAATCCGCTCGTGGTTCAAAGACGATAGACAAAATTGGCAATGTTCGAGACCTTTGTGGAGACCAAGGCCTCTCTCGACCCACTCAGAAACTTCCGGCTGGGCAACTAAAGATTCGACGACAACAACTTCAGTCAAATTTTTAGAAAGACACTTTGAAACTTCTAGCTGGGTCGTATCTAAACTTGAGGCCCTAAACTTTATTTTGCGCAGCTCCTCCCGACCTTCACTTGAGTTTGCGCGCTCTCGCTCCACGGCAAATTCTTCATCACTTAGTGGCGCTGGTATTTCAGCTCCCCATGAAGCAAAAACCGGCCTCAATCTGGTTTTATTAAACCGAGAAATCCTTAATTCTCTGGCAATTTGGTTCCCACACTCGGTCTCGGCCCTGCTAAGTTTGTTTGTGAGAGCATCAGCTGTTTCCGCAGCCTTTGTAGCCTTATCTACCAATTCTGCGCTTCGAACTTCTGACTTTTTAAGTCGATCACGCACTTCTATATTTTCTTCGCCAAGCAATAAAATGGGTTGAACAGAATTCCCCGTTTCCCAACGAAAATTTGCTAATTTGAAGTCATCATTAAACACCCGAACTTTTGCTGATGATGTCTGACCGACAGTATGCTCAGCACCAGCGTGATCGACAAAGGTGTAACTTCCGTCAGCATAATCTTTGTGCCTTTCATCTAGCTCAACGCAGCGAAATATTCTTGAAAGGGTTGTTTTTCCAGAATAATTCCAGCCAAAAATCAAGTTGAACTTCTGAAAGTCAGGAAGGTCTGTACCATTGAAATCAGCATAAACGCCGAAGTTTTTTATCTTGTTTATCTTTCTGAACATACTCACTCGCGCTAACTAAGTAAGGTACATCAACCCTACATTACTTGCGCACAGATTGCAGCACATGCTCACATCTCTCTTAAGGGTAGTTCACAACCAACGACTAACAGCCACATACAGCTCCATCCGCTCTTGGATCGGTCGCACCTTCCATCACACCATCCTTATGCAAACGAATGCCGCCAGCATGCCCCATCATGTCCTCATAGGGACCGACGAGTTCGACCGCGTGACCGGCGGATTTCAGTTGTTCGATCAGGCTCGGGTCAAAACGATTTTCGAGCTTGAGGGTGGTGGTGTCATCGCCCCAGGTTTTGCCCAGCAACCAGCGCGGGGCGCTAACCGCCTCCTGCAGGTCCTGCCCATACAGGACATTGCGGGTAAAGATCGCCGATTGGGTTTGCGGCTGCCCCTCGCCGCCCATGGTGCCATAGGTCAGCACCGATCCGTCATCGAGCTTCGCCAAGGCCGGGTTCAGGGTGTGGAATGGCAGGCGCCCTGGTCCAAGCTGGTTGGGGCCGTCATGTAGCGTGAAGCTCGATCCGCGGTTTTGCCACAGCACCCCGGTTTCAGGTACCACAACGCCGGATCCGAATTCCCAGAAGATGCTCTGGATATAACTTACCGCAACGCCATTGCTGTCAACCGCGCCCATCCAAATCGTATCGCCCGGCTTGGCAACATGCGGCCAAGGCAAAGCTGTTTTCATATTAATTTTGGCGGCCTCGGCATCGAGCATTTCATCAGACAGCAACGCCATCGGATCGATGCTCATGCGGTCCGGATCGCCGATATGGGCATCGCGTTTAAGAAAAGCACGTTTGGTGGCCTCGATCAGGCCATGGATATGATCAAACCCGTCTCGCTGCGCGGTACCCAGCCCCAGACGATCATAAAGACTAAGGATCATCAGCGATGCGACGCCCTGGGTCGGCGGGACCATGTTAAACACCGTGCCGCTTGAAAGTTTGACCGAAAGCGGGGTCATGATTTTGGCGTGATAGCCTTCTAGATCGGCAAGGCGGATCGGACTGCCGGCAGCCTCAAGCCCATGCGCATTGCTGCGCGCGATATCACCGCGATAAAAATCATCGAACCCGATACGGCCAAGATGCTCCAGCGTCGCGCCAAGAGCAGGTTGTCGCAACACATCGCCAACCGCCGGAAGGCCATTTGCGGCATAGGTCTCAACAAAGCCCGGAGAGTTTTCGAGTTCCGGCATTTTGCTTTTGGTCAGTTCGGCCTGTGATTTCGTGATCGGCACGCCCGTTTTGGCATGATGCACCGCATCAGCCATCAGGCGGCTGTGCGGTATTTTGCCGCCGAGCGCACTTGCGACCTCGGCCGCCTTGATCCAGCCACCAATGGCACCCGCCACCGTCAGGGCCACCAACGGCCCCCGGGCCGGGATCGCGGCATGGCCCTGTTCGCGGTAAAAGTCCGGCGTTGCAAGACCTGCCGCCCCGCCGCACGCCCGAATGGCGACCGGGTCTTTGCCGCGCTCGGCAATCAGCCAGAACCCGTCCCCGCCAATCGCATTCATGTGCGGATAGACAACGGCAATGGCGGCGGCGGCAGCAATCATCGCCTCAACCGCGTTGCCCCCTTCACGCAGGATGTCACGCCCAGCCTCTGCGGCCAGATGATGCGGGGCTGTCATCATGCCCCCGAGTGCGGTTCTTGAACGTAACATTGTGCGTTGGCCTCCCTGCCATAATGCGTTCGGACACACCCCGTATCGAATGAGGCATGTCCGGCTGCATTGTTCATAGCGCTGTTTTGCGTTTCCGTTCAGCGCCTTTTCATATCGTAGAATACCTATTTTCCAGTCCGGCCTACCACCCGATCAGATCGGGCAACCAACTGGTCAGCTCCGGGAAGACAAACAACAAGATAAGCGCGATCGCCTGAATGCCGATAAACGGGATCACGCCGCGATAAATATCGACCGTTGAAACCGATTTCGGTGCCACCCCCTTCAGGAAGAACAATGCCCAGCCAAAGGGTGGTGTCAGGAAACTGGTCTGAAGGTTCATCGCCACCAGGATGGCAAGCCAGGCCATATCGATCCCGCTATACTGAAACACCGGCAAGAACATCGGCAGGGCGATATAGGAGATTTCGATCCATTCAAGGAAGAAGCCCAGAACAAAAATCACCCCCATCATGAACAGCAGGTTACCCATATCCCCACCGGGAACCCATTCAAACATGGCATGGACAAGCCCCTCGCCGCCAAGGCCGCGGAAGGCGAGACCAAAGGGTTGGGCACAAATCAGGATAAAGAACACCATTGCACTGGTGATCAGGGTGTCATGCAGCACATCGCGCATCACCGTGAAATTCAGGCGCCCAGTAAACAACGCAAGAAGCAACGCACCGAGCGCGCCCATGGATGCCGCCTCTGTCGGAGCGGCAATACCGCCGACAATCGAGCCAAGCACCGCAAATACTAGGGCCAACGGTGGCACAACAACCTTGCCAATCTTGAGCAGCAATTGCTGCGCGTTCATGGCATCGCGCTCATCCTGCGGGATCGCGGGAACCATTTCCGGCTTAAAAATACCCAGCAACACAAGATAAAGCCCAAGCATCCCGGCCAAGATCAATCCCGGTACCATGGCGGCGGCAAACAAGGTCCCGACAGATTCACCCAAAATATCTGCAAGCAGGATCAGCACAAGACTGGGCGGAATGATCTGGCCCAACGTACCGGATGCGCAAATCACACCGCTTGCAACCCCTTTGTCATAGCCGCGATTGATCAGCGGCTGGAGTGAGAGCAAACCAACGGTAACAACAGTCGCCCCGACAACGCCAGAAGACGCGCCCATAAGCACACCGACGATAACGATGGCAAGCCCCATACCGCCCCTGAGTCTGCCCATGGCATGGCCGATCACGTCAATCAGCTCTTCGGCAAGCTTTGACTTTTCAAGCATCACCCCCATGAAGATGAAAAGCGGCAAGGCGAGCAGCGTGTAGTTGGTCACAACGCCATAGACACGGGCGGGCAGCAGGTTAAACAAACCGGTGCCAAACCCCATAATTCCAAAGGCAAATCCCGAAATCGCAAGCGAGATCGCCACAGGCACACCGAGCACGAGGAAGCCAAAGAATCCCCCGACCATACCGATGGCCAGCCATTCATTTCCGGTCATTTCTGATTAGTCTCCTGCACCGCTTTGCGTGACCGCATCAGATGCATCCAAGGCAGGTTCGCTGTCGCCAGCAACGATTTGACGGTAGTTGATCAGCCCCTGCGCAATCGCCTGGAGCAGCAACAAACCAAACCCGATCGGGATAAAGGCCTTAAGCAGGAAGCGATACGGCAATCCCCCGGGATCAGGTGACCCTTCGCCCATCATGATGGATTGTTCGACATAGGGAATTGAAAACCAGATCAATGCCCCACCCAAAATCGCCATCAGGACAGCAGAAAACAGATCAATGATCGCCTGGGCCCGGGGGCCCAGACGTTCATATAGAAAATCGACCCGCACATGACCGCCGTGTCGCATGCCATAGGCCATCCCCATCAGGGCAATTGGTGACACCAGATGCCATTCAAGTTCCTGCATCGCGACACTTCCCGAATTGAACAGGTAGCGCAGCAACACATTGCCACCGACCACCAGAACAAGGGCCAGACCACTGATCGCAGCCCCCCATCCGGCAATGTCGACAACCAGTCCCAAGGCACGGTCCGGTAACGGTTCAGTACGGGTCGAATTCATATCAGCCCATCCCGCCTTTCGATGAAATGATGCCGTGATAGGGCTTTTCACTGATCGCGGCCCATTCACGGTGGGTGTCACGGAACGCCATGAAGCTGTCATGGACCTTTTTGGTGACCGGATCCTTGGCGGCTTCGGCTTCCAGGGTATCGGCCGTGATCCCCTTAAGCTTGGTGACCACTTCATCAGGAAGGGTCTGGGCCGTGACGCCAAAGTTCTCGACCAGATCACGCAAGGCAGCCGCGTTATTGGCTTCACACCAGGAATGGCTATCAAGGTTGCAGGCCTGTGCGGCGTTTTTGACAATCGCCTGAAGATCAGCCGGAAGGCTTTCCCACGCTTTCTGATTGATCAGAAGCTCGGTCACGTTGGACGGCTCATGCCAGCCGGTGGTGTAGTAATATTTGGCGGCTTTCTGAAGGCCCAGACGGCGGTCCTGATACGGACCAACGAATTCGGCTGCGTCAATCACGCCACGTTCCAGGGCCGGGAAAATCTCCCCACCTGGCAGAAGTTTTACTTCAACGCCGATCTGCTGATAAACCTTACCCGCCAGACCCGGGATACGCATTTTCAGGCCATTGAAATCGGCAAGGCTTTCAATCGGTTCACGGAACCAGCCGGTCATCTGAACGCCGGTATTGCCCATCGGGAAGGCCACCAGACCATAAGGCTGATAAACTTCATGCCACAGCTCAAGCCCGCCGCCGTGATACAGCCAGGCATTTACACCCTGGAAGTTCAGGCCAAACGGCACAGTTGTGAAATACTGGGCAGCAAAGATTTTACCCGCCCAGAAATAGGCATTGGCCGCATTCATTTCGACCGTACCGGCCTGCACCGCGTCAAAACCTTCAAGTGCCGGAATCAGTTCGCCTGCGGCAAAATGCTGAATGTTCAGACGACCATTCGACATTTCGGTGACACGCTTGCAGAAATCTTCCGGACTGCCCGGACCGGTCACATAGAACGGTGACCCCGGACCATAGGCATTCGTCATTTTCCAGTTAAAGGTTTCCTGAGCACGCACGATATTCGGGGCGGCAACCACCCCTGCACCGGTTGCGGCAGCACCGATTGCCGATTTGGTCAGAAAGTCGCGCCGTTTAACATTTGTCATTGATGTCTCCCTGATAGAGATAGCTGTTTCTGTGAAACGTAAGCTCAACGGAATGCACTCCGCATTGTGTATACATCCTGCAACACGCATGCCATTGCTTATTTTTCAACAACTTAACTTGTTTTCAGTCTTTTCAGGCAACATCACCATGCACAATATTTAATCGATATATCACATCGCACATTTTCAATGCACACAAAATACGCAATTCAAGGAAGGAAAAATGAAGCAAATTTTACACCCCTTGAGATACTTGGCCTTGATGCAAATATTGGTGTATACATTCGAACCAAATAAACCTCGCAAGAAGGGCCTAAACACCAGATGATCGAGCTTCGCCATGCGCTCACCACCCCGCCCGAGCAATCCGAACCTGTCGGCATTGCCCAGCAGCTTTGTCAGGCGCTGGAAGATGATATCGTCAAAGGCAAGCTGCCCCCGGGACAGCGTCTGGAAGAACCGCTTTTGGCTAAACGGTTTGGCGTATCACGCACCCCGGTGCGCGAAGCGTTGCAGTTGCTGACCGCATCAGAACTGGCAGAAAAAATCCCCAATCGCGGCGTTTATGTCTCGCTGGCCACCCCGGAACGGTTGACCGCAATGTTTGAAAGCATGGCAGAACTCGAAGGCACATGCGGCCGCCTGGCTGCCAAACGCATGACCAGCACTGAACGCCACAACCTTGAAAAACTGCATCATGAGTTGGCGGAAACGGTCCGTCTGGGGGATAGCGACAACTACGAGACTCTTAATCGGTCATTCCACAACACACTATATCGCGGCACCCATAACGATGTGCTGGTCGATGTAACACTCTCTGTTCGTCGCCGCGTGGCGCCCTTCCGCCGCGTCCAATTCCAAAGCCTGGCACGACTGGCCTCCTCGCATGAGGAACATCAGGGCATTGTCGATGCCATCCTGCGCGGCGACGTCAAGGCAGCCGAAGACTTGCTTTACGGGCACATCATGGCCGTGCACGAGATCAGCCAGGAATACCTTGCAAGCCTGCGTCAAAGCAAAATGTCGCCAGAACGTGCTTCCTCTGACGACATTGCAGTCGGAAAATAGGTTGGCAACCGATTGGAGGCCTAGCTGATGACCCGGTTGACGCGACGCATCACCTTATCAAGCGACAGCTTCCCGCCGCCGGCAATGACCATCGCAGCCAAGAGTGCAATCCACAGCAAACGCTGATCAATCAGCTCTGTCGGCAGGCCATTGGCCAGCATACCAAGGGCTGCGCCATGAAACGCCACATCGACAATAGTTTGAACAACCACAAAGCCGATCATGCCAAGCGCAGCAACACGGGTGAACAAGCCAGCCACAATCAGGATTGGCAGGACGAACTCGCCAATGGTTCCGGCCCAGACGATCAAGTGCCACGGGAAGAACGGAATGACAGACGTATCATAAAGATACTGCTCGGCAATCGGTGGCAGGATCTGCGCAAATGCCCCGGCACTGAGCCCAAAGCCATCAATCTTGGTCAGCGCGCTGTTGAAATAATAGGGCAGCAGCAAAAGCACAAAAAGCGCGCGGCTGGCAATCCCGACAACATCCCGCCCGCCAAGGGCGTCCATTTTCATCTCAAGACGGGCGAAGCCGCCGATTACGTTCTGTACATTATTCGTCATCATGCCCGTTTCCTCTCGGGGTATTCAGGCGGGCGTCGAATGCGCCCGTTGTTAAAAATTCAGCAAAGCTCGCAATGACATCAAAATCCGGTTCGGCCTGAAGCGCTTCGGCGCAGGCATCACCAAGGCTCAAACCGCCGCGCGTCAGTGCTCTAAAAAACACCGCCTGCCCAGCGCTCAGAAGACGCATTTCGACCTGCATGTAAGGCCGGGTGACCAGAACAGTCTCGGCACGTTGCAC